>NZ_SLXB01000069.1 GCF_004342845.1 Prevotella heparinolytica | reverse complement strand
CACTCTCTCGGACGCCAACGCCCGCCGCTCCGAGACGTTCTTTGAGATGGTCTATCGTGACCTTTACGAGCAAAACAAGACAACCCTTTCCTCGGACAGCCCAAGAAATGAGACGGTGAGTTGGATGAAGCGGCTTCGTGTCATCGATTCTACCACGATTACGCTCTTCTCCAGTCTCGTCTTCAAGGGTGTAGGGCGTCACCCCAAGTCGGGCAAGAAGAAAGGAGGTATCAAGGTCCATTCCGTCATTCATGCTAACGAGGGCGTACCTTGCGACGTTCGGTTTACCTCCGCTGCCACCAACGACTCCTTTATGCTTGCTCCTTCAGATTTCCGCAACGGAGAGATTGTGGCTTTGGACAGAGCCTACATCAATTATGGGAAGTTTGAAGAACTCACCATGCGAGGCGTGGTGTATGTCACCAAGATGAAGAAAAATCTTACCTACGAATTGCTTTCTGACCGCATGTATATGACCGGGCAAGGGCTCATGGAATACAGGGAACAAACGGTGGTGTTCAACAAGGGGGATGCCCGGCATAAGGCACGTATCGTTACATACGTGGATATCAAAAAGGGCAGGCAGCCCAAACTCGTAAGCTTGCTGACCAACGATTTTGACATGGCACTTCAAACCATCGTGGAAATATACCGCAAACGATGGCTCATAGAATCACTCTTCAAGCAAATCAAGCAGAACTTCCCTCTCAGATACTTTTATGGAGAAAGTGCCAACGCCATCAAGATACAGGTTTGGGTGACACTCATAGCCAACCTGCTTATGACACTCCTGCAAAAACGACTTACACGCCCTTGGAGCTTCTCGGGATTAGCCACGATGGTAAGAATCGTACTGATGTACTATATCAATATGGATACATTCTTCGAACGACCTGACGAAGACTTGAAATTACTCCTAAAACAAACAGCAGAAGAACCTCGGGAAGAAGAAAATTTGAAATAAGGGGGCTTGTCCGAAAAAAGAAATACTCCCAACACGTAATAGTTAACGAGTTGGGAGTAGATAATTATGGTTTAGCGGACAGTA
>NZ_SLXB01000068.1 GCF_004342845.1 Prevotella heparinolytica | reverse complement strand
CATCTCGCGCACGCCCTTGGCGTTGCGGTCGAACGTCACGCTCATTGCCCGTCGCCCCCTTTCCGCTGCTCGGCTATCCGTTTCTGCGCGTGCACTTTACGTTTCACGCGGCGAAGGTCGTTGTCCAGCGCCTCGGCGTCCCTTACCACGCTCATTATTTCCGCCTCGTTCGTCAGCCCGTTGGCGCGGCAGATGGTGTACACGTCGTTCCGGCTCGTGGCGTTCAGGTCGAAAAACTTGCGCCCGATGCGGCTGTTGATCTCTTTGTAGCCTTTCTTGTTATAGTGTAGCCCGCCCTCCATGCGCCGCTTAATATAGTCGGTGCTAAGGAAGACGATGCCCGCCCGGCCTTCCAGACGGTTGTAAATGCTGATGAAGTAGTTAAGCACGCAGTCGGTCAGCTTGTCGCCCTCGTCGAAGATGAGCAGCGGGTTCTGAAGGAACCCGATCATCGAGAGGGCATACTCCAGCATGTCGCGCAGGTTGCTCGTGGCGTCGGTGGGAGCGCCCACCTGTTTTGCTATCTCGCGCACGAAGTCGCTGCGTCGCATGTCCTCGCTGCAAAGAATATAGAAAACGTTGCGGTGCGTGCGGCGGAACTCGATGGCGGCCGTGGTCTTGCCGCAGCCGGCGTCGCCCACCATCCACGTGACGTTCTTGTACATCTGCGCGTCGGCCATCACGTAGGTGGCCAGACGGAAGTTCTCGCTTTCGCAGATGGCCCAGCTGTCGAAGCTGAAGCCGATCTGCGAGGCGATACGCCCGAACATGTCATCGGAGATGGTGTCGTACTTGGTGTTAAGGATCTGGCTCACAACGGCCGCGCTGACGCCTTGCAGGCTTTCGCTGGCACGGTTGCGGCTGGGGAAGTTCTCGCAATAGGCCATCAGCGCGTCGCGGATGGCATCCTTGTCCTGTTTGGTAAGTTTCATTTGAAGGGTATTTAAATGGTTATTGATTGTCGTTTAAAATCGGTGCATCACCTCGTCCAGCGTCATGTTGGAGAGGGCTTTCTCATACTCCCCGATGCCCGTATAGGCAGGTTCGCCGGCGGT
>NZ_SLXB01000067.1 GCF_004342845.1 Prevotella heparinolytica | reverse complement strand
ATGCGAATCAGTAGTTGAAATCCCTACTTGATTCAGTTAGTTAAAATGTTATTATTCAATTAATTATCTTGTCTGTTTGTTTCTTAATCTCCTTGGAAATCAGTATATTAGAAGAATAAAACCACTCATTGTTCTAATTATGATTCCCAAGGAGAAAGAGCTAAAACTTATAAAAATATATATGTACATCTGCGATATTTACCAGTCTTCACTGAAGTTTTACTGCCAGAGATTCAGTAATAATGCAAATCCTATCTTTACAGACCAGGAACTGCTTACCGTATATCTGTTTTGCGGAGCCTATCAGCGATACTTCCAAATCAAAGAGATACATACATTCACTGAAGAATATTTGCTCTCATGGTTCCCCAACCTACCTTCTTATCAGACATTCAACTATCGGTTAAACCTGATGAGTGAGGCAATTGGTGAACTTGTAAAGCATCTCATTACATTCTTTAAACCGGAGGATTGCGATTCTATGACATCACTTATTGACTCTATGCCCATTATTACCTGTGCAGGAAAGAATAAAACAGGAAAGGTAGCTACTGAAATTGCAACCAAAGGATACTGTTCTACAAAGAACATTTATTATTTCGGTCTAAAAATCCATGCTTTAGCCTTTCGTAGGGAAGGAACTATTCCATTTCCTGAAATGATTATCTTATCATCGGCAGAAGAGAATGATCTGACGGTTCTTAAAAGAGAAGCTGCTGACATCCTTATAAAAAGAAAAATCTTCGCTGATAAGATATACTCGGATTTCTCTTACTGGAGGAATAAGCAGCAAGAACAAGGAGTAACTATGCTAACTCCCGTAAAAGCAATAAAAGGGGAGGCTCCGGTTATTACTCAAAGAGAGAAAGCCGGAAGAGACCTGTTCTCTACTGCTGTTTCAAAGGTCAGACAACCCATAGAGTCGTTTTTCAACTGGCTGAATGAGAAAACAAATATTCAAAGAGCGATGAAAGTCAGATCAACATCCGGACTTTTAGTACATACGATGGGAAAAATTGCCATCGCATTCATTTATCTAATTTTTTAAAACAAGAATCAGAGACCAACTACTGATTCGCATTAAA
>NZ_SLXB01000066.1 GCF_004342845.1 Prevotella heparinolytica | reverse complement strand
TACCCTGATCCGGTGTTATTCTTTTCTTACGTCTGACCTCTTACGTCTAACGTCTAACCAAGCGGATTCTCTCCTTGGCCGCCCGAGCCCGTGCCGCCGCCCGTGCCGCTGCCGCCACCCGTTCCACCGCTGCCGCCCGGTGTAGGCGCAGGCAGTCCTTTGGCTTTGCGGTAGTCCGCCATCGAGGCATAGTTTACGCCGGCCTCCAGCACACCTCCGTCCTCGAAGCTGAGTTCTCGGATAATCCTGCCGCGAAGTTCCCGGGCAGGTGTGAACGTTACACGGGGCGATTTAATCATCGTGCCCACGTTGAAATCTTCTATCTTCTCCACGCCTGCACTTTTAAAGGTGATGCGGAATGTACCCAGGCCGGGCACATTCACCGTGTGTCCCTGCTGCAACTGTTGGGGGATGAACTCCGCCAGCAGCTCCATGGCTGCCTCCAGCTCGATGGGTGCCGTGGTGGTATGTACCGTTGCGGCACGGGTCAAAGCTTTGGGAGACAATGGTTTTGCACTGTTTGGCACGGCATACCACTTAGCCGGGTCATTCTTCTTCATCGGGTGCTTCTTCTGCACCAATTTGTAACTGATACTCATACTGATAAAGTTTTAATTAATAATTAAATGATAATAACTCACAGTCGGCGTGTGAACGCCTTTTCTTTTAATTCCCTTGAATGTCCCCGCAGGAGGGGTACTTACCTCACTGTGGAGACGCCGTTTACCTCACTGCGGTGACGCTTCTTGTCTCACTGCGGTGACGTTGCTTGTCTCACTGCAGTGACATCACCCATTTCACTGCGGTGTCATCACTTGTCTCACTGCGGTGACGCCGCTTGTCTCGCTGCGGTGTCATCACCTGTCTCACCGCAGTGGCATCGCTACCCCTCACACATATAGCTGACATTAGACATTAAGACCGTACATATCAGAACATTAGCATTCATGCATTAGAACCAAGATAAAATAAAATCCGCGTCATCCGCGCAATCCGCGCCTGAAAAACACCCTCCTCTTGCCTCAGCAGCCGCAAGTCTCGTTCCGCATCCATAAAGTCACGACTTGTATATCCCATTGTATTTACGTATAAAGTGAAACGTGATACTCTCGGCT
>NZ_SLXB01000065.1 GCF_004342845.1 Prevotella heparinolytica | reverse complement strand
AGCACAAGTTCCTGCCTTCTATACTGTAACCACTGCATCAAAGCACGATTCTACAGCAATGTCTTCAATCCATTATGAGCCAAATGCTTATTATAACGTGAGTTCGACGAATTTAGAATAAGGCAAGCTGCGTGTCTATTTTCCTTTGTACATTGATACACGGTTTTTTCGGAAATAAGCAATATGCAGCAATGGCTCCCAGAAGGTTAACGATGAAGTTATCAAAGCATCTATGTCTGGAGTGCTCTACCTGAGCAATGTTCTTAAGCTCATCATTCACCGTTTCAATAATCGCTCGGTTTCATTCCGTCAAAAACTGTTTTATAAAACGGTCAAGCGTATTTCTATCAACTTTACATAATTTTGAAATTTTACGCTTAGAGACTTTTGCCTTTAAAAGTTCATGGATAAGATTTTCTTTTCCATGAAGTTTGTATTTTTCTACAGAACTTTTTCTTCCCTTTGGTCGTCCCAGCGTCACACCTTCAGCTTTTTTTCTTGCCAAAGCCTCCTTCGTGCGCTGGCTAATAAGATTACGTTCAATCTCAGCAGATAGTCCAAAAGCAAAGGCAAGAACCTTACTTTGGATATCATCACCAAGACGATAGTTGTCTTTTATAGTCCACACACGACATTCTTTGGTCATACAAATATTTAATATCTCCATAATCATGAACAGATTTCTTCCCAAGCGTGATAATTCTGCACAGATAATGAGATCATCTTTCTGAATCTGTAGCAAAAGCCTACCCAATTCACGTTTATTGTATGATTTCATACCACTAATGGTTTCCTCAATCCAACCATCAATTACAAGTTTATAACGTTCACAGAAATTATTAATTTCAAAACGCTGATTCTCTACTGTCTGCTTATCGCTGCTTACTCTAATGTATCCGTAAATCATAATTCTCATTTTTTTATTATTTATACTTTCCCATAATAACAAGAAAAATCCTTTTAGCCATATTTATAAAGATATAAAAGAATAAATTCTTAATAAGCAGTATTTTTATATGTAATAGCACTAGTGGGCACTTTAAATTAAACATCGTTCTTTGAAATCTTTGATAATCGCATAGTTATGTATCTTTTTGTAGCGTGACGATTTGAATTGAAA
>NZ_SLXB01000064.1 GCF_004342845.1 Prevotella heparinolytica | reverse complement strand
AGTTCGTCTTGGCTCTGACAACAAAGAAAGAGTCTGTAAGATGTATCCTATAGAGTTCTTTAAAGGAGTCATAAGCCCTGTCGAATATATAATAACGTGAGTTCGACGAATTATAGGTGTTTGTAAATTTGGTGATTAGCGAAATTTGTTGTATCTTTATAGTGCTAAAATACAAAGAATTACAGACAAAAATCGCTATGATCACCGAAGACAAAGTTACGGAAATATTTTGTATAGCAGACGACTTCTGCAAGTTTTTTGATGCAATGATGGCAAAATACACGCTAAAAGCGAACAATAAAAGAAAATATCATCGTGATTTCACGATGTCCAAGGCAGAAATCATGTTGATTATGATCCTCTTTCACGATTCAGGCTATCGCTGCCTGAAGCACTTCTATCTTGAGAAAGTATGCAAGAATCTTCGCCACCTGTTTCCTGAGGTTGTCTCATACAACCGTTTCGTAGAACTTGAGAGAGAGGTAGCCATCCCCTTGGCTCTGTTCATCAAGAAGGTTCTTTTGGGCAAATGCACCGGCATCAGTTTTGTCGACAGTACCCCTTTGCGCGTTTGCAGGAATCAGCGCATTCATATCCACAAGGTATTCAAGGGTATTGCCCAAAGAGGAAAATGCTCCATGGGATGGTTCTTCGGTTTCAAGCTGCATCTGATCTGCAACGAGAAGGGGGAACTGCTCAACTTCATGATTACACCGGGAGACGTGGATGACCGAAAGCCGTTGGGATACAAGGAATTTGTTGAGTTCTTATATGGCAAGTTGGTAGCAGACAAAGGGTATATAGGCAAGAACCTGTTCCAAAGGTTATTCATCGATGGCATACAGCTTATTACAAAGTTGAAGAGCAATATGAAAGGAGCGTTGATGAGTGTTTCCGATAAACTGTTGCTCAGGAAAAGAGCGTTTTCGTGCAGCAACAAGGCTTTGCTTGTAATTTCGGAGGCTCTGATTCGTGGGTGATTCTCTCGCCCATTGAGCAGAATATCAAACGCAAGATTGAGGCTACGGGAATACCCTTAAAGGATTGGGACATCCAAATAAACTATGGGATAAAAACTGGCTTCAATGATGCTTTTATTATTAGCACAGAAAAACGTGATGAAATATTAGCGAATTGCCAAACAGAAGATGAACGTGGAAGAACGGCTGAAATTATACGACCGTCTGTCCTTCAGTGGCTTTGTCGGTTTAGGCTTGGGTGACTGCGCTCCAGATAGTACAACTGTATGCCGTTTCCGTAACATTTTGGTTGA
>NZ_SLXB01000063.1 GCF_004342845.1 Prevotella heparinolytica | reverse complement strand
CACTAGTGGGCACTTTAAATTAAACATCGTTCTTTGAAATCTTTGATAATCGCATAGTTATGTATCTTTTTGTAGCGTGACGATTTGAATTGAAAAGTTGTTTTAGCTTTGTCCAAAAGCTCAAAACAATGAATCAAGGCAAATATATCTTCGCTCAACTTACAGATTTTCTTCCCCGTCGTGTCTTTGACCGTTTGGTAGAGAAGTATTCCGGGAATAAGAAAATCAGAACATTCACCTGTTGGAATCAGATGCTGTGCATGATCTACGGACAACTGACCGCCCGAGACAGTATGCGTGACCTTATGCTCAGCCTTGAGGCACACAAGAACAAGTATTATCACTTGGGATTCGGTCCAACAGTTAGCCGTACCAATCTGGGGAAAGCAAACCGGAATAGAGATTATCGTATCTACGAAGAATTTGCTTATACCCTGATTGCGGAAGCCCGTAATAGCTACAACAAAAATGACTTCGAGGTGAAAGTTGACGGTAATGTTTATGCCTTTGATTCCTCCACCATAGACCTTTGTCTGAATGTTTTTTGGTGGGCGGAATTTAAGAAACACAAAGGAGGCATCAAACTTCATACCTTGTATGATGTAAAGACTTCCATACCGACAATCGTACTGGTAACCAATGCTAAAGTACATGACGTAAACATGCTGGATGAGTTGAGTTATGAAAAGGGAAGTTTCTATATCATGGATAAAGGATATGTTGACTTCACCCGTTTGCATAAGCTTCACACCAGTGGTGCTTACTTCGTTACACGTGCAAAAGATAATATGAGATTCCGTAGAATGTATTCCCGTGAAGTCGATAAAACAACCGGAATAAAATGTGATCAGATTGGAATGCTTGAAACGTATAAATCGCTCAAAGCATATCCGGACAAACTCCGGCGGGTTAAATACTACGATGAAGAACTGGACAGAGAATTTGTGTTCATCACCAACAACATGGAACTATCAGCAGAGGAAATTGCTTTGCTATACAAGAACCGTTGGCAGGTGGAACTATTTTTCAAATGGATAAAGCAACACCTGAAAGTAAAATCTTTTTGGGGCACCACGATGAATGCAGTCAAGATACAAGTGTACTGTGCCATCATAACATACTGTCTGGTTGCCATTGTCGCTTACAGATTGAAAGTTAACCGTCCAATCTACGAAATTCTACAAATTTTGAGCTTTTCTCTACTGGATAAAACGTCTGTAAGAGAGATACTTACCGATTGCGATTACAAAAATGTCAAAGAACTAAATTATAAACAATTGAAAATCAGATGGGATTAAGTGCCCAGCAGTG
>NZ_SLXB01000062.1 GCF_004342845.1 Prevotella heparinolytica | reverse complement strand
CTTTCCATTTAAAATCCAAACAAAGTTGGATAATTCATTAATAATTAACTTTAGTTTCATATCTTTTTGTCAGGATGTTAAGAGGAAGTAGGCTCTGCTGAGGAGCAACCTACCAGCAATAAGCATCCTAACGGTACGCAGTAATGCTACTTTGGGAGGCGGTTACACGCCTCTCTTTTTGTATTACTGATATCGTCTGATATGGCTAAGAAAACCTAACCATAATCCTATGGTAAAACAAACTTTCCACAGCAGACACCACACAAGGGGCTGCAAGTTCCTTTATCAGTCAAACCATTAATGAGGATTACAAACTTTTTTAAGCGGACTTCAAAGCCGCAAAGTAATGATAGTATTTTCCTCAAAAGAAAGTTGTTTTACCTTATAGGATTCTGTATCATTTGACAACACACGGTATATATTCCTTTTCATGTTTGAGTACATAATATATTCTGTTTACAAGCCGTCTGGCAATCTTTATGATTGACTTCTGGGGATTCATACGTTTACGGTATTCCGTATAGGCTACAGTCATTGCAGGATCCTTACGGATTGCAATCCATGCAGCTTCCACCAACAGGCAGCGGAGCATGAAATGGCGACGTACCGTTATATCTCCTGTGCCGTTACTCTCACCACTCGAATGGCACATGGGTACCAGACCGATGAAGGAAGCCAGATGGTCCTCATTCCTGAAACGGACTATACCGTCAAGTTCAACCATCAGGGTAGCAGCTGTAGTAACGCCTATTCCGGGAACAGAAGTCAGAAGACGTATCGGCCTCTCAAAAGGTGCGTTACGTGATATCTCACGGATGGCACGTGTTTCCTGAAGAAGCATCTTACGCAAACGCACGAACTGCTCCAGGTGCAGTTCCAAAGTCTTCTTGCCATACTCTGTTGAGAGTTCGAGAGAATGAAGCCAAGTCAGGAAACGTTTTGACCAACATCCTATCGAGCATCGGGTAAACTCTTCGGGTATATCCACTCCATGAAAACGAAGCAATGACTTGATGCGGTTCTTCGCACGGGTGCTGTCTTTTACAATCAGGTTTCTCATCCTTATCAAAGAGCGCATTTCCAGGACATCCGCCTTGGGAACGTATATTCCTACCAGCGAACCGGAACGTAATTCACGAGCCAGCTTGTTACAATCCACGGCATCCGTCTTACGAAGTTTTTCCTTACTCATGGTCGGAACGTCGGCTGGATTGACCACGATGTTGGTTATTCCTAAATCCATCAGTTTCTCGTGTATCCAAAAGCCGCAGAATCCGGCTTCATACACAGAGAAGTAATTGGCGCCCGGATAATTGCTGACAAGATACTTGTGCAATGCTTCCGGTTCCGGAATTTGGCTGAATCGCTTCAGAACACTATGCTCTGATAAAATTGCAACCGACCAACTCTTCAGGTGGACATCAATTCCTACATAAATATTTTGACCACTGAAATCTAATGTGTTACTTTGTACACGTTTCATAAGCTATATCGTTATGAGTTAATATTGTTGTTATCACTTACAAAGTTAACTATAATGGTATAGCTTTTTTAGGGCTATATTATGTTATCCGTCACTTCCGATTTTAAACATAGGAACTT
>NZ_SLXB01000061.1 GCF_004342845.1 Prevotella heparinolytica | reverse complement strand
GCCACGGTATCGGGCGGAGGGGTGGACAAGGTCGTGCCCATCCCCTGGGAGGTGGAGTTCTCCGAGGACGGGATAGTCTGGAACAAAAACAAACCGGCGTGGCTGACGGCCTTTACCGAAAACGGGGAGGGAGGCACCGGGCCGACGAACCATACGGCAGGCGTGGCCCCGCAAGTGAACAGTGCTCCGCCCAACCCGCACACCGAGGCGTTGCGGAACGCCGCACAGGTGGCCGGCTACGACCTTTCCACTAAAGGAGGAACTGCCCCGATGCGCACCGCCAACTGCTACATCGTGAACGCGCCGGGAACGTACCGCCTGCCGCTGGTCTACGGCAATGCCGTGGATTACGTCAAGGCGCCCGGCACGGGAAACAATACGTCGGCGTATATTTCCTCGGCGCCTGCTTCCAATAATATACTGAGTACCTTTATCAACCATCTGGGCAACGGCATTACCAACCCGTACATCTACAACAACGCCGGCTGCGTGCCGGCAAGCTGTACCCTGGTCTGGCAAGATGAGCCGAACCTTGTTACGAACGTGGCCCTCTCTTCCGACAGGCATTTCCTTGAATTTACGGTGAATCAGGCCACCATCCACCAGGGCAACGCCGTGGTGGCGGTGCGCGACGCATCGAACACCGTGCTTTGGAGCTGGCACATCTGGGTGACGGACTACAAGCCGGGAACCGGGGACAAGACCATCACCAACTATCAGGACAAGCAGTATACGATTATGCCCTACGCTCTGGGCTGGTGCGACGCGAAAGAGGAAATCTACGCCGAACGCACGGTGCAGGTACGCTTCAAACAGCGGCCCACGGCGGGATATACCTCTGCCGAAATGAAAACATTTACCTTGAAACAAAAAGCCCACACCATCATCGAGATAGGGAATAACACCTTTTATCAATGGGGACGTAAAGACCCGTTCGTGGGGGGAATTAAGTTAAATACAAACAAAACGTGGTATGATGCCGATGGGAATCGGAACGTATATCAGAATCCTGCCACGGAAAATTTCTCTGCCGACAATGCCTGCATCGTTTCAGGCATCCAAAAGCCGGGGGTATATTGTACTAACTCATATATGGACGCACGTTATCTTAACCTTTGGAGTGCAGACAATGACGTTACTACTCACAATGACAACATTGTAGTGAAAACCATCTACGACCCTTGCCCCGTGGGGTATAAACTTCCTCCGAGTAACGGATTCACGGGATTTACTACAACAGGAACTAATGCCGGCGAAGTCAACAAAAAAGGCGCATGGAACGAAGGTTGGAACCTTTATTGTGGCAAGAATATGACCGGTGATACTGTTTTTTTTCCTGCTTCCGGCTATCGGCTATACGATTCCAGCGGTGTTTGGCGACAAGGTCAATATGGCGTTTACTGGTCGGCTGTGCCGCTCAGAAAAGAGGATGGGCACGCCATGATCCTTTTCCCGTCCTACGTCTGCCCGATGTCTTCTTACGGTCACTATTACTACCGTGGTCGCGGGTTCAGCGTGTGGCCATTTCAAGAATAGAAAGGAGCGAAGCGACCGCAGGAACCCGATACCGGCGAAGCCGGTCGAAAGGAGCCGAGAGTATCACGTTTCACTTTATACGTAAATACAAT
This sequence comes from Prevotella heparinolytica, assembly GCF_004342845.1. GTDB lineage: Bacteria > Bacteroidota > Bacteroidia > Bacteroidales > Bacteroidaceae > Bacteroides > Bacteroides heparinolyticus. Next base: position 55 of record NZ_SLXB01000061.1, on the reverse strand, counting down.
GGGATATACAAGTCGTGACTTTATGGATGCGGAACGAGACTTGCGGCTGCTGAGG
>NZ_SLXB01000060.1 GCF_004342845.1 Prevotella heparinolytica | reverse complement strand
AAACTCCGAGAAGAAGGACGTTGTTTCATACTATAAAGCTACAAAAATATGATGAAATGAACAAATCTTGAACAATGAGTTTTGCAGAGGTCTCATTATATTTGCCACGAGCCAAGGTATTTGGTCTCCGTCACTAAGGTAGTGGTTTCAATCTCCTTAATATTGGTGTCTTTCTTATTTTGAGCAAAGCTTATTCAAGACAAAATCATTTTTTGTATGAAACAGGATAACGAAGAAATAAACAAATGGATAGAATCTTACTCCGGCCTATTATTGAACCGCGCGTTATCAATGGTGACGGACAAGAATGATGCCATGGATTTGGTGCAAGAAGTATTTATATCCGCTTCATTATCCTATCATGCCTTTCAAAGAAAGAGTACGCCGCTAACTTGGCTACAAAATATCTTGAAAAACAAAATTGCCGACTTCTACCGGGATCGGTATCGCAAGCCCGAAACAGTCAGCATACCGGATTTTTTCGATTCATCGGGTTCATGGACGGATGACTCTGTGCTGCACGAATGGCCTCGTATTTCCAATGAACCGGAAGGAGAAAATACGATTCTGGATGTTTTGGACAAGTGTATCGAACGCCTTCCATCTCAATGGCAGATTACCGTAAAGAGATACTACATTGATCAGAAAAAAGCCGATGAAGTATGTCATGAACTGGACATTGCCGCGACCAATTTATGGAAGATTCTTCAACGCAGTCGTATGCAGCTGAGAAAATGTATCGAATTAAACTGGTTTGACAAATTATGAAAGCATTATTCAATAAATTGATTCATTTCTTTATTATGCCGTGCAGCCGGGTACCATCGCTGATCGAGCGAAAGAATGCCGGAGAACTCCCTCTCATTTTAAGGATACGTCTCCGTGCACACTTATCGATATGTAAATGGTGTGCGGCCTATGCTAAAAAGGTGGAGTGGATAGATTGGCTGCTCACAAAAAAATATGAGAAAAAAGAATCTTTCAATAACACTGAAATACAATCATTTAAAGATAACATAAAGAAAAAAATGAGCTTATAATCTCCCTCTCCTTGTCAGGATTGCATGATTTTACCGACTATAAAATCGGGAAAGCCTTTTGTAGGATTCCGAAAAATGAATAGACAAATTCAAGGTAATTAAAAAAAGAATTGACAAGATGAGTATGAGAAAACAATCTTTTCCTTATGAGGGAATATTCCAAACCGGATATTATATTACCCTCCTCGGCACTGCCGCTATCCTTCTGTGGATCGGAATATTCAAATTTACCCCAACGGAGGCAGCCGCCATCAAACCTTTGGTAGTACATCACCCTCTTTTCGGAAGAGTGTATAATCTGTTCGATCTGCAAACCGTTTCCAATGTGATAGGTTTGGTAGAGATATCGACAGCCTTTCTATTGCTTCTGTCGATTAAATTCCATTCTCTAAGACGATATGCCGGAGCAGGAATAATAGTGATATTCCTCGTCACACTCAGCTTTTTATTCTTCACTCCCGGTATGTGGAAAATCAAGGACGGTGTAGTCGTAACCGATTTTTTCATACTTAAAGACATCGCATTTCTCGGATTCGGAATGATGTTGTTCGGCTTCCGGAGAAAAGACAGAAAACAATAAACGAAGTGATTTAAACTTTTCTTTTTCTCAAATATTTCCTTAGCAGAATTACCATAAATGCAATATAGTTCCATGATTCCCAATTCCTAACCGTTGT
>NZ_SLXB01000059.1 GCF_004342845.1 Prevotella heparinolytica | reverse complement strand
CCTCAGCAGCCGCAAGTCTCGTTCCGCATCCATAAAGTCACGACTTGTATATCCCATTGTATTTACGTATAAAGTGAAACGTGATACTCTCGGCTTTTTCGACTGGCTTCGCCGGTATCGGGTTCCTACGGCTTTCAGCCGCAGGAGAATAAAGCCAATGAAACAAATGAAGCCGACACGGTCGCTTCGCTCCCTTTTATTCTTGGGTTGCCCGCACCGAGTAGCCGCGGCTCCGTTCGGCCTTGTACTGCGTGTACACGCTGTTCGGGTAGAAGATCATGATCCATCCGTAGTACGTGTTGTACGGCCCCGCCGTCCAGTAGTGGGCGATGCTCCCTACGCTGGTGGACACTGCGTTATAGTTCCACCGATGGCCCGACGCAGGGAAAAAGACGGAAGTAGTCTTGCTTGGATCACAATAAAAGTTCCAACCTTCGTTCCATGTGCCATTTGTTCCTGTTATAGTAAATCCCGTGAATACATTACTCGGAGGAAGTTTATACCCCACAGGCGAAGGGTCGTAGATGGTCTTTACTACGAGATTGTCGTTGGCTGAGGTAGTGTTATTGTTCGCATCCCATAGGTTATAATATAGGCCGTCCATGGAAGAGTTGATACTGAACGTGCCGGGTTCCGTGATACCGCGAGTGATACAAGCGCTGCCGGTAGAAAAGTTTTGGAAGGCAGGAAGCTCGTTGGTGTGGGTTGTTCCCGATACATCATACCATGTCTTGTTGATGCTTTTCGAGTTTCCGTCCGGATCTTCAAATGCCCCCACGAACGGGTCTTTCCGTCCCCACTGGTAATAAGTTTGATTCCAAGTCTCTGTAATGGTATGCGCCTTTTGCTTTACAGTGAATGTCTTTGGGTCAGCCGATGTGTACCCTGCTGTGGGCTTCTGCTTGAAGCGTACCTGCACGGTGCGCTCGGCATATGCCACCTCTTTTCCGTCGCACCAGCCGAGGTTGAGGGTCATAATCTTGTATTTCTTGTTCTGGTGGTTGGTGATCTCCTTGTCGGGTGTGGTTGTCCCTGTTGCGCCCGGCTTGTAGTCCGTCACCCAGATGTGCCAGCTCCACAGCACGGTGTTCGAGGCGTCGCGCACCGCTGCCACGGCATTGCCTTGGCAGATGGTGGCCTGCCCCACGGTAAACTCGAGGAAATGGCCGTCGGAAGATAGCGCCACGTCGGTCACCAAGTTCAGCGCATCCTGCCAAATGAGCGTGCAGCTTGCCGGTGTACAATTGGTATTGTTGTAGATGTACGGGTCGATAATACCTACTCCCCGGTGGTTGATAAACGGTTTAAGCACATTGCCCCCGCTTGCAGTGGAGGTGTAGGCAGATTCATTCCATCCCGGATTTGGGCCTCCGGGCACTTTGACATAATCCACCGCATTGCCATACACCAAGGGTAGCTTATACCGCCCCGGCGCATTCACAATGTAGCAGTTTGCCGTGCGCATGGGTGCGTTGTTTCCCTGATAGTCGTGCGTGGACAGGTCGTATATATTAGTATTCGTCCCGTCGTTCACCGGAGTAGCGTTCTTCAATGCTACAGTGTGTGGATTGTCAGGTGTGCTGTTCACCTGCGCCGCCACCGTGGCGGTATACGATGCCGCCGAAGTGCCTCCCGCTTCGTTTTCGGTGAATGCCGTCAGCCACTCCGGTTTGTTTTTATTCCAGGTTGCCCCGTCCTCGGAGAACTCCACCTCCCAGGGGATGGGCACGACCTTGTCCACCCCTCCGCCCGATACCGTGGCGTAGCTCTTTACCGTGTAGCTAT
>NZ_SLXB01000058.1 GCF_004342845.1 Prevotella heparinolytica | reverse complement strand
GTGGCGTCGGCATGCATGGTGGCGGTTGTCACCGGGGCGCCCTTGGTGGTTGCGCCGCCGCTTTCTTCGGAAGCGCCGGCACCGGCTTCCCGTGCGTTATTGGTGGCGATGCCCTCTTCCGTCAGGGTGTGCAGGTACAATTCCTGCCCGCCGTCCGACGTCTCCCCCCCGATGGGGGTTATCTCCAAGCGCGGCACGCTGTCGGCAGCGGCACGCGTGGTTGAGGGGGCGTCCCCCGCCCCCTGCAATGCGGTCACGGCAAACCCGATGGACGTCCCCGCACGGTGTCCGGTTTCATGTTCGTCCGAGCACGCCGCAAACAGCAGCATGGACAGCAACAGGCCGCCCGGCAACAATCGGGAGGCCGTGGCCGGGCGGATAAATCTCATAGTTCCAATAGTTCTCATAAGCAAAGTTTATTTAGCGATTAGCGTTATTAGCGGTCAGTTGATTAGTGGTTAACGGTCAGTGATTAGTCGATAGCGCAGCCTGCTGACCGCTCATCGCTAACCGCTCACCGCTCCATTACGTGCGGACGTCGGGGGACGGAGGGCTTGCGCCCTCCCCGGCCGCCTGTATCGGGCCGGTCCAACCCCCGCCGTCCTTCGGTATGTGGTGTGACGCCCGTAACACGAGGATTACAGGCCCATCTCCTCTTCGGGCTGGTTGTCCCACTCGTCAACCGTAACGGTGAACTTGATGGCACCGCCCAATACAGGATCGCCGCCCGTGCCCGGGTTGGGGTCCACGTTCGGGTCTACCGGATTGTCGGGGTTCGTGGGATTCGGGTCTATGTTGCCACCGCCCCCGCTTCCGAGGAAATTCAGCGTGTAAGTGTACTTCTTACCCGGCAGCCAGTTCGTCCCGACGGGCACTGCCGCATAGGCGAACTTGTCCGCCTGGGGAGGGAAGATCTGCGTCAGGTTGCCCCCGTTCTTGCTCGAAATCCGGCAAAGCACGGCGATGTAGGCACCGTCGGCGCCGCTCCCCTTCGTCCAAGGCGTAAGCTGCTGGGGAATCATCAGGAAGTTGCTCTTGGTGATGTTCTCGGCGTCCGAAGTGAGCGTGAATTCGGAGTCGAGGTTGGTAGCGTAGTCCTTCGCTGTGCCGGGAACCGTCCAGTGGCTGGAGGGCAGCGTGCCCGTCACCACCGTGGTGGGGAAGGTGAAGTTGGCCGTGGAGGATATATGCCCGAGCTTCACGCCAAGCACCTTGATCTCATATGCGGTGGTGTTGGCCGACTTGGCCTTCACCTGTATCTGGGAGAGGATGTGCTTGAACTGCAGGGCAACGCCGGAAGTCTCGTTGGCCGCTTTCGTTCCCGTGGCGAAGGCCACCACGACGTCTTTCTGGTCGGCAACGGCCGGTGCGGGCGAGAAGTTGTTGATGGCGCGCGCCGTGGGGCTCACGGCAACGGTCGTCACGTCGACCGGGGAGTACGCGAAGAAGTTCAGCGTGCCCGTGCCCGGCCAGTAGTAGGTCTGCGCGGTGTTCCAGACGGAACCGGCCTTGTTCACCTGCAGGTCCGTGAAGAAGTTGGCAGCCGCACCCGCCAGGTAAGAGCTCACCTTGAACTGCGAGATGTTGGCCGTGGTGATGACAGGGCCGCGCGTCACGTTGCCAACGCTGGGGCGGAATTTGATGCCCGCGCCGTTGTCCAGGCCCGTGGTCTCGTCCTGCGAGCAGGAGGCAAGGGCAAGAAGACCCATTGCCAAATACAATACATTCTTTTTCATGTCTTTAATCGTTTAAATTGGTAATTGATAATTGATAATTGATAATTGATAATATATAGGTGTCACATCACAATCTCAAATGTCCG
>NZ_SLXB01000057.1 GCF_004342845.1 Prevotella heparinolytica | reverse complement strand
TGTAAGAGAGATACTTACCGATTGCGATTACAAAAATGTCAAAGAACTAAATTATAAACAATTGAAAATCAGATGGGATTAAGTGCCCAGCAGTGTTGTTTTATATAAAATCCGTTGGCGGAATAATTATAACGCATACCCGATCTCTTCATGAAATTATTATCAGCCAATCTCGAAGAATGAAGCAATTGAACAAACTGATTGCCCCCCTAATTCCTGATGATGTGTTGATAAAGGAATAGGAGAATATCTTTACAAAAAAGTCTTTGTTCTTTTCCTTTTGAGAAAGAAAACAGAGTTGTCTTTTCTCACTCCTATACAGAAGGTAGATCAGTATACGACTGATGTACCCTCTGTCGTATACTGATGTGGCATCAGTCGTATACTGATCCATACCCTTGTCAGAAGGGGTTCTGGCGGGGGTAGGAGATTGTATCCTGATGGTTGGCCAAGAAAAACGGCATGGTTCGGAAATTTTGTTACAAAGTCCCTCTTGGGGCTATTATCGTAGCTTAAGGTGTTTCATAAAATTATAAAGCATGTAATCGTGCTGAAAATCGGAATACAAGATTCAGAAATGAGTCCTGTATTATTATTATTAATTTTACCTATCGGCAGAATTAACCATGCACTAAATTAATTCCGCCAACGGGTTATATAAACTAATTTTGTTCACTTACTTACAAGTTAAACCTACACTTCTAGTAGCATAAATCGGAAAGAGGTGTAAACAGACAACCAAATTTTCGGATCCGCTTGATATTACCAATCCTAGTAAATCAAAAGATAGCTTACTTGACAAATCTACAGCCGTCTAAAAATGAACAGATAAAGGTAAGTAATAAAAAACGAAAAACATTGTCCGTTATATTTATTTTTTTCTTATTTTTGCATACAACTAAAAGTATCTGATAATCATTGACCTTTAAACTCTACAAAGGAAAATTTTCTGAGAAGTTTTTTCCATCTTTCAATATCAGAAAGAAGAGCGAAGGAGGATAATCACATTGATAATAATGAAAACTAAAACGAATTAACCTGTTTTCTATTTATCACAAAAAAGGCCTTGAAATTAATATGAACTTTAACTAAATAAGAAAAGCTATGAAAACAAAATGGTTTAAAATCCTATACACTGTAGCAGTATTGCTATTCTCGGCTTCTTTTGCCGCGAATGCACAGTTTCGGGCACTGAAAGAAAGAGTAAAAAAAGCTGCGACAGCCCAAATTGTCAAAGAAGTCAATGATACCGAAAAGAAAGTCTCAGACAAGGTACACGAACAAAGAATGTACTCTATTGCCCGACAATCTGATTTTAACGAACAATCCGAACCAGAGGAACTCTTTGCTAATTTAGCCTATGGGCTGAAGCAAATAAAAACAGCCATAGCCGAAAAAGACATGGAACATCTGGCATGCCTGCACTGCTATCAGACCGCCAAACTATTTAGCTTGCTGGGAGCTAATGAAAGAACCGACAAGCAGCAGATGCAAGATTGGTTGACCGAAAATGAGAAGGTTATGAATGAAGCAAACGAACTAATCTACAAAGGTATGCCCGCCTACGATACATCCTCCGAGGAGACAAAGCAAAGCAGCACCTGTGACGTCCTCCAGTTCTACATAGATAAGGTAAACGCACCTTCGGCAGGTGCGAACAGCAAAGAATACTACTTGGCTCAAGCCAATGCTACCAGAGAAATGAGATTATATAAAGGTGACATATCCGCAAAAGATGCCCGATACCAACAACTTTATAAGCAATTGCAGTCTCTTTATGCCTCAATGCGCAGTGAATACAAGCAGACTTGGAAAATGAAAGATGACAATGTCATTATTAAAGAACGAGAAGCTTATTTGGCGGAACAGAAGAGGCAGGCCGAGCAGAAAGAAACAGAACGAAAACAACAAGCCGAACAAGCTGCACGTCGAGCTTCTACCACACAGCCCACACGCCAAACGTCTATCACAAGCAACTCTGGCAATGTAGAAAAGTTCTACAATGGCAGTAACCAACACATCGGCCATATCAATGGTTCATTGGATGTTTTTGAAAAAAATCTATCCCCAAGGTTCAAGAAAAGGCGAAATAGCGTGAATGATTTGTGAGTCAGTCGGTTCTGACTTTCGAGCCTTTCAGTG
>NZ_SLXB01000056.1 GCF_004342845.1 Prevotella heparinolytica | reverse complement strand
TGTTGTTATGAATGAGTTTGCTCACCCATAATATAACAATTTTAGCTATTAGTACGCTGTTTATCATTTGATCAATTAGTTTAAATCACTTCAATGTTCATAAGTATTTGAGAAAAGAACAAGGAAAGATATATTTAAATTCCATATCCAACTGCAAAAGTACAAATATCTTTCAGAAGTCGGCCGTGTCTTCAAAAGAAAAAGAGAACGGTTCTATGTGTTTAGTCATTGTTGTCTATAAACATAAATTATAAACCAAGATATAGGTTTCGCAAGTAAAAAAGTCATTTGCATTCCTTTTTCACAAACCAATAAAATTTGGAAGTAGGATATACTCTGAGTAGTATCTCTATGATTTTTTTACTTGCGAAACTCCATTTATTTAGTTATAACCCGGATTCTGGTCATCTTTCAATAATGGATTTTGATCTATTGCACTCTGTGGAATAGGCATTAGAAGCAGACGTTCGCTCCATTTCTTATTAACCAATGTCTGCATTATCGGAGTATATGTAACCCCATTCATTACTTTTTGGCAATATGTACTTCCATAGCGTCTTATGTCATCGAACCGTTGTCCTTCTCCCGCCAATTCGATACGACGTTCGTTACGTACAAAATCCAAAGCTGCGTTGCCTGAAAGGTTAACGGGAACATTAGGCATACCACAACGTTCACGTATTCTGTTCAATGCAGATTGTACTTTATCATCCCATCCAGTAGTATGTATACGTGCTTCGGCATAGGTCAATAATACTTCAGCGAAACGTATTATCGGATAATCGCAAGGAGAGTAATACTCGTTATAAGGTCCCAATGCAACCATTTTTCGGAAAGCATATCCCGACCAAGATTCGTTACCATTATTATTTATATTTTTAGGATTATACATGAAATAGTAAGTGCCTTTCAATTCATGCCATCCTTTGAATGGGAACATCAATGAGGCATAAAGACGAGAGTCACGATTACGGAATTCTTTCATATACGCATAAGCTTTCAGATCGGAATTTTGTATTTGTTCCTGATATTTCTTTTGATCTGACTTGTTTTGTTCAAAATCTTTCCACATCGCTTCAAAATCAGCTTTACGCTTCTCCGGATTGATGCTGCGTAACGTTTTTCCATCTATATCCCAATAAGCATCTACCAAATCTTGCATCGGTTCATAGGAAATATATCCTTCATAAGCAGACATAGACATCGGTATCATGTATGTGTAGCGCATCCAATCATTGTTATAGCTGTCTGCAGCATACTCTCGGGTCAATACATATTCTGGATTACTTGGATTGGCATTGGCATCGAACCATAACGCTTCATAGCTGAACATTCCTTTAATGAATTTATCTTTATCAATGCCTTTATCAGCAAAATCTATGTAAGTATCCATTTCGTCAGCTTCCTGTTGTTGCGCTATATTCAATGAAGTTATTTTGAACAGATTGTGTTCACTCTTATCAATGATTTCACCAGCCGATTTTTCCGCTTCAACATAATTCCCGAAATAAAGTGCGGCTCGTGCCCGAAGAGCCAGCGTCCCCCAACGAGTAATTCTTCCGACTTCGTTCATATTACCACCGCTATATTTAGCAGGTAATACCTTGGCAACATCTTCCAATTCATCCAAAATGAATTGACGTACGGTTTCTACCGGATCTCTTGCTACATTCGGAGCATCGTATTCAAGTACATCCCTTATGACAGAAACTTTACCAAATCTGGTTGTCAAGTACAAATATTTCCAAGCGCGTATGCAACGTGCTTCAGCCTTCATACGTTCTTTTAAACCTGTATCCATCTGACAGGCATCGACGTTGGCTAAGAACGTGTTGACAAGCCTGACAGTTCTGAAGCTATAATTACCATAAGCAGCAGCCGTACCAATTCCATCTTGTTGCAACAACTCCATATTGCCTTCCCATGGCTTATGGCTGTGCGAATTGTCTGTACAGCATTCATCCGGCAATTGGGCACCTTCTAATTCAGCATAGCAGGCATTCAATCCATACCATGCATCTTTTTCCGTTTTCCAAAAAGTTTCTGTTGCCATATTGGCGGGAGGTAACACATCTAAATCACAAGCAGTGAATATACCCGCCATACATAATCCTAATACTATTGTTTTTATATTATTCTTCATTAGTGTCCTGTTAAAATGGGACGAGTTAAACAATTAATCAAATAGCCCCGGAATCAGGGGTTCATTTAGAACTTTGACATCATTGAAATTAGTCTTGTCGAACAGGTCACGCAAGTGGGTTTTGTCAGTCAATGATATGCTGAGAATCTGCAAAACTTCATAGGTT
>NZ_SLXB01000055.1 GCF_004342845.1 Prevotella heparinolytica | reverse complement strand
TACAGCCTAAAAATCAAAAATATAGACTGCAGGTGAGCCAATATTGCTCAAAAACAAGAATGATAGAGAATGGGGTAAGGTTTTGCAGAGGTCTCGTTGTATGACTATTGAAGGAGTTACTATTAGGTCATGTTCTGCAAATGCGTAAGCGCTTGCAAGAATGGATTTCTGTTCTTCTTCAGTGAACATTTTGATTTTTTCAGCCAACCATTCAAGTTCTTCTCTTTGAAGTGCTTGTTGTTTTTCATTTTGGTGTTCCAGTAAAATAGATACTTTTTCTTGTTCTTTTTCGGTCAATGCATTTTCCAATGCTTGATTCTTCCGTTTAAGAACGTTGAATTTCAGCAATGCTGCAATGTACATACAGAAATATCCTACTGCAATATCGAATATTAGGACAAGCAGATAATTGTTGCTTGAATTTTGGGTATTTCCAGCCATATACTCACTGATAGGAATGACGGCTAATAGCATGATGATGGCTATTACATAAAGCACCCTATATCGCGTTTATGGCTTACCTGCGGCAAGGAGGCAAACAAAAAGGCGATAATCAAAACGGCAATTATTGCACAGAGTGATATGAAAGATGTTCCCATAGGTTTATTGTTCTATTTGAGGACTAATTACAATGCGCCAATAGCCAGTCTTATCCGAACCTTCATGAGCCAAAATTCCCATATCCCTAAGGTTCTTGATGTTTTTCTCTATAGCGCGTTTAGTTACACCAACCTTGTTAGCCATATTATCGGCTGTGATTGATGGGTCAGAAATAACGAGGTCGATTATCTTTTGTGCAGTTTTACTGACTTTCTTAGGTATTTCCGATGTGTCTCCGAACATTTTTGCATTTACACCGAACTTTTTCACCGAACTTTTGCTGTTTACACCGAACATTTTTGCATTTACACCGAACTTTTCGACCGAACTTTCTTCGTTTATAGGGTACTTTTCGAGGGTGCTATTTACCCTGTTAGCCACTTCCTCAACAGGTATTCTTCCGTTATCACCCCAGTTTAGATTATAAAAAGTGGTGAAGAAAGAAGTTGCTTCCGTCTGATATTGCGGTTCTTTTCCTTGCAGGAAGTTGGGTAGTTTTTCTGTAAGCTCTCGCATTTTACGCAAACCGGAACCACGTTTCTCCATATAGTCCAATTGTGTAAATACATCTGCAATGACAGGATTACGACGCATGGACGGCACTTTGTATATATCACGGTCTTGGATTTGTGTACCATCAAGCATCGCACCGGGTGATACCAATTCTACTCGGTCGTCATAGATATCAATATGTACTTCACCACCCATTACAGTATAATCTCTATGGATAAGATGGTTTACTAACCCTTCAAAGATAGCACGGTCTGAATAGTCGGGGAGGTTCAAGCGATAGTTCGGCATCTTCACCCATCCGCTCATGGTGTAGTTCTTAATGAAGTCCATGCCATATTTCAAAAGCAATACAAGATTTGCTCGATGTTCTACGGAACTGATGGCATCGTCTTTATATAGTCCCGTCCAACGGGTACAGAAAATACGTGATTGGAATACGGTACAATTATCCACAAACAGCAATCCGGCATTGGTTAGTTTACCGTCAGATGCGACCAGTCCAAATGATTCCAAATACTTATCGTTCCATTCCTGATGGGTTTGCTCACGGAATGTATTGGCAAGAATGATGAAAGAGTGCTTGTCTGCATCCACTTGTGTAGGCAACGAATCCCAAGTCATGTGCGTGCCCTTTAATACTAACGAAAGAAGTTGTTGCGAATTGCACTCTACACTTTCATTACCGACTCTTGTATAAGCTGTACGTGTTCCGTCTTGATAATAATAATAAGGTGTCAGCGTTCCTGCCTTTACTTTCACTTCAAGCAGGGTACGTCCTTCGTGTTCAATCGGAATAAGCTGTACGTCCGGTACAGGATCAAGTCTTGCTTTTATCATTTCACTGATAAAGTCGGCATCTGCTTGCGGATTCTCCAAACCTACAATCACTCCGTCATCGTTTACTCCATAGAATAAACTGCCACCGTTCGTATTGGCAAAAGCCGATACGGATTTAAGCCATGATTTTACTTTCTTTCGTTCAAGCATTTCCTTGAAATCGTAAGACGAGCATTCAGCTATCAATGTATTGTTATGAATTTGCATCGTTTTCTTTTTGTTGTTTGGGTATAAAGCCCGATTTTATATACAAAGGTAAGGATAAAACCGAATATTCTGTTAAAATCGCCCCATTGATTTGATTATTATGTGTTTATATTCTGAAGTGATTTAAACTAATTGATCAAATGATAAACAGCGTACTAATAGCTAAAATTGTTATATTATGGGTGAGCAAACTCATTCATAACAACATC
>NZ_SLXB01000054.1 GCF_004342845.1 Prevotella heparinolytica | reverse complement strand
TAAAAACCGCAAAACGATTTGTGATACTTTACCAAAACGAAATGTAACAAATTCGTTTTCGTTAACACAAATCGATTTGTGTTTTTTTTATTTTGTTTTCGACGTGTTAAAACACTCTTTAAACGGTACACAAAAAATATCAGAATACATACATTTTTCCTATCTTTGCATATATCTTGAGGGGAGATATACTGTGTATTTATGAGAATTTTCTCGTCACATCTTTTCAGACGTTCAAATTAAACTTCACATGCTCTTCACCATCAAGCAGTAGCCTTGTGCGATCTAAATTGTTATCATAGATGTGTACGTTGCCAAGGAATAGTGTTATGCTCTTAAGCGGTAATTCTATCTGCCTTGCCATAAGATAGAGGTGGTAGATGTCGGCCGGTAACCCAAGGTTCGCATCGCTGCTCCGCTGGTAGGCTGATAACACTAATTCCCCATTCTCTATTTGGAATTGCACCAAGCTAAGACAAGGTGCCTGATTGCTTTCTGCGCCCGTCTCGCCCAAAAATAGCATATAATTCTTGCTGTTGCGCTTTTCGCGATTTATCTTCGCTATCAATGGCGGTAGCCTTTCAAAATATGTTGGATAGCTGTTTACCAATACAGAACCGCAATAATCCCACCAATTAATACCAGCCTCGCGGTACTTCTCGACCTGCCGTTCTCCCCGCATAAACAACTGCAGCTCTTCTTTTAATTTTTTACGGGCAATACCGTGACTTTCAAATATATCAAGCAGATCAGAAGGGGTTAACAAAAGCTGCTCATTAAGTAGATAGCTAATACTTCCTTTCTTGTTGGTCTGGTGTTTCCCCTTCTCCACAATCTTGCCAAGTATCTGATAATACTTATTCATCGTTTAAATGGTATTAGAATGTTGTTTTAAAAGCCTGTGTAAAGCATTATATCCGTATAGGCAGCACTGTAATTCATATGCGCATTAAACTCCCGTCGATGGCAGTTCTCGAACGGATCGCCAACACTTGGGTGTCTGCCCATCCAGTCGCATAATTCAATGATAGAGGACTTATTCGAGGTGAAGTATATAAAGCGATGCCCGGAGAGAACGGTCAGCACATCAAGGTAGTCAGATAGTGTCCAATACATGTTGTAGGTCTTGCTATCCGTGCTCAGGTATGGGGGATCGACGAGAAATACCACGCCAGGCACATCCTTGTATCGCTCAAACACCTCCTTGTAATCACAAGAGGTGATGGTCAACCCATCAAGATAGTCGCCGCAAGGCGGATAATCCACCCCTTTGATGTTGTTGTATAATGTCTCCTTTACCAAGTCCGCATACTTCGTAGCATACTTCATCGAAAAGAGGATAGACGAGGATAACGTGATATAATCAACATATCCGTGGTCATACTCATGCTTGCGGATACACGACAACACCCGCTCACGCTGTACTCCCACAATGGCCTTGTGGCGTGGGACGTCCACTATCCCTCTCAATTCTGCCAACAGGGCATTCGTCTGAGGTAGTGCTTCCAGACGTTTGCGGTAGTCGTCAAAGTCATTATATACCACGGTTGAGTTAGGTTTCTGACACTTGGCGATGTGCGACAGCAACCCGCTGCCTCCGAATAAGTCCACAAAGGTTGTCCCGTCGGGGAGCTGCTGAAGTACCTTGATGTACTCCTTGGCAAACATCCGCTTCTGCCCCTGGAAAGGAAGCGGTGCCGAAAGATATTGCTTTCTCATTGTCTAACTAATTTGATAGGACAAAGGTCGCCATACTCAGTGAAGCAAAAGAACTTTTGCAAGAAATCATACTGCAAGAGTCTTGCAGTCGCTTTGAAAACGCTTTATAAGCCCGTACACTTTCCGCTCACTCACGTTGTATTTGTCCGACAAGTACGCTATGGCATAGGATACCTTTTCGCCATGCTCAAACAATGCGATGTAATCAGTGTATAAATCAATAAATTCTTCATCTTCCAGACGTACCCCTGCCATCTTGAACCTTTTTATTAGCTCCCTATTAAATTTCAATATCTCTATAATCTTCATAACTACAAAATTTAGTATATTTGCACAATCTCACTTACATAACCCAAAAAACGCCCAGAGTGCGAACGAGGATATATGCCCCCGGTCGTGCGCTCTGAGCGTTTTTGGGTTAATATGTAGGTGAGATGACTATTAACAGGCCGGGGGCTTTTAATGACACCCGAAACGTCCCATAAATAAAAAAACCTGATAGCCTAAAAAACCTATCAAGGGTATTACAATAACTGCAAAGATAACATTATTTTTCACACATCAATAGTCCCTTCATTCTTATTAAGTGGTCATTCAACGTCTTTGGATTGCATTTCAATTTGCGACATATTGCCGATTTAGAATAACCGTATTCAAGCATTGTCCGGATAAGTGTTTCCTTACCTGTCAGCTTATAGTGGCTATTCTTGCTTCCCACTTCCCTTCCAAGTCTTTTACCGGCAGCCTTGCGCATGGCAAGTGCCTCTTTAGTCCGCTGAGATATCAGATCGCGCTCTATCTGAGCTGATAATCCAAAAGCAAAGGCAAGTATCTGCGAATTGATATTGTTTCCAAGCTCGTAACGTTCTTTGACGGTAAGAACTTTGGTCTCTTTGCTCATGCAGAGGTTTAGAATAGACATTATCTGCATAAGGTTTCTCCCTATCCGGCTAATTTCTGTAATGATGAGAATATCCCCCTTCTTCATTCTTTTAAGCAGCCCGCCAAGTTTGCGGTCGGATGCCGCCTTTATCCCCGACACTGTTTCCGACACCCATCTATCTATTACTATTCCCTTTTCCGTGGCAAATTTCTGCACTTCAAACCGCTGATTCTCGACGGTTTGTTTATCCGTCGATACCCTGATATATGCGTAAACCATTTTTGCCGGCGAAATTAGTAATATTAGATGGTAGCTGAAAACGTAGATGTGATGGACGAT
>NZ_SLXB01000053.1 GCF_004342845.1 Prevotella heparinolytica | reverse complement strand
TATATTTGCAGCGTGTTCAACAAGAACACGCCTTAAAGATAGGAATAATTTTAATTCGATTTGATATATGGAAAGGAAAATCAGACAAAAGATTGAGTTAGACGCCAAGGGCAAGGTCGAACTTGCTAAGGTGTTCGAGGTGAGTGTGCGGAACGTTTGTCAGGCACTGGCATTCGAGCGGAACAGCTTGCAGGCCGCAAAGATCAGGGAGGCTGCCATGGTTAAAGGAGGTCGCCTGCTGGAGATTAACGACGTGACTGATACTGCCAGACGCCCGATGAAGGTGCTGGACGCCAAAGGGAATGTGAAGGCGGTGCTGGCGAATGATACGGTAACTTTATAATGGTATGGATATGCAAGAGAAAAAACAACAGCAGAATGCAAACCATTTCAGTTCGCATTCTTTTGCCGCAAGTCATCTGATACCCCTTGATAGCTTGCCCCTGTCACACAGAGAGTTTTACTTTTCCCATTGTGGCGTTCCACATACGGATAAGAAAGAGGACGGCAAAACTCTTCGGGGAAAGGAACTTCCTTCAGATGTTTTTGCAAGATGCGGGCTACGCTGAAACTGTTGCCTAAAGCTACGGATGAATGTGAGAACAGCTTGTCGATGAGCAACCGGAAATCCTTTATCGGTATTTCTGTCCGTTCAAAAGCACGGAAGCAGAAAATGTCCATACAGAATTCAGATTTCGTTTCGGAGTGTTCTTCTTCAGAAACGGGGAATCCGGAAAAATCCTCAACGATGGCATATTCCAGTTTCAGCGTGATGGCGATGGAGGTCAGCAACTCGTGGACAAAGATTCGGCAAAAAGGTATTTCCCCGGCATCTTTATAGACGATGCCGCAATTTACCCGCCATTGATTCTTTTTTAGACTCATAATGGTTGAATTAAGAGTTAGTATTAGTTAGACGGCTACAAATGTAGCGAATCTATCCCGGTTCGGGATGAATAGGGATAGTTTTTTTTGAATGTAAAACTTTAAAAACTTAGATATATGGACAGAAAACTGACAGAAAAAGAGGTTGCGTTCCTTTCGGAACTGAGCAACTTGATGTTGAAGCATAATGCGCTGCTGGGCACGGATAATAACCGTGTGTGTATCTATGTGGGAGACGATAATGAGGAAGAACCTATCGTACTTCCATGTATCATAGCGTCCTTCTGTGACTTGGACGATTTAATCAACCCTTAATACTTGACATCTTATGAAGACTTGGAGAATTGTCCGGAAGATTGCCTCGGCCGCAGGGCTTATATATGGAATGTGGCTGGGCACGAACGTGGACGCAACGGACGCGGACGGGCGTAACGCCTTTGTGATTGTAGTGTTGTCGGCCATTGTGGCACTGTCGCTTTGCATGCCTGACAAGACGGATGCGGAAACAGCTTAGATGCTTTTTGTTCGGCAAGTCCGGAGCCTCTCTGTTAAGGGCGGGGGCGGCCGGCTCCCCGGTTCGATGCCGGGGCTTGCGCAAAAATGAAGAGATAGTTTCGATATGGAAATGTACGGTAAGATAAGGTGCGTCACTTTTCCCGAGCTGGTTTCGCAGGGAGGGATACTGAGTGTACCGAGCTATAAGAAGAAGGTGCGCGAAGGCAAGCTCCGGGTGGTAAGGCCCGGTAAGGGTGCCGGCTCTTATGCCCTGATAGACTATAACAGCCTGCCCGACCTCATACGAGATGCTTACGACCGGCTTTATCCCGACGCGCAAAAAGAAATGAACGAACAAATGATGAGCAATACCATCCGCAGCGACAGCAATGCCGTGGAGTTTTACAAGAGCTACGAGCCGCAGATTTCCCTGTCCCGACAGGCGGAGTACGTGCTGAACGCCGAGGTGATGAACGAACTGATCCGTGTGGAAAAGGAGGTCGAGGCGATGCACCGCAAGTGCGGTTACATCCGCAAGGCGGAGGCGTGGAAGAGCGTGAGGGGCACTTGCGAGAAGCTGCGCGAGGAGTACGGGCATACGCTGCCGGAGAGCGCCGCACGGTTGCGCGAGAAGTTCAACGCCTACAAGAAGTCCGGGTACACCGTCCTCGTCAACAAGAACACGGGCAACCAAGCGGCACGGGTGGTAGTACCCGAAACGGCCCGCCTGCTGCTGAAGCTCCGGCGGAGCATCGTGCCGAGGTACACGGAGGCGCAGATATTCGAGGAGTACAACCGCCGGGCCGTGGAACTGGGGCTGAACATCATCAAGTCGCCCACCACGGTGAAGAACTACCTGAACGACCCCTCCGTGATGCCGATGTGGTATGCCGCCGTACACGGCATGCAACGCTGGAAATCGAGATACTCCTCCCTGCTGAAAACCGGGCTTCCGCAGATGCGCGACGCCCTGTGGTATGGAGACGGCACGAAGCTGAACCTCTATTACAGGGACGACCGGGGCAAGATGCGTACCACGTCCGTCTATGAGGTGATGGACGCCTACAGCGAGACGCTGCTGGGTTACGACATCGCCCCGAACGAGAACTTCAAGAGCCAGTACCGCGCCTACCGCATGGCCGTGGAAACGGCAGGCAGCCGCCCTTATGAGATTGTGACCGACAATCAGGGCGGTCACAAGAAAGGGGACGCCACGGGCTTCTTCCGCTGCCTTACCGTGCTCCACCGCCCTACGATGCCTTACAACGGGCAGTCCAAGACCATCGAGAACGCCTTCTACCGTTTTCAGGCGATGGTGCTCCACCGTATATGGTACTTCACGGGCCAGAACGTGAACACCAAGAAGGCGGGTAGCAAGCCCAACCTGGAATTTATCGAGGAAAACGCCTACGCGCTCCCCACGCTGGAGGAGGTGAAGGCCATCTACAAGGAGTGCCGCGACCTCTGGAACAACGAAGAAAAGCATTTTGCTTCCGGCATCCCGCACATGGAGATGTACCGGATGAGCGAGAACCCCGAGGCGCAGCCCGTGACGGACACGGACATGGTGCGGATGTTCTGGCTGTGCCACCCCAAAGCCGTCACTTACACCAACTACGGCCTGCAGTTTGACATAGACAGGCAAAAATACCATTACGACGTATACGGCGCCGACGGCCTGAGGGACGAAGCGTGGGCGCTGAACAACACCGGCCGCGAGTTTACCGTGATGTACGACCCT
>NZ_SLXB01000052.1 GCF_004342845.1 Prevotella heparinolytica | reverse complement strand
CGCTGTTCTCTCACTTCGGCCTCGCCCAGTTGGCGGGCCAGCTCGGCACGCTCGGCGGCCGACAGCTTGCTGATGTCGATTGTCTGGTTCATTGTCTTCATCTTTGTTCTTTTTTTTACCTATATAATTTAAAAATTTCATCATTTATGCGAAATATGCTATCACTCACAAAATCGTAGATCTTATACATGAGTTCCGGTTCTTCTTTTTCCGGAGAATAAACCATCACCCTCTTACCTGCACCTTTCATCCAGCCAGCTTCCGTATTAGCTGACCGACCACAAGGAAGAACCATAACACAGACATCCGCCCACTTCATGCCGTTAAAATCTGAATCAAATCCCTTTTGTGCGATCGGATGATTAAGAGCTTCTCGATATTGCTCAGTTGTCCAGTTCTGCCAATCAGGATCTATATCAGACCATTGAAAGCCACCATTACCATGAGGGGGATTTTTAAAATCGTAGACTTCATGCCCTAAATCGCGGAGAACATCTACAACGTCCTGTTGATATTCATTTCTCCAACTACTTGCTACGTAAATCTTTGCCATAATATTCTTTTTATAATTTTACTTTTGTATTTTTGTCACAGCATTTGCGACTATGGAAGGAAACGCCTGACAAGCGTTTTATGGGTTCAAATCCCTGCCAAATGTTAGGCGATATTGCCGTATAACGTTAATTCTCGAATTTATGGGAAGTATAATTATAACTATAGTAATCTCCATTGCGTGTGGAGTTGCATCTAATGCAATATACGACCTTATCAAAAGGAGAAAAGCATTATCAAAATGCAATATCGTAAAACAAGAAGCTGCCTCCGGGCGGCTTCTTCCGCTTTAATATTCTCATTTGATTCCTTTCTGCATAGTTATTCGTCTATTATTTCTTAAAGAATATCTGGTATTGTCATCCAATGAGTAACTATGCCGGACAGTCCAAACTCCTCTTCCCATTCTTCCTCGTATCTTCTGACAGAGCCATCTTCCAGCCTGATAAGTATATCCTTATCGTTTGGCATCTTATTCAAACGGTCATCAATCGGAATCCACATGGAACCACAATCCTTTTCGGCTTGTTTATATCTCATCTTATACCAATCCATCCAAGCTTCGTCTTCAATCTGAAGCTTCTTTTTTCTTTTTAAATTTTCTTCATACGCGGCAATAGCCTTGTCTTCAATTGTTTTCATACTGTTTTTCATTATGGGTTTTACAAGGCCCGCCCAAGGCCGTTTTCATTAATATTTAATCCTTTCCCTCGATGTCTCCGCCCGCAACCGGTGCTTCTCCCTGTACTCCTCCGTCTTCCGTGATGATGTCATACTCAGCAGTTCCAGGGCGATGTTGTCGCATCTTACCTGCTCGGCGCGCAGGGCGTCCAGATGGCGGTCGAGTTCCGCCGGGGTCATTGTGCCGACATTTTCAAGTATGGCGTCCTGAAGTTCGCGTATGCGGTCGGCGGATGCCTCGAAGCGGGCGGTGAGCTCCTTGAGGCGGCGGTTGCGGTCGGTGGAGTAAGTCATAGGGATTCCTCCTCTCTCTGCCCGATGATATTCCTTTCCATCTCCCGGCGGCTGTAATAGGTGTACCTCCCCTGTTTGTAGCTGTGTATCAGCCCGCGCGAGGCATACCCCTTGATGGTATTCTTGCCGCATTTCAAGTAGCGGCACGCTTCGTTCTGCGTCATCATGTCGGCCATGTCGGCATCGGCCGGAAGCGTGCCGGGAAGACATTTTCCCGGCTTGGTCTTGCGGCGGAGCCCCGTCCATTGCTCCAGCCGCTCGATACGGGCCATCAGCGCATCAAAATCCGCACGGCTGAGGACAACCGCGCCCGCGTCTCCCTCCGGCACCTCTTCCGCCGCTTTCCTCGCATTGATTTCCTCCAATACCGTACTTGCATCCGGTACCAGTACCTCCATCCCGAGGTGTCCCTTCGCGAAACGGGCGGCATCGCGCGCCGCGAAGAACACAGCTTCATCCCGGGCGGATTCGGGCATGTTCATCACATAGTGTTCAAACACCTGCCGTTCAGTCTTGCCGCTTCGCAGCACCTCCGCCATCGCCCTACTCAGCTTGTCATCCTTGCGGCTTAAGACTTCGATGGCCTGCCTGATTTCTTCTTTCGTTCTCATATCTCCAAATTCTAAAATCTTACGTCTATTTCCTTTCTTCCCTCCTCATCCATGCCTCCAGCTGCTTCTTCGTATCCCGGAGCTCCCACAGCCTCATGGCCGTGACGTCCTTGCGCGCCTTGCTGTACCGGCGGGCCCATACGTTCAGCTTGGCCACGTTCATGCGGTACTCATCCTCGCTGTCGGAGGTAAATCCCTGATTCAGTTGCGGAATCAGGAATGACAGGTGGTATATCTCCCTGAACACCTGCCGGGCCTCGGCCGCCTGCATGGCCCGCGCCTTGTCGTCCATGGGGTTGAGACGCTCCAGCAGTTCGCGGGCTTCCTGCATGGTAAGTTCCCGGCTGCTCTCCGTGCGGCCGCCGGTGAAGTGGTGTATGCACCCGTGCCGTGCATCCGCGTCTATCCCGAGGCGCCCGAAAGTGGCGTGCAACGCCTTGAGCTGCCCAGCCGTGATGGGTTTGTTCGTTATTGTTCTCATAATTGTTCGCTTATAGTTAAACACTCACAGTTAATCGCTAACCATTCCTTTCTCCCCAGTATTTGGCCGCCTCTTCCGGCCAGATGTTGTAATATCCCCGGGGGCCGATGAACCGCCCCTTGCTGAATGCCCGGTAGCCCTCGACGTATATCTTCAGCGAGGCGTCGAACGCCGCACTCTTGGCACTGCGCCCGGTGGGCATCCGGCCGGTGGCGTGGCTGATGAAAATCAGCAGCTTGTTCCTGTGCCGCTCCTTGAACTCGATATACTGCCGGTAGGTCATCTGCGTATATTGGAAGGAGTCTATTACCACGAAGTCGGGCGACTTCTGCCGCTTCATCCGCAGGGAGAGCTGCTCCATGTCCTCGTTGTCGATGAGCAGGAAACGCTTGTTCACCTCCATCATGCCGAAGCGGCGGAGCGTGTTCTGCATGGTCAGACAGGCGCCTTCCTCCATACTGTTGTAGGCCACGCGACCGAACCGGCAGAGGTACTTGCAGAGCTGCATCACGAAGGAGGTCTTGCCGTTGCCCGTATTGCCCCAAACGAACCATACTCCCCGCCGTTCCGGCGTGCCGAACGC
>NZ_SLXB01000051.1 GCF_004342845.1 Prevotella heparinolytica | reverse complement strand
GGATGTTGTTATGAATGAGTTTGCTCACCCATAATATAACAATTTTAGCTATTAGTACGCTGTTTCTCATTGGATCAATTAGTTTAAATCACTTCGTAATGAAATCAAAAGTAAAAGAAAATAATCATTATATTTCTGATGAAAATGTCTTAGAAACAGTATGATTAAGTCACTTCTATTAGTTGATTAGTTGGACTAATCTTTGTAACGCATTAGTGTCCCAATTTTAATGGGACACTAATGATTTTTACCCATTCCTAAATGATAACATTTGGAATGATGAGCTTCAAGAGCAACTATCAAATCTCGCAGACTTTCACGATTAGAAAGTTGACCAAACATCAAAGCAAGTAGTTGATTCCAGCAGGTGAAGTGCTTCACATTGTCGCCATCATACTTGGTGACTATGCGGTTAAACTTACTTCGATTCATAAATGAAGCCAATTGAGCGAAAACGTATTTGTCTTGGAACATATGCCATCGGATTAATCTGATGCAAAGCTACAAATTCAAGTCCGTTCGCTCGGAAAATCGATGTAACTAACTAAATTTCAAATATTTCAAAGAACTCCTTTAGATTTTAATGGGACAGCAATATTTGTAACGTTATCCGAAATCGTGTCTTTTTTATGGAAATAAAAGTATGCGAACTGTAAAAATGTTGCAAAACATATATGAGACTATTGCAAATGCGAACTATAACCTTTAAACTTGAAAATTATTAATCGTTAATTATACTAAAATGAACTATAATAAGAAAATTGAATCCGGTTAACGATAATTAGCATAATCATGCAGGTTATCGTGTATGGAAAGCTCGTCGGGGCTGCCTGCTCAGCCCCTTGCCGCATGGCGTTCCCTCCGCAGATGAGTATTTATGGTCTTTCGGACTTGAACCCATCGACATACGGTTTCCCTTGCGTGACCACTGCAAAGGCTTGCCTTAGAAGTTTGTTGGCGACCGCAACGACCGCCACCTTACCGGGCTTGCCGTTAGACCGCAAACGGTCGAAACACGCCTTGCACTCGGAATTGCACCTGAGTGATGAGAATGCCGCCACATAGAGTTGGCTTCTGAGGTTTGAATCCCCGTTTCGGTTGATGTGACCTTTGACATTGACTGACGTACCGGATTGTTGGTAAGTAGGCGACAGACCCAGATAACGGGTCAGTTGCTTGGCATTATCAAAGTAGGTGAACCCACCGGTGGCTACGATGAGTGCGGCTGCCAGTGTGACACCGATACCCTTGATGGAGGTGAGCAGGTCCATCTGCTTCTTGTACTCACCTTGTGCCAGGGAAGCAATCGTCTCTTCCATTGCCTTGATTTGCTTCTCCAGGAAAGTAATCGTCTTTTCGATGGTTTTCTTGCATTCGGGGTCGAAAGAAGGAAGGACTTCAAGTGAGCCTTTTAGGTTACGTGTTGCCACAAGTTGCTTTTTGAGCTGCCGTAGCACCGTGCGTTTCTGCTTCAGGATGAGTATTGAATCGCTGCGCAGCTTGTAAGGAACCGGTTGCATCCTCTCGCCGTACAGAGCTATCAGACGGGCATCAATCTCGTCCGTCTTGGTGACGGTGAGCATGGCACGGGCGAAGTTCTTTACCTTCAGCGGATTCTCAAGGCTGACGGTTATCCCGGCTTCGGAAAGCAGATAGACGAGCAACGCACTATAATTGCCTGTTGCTTCCAGAACGCAATGGTGTTCTGCCGCTGAAACGGCCTGTATAAACTCATGTACACCTTTTACTGTGTTTTTAAATGTTTTTGTCCAGCCTGTCTTGGCGGACGAATAAGCGACAACGAAGGTCGCCTTGCTGACATCGATTCCAACGTAGGTCATAGTCTAAAACTTTTATTATACAACATCTCTACATCGTGAGCCATCATTGCGAATGCGGGGTCAAAAGCCCATTGAACTATCCGGTTTCTGATGTAAGAGTGTGGGGGCGAAACATACTTCACGGTCTTTATGACTAATGAAACATCGGCCTTATTCCACACTCTGATGTTGAAACTTTATGCAAAAGTATAACGATTAAATAATATACAATGAAAAAAACAATCTACAGGCTAACAATAGTCTCAGCTATGTTGACAGTATTACTTTACAACATGTTTATAATCCATGATTCAAATCATGAATTAACAGATATTGCACGTCTCAACATAGAGGCTTTAGCATCATCTGAAAGCGACCATGACGAACCTATTAAGTTTAAAACTTGCTATTTTTATGCCAGCTCAACATTCCTACCTGACGAACCATCAACGTATGTCACAAAATGTGATGGCTGTCGTACAACAAAGGCAACTATGTATATGGGCAATGCTGTATGCGCTGGGTCACAAATAATATATTAAAAGAAATAAATATCCATCATGAAAAAATATATCTATTTACTATCAATCTATGCATTGCTTACAGCATGTGCAACGCAAAATAGTATGCAAGAGCTAACGCTCACACAAAAAATAGAACCATTTCGTGAACAAAAAACGCTTCAAGCTGAAAAAGTAAGAGTGAACGAAGTGTTTGCCATCGATGGAATAGAAGTGAAAAAAAATAATATATTTGTAACAGATTCAAGAAATAGTGACAGGACATTGTATCAGTATTCACTTCCGGATGTACAATGCATTTACACTGGAGGGAGGAGGGGAGGAGCAGAGAACGAATTTCAGCTTCCTCCTTCCTTCTGCAAAAGTACTTCTGAAAAAATTTATATTTTCGGATACAATCCTTTCATTATTAAATGTTTTACATTAGATACCAACAATCAACTAATCCTTGAAAAAGAAATTACACTACCTACCTCTATTCCAATAGCAAATTTTATGAATATAGTCAATGACTCATTATTGATATACACTACGTTTCCCAATAAGCTTGACATAAAAAAAGCGAACTTAAAATCTCAACAGTCAACAGAAGAAGAAATTGTTATTGAACAAGAAACACACAAAGAGATATTTTTTGATGAGAACAAGGGGTATTTAGCAGCTAATGACTCTCTGATTGTTTATGCTTACACCTACAAAAAACAAATTGATTTTTATGGGATAAACGACATGAAACTCCACAAAAGACTTATTGGTAACGAGATTACCCCTCACATATTAATAGGAAATGTTAAAGAAACGAAATTCCACCAACGAGAAATAGTTGCATGCAAAGATTACTTTTACATACGATGTCCTAGAGAAAAAGACGGGTGCTTTATAGAAGTGTATGACTATTCCGGGCGCTCTGTCGCCAAATATGAGTTAGATATTTTATTATATGCTTTCTGTGTTGATGAAAAGAATAGAACCATATACGGCTATAACAATGATGTATTTGAAGAAGGTTTCTTAAAGTATGCTTATTAAATACCAGAAAGCACTTTTTTATATCGAAGTGATTTAAACTTTTCTTTTCTCAAACATTTCCTTAGCAGAATTACCATAAATGCAATATAGTTCCATGATTCCCAATTCCTAACCGTTGTTTCAAATCGATTTAAAATAGTCCTGTAACTG
>NZ_SLXB01000050.1 GCF_004342845.1 Prevotella heparinolytica | reverse complement strand
TATCCCCGCTCCTTCCGTACTTCCTTACTCCGCTTGTGCGTCCGAAGGAGGCCCGGGCATCCGTCCGCCCTGTCTTTCCTCCGCCTTTCCCCGTCTCTTCCCACCTCTTCGCAAGAGGCAATCCTCCCGGGCACAATTATTAACCCTTATTCACAGGCGATGAAAAGACCCTTTATCCTCTTTCTTTTCCTGCTCTTACTCGGGCATGCCCGGGGGCAGGAGGCCGGCGTTCGCCGGGGCACGGACTCCGTGCGCGTCTATTTCCGTCAGGGCGAATCGCGCCTCGACCCCTATTTCCGTGAGAACGGCGCGCGCGTGCGCACCTTCACCGAACGTTTCAGAACCCTCCTTCAAGCCCCCTCGCGGCGCATCCGCGGCCTGCGCGTCACCGGCGGCGCCTCCCCCGAGGGGAGCACCGCCCTTAACCAACGCCTCTCCGAGCGTCGTGCCGAGGCCATCCGCCGGATGGTCTCCGGCTACTTCCCCCACGAGTTCGGCTGGCTCTCCACCGTCCCGCAAGGCATCGACTGGGAGGGGCTTGAACGCCTCGTGCTCTCCGACGAGTACATGCCCTACCGCCACGAGGTGCTCGACATCCTGCGCCACACGCCCGAATGGCTCATGCACAACGGACAAGTGACTGACGGCCGTAAACGGCGCTTAGGCATGCTTGGCGGCGGCTACGCCTGGCGCTACATGGAGAGCCGTTTCTTCCCCGAGCTTCGCGCCTCCACCCTGCACGTGTGGTACGAGACGGAGGAGGTGCGGGAAGCCGTTAAGGACACCGTCTACATCCTGCCCCCCGAACCCGCGGAAGCCGTACCCGCGCCCCGGGAGCACAGGCCCTTCTACATGGCCGTGAAGACCAACCTGCTCTACGACGCCGTGGTGCTGCCCAACCTCGGGCTGGAGTTCTACGTGGGCCGCGGCTGGTCGGTGGCCGGCAACTGGATGTACACCTGGCTCAAGAGCGACAAGCGCCACCGCTACCACCGCATATACGGCGGCGACCTCGAGGTGCGCCGCTGGCTGAGCTACGGCCGCAAGCCGCTGACGGGGCACCACATAGGGGTGTACGGGCAGCTGCTTACCTACGATCTGGAATGGGGCGGCAGGGGCTACCTCGGCGACCGGTGGAGCTACGGGGGCGGCCTGTCCTACGGCTACTCCGCCCCCATCGGCCGCAGGCTGAACCTCGACTTCAGCATCGGCGTCGGCTACCTGGGCGGCGAGTACTACGAGTACGTTCCGCAGGGAGACTGTTACCTGTGGCAGGCCACGAAGCAGCGCCGCTGGTTCGGCCCCACGAAGGCCGAGGTGTCGCTGGTGTGGCTGCTGGGACATGACAATTACAACGGGAAACGCAGGTCACAAATCGGAAAATAAGAAATTCATGAGAACGACAGAAATAACATCCACGAGAAGCATGAGAACATCCATGAGAAAAAAACGTCTGCACGGCATCGCCTTCCTGTTGGGGGCGTCCGTGATTATCCTGCTTGCTGCGGGCGTCGCCTCGCTGCTCGCCTCCTGCGACCATAAACCCTTCGCCTTCGCCCCCGATTCTTCGGTACGGGTGCGGGTCATCTTTGACTGGAGCAACGCCCCCGGGGCGTCGGCCACGGGCATGAGCGTCTATTTCTTCCCCTCCTCCGGCGGCCCCTTACGCAGGGACTTTCCCCGTGAGGGAGGGCTGACCGAGCTTCCGCCGGGCACGTACCGCGTGCTCTGCCTGAACAACGACAGCGAGTCCGCGCTCCTGCGCGGCACGGACACCCCGGAGAGCTTCGAGGCCTGCGCGCCTCCTCTCCCCGTGCAGGATGGGGACGGACAGGAGCCGGCGGTCTCCTCTCCCGGCATGCTCTGGGGAACGGGCGGCACGAGTTTCACCGTCACCGTCCCCTCGGAGCTGCCGGCCCCGGAGAGCCCGCTCGTGCTCTGTCCGGAGGAGCAGAGCTACATCTACACCGTAGAGATAGTGAACGTGCGCAACCTTGCGGGCGTCTCTTCCGCGGCCTTCTCGCTCTCGGGCATGTCCGCCTCGCTGTTCCCGGGAACCGGGCGCCGTTCCCCCTCACGCTCGTCCCTCTGCTTCGAAGCGGGCGTCGAGGAGGGCACGGCGCGGCTCACGGGCCGGGCGCTGTGCTTCGGGGTGAGCGAGGCGGAGGACACGTCGCACCGGCTGACGCTCAGCGTCGCCCTGCGCGACGGCAGCCGCAGGCGTATTTCGTTCGACGTGAGCGGACAGGTGAACCGCGCGACCGACAGGCGGCACGTGCATATACGGCTGGACGGGCTGACGATCCCCGCGCCCGCGGGGGAGGAAGGAGGATTCCAGACGGGAGTGGACGACTGGAGCACGGAGACGCGGCCGATAGACCTGTAGCCTTTCGGGCGCGGATGCCGCGGATGACACGGATTGTGTTCGGGCGCGGATGATGATTCTTCAGACGGAGATGATGCGGATTCCCTGTTTTACAAGCGGATGATGACGTGAAAGTGAATATGTGGAATATATGATATAACTGACAGGCAACTGGCAGTGTTTTTTCTTAATTTAATTTTTTAATTCTAACAAAACAAGTAAAGTATGAAAAAGAAACTTGTGGGCTGCCTTCTGGCAGCCGGCCTCATCGGCCTCAGCTCCTGCTCGCAGGACGAAACGAACGCTGTGAACCGCAGCGAATCCATCAGCTTCCATCCCACGCTGGGTGCTTCCACCCGCGGGGCGGTGACCACGCTGGGCAACCTGTCGCCCTTCAAGGTGACGGCATTCAAGAGTTCGGGAGGAACGAACCTCTTCGAGAACGCCGAGGTGAAACAGACGGGCGGCAAATGGGAAATGACCGATCCTCAGACGTGGCCCGGAAACGACGAGGTGAAGTTCTTCGCCTACGCTCCGGCCAACCTGCCTGCCGGCGCATCGGTGTACATCAACAGCGGCACGCAGAAGATATTCAGCTACGTGACACCGCAGAAGGTCTCTGATCAGAAGGACATCGTGGTGGCCCACAACACCGGCAGCCGCACCACCTCCGCATCGGGCGTGGCACTCAACTTCAAGCACATCCTCTCGCAGATAGAGGTGAAGGCCAAGTGCTCCGACCCCACCGTCACCATCAAGGTGCAGGGAGTGAAGGTATGCCAGGTGAAATCGGCGGCCAACTTCACCTTCCCCACCTCGCCCACGACCGCTTCCGGCCCGCTGGCGGGATGGGACGCGCCGAACGCCCCCGCCAGCTTCTCGGCCCGCCTGTCCGCCCCTGTCACCCTGACGGCGTCGGAGCAGAACATCACGGGAACGGAGAACTTCATGCTGCTTCCGCAGACATTAACGCCGTGGAGCGGCGGCGCCTCTCCGAACGGAGCCTATCTGGCCGTGCTCTGCCAGGTCACGAAGAACGGTACGCAGATTTATCCGCCCGCTTCAGGAAAGTACGGCTACTCCGCCGTGAAGATAGACTCTGCCTGGGAAGCCGGGAAGAAGTATATCTACGCGCTGAACTTCTGCCCTCCGGGCGGCGGTGCGGGTAACATCGATCCGATTCCCACCGACCCCGTGAATCCCACCGACCCGACCATCGACCCGAATCCGGGAACGGGCGGAGACCCTGTACTGGGCAACCCCATCACCTTCACCGTGACCGTGGAAGACTGGACGGCGGGAAGCACCGAGATAGGGATGTAATCAGTGATTAGCGGCAGGTGCCTGGCTGTTGTCAGCGGTCAACACTTACTCCACGCCGGGCACTTGCCGCTGTTTACCCGCCACTTATCATTCATCTATTCATCACTAATCACTAACAACATTTATATGCAAAGAGTGACATTGTCAGTATTGGCAAGCGGGGCACTGGCCCTGCCGATTGCCGTTTTTTGCTCCTGTAGCGACTTTCACGAAGAGGGGGGCGCGTATCCGGGGCGCAGTATCGGATTCAAGGTAGAGGCATTGGGGATGCCTGCAGGGGAAACACCGCCGGAGACACGGGTGTTTGCCCTGCAGGACTCCCTGACCGGGGGAGGAACGCCGCTCTACCTGCACGCCACGGTGAGGGAGGGCATGGTCACGGACGGGGAAAACGCTCTTGCGGGGGACGTGACAACGGGCGGCGTCTCTGTTACAGAAAGCCGTCCCGCCACGAAAGCCGCCCCGGTAGACGCTTCCACCATGCACGCCTCCATGGGCGTGTCCGCTTTCGTATATCCTGCCGCGGAAGCGTGGAACGACACGCGGACACCCGACTACATGTATGACACGGAGGTGAGCAAAGCCGGCGGATGGACTACGGACAGCCGCTGGCCGGGGGCGGGCTCGAAGATACGCTTCTTTGCGTACGCTCCCTACAGGAGCGCACTGCCGGCATCGAGCCTGGCACTCTCGGCCAAGAGCGCGGGCGGCGCGCCCGTGCTGACCTACACCGTTCCTGCCGACGTGGCCGGCCAGACCGACCTGCTGACGGCCGCCACCGACGAGATGCCGGGCGGCGGAGGCACGCCCGCCCTGCTTACCTTTAAGCATGCGCTGACGGCCGTGCGCTTTGTCACGGGTAATGACCTGCCTGCGGGGACGATTACGAACGTCACGCTGAAGGGCGTGTACGGCAAGGGCACGTACCGCATAGGCGAGAGCGCATGGGAAGGCCATGCCGACAGGAAGGACTTTACGCAGGCGCTGACGCCTGCGGCC
>NZ_SLXB01000049.1 GCF_004342845.1 Prevotella heparinolytica | reverse complement strand
CGCTGTTCTCTCACTTCGGCCTCGCCCAGTTGGCGGGCCAGCTCGGCACGCTCGGCGGCCGACAGCTTGCTGATGTCGATTGTCTGGTTCATTGTTTTTATTATTTTAAAAAGGGTTTTCTATATCTTTATTCAACTTTATACAATCGTAAATTCAACTAATTCGGAGGAGAAAATATCAAGTGTTCGCTGTTTGCCTTTAGGTAAAACCGTAACTCTTGGATTACCCAGATATCCGAAGAGGTATTGTTGGTATCGGTTAATAACCTCAAACCGTTTCCCGTCTTTCTCGATAATCATCCCTTTCCAAACAGGCTTTCCATTAGAATCAACCAGCCATTTGTCCAGAAAAGATTCCTCCAGTTGGGCTATCTTCTGTTTTAAAGGGGCAATCTGTCTCTTGTAAGAATTTTCAAAGACTTCAATTTCTGAATAAATAGCCCGAACATCTTTCGTGAGTTGTTCGGCATCCGCTATGCGATTGTTATGTTTTTCGTTTGATTCTTTCATTTTTACAGCTCTTTTAATTCATATTCTTTTTCCGTGATGGCCGCATCTACGGCTTCGACAAATTTTTGCCGCAGAATATCCGGCATTACCAAACCGTCGTTACTCCATCTCTTAGTATCGGGCGAAAGAAAACTCCACCAATGAGAGGATTCTTTTTCAGTCGCATCTTTGATGTCATGCAGCCGATCTATTTCGTCCAGCAGATTTTTGGCTCTTTCTGCTTTTTCCTTTTCCATGTCTTTTTGTTGATTTATTGGTTATTGTTCTACGATATCGTCTATCTCACATTCCCAATCCTATTAGCCAAACAACATCGGGTTCAGCTCGTAGTTACTTATTAAAATCTCCGTCTTACGTTTCGCCTTTGTTAAATTAGCGACTTTGAGAGGCATATCTATCTTTTCAACGTGCCATTTATTCACGGCAACAAAGTACCGGAGTGTCTGGCACCAAAAATTAGATAAGATGAACTTTCCTTTAATGCCCTGCAGGAGGGTGAGCAGTTGAAACAATTCTTCATGAGTATATCCACGGTAATGACCTTGAGTACATCCGGGATAAGGTGGATCGAGATAGAAAAGTGTTTCCGGCGTATCTCTTTGCCTTATCACCTCCAGTGCGTCCCTGCAGGATATCTGTACTTCGGCCAGACGTGAACGGAGGGTTTCGTTAAACTCTGTACGCTTGTTCCGCATAAATACTCCGGTATGGCTTCCTGCCAAACCGTTACACCATTTCCAGCCTCCGTGCATGCTTCCAGAAAAAGAGCCGTTCGTTATCACCCACACAGACCAAGCGATTTCAAGTTCTCCGGTCGAAACTCGACCGTTATAGAAATCCTTTGCCTTTAGGTATTCTGTTTCCGAATGAAGAGTATTCTCTACCAGGCAGCGCAATTCGTCAAAATGTTCTTGCGCCTGCCGGTAGAAAGTTATCAATCTATCATTCTTGTCGTTTATTACCTCAAGATAACTTTTAGGCTTTTGGAAGAAAACAGCACCGCCACCAAAAAACGGTTCGCAATAAATCTTATGTGCCGGCATCATAGATATAATTTTGGTTGCCAGATGCTGCTTACCTCCGTAGTATGTGATTGGGGTTCTCATTTGATTCCTTTCTTGTTTGTTTTTAGCTTGCTCCCGACATCAATGTCGGGAGCAAAAGTTCATTATTTTATATTAATGAGCCGGCCACGTGTTGCAAGGACGCCACCGCTTGCCGTATGCATGCCGTATGCAACGTCGCGCCGGCTCCTGTTGTTCTCAGTCTACAATATACTCATCTATGCCGCTAACCATTCGGATACCTTGCATCACCTCTACACTCGTAGGGGTTACGATAGCGGTGATGTGGGGGTGGTGATTCTCACACAGGTACTTAATCAGAGGTTCGGCCGCTTCTTTCAGCCTTTCCAACTCTCTTTTCTTGTCTTCTAAGTTTTCCGTTCTCATTTTTTCATTATGGGTTTTACAAAGCCCTCCTAAGGCTGTTTTCATTATTTTAGTTTATTGGTTTATGTCATCGGCTTTTACAGCCCGGAAACCCTCATGTAATCCCCAGGAAGTTGCTCATACGGTCGATACATCGTTTCTTTTGACTGAGATTCGGATGAACATACAGGTTGAGCGTAGTCGCCACATTCGAGTGACCGAGTATGGCACTTACCGTCTTATAATCGCATTGACTTTCAACGCACCGGGTGGCGAATGTGTGCCTAAGTCCGTGAAAGACTATATGAGGAATATCCAACCGCTTCAGCAGCCTGCCGAAATAGTCGCGGTAAGAGCGCGGCTCTTTGGATTGAGTAGAAGTTCCTACCACGTATGGAGCTTGCGCTTGTTTTCTGACAGCTTTCAAAGCCTGGAAAAGTTGCTTAGAGACAGGTATCTCGCGGCAGGAATTCTTTGTCTTGGGAGAAGAATGAATCCTTTCGGTCGTCTTCGATTCGCAGTTGTATATTCTGCCCACCGTATGCTTCACGGTGATTGTTCTCTGCGCAAAGTCCACGTCTTCCCATTTTAAAGCACATACTTCGCCTATTCTCATTCCCGTGCAAAGAGCCAGCAGAACACCTATGTTCTGCGGAGTAGGCCGTTCTGTCAGATGACGCATCAATATCCGTTGATGGCTCAAGGATAAAGTGGGCAACAGGCTTTTTCCCGTGTCGGTAGGATATTCGATATCCCATTCTTCAAAAGGGCAAATCCCGTGCTTGTTCCCGTATTTGGCAACGGATTTGAGCACCGCCACCATGTCTCTGACCGTTTTCTTTGCCAATCCTTCAGCGCATTTGTTTAGCACAAATTGCTGGACATCGCATTCTGTTATCGTTTCCATCGCGCCGAATTGCGGCAACAGATGGGTTTGCAGCGTAAGCAGATAAGCGCATAGGGTAGAATGTTTCACTATCGGGCGTTTCGCCTCGCTCCAGATTCCGGCGACTTCCCGGAATGTCTTTCCATTGTTCATAATATCGGGGTGTATGGATGTTATAAATGTCTTGTCAGTATCTGATACGCGCGCTCGCCTCCTTTGCCCGCCTGCGCTGCTTATCCTTGTTTTCCTCCTTCTTCCGTGATGACGTCATACGCAGCAGCTCCAAGTCGATGTTGTCGTACCTCACATGCTCGGCACGTAGGGCGTCCAGATGGCGGTCGAGTTCCGCCGGGGTCATTGTGCCGACATTCTCAAGTATGGCGTCCTGAAGCTCGCGTATGCGGTCGGCGGATGTCTCGAAGCGGGCTGTGAGCTCCTTGAGGCGGCGGTTGCGGTCGGTGGAGTAAGTCATAGGGATTCCTCCTCTCTCTGCCCGATGATATTCCTTTCCATCTCCCGGCGGCTGTAATAGGTGTACCTCCCCTGTTTGTAGCTGTGTATCAGCCCGCGCGAGGCATACCCCTTGATGGTATTCTTGCCGCATTTCAGATAGCGGCACGCCTCGTTCTGCGTCATCATGTCGGCCATGTCGGCATCGGCCGGAAGCGTGCCGGGAAGACATTTTCCCGGCTTGGCCTTGCGGCGGAGCCCCGTCCATTGCTCCAGCCGCTCGATGCGGGCCATCAGTTTGTCGAAGTCCGCACGGCTGAGGACAACCGCGCCCGCGTCTCCCTCCGGCACCTCTTCCGCCGCTTTCCTTGCGTTGATCCTCTCCAACACCGTACTTGCATCCGGTACCAGTACCTCCATCCCGAGGTGTCCCTTCGCGAAACGGGCGGCGTCGCGCGCCGCGAAGAATACCGCCTCGTCACGCATCGCTTCGGGGGTATTCATTACATAGTGTTCAAACACCTGCCGTTCAGTCTTGCCGCTTCGCAGCACCTCCGCCATCGCCCTGCTCAGCTTGTCATTCTTGTAGCTTAAGACTTCGATGGCCTGCCTGATTTCTTCTTTCGTTCTCATATCTCCAAATTCTAAAATCTTACGTCTATTTCCTTTCTTCCCTCCTCATCCATGCCTCCAGCTGCTTCTTCGTATCCTGGAGCTCCCACAGCCTCATGGCCGTGACGTCCTTGCGCGCCTTGCTGTACCGGCGGGCCCATACGTTCAGCTTGGCCACGTTCATGCGGTACTCATCCTCGCTGTCGGAGGTAAATCCCTGATTCAGTTGCGGAATCAGGAATGACAGGTGGTATATCTCCCTGAACACCTGCCGGGCCTCGGCCGCCTGCATGGCCCGCGCCTTGTCGTCCATGGGGTTGAGACGCTCCAGCAGTTCGCGGGCTTCCTGCATGGTAAGTTCCCGGCTGCTCTCCGTGCGCCCGCTGGTGAAGTGGTGTATACACCCGTGCCGTGTCTCCGCGTCCATGCCGAGGCGGCCGAAAGTGGCGTGTAGCGCCTTGAGCTGCCCCGCCGTGATGGGTTTGTTCGTTATTGTTCTCATAATTGTTTGCTTATCGTTAAACACTCACCGCTGATCGCTAACCGTTCCTTTCTCCCCAATACTTCGCCGCCTCTTCCGGCCAGATGTTGTAATACCCCCGGGGGCCGATGAAGCGTCCTTTGCTGAATGCCCGGTAGCCCTCGACGTATATCTTCAGCGAGGCGTCGAACACCGCATCCTTGGCACTGCGTCCGGTGGGCATCCGGCCGGTGGCGTGGCTGATGAAGATCAGCAGCTTGTTCCTGTGCCGCTCCTTGAACTCGATATACTGCCGGTAGGTCATCTGCGTGTACTGGAAGGAGTCTATTACCACGAAGTCGGGCGACTTCTGCCTCTTCATCCGCAGGGAAAGCTGCTCCATGTCCTCGTTGTCGATGAGCAGGAAGCGCTTGTTCACCTCCATCATGCCGAAGCGGCGGAGCGTGTTCTGCATTGTCAGGCAGGCGCCCTCCTCCAGGCTGTCGTAAGCCACCCGCCCGAAGCGGCAAAGGTACTTGCAGAGCTGCATCACGAAGGAGGTCTTGCCGTTGCCCGTATTGCCCCAAACGAACCATACTCCCCGCCGTTCCGGCGTGCCGAACGCCTCGTGCCACTCGCCGTCGAAGTCCAACGTGTCGAACTTCATGCTCAGCATCTCGCGCACGCCCTTGGCGTTGCGGTCGAACGTCACGCTCATTGCCCGTCGCCCCCTTTCCGCTGCTCGGCTATCCGTTTCTGCGCGTGCAC
>NZ_SLXB01000048.1 GCF_004342845.1 Prevotella heparinolytica | reverse complement strand
AAATAAAAAAAACACAAATCGATTTGTGTTAACGAAAACGAATTTGTTACATTTCGTTTTGGTAAAGTATCACAAATCGTTTTGCGGTTTTTAGAGGTAGGGGGTACAGTTTAGGGCCTCTATTTTGTCGTTTTTTGTCTTTTTCTTGACTTTCGACTAAGACAAAATACATAGAAAAAGCCCTTCAAATTCACTGAATTTGAAGGGCTTGTCTTTCTTTTGTCGCCTTTTTTCTTAGGCTTTCTGCGGTATGGACGGGAAAGCCACTTTTTGCACTTATCGCATTGATTTATATATTGTTGCTTTTTATTCTCACTTTGAGGGGTACAATTTGGGTTACACTTTCAACCCTTGTATAAATCAATACTGAAACCTTCACGTCTCTTTTAGACACTTTCTTCTTGCGGTGCGTACGGGATTCGAACCCGTGACCCCATGCGTGACAGGCATGTATTCTAACCAACTGAACTAACGCACCATTTATTGCTTTTCGGTATCTCTCTCGATTGCGGTTGCAAAGGTAGATATTTCTTTGAAATCTGCAATAGCTTGAAAGAAAAAAATATCTTTATTTTTTATATCGATTGATTATGTGAGATTTATATTACCTTTGCGAAGCTAAATTAATATTGAAAATTATGAAAAATACTCCTATCGAACGTCAGTTAGTAGATAAAGCTATCGAAGATTTTCATATTGCAGATTTTGCAAAAGCAACCATACGCGAAGTGAAAGCCATTGCTGCTAAAGTGGAAGCCACATCGGGGGTGGAATTTATTAAAATGGAGATGGGAGTACCAGGCCTGCCACCTTCCAGCGTTGGAGTGAAAGCTGAAATCGAGGCCTTAAAGAATGGTATTGCCAGTCTTTATCCGGATATTAATGGATTACCTTCCTTGAAAGAAGAAGCCTCACGCTTCATCAAAGCTTTTATCAATGTAGATGTAGCTGCCGAAGGGTGCGTACCCGTGACCGGCTCTATGCAGGGGACTTTTGCTTCGTTCCTCACTTCTTGTCAGTGTGACGAAAAGAAAGATACCATTCTCTTCATTGATCCCGGCTTTCCGGTACAAAAGCAGCAATTGGTAGTAATGGGATATAAATTTGAGACTTTCGATGTGTATGAATATCGTGGAGATAAACTAAAGTATAAACTTGAAAGTTATCTCCGCAAAGGTAATATTGCAGCGATTATTTACTCCAATCCGAATAATCCCAGCTGGATCTGCCTAAAAGAAGAAGAATTGCGTATCATTGGCGAACTTGCCACCTTGTATGATACCATTGTTTTAGAAGATCTTGCGTATTTTGCCATGGACTTCCGTCAAGACCTGAGCCAACCTTTCCAGGCACCTTATCAACTTTCTGTGGCACACTATACCGATTATTATGTGCTGCTTATCTCTGGTTCCAAGGCATTCAGCTATGCGGGGCAGCGTATCGGAGTAAGTTGTATTTCTGATAAACTTTATAATCGTACCTACCCCGGACTGACTAAACGATATGGCGGCGGTACTTTCGGTACGGTGTTCATCCACCGGGTATTGTATGCGCTCTCCTCAGGAACCAGCCATTCGGCACAATATGCCTTGGCCGCAATGTTGAAGGCTGCCAATGAGGGGAAATATAATTTCCTTGATGAGGTGAAAGTATATGGTGACCGTGCGAACCGTCTCAAACAGATTTTTTTGCGCCATGGTTTCCATTTGGTATACGATAATGACCTTGGTGACCCTATTGCCGATGGATTCTACTTTACCATTGGTTATCCGGGAATGAGCAGTGGCGAACTTGCCAAAGAATTGATGTATTACGGAGTTAGTGCCATCTCTTTGGTCACTACAGGAAGTAATCAGGAAGGACTGCGTGCATGTACTTCTTTTATATACGATCACCAATATGCTCTATTGGATGAGCGAATGGCTGTTTTTGCAGCAAATCATCCCATTGAATAAGGTGGGGACACAAGGAATATTTCCGTCATATCAGAGCCTATTTAGGATTTACTTACAAGGAATCTTGAGTAAAAATAAAATAGGCTCTTAAAATAATAATCTGTTAAGAAAAGCGTGCTTGGTTAAAAAAAATAACTGATTTTGGTTGCTCGTTGTGAAATATTTTGTATATTAGTGGCATGTATACTAATATCGATATTTTCAAAATAGAGACAAACCACGTTGTTCCAGCGCAAGGAAAGGTTTTAATTTCCGAACCTTTTTTGTGTGATCATGTATTTGGTCGCTCTGTTATTTTATTGGTAGACCATACACACGATGGCACAATGGGGCTTGTCATGAATAAGCCGCTTCCCGTATGCTTGAATGATATTCTCGAAGGATTTCATTGTAGGGAAAACATTCCGATTTACAAAGGTGGCCCGATCAGTATGGATACTTTATTTTATCTACATACTCTCGACGGCATTAAGGGTGCGCTTCCTATAGACAAAAATTTTTATCTGAATGGCGATTTTGAAGCTATTAAGGCATATATTATGCAGGGATATCCCATAAAAGGTAAAATCAGATTTTTCTTGGGATACTCCGGATGGGAGCATAAACAATTGTGCCAAGAGATTCACGAGAACACATGGTTGGTGAGCAAAGAGAATATCGCTTCACTGATGGATGAAGAAGCCAGTGACGAACTTTGGAAAAAAGCACTCTGCAAGTTGGGAGGGAAGTATGAAATTTGGTCACGTTTTCCGCAAATCCCCATATTCAATTAGTTCTTCGAAGACATTGCAGCAATACTACGTCCTTGTATACGCCGCCAACACGCCACCATTCTTTCAGAAGTCCGCATGACACGAAACCACATGACTCAAAAAGGTGTATACTTGCTTTGTTGTCAGTGGTGATATGAGCAATCAGCTGCTTCAGGTGCAGGAAGTTAAAGACATAATTACACAGTAATTCCAATGCTTCTTTGGCATAGCCGTTCCCTTTATACTCTCTTCGCATCGCAATGCCCACTTCTGCGCGGGCATGCATGGGAACAAACTCGGTGATGTCTATGGTGCCCATCACAGCATTGTCTTCCATACGTACAATCATCATCCGTAGCTGACGGTCGGCAAACATGTCGCATTCGGAGTGCTCTATATATTGCTTTAATATAAACTTTGAGTAGGGCACGGTGAAATTGGTCACATCCCACATTTCTGGGTCGTTTTCCATTTCATACATTACTTCCAGATCTTCCGGCTCCATGGCTCGGAGACATACTCGTTTACTACGAAAATAAGATTTATTCATTGCTAAATCAGTCACATTCTTACTTGTCAATATGCAGTTCTTTACGCAAACGCTCTTCACCGGGTAAACAGAAAAGGGAGGCAGTCAAGCCTATCATACCGCAGAGTACCCCTGTGGTGCTCAACATCATATAGTAGGTGAAAAAACCGGTTAAAACCGGTAAACTTAGCAAGACCAACCGAATATCACTCCACAAAGCATAGAGGCGAAGAGCTTTGGGAAGAGCTGCGATATCTATTTTTCGGGTCAGAACCCACGAGAAAAGTTTCAAGGAGATTGGCACACAAGATGCGGTCAGTAAAATGGTTATCGTTTCGGCCATATAAGTTGCAGAAATATTCCCTACATACAGTCCCACCCAGCTACTTCCCATCTCTCCGGATATGACAAGCAGAATGGAAATCATCCAAAAACAGGCAAAAGCTACTTTGACGTGTGCTGTAGTCTTTTTTATTTCTTTTTCCATATATGATTGTGATAATTTATAGATTCTCAAAGAGTTTTATACAGTTCCTGAAAATGGAGTACGGTTTACAATACTACGCCCTAAAGTTACCTCATCGGCATACTCCAATTCATCGCCCACCGAAATGCCACGGGCTATGATAGAAAGCTTCACTCCGAGTTTCTCCAGTTTACGATAAATATAAAAGTTGGTTGTATCTCCTTCCATCGTTGTGCTCAGTGCCAGGATAACTTCGTCAATGCCACCGGCAAGTACTCGCTGCACCAGGCTTTCTATCTGCAAATCTCCGGGGCCTATACCGTCCATCGGTGAGATGACACCTCCTAATACATGATACAGCCCACGAAACTGCTGTGTAGCTTCCACTGCCATCACATCACGGATATTCTCCACTACACAAATCACCGAAGCATCTCGCTGAGGATTGGAACAGATGCGGCACGTTTCCGTATCAGAGATGTTATGACAGACCTTGCAATACTTTACCTCGTGTTTTAATGTGACGATTGCGTTACCGAACGCTTCTACTGTAGCCGTATCCTGCCGTAGTAAATGAAGAACCAGCCTCATAGCCGTTTTACGTCCCACTCCGGGCAACTTGGCAAACTCGCTTACCGCCTTTTCCAATAATGTCGAGGGAAATTGTCCATTCATACTTAAAATCTTCCTATTGGACGCAAAGATAGTGTAATCTTATGAAATAAGTGCTACCTTTGTCGCTTGTAACATAAAAAAGCAGAAACAATCATGGATATTACAAGTGCGGAATTTACCATCAGTAATACAGATGTGCAAAAATGTCCGGAAGGGTCTTTCCCCGAATATGCCTTTATCGGACGTTCTAATGTAGGAAAATCCAGCCTGATCAATATGCTCACCGGGCGGAAAGGCCTTGCTATGACCTCTGCTACTCCCGGGAAGACGATGCTCATCAATCATTTTCTTATCAATAAGAGCTGGTACATTGTAGACCTTCCGGGTTATGGATATGCCAAGCGGGGACAGAAAGGCAAGGAGCAAATAAGAAATATCATCGAAAGCTATATCTTGCAACGTCAACAGATGACCAATCTGTTTGTCCTGATAGACAGTAGGCTGGCACCTCAGGCCATCGACCTTCAATTCATAGAGTGGCTGGGTGAGAATGCCATTCCTTTTGCCATTGTGTTTACCAAAGCCGATAAGTTGAAAGGAGGCAGACTGAATAACAATATCAGTCAGTATCTTCAAAAATTGCAGGAACAATGGGAGGAATTACCGCCTTATTTCGTGACCTCTTCCGAAAACCGATTGGGAAAGAAGGAATTATTAGATTACATGGAAAGTATTAACAAAGATTTGAATAAGTAGATAATATAAACTCAAACAAAACAATGAAAAAAAATATTCTTGGGCAATTACTTATTGCCGCTATGTTCATGCCCACTTGCGGTCGGGCACAAGCTCTTTCAGATCTGTTCAATAAAGCTGTAGAAACAGTGATCGGGAAAAATACCGCCATAGTAGATATGGTAGGAACGTGGAGTTATACAGGAGCAGCTGTGGACTTTAAATCAGACAATTTATTGAAAAAAGCTGGAGGCCTCGTTGCTGCGTCTGCTGCTGAAAGTAAGTTGGATGAGCAATTGGCCAAAGTCGGCATCAAGGAAGGACAGATGAGTTTTACTTTCAATGCCGATAGTACTTTCAATGCCCAAATAGGACGTAAAAAAATGAGTGGAACCACTAGTGGGCACTTTAAATTAAACATCGTTCTTTGAAATCTTTGATAATCGCATAGTTATGTATCTTTTTGTAGCGTGACGATTTGAATTGAAA
>NZ_SLXB01000047.1 GCF_004342845.1 Prevotella heparinolytica | reverse complement strand
TCAATTCAAATCGTCACGCTACAAAAAGATACATAACTATGCGATTATCAAAGATTTCAAAGAACGATGTTTAATTTAAAGTGCCCACTAGTGATAAAACAAATATATGGAACTTCTGTAATTGATAAGCAGGCATTTAAATGTATTTTCAATGAATGTTTTACCATTGTTTACCCCGGAAAAGCAAAAAACGCTGTAACTTGTTCAGTTACAACGTTTCGTGATATTTTGAAAGTGGTGCCACCAGGAATCGAACCGGGGACACAAGGATTTTCAGTCCTTTGCTCTACCAACTGAGCTATGGCACCATGTTTTCCTCTTTTGCGGTTGCAAAGGTAGTGAAACTTTTGAACTGTGCAAGGGGTTTGGAAATAAAAAACACTGATATTTGAATATAGACTTAAATATCAGTGTTTATTGCATTAGAAAGTAAATAAAAAAGTTTTATTTTACTTTATTCTCGCTCTTACTCTGTTTTATCTGATTCTTCTGAAATAGTTGTTTCCCCTTTTAAGGGATTCCAACCTTGGGCTTTTAATTGAAACTCTTGGCCATCGCGGGTAATGAGAGCATTACCTAATTCTTGTTTAGTAATGTGCCCAATAAGTTTTACACCTTCTATCTCGGAAACTTTTTCGTGTTCGGCAATAGGGACAGTAAATAGTAATTCATAGTCTTCGCCACCGTTGAGGGCACAAGTGGTCAGGTTCATATTGAACTCCTCTGCCATGACAGCAGTCTGATAGTCAATAGGGATATGCTCTTCATAAATGCGACACCCGACTTTACTCTGAGTACAGATATGCAGCAATTCAGACGACAAACCATCAGAGATGTCCATCATTGCTGTGGGCTGTATCCCTTCTTCTGCCAGCTTTCGTATGATGTCGCAACGAGCTTCCGGTTTCAGTTGCCGTTGCAAAAGATATTCTTTACCGGAAAAGTCTGGTTGTAGGTCTTTGTCGGCTCCTTTAAGTACAGCTTTCTCGCGTTCGAGCAGTTGTAGTCCCATGTAGGCAGCTCCCAAGTCGCCGGTAACACAAATCAAGTCGGTTTCACGGGCTCCGTTGCGATAAACGACTTTGCCTTTTTCTCCTTCGCCGATGCAGGTGATGCTGATTGTCAATCCGGTGTAGGATGTAGAAGTGTCACCGCCGACAATATCCACATCGTATTCCTCGCAAGCCAAACGGATGCCTGCATAGAGCTCTTCCATATCTTCTATGCTGAACCGTTTGGAAATGCCCAGTGAAACGGTGATTTGCTTGGGGGTTCCGTTCATGGCATAGATATCGGAAAAGTTGACTACGGCCGACTTATAGCCTAAATGTTTGAGTGGAACGTAAATCAAATCGAAGTGTACGCCTTCCAATAGCAGGTCGGTAGTTACGAGTATTTCTTTCTCTGCCGGGTAGGAGAGGACGGCAGCATCATCACCGATGCCATACAAACTTGATTTGTTTTTTAATTCGATGCCTTCGGTGAGGTGGCGGATAAGGCCAAACTCACCGAGGGTAGCTATTTCTGTTCTCATTATTTTCAGGCTCTGTTAATAAGTTCTCGCATAATTTCTGTCATCCTGGGTTGTGCTTCATCAGCAGCTTTCTGCACTTCCTCATGAGAAACTTCTACAATCTTGCCTTCTACGCCAAGGTCGGTGATGACAGATACACCGAATACTTTGATGCCACAATGGTTTGCTACGATTACTTCCGGTACGGTAGACATACCAACTGCATCGGCACCCAGAATGTGGAACATCTTATATTCCGAGGGAGTTTCGAATGTAGGACCTTGGGTGCCAAGGTAAACGCCATGCTGAACTTTTATGCCCTTTTCGGCCGCAATGGCATCGGCTTTACGAATCAGTTCCTTGTTGTATGCTTCGCTCATGTCCGGGAATCGAGGACCATAGGGAATGTTCTTGCCGCGTAGCGGATGTTCGGGAAAATGGTTGATATGATCGGTGATGATCATCAGGTCGCCGATTTCAAAATCGGGATTTGTACCACCGCTGGCATTGGAGACGAACAAAGTCTTGATGCCCAATTCACGCATCACACGGATGGGGAATGTCACTTCTTTCATGGAGTAGCCTTCGTAGAAGTGAAAACGTCCTTGCATAGCCATGATATCCTTATTGCCCAGCTTGCCAAAGATTAGTTTCCCGCTGTGCCCTTCTACAGTGGAGATAGGGAAGTTAGGGATTTCTTCGTATTTTATTTCATACTTCTCGGTGATTTCGCCGGCGAGGCTGCCAAGTCCGGTGCCAAGGATGATTGCTGTCTCAGGATGAGTGTGCATCTTTCCTTTCAGAAAGTTTGCTGTTTCTTGAATACGTTCTAACATAGCTGATAACGTTTTGGTTAAATATATATTGTTGATTTTGTAAAAAAACGATTTCTATCGGCAGCACGTAGATGTATGGTTTCAGCGTTTCATCAAGTGCCGGATGAGATTTCAGCCTTGCGGCGTCTTTCTCGGTGGTGATGATCAGTCGTTTCCCTTCTTTCAGAGAGAGAAAGTTATTTTTTATCTGATGCAAGTCTTTATAGGTGAAGTTGTGATGATCGCCGAATGTCAGCAATTTGATGTGCGAGGTGTAGGTGCTCACTTCTTTTTGCAGAGAAGCCGGCGAGGCGATTCCTGTAACCAAAAGCACTTCTTCATTCTTCGTGAAGGAAGAAAAGTTTTGTTTTCCATTTGTTTTTTCCGGAAATAGGGGGGTCAACTCTCCATAGCGGAGTCTGGAAAAAAATAATTGTTGGTAGGGATATAGATGCAACCGTTTGGTAATGATATTAAAATCAATTGGCTTAAGGTCGTCCGGACATTTGGTGACCACGACGATTTGCGCTCTATTCTTGCTGCTTATAGGTTCGCGAAGCATTCCGGCAGGGAGCAGACGGTCATCGCACAGCAAGCGGTGGTAGTCTGTCAGCAGAATGTTCAGTCCGGCCTTTACATAACGATGTTGAAAGGCATCGTCTAATAGGATGCTTCCTACAGCAGGGTCTTTCAGCTTGAGAAGTTGCTCGATGCCGTGGCAGCGGTCTTCATCCACTGCTACCCTTATGCCGGGGAATTTATTTTTTATTTGATACGGTTCATCGCCTATCTGTTGCACACTGCTTTGTTCATCTGCCAGCTTGTAGCCACGAGTCTTACGCTTATAGCCACGACTCAGCATAGCAACATTGACACCTGCTTTTTGTAGTAACTTTATCAGATATTCCGTGTGGGGCGTTT
Source organism: Prevotella heparinolytica (assembly GCF_004342845.1). Classification (GTDB taxonomy): domain Bacteria; phylum Bacteroidota; class Bacteroidia; order Bacteroidales; family Bacteroidaceae; genus Bacteroides; species Bacteroides heparinolyticus. The sequence goes on along the minus strand of NZ_SLXB01000047.1, from coordinate 2,435 downwards.
TGCCTGTTCCTCCTACAGCGAGGTTGCCTATACATATAACGGGAACGTCAAAACTCTTCGACCGGAGCCATCCCCAGTCAAAGAGTTTGTTTCGCAAATATACCCCCATACCGTAGAGCCACGAGAGAGGATATAGCCAATGGCGTATCTTGATAAAGTTATCGGTCATTGAATATTCAGTTCAAAAGGGATGCGTGCTTGTATGCGGTCATATTTGTCAAAGTGCTCCAATACGTTGAATTGGTGATAGATATCTCCTACCGTTCCTTTCAGCATGCGGGCTTTGATGTAATTGCCGGGGTTTGTATTCATCAGCGTTTCAAGGAAGCTCTCTTTCTTTGGATAGCTTATCACGGTATAAGCTTCTACTTTGGCTTTGGCAATGGCTATTTCTAAGGCTTTGTCTAAACCGCCCAGTTCATCGACCAGTCCCAATTCTTTGGCTTTGCTGCCTGTCCAGACACGGCCTTGAGCTATTTTATCCAAATCTTCTTTGTTGATACCACGGCCATCGGCACAACGGGTTAGGAAGAGATCGTAGCCTTGGTTTACATGCATCTGCATCAGGCTCTTTTCGCCATCGTTCATCGGGCGGGTGAGTGTGCCGAAATCAGCATATTGATTGGTCTTTACTACATCAATGCTTACACCGATTTTATCAGCCAGTCCTTTGGTATTAGGGAACATCCCGAAGATACCGATGGAACCGGTTAGCGTCGTAGGCTCGGCAACAATTGTGTCTGCATTGCAGGAGATGTAATAACCTCCCGATGCGGCATATTCGCCCATGGAAACAATAACCGGCTTCTTTTTCTTCAATTCGCTTATCGCATACCATATCTGCTCCGAACCGAAAGCGCTTCCGCCGGGGGAGTTGACACGTAGCACAACTGCTTTCACATCTTCATCGTCTTTTAGCTTACGCAGGTCCTTTATAACCTTTTTAGAGTCGATTCCTTTGCCATCTGTGGCAGATGATGAGACACCGTCAATCTCTCCATATGCATAATATACGGCAATGACATTGCCACTTTTATCTTTGGGGACGTTTTTCTTTATGTTCACCATATCTTCTAATCCCAACACGGGCATACTGTCATCTTTGTCAATGCCAGCCAGTGTTTTCAGATAATCGCGCACATCATTCTTGTATATCAGTGTATCCACCAATCCGCATTTCACACTTTCTTCCGCAGGGTAAAACATAAGCATACGATTGGCAATGGCATTTAGAGAATCTACTGATATTTTACGAGACTCGGCAACATCACTTGTCACCTTTCCCCAGATAGAAGCCAGATAGGCCTCAATCTGTTCGCGGTTAGCAGGACTCATTTCTGTGGAGACGAAAGGTTCCACAGCCGATTTATAAGTGCCGACTTTGAAGATCTGCATTTCCACTCCGATTTTGGCTAACAGGTCCTTGAAGAACATCGGTGTAGAAGCTAAACCTTTCCATTCAATCATGCCTTGAGGGTTCATAAGAACTTTGTCTGCCACGCTTGCCAAGTAATACAGGCCTTGTGAGTAGTTGTCGCTATATGCTACGATGAATTTCCCCGATTCTTTGAAATCTTTCAGCGCATTGCGTATTTCTTCGCGTGAGGCAAATCCGGCATTTAGTGAAGTGGCTTCGATGTATATCCCTTTAATATCATCGTTCTCTTTTGCTTTTTTGATAGAAGCAAGGATGTCGTCCAATCCGTAAGTCTTGTAATCATCTTGCATAAGAAAGTCAAACGGGTTTTCTTGGCTACGTTCGGATAGCGTACCGTTCAGATCTAACATCATGACGGAATTTTTGCGCACTTGTGTTTCTGACTCCGAAGATGATACTATACTGAAAAACACCAGAATGCTGATGAAGAACAATACAACACTTGATAAAATGATACCGGTAATGGTGGCAAGTGTGAATTTTAGAAAATCTTTCATTGTACTTAATCGTTTTAGTATGCTAACTTTTAAAAGCTAACAAAGATAAATAATAAGGTTGATATTTACCCTATCTGTCGCAATGTTTTTGGTTTTATCACAATAAAACTGCTTTTTTGGAATAAAATTACCTGAATTCGGGATAAGCAGCAGGTTAATCGCCTCACCCGTCTGCCTGTATTTTAAGGTGGATATTCATTGGTTATCAGTCGTTTATCCCTGGTCTGTTAGAGGCTTGCCTCTGACGGCTCAAATACTTGTGTCTGTCACGTTGGGCACAAGTGTCTGTCGGCTTGGACACTTGCCCCTGTCGCGAGAAAGGCTTGCTTCTGTCAGGCAGGGGGAGGGCGGCCGGCGTAAAAGTCTCCCTTCCGCCTAACCGCCGTAAACCGGCATGTCCGGGGAAATATCCGCCCTCCTTCCTTCGCTCTTGTTTCTATTGGTGATTTTTTTTACCTTCTGTATTTCTTTTTCTTTCTCTTTTTTATCCCCTCTTTTAC
>NZ_SLXB01000046.1:2500-5733 GCF_004342845.1 Prevotella heparinolytica | reverse complement strand
CCCGTCGCCTCTTTGTGTTCCCTCCTCTTCCTCCTGCATGGGGAGCGTCCTTAAGCCGTCCCTTCCCCCCTTTCCTTCTCGCGCACTTATATATTATAATGTGTCCCTTCCCCTTCCTTCCTTTGCTCCCCTTTCTTTTTCTTCTCTTGGATTCCTTTGTCATTCAGCCTTTTAAGCCGTTCCCCGTATTTTCTTTTAAAAAAAGTTCCTTGTATATTTTGCGATGTTTCCCTTAAGTTCTACTTTTGCATCCGCTTTCGGCAACGGGGGCACGGGTGCTTTGACATGATGGTTTGCAGGATGCCGCAAGCGGCTTTCGTTTCCCTTTATTTTCCTCCCCTTTCGCACAGAGAGCGTCGGCGGGAAATAAAAAAGAAAAAAACTTCCGCAATAATTTGGAAGATACCGGTAAAAGTCCTTACCTTTGCATCCGCTTTCCCGTTAGGGTCGGCACCATCGATCTTTGAATATATTTACATAAACAATACAAGTAGTACAAGAGCAAGGCTTGTTTCCCGTAAAATGCGGGGATCGGTCTTGGGTAAAACAGAAGAACCGTCAATGTCCCTTATGTATTTTATACGTATGGGGTCCGCATTGGTAACTTCTTTAAATTTTCGGATGTCCTGAACAGAGCAAACGGGATTCCTTTCCCTCCCCTGACAAGGGGTCGGGTCATGTGAATCCTGATCGATACTTTTACAATGAAGAGTTTGATCCTGGCTCAGGATGAACGCTAGCTACAGGCTTAACACATGCAAGTCGAGGGGCAGCATGGGCTTAGCTTGCTAAGCCCGATGGCGACCGGCGCACGGGTGAGTAACACGTATCCAACCTTCCGGTAACTCCGGTATAGCCTTTCGAAAGAAAGATTAATCCCGGATAGTATGGTGATTCCGCATGGTTTCTCCATTAAAGGATTCCGGTTACCGATGGGGATGCGTTCCATTAGGCAGTTGGCGGGGTAACGGCCCACCAAACCTAGGATGGATAGGGGTTCTGAGAGGAAGGTCCCCCACATTGGAACTGAGACACGGTCCAAACTCCTACGGGAGGCAGCAGTGAGGAATATTGGTCAATGGGCGGAAGCCTGAACCAGCCAAGTAGCGTGAAGGATGACTGCCCTATGGGTTGTAAACTTCTTTTATAAGGGAATAATTGTGGGTACGCGTACCCATTTGCATGTACCTTATGAATAAGGATCGGCTAACTCCGTGCCAGCAGCCGCGGTAATACGGAGGATCCGAGCGTTATCCGGATTTATTGGGTTTAAAGGGAGCGTAGGCGGGCGCTTAAGTCAGCTGTGAAAGTTTGGGGCTCAACCTTAAAATTGCAGTTGATACTGGGTGCCTTGAGTGCAGTATAGGCAGGCGGAATTCGTGGTGTAGCGGTGAAATGCTTAGATATCACGAAGAACTCCTATTGCGAAGGCAGCTTGCTGGAGTGTAACTGACGCTGATGCTCGAAAGTGTGGGTATCAAACAGGATTAGATACCCTGGTAGTCCACACAGTAAACGATGAATACTCGCTGTTTGCGATATACTGCAAGCGGCCAAGCGAAAGCGTTAAGTATTCCACCTGGGGAGTACGCCGGCAACGGTGAAACTCAAAGGAATTGACGGGGGCCCGCACAAGCGGAGGAACATGTGGTTTAATTCGATGATACGCGAGGAACCTTACCCGGGCTTGAATTGCAACCGAATTATCCGGAAACGGGTAAGCCGCAAGGCGGTTGTGAAGGTGCTGCATGGTTGTCGTCAGCTCGTGCCGTGAGGTGTCGGCTTAAGTGCCATAACGAGCGCAACCCTTATCCACAGTTACCATCAGGTGATGCTGGGGACTCTGTGGAGACTGCCGTCGTAAGATGCGAGGAAGGGGGGGATGACGTCAAATCAGCACGGCCCTTACGTCCGGGGCTACACACGTGTTACAATGGGGGGTACAGCAGGCAGCTCGGCGGCGACGCCCGGCCAATCCCTAAATCCCCTCTCAGTTCGGACTGGAGTCTGCAACCCGACTCCACGAAGCTGGATTCGCTAGTAATCGCGCATCAGCCACGGCGCGGTGAATACGTTCCCGGGCCTTGTACACACCGCCCGTCAAGCCATGAAAGCCGGGGGTACCTGAAGTGCGTAACCGTCCAGGAGCGCCCTAGGGTAAAACCGGTGATTGGGGCTAAGTCGTAACAAGGTAGCCGTACCGGAAGGTGCGGCTGGAACACCTCCTTTCTGGAGTGATGTCCTTAATTTATTTATAGGAGTCCGGTTCTTTTGTTTTGTGCTGCTTGTTTTGTTTATCCTAATAAAGAGAAAGTAGAAGCCGGGCCTTTTTCCATGGCCGGGGTTTGACTGACAGTCCTATAGCTCAGTTGGTTAGAGCGCTACACTGATAATGTAGAGGTCGGCAGTTCAACTCTGCCTGGGACTACCCTTTTTTTGGGGGGGATTAGCTCAGCTGGCTAGAGCACCTGCTTTGCAAGCAGGGGGTCAACGGTTCGAATCCGTTATTCTCCACATATTCCCGTGTTTTCGGGTATTACGATCTTTGACATGATGCGAACAAGAAAAAAGTAAAGTTAAAGCTGAAAGTATATATCGACCTTTCAAATGTGTCGGTAAGATAAAAAAAGCAATTAAGGGCACATGGCGGATGCCTTGGCTCTCGGAGGCGATGAAGGACGTGATAAGCTGCGATAAGCCGCGGGTAGGTGCAAATGACCTTTGATCCGCGGATTTCCGAATGGGACAACCCGCCACCTTGAAGGGGTGGCATCTGCCTATGGCAGAGGCTAACGCAGGGAACTGAAACATCTTAGTACCTGCAGGAAAAGAAAATAAACAATGATTCCCCCAGTAGTGGCGAGCGACCGGGGAATAGCCCAAACCATGGGTGTTACGGCATCCATGGGGTTGTAGGACCACGTCGTGGCACGCGTGACGGTGAGTGGAACTGCCTGGAAAGGCAGGTCACAGAGGGTGATAACCCCGTACACGAAGCCGTTTCCAGCCTAGTGGTATCCTGAGTAGCGCGGGGCACGAGGAATCCTGCGTGAATCTGCCGGGACCATCCGGTAAGGCTAAATACTCCCGAGAGACCGATAGTGTACCAGTACCGTGAGGGAAAGGTGAAAAGCACTTCGAACAGAAGAGTGAAATAGTTCCTGAAACCATGTGCCTACAAGCGGTCGGAGCCGTGTTTCCACGGTGACGGCGTGCCTTTTGCATAATGAACC
>NZ_SLXB01000045.1 GCF_004342845.1 Prevotella heparinolytica | reverse complement strand
CAATTCAAATCGTCACGCTACAAAAAGATACATAACTATGCGATTATCAAAGATTTCAAAGAACGATGTTTAATTTAAAGTGCCCACTAGTGATCTTATACCTATAATCTCGCGCGGGATACTTACTCAATATTCTCTTCTTTTTTGATAATCTTATTACTTTCAGCAACTTTCTTCAACCATTCCGACATATTGGAAATGCTGTCAAAAATATCTGTTTCAGAGTTTCTTAAATGCATATAGTCTATACCATAATATAGCTCTATCTTCTTATTTTTTGACAACCAAATAAGATGGTGTTTGTGGAGCCAAAGCAAAACAGTATTAGTTTTCTTGATAATCAGGCTTTTAAACTTTGAATATTTCTTTTCTATATTTGAAGGCTCATAACATCTAAGTTTCTGATGTATAACACCTTTCTCATCCATATAAACACAGCCACCATTCTGACCATGATTGGCATAACCTATCCCTCTTGAACGAATCATCCTCTCTGTTAGGATTGGCCAAAACATTATTTTTTCGTTAGCATTGAGATAATTAAGAAGATGGTCTTTGCGAACTAATAATGCGCTATGACCACTTGAGAACATATAGTTGTCCAATACAACAATCTCATTTTTATCATTCACCCATACTCCAGCATCATTAGAAAAACTCAACTGAAGCCCCTTAAATAACCACTCATTAGGTAGAAGCAGATTGACAGAATCCTCGGATGATACATCGTCATCATGTGAGAGTGTGTACTGCAAATAGGCAGGTTCCATGATTATGTCATCAAAGTTCTTATCTCCTACAGAGAATGGTATTCTTTTATGATTCTGAATACTTACAGCATTCTTATAAACTGCCGACCAATAAAATTCGCGAGTAAATACATTGTAAATTTCGTCATTCTCATGAAAGGAACGTCCTTCAATTCCTATATGGTATAAGTTGTCACTCACTGTGCTCAAGTCCTCCTTATTGACAATATATGCCTGTATGAAAGTCCATAAATCTCTTATAAGAGCGTTATCGTCATCTGGTTCACTCACATACTTGCTGTATGAGAACAAATTCACCCATTCAGTTCCATTTTCATCGGTCATAAGAACATACTCCTTGATCCTTGGCATATTCTTCCACGCTTTCAACCATTTAATATCACTTTTCGGTATCGATATATCAAAATTAGGAAGTTTATATTTGCTCTGATGATGCAAAGGCTTGTATCCAGGATATATTGTAGGATCAATGGTTCTGGCTCTTCGTACAGGTTCAGACCATTCATTACTCCAATCTTTGTCAGGGTGTTTGTCCATCATCCGAGCCATAATACGATGTATGGCTATCCACTGATATTTCTTTCCTATGCGTTCAATTTTGCTATGAGATCGATTATAGCTAGCATTATTCTTATCAAAATGAACAAAAACATTAGGATCATATCCATACTCTTCAAATATCATATGTATGGCCCAATTCGACAACATTTCTACATTTTCTCCAAAGCCATCAAGATTAGACTGGAATACATATCTTCCAAAATCTCCATAGCTTCTTACTCCATGCTCTGGTGCCATAGACGATAGGATAGAGTGCTGGACTCTAAATACGTCTTGTTCATTTTCTGGTATTGTTTCCCAATCTCTATCATACATTGCAGTAATTTCGTCATTTGAAGGAATAGAAGGTAAAGTCCCGTCTGTAAAGGGTACTTTTATGAGTTCCTTTTCTATGTTTATATCCAAACCTCTACTAAGACCAAACTCTACAATATTACAAGCATAGTCACGCACCAAAATGTGCTCAGGTATATGTTTCTTGGTGAAGATGTTACTATATACCCACTCTGCAACTGTACAGCTATTTTTATCATCTTGCATTAGGAGTAATGAACCATAGACAGCACACCATAGCCGTTCTTGAATATAAGGGTCATTAACGAAACTATATTTCTTCAGTACTGGCAAGAGAATATTTTTATGCTGAGTTAAAATATTCACTATAGCATGTGTGGCACAATCTCTTAGTTCTCGCCAAGTAGTGGATAGTGCCCATACCAAAGTTTCAAGACATGATTTAGCTATTTCTTCATCTATTGATTTGAGTGTATTGTTTGAGGCTTCGCTCCCCCATCGTGCCAAATCCATAAGTTTCCTACCATGCGACCAAGGATCAGAAATTAAAATAGTCCATATGGCATCTCGTTGCGCCATACTTAAATCCCATAACATATCATAGAGAGTAGATCCATTTGAAGCTTTATCTGTTCTGTAAGGACGCGATAAGATGAGTTCAAATATCAAACCGTATTCTTTTGCTTCCTTTATTTTGCGTATTAACTCATCTCCTTTCACTGTGAAATTATCTCGCCACATAGCACTCTCAATAAATGCTTGAAACGCCTTTTCTTTATCCTTTTCTTCAACAAGCTCTATCAACTCCCTATTCTTATTTATAGGAACAAGAATAGCCAAAGCTTCAGAAAGATCTCCCCAATTATATTTGAACCATTCTTTGGCTGTAGCATTTGAAATCAGATATTCTGCGATAAAATAATCGCCTATCCTTTCAAAACCAAAATTTACATATGTGGCACCGTTATAGACATCCGTTCTTAATAAACCCTCATCTATCAGCAATTCAAAAAAATCGTTGGGTGTTCTTGTATATTGAGCTTCCTGAGCCAATCTCTTTATTACGACTTGATATTCAAGTTTCCAACGACTACCAGTTTTAACCATTAGTTCTGCAACAGAGCGCAAGGATTTAATCACAAGATTTTGGGCTTCGTTATACTTAAAATCTATTGCGATATCATGGTTGGTATCATTGCAATACTCTTTAATAGTTGTCCAGAAATTTGCAAACACCAATGGGCCTTGACTTCTTTCATGATTGCGACAATACTTGATTAAGAAAAGAGGATTTGAGAATTCTTCTCCATATACAGGCCAAGTTGGTTGCTCTATACCAAAAGATGAGAACATGTACTCACATGCTTCTCTCTCATATCCTTTGAACCCATGATGCTGATATACTGCGTATTCAGAATTATGAGCAATATCATAAAACCAATTTTTACAGTCTGATATACGAAAGCTTATAACGAGGCGCAGATACTCATATGAGTCTATACTTTGTAGGAAGTCCAACAGAAATTTTCTCCATAATTCATCACCAGCTCCTTCATTAATAGCATCGATAAATATCACCACAGGCTCTCCTATTCTCTTGCCATAATTATTGAGTTGCTTCAACAATTTCTCCTTTTTGCATTTGATATCCAATAACTCTCGAATTTGGGAAAGAGGATCAGATGATAGCGTAAAATGTTGCCCCAAAAGTAGTATAGACGGTTCATGAGCACGCTTGCGCTGGGTCACCATATCTCCTATAAGATGAGACTTTCCCGTACCAGCAACACCCGTAACTATAATTGTATGATATTTCTTGAACTCAATCCATCTATTGGAAAGCACTTTCTGTAGGGCATATCCATCTTCACGAATAGAATATTCTTTTGTTCGGATTTTATCTCTTTTGTTGTTTTCAGAATTATAGTAGAAATCGTCAAATGCGGATAGGAATTCATTTATTGATTCTCTTAATTCAAGATAAGAAGTCACAGTTCCACTTAAGCTATACATTTTCTCAACAAGATGTCTGCATTTAGCTGAAATTTCAGAGTAAGACGGTTCTTTATCTGTATTTCTAATAAATGTTCTCAATGTATCCCTAAACCTTCCTATATCCTTTTTTAATAATGGCTTGAACTTATCAGTAATGTGCAATGACGCTAACGCAAAATCCATATCTTCAAATGGAAAATTCCGTTTTTCAGAATAGCGCTTATCTAAATTCTTAATTTGCTTGGTATTTTGATCCTCAAACCACTTTTGAGTGGGGATGAAGTTAAACTCTTCATCTATCAAACGACAAACCTCAACTATTCTTTGCCATTCTTCAGGTGTTTTCTTATTAGATTGCCAAAGATATAGGAAATAACCAATAGCAATTAGCACTGCTATCCCAAAACTCAACCATTCAGAGTTTTGGGACAGATACCCCCAAAAGGTTATCTCTTTATCTGCGGAACGGACAGAAATGTGAACTCTCAGAAGTTGAGGTATAATACCAGCAAGAGCTGCCTCTGTTGCCATAAAAGTGTAGAACACTTTACGCTCAGCACGCTTCTTCAGAAATCCTACAATTATATTAATCCATTCCTTCCAATTTGCCTTACGCACCTCTTTTATGACAAGAGTAAGCGAAGCTATTTGTATAATACTCCATAAGAGCAAGGCCAAAAGTATAATGAGTATGATAATCATTTTGTTGTTTTGTTTGTATTTTAAACTAGCATTCATTACTCTATAATGGTATGTCTGCTGTTTATAATTTTAATATTTTAAGTGCAAAGATAGATATTTCTCTTCAAACTTTAACAATGTTAATTAGCTTTTTCAATTTTACCATTTTCAATGAATTGGAGTTAGAAACTTAACTCATTTGATTGATAATTAAAAATTTTGTGACGATATGTACATAGCTGTGCTATTGTTATAATCACAGTTCTAATACATACATTAAAGATAATGTCTGGATATTATGCTAACTTCATCGTGGGAATTCGTACCTTTGTAACATTGCTAACCTTTTAATTCGAAGTGATATGAGAAACTTTTAAGATGATTGTCCTATAAGACAATGTTAAGAGGATGTGGAGAAGATAGAGTCGACTGATATATCGGAAAACAGAATAAATAGATTTACTGTTTCTAAAACTGCTTTATTGTTTTGAGCCAGATAAACTCGGATTTATCTGTGTTTCATCATAATGTATTTCAGCCTTGGAGTGTCTTAATTTCCTCATTGATTTCAACCCCGAGTTTCTCATAAATTCTCTTTGCTTTTTGATTGAAATCAAAAAACATTAAGGAAATACTTTTAATATTATCATCCCCCAAATGAAATCTACATTTTTAGCACTTCTGTCCTCAAACCAATCCTATTGCCCTGCAACTCTTTTCCTTGTTCATAAGATTATGGCAAAAATAAACTCATTCTTCAACCTGTTTGTGAATATGATTGCTTAACTGGAGGAAAGTTCAAAATTGCAGGAAAGAATGGCGAGATACCGATGCTGTTTCCCGTTGTTGCTGTGAAAAACCTGTAAAAAATATGGTAGCGTGTAGTCAGATGGTAGTAATGGCGATTTCTATTTTCTGACTACACGCTTAAGCTTTTTCTTTCACCGTATTCCTTCTCCTTGTAGTTATGTAGTAAGATAATATCGGGAAAGAGAAAGAACAGTATCAACTATCCGTCTTGCCGATTAAGAATATCGGTGTGATGATGTTTGCCGGGCAGTGTATTTCCCTGCAAATGTACTTTCTGAACAGATAGGCTTCCGTGCTATCCAGCTGAAAGGACAGGGCAATGATGATTGGAAGCGGATAAAGCGGCGTATAACCTTTTAATTGACCATCCACGAAAACTTCCACCTCACCTGCATCCCTTTCGTCAGGGTGCAGATGAGATGTTTTCAGAAGCAGTTGCAGGTGATAATTGAGCTTCCTCCACGTTACACCGAAGAAATCTACGAGTTCGCCCTCCGTCATGGCGATTTTGCCATTTCCCTTGCAAATGATTTGCATTTTATCGCTCCATTCGAAATAGCTGCGGTCTCTTTTTGCTTGATGATGATTGACGTTCATATCGCTTCCTCCTTTTCTTTCTCCTTTTGATATTTTCTAATCAACCTGTCCATATCCTCCGAAATCTTATTATCGGTTACTTGCGCATAGATTTGTGTGATGGCAATAGAAGCGTGTCCCATCATCTTGGCAATGCTCTCTATGGGAATACCTGCACTCAGACTCATCGTACCGAACGTATGCCGAGCAAGATGGTAGGATAACCGCTCTCTAATACCGCAAGCTCTGCCCACGATGCTTAGCTTTGCACTCATCACACTTCGGCTGCAATCACAGGGAAATACAAGGTTATCTGTCCTTGTTTCAGATTCACCTTTTTCTTTCACCGATTGCCCTCCTCCGTTTTTCTCCTGTTCAGCCTTGCAATGTTTGATAATGGCTTCGGCTATAGGATGCAGGGGAACGACAAACTCCACCTTTGTCTTCAGCCGTTCCTTGCGGATATACTTCTGTCCGTCCGCTGCCGTTTGGATATGTCCATATTGCAGGTGTTCCATGTCGGCAACAGCCAAGCCTGTAAAGCAAGCGAAGATGAACATTAGCCTTGCCTGTTCTGCCTCCTTGTCGTTTACTTTCAAAGCCATGAGTTTGGCCACATCGTTCTTTTGCAGAAAGCGTATCTTCTGTTCTGTTTTCTCGTACTTGGTATTCTCAAAGGGATTACAGCGAATGAGCCTCTGGCTGACCGCACGGTACATCAACCTACTTAGCCAGCAAAGATAGCGGTTGATGGTTGCAGCTGCCAACCCTTGCTTTTTAAGAAAGAAACGATATTCTTCAAACAAATCTTCCGTAATGATGGTTACAGGTATATCCTTGACACCTTTATCCTTGACAAACTCGCATAACAGCTTGTCGGAATAGCAAAGATTTTGGTACGTGCTTTCTGCTTTTGATTTACCCACGCACTCTTTGACGGATTGCAATTCCGTCTTGCTCATGGCAAGCAACGTTGTCGGATGGATGGCAATACCTTGCAAGCGGTCCTTGATAAGTTCCACGCTTACCACTCCATCACTTACGAGCAAATCCCGATAAGTATTTTCTACAAGTTCTCTGAACTCTGTTAGCTTTTTGTTTATCCTTTTGTCGGTAGTCTGTCCTTGTTTGGCGTTCCACTCTGCCGGCAGGCATTCCTCTCCTGTGGTTATGGCGGAACTCTTCCCATCTATGGTGATATGGCAGAGAATGGCAGTCTTACCATCAGCCTTTGTTTTCTGCCTGTTGATATAGAACAATATCTTGAATGTACTCCTCATTGTCTTGATGGTTTTGTATGTATATTTTTATCCAAAACGATGTCGAATGAAAGCAATTGGTCAAATCACCAACTGCATATCTTCTGTGAAAGAAAGGAAGCGAGCGAACTCCTCAAAGAGTTTTTGCGGTGTCACCTTTGCATAACGCTCGGTCATACTTACGTTCGTGTGTCCGAGCATCTTGCTCACCGTTTCGATGGGTACGCCCTGTTCCAAGGTAATAAGGGTGGCAAAAGTATGCCTTGCGGTATGCGTGGTAAAAGGAAAAGAAATACCTGTCCGCAGTCGTAAGGCTTTCAGGCAAGACAGATAAGCGGGATATTTAATGAATGGGAGCAATGTTTCCCTTTCATCGCTGTGCATTTTCTCGATTAGTCGGATGGCTTCGGGCAATAATTTGATGCGACAAAGCACACCCGTTTTCTGCCGATTGAACTTCAACCACAGGCAGCCTTTATCATCACGAATAAGATGCTTCTTACCAAGCATCATCAAATCATAATAGGCCGCACCGGTATAACAGGCAAAGAGAAAAATATCCCTTGCCGTTTCCATTTCCTCCTCCAAGTCATCAAAGCGGAGAGCCTTTAACTTCTCCAAGGCTTCCCTGTCGAGTGCTTTCGGCGTTTTCTTGTCTCCACGTTCTATATGCGCTTTGTCAAACAGAAATGTATCGGCTATTCCCTCACGATAAGCAAGCCTACAGACAGTCTTCAAATCTGCTGCCACTCTGAAGAATGTGCTTTGCTGATAACCGAGTTCACCGAGACAGAACGTCTGCAGTTCGTAGATGAAGTTTTCTGTCAGCTGCGAGAATGCCAAGTCCGAAACATTATATTTCTTTTGAATGAACTCCTGCAATCGTTTTCGGGTGAGACGATAGGCAGACATAGATTCTCTCTTCATATCTATACCGATGTGCGCTTCACGCTCCTTGATAAGCATATCCAGCCTTTCGATGAGCATACACCGTGCCTGTACGCTGCCTTGAAACTGCTCTTTTACTTCGGTTGCGTCAAATAGGCAACCTTTGGCAATCAATGATTGATAAGCCGATTGAATGGAGAGTAGCAAATTCTCCAACTTCCCGTTAATCTCCACCGCATCGCGGCTCTTACCATCCATCCTGCTCTCACGGGGATTCCAAAAGTTAGGATTGCAGGAGAGTTTACAACTGAATTGGGCAATGGAACGTCCAATCGTTATTCGTCCCATAATCGGAGCCTTGCCCGACTTATCCAAACTGCTCTTTTTAAGGTAGAGTAACACCTTCATTTTCTCTGTTTTCATACGCTTTAATATTTGTGGGTAAAGTTACCCGAATTAAAGCGTTCCTCACTTACGCAGAAAACTGCCGACCAAAGCAACAACCACACGAGTGGAAATAATTCAGTTACCGAATACTGCACCATCGTTACCTACATCAAAACAAGGTAACACTCTGGTAACTGAACTTCTGCCTAAATCTGCACTTTCCTGCCTTTTATGAATAGAGACGTATCATGCAAATCAGAGCATTTCCTCCTCATTATCAGTTAGTTTACATCAATATCGATTTTTCTACATTTTCGTTGATTAGTTACACCGTGGATATCAGGATTTTACGCTTGTACAAGTATTGCCTCACACTTGTACAAGTGTAAACTTACATTCCATTTAGGGATAGCATCACCATTTCTACTGTCTTTTCTTTGTATTGCTATTTTTACAATTATGTAATAAAAAATCCTCATAAGCATTCGCTTACAAGAATTCTCTTTATTTTTCAATGCTTTTTAGCGGAGAGACAGGGATTCGAACCCCGGGTGCCTTGCAGCACAACGGTTTTCAAGACCGCCGCAATCGACCACTCTGCCACCTCTCCAAAATTAAA
>NZ_SLXB01000044.1 GCF_004342845.1 Prevotella heparinolytica | reverse complement strand
ACAAGACTACTTTGAGTTACGAAACCACGTTTGCCCACACATAAATGAGGCAATATTTCACTTTTTATTGTATCTTTGTCCAACAAAGCGTACATAGGGATGTTGTTATGAATGAGTTTGCTCACCCATAATATATTTTAGCTATTAGTACGCTGTTTATCATTTGATCAATTAGTTTAAATCACTTCATAAATAACCAATAAATGAAATATTTAATTGCAGGATTAGGTAATATCGGTCCCGAGTATTGCGAGACTAGGCACAACATAGGATTCATGGTAGTAGATGCTTTAGCCAAATCCTCGAACGTTAATTTCATTGATGGACGTTATGGTTTCACGGCTTCTATGTCAGTTAAAGGACGACAACTGCTATTGCTGAAACCTTCTACCTATATGAATCTCAGCGGTAATGCCGTGCGCTACTGGATGCAAAAGGAAAACATACCTTTGGAAAATGTATTAATAGTAGTAGATGACCTTGCTTTGCCTTTTGGAACATTGCGTCTGAAAGGAAAAGGAAGCGATGCAGGACATAATGGTTTGAAGCATATTGCGACAACATTGGGAACTGAAAACTATGCTCGTCTACGTTTTGGTATCGGCAATGATTTTCCACGTGGTGGACAAGTGGATTATGTATTGGGAAATTTCTCAGATGAAGATTGGAAGGTAATGGACGAAAGGTTGAAAACAGCTGGAGAAATTGTTAAAAGTTTCTGTCTGGCAGGTATCAATATCACCATGAATCAATATAATAAGAAATGAGTGAAGCCAGGATTGATAAATGGATGTGGGCGGTGCGCATTTTCAAGACACGCACCATTGCAGCCGAAGCTTGTAAGAAAGGGCGTATCAGCATAAATGGTGCTTTAGCCAAAGCATCCCGCATGGTGAAGCCGGGAGATGTTATTCAAGTACGAAAGCCTCCCGTCACTTATTCTTTCAAGGTGGTGCAGGCTATCGAGAAGCGCGTGGGAGCCAAACTCGTTGCCGAAGCTATGGAAAACGTAACCTCCCCTGAGCAGTATGAATTGCTGGAGTTGAGTCGGGTCAGTGGTTTTGTCAATCGAGCTAAAGGAACCGGACGACCTACTAAGAAAGACCGCCGTAATTTGGAGGAGTTTACCACGCTGGAATTTATCGATGATTTTGACTTTGATTTTGACTTTGGAGAATAAAGTCGTAATGGTATGTTGATTTTTTTATGAATGATAAAGTTATTAAATGGGGATTTATAGGTTGCGGAGAAGTGACCAAATATAAAAGCGGTCCCGCATTCCAAAAAATAGAGAATTCCGAAGTCGTAGCCGTCATGAGCCGAAATGGAGAAAAAGCTAAGGCTTATGCTAGAGAGAGGGGGATTCCTAAATGGTATGATGATGCTCAAGAGTTGATCAACGACGAAGAGATAAATGCGATATATATTGCTACTCCTCCTTCTTCGCATGCCACATATGCCATCATGTCCATGAAGGCGGGGAAGCCTGTATATATAGAGAAACCGATGGCTGTTACTTATGAGGAATGCTGTCGCATCAATCGCATTTCTAAAGAGATGGGAGTACCATGTTTTGTTGCCTATTATCGCCGCTATCTTCCTTACTTTCAAAAAGTAAAATCATTGATGGATGAAGGAGTTATTGGTAACATTATTAATATACAAATCCGTTTTGCTCAGCCTCCTCGTGATTTGGACTATAACAAAGAGAATCTGCCTTGGCGCGTACAACCCGATATTGCCGGAGGAGGTTATTTTTACGACCTTGCTCCCCACCAGATAGATTTATTGCAAGAAATGTTCGGCTGTATACTTGAAGCCAGTGGTTATAAAAGTAATCGTGGTGGTTTGTATCTTGCTGAAGATACCATTAGTGCATGCTTTCAATTTGATAATGGATTAGTTGGTAGCGGTTCCTGGTGTTTTGTGGCTCATGACTCTGCCCGTGAAGACCGTGTGGAGGTTATTGGTAATAAAGGGAGGATTTGTTTCTCCATGTTCACCTATGATCCTATTGCACTACATACGGAAAGAGGATGTGAAGAGATTATGATAGATAATCCCACCTATGTTCAGCAGCCACTTATTCAGGCTGTAGTAGATCATCTGCTTGGAAAATCAGTCTGCAATAGTGATGGAGAAAGTGCTACACTTACCAATTGGGTGATGGACAAAATATTGGGCAAGTTGTAGAATTATTAAAGCTTGAAATAAGCTTGTATCTTCCAAAATAAAGCCGATAGAAGCAAGAGGAGGAATTTCTTGATATATAAAATAGCTCATGAATTTTGAGGCAAACCTCATTTCATGAGCTCTTTTTTTGAAAGATATTTTAGTAGATGTTTCTTTTCTCACATTGGATTATAATCCTTTGCCAAACCTCCTTCGCTAGTCTCCTTGTATGGTGAGGGCAGATCATTACCGGTTTCTTTCATAACAGCCACTACTTTATCGAACGACACACGATGCATGCCATCGGTGAAAGAAGAGTAAAGGTTAGCATCCAAGGCACGTGCAGCAGCGTAGGCATTACGTTCGATACACGGAATCTGTACCAGACCGCATACGGGGTCGCACGTCATTCCTAAATGATGTTCCAACCCCATTTCCGCTGCATACTCTATTTGTGACGGACTTCCTCCAAACAATTGATTGGCAGCAGCCGAAGCCATGGAGCATGCCACACCCACTTCCGCCTGGCATCCGGCTTCAGCTCCCGATATAGAAGCATTGGTCTTCACGATATTCCCAACCAATCCGGCTGTGGCAAGAGCGCGCAATATGCGTATGTCGCTGAAGTCACGGCTTTTTGCCAGATGATAAAGTACGGCCGGAACTACACCACATGAACCACAAGTCGGTGCAGTGACAATGACACCTCCTGATGCATTTTCCTCACTCACAGCCAGTGCATAAGAGAAAACCAGTCCACGTGACTGCAGCGACTGTTTGTATCCACTGGCACGTATATAATAGGTAGAGGCTTTTCGGCGCAAGTTCAACGGGCCAGGTAAGACCCCTTCTTGTTCTAATCCACGTTTCACAGCTGCCTGCATGGTTTTCCACACTTCTTGCAGATAATCCCAAATATCACTTTCTTCGCACTCCTTGACATATTCCCAATAGTTCTTTCCGGTGCGTCCGCACCACTGCAGAATCTCAGTCATTTTAGTCATCTCATATACATCCGGAGTATTTATGGAAGAAGCTCCATCACTCTCCTCTGCCAAAGCACCGCCACCAACACTGAAGACAGTCCATTGACCTGTTTCTTTCCCTTCATTATCCAAAGAAACGAACTTCATACCATTGGGGTGGAAGGGAAGGAAGATTTTGGGTTCCCAAATAATTTCAACCGGTGCTGCCGGTTGAAATGTTTCGGTAATGGCAACATTTGTCATGTGTCCTTTACCTGTAGCAGCAAGACTACCATATAATGTTACTTTAAATGAGGCAGCTTCCGGATGTTTACTCAGAAAAATCTCAGCAGCCTTACGAGGTCCCATAGTATGACTACTGGAAGGACCGGTACCGATGCGATATAACTCCTTGATTGATTTCATAATAGATCTTTTAGATTGGTTCATTGATTTAATTGAGGTCAACAACAGTAATGCCTGCTCCGCCAAACTGTATATGTTCATCTGCAAATCGAGACACTCCAGGGACAGTTTCCAAATATTGACGAATAAGCGTACGCAAAATGCCTGTGCCCGTTCCATGAAGAATGCGTACACGTGACATTCCGACAAGAATAGCATCGTCAATAAAATAAGTGACGGTTTGCATCGCTTCATCACCACGCATGCCTCGAACATCAATATCTTGTTTAAAGTTCAACTTCTTTTCATACATACTTTCCTGCGTTTGACCGCTAATATAGGTTGTCTTGGTCGTCACGTCTGCTTGTTTGGGCTGCGCGTTACTACGTTCCAATCTGTATAGCTTAACAATGGTTTTAAGGTCTCCGAATGCAACAACTGCATTCTTTCCATTCACTTCCATTACCTGACCCACTACAGTCTGTCCTTTAATTTTAACATTGCAACCGGGCACAATGGAGGATAACTGTTCGGCTTCTTTCCTTGCCTGTTGTTCAGCTATGGCTTGAGCGGATAGAGAAGTGGTTGATCCCTGACCGTTTTTTTTCTCCTTTTTCCGGTTCTGTTTTTCTCTCAACTTCTCCATTTTCCGCGCTATTTTTTCCTCTTGCTCTTTGTTGGCAAGTACCTCTATCGATTCACGAAATTCATTCAGCTCTTGTCGAGCCTGACGCGTTTTACTCTTTTCTGCTTGCGCCTCTTTGATGGAACGTATGGTGTTCTCAATGCGTGCATTCGCTTCTTGCATCAGCTGTCCCACCTCTTCTTTGGCTTTACGTAGAATTTCTTTACGGGATTTTTGCAACTCTTCGATTTCGGCCTGATAACGACTGATAGTTTCTTCCATGTGCTTTTCACGCTGACGAATCGTTTGGCGCTTACCTTCCCAATAGCGTTTATCGCGAACGATATCCTGCAAATATTTGTCAGCATTGATGTATTCGCTACCCACAATTTCCGAAGCATCGGCTATCACATCTTCGGGCAAGCCTATTTTTCGAGCTATTTCTACGGCAAATGAACTGCCGGGATTGCCTATCTGTAATTGAAATAAGGCTTGCATCAAATGGCGGTCGTAAAGCATGGCACCATTCACCACACCTTCGTGGTCTTCGGCAAAGTGCTTCAGGTTCTGGTAGTGCGTTGTAATAATTCCAAACGTTTGTCGCTGATTGAAGCGTTTCAACACAGCTTCGGCAATGGCACCACCAATTTGTGGTTCCGTTCCGCCACCAAATTCATCAATCAAGATAAGACTGTGTTCGTTACAGTGCTTTATCATGATTTTCATATTTGTAAGATGAGACGAATAAGTACTCAAGTCGTCTTCAATGGACTGTTCATCACCTATATCAATAAAGATATCACTGAATATTCCTACTTCACTGCATTCGTGCATCGGGATAAGCAACCCACATTGCAACATATACTGCAACAATCCTACAGTCTTCAGGCAAACCGACTTACCACCGGCATTGGGGCCTGAGATGACTAAGATACGTTGCTTCTCATTCAGTTCGATGTCAAGAGGTACTACTTTCTTGCCATGTTTGGCTAAAGATAGCTGAAGGAGCGGATGTACAGCCATCCTCCAATCCAATAACCTCTTATTCTTCAATACAGGTTTCAATGCGGATATTTGTTCGGCAAATAAAGCTTTGGCACGTATAAAGTCTATTTCCGCTAAAAAATCGTAAGACAACAATACCTCCGGAATAGCGGGGCGTAATTGATTGGAGAAATCAGCCAGAATACGAATAATCTCCTTACGTTCTTCTGCCTCCAGTTCCCGAATACGGTTGTTAGCTTCTACTACTTCGGCAGGTTCAATAAATACAGTTTTCCCACTGGCCGATTCATCGTGCACAATACCGCGTATCTTTCGCTTCAGAGCCGGTGCCACAGGAATAACCAGACGACCGTCGCGCATAGTAGGTGTGACGTCTTTATCTACAACTCCTTCGGTTTGAGCACTCCGTAAAATACCATTCAGCGAACGTGAGATATTTCCGATAGTATTTGCCAATTCACGACGGATACGTGCCAATTCCGCAGAAGCATTATCTTTGATTTTGCCGTATGGAGAAAGAATGGCATTTATTCTGTTGATGAGCTGTGGAAATACCATAATATCTTCGGCCAATCGTTGCAAACAAGGGTAGGATGAAGTATCTTCTTTCTCATCTTTACTCTTTTGCAGAAAATGTACAATGTCACGTATAGTCTCCAATGAGCGGCGCAAGTCAAAAAGTTCTTGTTCATCCAAATACAAACCTTCTACCCGTATGCGTTTTAACGAAGGGCGTACATCAAAAAAATATTGTGCCGGGAAATTGTTTTCTTCTTTAAGGATACGTACAAATTCAGTGACCTGATCCAGCCGCTCTTCTACCATGCCAAAGCGGTCAGAGAATGTCATATCTGTCACCCGTTCTTCACCAAGTGTACTGAGACATTTTTCTTTCAGTATTTGGCGTATTTGGTCGAAACCTATTTTCTGTTCAAAGTTCTGCGGATATATCATGGCACAAAAGTACAATTTATTCATGAAAAAACAGAGTGTATATTTGCAGATTAAAAAATGATTTGTACCTTTGCATCGCTTTAAGAGAAAAGTGCTTCTTTTTTAATTTTGGAGAGGTGGCAGAGTGGTCGATTGCGGCGGTCTTGAAAACCGTTGTGCTGCAAGGCACCCGGGGTTCGAATCCCTGTCTCTCCGCAGTAAACATTGAGTATCAGTGTTTTATAGAATAAACACCCGAAAAGGAACCCGAAAACGGCCTTACGGGTGCTTTTTTCATTCCGGCGGGCTTCCCAGCAAGCCGAAATTTAATTATGAACAAAAATTTTCTTTATGAAGGAAATAACGGTCTTTCCTATCTTTGTTTTCTTTAGCCAAACCCCGGCTACAACTACAATTACTAATATTGCAAGAATGTAACGCCATCTATAAGGGTCGGCCGCCGGTTGTTCTGTATTGGCTTCCGTCTTATCTGTGTCGGTAGTAGTTGTTTCTTCCTTGACCGAAGCGTTGGCTTCTTGGCTTTGGCTTATTCCCTTTTCTTCTGAATTCTGCTTTACGGTTAATTGCTCAATACTTTTTATGGGTCCCTTGTTAGGCGGCTGCTTTTTGGCTGGGGCCGGTTCCTTATTTCGGCTTTCTTCGGGGTGGGTTGTTTTACCTGGAGTTACTTGCCCTTCCGGTTCCGGGGTGGGTTCCTCGTTTGCTTTCGGCGGGTAATACTCTATTTTGGTGTAGGTAACTTCTACACCGTTCGTCTTGGTTGTATCTACGAAAGTGGAAGAAGCACCGGTATTGCTTTCCTGTATAGCTTGGTCTACTTTCGTCTTTTCTTCTTTGCTGGCTCTAAGTTTCCTTGGCGTGGAGCAACTTATAAGAAGAAAGCCTACCAGCAAGCAAAAAAGTAGGGTTAAAAGTCTTGTTTTCATACGTCGTTATATTTTAATGCGTTTAGGCGGTTAAGCCAGCTTTTTATAAATCGCTTTTGTGTAGGGTCGCGTTCTACAATCCGGTAAAGGAAGGCTTCGCGCTCGGCTTTTATGGCATTGAATAACACCAAGGAATCGGAGGAATTAACGGCGGCCAAGGTTTTAGGCCCTACAATACCGTCTACCGTTAAGCCTAAGAGTTTTGCGGTATCTTAATCCCGTTTGCGCCGGAACCCCATACCCAATCTACTAAAATGTTGGCTACGCTTTGGCTTTTAATTTGGTCGGCCTTCCACCTGTCCCAATAGTGGGGTTTTAGAACCCGGTTTAGAACGTCGTCTTTACTAAGCAGCTTTAAGTCATCTACGTCTATATCTCCGTCTCCGTCCTTATCGTAGCCGACTTTTCGCCAAGTGGCAATAGTTACGCCCATGTTGGTAGCTCCGCCTTTGTCTACCGGGTCATTTACGTAGCCACCTTCCCAACTCAAAATAAACGGTAGTAGTTTACGAACATTCGCCATGTTGCCCCCCTTCCTGTTTTTCGGTTTTCAAATACTCTATAACTTTGGTTGCTATTTCCTGCGTAGAACGGTCAGATACGATTTTACCGACAAGTTTAGCAGCTTCGCTTATCTTCGCCTTTTCTTTATCTCCTGCTTTCTCATAAATACTTTTTAGCTCGATAAATCCCACGAAAATAGCCCCTATGAATGTAAGGAAAGGAATAACCGGTAGCTGGTGAGTTATTTGGGCGTTTAATTGGGTAATAGCAAGCATTTGAATACCGTCAATTACTGTTATTACAAACAGCATATTAAAGTATTTAGCTATTTTCTCTACTGTTTTACGCAATCCGAAGGAAGACCGGAATTCGCCGCGCTGTTTTGCCTTACGTATTCCGGCGCAAAGGTCGAAAAAAATAAGAAGCAATACCAGCAAGTAAATGCAACCTAACATTATAAGTTGCGGATAGATTTTATCTAAAATTTCTACTAACTCCATTTCGTTTTTAATTAGTTTGTTGTTACTCGTTTTTCAAATTCTCGAAGTCGGCCTTTACCATAGCTTTAACGGCTAATACTTCCGCTAAATACTCTTTGTATTCCGTTTCGTCGGCCGGGTCTTTTGATAGCCCAAGCGCGAAAGCGTTGTACTTATTGATAAGGTTAAATTCTTCGGTTTCATCCCGGCGGTCGCGAAGAACCGCTTTAACGCATTTGTCGTAATCCGGGGTTCCCCAAATTTGAACGGTTTCGTACTCATAGCCAATTTGCGGGGTTTCGGCTTTTTCTTGCTGAATGTCCGCCGGCTGTACTTCTACTTCTGTAATGTTGTAGTTATAATGAAAACTACCGTCGCCTAAGTCTTGCAAAATAGGCGGCCTAACGTTTGAATTTGATTTCATACTTTGTACTCTTTGAAAGTTTCTTAATCAAGTGTTTACTATCGCAATGTTTGGCCCATCCCCACCAAGCGCAAACATTATTCTTAAATTCTTCTTCGGTCAAGGTTTTGCGTTTGTTTAGTTTCCCTATCCTTTTGCAAAGCCTTTGCTTTATTCCTTTCCGCATCCGTGTATGCGTATGGTAGAAAACAAAACCTAAGAAGTCAATACCCTGCGAAGCTACCGGGAAGACTTGCCAATTATCTTTAACCTCTAACTTTAGTTCACTCATATACTGCCTTATCTCTTTCAGCAAAGAATGTAAATAGGCTTTGTCCGGGGCGAGTACTACAATATCATCCGCGTAGCGGAAGTAATACTTAACCCGTTTTTCCTCTTTTATCCAATGGTCGAAATAAGTAAGCATAAGGTTTGCGAAATATTGGCTAAGATAATTGCCTATTGGTACGCCGTCCGCCGAATCTATTATTTCATCAAGTAAGGCCAATAACCTTTTATCCTTCAATTTGCGGCGTATTATCCCCTTTAGTACGTCGTGGTCTATTGAAGGGTCATTAGTGTCCCGTTAAAATGGGACGAGTTAAACAATTAATCAAATAGCCCCGGAATCAGGGGTTCATTTAGATCTTTGACATCATTGAAATTA
>NZ_SLXB01000043.1 GCF_004342845.1 Prevotella heparinolytica | reverse complement strand
TCAGATACCTCACTCATTTGCGCCCTAATCAGTTCCACCACGTCTGCGCTATTTACTTGTATAGTCTTAATCATATCCTTGTAATTTAATCGTCCCTCATTTATAATTTAATTTCCGGACAGGTTTAACATTTTATATTTAGTCTCGTTCTGTAAATAAATTTACCCGTTCCAGTAAGCCGTAACGGTATCCACCACTCCCCCTCCTGCGAACTGCATGATCTGGCGACAATAGATGGTTCCATAATCATATACAGCCTCGTTGTAGGGCGAAAGATCGGGGATGTCACTACTTGTCAGCCTCCTGCCTGTATCTCCTACCATGACCTGCATCAGTTCCTGGGCATTCGGCGAATCAGAGCTCGGCGTATCCACATACCACCCA
This sequence comes from Prevotella heparinolytica, assembly GCF_004342845.1. Classification (GTDB taxonomy): domain Bacteria; phylum Bacteroidota; class Bacteroidia; order Bacteroidales; family Bacteroidaceae; genus Bacteroides; species Bacteroides heparinolyticus. The sequence continues at coordinate 11,949 of NZ_SLXB01000043.1, read as the reverse complement.
TTAGGGATATAGTTAGCCGTGATGTTCTTGCTGACGAATACCTTCTGATGCTTGTCCGGATATTCATAGGACGGGCCTACCATCTTGGAATAGAACTTGAAATAATCCGTGCCATCAGAATATGCCACCTGTTTGTATTCTTTCCGCTGAAACAACCGCTCAATATCGCTCGTACCCGGAAGGCTATCCGTAGACAATTTCTTGTAACGGGCGGTAGCCCAATATTCCGCACTCACCGGTATCTGTGTGATTCCGTTAGGTCCCAAGTCGTACAGCTTGCGGCCGTCGTTATCGTAGTATTCCAACACGGCATAGCCGGCCTCATTGACCCCGAAGCGGATATTGGCGGCAACATTGCCGAAAAATTGCATCATCGAACCGGCAATCTCCACGCGGGGGCCGTCAAAGGCCGTCTTCAGAACCCTTGCCACAAGGTTCGCCGTGTCAATTTGCTCGGCCTTGATACGCTCGGCAAGCAGCAGCTTAGTGGCAATGAACGCCCAATCTTGCGCCAACGCCCAATTGCCGCCGTTATTGGCCACATCTTCCTGCGGAGTGACGGAGGAGGATACGTGCGAGCGCATGCAGAGGTAGAGCCTCTTGTTGTATAAGACAATGTCGTAATAACGCTCGCTGTCCTTTCCCTCCAGGTAGCTTACCCCGGGTGCCCACTCCCTGCTACGCATCTGCGCCCCCTTAGTCCCTTTCTCCCCTTTCGGAAGGAACTTGATTTCCCCCGTTCTTACCGCCAGTTTCTTAGCCATACCTAATCCCTTGAAGTGATAGTCCATCCGACATTACCGCCTGCCTGTACGCACATGTCATACGTGCACGTGCCGGAAGCGGAAGGGGTATTCGCCGTAGAGGGGTTAAGGATGATGCCGGCACTGTCCATGAAAACAAAGTAGAACGTCATATCCTTTGCCTTTGTCGTCTCACCGCGCTTCACAAGGATGGGGCGGTACACGACCGTATCGCCCTGCTGGCGGATAGTTTCATCCTCCGGTGTCGGGTTCGTGATGATGTCGTAGGGGTCGGACAAGTCAAGCACCGCCTGCGTGTCAAGCCCGAGAAGCGTAGTGCCCTGATACACCTCCACCTTGAATAATCCCGTAGTGTTCACCATGCCGTCCGTTACCGTCAGATTCTTCGCTGTCTGACCGTTCAGCAGCCCCCATGCGCCCCCAGCCATCTGATACCATTTATAAGTCAGTCCCGAAAGAATCTCATCCGCACCCATACGGGCAACGGCGGCAAGGATGCAGCTGTCACCTTTCTGCCGGAGGGCAAAGAACTTGTTGTCTCCGGAAGCAATGGTGACGTGCCGCTGGTTGCCCACTCCCTTTGTGATGGGAATGGAGTATGTGAATCCGATCGTGTCGGACACGTTGCCGACCGTGACCGTCGCATGCCCCTCGATGGTACAGCTTGCTCCTGCCGAAGCCTTGACGAGGTTCTTCATTATCTGGAGGCCGTAATAGTTGGCCGTCCCCACCTGATAGGGAATGAACTTGAAATGCCCGGTCTCGCCACCGAACGTATTCGTGGACAGCCCGCCACTTCCGAACGCCAACTGCACGCCGTTGAACTTCCATATCATCGTGTTAGGCACTACGATACCCTCCGCTACACGGGAGGATGTCAGCATGTACGATAATACAGGCTTCATCGCCGTGAAGTCCGGCGTGATATTGGCCGGTGCCGTCACCTCTCCCTGATACTCCTGATACAGGTCACCCTTATCACACATGATGGCCGGCATGTAGACACCCGACTTCTGGTCAAAGTTTATCTGACCAACAACGCTTGCTGTACTCATGGCTCTTCTTCGTCAGACGGTTCTTCACTTGCCGGCTTATACTCTTCCGGCGTTGTCACACTCACAGGGGTCTCTGTTCCCTCTATCTCGGCCTTTGCCTGCTGTGGCAGCAAGGCCACACCGCCAACGTGTTCCGCACGTTCAAATACGGTCTCCCCCGGAACGGCGGCTATATCGGCCTGCCATAACAGGATGTTGCCGTCGGCCGTACGGTTGCGGATGCCGGTCAGCCTGAGCGCATCCGCAACGTCTTTTGTAACCTTAATGTAAAATGCCATAATCTATATAGTTAAAGTTAAACATCATCCGTTTTCCCTCGCTATCACAAGGCTGTCGCCTGCGAAGACATAGGAGTCGCCGCTCATGACGGCACACCACGGTCCCCTGTCCTCCACAGACAACTCCAGCATCATGCCACTCCTGAAAGGTATCTTCGGGGCATAGCCAACAGCCACCTGTGAATAGGAGCTGTCACCGGGATACTTGGCAAACCACTTGCAATTGAAAAGATTCTGCGGGTCTGTTAAGATACCTATGTTGTCCCAGATGATAGGCTTGGGAGTAAGAAAGGCCGTTCCGTCCGACACCGATGAGGGTAAACCCTCCCAATCAGCCTCTATCACGGGAATACGCCTGCGGATAGCCGTTGACACCGCTGCTATGCCGTCGTCGGGAACATTACCTGCTGCGCCATCCTTTACGTATGCGGCCTTCACTATATACGTCTGGTCGTAACCTATCATGTCAAGATCTATTGTCAGGCTATTCTTTGTAACGGCTTTAATCTCGAAATCGTTATCACCGTTGCCGTCATTTATCAGTTCATGTGCTCCGGAGGAAAGTACCCGATAGAAGAATATCCTGCATTTTTCTTGATTCGTCACATCCTGCTCACCCACCATCAGTTTCGCCGTTATCACGTGTTGCGATGGATTACGGCACGGATTCCAATCGAACGCTGAAGGGCTGTCTATCATCAGCACGGGAATAGCGTCAGTGCCGTCCACTGAACGCACCAGCCGGGTGAATCGGTAGACGAACATCTGCCCGGTGCGTGGGTCTAAGTACTCGGCATAGAACTCCAGCGTAACAGGCTGCGATGTGGCCGAGTTGCGCCTTACAAGGATCAACCCTTTGTCTTCTCCACTCTCCGTAATGACGTAATTGTTATTGGTGGAGGTTATCAATGTACGGACACCTCCGATAACCTCGTGCCACTTCATATTGGTAAGCTTGGCGTTCACGCGCCCAGGTGTAGTGACCGCACTCGGATCGGTGGCGTTGCATCTCGGGAAAAGGGTCAGGGGCGTCAGGGTATAGTCGGGGGTATGTTCCTTCTTGTCTCCCTGATATACTTGTGTGTCAGGCACACTGCCGACAACCTCTATACCGCCGCTTGTCTGGAGCAGGCGGTAGTTGACCTCTATCTTTCTTCTTTTTGTTGCCATATCAAAATTCTATTGTGTAATTCTCAGTATATGTATCACTCCCATCTCGAAGTAAGACCGTGGTCCTGAACGAGCATCGCCGCATGGCGGAGTAGTGTGGCCCGAGGTCGTTAAGGGTGAGGGGCAGTACCTTGCCCGTGTCGGCGTGAGCTACCGCCCATGCGTTGTCCTCCGTGACATTGCCGCTGTCCCTCGTCCATTCGATGTCGCTGTCGAGGATGTGAGCGGTCACATCACGGTTGTAGAGCCTCCCAACAAGGTTGAGCACGGTAAATGGCCGCATGCCGTTGTCGTACAGCCTTACAATGTCGTCCATGTCAAAATGCCATCCGTTTGAGCTCTTTATCTCGACGGTGAAGTCGGGATTACCCTCTATCATCGCCCAGTCAGAGCAGGAGTACTTCGGTTCCTTAGTCGTTCCGTCCACAAGGCACATCCACTTGCAGCCGTAATGGTAGACCGCATCGTATTGCTCCTGTGAGAATTTATAGGGATTGCTCACCGCCTCCTGCGCATTCCACTTGCCACGGTTGTTCTCGCTCCTGACAGGGTTGCCTTGGTAGTCTATGCGGAGGATGTCCTGTATGGCCATACCACGGCAATAGACATAGCTCTGCTTGTAGTTGATTGGCAGGTTATCAAACAAAGAGAGATGCTTCAGGCGACCTATGATGATGGAGTAGTTCTCCTCTTCCAATATAGGCTTCGTAACCCCGTCAAGCATGCAGATGCAGTGCTCGTAGGTAGACAAGTACCAATACGCTTGCCTGTCCTGATTCACGGGGTTTCCCCTGCGTGAGCACACCATCAGCGGCTCCGGGGGGTAGTTCTTTCCTCCCGGCACTTCGCTGTCGGGGTACAAGACTACGTTGACCGTATTGGCGGCGGTGTCAACGTGCAGCACACGCATCCATGAGGTGTAATACTCACCTGCACCGGATGCAAGGTTGTTAACGATACCATATATGATGTCGTGCTCGTCAAAGGCTGTAAAATCGTTTTCCCAACGCTTGCGTAGATGGAGGGTGTACGTGCCGTCAGATAATGGTTCTATACCGTCTATCGTTCCACTTTCCGAAAAGGAGTAGTCGCTTTCCATCGCGGAGAGACGGTTGAATATCAGCTCCAAGACAGTCAGCGAACCCCGCAACTCTATGCGGTCAGCCTGAATCATTCCGTTTTCTGCAATTATGCCCTTGCCAGTTATTAAGGAGTCAATGGCTTCGCCGACTTCAAGTCTTGTGAGCGCTTTGAGTAACCGATCCACAGTCAATCTTCCACCTATCTCCAAGGAGTGTTCGGTGCGGTCGGACTTCTCTTTTGATAAGGCTTTCTTTTCAATTTCTCTAACAATCCGTAATGCCGTCATCAGGCGGTAATCGGTCGCTTCCCGCCCGTCCCAGCTCTTCAGGATGTCGGTAAGCTCATTCTCCTGTTGCCGCTCAAGCACATACTTCAGTTGCGACAAACCGGAATCTACCTGTCTCTTCCACCCCTTGCCCACACTGTCGGCACATTCTATCGTGGCCATATTGAGGTTATCCAGCTTACGCACAACCTTGGTCATGCGGCTATGGCGATAACCGTTTGTAAAATACTCGTCACTCAGCAGGCGCACACTCTGGCCGACAGCCAATGGTATACCATTCTCTTCTATGTAGATGTAATCCGTGTCCCCGCCATACTTGCTTGTGTCCTCACTGTACTTTTCCAGGTAGTCGTTCACGGCCGCCAGATAATCCTGCTCGGCTTGTGTTTCATAAACCTCGGGCATCCGGATGTTCCAAGGGATATACTTATCACCGACGCGAGGTATCAAGTTGCCACCCGGGAACTGCCGGGTTTCGTCCGGAAAAAGAGTAATGATTTCCCACTCCTCCGCCATGCTGTCATAGTTAGCCTCGAAGTAGTATGTACCGTTGTCGTCCGAGCCGTGCCCGTTCAGGTCGCCCGATTGGAAAGATACCCTTTTCTTCAGGCCCGGAAGCTCATAGCTGTTCGGATCGAAAGGCATTCCGGAGTCCTTGAAGTAATAAATGATGAACGGCTTGCCGTTATTGTCTTTTTTCTGGGCAGAACGGACAGAGGTTACGGTTCCGGTATAATGGGGAAAGATATTCGCGAATGCTGCTTCTTCGATGTGTTCGTACAATCCGTATTGCGTGTTGCGGTCGATGTATTTTTCCCTGCCCGGAAGCTGAAGCCGGGAAAAGCCGTAACGACTACGGTCAATATTCCGGGTGCTGCCGAGCGGAATCAGGCGCGTAAAGAATTTCACGCTGTCGCTGTTCTCGGTCTGAGTCAATGAGGTCAGACCTTTCAGGTAACCAAGCGGTATCCGCTCGCCATGCTCGCAACGGCTCAGGTTGATGACGAAGCCGTCCGCCCACCATTCCGTGTCGAAAGCATCCGCCATTTTGCCAAGCGCCTCCCAACAGGATGTGTTATTATAGTCGATGGTTTTACGGGATGCAACAATTACGTCTCCGACAGACCACTGCGGGCTGCCGGAGATGCGGTTCATATTGTCCACCCACTTCTGCAAGTGCTCCCTCGGGGTACCGTCCAAGCTGAATTGCGGGTTGTATTCGCCGTCCGTCAGGTTCAGGTACAATACCTGTTCCGCATCATGGATAGGCGCGTACAGCTTCACCGAATAACTGTATGTCTGCCGGTTCTTTTGCTTGGGCTTATACTCTTTCTTGACGGTGAATTTAATACCCTCCAACACCGCATAGTCGTTCACCGCCAACGGAACATAGGAGGTATGGGTGAAGGATAGGGACAAAGCATTCTCGGACATCAGCTCCCGGTTCCATGTGGAAGAGGAAGATGTCGAAATTGTCAGTTTCAGATCTCCTGACCGGTTGTATATTTTAAGCTCCATTAAAAAACGATTTAAAGACTATTCAAATACTACTTAAAATTCCGGATTCGGCTCCCGGAACTTGAGTTTCATACGGCAGATTACCTCACCGTCCTCCGTGCCGGTCAACGGCTCATAAGCCGTACACTCCTGGTAATACACCTTGTAGGTTCGCCCGGTCAGGGATATATCCATATTTAGCCATCCGCTGCTCAGCAACTGCATCACGGCCGCGTATTTAGCCGAAAACAACTCGGGGGTATCGCCCACTATCGCCACGTACAATTGGAAGTCGCGGGCCTCCCGTTTAGGCTCCGGAAGCTTTTCGGGAAGTTTCTCCCCGTTCTCCTCCCGGAAGGATACGGAAGTGTAGGGTTTCATCTTGGACGGCTTCAGCAACTCCGAGAGGTTAAAGTAGTCCCCTTGGCTCTTCTCCGTCAGGAACATGCCATATTCCGCATACATGTCTTTTCCGTTTATCTTCAATTCTCCTTCCATGCCTATTGCATTTTCATTCCGTTTCTTTCCAATCTTTCAAAATGTTCCACCACATCCTCCAGCAGCTTGCAGTACGCCGTGTTGGCGGCAATCGCGCCCAGTATCTCCAGCGCACGCCCCATTGCGGCATCAAAGTCACCCATCTTCTTGTCGATGGACGATAGGTGATCCTGTGCAGAGGTAAACAGACCTTCCAATTTCGTACCCTGTTCCTGGGACATGGCCGTGTATGCGCCTGTACGCCCCTGTTGCTGGCCGCTTGTCGCGGTGGGCCGGTCAAAGCCGTTCTTTTCGGCATTGCGCCAGAAGTCTTCCTGAAACTTATTCGCGGCATCTATCTGGCTTCCCAAGCCCCGGAAGAAACCGCCTATCAGGTCGGTAGTCTGCCGGGCTATCTCTTTCTCCGACAAGCCTTCCGTCATGTACACCTTCTTGATGTCCTCCTGCAGGCGGTCGAATTTGTCCTTCAGGAACAGGGAGTACACCATCTGCTTGGCGAGGTCGGCCAGCACGTCCGTCACCCTTTTTTTAAACTCCTGCGCGGCGTCCAGCCCGTTGTTGAAGGCGTTGACAATACTGTTCGTCAGGCTGTCGCCTAACGGGCCGAATGTTTCCCGCAAGGAATCTTCCAACTCCTGATAGGCCTTATCCGCCTGCTCCTGAAGGTCTATCAGGGTTTCCAGCAGTTTCTTGCTCTCATCCTTCAGCTCGCGGGTAGACAGGATGGCCTTTGCCATATTGACGTTCAGCTTGCCATCCTTGCCAAGTATATCCTTATATTCCGGTAAGTCCAGCAGTGAGGTGTATATATCCTTTCCTTTTCCCCATCCGAAGAGCCCCGTCTTCTTATGCCCGGTTTTCACCTCTATGTTGGCGAGCGCACCGATGCCGTCCTTGTAGGCCTGCATCTTTTCTTTATATGAATCCGATTCGCGTCCGGTAATCCTGTGCCACGCCCGCTCCATCCAGTTCATCTCCGGGGTGGAGCCTCTCAGTTCACGCTTCAGCTCTACGACGGATTGCTTGTAAGTGTCGATAGCGTTCAGGGCGCGCCCTATGTTGTCGGTTCCGAAGATGTTCGTACCGACCTTATAGGCCAGCTGCTCCTCAAGCAGCAGCATCCGGTACTCGTGCAGGTAGGCTTTCTGTTCCTCCACGATTTTCTTCAGGGCTTCCTTGTGGCGTTTATTGGCCTGCAGGCCTCCGGCGATAAAATTCACGAGTTCCCCGGCTGCAGCCAGCGCGCCGCCTACCACGCCGCCTTGGGCAAAACCCGACGCGATATTGCCGGCGGCCTCGAGCGCCTTGTCCATGTCCTCGTCCAAGCCGCCGAATACACTCTTCAGCATACCGATGCCTTCCGCACCCAACTGGCCGCCTTTCTGGATGGCCCCAAAGAGGGATTCGGCCTTGGCCTTGGCCTTGTCGCTGTCCTTGTAAATCTTTTGGAAATGGCTCTGTACGCTCTTGAAAGCTTTCTCGTTGAACAATCCCGCGAGCGTCCGGCGGCTGTTCTGCTTCTCCAGCCCTTTCGTCAAGTTCTCCAGCTGGGCGGCTTCCTGTTTATTGCGATCGCCTCCCATTTTTTTCAGTATCTTGATGCGTTCCCGGGCATAACGGATGACGATGTTGTTGCGCTGCACCTCCGCCAGCTCGTCCAGCCCGAGCCCCTGCATCACGATGGCCTGCCGTTGCAGCTCCACCTGCTCGGCATTGTCCAGCATCTCCAATTTGGAGGTATTCTTCTCTGCGTCTTTTTCTTTTTCGCGGGCGGTGTTCAGCGCTTCAATCAAAGCCCGGTTGCCCTCCGCTTTCTTTACCTGCTCATCGTAATGGTGGTCAATGTCCGCCAGGCGGTTCTCCAAGGCGGAGCGGAAGACGGCGTTGGCCTCGTTCCATAACTCCTCTTCCTGCCGGGCGTAGTTCTTCTCTATGTCCGAAAACTCCTTGATGTAAATATCCGTGGCCCCTTCACGCTGCATCCGAGCCTGCTTGGTTACAGTATCCGCCTGCTCTTGGGTGACGGGGATACCGTCCTTCTTCGCTTTCGCCAAAGCGGCTATGCGCTCCCGCTCCTCCGCGTCGATACGTGCCAGTTCATCATCCAGGCGTTTACGCGCCTCAGCTTTCTCTTTCTGCGCACCGTCACGCATCAGTTCGATGCGCATGGCCTCTATCTTCCGGCGGGCTTTCAGCTCGGCGTCGGAGATGGAGCGGAGTTGCGGCTCGGTATCCGTCTTTTCCGGTTTGTCCTTTACGTGAGGATTCAGGCCGGCATCCGTCAGCACCTTATCCGCCTTGTCGTTGAAGGCCATCATCCTTTGCAGATGCTTCTCCGCCATAACTTCCTGCGTTTTGTAGCCGATCTCCATCTCTTTGGCGGCCTTGTCGCGGTTTTTCTTTGCGGTTTCGGTGTCATTGTAATCAATGACCTGTTGCGTCACTGCGCCGGCCGAAGAGTTCATAACGACAGTCTTGGTCGGGTAATCCTCCTTGCGGGGAGCGGAGTTCCGGCGTTCGTCGGCGACCATCTGCCCTTTGTATGACTTTTCGTAAAGCTCCGCCGCAAACTTCTGCGCCACGGATGCCTTGGTACGCAGTTTCATCGCTTCAATCACGGCGGCCGTATTCTTGACGAACGCATTCTCCGCGTCGGAAACAGTGGACACGGAGATGCCCAGCTTGTGGAACTCTTCCTTGTTGTCCGTGATGAACTTCTTCTTTTTATTCAGGTCGGAACCCATCCGGTTCCACTCGGCCTGCAGCCGTTTCAGGACAAGGAGCTGTTCGCCCATTCCGTCTGAGGCACTGCGGGTGACCTCCTCGATATGCTTCTGCGAGGCGGCCAATTCCTTATTCTTCGAGCTCCAGTTGTTGTATATGGCAATGAGCGCACCCACCCCCGCTATGAGGACACCGATACCTGATACCATCAGTGCCTTTGAGAGTCCCACTCCGATACCCAATTGCGTGTTCAGGTAAGACTGCGCCGCCGCCCATTTCATTTTCGCACCCGCAAGCAGCGTATGCGTGAAAAAACTATCCTTGTTGAGCGTATTGGCTACCTGCTGTATGCCCATCGTGACGGCCATCACCGCCTGCAGCTTGGTCTGTATATGCGCCAGTTTCTCCTGCTCCGCGCCGAAGAGCGATGCCACGCCCACGCCGGCTGTCATGGCTCCGGTCAGACCGGAGATGGCGTCCATCGTTCCCTTGATGTTCTTGTTATCGTCCGAATGGATGCGTGCCTGTGTGTTTATATCGCCGTAGCGGTCTTGCAGTTCGCCCAACCTCTGCATGGCGGCGGCATACTCTTTCGTGCCCTCCGTCATGCCGGCCATCAGTTGCTTCTGCTTGGCTATCTGCGTGCGCAGCGTCTCCTCTTTGCCCGCCGTGGCGGCGAATTGCTTCTCCAGCTCGGCCAACGCCCCCTTTTCTTCCAGCAACACTTTCTTGGCAGCCCCAAGTTCGGCAACCAGTTCCGTCTTCTTTGTGCCGGGCGCTGCTTTTTTCAGCTGCGCTTCCAGCGATTTGATATCGGCTTCCACCTGTTTGACAACGGCGGACTGCTCCTTCATCCGGGCCTTGAAGTCGGCCGTGGCCTTATCTACAGCGGAGGAGGTTTGCCGGGCGCCCTCCCGGACGCCCTGCCAAGCCTCGCGCGTCTTGTCGCGCATCAATATGTCAAACTCTACTGGCTTCATCGGTCATTCATTCTTTCTTTCCATTTGTGCCCGAAACAGTGCGGCGGTATCGCTCGCACGCCGGGCGTTCCGGCCGGGAATCCCGGCCCTCTTGTTTTTCCTTCCGCCCTTGACCCACCTCGGAGCGTCTGACAGCATCAGAAGCAAGGTGGGATAAGGCAGTTTCCACAGGATATGATGCACGCTCCATCCCGTGGCGGCGGCAATCTGCCAGATAAATCCAAACAGGCTATGGCTTCCTTCCATGCGGCCGCTTAACTCCCGTTTGCCTCGTGGCTCAGCCTCGGTTTCATCAGATTCACCGTCTCCACCGAACTGATAGTAATCCGAAAAGGGCGCGTGTCGATACTCTCGACCAGCAACAGCATCACGTCGCCCAATACCGACGGGTGCACCCGCCACAACAGCCACCACGCCACCAGGCCGCCGAAGAGGCGGTGGGAGATAAAGCCGCGGCAAAGGGCGCAGGACACGATGCGGGCCATGTCACGCCCATGTTCGGCTATCAGCTTCGTCCACTTGTCCGCGTCATACTCCTTCAGTTCGGCAGCCGTCACCCCTATGCGGTTGTAATAGCGTGTCATGGCTATCAGCGTTCCCGCGTAGGGGCGTCGCAGCGTCACCTTGCCCGGTTTCTTTTTCCGCCCCAGCCACCGGAGCGGGCGTACCGGAATCCGTACGCCCAGATCCAGTAGCAGCTCGCTGGAGCGAAGTTCTTCTCCATTCATGGTTACTTCTCCTGCGTCAGATTGACGGTCACCTTCTTGGACGGATCGGACACCAGTGCCAGTATCAAAGTGCCCGTCTTGGGACTTGTCGTTGCATTGTTGGCTGCCGTGATGACCAGGCAGTTGCCATCCTGCACCACGGTGAAGTCGGTGTACGACCCCGACAACGCGAGAGGGCCTGAAGCCGATACGCGAAGTACCTTCGTGCCTCCTGCCTTGGGGAAATTCACCGTCTCCGCGTCCACCATCACTCCCGGCGTGGTAGGCTCGATGGAGTAAGGGGATGAGCCGTCTGTCGGAGAAAGCATCTCGGCCTCGCAATCCATATACAGGTTGCCAGAGTTACCCAGCTTGCCGCGGATAAGCCCGCTCAAAGCTACCTTCTTGATGCGGATGGTCTGACCCGTGCCCGTCTTGATGACAAGGGCGCCTTCTTTTGTCTCCATCTTCTCCGGAGCGTTCCACTTCTCGCCCGCGACCTTGCCTCCGGCAATATCCGCCATGTGCTGCGCCACAAGCTGGATCATCTGGAACGCCAGTGTCGTGGTTCCGGGGTTAGACACTACCTTCTTCACCGGGCCGGTGCGCACCTGCGCGGCAAAAAGCTTATTATAAGTAGGCTTGTCGCCCCCGAAGTCGATTCCTTCCTCGGAGATATTCCCAAGCACCTTGCCGCCGAAGCTCACTTCGTCCAGCAGCATCATGTATCCGTCATTGATTCCTTCCATAATTTTTCTTTTTTATTGTTCACAAAACCTTTAAACGCCGTTTAATCAGTATTATGACAAGAACGAAAACGGCAATCCGTCCTGTCCATATCTGGAACCACTGCCACCCGGTGGGTTCTCTTACCACCTTCGGCGGCAGTTCTTTTTCCTGTCGTTCA
>NZ_SLXB01000042.1 GCF_004342845.1 Prevotella heparinolytica | reverse complement strand
CGAAAACGGCAATCCGTCCTGTCCATATCTGGAACCACTGCCACCCGGTGGGTTCTCTTACCACCTTCGGCGGCAGTTCTTTTTCCTGTCGTTCAGTCCCGCTGCGGATGCGGGTCAGCTCCTCGTTCAGTATCATCACTTCCCGGGCAAGGCTGTCGCAGGTGGCGGTCACCTCCAGGCTGTCCGGGGATATGCGTGTCACGTTCACCGTGGCCCGTCCGCTGCGCCTACTGAATCCCGTCCCCACCGGTATCACCTTCAGCAAGTCCGTCGGAAAGGCAGTCTTCGCCATGCCCGGCGGTACCGGTTCTCGCAGGCGCACGAATCGTCTTGCGCTTTGCAGACTGTCTGCGCTGCGTTCGCTCCGCGCCAATCGTCCCGGACTTCTGCAGCTCGTTGCGGATAGGGCAATCAATATAATACTTGCAGGTAGAAGCCCTCTGAATGGTGCTGTTAAGTTCACGCACCGCCTTATACAGCTTGATATTCTCATTTTGCAGATCGATTATGGTATCCGACAAATTGTCATACATCTCTTTATAAGTGTCGTTACGCTCTTTGGCGGCGAGCACTTTTCGATTCTCCCGGTGTCTGAGCCATACCCACAACGAACCGATAAAGCCGCTGGGCAAGAGCCACTGGAGAATCTGCGTTATCAATTCCGTTGTCATGGCTAATCATTTATCGCTAACCGTTAATCACTAAATCCCATCCCTTCTCCACGTCCGCCGTCACTGCCGGTACACCGTTCTCAACCCGGCTCATCGCAGCTGCCAGGCTGCACATCGTGCGGCGGTCGTCCACATCGATGCGACGGTCGGCATCCAGTCCGGTGAGCTTGCACACGGTGCAGATATAACCTTTCGTGTCGTTCTCCGAGGGCGGTGCCCACCGGCTGATGATGGTGCGCACCGTGTGGCATCCATGCACCAGCGAGTAGCTGCGCAGCAGCTTCAGGGCGGCCCGGTATCCGTAGGCCGGGGAACGGAACCGGCAGAAAGCTTTGTCCTGCGAGGGGCGAACCTCCCCCTGCCACGGCGTGCGCGACAGGCGGATGTTCAGGGGATTGTTATTTCTAAGGCCCCGGCTCATGACTACTTACCGTTGGCCTGGAACAATTCGATGACGGCTTTCTTCGAACCGCTTCCGGCAAGGGTGAGGGTAAGCGTACCCGTCTTGTCGGTTTCCGTAGCGTTGGCCTCCGTCGTCACGCGGACACCGAACTCAGTCTTTTCAACCGTGAATCCGGAAGGGGCCTCGCCGAGGGTATAATCACCTGTTGCAGTCACAACGGCTATCTGTGTACCGCCTTCGGCCGGGAATACCAGTTCCTGCGGCTCTGCCATAATGGACGGCTCGGCTGCCGCACCGCGTTTATCCAGCACCACGCACTCCTCGCCGAAAGCCACGTTGGTGTCGGCCTTCATCAGCATCTTGAAGAAGTAACGTTCGCCGGCGTTGGTCAGCTTGTCAATCTGGATCACGTCCATGTCGTCCTGCAGGTTCACGGCGCCCCAAAGGTTGGTGTCGTAGTCCTGTCCGCAGATGGTGGCCACGATCAGGTCGCTCGGCCAGTTGGCCAACGGCTCGATGCGGATGCCCTTGAAGCGCTCCACGTTCATGTCCGTGTAGTTCGCTCCCTTGTTGGGCTGTGCAGTCAGTTCATCGTCGTACCGGTCGAAGTCCGCGACGGACATGAGTATACGCAATCCGGGGTTGCTGCGCATGGTCACGGGGATCTTCTCCTTCAAGTCTTTCAGGCGGCCGATCATGGTCGACTGGGAAGAGGTGACGGTGATGCGTTCATTATTGCTCATGATCCGGACGACGATGCCGTTAAACAGTTTGTCGTCTCCCGTTTCGGCGTACACGCCGTTAATGAAGTGCCCGCCAAGCTCGAACTTGACGCACTTGGCCAGTTCGTTCAGCAGGGCGTTCTGCGCCTCGGCCGGAAGCTCGGCGAACACGAGGTTGCCCTTGGGCTGCCACTTGCGCCAGATCTTCTCGAAGCTCCGGGGGTTGAACGTGGTGAAAGCCATGAAGTCCTTCGGTTCCAGGGTCACCTCGCTGTAGTCGAAGTTACCCTTGCCGTCTTCGTCGGTGGGCATCTCCTTGCGCTTCTGGAGCATCTTTCCACCTTTCAGGCGGGGAATGCTGAACTTGTCGCTCACACCCGGCTCGATGTGGATAAGGCCTTTCTCTACCAGCTCATTGCCGGTGGCGGCCAGTGTCAGGAGTTTCTCCAGCACCTCGCCGCTGTAATTGGTGTTCTTGATAACTATTGCCATAACTCTTTATTTGTTTTTGTTTCGGTTTCTGATCTCTTCCATCCGGGCGTCCCACGCGCTCCCGCCGTCCCCCTGCGGAGGTGTCTGCAAGCTGTTCGCCACGAGTTTCTTCGGTTTCAACGCTTTCAGGGCGGCTTCGCCGTTCACGCGGTCGGCCTTCATCAAGGCCTTGTAGGTGGCGCGCATTGCCGAGGTAAGACGCCCGTCTTCCTCGGCGTCGTCCAGCATCTGCTCCATTTCCGCTTCCCGGGCTTCCGCCTCCTTACGGGCATACTCCTCGTTCTCGGTTTTCAGCCGGTCGCGTTCCTCGGTCAGGGAGGATACCTTCCCGGCTTCCTGATCCAGGTGGTCGATGTGCCGGAGCGCGTCTTCGTCGGTCGCGCAATCCTTGAACGACGGACGTTTTCTCAATTCTTCCAAATTCATATCTGTGTGGTTTTGTGGCTTGTTCAGCCGGTTATTGAATATCCTGTAGATTTGTTCGGGCGTGCTGTCGGCAGGCACGGGGGCGGCATCGTAGATTTCGTCGATAAGCCCCAACGACAGTGCCTCCTCGGCCGTGAACCAATGATCCATGCCGTCAAACCACTCCGACCGGATGGTTTCCCTGTCCTTGCCGCAACGCCCGGCGTAGATGTCGCACAACGTCTCTTCGAGGCTTCGGAGCATCGACATGACCGACGCCATTTCACGGGCGTTGCCGTACGAGCCGCCCGAAGGGGCATGTATCATCAGACGGGCGTAGCGGCTCATCTTCACCGGCTTTCCGCAGGCGGCAATCACGCTGCCCATGGAGGCGGCCACGCCGTCGATATAGATGGTGATGTCCGCCGCGCTCTGCCTGAACGCGTTGAAGATGGCCAGGCCTGTGAACACGTCACCGCCCACGCTGTTGATGCGCACGTCTATCTTCCGGCCGCCGGACTCGGCCTCTATCAGCTCGCGGGCTATGTCGCCGCTGTTCACCCGGTCGTACTCGCCTATCTCCCCGTACAGGAGGATGCAGGCGGTTTCCCTGCCCGGTATCATGTTGAAAAATCTACCCATGTGTCTTTCGCTTTTTTCCGGCAAAATTAGGGTGTCATACGTAGCGTGTCAAGATGTATGGGACATGATGAAACTTTATAAGGCGATGATACAAAGTTGTGGTGCCATGCTGTTTCGGGGGTGTTGACTTTCCCCCGATATAACGCCAATTTTGCATAAAAAAAGAGACGCTATGGCAGAATTGACGACACAGCAGAAGAAAGATTACGCGGGCATGCTCTACCTGAAAGAGAACCTGACGATGCAGGAGATTGCCGAGAAGGTGAACGTGACCCGGCAGACCGTTTCCCGGTGGATTAAAGCCGAGAAATGGGAGGAGCGGAAGGTGGGCATCACCCTGACCCGAGAGGAGCAGATAGCCAACCTGCACAGGCAGGTGGCCGAAATAAACAAGGTAATCGGGGAGCGGGAAGCCGGCAAGCGGTTTGCCAGCCCGGCCGAGGCCGACACGCTCGGGAAACTGGCGGCCGCCATCAAGAAGATGGAGAACGACGTAGGGCTGTCCGACATCATCAGCGTGGGCATGCGCTTCATCGAGTGGCTGCGCCCCGTAGACCTCGAACGGGCCAAAGAGTTCACCGCGTTGTGGGACGCATTCATCAAGGACAGCCTATGAAAGCGGCAGACAAAGAACATCTGGCCAAGTGGGAGGTGTTCCGGGAGGACATCTTCCGCGACACGCCCGTGGAGGTGAGCCTGAGCCGGGGCGAGTTGGAAAAGCACAAGGCGTACCTTGAGAAGCACCCCCTCGAATGGATCAGGTTCTTCTTCCCCAAAGCGGCGAAGTACGAGTTTGCCGATTTCCAGAAGAAAGCGATTGCACGCTGTACAGAGAACGACGAGTGGTACGAGGTGCTGTCATGGGTGCGAAGCCTCGCAAAAAGTACCATCGTGATGTTCATTGTACTTTATCTTGTCTTTACAGGCCGGAAGCGGAATATCATCATGGCGAGCGCCACGCAGGATGCCGCCATCCGCCTGCTGAAACCCTACAGGACACATTTGGAGAAGAACGGGCGGCTGCGCGCCTATTACGGCAACCAGGTGCAGGCAGGCTCGTGGAAAGACTCCGAGTTCATCCTGAAGATGGGCGTGTCGTTCCTCGCCGTGGGAGCGGGAAACGCGCCGCGCGGCGCGCGTAACGAGGAGGTACGGCCGGACACGCTGCTGGTGGACGACTTCGACACCGACGAGGGTTGCCGCAACCCGGACACCGTGGACAAGAACTGGCGGTGGTGGGAAGACGCCCTCTACTTCACGCGCGACCCGGCACGCCCCACGCTCGTGGTGTTCTGCGGAAACATCATCGCCAAGGATTGCTGCATCACTCGTGCCGGAGCCGTGGCCGACCACTGGGACATCGTGAATATCCGGGACGAGGAGGGACGCTCCTCATGGCCGCAGAAGAACACAGAGGAGGATATCGACCGGGCCATACGCAAGGTAACGACCGTGGCGGCACAGAAGGAATACTTCAACAACCCCATCAGTGAGGGAGAGATATTTACCGACATAACCTACGGCAAGATTCCCCCTCTGCACAAGTTCCCTTTCCTCGTGATATACGGCGACCCCTCGCCGGGCGAGAACAAGAGCAAGGATTCCAGCATGAAGGCCTGCTGGCTCTGTGGGAAGCTGGGCGGAACGCTTTACGTCATCAAGGGATTCCTCGACCGGGGGCTGAACGCCGGGTTCATCGACTGGTACATACGCCTGCTGGCCTACGTGGGCGGAAAAACCAACGTCTACTGCTACATGGAGAACAACAAGCTGCAGGACCCGTTCTTCCGGCAGGTGTTCCTGCCGCTGGTGCGCAAGGCCAGGGAAGAGCGGGGCGTGAGCCTTAACATCCTGCCGGACACCGAGAAGAAGACGGACAAGGCCACGCGTATAGAGGCCAACCTTGAACCGCTGAACAGGGAGGGCGACCTGGTGTTCAACGAGCAGGAAGAGAAGAACCCGCACATGCAGCGGCTGGCCGACCAGTTCAAGCTCTTCACCCTGCGCCTGAAGTTCCCCGCCGACGGCCCCGACTGCGTAGAGGGGGCAAACCGCATCCTCGACAACAAACTGCTGAAGTCGCAGCCCGCCGCCGTCATCACCCGGAAAGCGTTGCGGGGAAAGAACAAGTACCGGATGTAACATTAAAACAGACATATCCATGAACCGATTTATCGAATTGAAAGACTATGACGCCACGATGCACCGCGACATTCTCGACGCGCTGACACGCGAGGACAAGGCCCTGCCGGAGATTTGCGCCGACCGCGCCGTGGGCGAGATGCGGGGATACCTCTCCGCCCGTTATGACTGCGACCGCCTGTTCGCCGCCACCGGCACCGGCCGCAACCCGGTGGTGCTGATGATGGCCCTCGACATCGCCGCCTACCACCTGTTCAGCATCCACAACCCGCAGAAGATGTCGCAGGTGCGCAAGGATCGTTACGACCGCGCGGTGGAATGGATGAAGGGCGTGCAGCGGGGCAACGTGCTCATCGACGGGGCACCTGGCCTGCCCGAGCCCGGGCGGAGCGGAAACTCGCCCTTTCAAATGAGAAGCAATCCCAAACGAAGGAATCACTTTTAAACTATAAAGCAAATGAAAAAGAATACATACAGGAAGACCGGCCGGCGGATCACCGCGGGCGGCCTTCGTCCGCTGCCGGGGCAGAAAGCGCCCCGCACCATCGTGCTGATGCAGCCCAAACGCTTCGGCATAGACATCGACACCGTCGTGTCGGCCATCAACGCCGCCGAGAACCCGGACTTCTGCCGGCGGGTCAAACTGTACGACCTATACGCCGACATCCTGATGGACGCGCACCTGACGGCCGTCATCAACAAGCGCAAGAGTGCCGTGCTCTGCACGCCCGTGGAGTTCCACCGGGGCGGGGTGCCCGACAAGGAGATGTGCGAGATGCTGCGCTCTCCATGGTTCTACCGCTTCCGCAACGATGCCATGGACGCCCTGTTCTGGGGATTCACGCTCGTGCAGTTCCACCGCGACGGACAGTGGCCGGACTATTTCCTCGTGCCGCGCAAGCATGTCGACCCCGTGCGCGAGGAGATATTCCGCCACCAGACGGACATCTCCGGCGAGCCCTGGACGGAGTATGACGACCTGCTGTTCGTCGGCAGCCGCACCGAACTCGGGCTGCTGGCGCAGGCCGCTCCCTACGTGGTGTACAAGCGCAACACGCTGGCCGACTGGGCGCAGTTCTCCGAGGTGTTCGGCATGCCCGTGCGCGAGTATCTTTATGATGCCAACGACCCCGAAGCCCGCGCGCAGATACTCAACGACGCGTATAACGAGGGAGGGGCGGGCGTGTACGTGCATCCCAGGGAAAGCGATATGAAGTTCGTGGAAAGCAGTAACAAGACGGCCAGCGCCGACCTGTACGACCGGCTGACGGAGCGGTGCAACGCCGAGATATCCAAGCTCATACTGGGCAACACCCTGACCACCGAAGCCTCCGACAAGGGCACGCAGGCACTCGGGACGGTGCACCGCAAGGTGGAGGACAGGCTGGCGCTGGCCGACCGCAAGTACCTGCTCGACCTGCTGAACTACGAGATGACGGACATCTTCTCCGCCATGGGCATCGACACCTCGGGCGGGGAGTTCCTCTTCAAGGAGCCCAAGGACATAGACCTGAACCAGCGCATGGACATCGCCTCGAAGATGGACGCGTTGGGGTTACCGCTCGACGAGGAGCAGCTGTACGAGGAGACGGGGTTCCGCAAGCCGTCCGACTACGAGCGGCGGAAACAGGAACGCCGGGAGACTGTTCAGCCCGCACCTATGCCCGTCTCCGGAGGGGGCAAGCCGGAGAAACCGGACGACCCGGAGGAAGACAAGGCGAAAGGAATGTTCAAGGCCCTGAAACGTTTTTTCGGCCAAGCCCCCCGAGGCGAGGGGGCTTTAGGCTGGTAGTGGAGAATCTGTACTACAACGGTGCCTGTCCCTCGTGCGCCGCTTTCAGGGGTGAGGCGGCACAAGGCTTCACTTTCGATCAAGAGGTGCTTAAACAGGCTTTAAAGACTGTTTACAGGCAGGACTTTTCCCCGACCACGGATATTGAAGAGCATCTTTTCGATGAGACCTTCGCCACCTTCGGACGCGCCATAGACGAGGGCTACGGCAAACCCACACCGGGGGCGGCGAACGAGGACTTCTACAACGAGCTGCGCCACAACGCCGCCGTGTTCTCCGCGTTCAAGGTGCACCGCCTGCAGAACGATATCGCCGCGCAACTGATGGATGAGGACGGGCAATTGAAGCCGTTCGAGCGCTTTGCCGAGGACGTGCGCCCCATGCTCGACCATCAGGTGGAGCGGTGGCTGCGCACCGAATACGACACCGCCGTCATCCGTGCCCATCAGGCGGCGGACTGGCGCAGGTACATGGAGCAGGCCCACATCCTGCCCAACCTGCGGTGGCTGCCCACCACCAGCGTCAAGCCCGACATCGTGCACCGCGAGTTCTGGAGCATCGGGCTGACCCTGCCCGTGGATCATCCCTTCTGGAGTGCGCACCGCCCGGGCGACCGCTGGAACTGCCACTGCTCGCTCGAGGCCACGGACGACGACCCCACGCCGGGGCACGAGATTCCGAAAACCACCCCGCAGAACAAGCCCGCGCCGGGACTGGACAACAACCCGGGCACGGACGCGAAGCTCTTCAGCGACACACACCCATACGTGGCGCATGCCTATAAGGGGGCGAAAAAGGCGGTGGAGAAGTTCATCAGGGAGAAGTTCCCCGACAAGGCAAGCGTCAAGGTGGAGCCGAAGCACGACGAGCCGAAAAGCTATGCCGCGCGGACAAAGGAGATAAAGAAAGCGGCCGCACCGCTGAAAGAAGAGGTATTCGCAAACAAGCGGTTTAAAAAAGACATCCGCATCACCGGGCGGGGCATTAAAGAATGGCTCAACCAGCCGCACGAGCATTATGCGCATAAGAACGAACTGCTGCTGCACATGGGCGATGTGATGAAGAAAGCCAAATACATGGGCTACGGAAAGGATAAGCATGACCCTTCCGTAAAGGCGCATCTGTTCGAGGTGAAGATACTGGGGGACAAGTCGTGGATTATCGCGCGCGAGTTGAAACCCGGACGGGTGGAGATTCATAGCATATCGGACAGTCCGAGGATATTGGATATCATAGAAAAACCGACCTCCTGACAAGGGTTCCGCGGAACTGCAATCCGCGGCCTGAATCAGAAAGCCGGCCTTTACACCCGGGCCACGGCCGGAAATACAATCCGGCATAGGCCTGAAGGTGTACCGCAAAGATACGACTATTTAATTAACAAACAATAAATTGAACTGTTTTTTTATGACCATCGAGGAATTCCATCAATACGCCAGGCAGAAGGAGAAAGAACTGGAACGGCTCTATAACGACATCCTGCCCGTCAAGGTGGGGGCAATCGCCAAGCGGCATTTTCAGGACAACTTCCGCAAGGGGGGATTCGTGGACGGAGGACTCACGCCCTGGCCGGCTACCCGCAGGCAGCAGTCCGGAGGGAAATCGGCCGCCTCGCGCTACGGCCCCTTGCTGAGCGGACGCACACACCTGATGCGCAGCGTGCGCGACGTGCCGGGGCAGGCACGCGTCACCATCGTCAGCGACCTGCCCTACTCCCGTATACACAACGAGGGAGGAACCATCGAGACGCATCCCACTGTGACACCCCGCATGCGCCGCTTCGCCTGGGCCAAGTTCTTCGAGGCGGGCGGAGGGGGAAAGAAAGGGGCCGACGTGCCGGCCGACGCTGTCAGGTGGAAGAAGCTGGCGCTGACACGCAAGGCGAAGCTCGACATCAGGGCCTACATACCGCAACGGCGGTTCATCGGCCAAAGCCGGGAACTTGGCGAACGGATTGCGGAGAAAATCATAGAGGAGACGAGGAAGGTGTTGGATAGATGAAGATATTGGATATCAGACCTAAGACATTAGAAAAAAGATATGGAAAAGTTATTCAACGTATTACAACGGGTCATTGCCGAGGGCATGCCCGAACTGAGACTGACGGACGAGGACTATGGGCAGCTGGAGACGCAGGAAGACCACTACCCGGTGACGTTTCCCTGCGTGCTGCTGGCCGTGCCCGAGGTGGCATGGACGGAACTGGCGGCAGGAGATCAGCGCGGGAAGGCTACCGTCATCACCCGGCTGGCCGTGGACTGCTATCACGACACGCACTACGGCAGCGGAACCGAGGAGGAGACCGCACGCCGCCAGCAGATGCGCACACGGCTGCACCGGCTGCTGCAGGGCAGGAAGCCGCTGTTCGGTTGCGGCGCGCTGGTGCGCCGCAAGAGCCGCGACTACAGCCTGCCGGGAGGCATAAAGGTGTACGAAACGGAGTATGAGCTGGCGGTGGCCGACACGCCCGGCGTGGTCAGTCGCCGGTGAAAAGCGAGAGCTGCGAGGCCGAGAGGCGGGGCTTGCGCACCTTGGGCACGGGGCGCACGTCGATGTCGTCCAGCTTGTGGCAGTTGGCGCGGATAATGGCCATGATGCGATCCTCGGAGAGGAAGAACTCGTCGCGCGAGAGTATCTTCAGGGCGTCGTCGAAGCGCAGGCGCTGCACCTCCGTCCAGTAGTAATACCGGCGGAGCAGCTTCTCGTCCCGAAGGGAAATGAGCGACTTGTTCCTTCCACGTGCCATGCGCCTTGTTTTAATTTGACCTGAAAACCCTTGTCTGTCAACGCAAAGGTAGCGATAAACGCACAATAATTCAAAAATCGGCACGCTAAAACACGCTTGCCCACACGGCGGGGCGTGTTTTGGGCACCTTTGCAAGGCGCACGGCGGAAGGGCGGCGACGACAGACCGCCACCCCGTGCCCCTCGGAGCGGCGGTCTGTGCCCCTCGAACCGCCACTCCGTGCACAACCGTTTCGGGGGACATGAATCTAAACAAAACACAGTATTATGTTCTACAAGAAAACTTATCTGAAAAAAGCGAAGAAGTATTACGCCCAGGCGGTGGTGAAAGGCGCGCCCGTGGGCACGAAGGTCATCGCCGAGCGCCTGTCGAAGCAATGCACCGTCACCCGCTCGGACGTCTACGCCGTGCTCATGGACCTGGCAGGGGTGATGGCCGACTACATGGCGCAAGGACGCAGCGTGCAGCTCGAGGGCCTGGGCACGTTCCGCTACACCGCCCGCAGCCTGACCACCGAGAAGCCCGAAGAAGTGGGCGCCAAACTCATCCAAGGCGTGCGCGTGCGCTTCGTGCCCGAGTTCACCCGTCCGCAGGGAGCCAAGCGGGTGACGCGCGCCATCGTGGCCGACGACATCGAGTGGATACCCTTCGAGCAGGAGAAGAAAAAGAAAGACGGGAAACCGCAGGGTGAAAGCCCCGAGCCGGGCGGCGACACTCCGGGAGGCCAAGGGGAGAACCCGCTGGGGTAGATGACGGACGTTAGAGGTTAGAGATTAGAGATTAGAGGTTAAGAAAAAAATCTGACAGGAATGAAAGCAATCTACATGAGCGACCTGGCGCAAGCCTACTTCCCCCGGAGCACGCCCCGCAGCGCGGGCACGCAGTTGCGCCGGTGGATAGGGCTGAACACGGAACTGAAGCGGCGGCTCGAGGAGCTGCACTTCCGCCCGCGACAACGGGCGCTGACACCGTTGCAGCACGAGGCCATCGTCCGCCTGCTGGGCGAACCGGGAGAATGACCGGTTTCCACGCCGCGGCAAAACAAACGACACTGAAAAGGCAAAAGCCGCCTGCGGAACAGCTCCGCAGGCGGCTTTCTTTCATGTATCCCGGCCATGGGCGGCCGCTTCCATGTCACACATTCATTTTCCTTATCGTTTCCCACTCGGGAAGCAAGGCCTCCAGCAAGTTGTATACACAGTACAGGGTTTCATGCGCCGATGCCAGTTCGGGGTTCTGGGCACTCAGCACTCTCAATAGGGCACGGACGGTATCCGACCAGTCTTCCACGGGCATTGCCGAATAAATCCTTATCGTGAAGCCGTCTTTGTCAAACGTCACATGATCTCTTCTTTCTCTCGTTTCATTTTCCATGATAAACCTCCTTACCTGTCCGGTTATCAATATCGCCGGGAGAAGTCCGCTTCCCCAACGGTTTCTTCCTTGAACGGCAACATCGGCTGCGCCTTCTTCAGCTCCTGCTGCAACACCAGCGCCTCGTGCCGGCGCACCAGCAGGTTGGCCATGTCGGGCGTTATCCAGTTGCGGTCGGCATACTTCACGAACTGCTGCGGGTATTGCCGCCTGCGGCTTTGAACGCTGCCGCTGCGGGTGCTGTAGCCGACGGCCTTCAGCAACGGGGTATAAGGGTAATAAACCTTGCCCTGATACAGCACCGGGAAAACGCCGGCGATGGGGGATAGAGACTTCGAGAATATATGAAACACTTCACGATAAACGGCGAATATAGCAGTATCTTCACGGGCTATAAGATATTCCATACATTCCACGGATAATTTATATTTTACAGTCCTGAAATCTCCACCGACTTTAGATTCCGCTTTTTGGCGGAATCTTTGATTATTAGATATTTGCACGTCAAATTCTTCTTCTTTGACGAATTTTCGTTCCAACACTTTTACGGCGTTGTCTTTACGGGAATAAACCAACGGCCATACCTCATCCAAATCGACGGGGAAGGCTTCGCCACTGTTGCGGAGGTTAAGGACTTGCTCGAAGTATGAGCGGATTTGATCACGGTTGCGAGCGCGAAGCATCGCATTCTTCCGGCTGCTGTGAAGCTGCCGGATTGTCTTTTGTTTCATAATTGATAAGAATTTTAGCGCGTGGATAGAAAAAAGAACGGCATCCACTTCCCGCTGCTAAAGTTCTTACCAGTGACTTGCATAGGCCATTACAACCTATGCACGGGGTTAGACGCCGCCATACGTATGTATGGTTCGCACAAGGGCATAAAAAAAGCCCACATGCGACGCATCGGACAGATTACTCCGTCACTGGATTAAAAAACTTTAGCGTCGCAAAGATGCGAAATCTTTTTTAATATCCAAGCACGCTTGCTGAATATTTTTCTGCTTTTTACTCTCTAAAGTTACCGAAAAACAGGGATAAAAGCAAATGAAACTCCCTGTTTATCGGGGTTGTAAGGAGGTTTATCAAAGAGTTTTTTTGTTCCCGGACAGGCGGCCAAGCCACACCGGGACAGGCAATGCCTTGTTTCTGCAACAGCCGGCATAAAAGCCTGATTTTCACCGATTCCACCAAATGGCGGAGATGATATCCTGTATTACCAAAGTAAACATCTGATAATCAATTTTCGGGGCAAAAAGGTAAACTAATCCACCGTATACAGCCTGCACCCCGTCTTCTCCTTTGCCCGCAGCAGGAAGGTGGCGGCTTCGTCGCTGTCCACCACAAGGCGGACGGCGGTGAGCCCCTCCGTCCGGGGCTGCTGCAGAAGCAGGGAGCAGGGCTGCCCGTAGTAGACCCAGTAGAAGATGAATTCCGACAGGCGGAAGTTGTCTATCTGCACGATGTATTTCACGGGTATGCGCCGCATGGTGTCAGTCCTCCTCCCTGAGGCAGGGCTTCACCTCGCCGTCGGGCACCCACTCCACCGTTACGATGCCTTTCACGCGTCCCGTGCCGCCGCACTTGGGGCAGGGTGTCTTGACACGCTCGGTTATCACCTCCGCGTCCAAGAACCACCCGTTCCCCTGGCAGTAGCCGCAGGAGTAGCCGGGGAATTCGCCCAGCGTCTCGCGGCCTGTTCCGAATAGGGGTGCGGTTATCAGCACCCCGTTTTGTCGTTTGCTCATAAGATTCTATCCGATATAATAGGTTTGCAAAAGGTTCCCGTCGCGGAACACCATTATCACCGTGCGCCCGTCGTCCGTGCGCAGTTCCGTCTCCACCCGCCCGGCGCGGATATTGCCTCGCGAGCGCTGCACCTCGATTTCCGCGTCGATGAAAGCCTTCAGGTTGCGGAAGTCGCGGTCGTCGCCCTGCAGCGTCATCACGCCGGCCAGCCCGTCCACCGCCAGCTGCACGTTCAGCAACCATTCCGGCTTGTCGTTCGGCCGAACCGATTTATGATACACTTTCATCGTCTTACATCTTGTTGAACGACGGTTCCACCTTCGTCCAGCGGTTATACTTGTCTTTCGTCTCGAAGTAGAACTGGATGGCCGTGCCCTCCACGCAGTGGCTCTCCTTGAAGAGCTGCATGATGGAGCTGTATTCCGCATCGTTGAAGTCGGCCTCCAGCTCGTAGAGTTGGGAGATGGACTTGTAGTCGAGGTCGCCCGCCTCATTGCGCTGTATCATGCCCATGGCCAGCTTGTACATGGGGTTCCGTCGTCCGTCGTCCGTGCGGGCTATCCATGCGTTGAGGAAGTCTACGAGGCGTTTCTCGGCCACGTCGGCACGCTCGTCGAAGCGTTTCACCCGGCTGCCTTTCATCTGCACCTTGAAGTCGCCGTCCTTGACGGAGAAGCCCAGCTGGTCGTCGCGCTTCAGTTGTCCGTACTGGTGCAGCACCTTCATGTAGGCCTCGGCCTCGCCGCGCAGCCACTCCTTGAAGTCGCGGCAGTCCTGCACGTGGCGCATCAGGCGCGCCTTGACGTCCTGGAGGAATTGCACCTTGATACCCTCGTAAGCGTCCTTGCGCTCACGCTGTTCTCTCACTTCGGCCTCGCCCAGTTGGCGGGCCAGCTCGGCACGCTCGGCGGCCGACAGCTTGCTGATGTCGATTGTCTGGTTCATTGT
>NZ_SLXB01000041.1 GCF_004342845.1 Prevotella heparinolytica | reverse complement strand
AACGAAAAGATATTGATAGGACGAAATGATGAAGAAGGGTATTATTTCAAATTCGGCATCTACCGTGTGGGAAACAGCACCACTCCGGTCTGTTACAATCTTGCCGGCTACGAGCAACATGAAAGGAATGCCTCTTCCCAACCCAATTAAAAGTTCTGTCTAACGCTATTCCCGATATATTTTTATTTTTACTATTCTTGAGACGCTAATGATGCTCTTCCGTCTTGTTCTGAAAGCACTTGAAGAAGCGACACCCGCAGCAATCCCCTATGAGGAACTTGATATAAATATGGGCGAGCGATGGATTGACTCAAGCCTGTACATTCTTTCGCCGTGAATATTCTCAACAATGGCGCCAATATCAAAACAGTGGCAAGTCTGTTAGGGCATAGCGGATTAAAACACACCGAGAATATACTCGCGCCGTTGATGGATTGAAGCAAAAAGCCATTGATAGTTTGCCCGAATTAAAAAGGTAAAAGGATAAATATTTATCCTCTAAAAATCAAATGAAATGTTTTTTAGAGCTTTCTATGTTGCCTTTTGGCTAATATGTTTTTTATTCACATTGCGCCCTTCTCATTTCCAATCCGAAAATGTAGAGGAAAGGTTAGCGTAGGCTATGAATTAAGCAACGTTTATAATTTTTTTCCTTGTTTTTTCAACAAGAACGGAATGAAAAAACTCTCATCCCGTTCTTGTTATACATAAATGGATTTTGATTATCTGTAAATACTTAATTGAGAGCCTGCATTTACAGTAAATGGAGGATTGATGGTAATTTGCTCGCCAAAATTCAATGTTAAATGTGCATTATTTGACACATTTACATTATTTGCGACAACATTCCATTTACCTGTGAACAAACTTGAATAAAGATTTTGATTTGAAAAATTAAGAGTTTCACTTTTGACTTTTGCTACAGCTGCAAAAGTATTTAATAAGCCGTACCCCATTTCTTGATGCCATGTACCGTTTGGTCTTCCATTTGTTGAAGAGTAGCTATAATTACCTACTTTTTGTGCGGTACTCTCTATAATGTCTGCAACTTGCTTTTGTGTCAATAGCGGATTCTCAGATAATATTAAAGCGGCTGTTGCAGCAACGTGAGGGCAAGCAGAAGATGTTCCATTAAAATTCAAAATATAATCTCCCGAACTGTAGCCAGCATTACCAGTTCTATCTGTTGTGGGGATTAGCACTCCTGGCGCAACTATATCCAATGTTGTTCCGAAATTACTGCCCCAATTCTCTCCATCACAAGAATTTGGGTTTTTTCTTTCTTCACACGGACTCATTGCTCCAACGGCTAATATATCAGGTATTGCATTTGCGGGGTATCTTACCGATGAATTGTGATTACCTGTTGCAAACACAACAACGCACCCCCTTCCATTTCTCCCATTTGAAATTGCATTTTGAATTGCATCTGTTAGTATTGCTTGAGGAGTTGGAGAAAACCACGAATTGGATATTACTGAAGCCCCATTAGACCAAGCAAAATTAAAACCATCTGCAACTTTTTGATTGTAGTCCGGAGAAGCTATTAAGTTATTGCTTATTGACATCAATGGTGAATTAGGAGCTATTCCGGCAACACCGAGATTATTGTTCGATAATGCGCCAATTATTCCGCCACATGCTGTACCATGACTTCCTCTTACTATGCTAGGAGAGCTACCTATTTCTGTGTCGTAACTTATGGGATGAATGTTCAAATCCGGATGATTTAATTGAATCCCGTGGTCAATAACAGCAACAATAATATTGTTAGAACCACTTGTAATGCTTCTGGTTCCACAGTATCTGATGTCACTACCAAAGATTCCATTATTTTGCCCAGTATTCAATAAATTCCATTGGCTATTAAAGTGCGTGTCGTTAACACAACTTGCAATGATTGCTGTCATTAAATCAGGCTGCGCTTCAGCAAACAACCCCGTTTCGTAAAAAATATTGGCTATTTCCAACGCATTCCCTTTCGAGCTTTTTGTGCATCCCAATGTGTACCACAAAGGCATATATTCATTATTACCAATAAGTTCAACGTTGAACTTATTCGCCATTTCTGTAAGTTGTTCCACATCTTTTTCTGATTTCAGTTTCACATACAACAAATGACTAAGCCCCAACTCATATCCGTCTCCCGTTGTAAAATACGGAGCTTCATATAAAATCTCGCTGTTTTTCAAAAGAGATTCAGATGTTTCCACACTTGCCCACATCAAAGATGAAACGGATGAGGCCGATGCTTTTGAGCGTTTAATCTTTGACGACATTTTAACCTCGGAAAACGAATCTGCAAACTTTAAATTAGCAAGATTCGTGCTCAATTTCATTCTGCTTTCTTGCTTGAAAAGAATGAATTTTTTACTTTCATTTTTATTCAACCCTATTTTCTGGCCTTGATACCAATAGTAGTCGGTAGCTTCTCCCGCTCGGGTGCTACTATTGGCAGCTTCTGATATTATTTCATTATTCTGAACTTGTTCATCTTCATCGGAACAACCGATAAAAATCAAGGGAATAACAAATAATACAAAGGCTATGATTTTTGCATATTTCATAAATATTACAGTTTAAATAAAACATATACTGATGTTTAGCATAGAAGTCTATTTCACAGACTTCTTCAATTCGTTCACTTCAGTTTGAAGTGTTTTTATAGACTCAATTAACACCGGGATTAATGCCACATAATTTATCAATTTCTTACCCTCGTCATCTGTGTAAACAATGCTGGGCAAAACTTTTTCAACTTCTTGGGCTATAAGACCAATTTCTAAATTACTGCTCCGCCCCATCTCTTTCTCGCCTACAAACTGATAAGTTACCGGACGTAATAGACTAATGGTGTTAAGACCATAAACGGATGGTCTAATATTTATTTTGGCTTTTACATCGGAATAATTGTACACATTTGCCACCTGGATGCTGTTAAATGCACTGGTTTTCGTGTTGTAAAAAACGATTTGATTTCCAGTTCCTGCAATTCTTGGTGCTGCAGGTGATACGTCAAGTTGCAAGAATTTGTTTGTGAAGCATGTAAAATACATTCCACTTCCTTCTACTGTTTGCGAATAAAACTCATAAGGCTGTGTATTGCCAATTGTCAATTTCCCATTAGAGTTATATCGTATCTGCGAATACGATTTTGAGAACAGAAAAGCAGAGAGAACCATAAGTACAATGCTTAAACCGATTTTGTAGAATAGATTTGTTTTCATAACTTAAAATTTTAATTTGTAAATAATTGGCTAACTTTTGTTTAAGAGTAAGGTAATTATCCAAAATCCATCTATGCTATTTAAAAGATTTACTGTTTACTCTGCAAAACTGCAAAATATGATGTGGTGCAAAAATTCCTTAAAATTGGAATGGCCGAAAAAAGCGGAATTGTTTTGCGGGGTTTCAATCCGAACTTGCTCTCATAGTGCGGATTAATGAAATAATACTCCTCGTCTATTTGTGCCAAATCAGTTTCCTTTACCAATTTTTTGAATTGCTCAATGGTTGTTTTGCACTCTTTTATCTCTATCAGTTCGTTAATTGCCCGTTCTTTTACTCCCGTTTGTTTCAAAAAAGCTCTATAAATTTTTTTTGGCAACAGATGAACAAACGGCAACAAGGACACAACTCGGTTGTTGCAAATTTGCTGATGCCCGCCAAACGGCATTTGCCACGGCGGAAAACCTACATAAATTAAACCGTTGTGATTCAGTAGTTTTTGGGCTATTGTTAGCAGTTTCCTTTTTTGCGTCACGTGCTCAATCACATCGTGAATAATGATAATGTCAAATTTGCCGTCAATTTCTGCCGAAAAAATATCTTGGCACGAAAAACGACCTGCCAACCCTTCTTCCTGAAAAAACTGTTTTGCTTCGGCAATCCTTACGGCAGAAATATCAATGCCCGTTACCTCGCATCCACGCTTTGAAAATGGCGACAAATTGCCGCCTTCGCCGCATCCGATTTCTAAAATACGGTGCTCGGGCGTAATTTTCAGATGATTTTCGACGAATGGCAGGAAATATTTTTCGCACGTCTGTGCAAGTTCCCTAAAATATTGTTTTCTGTTCGTATGTCGTTTTTGCATATATCCGTTTTCAGTTGGGAGGATTTATGTAGAGAATACATAAATCCGTAAGTTATTTTTAGTATTACGTGAAAACGACGGAAAACCTAACCGTGATTTTAGTTAAAAAAAGGAAGAGAAAAGTGTTAAAACGTGCCGCTTGCTGAAAAAGTAATCGTGCGTCCACCGCGAGTTTTGTGAACAATGGGATCGCGCCCTTTGTCGTAGTTCTCGGTTTTGCGGGGCAAAAGGTTGTCGGTGGGGAAATTATATTCATCGCGAACATAATCGACGGGCGTGTTGGTATAGAAAATTTCGTGGGCGTTGAGCAGATTTGAGCCGCTCAATTTCAACAAGATACCACTTTTGGGAAAACGATAACCGATGCTTGCTTCGAGCGAGTTAAACGACGCGCGGTACTCGTGAGCATGGGCGTTTTCGCCCAACAAAAAAAGTTGTCGCCCGCTTCGGTTAAACAGCACATTTACAAATAGTTTATTGTCGGCATAACGGATGCCCGCATTAAATTGATACGGCATTTGCCCCGAGAGCGGACGCGTTTGCGCGGTTGGAATTTCCTTAAATTTGGTATCTCCGTTTTCGTGCGTTATCAACCGCATCCGTTTTCCGTGTACTGATGAACGCGTAAAAACATATCCTGCCGTGAGTTGCGTTTTCCGCAGCAAATCGTTTCCATTAAAAAAATCGAGGTGTTTTCGCACGTGTATCTCAAAACCGTAATGGCGTGCGCGGTCTGAATTTTGCAGAATATACATCCGTTCATCGTGCCGATATTCAAACGTGGTGCGCTCAATCGGGTTGCGTATATCTCTGTAAAACAAGCCGAAAGAAAACAAATCGAGTGTACTTGCGTATTTCTCAACCCGAAAATCGAGCGATTGCACAAAAGACGGCTCAACGGGGCGATTGACCGATGTACCCAACAAATGCGTGTCGTAAACAGGAAAAGGCACGTAATCAACTAATTGCGGGCGGATAAAGGTGTATCGGTAACTCGCTCTCACGTTTACATTGGAAACAGGCACAAAAGAAACGTTTGCCGATGGCGCATACCACTTTCGGGCGCTATTTTCGTAATTTCCCTGCACGCCCCACACAAGCCGCAATGCCTCGCCCCAACGGTGCTCCAGCATTGCGAACGGCAAGTGGCGAATGCCTGTTTTTCTGTATTCGTCTTGAATAATCTCCTGATAAATACACGCTTCAGGATTGTCTATATCCGATTTGTTGTTGTAGCGATGAAGTCTTTCGCGATATGCGTAGCGAATATTTCCGAAACTTCCGTTGTAACCAATTGTGACATTGCTTTTTATGCTTTTCCATTGAAACGGAAAAGTGGCCGAAACGCCCACCCAAAAATCACGCTCAGTATTCTGGTACCATCCGCTCGAAGCGGGATAAAGCGTTTTTAGCGCGGGATTGTGGTGCAAAAAATAAACCAGCGAATCATCGCGCATCGGTTTGTACACCTCCGAAAAAGCGGCATCCTTACGTTCACGCCGCACAAACGTGTGCGAAACATTCCACCGCAGCAACGCGTTTTTCGCACCGTGTTGTCCCTCCAATTTATTCTGTATCAGGCTCGAAAACGTGGGGTAATTGAAAAACTGATGACTGATATTCTGCTCGTTATAATCAATATCTTCCAAATGTTGCGCGATTTCGGTAAGATTGTTTTCAAAATTTCGCGAAAAAACATTCCGAAAACTCACGCGGTTTTTTCCCCGCTGCCAGCCCGCATTCAGTATTCCGCCCATGGTGGTTTGATAGCCGTAAATGTGCCCCGAATTTCGGGTTTGCCCGTAGTTTCCCGTGTACGTGTCCATATTTTTCCACCGTCCGCGCACGGTGTGGTGCACCGCCGTTTGTCGCTGTGTGTTGCCGTAGGATACCGAAAAAATCAGTCCAAAGCGGTTTTTCTGATTATCAGCGGTGTAGGCTCTTCCGATGGTGGCGACGTAGCGTTGAGAGGGCGGCGTTTTTCGGTCGCGAATGCCGAAATGTTCGGGCGGAAACGCAGTTACCGTTTCCCGACTGCCGTCGTCGAAACCGATAAAATCGAGCCGTCCGCACCGTCGTGTACGTTGGTCGTGAAACGTGCTTTGCGCGTGAATGGAGGCTTCGGCCGTGAGTTGCACGAAATTTTGTTCGGGAATGTCTTTTGTGATGATTTCGGTTGCCGCATTGCCGAACGTCGCGGGAATGTCGGGCGTTGCCGATTGCAGCAGCCGAATGTTGTCCACGGCGGCAAGCGGCAGCAAATCAAACGAAAAAAGTTTATACGAAGGGTCGTAATTGGGGAGTGGCGTTCCATCGAGCAAAACCGCGTTCCACCGTCCGCCCGCGCCGCGCACAATGAGACCGTCGTTTTCCGTTACCTCCATTCCCGAAACAAGTTTCAGCGCGTCACGCACGCTGTTTGCCGCCGAGCAGTTTATTTCCTGATTGCTCAATACCGTGCTGATATACGGCGTGTTACGCTGCGCCCGCAACGCGCCTGCGATGACGTTTTCGGGCAGTTTTCGGCCGATTTCTATTTCGTGCAGGGCAATTTTTGTTTCCTGCAATGCTGCGTCCAAACGGGTGATTTGTCCGTTTCCGATTTCAATTTGCTCCACGCGCATCGGCTCAAAACCCAGAAAACGGATCTCGGCGGCATATATTCCCGCCGCCAACGTCAGGGCATAATCGCCGTTCATTCCCGTTGCCGTTCCTTTTCCAATCGCTGATAACCAGATGGTTGCGCCCGCGAGCGGCGTGCCGAACGCATCGGTAATTTTTCCCGCCAATGTTCCCGATGCCGCAGGCGTATCAATTGAGCGAAACACCACAAAGCGCGAACGGTTTATCTTCCTGTAAGCAAGGGGAGTATCCTCAACCGACATCCGCAACCAATCTTCCACATCGGCAGACGCGCTTGTGAACGCCCGCGCCGTTACACCTTCCAAAAAACGCGTTTCATACGTGATGGATTGTGCGTTTTTTTGCGCCCATTCGGCAATTTTTTGGATGCGCGAAAGCATCGGTTCTTGCGGAAACGAAACAAACTGCGCCGTTGTTTCTTGTGCGAAAAACAGCAGCAGAAAGGTGGTAATGAGAATTATTTTCGGGCAGTTTGGCGACATTATTTTTGAGGTTGGAAAACGATTTTGTCAGGCGTAATGCGATACGACAGACCGTAAAGGGCGGCGATTTCGTCGGCAATTTCGAGGGGTTGCGCAGTTCTGTGAAGCGTGATGTGGATGGAAATATTTTGGGAAACATCCTCAAAAACAATATTTTTGCCATACAGTTGGCGCATGCGCAACCGAAGTTCTGCAAATGATGCGTTTACCAAAACAACCGTTCCTGTACGCCACGCCGCTTTTTGCGCGGCATTGGTTGTTTGTCGCGAAAGTTTGGTGGCACGGTAGGTGGCTTTTTGGTCGGAAACCAATTCCACGGTTTCGTTATCGGGCGCGGAAACCGTTACTTTTCCGCTCAACACGTCAATTTGCTGAAATGGCAACTCGGCGTAGCTCTGCACCGTGAAACTCGTGCCGAGCACGCGTACCGACAATCCGTTGCGAAGATGCACAGTGAACGGGTTTTCGATATCGGGCGTTACATCGAAAAACGCCTCGCCCTCGTCTAACCACACTTCGCGCGCGGCGTTGTAGCGTATGCTCGTGCCCACATTGAGCGTTATTTCCGACCCGTCGGGAAGCGCGATGCGCTTGATGGCGGTTTCGGTAACAACTTTTTCGACTTGATTATCTGCAGGTTTATTGAACAGCAGCATCCCGATAATCAACAGCGCGACACTTGCCGCCGCACCGACCAAAACGGGCGAAAGTCGGCGTTTTTTCGTTTTTTCGATGCCTATCGTTTTGTAAACAAAATCGTTGGTTTCGGCGTTCAATTCGGCGATGAGTTCATCGGTAACAGCAAACTCTTTTTCGGGAATAAACGCCGTTTCGAGCGACTCTACCATTTCGTTTTCTTCGGGCGAGGTTTCGCCGCGGCGGTATCGTTCAAACAAATTGCGGGTAATCGCCGCCTTTTCCTGCACCGACAACGTTTCGTGTGAAATGTTTCGTTTTTCTTTCATTTTGTTCCAAAGCTATTTGAGCGGATAAAAGTACTTTTTTTTTTGCAGATTTCGCAGATTTTGCGTACTTTTGTTTCACCTTGCATACAACGGACGAAATATTGTTGCGCGCCATCGCCCAAAAAGACAAGCGGGCGTTTTTGCGGTTTTATGAGCGGTACAGTCGTGTCGCTCTCTGTTTTGTGTTGTCGAAGGTGCACCATGCGGATGTGGCGAAAGAGATTGTGCAAAATTTTTGGCTGGCTCTTTGGGAAAATCCGCGTATGTTGCGCCCCGATAAAGACGGATGTACAAAGTTTTTTTTGATGCAACACCTGCGTTTCCGCATCTACGACATTTATCGAATTGCCGTTCCCGAAACCGTTCCGATAGATGAAACCGATATTGTTTCGCCGCTTTTGGCAGGTGCGGACATGGAGAAAGAGGAATTGTTGCATATTGTGTGCGATGCACTGAAAAGCAGTACGTTGCTTACAAAAAAAACTTTTTGGATGCGGGTGGATAACATTTCCGCCAAAGAGGTTGCCAACGAATTGAATACCACACCGCAAACGGTTCACAACACGTTTTCGAGGGCGCTACACACCGTTCGCGAGTACATTCGGAAACATTATCCCGAAATTGCCGATAGCGCAGTAAGGTTGTTTGTCGCGATTTATTTTTTCAGGTAAATAACCCAATACCACTCTTTTGGGTCGCCCGCGCCCACACTCGGCGTGTAAAGAAACAATTTGGCTTTTTGAGTGGGATTGGCAGTGAGAAATTCGCGCGTTTTTGCCAAACCTTGAACGGAAATCCACGGTTTATCATAATCTAATTCCCTATTGTCGGGATTAAATACATTTTCAAAACCGGTGGGATAACGGGGGGCGTAGGTTGATATGTGTTTAAAAGCAGAAGCTGGTTCAAGTTTTTCGGGGAACGTCATTTTACCCTGCCCCATCCAATGAATGGTTCCCTCAAAAAGTGGTTGCCCGAGTTCCTTGTAAATCAATTTCACGCTGCCGAAATCGCTTGGCACAATGTACTTGTTTTCAATAGTAAAGTCTTCGGTTTTCTTGTCGAAACCCAATATCGTTCCGCCTTCAAACGTGTTGGTGGTGTAGTCCACTTTCAGCAGCAGCACCTGATTAGGGGCGTTACTTTCTAAATCGGTTTCAAAATTTG
This sequence comes from Prevotella heparinolytica, assembly GCF_004342845.1. Taxonomy (GTDB): domain Bacteria; phylum Bacteroidota; class Bacteroidia; order Bacteroidales; family Bacteroidaceae; genus Bacteroides; species Bacteroides heparinolyticus. The sequence continues at coordinate 4,801 of NZ_SLXB01000041.1, read as the reverse complement.
TGTTCATATCCGCTGAATTACAAGCGAATAGTATGCCTAATAAGGAGAGAAATAGAATTTTTGCTTTCATGTTTCGGGTGTTTCTTTATTATTAAACGGTGGCGTATTTATTTTTGTTCAAATGTTACCTTATATCTATAATGTGACAAGCGAACCGTCAATATACAATCAGACAACAATATAACCCATACGGATATAAAACAGATAATATGGTCAAGCGAAGATTTATTTGATGACAAGGCGAGGGAGGAATACGAAAGCGCGCAGCGTGACATACTCGATGATGAAGACTACACTGTCAGCGATGCAGAATGGGCAAAAGTCATCAATGATTTCCTGTCGGACGAACGCATGAACCTTGACAGGAAGATTGACGGCGTTGTCATTGCATTTGCCAATCTCGTTTTTGGGACGGCAGACGGCAGGGCTACAAGACACTCGGACATAATGTCAACGGCATATTCAACGTGTCAGAAGATGAGAACGAATGATACGGTGACGGCTTCAATATCCGTGGCAGCCCCTCACACCATGACGGCACTCACTATGTACTTTACCGTGTGGCGAAAGACATTGACGAGGCGGAACGCATAGGCGAACTGATTTATAACCGTGAAACAGACGAAGCCGGCTTCCACAAAAAGACATGTTCACTTTATCCTTATGTAGCGAAGATTTACGGATGGGAAACGGGGCGGTTCGGAACGGCTTTCAATAAAGCGGTATGACTGATGGCAGGCTCCGATATGGGGTCTGTCACACAGCCTATGTTTCCAATGAGGGATTTCGCAATCTCTCATGGGAGCCATGTGCCGTATCTCCCTTTTATAGCCGGACTCCAATCCTTTTATACGGAAAAACTCCTTTTATGGCCAGGCTTTCCCCCTCCCGGTAAAAGCGGAGTGTCTGCAATATTTCCAGCCATAAAACATCAGGAACGAGGGCCGAATAACCGACATCACGCTTCTTTTTGTTCCTTCGCAGGAAATCTTGTTGACAAAACATGCCACTTGCCGTATCTGCCATCCGGCAAACGGCAAAAGTCATTTTCGTTTTGTCAGACAGACCATTGTCTACCCGCCCAAGCCTATACCTGTCAAAACGACCATGCGGTCGATCCTTTTTCTCACATGGGGATATTCCTGGAAATACCATACGTCATGGCCACTTTTAACATATAAATTCCTCATTGTATGATTGACGGGCTTCAATCCAGCCAGCAGTTGTGGCCGGTGCTTTTTTTCGCAGCAAAGTTAGTGTGTGCCGAATGGACATCAAGCACCACTTCCGCTAATCCGTCAAAAAATAACAGCAGCCTTCCGTTGATTCCGTGAATCAAGGTATTCCATGATTTTTAACCTGATTTACCTGCCTAACCATTCTCCGTTGCACACACTGTCGTGATTGCATGAAAAAAAACTCCCGACCGACAAGCTGAACGGCTTAGGACGGACAGGGAAATAAAAATCAAAATTCAAAAGCACTGCAAATATGAAAAGTACAGAACGCTTCAAAAAGACAATCAAAGCCTATCTTGACAAGAGAGCTGAGACAGACGAGTTATTCCGTGTGAGATACGAGGCAACGACACGCACGATTGATGATGTAGTGACTTATATCCTCAATCAAGTACAGGCTTCGGGGTGTTGCGGTTTTTCAGATGATAAAATATACTCTATGGCTGTTCATGTAGTAGATGAGCCTGACATGGAAATCGGCAAGCCCATAAACTGCAATGTCGTGGTGAACCACCATGTAGAACTGACCGAGGAAGAGAAAGCCGAGCAAAAGGTTCTTGCGCTGAAACGCTTTCAAGAGGAAGAAATGCGCAAACTGCAGAACGCACACAGCAAGCCAAGGACGGTAAAGCCACAGCCTGCAAAACAACCTGAACTTTCACTTTTTGACTTTGAAACCTTATGAAACCACGCACGACATTTCAACGCAGGGTAACGAAGGCAAGCAACCGTCTGAAGCCGTTGTCCGAAGCACAAGAGAAGTGGGCGCAGAGAAAAATAGCATCGCATTTCTCGTTCCGAACCAAAGGGCATATCAATGTATGTCCCGAATGTGGGGCAAGACTTGAAATCCACAACACCTGAAAGAGAATATACAACGAAAAACAGATGTTCAGCACACGTGAGACCGTTGACGACCTGCAGATACAGCGTATCTATATGCTTCATTCCGGCTACCGCAGGGGTCACAAGGCGAAACATGAGACAATGGAAATCATACGCAGGTGGTATGACGGCAATGGCAACCGTGCCATTGAAGCAAGACACAGAAGCATGAATTATTATGTAGATACCCGTTGGCGGAATTAAATTAACGCGAACTCGATATAAATCTTATGCAATAAATCTGCTTTTGTCAATAATGTCAATATTCATAGACGGCTTCTTTGGTAGCAGGTTATAAGCTGTCAGCCCTGACAAGAGGAAACTCTTTCTTTTTATTTCCGGAAAAAGACATCACCCGATAAAGGCCTCTCCTTCCTTTGAAAAAAGTTGATACTCACTCTTATCATCTTCGTCTTTTCTTCGTGTCTATAGCGAGCAACTCCACACGAACATGATACGAACTTGATACGAAGATGATACGAAGATGATACGAAGATGATACGAAGATGGTAAAACGAAGATGATGGCATTATAACCCTTACAGAATATCTTTACAAATGACAGGGATAAAGGATTTGTTTTACACAGTTATTGGTATTCAACTATAAATAAGTGAGATTACCAACTTTTAGTACACTTTTCTTATCTCGAACTGACGTTAAATTAGCGCATATTTAACTCTGCCAATGGGTTTATTGTTTTTGTAGTTAATGTATTGCAGGATTGTAAGTGCACTAATCTTCCCGATAATCCGAGCGAACAATCCGTCGGTATCTTTCGCATAATTCCTTATAATCATAAATTGGTCACATAGTTGCGAGAATATGGTTTCAATTCTTTTTCTTGCTTTGGCAAAAGCCGGGTATGTCGGTTTCCATTCTTTCTGATTGCTTCTGTATGGCACTTCCAATCTGATATTTGCCGTTTCAAACAAATCCGGCTGTACCTGTGCACTTATATATCCTTTGTCTGCTATGACCGTACAATTACTATAGTCCGCTTTCACGTCCTTCAGAAAATGGATGTCATGTACACAGGCCTTGGTAAGGTCAAAGGAATGGATGACTCCACTTAATCCACAGACCGTATGAAGCTTATATCCGTAATAATACATGCCTTGTGATGCGCAGTATCCGATTGATGGTGCTTTCTCAATATTCTTCTTCCCCATACGGCAACGTTTGGAACGGGCAAAACGACATGTTTCTATCGGTTTTGAATCAATGCAGAAAAATTCCTCACCTCCATCTATTTCTGAAGCCATTCTTTCCCGGATTGTATTGCACAGAAACGAGGTCGTTTTACGTCTGTCATTGTATTGTCTACGGGATATAAGATTGGGAATTTTGCTCTTATATTCCTGTAACTTTGCAAACAACAAAGACTCGCTGTCAATACCAACAGCTTCTGATGTCATACTCAACGCTACAATTTCAAGGTCCGAGAATTTGGGAACTACTCCTTTTCTTGGCATATTCCCTGATTCATTGACTAAGTTGCCGGCTACTTGCTTGCATATGTTCAGAAATTTTGCGAATATTGCATATAGATTGTGCATACGATATTTCTTTATTAAAAGTTTGTTCACCTTTAATTTACTAAATATCAATAATATGCACAACCTACTATTCATAAATCTTTTATTAGGTTAATTCCGCCAACGGGTTGTAGATATATTCCTATATTCCACAACTATTGAACAGAAAAAAGACTGCTATGTTTATCGGACACTTGCCAACTCGTATGTCAATGCAGGGTCAAAGATACTGCCGTGTTTCCGCAAAAGGGGTGTCAAAGGTCGTTTTCCCGATGTCAGCCCCGACAAGCTGTTCAACGGATTGGTTACAGACCCACACATTGAAACTATAGTGAAATCTGGAAACATTAAAGATCTTGCCTATTTCCTCGACCACATCACTGAACTTGGCAAGTTATGGGACTCATACAAGATAACCATGCGCAACGGCTACCGTATTTCCGATATTTCGCTATGGGCAGACCTTGTGCAAACCCTTGAATATTGTGGCAGGGATATTCACAACGCACATTATATCTGCTCCGACAACCTCAAGGAGGCACACGACTATTGGACGAAGCGTAAGGCGCAAGCCGTTGAGAAAGAATGAAGCCGTAAGGAGTTGGAAAAGGCGATGAAGTGTGAAGCCGACTTCATAAGGCTTAAACCCAAGTTCTTTGACCTCACGATTTCAGACGGCACGATTGATATTATTGTGCTGGACAGCATAAAGGCTTTCAAAGAGGAGGGCGAGACAATGCACCATTGCGTATTCTCAAATTCATATTACGACCGACCCGACAGCCTTGTGATGTCGGCACGTATTGAGGAGAAACGCATTGAGACTATAGAACTTTTACTTACCGATATGAAAATCCTGCCCTGTGCCGGAACGTCCTAGAATACCTGTTTTCCACAGCCGTACTCCTTTTATAATTTCCCGATCATTCGGTTGGCCAACCTCAGATAATTATTTTACCGCGAAGTTAAGTCCGTCCTGCAACCGTCAAGGCCATGCCTGCCGGTGACATCCGAAAATCTTCCTCCTGCGGAGAGTATTTATTCCGGAATTAAAGAAAGCTGCAGAAACCCTGCCACGTATTGAAAACGAGGATGCCGGACTCATGGCACGGGGCATCCTCATCAACTTGGGTGAAATGGA
>NZ_SLXB01000040.1 GCF_004342845.1 Prevotella heparinolytica | reverse complement strand
AAAATCAAGTCCGTTTCATTTCAAAAAACGTGTAATTGACTATATTTCAATAATTTCAAAGAACTATTTATCCACTTTTACGGGACAGTAGTGAAGCGGAGTATAAAATTCGATTTGTTCCCTAAGAAAGTAAACGGCGTATTGGTCGAATGTAGACCTATACGTATGCGGGTAAGTTATGCCGGGAATAGGGTAGATATAAGGGTAGGGTATAGTATAGAGGCTGCTAAGTGGAATGTAAAAGAAGGCCGGGTAAAAGCAGGGGCTAAGAATCGGTACAAACAAACCGCCGGAGAAATAAATAAGGCTATCTTAGCTTGTGAAGAACGAATAGAAGGAATATTTACCCGCTTTGAACTATTAGAAAAGCGTAATCCAAGCCCCGCAGAATTAAAGCAAGCCTTCGACGAAGAAACCGGACGTAAGGAAGCGGAACCCGAAGAAACCGAAAACGGAATAACCTTTTATAGTGCCTATGCTGAATTTATGGAAACTATGGGCCGGTTAAACGATTGGACGAAAGCAACCTATACAAAGTTTAATAGTTTGCGTAGGCACTTGGAAGCGTTTAACCCAAATCTAACATTTGGCGAAATAAACGAAGAAACCCTACAAGAATTCATTACGAGCCTACACAAAGCCAACTTACGAAATACTACTATTTCTAAAAATATGTCTTTTCTACGGTGGTTTTTGCGCTGGGCCTATCATAAGGGATATAATCCAAGCACCATACATGAAACCTTTAAGCCGAAATTCAAAGGGGCTGACGGAAACGCCAAGGAAATAATTTATTTGGAATGGGAAGAACTTATTAAGTTGTATAACTTTAAATTTCCGTCTAATAAACCTTCCCTTCCTGCTGTACGTGATGTTTTTTGCTTTTGCTGTTTTACCGGGTTGCGCTATTCTGATGTTGCCAAATTAAAGCGTTCTGATGTCCGACCCAATCATATAAATGTAGTAACGCAAAAAACGGTAGACGGTCTTATTATAGAACTGAACGAATATAGCCGGGCTATTTTGGATAAATACGCGAATATACCGTTACCGAAGAACTTAGCCCTTCCAGTTATTAGCAACGTAAAAATGAACGAACACCTTAAAACAATGGGGGAAGTTGCAGGATTGGACGAACCGCAAAGAATCGTTTATTTCAAAGGTAGTCAACGCTATGAAGAAGTTTACCCTAAATATGCCCTTCTTACTACTCATTGCGGCCGGCGTACCTTTATCGTAAATGCGCTTCGCTTGGGGGTTCCGTCCGAGGTTATAATGAAATGGACGGGCCACTCTGATTACAAGGCCATGAAGCCGTATATAAAAATAGTCGATAAATTGAAGGTTAGCGAAATGGATAAATTTAATAAGTTCGGGAAGGAAGAAACGGAAGGGGAAAAATAGCAAAACCCGAAAAAGAATCCGAAACCCGGTTATCCATTTGGTTACGTTTGAAACTGCGCATAACCAAAGTTATAAGCTAAAGCAGGGGAAGTTAGAATATTGGTTCTAATTGGTTATGAATGATAATATAGCTTTTAGAGCCTGTCTCTCCGCTGGAAAGAATTGCAAAATAAAAAAAGTCCCTGTAAATTAATACCTTACGGGGATTTTTTGTTATTGGTGCATAGCAAAATAAGCATATCAAAGCATTCTTTCGGTGTACTTATACCTGATTACCTTCAATACCAGGTACACCTATTTGGTAAATAATTCATTGTCTGTCAGTATTTTCTATCTATCCTGTATAATTCATATCTCTTGAAATAAAAGCAAAAAAAGAGAAGGAATTTTGCCATATCGGAATTGTTAGTAATTTCAAAGTGCTAAAATTCAATTATCTAACATTCCTTCTCATGGACAAAATTAGCTCATTATTCTCAGGTTTCCAAGCTACATGCCTTTGTTGGTGTACGAAGGCAAAAGCGGTAAGATGATACTCCCAATCCTTCGTCCGGGACAAAGGAACAAGCCCTTAAGTGTACATGATATTCTCAAGCGCATTATAGAGAGAATACATAAAGTTTGGCCTCGGTGTGTCATTGAATTAAGAGGTGACAGCAATTTCTGTAGCCACGAGTTTATGGATTGGATTGAGGACGAATGCTGTTTTGTTGAATTAGTCACAGGAATAACCGCAAACTCGGTGCTTTACGGACATATCGACAAGCATCTCAGACGTTGCAGGAATCGATATAAAAAGGATCATTCTGATGTGCGAATGTACTATTCTTTCGAATACCGAGCCGGAACTTGGCAACATTCACAGCGTATAATCGCAAAAAATGAGATAAATGCATTGGGAGAGCATGCACGTTTATCGTGACTTCCAATCGTAACAACAAGCCCGAAACCATTTATACAGGTTGTGGTGAATGGAGTTGTGGATAAAGGATTTGAAATGCTTACACGGGGATAGAATGTCGTGTGGGAAATTTAAAGCGAATCCGTTCCGATTGTTTCTCTATGCTGCAGCTTATGTCATGCTATATCAGTTGAAGTATAAAGCATTTGAGGGAACTGAAATTGCATCCTTTACAATGGACTCTTTTTTCAAGAAAATCATGCTTAGCGCAGTACTGATTACAGAGCAAAAGTGTGCAATAAAAGTCAGTTTTGCGCCTCACCATAGATATCGAGCGGAGATAACAAAGTTTCTAAGCACGATAGCTGCATAACAAAAAAGTATACGCATAAAAGCATAAACTCTCCCGAAAAGGCGAACGATTTGTCGTACCCATACATGATTTTTTACTCATTGTACGTTTCACACACCTTCAAACTGAAACCGAAGTGGAACTTCTGAGTCATGCTGTTGCTATTTTGGAACGAGTTTTATTGAAAAGCGTCAGCACGACTTGTTTGAATAATCAAATTGCTGGGGTATGAATTTACACAGATAAGATTTGTCCCGAAAAAAACTCTTTCTTTGCATGTATATTTGTTCTTCCTGGATAGCATCGGGAGGAATATCTTTTTTCTGAGAAGTAGAGAAAACAGATACTCTTCTGATTCTTAAATATTGTTTAATATAGAAATGCGGGGAAGAAAATCATACGGTTTACTTTATGATTTATATATGGCGTATTACATAAAAGTATTATATATTTATTGATTATCATTTATTTAATTTGTTATGACGTATTTATGGCGTATTTTAAAATCTGGTTTGACGTATTAAAGAATCAGTCTTTTTAGTTTACTTATTTTGCTTTTCTTTATGTTTGCATCGTTTGTAAGTGGAAAATGCTTGCAAACAAATGAGAATCGTTAATCTTAATTTAGTAAAACTTATGAAAAAGTTGTTGTCAGTTTTATTTCTATTAAGCTTTACCTTGGCTTCTGTGTATGCCCAAAATATACAGGTAAAAGGTACGGTGGTAAGTGGTTCGGATAATGAACCATTAGCCGGAGTAAATGTGGTGGTGAAAGGAAACACTGCCATGGGCACCATTACCGGATTGGACGGTGATTTTGTATTGTCGGTTCCCGTCAATGCAGTTCTTTCTATTTCTTATATAGGATTTAAATCGCAGGATGTTGCGGTGAAAGGACAGAAAAGCCTCAATATCGTACTCCAAGAAGATTCAGAAGCGCTGGACGAAGTAGTGGTAGTGGGTTATGGCGTTCAGAAGAAGAGCGTGGTGACAGCTGCTATCAGTAGAGTCAGTGCCGATGAACTGAATGCTGCAAAGCCTTCGCGTGTAGAAGATGCGCTGAAAGGTAAAGTGTCAGGCGTTCAGATCACTCAAAGCTCTGGCCAGCCGGGTTCGGACTCTAAAGTGCGTATCCGCGGTATTGGTACGGTTAATAACTCCGACCCGCTATATATCGTTGACGGGATGCCGGTAGATGGAGGAATCAACTACTTGAATCCGGTTGATATCGAGTCAGTGGAAATCTTGAAGGACGCTGCTTCCGCCGCTATTTATGGTGCCCGTGCTGCCAATGGCGTTGTATTGGTCACTACGAAAGGAGGAAAAACCGGTAAGACTTCCATTAACTATGATTTCAGTTATGGCTGGCAGAATCCGTGGAAAAAGAAATCCGTTTTGGATGCCACGGAGTATATGACCATCATGAATGAAATGGATGTGAATGATGGCAATGCTCCCCGCTATTCACAGGAACAAATCCTGAAAGCCGGAAAAGGGACCGATTGGCAGGATGAAACTTTCAATTATGACGCTCCTATCCAGCAACATCAAGTAAGTATCAGTGGCGGTAGTGATAAGATTCAATATTTCCTTTCGTTGGGCTATTTCAATCAAGAAGGTATCGTAGGTGGTAATCATGGTAAGTCAAACTACGAGCGTTGGAGTTTGCGTTCTAACTCTACTTATACGGTATTTGAAGAAACTTCCCGCAATTTCTTGAACAAATTGAAAGTAGGTGTGAATATCGGTTATTCAAGAGGTACTTCTACCGGCATTGAGACCAACTCAGAATACGGCTCTATTCTGGGTAGCGCTATTTCGTTCTCTCCACTGGTGCCGGTGTATGCTTCTAAAGAAGAAGGAGAAGCCATCTTGAAGCAGTATCCTACGGCTGTGACAGACAAGGACGGTAATGTCTTCTCTATGCCTCCTACCGGTTATCAGGAATTGGCCAATCCGGTAGCTCAATTGTATTCTCCTACTGTGACCAAGGGAAATGAAGATAAGCTCGTGGGTTCTTTCTGGGCCGAATTGGATCTTCTTCCCGGATTAAAGTTCAAGAGCAGCTATGGCGCGGATTTGGCTTTCTGGGGTTCAGATGGCTATGGCTTCGAATATTATATGGGGTCAATGAAGAAGAACGAAAAAAGCTGGGTACAAAGCGAGATGAATCGTGGTTTCAAGTGGCAGGTTGAGAACGTGCTGACCTACAATAAAACTTTTGCTGATAAGCATAATCTGACAGTTGTTTTGGGACAATCGGCACAGAAGTATTCTGTACGCAATCTGGGTGGTTCCGATTACAAGCTTCTGGACACGGATCCCGCTAAGGCAAATATCAATTCTGCTATTGGCGACCGCGACGAAGAACGTACTTGGGGAGGGACAGGCGGTTATAACTTTGCTGCTTTGGCATCTTACTTCGGCCGTATCGACTACAACTTTGATGAACGCTATATGTTGCAGCTGACGATGCGTCGTGACGGTTCTTCGCACTTCGGTCCTAATCATAAATGGGCTACATTCCCGGCTGTATCTGTAGGTTGGAACCTTTGGAATGAACCTTATTTGAGGGATTTAAAGCCGTCATGGTTCGATTCCTTCAAGGTGCGTTTCAGCTGGGGTAAGAATGGTAACGAAAACATAGGTAATTTCCGTTATGCTGCTTTGATGGATGGTGGACAAAACTATTATTTTGGTGGCGGCTACAGCGTAAAAGATGCAAGTAAGGGAGGAGTTATGCAGTATGGTTCTTCTCCTGCAGCGCTTGCCAATGCCAATATCAAATGGGAAGAATCCGAGCAGATAGACTTTGGATTTGACGCTCGTTTCTTTGATGCACGCTTGAATTTTGGTTTCGACTATTTCAAGAAGAAAACCAATGGCATGTTGATGGACAAACCTATCCCGAGCTATGTAGGTCAGAGTGCACCGATGTCCAACTTGGGTAAGATGGAGAACTGGGGTATCGAATTAGAAGCTGGATGGAAACACACTATCAATGATTTCAGCTATCGTATTTCGGCCAATGCTTCCTATTTGAAGAATAAGCTGATCAATTTGGGAAATGCCTCCGGTGAGACCAATTATGAGAATGCCGGTGCTTCGGGTGTAGGCGATTATGTACATGCTAAGAATGGCGAGGTTTGGCCTTACTTCTATGGTATGCGCACGAATGGGCTGTTCCAAAATCAAGCAGAGGTAGATGCTTATATAAATGATAAAGGTGAAAAGATGCAGCCGGACGCTCAGCCGGGTGATGTTCGGTTTGTCGACGTCAATAAAGATGGTAGAGTTAATGATGATGATAGAACGAAAATCGGTAAAGGTATGCCTGATTGGACATTCGGTCTTACTCTTGGTGCTGAATGGAAAGGCTTTGACCTGAACTTGTTCTTCCAAGGCACTCTTGGCAATGATATTTTCGACTTTGCGCAACGTGGTGATATTCCTGCAATGAACCGTCCCACTTGGATACTTGATCGTTGGGTAGGCGAAGGCTCATCTGATTTTATTCCTCGCATGACTTCTGCCAATCCTAACAAGAACTGGCGTTCTTCTGACCTGTATGTGAAAGATGGCTCTTATATGCGTCTGAAGACAGCTCAATTGGGATATACCTTACCTGCTTCGTTGACAAAGAAATTCTCTGTTCAAAGATTGAGAGTCTATGTTTCTGCCGAGAACCTGATTACCATAACCGGTTATGATGGATTCGATCCGGAACTTGCATCCGGCGGTTATACGACTCTGGGTGTTGATAAGGGCATTTATCCACAATCAAGAACCATCTCTATAGGTGCGAATATAACTTTCTAAACTTCTTAAAAATAGTACGATATGAAAAAATATAAGATATTGACTGTCGCAGCTCTTCTGACATCGGGCATGGCGATGACCTCCTGCGGTGATGATTTTTTGACAGCAAGTTCTACGGAGAAACAAATGGCCGGAGCTGCTGCCACTGAGAGTACCATCCTTTCCAACCTTGGTTCGGCCTATCAGATACTTTTGTTCGACAGTTATGCCAATAATAACTATAATGGCATATTGTTTATGTCTGACCTTCGTTCGGACGACTTGTATAAAGGAGGAGGTGACGCTGGTGACCAGGCTGCTTTGTACTCCTTATCTCAGTTCAGAATGAGTGCTTCCGAGAGTTTGGGTGGCTTGTGGAGTATTTATTTCACAGGGCTGGCTCGTTGTAACAACGCGATCATCTCTTGCGCCAATGCGGAAGGGGTGAAAGCTGATAAACTAAAACAGTATAATGCTGAAGCCCACTTCTTGCGTGCGTATTATGTGCATCTGTTGTGGAAATTCTTCGGAAACATTCCTTATTTTGACACACCTTTGCAAGACCCTTATATGACAAAGCAACTCTCTGCTGATGAAGTATATGCCAAAATCATGGCCGATTTGGAAGTGGCTTGTGAAGAAGGTGCTATGGCTATGAGTAATAATTCGGGAGCAGATCGGGGACGTGCTTGCCTTGCTGCTGCTTTGATGCTGAAGGCACGCGTCATCATGTATCAGAAAGAAGAAGCCAGGTATGCTGAGGTTGCCAATGATATGGCCACTATCATCAAGAGCGGCAAGTTCAGTTTGATGGATAGCTTTGATGCAATATGGCTCGATGAAAATGAGTTTTGCAGCGAATCTATTTTTGAAAGTAATCAAATGCCTGAAGGTAAAACGTGGTCAAGTGGCTGGCAAGGGTATGGTACCAATCTCCCTGCATTTATTTCTCCGAATGAGTTGAATGACCCGAATGGAGTCTTCAAAGGAGGTTGGGGCTTCGGACCTGTACGCCAGGCGGCTTATGATATGTATGAAGAAGGCGACTTGCGCCGTGACGCTTCTATCAACGACTGGAGAGGAGCAAGCTATGGCAAGCGTTTCCAAGACACCGGGCTGTTTCAGCGTAAATATGCGGCTCGTATAGGCTATAACCCTCCTCCCGGAGATACTGATTTGAATTATTGCAACAACTTGCGTATTTTCCGTTATGCGGAGACTTTGCTGAACTATGTGGAACTGGTGAAGATGCATGGTGTGGCCGAACAACAAGGAGTAGACGCACAAGAATCTTTCAACTTGATTCGTAAGCGTGCCTTTGGTGCAGACAAACCGCTTGCTGCGGTCGAGGTGAACATCAAGGCCGAGCGTCGTAAAGAGTTCTTGGGCGAAGGAATGCGTTTCTATGATCTGGTGCGTTGGGGAGATGCGGTAACTGTTTTGACGGAGAATGATGTGGAGCACAATTCAGTTCGCACATATGATGACAACAAGAAGTTGATTCCTATTCCTCTGAGCGAAATGGAAAAGACAAAAGGTACGGAATTTGAATTGAAACAGAATCCCGGTTACTAATCAGGTATAATCGTTTAAAAAAAAATCGAATATGAATAATATATTTAAATTAGGTCTGTTTGCATTAATCGTTGTTTTTGCAATGACTTCTTGCAATCCGCAAGAGAGTGACGACCACGCTTTGGGTGTCAAACCTCAAGAAAGCCAACTGGCATTTTCTGCTAATCCCACAGCAGAGAAAGCGAATGTGATAGAATTGAAGAATGAATCATCCATTAAAGGAGTTGTCACTTGGGATTTGGGAAATGGAAACCGTGCAAAGGGAGAAAGCGCGAAAGCTGAGTATCCTTTCAAAGGAGATTATACGGTAGCCATGACCCTGTATACAACCGGTGGCTCTACCACAATTACAAAGGTTATTTCTATTGCGCAAGATGACATGTCCTTGCTCGATACTCCTATGTATAATGCTTTGACAGGTGGTGCTGCCAATCTGGCCGGTAAGACGTGGGTATTCGACCAATATCATACGGGACATTTCGGCGTAGGACCTGCAAAGGGAACTGATGGATATAATGGAACTCCCCAATGGTGGTCTTGTCCGGCTAACGGGAAATTGGAATCCAGCCTTTATACCAACGAATTTACGTTTATACAAGTAGGTGTAAAGATGGTGTGGAAGAACAATGGACATGTTTATACAAATGCGGCCGGTAAGGATGCTCTGGGTGGGACTGCCACAGTACCGGGTGCCGGTGATTTTGATGTGACCTATATTCCGAAAGAAAGCTATACTTATACATTGGACGAGGCAAACAAGACCTTGACTTTGAGTGACGGCGCGTTCTTCGGGCATTATGCAGGTACGTCTACTTACACGATTATATCGCTGACTGAAAATGAACTTTATCTGGAAGCAGCCAGTGGAGTGGAGAGTGGAAATGGTTGGTGGTATCGTTTTGTGCCGAAAGAGAAGAACGTGAAACCCGTGGTGCCTTTGAAGGCTGTTAAGTTAAATGAGGATTTTGAAAAAGAGAAATTGGCCATCAACTTTACTCGTGAGTCAATGGGACAGTTGGATTATATTTATTCGAATCCGGCACCGGTTCCGGTAAATTTGTCCAGAAAAGTTTATTTATACGAGAAGAGCACGGAATTCTATTCTAATATCTCGTATACGGTTACTGATTATAAATTCGATTTGTCTGTTATGAATAAAGTGCGTATGAAGGTTTATATCCCCTCATACAACGATTACACTACGGTGGCAAACGTAGCCGGGAATTGGATTCCTGTTAATCAGTTGCAAAAGCAGGTGGCCGTGAAGCTACAGAACAGTGAGGCAGGTGGTAATGCCTGGGAAACTCAGACCGAGGTTGTGAAGAAAGATATTCCTACAGACAAGTGGGTGGAACTTGAATTTGACTTCAGTGCAGTGAAAGACCGCACAGATTATGATAAGATAGTCATTCAATTTGGTGCTGAAGGACATGCTGCGCCTGGTATTTTCTTCTTTGATGATTTTTCTTTTGGTGAATAAATAAAAAGAACGAGGCGGTTATCTACAAGAGGTAACTGCCTCTTTATGCTTTATGATGAAAAATATGATTGGTTTATGGATAGTGCCATGGATGTTATTGGTGGGCTGTGGTAATGATAAACAACCTGTCGATGTGCCATCGGCGAATGATGGCGTGATAGAAGTCTCTCCTGCAGATTTAGAATTTATGGCCGCCGGTGAAGAGAAAACATTGATAATAAAATCAGGCTCACCGTGGAAAGTGACAACCGATGGACAAACTTGGTATTCTTTGTCTGTTGCATCCGGATATACGGGTGAGACTGCCGTGAAGATATCTGCCGGAAGAAATAACTTGGATATAGAACGTGCTGCATTGCTCTCTTTCACTTCCGGCAAAGGTGCTAAAAAGGAATATCGGTTCAAGCAAATGAAGGGCGAACCTGAAAACTATGTTCCCGAAGGGTATTCTTTGGTTTGGCAAGATGAATTTGAAGAGCCGAGATTATCCGGTGGAAAACCGGCGCTGCCTAATACTACGGAATGGTGGTATGAAGTCGCAGCCCCGGGCTGGGTGAATAATGAGTTGCAACGATATGTTGCCGATGGAGTCTTGGGCCAAGATACTTGTGCCATGATTTCGGATGGCACATTGAAAATTATAGCTCGGAAAAAAGGAGGTGAGGTTGTTTCTGCCCGTATCAACACGCTGAAAGCATGGAAATATGGTTACTTTGAGGCGCGTTTGAAACTTCCTAAAGGAAAAGGCACATGGCCAGCATTTTGGATGATGCCTAAGAATTCTTCTGCGTGGCCCGATGACGGTGAGATAGATATTATGGAGGAAGTGGGATATCGGCCTAACTGGGTATCTTCGTCTATTCATTGTAAGGCTTATTATCATTCCATTGGTACGCAGAAAACCGGTGAACAGTATATACCTACCGCCGAATCGGATTTCCATGTTTATGCTGTGGAGTGGACAGAAGATTATATAAAGGGGTTTGTAAATGGTAAGTGTCATTTTACATTCAACAATGATAAAACAGGAAATAAAAAGACATGGCCTTTCAATGTCCCTTTTTATTTGAAGCTTAACCTGGCATGGGGTGGCGATTGGGGAGATGCTGAAGGAGTGGACGAAGCTGCTCTTCCTGCGACTTACGAGATTGACTATGTACGAGTGTTTCAGAAAAAATAATTAATTGAGATAAGTATTATGAGACGTTGGGTTTATTACTCCATGGGGTTGTCGTTGCTTTTCTTTGCGTCTTGCATACACAAGACAGAAACGAAAGATGACGATGTGGAGCGTAAAGTTGAAAATTTATTGTCCCGGATGACTTTGGAGGAGAAACTTGGTCAGATGAACCAGATTTCTTCGTATGGTAACATGGAAGACATGAGCGGGTTGATAAAGAAAGGTGAAGTGGGATCTATTTTAAACGAGATAGATCCGGTGCGTGTTAATGCATTGCAGCGTGTGGCTGTGGAAGAGTCCCGATTGGGCATTCCTTTGCTGGTGGCACGCGATGTGATTCATGGCTTTAAAACCATCTTTCCCATACCATTGGGACAGGCGGCTTCTTTCAATCCGCAGTTGGTGGAAGACGGTGCACGGATAGCGGCTATAGAGGCTTCTGCCGCAGGCATCCGCTGGACATTTGCACCAATGATTGATGTGGCGCACGACCCCCGTTGGGGACGTATGGCCGAAGGATGTGGTGAGGATACCTACCTGACTGCGGTGATGGGTGCCGCCATGGTGAGGGGATTTCAGGGAGATTCATTGAATAAGTCGACATCCATTGCAGCATGCCCCAAGCATTTCGTTGGCTATGGAGCTGCCGAGGGTGGTCGTGACTATAACTCGACTTTTATTCCTGAACGTCGTCTGCGCAATGTTTACCTGCCTCCGTTTGAGGCTGCCGCCAAAGCCGGTGCCGCTACGTTCATGACTTCGTTCAACGACAACGACGGAGTTCCTTCTACTGGAAATACTTTTATTCTGAAAGATGTGCTTCGCGATGAATGGGGATTTGACGGATTGGTTATATCCGATTGGGCTTCGGCTGCTGAAATGGTAGCTCATGGTTTTGCTGCCGATTCAAAAGAGGCTGCCATGAAGGCGGTGAATGCCGGAGTGGACATGGAGATGGTCAGCTATACATTTGTTAAGGAACTGCCGGGGCTGATAAAGGAAGGGAAGGTAAAAGAGGCTGTTGTGGACGAGGCGGTGCGCAACATTCTGCGAGTAAAATATCGCCTGGGATTGTTTGATAATCCTTACGTTGATGAAAAGAGGCAAGAGGTGATGTATGCTCCTGCCCATTTGGAAGCGGCCAAACAAGCGGCGGTAGAGTCGGCTATCTTGTTGAAGAACGACCAGGAAGTGTTGCCGTTGCAAGCGTCGGTGAAAACGGTGGCCGTGGTTGGTCCGATGGCTAATGCACCTTATGAGCAATTGGGCACTTGGGTGTTTGATGGTGAAAAGACGCGTACCGTGACACCCCTGACTGCCATCAAGGAGTTGGTGGGCGATAAAGTGCAAGTGATATACGAACCCGGATTGGCGTATAGTCGCGATAAGAACATGGACGGTGTGGCTAAAGCTGCTGCCTCTGCCGCACGGGCAGACGTGATTCTTGCTTTTGTGGGCGAGGAATCCATCCTTTCGGGTGAAGCACATTGCCTTGCCGACCTGAATCTTCAGGGAGCACAAAACGAACTGATTGCCGCCCTTGCCAAAACCGGTAAACCGGTGGTCATGGTAGTGATGGCCGGTCGTCCGTTGACCATCGGCAAAGAAGTGGAGGCATCTTCTGCTGTGCTTTATTCGTTCCATCCGGGAACAATGGGTGGTCCGGCATTGGCCGACTTGCTGTGGGGAAAGGCTGTGCCCAGTGGAAAGACTCCCGTTACTTTCCCGAAGATGGTGGGACAAATTCCACTTTACTATGCCCATAACAATACGGGGCGTCCGGCTACGAGGAATGAAGTGTTGCTGAATGATATTCCGTTGGAAGCCGGACAGACCTCGCTGGGCTGTACTTCTTTCTATATGGATGCAGGGTTTGATGCGTTGTATCCTTTCGGGTACGGACTGTCTTATACCACTTTCAAATATGAGAATGTGAAGCTGGCATCTGCCAATTTGAAAAAGGATGATGTGCTGAAGGTTACTTTCGATTTGGAGAATACGGGAAAGTATGAGGGTACTGAAATCGTACAGCTTTACGTGCAGGACAAAGTAGGTTCTGTTACCCGTCCGGTGAAAGAGTTGAAGCGCTTTATGCGTGTAAATCTGAAACCGGGAGAGAGGAAAAACCTGACGTTGGAACTTCCGATAAGCGAACTTGCTTTCTGGAACATAGACATGGTGAAGACGGTGGAACCGGGAGATTTTGCTCTTTGGGTAGCTCCAGACAGCCGGCGTGGAGAAGAGGTTGCATTTAAGGTAGTGGACTGATGATTGTTTTCAGTGATTAATCGAAGAGAGAGGGGGCAGACCATATCGGTTTGTCCCCTCTTTCTTATGATACAATCGGATACTGTTCAGAAGCGGTTTTCAAAATTCTTTCAGTACCTCTTTCCAAACACTCCTCTTAATTATCTGTCATTTAATCTTTCTGTATCCGTACACGGCTCTGTCGCCCAGCTCTTCTTCAATGCGCAATAACTGGTTGTACTTGGCCATACGGTCCGAACGGCTTAACGAACCGGTTTTGATTTGCCCGCTGTTGGTGGCTACGGCAATATCGGCAATGGTAGTGTCTTCCGTCTCGCCCGAACGGTGGGAAGTGACGGTGGTATATCCGTGACGATGTGCCATTTCGATGGCATTCAGTGTTTCGGTCAGCGAGCCGATTTGGTTGACTTTGATAAGGATGGAGTTGCCGCATTCTTTTTCGATGCCTTTGGCAAGGAAATCCACATTGGTCACGAACAAGTCGTCGCCCACCAACTGGCAACGGTTGCCGATGCGTTCGGTCAGTTTTTTCCAGCCTTCCCAATCGTTTTCGCTCATACCATCTTCGATGGAGTCGATGGGATATGTATTGATCAGCTGCTCCAGATAGTCAATTTGTTCGTCAGCGGTGCGTTTCTTGCCTTTTTCACCTTCAAACTTGGTGTAGTCGTAGATGCCGTCGTGGTAGAACTCCGACGAAGCGCAGTCCATGGCAATCTTCACATCCTTGTCCGGTTCGTAGCCGGCAGCCTTGATGGCGGCAATGATGGAGTTCAGCGCATCTTCCGTACCGTCCAAGTTGGGAGCAAAACCGCCTTCATCGCCTACAGCCGTGCTGAGGCCGCGATCTTTCAATACCTTCTTCAAGGCGTGGAATACTTCGGCACCCATACGCAAACCTTTGCGGAAAGAACTTGCGCCTACGGGGCGGATCATGAATTCCTGAAAAGCAATGGGAGCATCGCTATGCGAACCGCCATTGATGATGTTCATCATCGGAACGGGCATCACATACGTGTTCGTTCCACCGATATAACGATAAAGAGGTACATCCAAATAGGCAGCAGCGGCTTTGGCCACGGCCAGCGATACGCCGAGAATAGCGTTTGCACCCAGATTGGATTTGGTGTTGGTGCCATCTAGTGCCAGCATGGCGTGGTCAATGGCCACTTGGTCGAGGGCGGACATGCCTATCAGTTTGGGAGCAATGATTTCATTGATGTTGTTTACAGCCTTCAGCACACCTTTGCCTAAGTAGCGTTTTTTGTCTCCGTCACGCAACTCCAAAGCTTCATGCTCGCCTGTGGATGCGCCCGAAGGAACGGAAGCACGGCTGATGAAGCCTGATTCCAGCGTTACGTCTACTTCCACAGTGGGGTTTCCTCTTGAGTCGAGGATTTCGCGTCCGATAATTTTTTCTATTCTCATATTCAGTAAGTATTTAAATATTACTGTCCGCTAAACCATAATTATCTACTCCCAACTCGTTAACTATTACGTGTTGGGAGTATTTCTTTTTTCGGACAAGCCCCCTTATTTC
>NZ_SLXB01000039.1 GCF_004342845.1 Prevotella heparinolytica | reverse complement strand
GGGCAAGTGCAACGTCAATAAACCGATGAGTGTCCTCGTTTATGCTTTCGGCCTGCATAATGGCTCCGATAAATGTTTTATCGGGATTTTTTGCCGTGAATTTGTCAAATCCTTGTTGGGCATACAGGGATGCACCTAAAAGGAGGAATAAAAAGTTAAAAACAGTTTTTTTCATTGCTTATATCTTTCTTTTGAATTTATTTCTTTTCCAATGTAACTTCTAACTTTAGCCAAACAATGATGTCGCTTGGCGTTTTTTGTATTTTGTCGTGGCTGGTCAATGAGTAATCCTGCCCCGACACATATAGTGTGCGCCGTTCGTTTCGGCTTAGTTTGGTAAAAAGCCCGATGTTGAGCAAGAAGCGTTTTTTCTCACTTAGTTTACCGCACTGTTCCCAATTGCCGCTCGGTTCGCGGGCTATAAAAAGTTCGTCCTTTTGCCATTTGGCGGCAAATTTTTCTTCTATCCCATGAGGCTTTTTTATAAAGATAGAGTCGTTGCTGATTTCTACTTCATCGGGGGTCGCAAAAGCTATTCGGTTGCCGAAATAGTTTTTTGTTTCTTCTTTTGCAAGGTTTGTAATGTTTTCGCCTGTAATCTTTTGAAACTCTTTGAGGTTTGAAGAACTGAACTTAAAAACAAGTTCTTTTTCAGAACAGGGTTCCGGTACAGGTGTTTCATTCTTATTGCAAGATGTCAACATCAGTATTCCTGCAATCAATGCTAAAAAGTTCTTTTTCTGAATTAAATGTGTCATTATAATTTCTTTTTTAAGGTTTTAAACGGTAGAAACTCTTTGTCTTTTTTAACCCACTGATAACTCATTAGGGTAGTCCATGAAACAGCAAAGGGTGTGGAATTCATGAGGGCATCTTTCATCGTAAATGTAAACTTCTCTGCCATAATTATGGAAAATATAAAATCCACAAAGGTATAAAAAGGAATACATGCGATGAATATGATAAGTAGCTTTGAGATCTTAATTATCATGGTCTTGTCTTATTAAAATGTTGAATAGTTCTAATTCTAAACGTTTATCGCTGTGTTCATAGGACTCAAATTTACAGATTTTTATTGTATGACAGATGATTTTTGCAAGGAATTTGTGTCTTTCTTATTGATATTTTTCCCACAGATAACGAAACGGGCCGAGCAATCTCTCGGTCACGCTCCGTTCGTCTGTCATCACCTCCGCCGTGCCCCCCAGTTCTCCTCTGAATTCGGGCTTTTTTCCGTAGGAAGTGCATAGGTCTTGCGGCAAACTTATGGTAACGGTGTAGGCGCTCTCGTCATCGGGCAGTAACGAAACAGACTCTACTTTACCCGTCAGAAAGCCGAATTCCATGTATGGATATCCGGTCAGGGTGATGTTTACCCGTTGTCCGGGCATCACCTTTCCCGAACCGCCGGCGGGCAACTTGATTTTCCCGATGATGGCTCCCGGCTCTTTGGTCACTATGGAGAATACCTTATCTCCGTTGCTTACGTTCTGGTTTTTCTGCCAAATATGATTGTAAGAAAGTATGCCGTTTGCCGGACTGATGAAGAGGTACGCCAGCTCCCAGTTCTCGATGCTTACTTGCAGTTCGTTATAGGCCGTTCTCAGAGCGGTGCCCAGCCTGTTGGTTTCACGGTTTTCCTCCATTCGGGTTTCTATTATCTTCTGTTGCAGTTGAGCTTCTTGTATGCGAGCAGAAGAGAGTGAGGTCATTAATTGTTCCCGGCTTTGCAGTACGCTTAGGAAAGATTGCTTGGCTTTTTCGTACTCCGATTGCGCAGTCAGGCCTTCATCGAACAGTTTCTTCTCTCTGCGATGTGCGGTTTCGGCTATGCCCACTTGCTCTTTGTCCAATCCGGCTTGCTTCTTCAAATGGCTGATGTAATTTCGGTATTCCTGTAATTCCCGTCGGGTGGCTTCCGTTTTCTGTTCGTACAGATTCAAAGAAAGATGGTTGTGATAATCTGTCAGACATTTGAGGAAAGAGGCGTAGGCATTTTGTATACTTCCCAAAGACAACCCTTCCGGAAAGGGCTGGTTATGGGTGCTGTTGTCTGTCGGGTCGAAAGTGGCTAACCTTTCTTTCAATAGCATCACATCTTCCGTTACGGCAGGGTTTTCCAATACGGCGATGACATCACTACTCCATACCGAATCCCGGTCTTTACGATACACTTCCTTTATTTTTCCGCTTCCCCGGGCCACCATCCATATCGGCGGATGCTCGGTGGTGATGGTGATTCCTGCCTTTATCACGTCGGGGTACTTAAAGAAACAACCACCGATAAAGAAGAGTGCCAGTACGACGAAGAACACGGTGATGCCCCATCGTATCAGCGCATGAGGCGGGCGTGTCAATATTTCCTGTACCTCCTCGCACCTCAGTTCTATTTCTTTCTCTTTCTCTTTCTCTTTCATATTCTGCCGTATACTAACCACTAA
Source organism: Prevotella heparinolytica (assembly GCF_004342845.1). Taxonomy (GTDB): domain Bacteria; phylum Bacteroidota; class Bacteroidia; order Bacteroidales; family Bacteroidaceae; genus Bacteroides; species Bacteroides heparinolyticus. The sequence continues at coordinate 12,138 of NZ_SLXB01000039.1, read as the reverse complement.
CCACTACCCATTACTCTCTCTCTTTCCTACAATTCCAACTGATTCTTCACCAACCTGTAATATATCCCTTCTCGTGCCGTCAGTTCCTCGTGCGTGCCGGTTTCGGCTATCCGTCCCTGTTCCAATACCACTATCCGGTCGGCATTGCGCACCGTGCTCAGCCGGTGTGCCACGACAACCGACGTCCTGCCTTCAAGGAATTTTTGCAGATTCTCCATGATGATGCGTTCATTGTTGGCGTCCAGCGCATTGGTGGCCTCATCGAAGAAAATGAATCCGGGATTCTTATATACGGCACGGGCAATGAGTATACGTTGCTTCTGTCCTTGGCTCAATCCATGCCCTTCCTGTCCTATCTTGGTATTGTATCCCAACGGAAGCTCTTCGATAAACCGGTGTATGTTGGCCACTTCTGCCGCATGGCGCAGGCGTTGTCTGTCTATGTGCTCCACTCCGGGCGCAATATTTCCCGCTATGCTGTCCGAAAAGATAAAGCCGTCCTGCATCACAACGCCGCATTGCTTGCGCCACTCCCGTATGCTGAAGTTCTCCAGCGGAATGTCTCCCAGCAATATTTGTCCGCTTGCGGGCGGATAGAACCCCAGCAACAGCTTCACAAGCGTAGTCTTTCCGCTTCCGCTCATGCCCACGATAGCGGTCTGTCTGCCGGCTTTTATCTCCATGCAGATATTCTCTAATGTAGGCAGCTCGCTCAATGGATCGTATTTGAAGTTCAGGTTCTCTATTCGCAAGTCTTTCCCTACGGGTATTTCGCGTATGAGTTCCTTTGTAGCGTCTTCTTCATCGGGTTTCTCGCGCACTTCGCTCAGGCGGCTCATGCTGAGGCGTGCGTCCTGCATGTCTCTGACAAAGGTGATCAGTTCGTTTATCGGACTGTTCAACTGGCCGATGATATACTGCACGGACAGCATCATGCCCAGTGTCATCTCTCCTTGCACCACGAGCGAAGCCACCAGCCCTGTAATCACGATGTTCTTCGTCTGGTTTATCAGTACGGCTCCCGAATCCTGATACTGCCTCAATGCAAGGCTTCTGATATTTACCCTGAACAGTTGCGCCTGTATGCGTTCCCATTCCCACCGTTTCTGCTGTTCGCAGGCACTCAGCTTTATCTCTTGCATGCCGTTCACCAATTGCACCACGCTGCTCTGGTTGGCGCTTTGCTGTGCGAAGCGCTTGTGGTCCAGTTCAGCCCGTTTCTTCATGAAGATGTGCACGTAGGCCACGTAGAGTGCGCTCCCTCCCATGAAGAAGAGGAATATAGTGACGCTGTACATCAGCAATACTATGCCGAATATCACGATGTTGAAGGCGGAGAACACCACGCTGAGGCTGCTCCCGGTCAGGAAGTTCTGTATGCGTGTGTGGTCGTTGATGCGTTGCAGGATGTCTCCCGTCATTTTGGTGTCGAAATACCCCATGGGCAGTTTCATCAGTTTGACGAGGAAGTCGGATATAAGGGCGATGTTGATGCGTGTTCCCAGATGCAGCAATATCCATCCGCGGATGAAATCGACGGCGCTGCTGCTGACGGTCAGCATCAGTTGGGCAATGAGTACCAGATAAATGAAACCGAGGTTTTGGTTGTTGATGCCGAAGTCCACGATGCTTTGTGTGAGGAAAGGCAGCATCAGCTGTATCATGCTGCCCAGCAGCAGTCCCAGCAACAATTGCCCCACCAATTGCTTGTAGGGACGCAGGTAAGCATACAGAAAGCCTAAGCCCTTGCGCTCTGTCATTTCCTTTTCGTCTTCTCCGGCATAAAACTCCGGCGTAGGCTCCAGCAGCAATGCCACTCCCGTGCCTTCTCCGTCTTTTTGGCTGCTTAGCCAGCATCGGCAGAACTCCTTTCGCGTATATTTCAGTTTCCCCGCTCCGGGGTCGGCCACCCATACATGCTTTTTGTCCGTCCGGTAGACCACGACAAAATGCTGCTGATTCCAATGTACGATGCAGGGCAAAGGAGCTTCCGCCAGCATTTCGTAGCTCACCTGTACGCAGATACTCCGAAACCCTATCTTCTCTGCCGCTTCGCTGATGCCCAGCATGGATACTCCCTCGCGGGTGATGAACGACCTCTCCCTCAGCCCCTCCAACGAGTAACGCTTGCCATAAAAGGCTGCGACCATGCGCAGGCAGGTAGGGCCGCAATCCATGACGTCGTGCTGGGAGTAGTGGGGGAATGGTTTCATTGTAGAAATAAACTGTCTAAAAGATTCGTAAGTTTGATTCCGAATATATCATATGCTACAATATTCCCGTATGGGTCAAGAAGATAGTTAGCTGGAATGCTTTTTATTCCTAAACGTTCTATGTCTCTGTCAAGTTGATTTTGTTCGTTTACGGCTGATAAATTGTATAAATCCTCCAGTTTATGACGTTTAATTCCATTTTTCCAGTTAACTTTATTAGTACCTAATGAAATGAGGCAAACGTTGATCTTGTCAGTATATCTCTCATAGATGTGTTTGGCCAAATATAATTCTTTTACACAGGGCAGACACCAACTAGCCCAAAAATCGATGAGGGTGTATTTCCCGATGAACTGTGATAGTAAGACTGATTCTTCCCGATTATTGGATAGACAGAAATTGGCAAGTGCAGTCCTGCTGGATATAGGACATACTGTCCATTGGTTTTCCGGCTTTTGGAAAAGGTTGTGTTGCTCTTTGCTTTTAAGTAATTTCTTTTTTCTTTTAAGGGAAGAGATTATTTGTATATTTCTTTTGGACTTAATATTGGCTCTCGGAAAGACTGTGTCTATTACTAATGTCCCAATAGGTGGATAGTCTGGAAAGCGTGTGTGTGCCTCCTGTCTTAGCTTCTTTATAGAATCCTCTCTGAATCCTATATTGGATAAAGAAATGAGTTCGCCCCAAACCAATTCAGGATGGACTGAATGTTTTAATGTATGTATCACAAGTTCTCTCTTTTTTTCTTGAATGATGTTAATGCTGTCTCTAATGGCACGTTGATATTCAACAGAGTTTGAATAAACATATTCTAGGCTATTCAATCTTACAATAGAAGCCAATAACTTCTCCCAATCATTCCAAAAATCGACATAATCGTTCGTGGCGGATGAGCCTGTTACTTTTTTATATACTCGTGCTCCTCCGTCTTTTTCGGTAATAGTTATGTTTATTTTTTCACCGGGTGATGGGATTAGAATAACATCATTAGGTCCTTTCTGAGAGAAAAATAATCTTACAGTTTTCTGATAAGGTATATAACCATAGAGAGTAACTTTTGTATTTTGAGGAGAAATCTCAGCAGAATCTTCTAAGAAAAAATCATTTCCATCAAGATAGTAAAGATATATTTTTTGTCGAACGGAGCTTAGTATACTATCTGTTTTTACAGTAATGGATATATTGGGAGGATATGTACTCCGGAATGAAAGGAGACATAAAAAGGATATTATTGTAAAGAATATATGATATACAGTTGTCATTTTAATGTTTTTTGTAAATAAAACGAACAACATCCGCAAATGATCAGCCATGTGATTTTGTTACTAATCCATAATACTTTATTGAATATCAATTCATTTGCGGGTGATTTAAGGACTTAGCTTAAAACTGGTTAATATGCTTTTTAAGCGACATAATGTACGTCATAGCATTCAACACTATAAATCTCACCATAGGCCTTCTCAAGAGAACGTTGTGCTTGTTCACTGGTCATCCCTTCGGGAGCAGTCAGTATATCTACTAGCTCATCTTCATCGTCAAGTCGACATAGGACAGCATCTCTTTCTGTCCCTCCGGTAATTGCATTCATCTGTCTTTTGTTCAGTTTGAATGCTTCAAAACTTGATAAATTTTTCATAATACAAATGTTTTTAATTAATAAAGAAGTTAATTTGAGATTCTCGGCGTCCCTTAAATCTCTTGCTTGGCTCGTGAAACCAATATCTTTATATCAATACATGTCTCAATCCGGGTAGCGGATAAACCTCTATGTGTAGTATCTGCTTGCTATGCTTACAGGAGCTTTGTTTATCCCTTGCATCTTTCTCGGTATAGTTTGCCGTGATGAGCAATTTCTGTTTTTTGACTCTCTATTGATTCATGAGGCTGTCCAATGTTTGTATGAGCTGTTCCCCACGCAGGTTTTTGGCTATGATACGTTGCTCTTTATCAATCAAGAAGTTTGCCGGAATAGCTTTGATGTTCAGTTGCCGCAACAATTCAGAAGGCTCTCCTGTGTGATATGTCCCGATTAAATGTTTAAAAATCTGTGTAGAATCTTCCTTTATAGCCTTTCCCCATTCTTTATGGTTGCTATCAATGGAAATTGCATATACTTCTAATGTTCTATATCTCTCTATATTTGCCTTAAACACTTTCATGTGCTCCCGACAAGGTTTACACCAACTTGCCCAGAAATCTATAAGCACATACTCACTCTTCGGCACGAGTGCTATTTTATCTCCTTCCGTGTTCCAAAAAGCCAAATATATTTTCTCCCCTAAAGAGGTTTTCAAAAGAGGGAAATGTGTTCTTTCTCGAATGATATTATTGGCTTTCTGAGCAGCAATCTTGGACATCTCGCTTATTGGCAATGCCTTCCTTTTACGCGCTAATTCTTGCAAAGCAATATCATGTGGGAATTTGTTGGCAACAATATTCAAAATATTGCTAACCTCCCCTTTTCTTTCAGGAAAATCATACTTAAGATATATACCTAATTTATATGCGATACATGAATTTTTGGCAGAGTTGAGAAGATGGGATAATCTGGAAAACCACTCGGATTTCAACACCTCGGTTTGTTTGTTGTTTTTTACTTTGACTGCTTCTTTTAGACGATTTAAATACAAGTTTTTTTCCTGTTTAATGGAGTATAGAAAATTATGCAAATTTCCTTGTCTGGCTTTTGTGTCAAAGGAGGATTTGTATCCGTCTGTCTCATTGATATCAAATATGACATGAGTATCCGGCTCTACTCCTATATGGAAAGTATATGGACCTCTTTTTGAAAAAGATAGAATCATAGATGAGGCAAATGGTATAGAAACTTCTAACTCTACCAGATGCTGCCCTTTTCTTATAAAGGCAGAGTCGAAAAAAGTTGCTTCATTTCCGGAAATCCAGTTTTTGTATCCTCTCAGATATACCCATTGATCTTCGCTGCAAATGTAATCGTCCAAATTCAAAATAATTTTTGATTTGGAGGGGAAGTGGCCTATTCCTTTGGGAATCAAATTTATAGCAATGAATAATATAAATAACAAATTTTTCATGATGTCCTTTCTTGAATGAGAGGCAGCCTCATTAATCTTAACCGCAATCAACGAGGCTACCAATAACCTTAGTTACTTACTACATTTACATACAAGTGACAATTGCATCCGGCGCTTGCTCTGAAACAGCATCTTCGACTTCTTCTAACGTAGCATCACTTTCAATAGTACGTACATAAGTTCCACCATATTCATCTGCGTAAAAGACAACACAGTGATAAAGCGTACCTCCTGCAATTGCATTCATCTGTTTTTTGTTCAGTTTGAATGCTTCAAAATGATTTAAGTTCTTCATGATTAATAAGTTTTAATTTTGATAAAAAGTTAATTTCGGGCTTTATTTAAGGCTGAAGTCCAAGAACAGCCTTTGGCTCGCGAAACCAATATCTTTATGTCAATACATATCTCAATTCGGGCAGCGAATAAACCTCCGGGATGTAATGCCTGCCTGCTATGCCCACAGGAGTTTTGCTTATCCCTTGTGCCCGGCAATATTCCTGCTGTTCTCGCCACATTTGTTCGGCTTCGGGGTCGATGGGATATTTCCCCGCTTCGCTTATCGTTCTGTTGTTATACCATTCATCCAGCAGGGACATGGCTTTGTGCCAGCCTTCTGCACGATATGCCGCTATGACGGTTTGCGCCACATATTCCCCCGATTTGTCGTTTGGAAAAGTCTGCAGTACCATTGATAAGGGGATGGCAGATGATAACTCTTTGATTTGCCGGTGTACTTTTGCGCAGTTTCCACAGTTCGGATTGGTGACAATCATTACTCGTTCGCCGTCTCCGCTTTGGTTCAGTAAAGCCGCCGTTTCCGCTATGGGGCTTTCTATTTGCGCTTCGAGAGGCAACAGGCGTTGAAAGGCTTCGGGCGTCAGCAGGTATGCCATCCGTTGACGCAATGCGTATTTCTCTTGTCGGTCTTTGCACAGGTTTTTTATCGAAACTCCTGCCATCAGGCAGATGCATCCGATGGCAGCGCATGAGTATAATGCGTATGGAGAGATGTGGAATGCAAAAAGGTATCTGCTGCCATAAAGCAGGGCTGCACTTGCCCATATCGTGACATTTACCAACATGCAGAGCATGCATGCTTTGCGTATGATGAAAATCTGGTAGCCAACGGAATAAACTGTGACACACAAAGCAGCGATGCTGCAAAGGGCGGCTACACCATAAAACTCGTTCGGGCACAGCAGGCCGAAGAGGAACAATGTGGCAAAATAGAGCAGGGAGAGTTCGCCCAAGCTCATGCCTGCAAAGCTTGCTCCTTTGGAATGAAGCACCTTGTTGCAATCCACCGCTTTACCAATGTGGCAAAACTTCTCCAGAAAGTGTTCGTTGAACAGCTCTTTATAGAGGATGGCCATGGAAAGAAGCACGCCAAGCGCCGAGATACCTGCGTATGCCGTCAATGTGTGAGGATGTTCCTGCCGCAATACGGTGAGTATGCCGAGGCACAGCATCAGAAACACGGCAATGAAAGCCTTATGCTTAGAGGGGGTGTAGGCGATATTCTTCCAGAAGTAAAGAGGGTCGGACGGGGGCTTCTCCGTAACTTCGCTCAACAATACAGTACCTGTCCATTTCTTCAAGAACACGTCCGCTCCTATACGGTACTTTTTGCCTTCCGAATTGTAGAATTCCACGATGGAATCGTCCTTTTTCGTCACTGCGCAGAATGGAGCTTTACTCACTTGCAGCATGGTGATGAATGGGGCATCCACTTGTGCAAAATAGTCTTCTGAAGGTGGAAGTTGATACACCTCGTTCTTTATGCGGAGCGCATCCAATGCATCGCTGATACCCCGCAGGCTATTACCTGCAGGGGTATCGAGCAAACGATGCACAGTGCCCCGGCTCACCTTTACGGACAACGCCCGCAGATAGCGATAAAGAACAATACCGGTGTCGTTAACAGTCATCATTACTGATAAGTGTTTGTTGTTAGAGTTGTTATAAAGAGAATGAACCTTGTAGGGATACACTTTCGGTCTCTATCCTTATCAGATAGTTTCCATAGGACTTACTGCTCAAGTCTATGGAAAGTTTGGTGGGGCTATCGTGTGTTTCTGAATAGACTATTTCGCCGGTTGATTGGTTGGATATGGTTATGACCGCCGTATGATATGTATTGACGAAATAAATGTTTACCACCTTATTATATAAGTGTGCATAAGCCGGTTGAAAGATAATCCCGCGCGTAATAGGTTGGTTATCCGGACCAATATCGGGGTCGTCTTCCGTCGGGTCTTTATCCGAGTTGCCGTAATAAATGGTAAGGGGTATTTCCGTATAAGAGTTAAAACCTCTTGCTTGGATTGCTGCTTTGAATCCGATTAATAGCAATGTCATTAGAAAAATAGTGTGTCTCATGTTATTTTTGTTTTGGTTTGCAACAAAGATAACACAATCTCATGGTAAGTAGGTTTCCGGAAAGTGTTGCATTTTTGAAGAAAAGTGTAGTATTTTGCGTGTTCCGTGTTGCATTTACTCTTTTATATACCCATTTACCATGTTTTTTAGTAGTTTTTGCAGTTCTCCTGCTTGGTAAGGCCTTCCCTTCTTCTGCAAGACAGAACGCTCTAATCTGTAGATGCCGGTACGTTCTTGTTGAACGACTTTTCCCTCAGCCCCTCCAACGAGTAACGCTTGCCATAAAAGGCTGCGGCCATGCGCAGGCAGGTAGGGCCGCAATCCATGACATCGTGCCGGGAGTAGTGGGGGAATGGTTTCATGTTCAATCTTAATCTAATCTTATTTATTTCTTACCATAGTGTCCAAGTCTTTTCCAGCCTCGGGATATTGCCTCGCTAATGTATCGATAAAGTCTTCATAACAAAGATGTATTTTTCTATTATATTGTTGATAAAACAGAGTGATGCTTGCAATAAGTCTATCATAACCTATTTCCTTGGCTATATAATCTAAGACTAACGGTCCTTTACGATATACGACAGTATTATTGTTATTTTCTGTAATATCTATTAAAGGAACGTCATCCTTTGAATTCTTTATCTTTTGATATTCTTCCTTGTACTGGTCTATTAAATCTTTGTATGTTTTCTCGCCGAAATAATCTCGTATGAACATAAGGGTCATAAATTCATTTAAAGATTCTTTGATAAAGTAGGCTCCGGCTTGTCCGTCGTTTATTAGTAAAGTCCATTCGCCCAACCAGCGATGTCCTATTTCATGCACTAAAGGGTAAATGTTTGGATATGTTGAAAACTTTTCTTGTGAGGCAGATATAAACCCGATGTTATATCTATTGCTGAATCCCTCTCCATTGTGAAACAAAAAAATGGGATACGATGTGATACTATGCGACTCGGACAGATAGTTATCTTTATATATTCTGCTGAAATATCTTATGCTTTCTGAAATTAGTGTCAATAGTTCATTGTAGCGCTCTTCTTTACATTGCATGTTACGAATTTGATATATTTGTACAGACTCCGGAATTGCGGCCGTCGTTTTCATATATACTTCCTTTCGGATAAAGGCCAAAGATAAAGATTGTGCTAACACATTGTTTATTCTACATGAATAATTGTTTAGGCTGTCTTTGTGCATGGCATACGAACTTATCAACGACAAAGAATCAGGTAATGATACTTTGACAGACAAACTCATATTGATATCGGGAATGTACGGATAATAATACTCCTCATAACTTGTCTCCCATAGTTCGGCATCCCCTTTACCGTAGACAAAAAATGAGGTTAGATTAGTGTAGTTGTATTCCATACTTATTGCTACCTTTTGAACGGAAGGACGATAGTAAATTATCTGCTTGTTTTCTTTACGATAATCATATTTTAGTGATGTGTTTCCATACACAATCAAATCGTCTACGGATAGTTCGAAAGGTCCACCAAGATTCATACAAATGCTGTCTGCATCTTGAAAATCAATGATAAAGGAGCAGATTACACGCATATTGGCTGCTTCCGAATATCTTTTGTCGAACGATAAACTGTAATTATTTATCTTTTGCCCCCAACAAATTGCAGGAAATAGGCTCATCCATAGATAAAAGAAAAACAGAAGAATATTAGTTTTCATATCTTTGTCTATGCTCTATGATGCAATTCATGGCATCAGGTAAGTTGTTTTTGATATATTGATAGGCAGATAAATACTTGTCAAAAAGTAATTGCTCTAATATGCAATGGAGTTTTACAGGTGATTTAGTTGTTTTATTCACGGCATATCGTTCTGCCATACAACCGCCGGAACAAAAGAAACGCACCTTACAATTATTACATTCTGTTGTACTTTGGATAAATTTGGCCTTATATAGTGAGTTTAAATGTGAGTCTATTCCTGTATATATATCTCCAATTTTAGTGTCAGGTATAGGAGTGTAATTCATGCAACTAAAAACATTCCCATTGTCGGTTACTGCAAAAAGATTAATACCTGCTCCACAAGAAAAATAATTTTTTTTTCGCAAAGCGATATCACGTATAGTTTCTAAAAAATAAAATCCCCAAATAAATTGTTGATTTTGCATTAATTCATAATAGAAATCAAATAACTCTTCAAATTCGTAAGATAGTCTAGAGAGATTTTCCTCATACCAAGCTGCATAGTCATTTTGCTTGTTCTGAGTATTAAAGCAGAAAGCTAAATGGTATGGAATCTTTTGATTTTCAAAGAATTTGGCAATTGATAATAAATTAGAATTTCCTGCAACAACCGTTGCTCGAAGATCTATATTTATGAGATTCTCTTTCAGAGTAGTGATATTCTCCATAATTACTGAGAATGTATCTTTGTGAGGATTAGAATGAGGTCGTAACTTATTTGTAATATCTCGTGGCCCATCAATACTAATCATTAATGAGAAGTCGTACTTTTTCAGTAACGATAGAATTTTATTATCTAAAATTGTACCATTAGTTGTTGCTGTGAAGTGGAGAACTTTTTCAGGATATCTTTTGTGGGTTTCTTCTACTATTTTTTCTATTGTTTCGATTTCCAAGAAGGGTTCTCCGCCAAAAAAAGCAATAGTGTATTCACTACTATTTGGATTAATAGTCATCATGTAGTCTATAGCTTGTAATGAGGTTTCTACATTCATGCTTTTGAATGCAAATTTCTTATGATTATTTCTGGCAAAACAATAGGGACACAGTAAATTACACTTTCCCGATACGTTAAGAACAATGCATGAAGGTTTGAAAACCTCTTCCTTACTTTCCTCCACTAATTGTTCGCTATATTCTGCTATGGTTGCATTCAAGATATCATATATTTCATTACATGTCTTTAACTCTTCTGGAGTAGGTTGCTTGTTTTTCAGGCAAACGTCTAGGTATAGCTCCACATCATCATTATCAACATGAAATATTAAACCACTAGGTATGTGGCAGAAATATTTTTTTGTCTCCGAAAAAAAAACATTTAGGTCTTTAGATGGCATTGAATACTTTTTCATAACAGTAAATATGGATTTGTTTTTTATAATAGAGTGGAATGTAATCATAGTAGATACCATTCCACTCTATATTTTACAACGAATAATATATAGACATCTCTATCATAAGTAGGGATGAATCTATATTATGTAAGAATTGGATTAGCTCTTATAAACTATCCTTTTATCCCCAAGGATTGCGAGGCCCTTTAATTTCATGCGCTGTAGCTGACGCTGTATTAGGACCGCAGTATTTGCCTTCTGCTACTAGACATTGTCTCAACTCTACGGTTGCACAAAAAATTAGAGTATGGCCGCCTCCTTTAATTTTGTCTGCATTCTCTGGAGTGAGAATCCTTTTCGCTTTAATCTTCATAATACGAAATAATTTAAGTTAAACATATTGGCGGAATTGAGATTTTTGACGTCCCTCAACCTCTTTTCCTTTTTATAGGTTCGCGAAACCTGTTTTTTATCTTAGTGATATAAAATCATTACCTCTATTAAGCGTCTTTTTTTATCTACGCTTAATATCGTTATAGTAATGTAGGCTGAACCATCCTTTTTTGTTACTACGCAGAACGGAACTCCACTCACTTGCAGCATGGTGATGAATGGGGCATCCACTCGTGCAAAATAGTCTTCTGAAGGTGGAAGTTGATACACCTCGTTCTTTATGCGGAGCGCATCCAATGCATCGCTGATACCCCGCAGGCTATTGCCTGCAGGGGTATCGAGCAAACGATGCACAGTGCCCCGACTTACCTTTACGGACAACGCCCGCAGATAGCGATAAAGAACAATACCGGTGTCGTTAACAGCCCTCATTACTGATAAGCGTTTGGTGTTATAAAGAGAATGAGCCTTGTAGGGATACACTTTCGGTCTCTATCCTTATCAGATAGTTTCCATAGGACTTACTGCTCAAGTCTATGGAAAGTTTGGTGGGGCTATCGTGTGTTTCTGAATAGACTATTTCGCCGGTTGATTGGTTGGATATGGTTATGACCGCCGTATGATATGTATTGACGAAATAAATGTTTACCACCTTATTATATAAGTGTGCATAAGCCGGTTGAAAGATAATCCCGCGCGTAATAGGTTGGTTATCCGGACCAATATCGGGGTCGTCTTCCGTCGGGTCTTTATCCGAGTTGCCGTAATAAATGGTAAGGGGTATTTCCGTATAAGAGTTAAAACCTCTTGCTTGGATTGCTGCTTTGAATCCGATTAATAGCAATGTCATTAGAAAAATAGTGTGTCTCATGTTATTTTTGTTTTGGTTTGCAACAAAGATAACACAATCTCATGGTAAGTAGGTTTTCGGAAAGTGTTGCATTTTTATGGAAAATCTATCATTTAGGTCTAAGTAATTGGCTATGAACAGCCTTATGAGTTATGAAATGCAGTAGGTAATGATTTAGCGACCTATCTTCAACAG
>NZ_SLXB01000038.1 GCF_004342845.1 Prevotella heparinolytica | reverse complement strand
TCCAACATGATATGAAGTTGAAACGCTCAACCTATGAAGTTTTGCAGATTCTCAGCATATCATTGACTGACAAAACCCACTTGCGTGACCTGTTCGACAAGACTAATTTCAATGATGTCAAAGATCTAAATGAACCCCTGATTCCGGGGCTATTTGATTAATTGTTTAACTCATCCCATTTTAACGGGACACTAATGATAAGTGAAGTAATTATCTCTTAAATAAGAAAAGGTAAATCTCGGTAATCTAATAGGTTACCGGGATTTTTTTGTGTAGTATAATGTGGTTCTATTCGGAATAATTCACTTTATTATGAGGCGGTTGGGTAAGTCAAGGTAAGCCCTAAGGTTACGTTTGGTTGTTTAGGTATCTCCTCGATTTATGTTTTTATGTGCATAAACCTACGCTTGTTATAGATATAAGGCGATGCTTGTACCTGTGTAAAACTTTGAATTTCTATCGGTTACAAATGAGGTGTGTGCGGAATATTTATACTGAACGATGGCTCTTCTTTATGGTGTGATATGGTTGTTCGTCCACTTTTTTTGTTAAATCATTCTTTTTTTTTCTAATATTTTGTAGTCGAAGAGATTATTTGTATCTTTGCAAACGGAAACGGATGAAAGGTGGAGGGGCAGTCAAGCTCCTCTTTTTCGTTCTTATAGGTTAATTTATGATAGAAAAGAAAACGATTTGTCAGATTGTAGACGAGTGGCTGGAAGGGAAAGAGTATTTTCTGGTGGAAGCAACCATCGGCCCGGATGGCAAGATTCTGGTGGAAATAGACCACAAGGAAGGTGTGTGGATTGAGGATTGTGTGGAGCTGAGCCGCTACATCGAGTCTCGGTTGAATCGCGAAGAGGAAGACTATGAACTGGAAGTAGGTTCGGCCGGTATCGGGCAGCCTTTTAAGGTATTGCAGCAATACATCAATCATGTGGGCTGCGAAGTGGAAGTGTTGACAAAGGACGGCCGTAAGCTCAGTGGTGTGCTGAAGGAAGCGGACGAACAACACTTTGTAGTAACCATCAGCAAGAAAGTGAAAGAAGAAGGAGCTAAACGTCCTAAGATGGTGGACGAGGATCTGAATTTTACGTATGAGGAGATAAAATATACTAAATACTTAATCAGTTTTAAATAAGACTATGGCCAAAAAAGAAGAAACTGTCAGCTTGATAGATACGTTTTCGGAATTTAAGGAACTGAAGAACATTGACCGCACTACAATGGTGAGTGTGCTTGAAGAGTCGTTCCGCAGTGTGATTGCGAAGATGTTTGGCACCGATGAGAATTACGACGTAATCGTGAACCCTGACAAGGGGGATTTTGAGATATGGCGTAATCGTGAAGTTGTTGCAGACGGTGATGTAGAAGATCCGAACCTGCAAATATCCTTGAGCGAGGCACAGAAAATCGATGCTTCCTATGAAGTGGGCGAGGAAGTGACAGACGAGGTGATTTTTGCCAATTTTGGCCGTCGTGCCATCTTGAATCTGCGTCAGACATTGGCATCCAAGATTCTGGAATTGGAGAAGGACAGCCTCTATAATAAATATATAGATAAGGTGGGCACCATTGTCAATGCGGAAGTTTATCAGATATGGAAGAAAGAGATGCTGCTGCTTGACGACGAAGGAAATGAGTTGTTGCTGCCCAAGACCGAACAGATTCCGAGCGATTTCTATCGTAAGGGCGAGACGGCGCGCGCCGTAGTGGCACGTGTGGATAATAAGAATAATAATCCGAAGATTATTCTGAGCCGTACATCACCTGTGTTCCTGCAACGTCTGTTCGAGATGGAAGTGCCCGAAATCAATGACGGACTGATTACCATCAAGAAAATAGCCCGCATACCCGGTGAGCGTGCCAAAATTGCCGTTGAGAGTTACGATGATCGCATTGACCCGGTAGGTGCCTGTGTGGGTGTGAAAGGTAGCCGTATTCATGGCATTGTCCGCGAACTTCGCAATGAGAATATTGACGTTATCAACTATACGTCGAATATTCAGTTGTTTATACAGCGTGCTCTCAGCCCTGCCAAAATTTCTTCTATCCGTTTGAACGAAGAAGAACATAAGGCAGAAGTGTTCTTGAAACCGGAGGAGGTGTCGCTGGCTATCGGTAAAGGTGGTTTGAACATCAAACTGGCCAGTATGTTGACTGAGTACACCATCGATGTGTTCCGCGAGTTGGATGAAACGGTAGAAGATGAGGATATCTATCTGGATGAATTCCGTGATGAGATAGATGGTTGGGTAATCGATTCCATCAAGGCTATCGGTATTGATACGGCAAAGGCTGTGTTGAATGCTCCCCGCGAGATGTTGATTGAAAAGACGGATCTCGAAGAAGAAACGGTGGACGAGGTATTGCGCATTTTGAAACAGGAGTTTGAAGAAGGGTGAGTAGTGTAAGCGATTAGCGATTAGTGGTTAGCGATAACTTCTTCTTTCTCCATTATTCATGAAAAATTAAGTATGACGATAAGGTTAAACAAAGTAACAAGAGATTTGAATGTAGGAATTACGACAGCTGTCGAGTTCCTGCAAAAGAAGGGATTTACCGTTGAGGCGAACCCCAACACGAAAATTACCGACGAGCAGTTTGATTTGCTTAAGAAGGAGTTCAGTACGGATAAGGATCTTAAAATAAAATCGGAGCGTTTCAGTCAGGAGCGTCAAAGCAAGGATCGGAACAAGGCATCTGTGGCCATTGATGGCTATGAGGAGAATGCGCAGGAGAAGGCAAAGCCTGAAGAGATAAAAACCGTTATCCCCGAAGACGTACGCCCGAAGTTTAAACCTGTTGGCAAGATAGATTTGGACAAACCGGGTCAGTGGTCTGTTACTGCTCCGGAAAAGGAGAAAGAAAGGGAAGAAACTGAAAAGGTGATAGAGGAAAAGAAGGTGGAAGAGACTGCTCCGGTAGCTGTAGAAACTTTCCGTCCGGTTTTGGAAGAGCGCGAGGAGGCAAAGCCCGAGCCGGAATCTATGTCTCAGCCCGAGGCGAATGCTACGTCCGAAATACAAGCGGCGCCGCTTGTAGAGAAAGAACCGGAAATTGCTGCGCAGGTGGAACCGGAATCAAAAGAGGAAAAAAGAGTAGAAACTTCTTCTGTATCGGCCACTGAAGAGCCGGAAGCAAAAGAAGAACCGGCAGAAGATAAAATCTTTAAGATACACCAGCCTGAATTTGTTTCGAAGATAAATGTCATAGGACAAATAGACTTGGCCGCTCTGAACCAATCTACACGTCCGAAAAAGAAGTCGAAGGAAGAGAAGCGTAAGGAGCGGGAAGAAAAGGAAAAGACCCGTCAGGACCAGAAAAAGCAGATCAAAGAAGCTATTATCAAGGAAATCCGACGAGAGGATAGCAAGTTGGGCGACTCCGGTGTTGATGTCAATGGCAAAAAGAAACGTGTCCGCATCAATAAAGAGAAGGTGGACATTAATAATGCTTCCAATTTCCAACGTGGTGGTAACGATCGTTCCAAAAATGCCTATGGTGGCGCTCCCGGCGGAAACCAACAAGCCGGCGGTAACCGCAATCGCAATAAAGACCGCTTCAAGAAGCCTCTTGTAAAACAAGAAGTGAATGAAGAAGACGTAGCCAAGCAGGTAAAGGAAACTTTGGCCCGTCTGACCTCCAAAGGCAAGAACAAGGGTGCCAAATATCGCAAGGAAAAACGTGACATGTTGTCCAACCGTATGCAAGAGCTGGAAGACATGGAAATGGCAGAAAGCAAAGTGCTGAAACTTACGGAATTTGTGACGGCCAACGAGTTGGCGAACATGATGGATGTTTCCGTTACGCAAGTCATTGCCACTTGTATGAGCATCGGTATAATGGTGTCTATCAATCAGCGTTTGGATGCCGAAACCATCAATCTGGTGGCAGAGGAGTTTGGCTTCAAGACCGAATATGTCAGCGCAGAGGTGGCTCAGGCTATTGTGGAAGAAGAAGACAGGGAAGAAGACCTTCGGCCTCGTGCCCCGATCGTAACGGTGATGGGGCACGTAGACCACGGCAAGACTTCGTTGCTCGACTACATACGTAAGGCGAACGTTATTGCCGGTGAGGCCGGTGGCATTACGCAGCACATCGGTGCTTATCACGTATCGTTGGAAGATGGGCGTAAGATTACGTTCCTCGACACACCGGGGCACGAAGCCTTTACCGCCATGCGTGCTCGCGGAGCCAAGGTGACGGACATCGCCATCATCATTGTGGCCGCGGACGACAGCGTGATGCCTCAGACCAAGGAAGCCATCAACCATGCCACGGCTGCCGGTGTGCCCATCGTATTTGCAATTAACAAGATTGACAAGCCGACTGCCAATCCCGACAAGATTAAGGAAGAGCTGGCAAACATGAACTTCCTGGTGGAAGAGTGGGGCGGCAAATATCAGTCGCAGGACATCTCTGCCAAGAAAGGATTGGGCGTGGCCGAACTGATGGAAAAAGTTTTGCTCGAGGCCGAACTGCTTGAGCTGAAGGCCAATCCCGACCGTCGCGCCACCGGTTCCATCATAGAATCTTCGTTGGACAAAGGCCGTGGTTATGTGGCTACGGTATTGGTCTCTAACGGCACGTTGAAGATGGGAGATATTGTATTGGCCGGTACCAGTTACGGTAAGGTAAAGGCAATGTTCAACGAACGCAACCAGCGCATCAAGCAGGCAGGTCCTTCCGAGCCTGCATTGATACTGGGCCTGAATGGCGCGCCTGCTGCCGGTGATACATTCCACGTAATAGAAACGGAGCAAGAAGCCCGTGAGATAGCCAATAAGCGCGAACAACTGCAACGCGAACAGGGCTTGCGCACGCAGAAGATGCTGACGCTCGACGAAGTCGGTCGCCGTCTGGCATTGGGCGACTTCCACGAATTGAACGTCATTGTCAAGGGTGATGTGGACGGTTCGGTAGAAGCATTGAGTGATTCGTTGATCAAACTTTCCACTGATCAGGTGCAAGTCAACGTTATCCATAAGGGAGTGGGACAGATTTCCGAATCGGATGTCTCTTTGGCTGCTGCTTCGGATGCTATCATCGTCGGTTTCCAGGTACGTCCTTCGGGTGTTGCTGCAAAACTGGCAGAGCAGGAAGGCGTCGACATCCGCAAGTACTCGGTCATCTACGACGCCATCGAGGAAGTGAAGTCTGCCATGGAAGGCATGTTGGCACCGACTCTGAAAGAGCAGGTGACTGCCACTATCGAAGTTCGCGAAGTGTTCAACATCACGAAGGTGGGGCTCGTGGCCGGTGCCATGGTGAAGAGCGGAAAGGTGAAACGCACCGACAAGGCCCGTTTGATTCGCGACGGCATCGTCATCTTCACCGGTTCCATCAACGCGTTGAAGCGTTTCAAGGACGACGTGAAGGAAGTGGGCACAAACTTTGAATGCGGCATCAGCCTGACGGGCTGCAACGACATCAAGGTGGACGACGTCATCGAGTCTTACGAAGAAGTGGAAGTAAAGCAGACCCTATAATAATCGATAAGGACGATGTGCCAACTGCCCCGCGGAACGTTATACGCGGCCGGTTGGCACATTTTCGTATGCCTTGAAGCGCCTCTATGGAGGAGGCGGTCGTCTCTCTATAGAGGCGCTGCTTGTCTCTCTATAGAGACGTTGCCTACCTCTCTATAGAGACGTTGTCTGTCTCTCTATAGAGACGACATGCGCATCTCACGGGTGACGACATACGCATCTCACGAGTGACGACATACGCATCTCACGAGTGACGACATACGTATCTCATGGGTGATGACATACGTATCTCACAGGTGACGACATACGTATCTCACAGGTGACGACATACGTATCTCATGGGCGACGACATACGTATCTCGTTTTACACCTTATTATATATAGATATATAGAAAATTCAGCTTGAATAAAGATGACAATGATAGATATTCTCATAATCGCAGCCTTCGGAGCGGGTACCGTCATCGGCTTCATGAAAGGGTTTATCAGGCAGCTGGCCTCTATCCTGGGGCTGATTGTCGGCCTGTTGGCGGCAAAGGCCTTGTATGCGGGGCTGGCCGGGAGACTTTGTCCCGCAGTGACAGATTCCATGACAGTTGCACAGATACTGGCTTTTCTCATCATCTGGATAGCCGTGCCATTGGGCTTTACTTTGGTAGCCTCTTTGCTTACCAAGGCGCTGGAGGCCATATCGCTGGGATGGCTGAACCGCTTGCTGGGAAGCGGATTGGGGGCACTCAAATACCTTTTGCTCGTCAGCCTGCTGGTTGGAGTGATTGAGTTTGTGGATGAAGATAACCGGTTGATAAGCAAAACAAAAAAGGAAGAATCGGTGTTATATTATCCGGTAAAGTCTTTCGGCGGGATATTTTTTCCCATGGCGAAGCATGTCACCGAACAATATATATTGAACAATCATGCGACAGATGAATCTGAACAACAAGAATAAGACAGCCGCTGCGGACGAGGCGAGAAAGGATGCTGAGAAGAAACCCTCGAACGAGTACGTCCGGAAGATTGCGGAAGAAAAATACAAGTACGGCTTCACCACCGATGTGCACACGGACATCATCGAGTGCGGCCTGAACGAAGAGATAGTGAAGCTTATCTCTGCAAAGAAAAATGAACCGGAATGGCTGCTGAAGTTCCGCCTGGAGGCGTATCGGCACTGGCTGACGTTGGAAATGCCCACATGGGCGCATCTACGTATTCCGGAAATAGACTACCAATCCATCTCTTACTATGCCGATCCTACCAAGAAAAAGGAAGGACCGAAAAGCATGGACGAGGTGGATCCGGAGCTGGTGAAGACCTTCAATAAATTGGGCATTCCCCTGGAAGAACAAATGGCATTGAGCGGTATGGCGGTAGATGCCGTGATGGACTCGGTGTCCGTAAAGACCACTTTCAAGGAGACGTTGATGGAGAAAGGCATCATATTCTGCTCTTTCAGCGAAGCCGTGCGCGAACATCCCGACCTGGTGCAGAAGTATCTGGGCTCTGTTGTGCCTTATCGCGACAACTTCTTTGCCGCACTCAACTCGGCCGTGTTTTCCGACGGCTCTTTCGTCTACATCCCCAAGGGAGTGCGCTGCCCCATGGAGCTGTCCACCTACTTCCGCATCAATGCCCGCAATACAGGCCAGTTTGAAAGGACGCTCATTGTGGCCGACGATGATTCGTATGTATCCTATCTCGAAGGCTGCACGGCCCCGATGCGCGATGAGAACCAGTTGCATGCCGCCATCGTGGAGATTGTGGTGCACGACCGTGCGGAGGTGAAGTACAGCACGGTGCAAAACTGGTATCCGGGTGATGCCGACGGCAAGGGCGGCGTTTACAACTTCGTGACCAAGCGCGGCCATTGCAAGGGCGCGGACAGCAAACTGTCGTGGACACAGGTGGAGACCGGCTCCGCCATTACCTGGAAGTACCCCTCGTGCATCCTCTCCGGCGATAATTCTACGGCAGAGTTCTACAGCGTGGCAGTGACTAACAACCATCAGCAGGCAGACACGGGAACCAAGATGATACATCTGGGCAAGAACACCCGCAGCACCATTGTCAGCAAAGGCATCTCTGCCGGAAAGAGTGAGAACTCTTACCGCGGACTGGTGCGTGTCGCTGCCAAAGCGGACAATGCCCGCAACTATAGCCAGTGCGACTCTTTGCTGCTTGGCGACAAGTGCGGCGCACACACTTTCCCCTACATGGACATCCATAACGAAACAGCCATTGTGGAGCATGAAGCCACAACCAGCAAAATCAGCGAAGACCAGATTTTCTATTGCAACCAGCGCGGCATCTCTACGGAGGATGCCGTGGGGCTGATTGTGAACGGATATGCCAAAGAGGTACTGAACAAGCTTCCGATGGAGTTCGCCGTAGAGGCACAGAAACTGTTGGCCATCTCGCTGGAGGGAAGCGTGGGATGATTTACTGAAACAGTAAGATAGGAATTTGTAAATAAGTCAAAATAGTAAGATAAAGATGTTAGAGATAAAAGACCTGCATGCCAGCATCAATGGCAAAGAGATATTAAAAGGCATCGATTTGACCATACGGGACGGTGAAGTGCACGCCTTGATGGGACAGAACGGTGCCGGTAAAAGTACATTGAGCAATGTATTGGTGGGCCATCCCGCTTATGAGGTGACGCGCGGCTCGATTACTTTCAACGGAAAGGACCTGCTGGCCATGAGTGCCGAAGACCGTGCCCACGAGGGAATTTTCCTCTCCTTCCAATCGCCGGTAGAAATTCCGGGCGTCTCGATGGTGAACTTCATGCGTGCTGCCGTGAACGAGCAGCGCAAGTATCGGCATCTGCCGGCTTTGTCGGCCGGCGAGTTCCTGAAGCTGATGCGCGAGAAGCGCGCCATCGTGGAGTTGGATAATAAACTTGCCAACCGTAGCGTGAACGAGGGGTTCAGCGGTGGTGAGAAGAAGCGTAATGAAATCTTTCAGATGGCCATGCTGGAGCCGGCTTTTGCCATTTTGGACGAGACGGACTCCGGTCTGGATGTGGATGCCCTGCGCATCGTGGCAGATGGCTTTAACAAGCTGAAGACGGCGGAAACCAGTGCAATAGTGATTACTCACTATCAGCGCTTGTTGGACTATATCAAACCCGATAAGGTACACGTTTTGCTTGGCGGACGTATCGTGAAGAGCGGAGGTCCTGAACTGGCAAAGGAGATTGAGCTGCGCGGCTTCGACTGGATAAAAAAAGAGGCGGGAGATTTTTAGAATTAGGCGCGGATTGTGTGGAACTTCTTGAGTTGAAAGGCCTTTCAATCATTGATAAATCCCTGAATTCTTGCTTAAAAAATAAAGGAAGTTATGAAACCTGAACAACAATATATAGACCTTTTCTCCCAAACGGAGGCGATGATATGCCGGCATAGTGCCGAGGTGATGAATGCGCCACGTGCAGCAGCTTTTGCCGACTTTGAGCGGCTGGGCTTTCCCACCCGTAAGCAGGAGAGGTACAAATATACAGATGTCAGCAAGTTCTTTGAGCCGGATTATGGCTTGAACTTGAACCGTCTGGATATTCCGGTGAACCCTTATGAGGTGTTTAAGTGCGACGTTCCCAATATGAGCACTGCCCTTTATTTCGTGGTGAACGATTCTTTCTACGGCAAGAGCCTGCCGAAGTCTCTTCTGCCCGAAGGCGTTCTCTTTGGTAGTCTGAAGGAGATGGCCGAACAGCATCCCGAACTGGTGAGGAAGCATTATGGCAAGCTGGCCAATACGGCCGAGGATGGTGTGACAGCTTTCAATACGGCTTTTGCGCAAGACGGCGTATTGCTTTATGTGCCCAAGAACGTAGTAGTGGAGAAGCCCATTCAGTTGGTGAATATTCTGCGTGGAGATGTCAGTTTCATGGTGAACCGACGTATGCTGATTGTTTTGGAAGAGGGTGCGCAAGCCCGTTTTCTGGTGTGCGACCATGCAATGGACAATGTAAACTTCTTGACGACGCAAGTGGTGGAAGCCTTTGTCGGTGAAAATGCCTCTTTCGACTTTTATGAGTTGGAAGAAACGCATACGGGTACGGTTCGCATCAGCAACATGTATGTGGAACAGAAAGCTCACAGCAATGTTTTGCTGAACGGCATGACCTTGCACAACGGAACTACCCGCAATACCACTCAGGTGACGCTTGCAGGCGAAGGTGCCGACTTGAATCTTTGCGGTATGGCCATTGCCGATAAGAACCAGCATGTAGATAATCATACCAAGATAGACCATGCCGTGCCAAACTGTACCAGCAACGAACTTTACAAGTATGTGCTTGATGAACAGTCCGTAGGGGCTTTTGCAGGTTTGGTGCTGGTGCGTCCGGATGCGCAACACACCAATTCAAAGCAGACCAACCGAAACCTTTGCGCTACTCGTGAGGCACGTATGTACACCCAGCCGCAGCTGGAAATCTATGCGGACGATGTGAAGTGCAGTCATGGCGCCACGGTAGGGCAGCTTGATGAGAGTGCTTTGTTCTATATGCGGCAGCGAGGCATTCCGATGCGTGAGGCACGCCTATTGTTGATGTTCGCTTTTGTCAACGAGGTGATTGATACCATCCGTCTGGATGCTTTGAAAGACCGCTTGCATCTGTTGGTGGAGAAGCGTTTCCGTGGCGAACTGAACAAGTGTCAGGGATGCTCGATTTGTAAATAAGAAATTCAGAAGGCACGGATTGTATGGATTGACACGGTTTTTATGGACTGAATCCGTGAAGTCCGTGCCATCCATGCCTTGATTAAATCAGATAGTTTATGTATGATATTCAGAAGATAAGAACCGATTTCCCGATACTCTCGCGTGAGGTTTATGGCAAGCCGTTGGTGTATCTCGACAATGGAGCCACCACTCAAAAGCCCCGCATGGTGGTAGATGCCATTTCCGAGGAGTATTACTCCGTCAACGCCAACGTGCACCGAGGCGTACATTTCCTTTCGCAGCAGGCCACGGAACTACATGAAGCTTCGCGCGAAACGGTGCGTAAATTCGTCAATGCGCGCAGTACGAACGAAATTGTCTTTACGCGTGGCACAACGGAAAGCATCAACCTGCTTGCCTCTTGTTTCGGCGAGGAGTTTATGCAGCGGGGCGATGAGGTGATTATCTCCGTCATGGAACATCATAGCAACATCGTTCCTTGGCAACTGTTGGCTGCCAAGAAGGGAATTGCCATCAACGTAGTCCCCATGAATGACAAAGGCGAACTGCTGCAGGAGGAGTATAAGAACCTGTTTTCCGAACGCACGAAGATTGTCAGCCTTGCGCATGTATCCAATGTGCTCGGCACGATAAATCCCGTAAAGGAGATGATTGCCTTTGCGCACAAGCAGGGAGTGCCCGTGCTGATAGACGGCGCGCAGTCCGTTCCACACATGCCCGTAGATGTGCAGGAGCTGGATACCGACTTCTTTGTCTTTTCCGGCCATAAGGTCTACGGCCCTACCGGCGTGGGCGTGCTCTACGGTAAGGAGGAATGGTTGGATAAACTGCCTCCCTATCAAGGTGGTGGCGAGATGATACAAAGTGTTTCGTTCGAGAAGACCACGTTTAATGAACTGCCTTTTAAGTTCGAGGCCGGAACGCCCGATTACATCGGTACGACGGGACTTGCCAAAGCGCTGGATTATGTTTCGCTTATCGGCATGGATAAGATTGCTGCCTACGAGCATGAACTTACCCTCTACGGCATGCAACGGCTGAAAGAAGTTCCCGGTATGCGCATTTTCGGGGAGGCGGAAGAGAAGGGGAGTGTCATTTCGTTCTTGGTGAGCGATATCCATCATTTTGACATGGGGACGCTGCTCGACCGTTTAGGTATTGCCGTGCGCACCGGGCATCATTGTGCCCAGCCATTGATGCAACGCCTTGGTATAGAAGGTACCGTGCGTGCCTCGTTCGGACTATATAATACGCGCGAGGAGATTGATGCGTTGGTAGCCGGTATCGAACGTGTCTGCCGGATGTTCTGATGTTTCAACACTTCTGACCGTATGAGGAAGGGGGAATTGGCTTCCGGCGTAGTCTGAATTGTTAGTCGATGATCTATCTTTCCTTTCAGTTTGTCTTCTCTAAAGTGTGGTCTAACCTCTCCTAAGGTGTGGGGAGAGCTCCTCTGAAGTGTGGGCATATGGCTTCTAAAGTGTGGGGTTGCGGTTCGTTAAGTGTGGGCATAGGTTCACTAAAGTGTGGGCTTGTGTTTGCTATGCTTCTCGGATAGCTCCGTTCCTCTAATTTGTTCTTGCTTGTGTGTTAAAATGAAAAACACTTGTGCCGATCATGTCGGGCACAAGTGTTTGGCAGATCTTATAGAACAGCTTGATAGGCGGCTCTTGGGATGGCTTGTTCAGCCAATAGTTATCAGTACGTCTTTCTGATGGCTTTCCTCAAGGCTTCCCAATGTTCGGGCGTCATATCGTTGGGCGTAAACAAGCATACACCGGTGGCTCCGGCCTTCATTGAACCGGCCACGGCTTTTTCTATTTCGGAGGGCAGCAGACCGGAGTGCTCAGGGTCGATCAGGTTAGCTTTGTTTTGCCAGTCGCGGCAGATGAAAAGTCCGCTGTAAACGGGTGTCTTCTTGTCGGCTACGCTTTTTACTTCTTCAGCCGTCACTTTACCTATCCACTCGGCCGGTTCCTTGTAGAAGTCATTGTAGTTCATCGGGAAGTAGGCATCCACGTTCCATTTGTTCCATTCTTGGCGCACCATCCATACGGCATAGCTCTGCGGTCCGGGGAAGACGTCGGCACTGATTTTTTTCCCTTTGGCATGAATGGCGTCAACTAACTCGTTCACCAGGCCTGTGATAGCGTCACAACGGAATTGCGCCCACTCTTGGTTGGTCGAAGGATTTGTCACTTGCCTTATGTCGATGCCGCTGGTTCGTTGGAAAGCAGCTACGCAACTGTCGCAATAACAGTAGTCGGCCTTGGGATACTCTTCGTTCATCGTCAGCCCATACTTGTCCCACAGGCCGCGGGCCAGAATGACATCTGCATAACGGATATAATCCAGCTGGATATAATCCACTTCCTTGATAGAGGCGATACGTTCGAATTGTTCTTTCAGAAAGCGTCGGACTTGGGGATTAAGCGGGTCAAGCGTCTTGTAGTAAGGCACGTAGGCTTGTTTGTCGTAGGCCGATTCACCGAGGCGGTTCACCGTATAACAAGTAGAATCGAGTCCTTCTTGCAACATGGTAGGAATCCATGCGTGGTATTCCAACCCCAATTCTTTGGCGATACGCGCTGCGGTAGCTATCTTGGCAGAATCAAGGTGGGCGTTGAAGCATACACCTACCGTACCGTATGTTTTCCAACGTTCGAAGTCGCTTCGCAGACTATTTTCCGTTGTGCTTTCTTCCCACGACTGCCATACGTAGAGAGGAACTGTGATTTGGTCTTTTGCTCCACATCCTGCGAGGAAGGAGAGGATGAATAAGATAAACAGGTTTTTCATAATGATTATTTTAGAGTTAGTTCTATTATGTCTCAAATAATTACCGGATGAATGCTTAGTCTCCTTAAACGGTTGGTGCATTGGCAAAAGACAAGTCCGAGAGTACTTCCCTTTTTTTCACAACCCTGCCGAAGAGTAACCAAGATCGACCTTTCCCTCTGATGTGCATCAACCTCAATAAAAGTTCTGTCCATCAGACTGTCTATATAAGTGTTGAAACCTTCTTATGCATCAGGCTTGTGCCTTGTTGCGACGAAAGGCTTACTTATTTGAAAGTTTAAAATTAATCTTTTTTTGTGACACTTGCAAAATCCAGATAGAAAAAATCCTGTTTCAAAGCCATATCCGATAATGGATGGATATTCGTAATGTCCGGAATCTGTTTCTCAATGGGCAGTGTTGCCGTTCGGTAAGATAAACTTTTTTATGGTTCCATTGATGCTGTTCATAATTATTTAATCAGAGTTCGGGATAGGCGGTTCCTTCTTCTAAAGATGAGGGGCTGCATCCTATCGGGCGGATATTTCTTGAATACATCGGTTTTACAATGGTCAGGCAGAAGAGAAGAGAGCCTTTCAGGCCGGCCGCCTTCGTCCTGTTTTGACAGCTGCAATCCTTTGTCGTGACAGAGGCAGGTGTTCAAGCCGACAGACACTTGTGTTTGACGTGACAGACACAAGTGTCTGAGCCGTCAGAGGCAAGTGTCTGACAAGGCAGGAGGAAACATCAGATAACCAATAGGCTTTTTCTTTAGAGTTTTGTTTATCTTTGCAGCTGCAATTTGAACAACTTTAAGATGGCTTTTTGACATTAGTATATGATGAAACAGAAACGGATACCATTGGTGGGAGAACAATATCTTGTTCCCTTTATCCTGATTACTTCTCTCTTTTTCTTGTGGGGATTTGCCCATGCCATTCTGAATGTTCTGAATAAACATTTTCAGGAAATATTAGACATTACGAAAACCCATTCAGCCTTTATCCAGATGACCATGTATATGGGCTATTTTGTCATGGCTGTTCCTGCAGGATTGTTCATCAGCCGTTTCGGATATCGCAGGGGTGTGGTATTCGGATTATTGCTTTACGGTGTCGGTTCGCTGCTGTTTATCCCCGGACAGTATTATTTGTCATTCAATCTTTTCTTGTTTGCCCTATTTGTGATAGGATGCGGGTTGACGTTTCTTGAAACAGCAGCCAATCCCTATGCCACGGAACTGGGAGCAAAAGAAACAGCTGCCAGTCGTCTGAATTTTGCTCAGTCTTTCAATGGATTGGGATGTATCTGTGCACCTGTATTGGCCGGCTTACTTTTGTTCTCAAAAGATGGACAAGCCGGAGAGGGGAGCGTAGCGTTGCCTTATGTCTGCATGGGCATTGTGGTGTTGTTGGTGGCGTTGCTTTTTTCCAAAGTCAGACTTCCCGAAATAGAACATAGCGTAGAAGTGGATAAAGAGGGTAATAAAGTGAGTTTGTGGTCGTATAAACTTTTCATTTTTGGATTGGTGGCACTGTTTGCCTATGAGGTCGGAGAGATTTCTGTCAACAGTTTTTTTATCAACTATGTGGTGGAGCAAAACTGGATGAATGCCCGTGAAGCCTCTGTGGTGCTCTCTTTCGGCGGATTGGGTTTGTTCATGTTAGGACGTTTTGCCGGCAGTTGGATAATGGGTCGCGTATGTGCCGAAAAGATGTTGTTGGCTTGTGCCACAGGAACCGTGATTACCACTGCGTTGGTTCTGCTTGATGTGGGCATAGTTTCGCTTGTTGCTCTTCTATTCGGTTATGCTTTCGAAGCCATCATGTTTCCTACGATATTCGCCCTTTCCTTGAGAGGATTGGGCAGCCACACCAAGCAGGCTTCATCTTTCCTGATGATGTCACCGGTGGGAGGTGTGGTGGGGCCATTCCTAATGGGGGTAGTTGCTGACCATACCTCCATGGTGATGGCATTCATTGTGCCGTTGGTGGCTTATTGTGTGGTATGGGCATATGCTCGTAAGATAGTATCTGTGGCAAAGGCAACTTAGCAGGTGCCCTCTTGATAAAAGAATGTCGGGAAAAGCCGTTTTTCACATATATATTATTGTGTTAATTGTTGATTCGCACAGGTAAATGAAATATTTCATACCAAACTTGCACAATTTGCCCAAATCAGTTACATTTGTCATCAACAAAAGATAAATAGAGAAAAGATTTGTTCAAAGCATTATAAAATAAAGTGGGATGAAGAAGATTCTTGTTAGTGGAGGTGCCGGATTTATAGGCTCTCATCTTTGTACGCGTCTGATAAATGAAGGGCATCAAGTACAATGTCTGGATAATCTTTTCACCGGTTCAGAAAAGAATATTGCCCATTTAAAGGGGAATCCTCGTTTTGAATTTGTGTTGCATGATGTGGAAAATCCGTATGAAACAGAGGTAGACGAAATATATAATTTGGCCTGTCCTGCTTCTCCTATCCATTACCAATATGATGCAATCAAGACGATTAAGACCTCGGTGATGGGAGCCATTAATATGTTGGGGTTGGCCAAAAGAACAAAAGCAAAGATTTTACAGGCATCTACCAGCGAAGTATATGGTGATCCGGTAATCCATCCCCAAGTGGAAAGCTATTGGGGAAATGTAAATCCTATAGGTATTCGTTCCTGCTATGATGAAGGTAAGCGATGCGCCGAAACACTGTTTATGGATTATCATCGGCAAAATGGAATACGGATTAAGATCATACGTATCTTCAACACGTATGGACCGCGAATGCTTCCAAACGACGGTCGGGTAGTGTCTAACTTTGTGGTACAGGCTTTGCAGAATCATGATATTACGATATATGGTTCTGGTAATCAAACTCGTAGCTTTCAGTACATAGACGATTTGATAGAGGGAATGGTACGCATGATGAATACGGAAGATGATTTTATCGGTCCGGTGAACTTGGGAAACCCCAATGAATTTTCTATTTTGGAGTTGGCGGAGAAAATCATTAAACTGTCCGGTTCTAAATCAAAATTGATATTTGAACCTTTGCCGCACGATGACCCTAAACAGCGTCAGCCGGATATCACTTTAGCAAAGGAAAAGTTAAACTGGAAACCAATCATTGAATTGGATGAAGGTTTGCAGCATATGATAGAATATTTTAAAGAAATCACACCCGGTAATCAGTAATTTGTATAACGGGAAAACTATATAGAAAGATGAATATGGAAATTAATCCTTCTGAGTACAAGATTCTAATCGTTGACGATGTGATGTCAAACGTGTTATTGTTGAGGGTGCTCTTGACAAACGAGAAATTTACAATTGCCACGGCCAATAATGGGCGGCAGGCATTGGAGCAGGTAAAAAAAGAAAGCCCTGACTTAATCTTGCTGGATGTGATGATGCCGGATTTAAGTGGCTTCGAGGTAGCCCAGCAATTGAAGGCAAACCCCGATACGGCTGAAATTCCAATAATCTTTCTGACTGCATTGAATGGTACGGCAGATATTGTGAAGGGATTTCAGGTGGGAGGAAGTGATTTTATTTCTAAACCTTTCAATAAGGAAGAATTGATTATTCGTGTCACACACCAGATATCGTTGGTGGCAGCTAAACGTCTTATCCTGAGTAAGACCGAAGAGTTGCAACGTACCATTGCCGGACGGGATAAACTATATTCAGTCATTGCCCACGATTTGAGATCTCCGATGGGATCCATCAAAATGGTGTTGAACATGCTGATACTGAATCTGCCGGCAGAGAAGATCGGCGAAGAGATGTACGAATTATTGATTATGGCCAATCAGACCACAGAAGACGTGTTTTCACTGCTGGACAACTTGCTGAAGTGGACTAAGAGTCAGATAGGTAAGTTGAATGTGGTTTATCAGGATGTGAATCTTGTGGAATTGACAGATAGCGTGATTGATATCTTCAATATGGTGGCTAAACTGAAGAAGATAACGATCAAAGAAACGAAGTCGGATAAGATAATGGTGAATGCCGACATCGATATGCTGAAAACAGTAGTTCGTAATTTATTGAGCAATGCCATCAAGTTTAGCAAAGAGAACTCCGAAGTTTTGGTGACAATCAAAGAGGAGGACGACATGGCTGTTGTCAGCGTTCAAGACTATGGCTGTGGAATCAGCGAAGAAGGGCAGAAGAAGTTGTTGCATACCGATACCCATTTCAGCACGTTTGGCACGAACAATGAAGAAGGGTCTGGTTTGGGACTTCTGCTATGCAAGGATTTTGTTATGAAGAATGGTGGAAAACTGTGGTTTACTTCCAAAGAAAAAGAGGGTTCTACATTTAGCTTTTCTATCCCGCTGAAGAAAGAGTGACGGGAAGATAGGCTGAAGCTCGTTGATTTATTATATTCTTTCAAATGAGAATTATGTTTTGCGCTTGTATAAGATATCCCGTATTTTATGCAAGCGTAAAATTTTAGTGTAACCTATCTAAAAGGAAAAGCTTTGGATGTTAGGATTACGGTCTCAGGTTCTGTAATGAGTTTGGTATATAATGAGGAACTCGTATAAACAAAAAAGTTGCTGGAAAAACAGCAACTTATTCTAAAAGAAGTCGGGGTAGCGGGATTCGAACCCACGACCCCCTGCTCCCAAAGCAGGTGCGCTAACCGGACTGCGCTACACCCCGAGTGCTTCATTTTTTTAAGCGAGTGCAAAGATAAGAAACTTTGTTGATATAAACCAAACTTTTTTTCACTTTATATACGATGTATGTACGATAAGAAAGTAAAATGCTGATAGCCAATATCAGTAGGAATCATCTCTATTTCATCCGACCTGCTACAGCCAACAATACCCCTAATACTACACCTAAAAGAGCAGCAAAAAGTACCCGTATTTCTCCTGGCAGAAGAAAAGTGATGGTATGGGCAGGAAACCAAAAGAAAGGAATCGTTTTTTTGAAAACGAAGTTCCATTGAGTTTTCCAATTGAGATTAGTAATAATATGTGTCATTGGAATAGGAGTTATAAGGGTGCGGATCGAGCCGCCACAATCAAGGATGTGTTTGTCTGTAATTTTATGAAATGTCATAAAGACTGGAGCAAATATCATATTCATGGCTACAGAGATAGAGAAAGCGACTATAACCTTGTTCAAACTGAATGTTCCATTGATGATCAAAGAAGCGTTTTCCATTCCCATGTACTCCATAAAATAAGGCACTCCTCTTGAAAAAATAATCATTGCGGCATTGATGGTCATACCTAAAAATCCCCAGATCACCATGCGGGGAAGCACTCCAAAGTTCTTCCTATTATAGGCGCCTACTGTAATTCGGAGTCCTAGCACTTCTCCTGTGGTAGATAGTATTGCAAATTTGAGAAAACTCATCACCATGCCATGTTCGGCATTGAATGACTTATACCAATCATAAAGAGAAGAACTTAACCAAAAAGGTAGAAATATTACCATTAAAAAACAGAGAAAAAAGATATCTTTCGTTTTCATACAAAGGTTATGATTATGAAGTGATTTAAACTTTTCTTTTTCTCAAATATTTCCTTAGCAGAATTACCATAAATGCAATATAGTTCCATGATTCGCAATTCCTAACCGTT
>NZ_SLXB01000037.1 GCF_004342845.1 Prevotella heparinolytica | reverse complement strand
GCTCAAAGATAACCAAAAGGGCTGATACTTCACTCACGAAGTACCAGCCCTAAATCTTATACACTAGAAAATGTTTTAGCGGACAGCAATGATATGTAATTAACCTTTCGGGATAGGCGGTTGCTTTTTCTAAAGATGAGGGGCTGCATCCTGTCAGACGGATATTTCCTGAATGCACCGGTTCACGGCGGTCAGGCAGAAGAGAAGCGAGTCTTTCAGACCGGGCGCCCTCCCCCTGTTTTGACAGCTGCAAGCCTTTGTCGTGACAGAGGCAAGTGTTCAAGCCGACAGACACAAGTCTCTGACGTGTCAGACACAAGTGTTTGAGCCGTCAGATGCAAGTGTCTGACAAATCAATATTAAACATCTGATAATCAGAGATTCTTGATTTTGAAACACAAGCCTCTGGGTGAGGTTATCGACCTGCTTCTTATCCCGACCCCGGGTTAATTATTACGACCTTATATGTAATTATAAAACGTTTATATGGAGTTTTCTTCCTAATCTCTTTCTAATCTATATAAGGAAGCGGCAGGTTTTATCCGAGGGTGAGAAACTTTTCTTGTACCGCTACCGATGCCCCACATATCCTAAGACCTGTGTCGGGTTCGGGGGGGGGTGACTACGTTTCTTTATTACGGGGCACATTCTTTTTTCCTTACGATAAAATGCTCGTTTTCACGTTCTATTCTCTATCTTTGTGCCCGCGATGGAAAAGAACTCCTTGAAATATAGCGGATTGTTGGTGCTCCTTGTGGTAGGGGCATTGTTGTTGTTGCGTTTGTTGCCGGTGATTACGGTGGGCGGTCACACGTTGCGGCATGTAGATATACTTGGCGATTTGCGTCCTTCTTCTCCTCAAATAGAGGTAGTGGACAGCTTGCCGCCACCGCCCGTGGTGAAGCCGGCCTTCGTTGATACCTGTCGCACCGGGATGACCTGCATCGAAGATTATAGCGACTCCACGCTGCGTGGCATGACGGGCTTCTATCGTGCACTCGATGAACTTAGGGAAACACCACGTCCGGTACGCATCGCCTATTTGGGCGATTCTTTTATCGAAGCCGATATCCTGACGGCCGATTTGCGGGAGATGCTGCAAAAACGTTATGGTGGTTGCGGGGTGGGCTTTGTCACTATTACCTCCATGACCAGTGGCTTTCGTCCCACGGTGCGCCACTCTTTCGGCGGATGGCAGAGCCATTTCATTATGGATTCCGCTTTCTTCGACCGTCGCAAGCAAGGGGTTTCGGGGCATTACTTCGTGCCTCGTGCCGGGGCTTATGTGGAACTGAAAGGGCAGAACCGCTATGCCTCGTTGCTTGATACCTGCCGGCGTGCCTCCATCTTCTTTTATACTAAAGATACGCTTACCATTTCGGCTTGCATCAACCGGGGCGAAACGCTGACACGCACTTTCGACCCTGCTGACGGGCTGCAAGACATGACGGTGGAAGGCCGCATCGGGGCTGTGCGCTGGGCGGTAGACCGGGCAGACTCCACGTTGTTCTATGGCCTGGCAATGGACGGGCAGACGGGCATTGCGGTCGATAACTTTTCCCTGCGTGGCAGTTCGGGCCTTTCGTTGCGCTCGATTCCCATGCAGATGATGCGTGAGTTCAACGAGCATCGTCCTTACGATTTGATTATCTTGCAATTCGGTCTGAATGTGGCTACCGAGCGCGGACGGAATTACGACAAATACATTGCAGGCATGCAAACCACGGTGCAGCATCTGAAAGAGGCTTTTCCGCAGGCCGGCATTCTCATCGTCAGTGTGGGCGACCGCGATTATCGGACGCAGGACGGCGGTTTGCGCACCATGCCCGGCATTAAGAATCTGGTTCGTTACCAGCAGAATCTGGCAGCAGACGAGGCGGTAGCTTTCTGGAATATGTTCGAGGCGATGGGAGGCGAGGGCAGCATGGCAGGGCTGGTACATGCCAAACCGTCGATGGCCAATTATGATTACACACACATCAACTTCCGTGGCGGAAAGCATTTGGCCGGATTGCTATACGAGGCACTGATTTACGGAAAGGAACAATACGACAGGAGGCGTGCCTATGAGCTGGAACCGTGAGGATAAGCATCGAAGTTTCGCCTGGCTTGCAGTTTGCTGCATGGTGGTGCTTTGGGGTTTTCTGCCTGCGCATCGGCTTTGTGCACAAGACGTGCTTCCTCCCCGCCCGCTTCCCGGTGTAGTGACAGCCGGTGCGGCTTATCTTGACAACAAGCGGTTGCCCGATACGGTATCTGTTCCTGAAGTTGTGATGCCGAAAGCGTTCCGACAACTGAAGAAGAACGGGTTGAACGACAGCCTCGGCATCCTTCATCCTTTCTGGGAGAAACTCCGCCTGGCACGTCTTGGCATTTCCACTGATACACTGCGCATCCTGCATGTGGGCGACAGCCATGTGCACGGACATATCTTTCCGCAAACCGTCGGCCAACTGATGCAGCAAGCATTCGGTCAGGTCTCTTATGCAGACATGGGCATCAACGGCGCCACTTGCGTCACATTTACCCGGCCGGACCGTATTGCCGAGATTGCATCCCTGAGTCCCGACTTGCTCATTCTTTCTTTTGGAACGAACGAGAGCCATGGCCGGGGATATGCCTCGCTGCCCCACTACCGGCAGATGGACGACCTTGTGCGTATGCTCCGCGACAGCCTGCCCGGAGTGCCTATGCTGATGACCACTCCTCCCGGTTCTTACGAGGGCTTTGGCCGGCGTAGGAGGCGTATGTATAAAGTCAATCCGCGTACGGCCATTGCCGTGCGCACCATCCAACGCTATGCCGATGAAAACGGGCTGGCCGTATGGGATATGTACGGCATTCTGGGTGGCGTCCGTCGCGCCTGCCTCAATTGGCAGGAAGCCGGATTGATGCGTCCCGACCATGTGCACTATATGCCCGAAGGCTATCTGCTGCAAGGAAAATTATTTTATCAAGCTCTCTTAAAAGCCTATAACGATTATGTGGAATATTGACGAATTCTTTTCCGGACTTGATATAGACCTGACCAAGCTGCGTGCTCTCCTGAGCTACGACCCGCAAGCACCGATGATATTCAGTAGCGGTATCTTCCTTTGGCTGTTCACCGCTTTCGTTCTGGTATATCTGCTGTTGCAGCGTCGCACCACGGCCCGGTTGCTGTTTGTCACGGCATTCTCTTACTACTTCTATTATAAGAGTAGCGGAACTTACTTCTTCCTGCTCGGCCTTGTCACGGTGAGCGATTTCTTCATAGCTCGTCTGATGGCCCGTGAAGCGAAGCCTTGGCTGCGGAAGGCATGGGTCACATTGAGCCTTGCCATCAATCTGGGCTTGCTATGCTATTTCAAATATACCAATTTCCTCGGTGAGTTCTTTGCTTCCATTACCGGAGGCACTTTCACTGCAATGGACATATTCCTGCCCGTGGGCATTTCCTTCTTCAC
The DNA here is from genome assembly GCF_004342845.1 of Prevotella heparinolytica. Lineage (GTDB taxonomy): Bacteria > Bacteroidota > Bacteroidia > Bacteroidales > Bacteroidaceae > Bacteroides > Bacteroides heparinolyticus. The sequence continues at coordinate 17,852 of NZ_SLXB01000037.1, read as the reverse complement.
TTTCCAATCGTTGAGCTATACCATTGATGTTTATCGCAGGGAAATCACGCCGCTCACCAATCTGTTGGATTATGCTTTCTATGTGTCTTTCTTCCCGCAATTGGTGGCAGGCCCTATCGTGCGTGCACGCGATTTCATCCCGCAAATCCGTCGTCCGTTGTTCGTTTCAAGCGAGATGTTCGGGCGTGGAATTTTCCTCATCGTGAGCGGTCTATTCAAGAAAGCCGTTATATCGGATTATATCAGCATTAACTTTGTAGAGCGTATATTCGATAATCCCACCCTCTATTCGGGTGTGGAGAATCTGATGGGTGTCTATGGCTATGCCTTGCAGATTTATTGCGACTTCTCCGGTTATAGCGACATGGCCATCGGCATTGCCTTGTTGCTGGGCTTCCATTTCAATATAAACTTCGATTCACCCTATAAGTCCGCTTCCGTTACGGAGTTCTGGCGCAGGTGGCACATCTCGCTGTCCGGTTGGCTGCGCGACTATCTCTACATCTCTTTGGGTGGCAACCGGAAGGGGAAAATACGCCAGTATGCCAACCTCATCATCACGATGTTTTTGGGCGGATTGTGGCATGGTGCTTCTTGGAACTTTGTCCTTTGGGGAATGATGCACGGCGTGGCTTTGGCGCTCCACAAAGTTTGGATGACGCTCACCGGACGCCGCAAAGGGGAACGGAGTGGCGGCATCCGCCGTTTCTTCGGCATACTCGTCACGTTCCATTTCGTTTGTCTCTGCTGGGTCTTCTTCCGCAATGCGGAGTTCTCCACGTCGATAGACATGCTGAGACAGATATTCACGACTTTCCGTCCGCAGCTCTTCCCACAGTTGGTAGAAGGCTATTGGGAAGTGTTTGCATTGATGGCGTTGGGCTATTTTCTGCATTTCGTACCCGATAGTTGGGAGCGCGTATGCACGAAATCCGTCATCCGCCTCCCCTTGTTGGGGAAGGCGGTGCTGATGGTACTGGTTGTTTACCTTGTCATCCAGATGAAGAGTGCGGAGATTCAGCCGTTCATCTATTTTCAGTTTTAAGCGGCACCGGGCTTTGTATATAGTAAACTGCTCTGCCCAAAGCTATCGCGGAGCATTGTCATATACGCTCTTCAACGTATATGAGGCATTATTGGAGAAATATCCCTTGCGCATCACCTCCACCACATCCTTGCCGTTGTTTACGTATGCTCCCGTGGCATGATTCACCAAACCGGAACATTCGCGTCCGGCACCCGGGTTGCCGTTGTCCCAATAGATCACGGCCATACCGTGTGTACGTGCAGCCTTGCACACATATTCCAGATAGTATTTCCTGAACGATTCGGAACGGCTGTCGTTGCGACGAACACAGCCCATTTCTCCTATATACACGGGTATGCCTTTCTCTACATAGGTCGTTCTTAAGGCGGCGAATGTCTTTTCCAAGTGCTCTTCATCTCCCCATGTTTCCTTCTTGCCGGCGGCACCGGTGTGTCCCCATTCCGCGAACTTGTCTTCCAGGGTAAATGAGGCAGGGTCATAGTAATGTACCGATACCAGCAGCCTGTCCTTTGCCGGGTCGGTAGGAAGTTTCAGGTGCTGCATGGTCAGTTCCGGATTGGTGCAATAGCCGCTTATGCCCAGATAGCGGGTAGCGTTGTTTCCGCCGGTGGCGCGCACGGCATCTACAAACACCTGCTGCCATTGATTGAGTATGGCATATTGCTTGCCGCCGTCGGTACGGTTGGCGCCCCATCCCCATTTGCCGTCGTGAATTTCATTTAGCCCCTCGAAAACGAGGAACTCTCCTTTGTCCTTGAAGTATTCCGCTATTTGTGTCCACATGGCTTTGAGTCGTGCCTTGATGGAAGTATTCACACTTGCGTTTTTTGCAGCCTCCACGATGTTGAGCCAGCCGCCGGTGGTCGTCCCGTCCGCATTTGCCGTTCTATGTCCGTCGTGATGTATGTTGATGATGGCTTTCAGACCGGCTTTCTCGGCATAGCCCACTACCTCTGCGGCACGGGCCAGCCAATCGGCGGAGATGGTGTATGTGGGGGCTGCGCCCACTTTCCCCAACCAGGTGATGGGAATGCGCACCGATGTGAATCCGGCCTCTTTTATCCTGTTCAATGTCTCTTGTGTGGCTTTGCCGTTGCCCCACGACGTCTCGTTGGCCACCCCGTTGGCGTAGGCGTCAAGCTGATTGCCCAGATTCCAGCCTAATCCCAACTCTTTGACCGCTTTCACGGCAGGCAGGTTCTCGTCTATCATCGGGTTTACCACCTGTATGTTTTTCTTCTCCTGACTGATGGTGACGGGCGTACTTTTTTCACCGGCCGTGATGGTGATGATGGCTTCACGGGCATCCCCTTCGTTGGCTTGTGCGGTAAACACGAACGAAGTCAGTTTGTCGAGCGGTGTGGACGATTTCAGTGTAATCCAATCAGCATTGGCTTGAGCCGTGGCTTTAGGCCACGACGAGATGCTGATGATGATTTCGCCTCCGGCAGCCGTCAGGCTTTGCGAAGATACACTTTTCACGGTCAGATAGGGCACTTCTTCTACGGCAGTGTTCGAAGAAGAGCAGGATAAGGTAGACATTGCCAATAGCATTGCCATTACCTTTTTCAGAGAGATTATTCTGGTACTCATACTTTGGTATATAGATTTATGCCGGCAAATATAATGAAAACAAGCGCATGAAAAGTTTGAATACTTACATATCGGGGTTTGAAACCTTACAAATAAAGAATAGTGGTTAGTAGCGAGCAAATGAGTGTATTTCTCCATTTACCAACCACTCATTACTAAGAGATAACCACCACTACCGCTTTTTTACGTATCGTCCCGGCTGAATACCGAAATATTTTTTGAATAACGTACTGAAATATTTGGCATTGACGAACCCCGTGCGTATGGAAGCGTCGCCCACGGAGACACCTTGCAGCAGCAAGACGGCAGCCTGTTCAAGGCGAATCATGCGGATAAAGTCTTGTGGCGTATGTCCCGTGAGGGCTTTCAGTCGTTCGTGAAAGAGGGTGCGGCTCATGGCCATCTCCCGGCAGAGGCGATCTATGTTGAAATCGAGGTCATCCATGTGCTCGTTTACAATCTGGGTTGCCTTCTCCACAAAAGCACGGTCGGCGTCATTGGGCAGAGTGGGTGATGTCAATGTTTCGTCATCGATTGTCGCTTGGTTTTCCGTTGCGGCAGTATGTTGCAGAGCAATCTGTGTATAGAATCGGCGCAAGCGTTTGCGATTGTCTATCTGCGCTTTCACCTTCGCTTTCAGCACGTCAATGTCAAACGGTTTGGCTATGTAGTCGTCCGCCCCTTTTTGGAATCCCTCTATGATGGCTGTGCGGTGCGTTTTGGCGGTGAGCAATATCACCGGTATGCCCGAAGTGCTTGGATTACTTTTTATCCGGTGGCACATTTCGTCGCCTTGCATACCCGGCATCATCACGTCCGACAAGATTAAGCCGGGGTATTGCGTCTCCATATATTTAAGGGCTTCTGCTGCGTTGGCTTTGTCTATCACCCGATAAAGCGGCTCGAAAATCTGTCGCATGTAGAGACGGAGCTCATTGTTGTCTTCTACGATGAGCAGGGAATCTTTGTCCGAGTCGTCCGGTTCGGCATTCTCTACGGTGGGGGCAATCTCCGTCATCAATGCTGCAACAGGCGGTGTAGCGTTTATGCCGTTGGCTTTGTCGAGAACGAGCGTAAAGTCCGAGCCCCGACCTACGGTGGACGTGAATTTGATGTCGCCCTTCATTAGCCCGGCCAGCCTTTTGGCTTGCAGCAGTCCCAGGCCGATGCCCGAAGCACCCGAACTGACGGCATTGCCGGCACGGAAAAAGCGGGTAAACAGCTTCTTCTGCTCTTGGGCAGAGATGCCTATGCCTGTGTCACTCACGGTTATTTTCAGCTTATTGCCTTCGGCCTCCACGTAGATACCAATGCTACCCCCCGCAGGGGTATATTTCAGAGCATTAGACAGCAGGTTGCTAAGTATCCGGTTCAGTAGTTTGCCGTCTGCCCATACGTATAATTCGGGGGCGATGCTGTCCGTCCGCAAAGTCAGCTGTTGCTGCTGGCAGAGAGGCTGAAAGAGGATGACAAGTTCGCCTATGGTGTGAGCCAACGGCACGGGTCCCATCCGGGGAGCTGTGCCTGAATGGTCCATCTGCTCAAAGTCCAGCAGTTGCGACAGCATTTCCAGCAGTTTGTTGAGATTGAAATGGGCTAACTTTACAGCCTGCATCGCTCCTTCATGAAGAGTGTGGTCGTGGCTGAGTTCGTCGAGCGGTGCTTTCACTAACGTCAGAGGGGTGCGTATGTCGTGTGCCACGCCTACGAAGAAGGCTATTTTCTCATTCATGTAGCGACGGGTCAGTTGTTGCTGCTTGTTTCTCACCACGACGACTATGATGCCGCACAACACCGCGAGGTATAGCAGCCAAGCCTGCCATGTGTTCCACCACGGTTGGCAAACCACGATTTTTACCCATCGCTTGCTTTGCACGAGTCCGCTATTGAGGCTGCGTGTCTGTATGCCGAGACGATACGTGCCCGGCGACACGTTGGTATAGCGTAGTTGCTCGTTGTCTGTCAGTTTATTCCAGCCACGGTCGAAGCCCTGAAGCATATATTCATATACAATGTCTCTTTGATAGCGGAAGCTCACTGACTCAAAACCCACGGTGAACGAGTTGTGTCGGTACGACAGAACAATGCAACTGTCTGACAACATCCTCATCAGTTCGGGACGCATATTTGCCGATTCGCCGGTGTCGATATTGTCTATTCTGAAGTCGGTCAATTGCAATGAAGGAGTCCGATAGGACGTGAGCGAAATGTGGGGTTTGAATATTAGTACGCCTGTGGTGCTGCCCAATGCCACACGTCCGTCGGTAAGGAGGATGGCTGCCGAACGGTTGTAGAAGCGCGACATGGCATGCTCGAAGTTCTGGTTGTATATCTGCATGGACGGTTGTGCAGGTAGGCATGCCAACCCGTGGTCGGTTGTTATCCACAGCATCTTCTCTCTGTCAATGAGTAAGGCGCATACACGGTTGGAGGGTAGTCGTTGATCAGTACAGAATGTACGCCTTTCGGCAGTACGCAGGTTGTACAGGTAAAGACCTCCACCATCGCTGCCAAGCCACACTTGATCGTCGTTCGTAAACGCTATTGCCTGGATAAAGGCATTGAAGTCCTCTCCTTTATTGTCTGTACCTTTTAATAGATGGGTCTTTTCTCCGGTTCGCTTGTCTATCAGCACCAATCCGTCCACGGTTCCTATGGCCACGGTATGGATGTCTTTCTGCGCTATGCAGCGCACTTTGGTCACGTCATACGGTTCCCAACTCCGGTCAGAGTGCTTCAGCAGCACAAGTTGGCTATCCATGTTGCCTACCCACAAGTCGCGGTCGGTGTCGAACAATACCACAGATAGGTAGTTGGAAGGCAGGCCGCTGTTGCTGCTCAAGTAGTGCTGCACCACCTGTCCCCGTTGGTCAAGCAGAAACATCCCGTTGCCGTAAGTGCCTGCGGCAATCACTCCTTCCGGGGTGGCCGAGATGCTTACTACTACATTTCCCGTCAGGATTTGTCGGTACTGATTGGTGGTCGGGTGATAGATACTGATGCCGTTGTCCGTGGCAATCCATAACTCGTCCTTACTTGGCTCGCAGAAAGCATTCACGTTGTCATTGGCCAGCGATGGCTCCACTCCTTCGCGATGGCGAAGCTGGGTAGTGGTATTCTCTTCGAGCATCATCAAGAATGCGCCGCCCGTATAAGTTGCCACCCAGATGTTACCCTCATGGTCGCGGCATAGGGAATATACCCCCATGGCGGTGAGCATGCTGTTGGAACGTGTAAAGAGGGGACTTGTATTGCCGCTCTGGCTGTCGAAAGTGTACACCCCGTCTCCGTCGAATCCCAAAAGTACGGTCGATGGTGTAGTTTCTATCATGGAACGGATGGGTGTGTGGGGCAAGGGACGGATACCGGCGGCATGTTCTTGCCAAGAACCGAGCTTGATGCGTTTTACTTCACCATTGACAGTTCCCGCCAATAACTGGTTGCCGGCTGTAGGACATAAAAGGCTCTGTATGTGAGTACCCGGGCAGAGGCGACGTATCAGTTTCCGCTCTTTGGAGTAGATGCGCAGGCCGGTCACAGTGCCCACGGCAATGCCTTGGGGTGTCTCTGTGATGTGGGTCACGTGGCAATCGTTGGCAATCGGTTCAGGCTCTTCGTTGGGGCGGCAACCGTACAGTCCCGTGGTGAGCCCTATCCATAATGATTCTTGCGAATCGATAAAAAGATTATTGAGGGTCAGTCCCGTATGGATATGCTCCGCCAAATCAATGTGCAGCTCAAAGCGGTCGGTAAGAGGGCTGTACTTATAGATTTTCCCCACATTATTATATACATAAAGAGAGTTGTCCGGACCTTTAGCAAGCATGGTGGTTGCTCCCGAAGCATCAGACATTTTTCTGTTGCCGTCCAGCACATAGCTTTTCATTGAGCGGCCGTTGTAGCGGTTAATGCCGTCGAGCGTTGCCATCCATACCGCTCCCGATTGGTCGGTGCTGATGGAGAATACGCGTTGGCTGTTCAATCCTTGCTCCATACCGAACTGCCGGCTGGAGAACCGTTGAGGATAGGTTGCCGCTTTCACGGAGTTTTTCCCGGGCACGAATAGGAGTAGGGTTAGTATAGCTATGATTTGCAAGGTGCGGATATACATCTCTTACGTCAAATGTTATTAGTTTGCAAAAATACATCAACCCGGCTAATGTTCAAAGTATTTGCGCCAATTAACGCGTCTCCGCTATGTTTTTTGCCGCTTCTTCCACCAAACGGTAGTTTTCGCAAAGCTTTTGGATGATGTCCTGCGGTATGTCCGTCATCACCCGGTACACCTTGCCGTCTGTACAGCGTAGGGTGGCCGGGGGCAGTTCCGCTTCTTATTTTCTTTTCCTTGTCTCTTTTACCAATGGTACTTACCTTTGAGGTCTGTCCAGCCTTCTGATATAAGATGCCTGAGTTTGGGATAAGAAGCAGGGCGATAACCTCACACAGAGGCTTGTGTCTTAAAGCTAAAGCCCATTGGTTATCAGACGTTTATTCCTGCCCTGTCAGGCGCTTGTATCTGACGACTCAAACACTTGTGTCTGTCACGTCAGAGACTTGTGTCTGTCGGCTTGGACACTTGCGTCTGTCAAGACAAAGGATTGCAACTGTCAAACAGGGCGAGGGCGGCCGGTCTGAAAGGCTCTCTTCTCTTCTGCCTGACCGCTATAAACCGGTGTATTCAGGAAATATCCGCCCGACAGGATGCAGCCCCTCATCTTCAGCAAAAGCAACCGTCTATCCCGAATTCAGGTATAAGATAGAATCTTGAACATGTGCAGTATGGATTTATAGGGTTGATAATGTGCATGTAAAAATAAAATGTGAACCGTAAACAGAAAAAAGAGACCTGCTATTAAGACGGAAATGTAGAGATTCAAACCCAATATGTAGGGAATCAAACCCTGTGAATGGATAGATTGATGACCTTTGCATGACGACCGAAAGTCTGATTACTAATATTATTATTGAATTATGAAAGTAAAGAATTGCAAGAACACGCTGTTTGGCGGTGCGCTTCTTCTCTGTTTGTGGGGAGGCCTGCCGCAAGCGCAAGCAGATTCACTTGAATGTTTGGCTGTGGAACAGCAAACAAGCAAGGTGACAGGTACTGTGAAGGACGAGTTTGGCCCGGTGATAGGTGCGTCTGTCGTGGAGAAAGGAACCGGAAACGGTGTTGTGACCGATATGGACGGTAAATTCAGTTTGAACGTCCGCCCCGGAGCCACGTTGGTCATCAGTTTTGTGGGCTATAAGCAGCAAGAAGTAAAAGCGGGCAGTGCTCCGCTGGATATTCAGCTCGAAGAAGACAGCAAGATGCTGAGCGAGGTGGTGGTCACCGCTTTAGGCATCAAGCGCGAACGCAAGGCGTTGGGTTATGGCGTGGCCGAGGTGCAAGGCGAGGCACTGACCAAAGCGAAAGAAACGAATGTGATAAATTCCATGGCTGGACGTGTGCCGGGATTGGTGGTGAGCCAGACGGCAGGTGGAGCTTCGGGCTCTTCGCGCGTCATCCTGCGCGGTAGCACCGAGATGACCGGCAACAACCAGCCTTTGTACGTGATAGACGGTGTGCCTTTGGATAATACGAACTTCGGCAGCGCCGGCACGTATGGCGGTTTCGACTTGGGCGACGGCATCTCCAGCATCAACCCCGACGACATAGAAAACATGTCGGTGCTGAAAGGCCCGGCCGCATCGGCTCTTTATGGCAGCCGCGCCAGTCACGGCGTGATTCTTATCACCACCAAACGGGCCAATAAAGACAAGGTGAGCGTGGAATACAACGGTACGCTGACCTTTGACACGCAGTTAGCCAAATGGAACGACATTCAGCAAGTGTATGGCATGGGAAGCAACGGCACATATCCCATCAACGCCGTGTCGAATACCAACATGAGCTGGGGAGCGAAAGCGGACGGAAGTAACGGACTGACCTATTATGACGGGCAGGAACGTCCATACCTCATCGTGCCCGACAACACTTCGGGCTTCTTCCGTACCGGATTCACTGCCACGAACAGTGCCATTATCGGCGTGAGCAACGGAAAGACGGGCATCCGCTTCACATATACGGACATGCGCAACAAGGATATTGTGCCTAAGACGCACATGAGCCGCGATATCTTCAACCTGCGTGCCAATACCACTGCCGGGAAGTTCGAACTGGACTTCAGCGGTAACTATACCCGCGAGGATGTGAAGAACCGTCCGGCACTGGGTGACAGCAAGTCGAATATTGGCAAGAACTTGATGACCTTGGCCACCACCTATGACCAGCAATGGCTCAGAACCTATCAGGATGCCAACGGCGAGTATGCCAACTGGAACGGAATGGACCCCTACAACGTAAACCCTTATTGGGATGTATATAAGAACTCGAATGTTTCAAAGAAAGACCAGTTCCGCTTTAACGGAAAGGCCGTTTGGAACATTGACCGGCACATCAAGATACAAGGAACGGTAGGTGCTGAGCTCAACTGGTTCATGTTCGAGGACTTCAAAGCGCCCACCACTCCGGGATATGAGGCAGGATATTTGCAGAACAACAGCTTCCGCAACCGCATGTACAATTTCGAGTTGCTGGCTCTGTACAACAACTCTTGGGGTGATTTCGACTTCAGCGCTACATTGGGTGGCAACGTATATAAGGTGAACAACCAGACCACCGTGACTACGGCTCAGGATATGAAGATACGTGACGTGGTGGCTCTAATGAGCTTCAACGAAGTGAGCGTGGAGCCTTACAGCTATCGCAAGCAGATAAACTCCGTGTATGGGGCAATCAACTTAGGATGGAAGCACATGCTTTATTTAGATGCCACCCTGCGCGGCGACCAGTCTTCTACGCTGCCTGTGGGCAACAACGTTTATGTATATCCCTCTTTCTCCGGTAGCTTCGTATTTTCCGAACTGCTGAAACTGGACGATAAACTGCCTTATGGTAAGGTGCGCATGTCGTGGGCACAGGTAGGTAATGATACCGACCCCTATCAGCTGGGATTGGTATACACTAAATCGAAGTTCGCCTATCCGAGCTACACCATCGGCTACATCAACAACGGCACTATTCCCAACAAGGACTTGAAACCCACGAAGACCAACTCAGTGGAACTGGGTCTGGAATTGAAGTTCCTGAAGAACCGTATTGGTTTGGACTTTACTTACTACAACCAGCTCAGCAAGAATCAGATCATGGGCATGGCCAACTCTTCAACTACGGGATACAGCTATCGCCTGATCAATGCTGGAGAGATTGAGAACAAGGGCATAGAGGTGGCTTTGAACACTCGCCCCGTTCAGACTAAAGACTTCTCTTGGGATTTGAACTTCAACTTCTCGAAGAACAGTAACAAGGTGAAGAAGCTGGTAGACGACATGGATATGTTTGAACTGGAGAAAGCCACATGGCTCGATGTGCAGGTGGCTGCCAAAGTAGGCGAGAACTTCGGCTCTATCGTGGGACCCGACTTCCAACGGAATGAGAATGGGGATATTCTCATCGACCCGGCCACCGGCCTGCCCATGTACGACAAGAGCAACCATGTATTGGGTAATGCTTCTTGGGACTGGACGGGCGGTCTCCATACCGGCTTCTCGTATAAGAACTTATCGTTTTCTGCCGTATTCGACGTGAAAGTGGGTGCCGACTTGTATTCCATGTCGGCACGTGCCGCTCACGAGACGGGCAAGAGCATGGCTACTTTGGCAGGCCGCGAAGAGTGGTATAGATCGGAAGAGGCACGTCAGGCTGCAGGTTATGCCAAGGACTCTCCGGAATGGAAGCCTACCGGTGGATTCGTTGCCCCGGGTGTGATAGCCAACGGCGATGGAACTTATCGTGAGAATGACATCGTCATCAGTCCCGAAAGGTATTGGATGAGCGTTGCCCGTAATGCCCCTTCGATGTTCATCTATGACAACTCGTACGTGAAGTGCCGCGAGATAACCTTGAGCTATACGTTGCCCAACGCTTGGCTGAAACATCTGGTTAGCGGACTGACGGTTTCGTTCGTTGCCCGTAACCCGTTCATCGTTTGGAAGAACATTCCCAACATTGACCCGGACTCCAACTACAACAATACCACCGGTATGGGTATGGAGTACGGCTCACTGCCTTCGCGCAAGAGTTACGGCTTCAACGTCAATGTAAAGTTCTGAGAAGAGACCTTTTTACCGTTTAATACAATTAAAGAAGATAACAATGAAACACTATAAATCATATATAACACAGGTGTTGGTGGCATGCGCTCTGGTTTTTGCCTCGTGTAGCGACAGTTACATGGAAGACATGAATACCGACCCCTCTAAAGCTGCCGTCATCGACCCCAATGCGCAGCTCACCACCGTACAGTTGCAGACCTACGGTGATTTGGAAATGGTAGAGACGCTTCGCAGTTATGTCTACGCCTTTACCCAGCAATTGATGGGCTGCTGGAATACCACCAACTACGGCGGACGCCATACCCTCGACCTCAACGAGATGGGGCATATCTGGCAACGGTATTACCTGACCGGTGTCAAGAACATCACCGACGCGCAAGTGCGCACAGAGGGCGACGCCACGAAGGTGAATATCAATGCGGTGGTGCGCATTTATCGCGTGTATCTGATGTCGTTGCTGACCGACCTTTATGGCGATGTACCTTATTTCGAGGCAGGCAAGGGCTTTACCGATGGCAAGTTCACGCCTAAGTATGACACGCAGGAGGAAATCTACAGCGACTTCTTCGTGGAACTCGATGCAGCCGTAGTGGCTCTCGATGCAAGCAAAGACCGTATCACCGGCGACGTTATATATAAAGGTGACGTAAGCAAATGGAAGAAGCTTGCCAACTCCCTCCGCCTGCGCTACGCCATGCGTATATCCGATGCCGACCCACAGAAAGCGCAAACTGAATTTGAAAAGGCTTTGGCGGCAGATGGCGGTGTGATGACATCGGCTGCCGATGATGCGCTGATTGCTTACATGGATATCGCTTTCAGCTTTGGAGGCGATAGCTATTCGGATTACCGCCGCAACGCATTGTCGCAACGCCTGTATGGCAACGATCCCTTGAACAACCCCAGCTTTATCTGTTCTACGTTCTACAACGAACTGTACAATACGGGAGATCCTCGCTCTTCAGCGATGATCCGTTTCTACTTCGACAAGACGATGAGCACCACCGGTACGGAGGGACGTATCGACATCTCCGAAGAGGTGCTGGCCAAAAGCATGGCGCATCCGCGCGACCCCGGTGCCTTCTTCTATGATCCCTGGCCTTCGGGCTATGAGAGCGACCTCATAAAAGAACTTCAGAAAACCAATTCGGCCATTGAAAAGACAACGATGGATACCGAGACTGAACCTAAATTGGCCAGTAACTTTCTGAAAGGTGATAATCCGGGTGTGGTCATGACATCGGCTGAGGTGGACTTCTTGTTGGCCGAAGCTGCTTTGAAAGGTTGGAACGTTACGGGTTCGGTAGAGTCACACTATAAGAAAGGTGTACGTGCTGCCATGAGCTTCCTTACGGACAATTACGATTGCGCTGTGGTGACCGATGCCGCATTCGATGCCTATATGAATAAGAATGGCATCGGCTATACGGTCGAACAGAAGAAAGCTTCCATCAACAAGCAGGCATGGATTCTGCACTTTACCAATCCGTTGGAGTGCTGGGCCAATCTACGCCGCTCCAACTATCCGCGCCTCAAATCACCTGCCGACTATGGTTTCAGTCAAGTGCTGACCGGTGGTGCGGAGATTCCTGTTCGCTTGTGCTATCCTGTGCTTGAGTCTTCGTACAACAAGAAGAATTACGAGGAGGCATTGAGCCGCATGGGTGGCAACAATAGCTGGAACACGCCGGTGTGGTGGGATAAAAACAATGCTCAATAAACCTGTTCAATATCAAATTAAGTATCAATATGAAGAAGATATATATCATGCTGCTTACCATGTTGGCGTTCAACGCCCTTTTTACGGGATGCAGCACGGAAGAACCATTCTCTACCGCGACGGTCAACGATGACCCGCGCATTCTCGACCCCATCTTTCCCGACCGGATTAATGGAAACCTGCCTACGGTCGCCAACTTCAGACGGGACGGTAAGTTCTCGATGAAACTCACCGTTACACCTGCCGATTATACCACAGTGAAGTGGCTAATTGACGGTGAAGAGGTGGCCACCGGCACAGAAATCGAGAAGGAATTCCTGACCGGGACTTATCACCTCAAGATTACGGCTACCACCGATACCGGCAAATCTACTTATCGTGAAGGAATCATTCAGGTGAATCCGTTGGCAGATGATCCGGATGCCATCTCGGTAGGATTTGAGAGGATTGTATCTCCAGGTAATAAAGCCTGTTTTTATGGAAACAACCTCAACAAAGTGAAAGGCATCCTGATTGGAGGCACGCCTGCCACAGACGTAACCTATGTGGAAACCGAAGAAGGTGCTTATGTGGAATATACTGTGCCGGCAGAGTTGTCCGAAGGCGATTATCGTGTTCGTCTTGTCGATGCGGCGGGTATGGAGTATGGTGCCAACACGGTGAAGCTGACGAAGGGTGCCATGATTACGGCAGGTGCCGACCGTGCCACTGCTGCGGCAGAATGGGTAATGACCGGTATTAATCTGGATGCTGTTGCTTCCATCACTGTGAAGGACGTAGAAGTGACGAAGTTCGTGGAGCAGACTGCTGGTACATTGAAACTGGTATGCCCGGAACTGGCAGAAGGGACGTACAAGGTGACCGGTAATACCCGGAGCGGTGAGAGCGTGCAGTTTTATACCAACGGTGAGGTGGCAACGGAACTGACTGTTACTATTTCGGCCGAAAAGGCTTTGTGGGCAGGACATCACTATGTATCTTGGGATAAACCCGATGGTGATCCGAACAAGACGTTCAATCTCATACCGAAAGATGTAATGGTAGCTATTAAACCGGGTAGCATCCTGCGCGTTTATTACTCGGTGGAACCTTCGGCCGAATATCATCAGTTGCAGCTTGCCACAGGTTGGTGGACGGGGCTGATGGATAAGATTGAGTTCGGAGCAGGGGGTGTTTATGCACTCACCATCACGCAGGAAATCATAGATAGGATGAATGAGCAGGATGGATTCCTCTGCGTGGGGCATGGTTATTATGTTGATTTGGTAACAATTCAATAAAAGAAGAGTTTGCAATGAAGATGAAGAATCGTATATTACGCTTTGTGCTCTTCCTTCCTTTGATGACGACGAGCCTTAGCGCACAAGTTCTTTTGTATCAGGATCCCGACGCACCCATCGAAGAGCGCGTCGAAGATGCGCTGAGCCGAATGACGCTGGAGGAGAAAGTGGCACTTTGCCATGCGCAAAGCAAGTTCTCATCGGCTGGTGTGCCTCGGCTGGGCATTCCCGAAGTGTGGATGAGCGACGGACCTCACGGGGTGCGCCATGAGTTTGAGTGGGACAGTTGGAACTATGCCGGATGGACCAACGACTCCATTACGGCCTTTCCCGCCCTTACGGCTCTTGCCGCTACTTGGAATCCTGACATGGCGGCGCTTTATGGCAAAGCCATCGGTGAGGAGGCACGCTATCGCAAGAAGGATGTGCTGCTGGGCCCCGGAGTGAATATCTATCGCACGCCGCTCAACGGACGCAACTTCGAGTACATGGGCGAAGACCCTTACTTGGCGGGAACGCTGGTAGTACCTTATATAAAGGAGTTGCAGAAGAACGGCGTGGCGGCATGTGTGAAGCATTTCGCACTGAACAATCAGGAACGCTGGCGAGGTACGATCGATGTGGAGGTGAGCGACCGTGCCCTCTACGAAATCTATTTGCCTGCTTTCAAAAAAACTGTCGTAGAGGGAGGCGCATGGAGCATCATGGGTGCTTATAACAAATATCGTGGTGAGCACTGTTGCCACAACGCCCGCCTGCTCAATGACATCCTGCGTGGCGAATGGGGTTTTGACGGTTGTGTCATCACCGACTGGGGTGGTGCTCACGATACCAAAGAGGCTGCCTTCAATGGGCTTGACATCGAAATGGGTTCGTATACCAATGGTTTGTCCTCAGACAACAGTCTGGGCTATAACTGTTATTATTTGGCCGACCCCTATCTGGCGATGCTGAAGAAAGGCGAACTGCCGATGTCAACAGTAGAAGCAAAGGCACGGAACGTCCTCCGCATGATTTTCCGGACTTCGCTGAACCATTATAAACCGTATGGCTCACTTTGTACCACCGAGCACTATGAGGTGGCTAAGGTGATAGGCGACGAGTCCATTGTGCTTTTGAAGAATAATGGTATCTTGCCGTTGGAAGCCGGTAAGTATGAGAGGATTCTTGTGGTGGGCGACAATGCCACCCGTCGGCTTACCGATGGCGGTGGTTCGTCGGAATTGAAGCCCAAAGACCTGATTTCTCCCCTCGATGCGCTACGTGCCCTTTATGGCGACAAAGTGGATTACGCTCAAGGCTACATCTGTGGCTACCCTTTCTTTGGCCACGAAGAGGTGATTCCGCAGCACGTGATGGATTCGTTGCGTGCCGAAGCGGTGGAAAAGGCTCGCCGGGCCGATGTAATCATCTACGTGGGTGGGTTGAACAAGAACGCTTTTCAGGACTGTGAGTCTACCGACCGCCGGTCGTACCACCTTCCTTTTGCGCAGGACGAACTGATAGAGGCGCTTCTGGCCGTCAATCCCAATCTGGTGATGGCGAATATCAGCGGTAATGCCTATGCCATGCCGTGGCTGAAGAAAGTCCCCGCCGTGCTGCATATCTCCTATTTGGGAACAATGGGGGGAGCGTCGATAGCCGATGTCATCAGTGGCAAAGTTAATCCTTCGGGCAAGCTGCCTTACTCTTTCCCGGTGAAGCTGACCGATTGCTCCGCCCACGCATTCGATGTGAGTGCCTATCCGGGTGTGGATGTGGATGGAGTGGATGGCCAATCCCTGACGGATTATCAGCGCACCGTGGGTGTCAATCCTAAGCAAGAGTATAAGGAGGATATTCTGGTGGGCTATCGTTGGCACGACACGAAGAAGATTCCCGCTCTCTTCGGCTTCGGGCATGGATTGAGCTATACTTCCTTCAAATATGGCAAATCGAGCTTGTCGGCAAAGGAGATGAGTGAGGAAGGTTTCGTCAAACTGACAGTGCCTGTCACCAACACCGGTACGCTGGTGGGCAAGGAAGTGGTGCAAGTCTATATCGGCGACCCTGTGTGCAGCGTGTTGCGCCCGCTCAAGGAGTTGAAACACTTTGCCAAAGTGGAAATTAATCCGGGCGAAACGGTGTCGGTGGAGTTTACAATCACGGCAGACGACCTCAAGTTCTTTGACGAGGTAGGTCATCGCTGGGTGGCTGAGCCGGGAGTGTTCAATGTGTATGTAGGTGCTTCGTCTACTGATATTCGCGGCACTCACTCATTTAAGTATATAGAAAATAAGAAGTAAGAACTGTTTCCCTTTAAATTCTGGTAAATCCTGAAGAAGTGGCAACACGTCTTCAGGATTTTCTGTTAAAAAAGGATTGCTCTTTCGACTTATCTTTCTATGGTTTGCGTTTGTGCACTGATAGCTGCCTGTACGTGCTTGGGATAATAGATGCTGTTTCCGCTTGTCTCTTAAAGAGAGAATTGAATGTAAAAGGATTATGGGTGTTATAATCGTTTACCGATGTTCGTTTCTTTCTGAAGGTAATTCAAAAGAGGAATATACCCTTGCGAGAACTACTTCTGAGAGTGGGTGGGATCAGTAAGGAACTGATGTACCTTCAGTATACGACTGATGCCACATCAGTATACGACTCATGTACCCTCTATATAGGAGTGAATAACTCTCGTCAGTTTGCTCAACTCTTTCTTAAGGAGAAATGATAATATATTTTCCTAATCGAAAAGAAATCTGTGGAGGCTTGACAGGACGTTCTACTTGCCCCAAATATCCCGACTGTGTGTGGCATTTCACAGCAAAAACACAGGGGAAGATGAAAACGGATAGTGAAAAATAGGTTCTTCTATTATTCTTATATTATCTTTGCTCCGTAAACCATAAAAGAAACTTTGTATGAGCCATAAATCTTTCGTACTGTTTATCGCACTTTTTCTCTCCTTTGCTTCGGGCCTTTCGGCACAGAAAAAAGTGTCCGTTCTGGGCGATTCTTATTCCACTTACGGAGGTTACGTTACTCCTGCCACCAATCTCTGTTGGTACAACGGTGTCGATGGCGGCAAGAACAAGCAGAATGATGTGAAGGCGGTAGAGCAAATGTGGTGGCATCATTTCATCCGCGAGCATGGTTACCGGCTGGAATGCAATAACTCTTATTCCGGCTCCACCGTCTGCCTCACGGGATATAGAAAAGAGGATTTTTCCGATCGTGCTTTTATCACCCGCCTTTTGAATCTTGGGCATCCTGATATTATCTTCGTCTTTGGCGGCACCAACGATAGCTGGGCAGCTGTGCCCATCGGCGAATACAAGTATGCCGGCTGGACAAAAAGTGAACTTTATAGCTTTCGTCCGGCTTTCTGCTACCTGCTTGCTTCTTTGAAGGAACTCTATCCCGATGCTTGTATTTATAATATTACCAATTCGGGGTTATCCGATGTTATCACCTCTTCCATGGATGAAATCTGCCGTCATTATGGTGTTACGAATATCCGTCTGAAGAATATCGACAAGCAGTTGGGGCATCCTTCCGTTGAAGGGATGAAAAGCATCAGTAAACAATTGTGGCAATATTGCTCCTGAAAAATAGCTTTAGCTGTTTTCGTGGGCAGAAAGTCTGTTTCAGGGGCTGGTTCCTATGTGGCATGGTGAATCAAGCCCTTTTCTTTGCACCTCTTTTTTTAGAGCCTACTCTTTTTATTGCATCTCTTCACTTATTCTTTTTCTCCGTTCTTTTTCCATTCCTTTCTTGTAATTTGATGCCGGTTTCTTCCCGCCGCCTTCTTTCCTGTATCCTTGTTTCTATTGGTGATTTTTTTTACCTTCTGTATTTCTTTTCCTTTCTCTTTTTTATTCCCTCTTTTACCCCTGTCAGAAGTACTTCCGGCAGGGGTACAATCAGTCTCCGACTGATTCCCTTTCGTTCAAGGAGTGAGTCCGCCTCAGTCGTCAGCCGGTCTTTCTTCCTCCGTTTTTTGTAAAATAAAATGGGCGCATGTTGTGCATGTGTCCTTTTCCCCTCCGCACCTTCCCTTTTTTTTCTCCGTGCT
>NZ_SLXB01000036.1 GCF_004342845.1 Prevotella heparinolytica | reverse complement strand
GGATGTTGTTATGAATGAGTTTGCTCACCCATAATATAACAATTTTAGCTATTAGTACGCTGTTTATCATTTGATCAATTAGTTTAAATCACTTCTAACAGAAAAACTTTTCTCCCTTTTCTTTTTATCATTTAGAATCTTTTTATTCCATTTTTTGTTATTACTTTGTTATTTTGAATGCAGACAACACTTAAAATGGATAAATAGATGAATAATAAGACTTATACAATTGCTTTTTTTGGCACTCAGCCCTACGACGAAGTTTCTTTCAATGAGAAAAACAAAGAGTATGCTTTCGAACTCCGCTACTACAAAGGACATCTTAACAAGCACAATGCCATACTAACACAAGGAGTAGATGCTGTTTGTATCTTTGTAAACGACACGGCTGATGCCGAGGTTATCCGACTGATAGCAGACAACGGCGTAAAACTACTGGCATTGCGTTGCGCCGGATATAACAATGTAGATTTGAAAGCTGCAGCACACTACGGCATCACTGTAGTGCATGTTCCCGCCTACTCTCCCTATGCAGTGGCTGAATACACTGTGGCCTTGATGTTGTCTTTGAATCGCAAAATTCCACGTGCCACTTGGCGCACACGCGATGGAAACTTTTCACTCCACGGCCTGTTGGGATTCGACATGTATGGCAAGACAGCAGGTATCATCGGTACCGGAAAAATAGCAAAGAAGCTGATATGCATCTTGCGTGGTTTTGGTGTAAATATCCTAGCCTACGACCTTTATCCCGACCATAACTTCGCACGAGAGCATCAGGTGGTATATACCACTCTGGATGAACTTTATCGTAACTCGGATATCATTTCCCTACATTGTCCGCTGACCGAACAGACCAAATACCTCATCAATGATTACTCCATAAGTAAGATGAAAGATGGGGTGATGATCATCAACACCGGACGCGGGCAATTGATTCACACTAATGCCCTGATAGAAGGACTGAAAAATAAAAAAATAGGTTCTGCCGGCCTCGATGTGTATGAAGAAGAAAATGAATATTTTTACGAAGACCAATCTGACAAGATCATCGATGATGATACGCTGGCACGCCTACTATCGTTCAACAATGTCATCGTCACCTCGCATCAAGCATTCTTTACGCGCGAAGCGTTGGCAAACATCGCTTTGACAACCTTACAGAACATCAAAGATTTCATAAATAACAAACCGCTGGAAAATACAGTAACCATGTAGCCCCTCAAAAAAAATGAGATTATATTACATTTATCACAGCGGATTCGCAATCGAATCAGACGAAGTAACAGTCATTATCGACTATTACAAGGATGGCTTGGAAGAGCTTTCAGGCGAAAGCATCGTACGCAACCGACTCTTGAAAAAAGCAGGCATCCTCTATGTGCTTTGCTCGCACCACCACTCCGACCATTTCAATCGCGAAGTACTTTCATGGAAGTCCTTGCGCCCGGACATTCGTTATATTTTCTCCAAAGACATTATGAGACATCGTCTCGCCAAACCCGAAGATGCAGTTTTTATCAACAAAGGAGGCATCTACGAAGACGAATATATCAGCATACGAGCATTCGGTTCTACCGATATAGGCATCTCTTTCCTGATAAAATTACAAGGGAAACAAATCTTTCATGCCGGCGATTTAAATAACTGGCATTGGAGCGAAGAGTCCACTCCGCAGGAAATACGAAAAGCCGAAGGTGATTTTCTGGCTGAAATAAGAGACCTTCAACAAATAGCACCGAAAGTAGATGTATCTATGTTTCCGGTAGACAATCGCATGGGAAAAGATTATATGCGCGGTGCCGAACAGTTCGTGGAACGAATAAAAACCACTATATTTGTACCCATGCATTTTGGCAATGATTATCAAGGCGGCAATGCCTTTAAATCTTTTGCCGAAAGCAAAGGGTGTCGTTTCCTCTCCATCTCTCATCCGGGAGAATGCTTTGAGATTGACTGTTAAATTAAAGAGATATATTTTATTATGAAAAAATTGACACATCTTCTTTTCTTATTGTTTTGCTTTTGTCTACCTACTCTGTTGCATGCACAAAACAGAGATGACAGCAAATATTTGGCCGGTGCCGTTCCCGAAGTGGATGGTAAGGTGGTATTTTCCAAAGAGTTCAGTATTCCCGGTATGTCACAAGACGAAATCTATGAACGAACATCCCAATGGATGGACAAACGACTGAAGAAAAACAGGAACAACAGCCGCATCGTTTTCACAGATAAGGCCAAAGGACAGATCGTGGGTAGCGGAGAAGAATGGATCATATTCAGCTCAAGCGCTCTGTCTCTCGATCGCACCAAAGTATCCTATCAACTGACCGTGAACTGCCAACCGGAAAAAAGTATGCTCAAAATAGAGAAAATCCGATTCAGTTATCGCGAAGGGAAAGAAAAGTACACAGCAGAAGAATGGGTCACTGACAAATATGCCCTGAACAAAGCAAAGACTAAATTGATACGCGGCCTTGCCAAATGGCGCAGAAAAACCGTGGACTTTGCAGACAGCTTCGCTCAAGAAATGGCCGAGGCGCTCAGTGCTTCTACAACGCAAAACTTGACCGAAGAGAAAAAAGAAGAACAAAAAGCTGTTACCAACTCAGGCCCAATAGTGATTACTCCTAAAAAACAAGTTATAGCAGATGCTACTCAAGCAACCAGAGTTACCTCTACAGAGCAAACACAAACAACGGTTGCAGTTGCAGGATACAAACAAGTACCTCCTCAAGATCTATCTTCTGACGCCATTCAAACAGGAAACGGAAAACTGGTTATAGTGATTGGAGATGATCCATTCAACGTAACAATGATGACTGCCAACTCCGGTGGATCACTGGGTAAAGTCAACGGGAAACCGGTTGTTTTCAGTATTCTGTCGTCCGACCAGCCATATGAACAAATGGAAAAAGCAGAAAATTACATCATCCGCTTCTATCCAATAGGACATACAGAGCCTACGCTGATACTGGAATGCAAGAAACTCCCCTCACCTGCTGCTATGGAAGGCATGCCACGCACCTATGTGGGAGAAATCATAAAAGCAATGGTCAAATAACCTATCAATATTAATCCGAATGAATAATGGAAATTAAAAGCAAATTCGACCATTTTAATATCAACGTTACCAACCTAGAGCGTAGTATCGCATTCTACGAGAAAGCCTTAGGTCTAAAAGAGCATCACAGAAAGGAAGCCTCCGACGGTTCTTTCACCTTGGTCTATCTGACCGATGGTAGCACCGGATTCCTGCTTGAACTGACTTGTTTGAACGAACATCCGCAAACCTATGAGTTAGGAGAGAACGAGAGCCATCTTTGCATTCGTATAGCCGGTGATTACGAAGCCATACACCAGTATCACAAAGAGAACGGATGGGTATGTTTCGAAAACACAGCAATGGGACTCTACTTCATTAACGACCCAGACGATTATTGGATTGAGGTGCTTCCTGCCAAATAACAGATTTCGAGAAAGGTGGTGTCAAATACTAAGACAGCGCTCCAAGCATCTTTGACACTACTTTCTTCACAATAAACCCATAAAAAAACAACAAACATCGTGAGCATAGAAGAAGCAATGATGGGTGGTATTGTCTTTAAAGGCAAAAAGGAGAAACCCAAAGAAGAGAATAAAGTAAAGACCAAAGCCAAGAAGAAGACCTACATTACAGGACAACATGGTTCAGCCTCGGCCAAAATGAAAGCGGAAATTCGTCGTAAACGCGCTAACAGACACAAGAAATGATAAACAGCAATCTTTTGTGTGCCGACCAAGATCCGATGGGAGCTGCTATATCCGACTACTTCAAATATGGCAAAGCCGATTGTCTGCGAGTATTCTCTTCGTTATTCGACGAAGATGAAATTCCCGTCAAAGAGCTCTTTCGTTCGGAAAAGCAAATGTCATTGTTAGAACGCGCAGCTCTAAAAATGGCAACAGGCAAGATTCTGGATGTGGGAGCAGGCAGTGGTTGTCACAGTCTTGCCCTACAAAAAGCCGGTAAAGAGGTTTACGCCATTGACATTTCCCCACTCTCTGTGGAAACAATGCGTCAACGGGGAGTAAATAATGTGGCGCTAACCAACCTGTTTGACGAGCGGTTCATTGATTCATACGATACGATCCTGATGTTAATGAATGGCTCCGGCATTATTGGAAAGTTAGAGAATCTACCTGAGTTTTTTCGGAAAATGAAATTGCTACTTCGCCCCGAAGGCTGCATTCTAATGGATTCCAGCGACCTCAGCTACCTATTCGAAGAAGAAGACGGAAGCATCCTTATTGACCTTGCCGGTAATTATTATGGTGAAATCGACTTCCAAATGCAATATAAAAACATCAAAGGAGATTCATTCGACTGGCTATATATAGATTTTCAAACACTTAGCCTCTATTCTGCGGAAAATGGTTTCAAAGCAGAACTTATCAAAGAAGGTAATCATTATGATTATCTTGCCCGGTTGTCTCTCCAAGTATAAGACAAAGCGACTCAGCAAGTCCGTGAGCACATCCCCCTCCAATTTGACGGACATTCCGAAAATTTATTCTCCGAGCGTCCTCCATAGAAGCAATAAAAAAAGGATGAGTATTTTCAACTCATCCTTTTTCGTGACTTGTACACCCTCAGGGACTCGAACCCTGGACCCACTGATTAAGAGTCAGTTGCTCTACCAACTGAGCTAAGAGTGCATTCTTCTAAAATGTAGTGGGTACGAGAATCGAACTCGTATGCCATGCGTGAGAGGCATGTATCCTAACCGTTAGATGAACCCACCTTTTGGTGCGGAAGCTGGGGGATTCGAACCCCCGGTACGGTTACCCGTACGTCAGTTTAGCAAACTGGTGGTTTCAGCCACTCACCCAAACTTCCTTTTTGTAACCAACATTCTTGTTAAATGCGGTGCAAATGTAGAGGAAACTTTTGGACTTTGCAAATCTTTCCTACATATTTTTTCATTGTTTTCTCTCAGCAAGAAGTAACATGTTAACTCTCAAAACCATAAAACCGCAGAAAATGACACATATCAATTTTTCCTATTTTCTGTTTCCTTATCTTTGCACGTTTTTTCAGAGACATATATACAGCGATAATGATACAACAGGAAAATTTAAAGAAAAGACTTACCAAACTGACGGCTCCCATTTTTATAGAAACGCTTCTCATCATGATGCTTGGTGCTGTAGACACCTTTATGCTGAGCCGATATTCGGACAATAGTGTGGCAGCTGTAGGTGTCGTCAACCAAATCATCATGCTCACCTTCCTCGTTTTCGAGGTCATCAATCTCGGAACCTCGGTACTGTGTTCCCAATACCTCGGTGCGAAACTACAAAAGAATGTGGTACAAGTGGTAGGTATCTCCATCTTGATGAACTTTGTGATCGGCATCACCATCAGCCTGATTTTATACTTCTGTGCCCGTCCCATTCTTCATTTGATGGGGCTCACTTCTACATTGATGCAGGATGGCATGGACTATATGCGCATCGTAGGCACCTTCGCTTTCTTTCAAGCATTATCCCTCACCCTCTCCGCTTCATTGCGCAGTGCCAACAAAGCCGTTTATCCGATGATGGTAACCGTGGTTGTCAATATCTTCAACATCGTAGGCAACTATTCCCTTATCTTCGGACGCTTCGGTTTTCCTGAATTAGGTGTAGAGGGAGCAGCCATATCTACTGCCTTCAGCCGGGGAGTCTCCATGATTATTTTGTTCGTCATTCTGTTTCGCAAGCATATCCCTCGTTTCCCTATGGCCTACTTCCGTCCCTTCCCATGGACTGAACTGAAGAATCTGCTAAAGGTGGGACTTCCTTCTGCCGGAGAGCAGCTATCATACAGTTCATCGCAAGTGGTCATTACTTATTTCATCAACATATTGGGGGTAGAAGCGCTGGCTACCCGTACCTACTGTGTCAACATTATCATGTTTGCCTACCTGTTCAGTATCTCCATGGCACAAGGAGGAGCCATCTGCATCGGACACCTTATCGGCGAGAAGAAACCTCGCGCCGCCTTTCTCATGGGAAAATATGTCATGAAAAAAGCCGTTATGATTACGGTTCTCTTATCCGGTATCCTTGCCCTTTTCGGACATGCCATCTTCGGGTGGCTCACCTCTAATCCCGAAATCATTCGCATGGGAGTAGTCATCCTCTTTATAGACATCGTTCTTGAAATAGGACGGCCTATCAATATCTTTGCCACAAATGCCCTCCGCGCAGCAGGTGACGTCAACTATCCTTTCTATGTGGGCTTAGTGATGCAATGGAGTGTTGCTGTCGGCGTAGGCTATTTCTTCGGCATTTTCCTTGGCTGGGGCATTCATGGCATGTGGATAGCTTTCTTGTTGGATGAGAATATTCGAGGATTTATCTTTGTGCGTCGCTGGTATAGCATGAAATGGCTTAGCAAAAACTTTGTATAGCACCTGTTTTATCAATCTTTAGCACCTGTTTAAAACCAAAAGTCCTATCTTTGTGCCCGAACGAACAGATTCAGGGTTTATGGACGCATTATTGAAAGAAACGGTGAATGCCACTGTCAGCTCCCATTATCCGGGGATGACACCTGAAGGCAGAAAATTAATAGAAGGAATCCTTATCCGCAAGGAAGCAGAAAAAGGAGAAATCCTTCTCAAAGAAGGTCAAATCAGCCACAACATTGTCATTGTAGGGAAGGGTATGTTACGCCAATTCTACTACAAGAACGGGAAAGATCTCACCGAGCACTTTTCTTACGAAGGCTGTATCATTATTTGCATAGAGAGCACCTTGAAACAAGAGCCTACCCGCCTTATGATCGAAGCCCTGGAACCGAGTATAGTGTATTTGCTCCCATATAACAAGCTATTGATGCTCACCGAGATGTCGTGGGAGGTAAATATGTTCTATCGAAAGATTCTGGAGAAATCTCTGATTACTTCGCAAGTAAAAGCCGATTCATGGCGGTTTGAAACGGCACGCGAGCGTTATAACCGTCTCATGGCCAGTCAGCCGGAAGTCGTCAAGCGGGCACCCCTGTTGCATATAGCATCCTACCTGCTAATGACCCCTGAGACATTGAGCCGGGTTCGTTCGGGTGCATTATAAACATCAGAAAGTAATCATCGTTCCTGATTCGAAGAAGATTTATCTTGCTGTAAAACGGCTGAGTTCTCTCATTGCCGGTAGTACCTTGCCGGTACGTTGGCGGAATAATTATAACGCATGCCCGATCTCTCCATGAAATTATTATCAGCCAATCTCGAGGAATGAAGCAATTGAACAAACCGGTTGCCCCCTGATTCCTGCTGATGTGTTGATAAAGGAACAGGAGAATATCTTTACAAAAAAGTCTTTGTTCTTTTCCTTTTTGAGAAAGAAAACAGCGTTGTCTTTTCTCACTCCTATACAGAGGGTAGATCAGTATACGACTGATGTACCATCTGTCGTATACTGATGTGGCATCAGTCCTATACTGATCCATACCCTTGTCAGAAGGGGTTTTGGCGGGGGTAGAAGATTGTATCCTGATGGTTGGCTAAGAAACATGACTTGGTTTGGAAATTTTGTTACAACGTCCCTCTTCTTGGGACTATTATCGTAGCCGAAGGTGTTTCATGAAATTATAAAGCATGTAATCGTACTGAAAATATTATAAGAACTATTTGTCTCTTCCTTATTCTTACCTTTTTCAATCTATATAGCAAAAGCGAGTGGTCTCATGAATTGTGACCACTCGCTTTTTGTTCTTTCAAATAAAGATTATTTTATTTTTCCGACACCAGTAGAGAAGTTCAGATAAGCCTTCTTACCTATAGCTACTGGAACTCTGGTCTGATCAGAGCCTGTACCTCGATATTCAATCTTACCATTAAGGATGATAAACTCTGTTTGCCACCAATCAAAACCCTCGATGCTAACACACATGCGAAGTTCAGCGTCTTTGGCAAACGCGGGCGAGACGAACACCCCGTCAGCTGCTACGGGTATTTCAAACTTGTGACTGTCAGCTACGCTCCATTCACCAGCGGTATCACCAATAAGATAAACATTCGGTTTATACACGTTGATCGCTCTGCTTTCGCCATTGAGCACATGAATCAGATACCACCCGGCATTGGCTACCTTTACATTACCGCCTTGGTCTGCCAGTCCGGCA
Source organism: Prevotella heparinolytica (assembly GCF_004342845.1). Classification (GTDB taxonomy): domain Bacteria; phylum Bacteroidota; class Bacteroidia; order Bacteroidales; family Bacteroidaceae; genus Bacteroides; species Bacteroides heparinolyticus. Next base: position 14,369 of record NZ_SLXB01000036.1, on the reverse strand, counting down.
TCGGCCTGATCATTCATAGGAGCCGAAGCGCCAAAATCCGTCCCGTTCCATTCAGCGGCAGCGGAAAACTTAAACTCATCACCGGCATTGCAATAAATAATGGTCCAATAGTTGTCCTCATGACTATGTACGGGTATCAATTGATGCCATTTTTGCCAATTGCCGAAGGCGCTACCGGTCATATAAAGTTCGGTTGGTGCCACCTTTATCTCATAAGTATAGTCCAACATATTAATGGTCATAGTGTACTTTCCGGCTTTTGCTATTTTTCCTGCACCTGCGCCCTCGTTTATAAGCTGTCCGCTCAAGGCGTCATCTCCATCCACTTTTACACCTACTACACCCGGATTGGCCCAAAAACTACCGGCATCAATATTCTTTTGCGGAATAATTTTCCAATACTGGTTATCTGCTTTAGTAGTAAACGAAATAGTAAATACAGGATCATCATAAACATTCACGTCGCTATGAGAGAATTTCATCTTCAATGCCTCCTTCCATTCAATCATATCGCCAATCAGATAATAAGCTTCGGAAATATCCGGTTTCACAAGCGTCACTTTCGTTTCCACTTTATCGGAGTTTACCCGGAAAGCCTGTCCATTCAGGTTGATAACAGCCGAAACGACCAAAGCCAGTTTCCGTTCAATCGGATTCTTTCCATAATAGCTTTCCACCGTGTTTACCAATTCGCGTACAGACACATTGCCCGAAGCATCAGTTGCCAAGACTGTCTTTACCGGAGTAGCTCCATTCTCGTCCACTTTGCTCAAGATAGCTTCGTAAGCCGTAACTTTCGCCCCTTCGGGAGCATTGACGGAGGAAGTGAAGAGCTGAACGGTTTCAGCTGTAACCTCTTCCATATTAAAAGAAGCCGTAGGAGTAACAGTCAAACTAATATTCTTGGCCTCTTCAGCATCATATCCTTGAGGAGCCGCCCAATCGTCGTAATCCCCCTTACAACTGCCTAATAAGACAGTTGTAAGCGCCATGCCATATAGTAATGATTTTTTCATACCAATCAAGTTTTAATCGTTCGATATTATTTTTTATAGAAATGATAATAACCTGTAATATCATTAAAGACAACCCGGTAGTTTCCGGCTGCCACAGGAATATTGGAACCACCGCCAACACCCCAGCCAAACGGGAACTTAGTATCACCCCAATTAGGATTCCAACTACTATCCACCAAGAATTTCATCACAGAATTCTCATTGAGATTCAAATCGTACATCCAAACATGAGGACGAGCACCTGCATACGTATCCACCGGATTCATCTTCACAGCACCATCTCCCCAATTAGTGAATTCTCCGGCAATCATCATCTGCTGATATTCGGCCGGGGCCTTATCAAGAGCCGTAAAGGTCAATGCATTCTTATAAGTATCCAAATCTATTCTATAATAGCCTGCTGAAGGAACTTTAAAGTCCGCTCCTTCACCGCTATCATCTTTCATACGCGGCTGAGTAATATCATTATCTACTCCTCCCCACTGCTCTGCCCACTGCCCGGGCACACGCACAATCTTGAAGCCCGATTCGGGAGTGAAATAGCCTGTGTAAGTAAGAGGACCTTTACCTGTCACTTCATCAAACTTGGCACCTTCCACCGGAGACATCGGATAAACAGCAACACCGATTTCCGATCCCCAAGAGCCGTCGCCTATACAAGCACCTATGAGATACCACAATTCAGGATCGGCAGCAACCAATGCTTGAAAGAAAGGTTTCACTTTCAGTGTGATGTGATTGGAATAAGTATTCTGTCCTGAACTCAACATCCCATTGAGGCGCACATATACATTCAATTCCTCTGGCAGTTCTCCTTCTGTTGTATATCCTCCCAGCTTCATAAGAGCCTTGTTGAAATCCTTAGCATTGACATTGAATTTAGCCTTTGTGCTATAGCTTTCCAACTGTACGAATTTCGGCAAGCCCACTACCTCACCTTTTTCATCCACCTCATTTTTCCACTCATCAGTCAACGAAAGCTGGGTATAGTAGCTCACAGCCGCCGTATATCCAAATTCCGGTTGCTTACAAGTAAGTTCGATGTTCTCGCCCCTCTCCAAATCATATACATTGCCAGCCAATGCCGGAATGTTCAACACGAAAGTATCGGGCACTACAAGCGTAGGGTTAGAGTCCCTATCATCCTCGCACGATGTAAAGCCCATCAGAGCTACACCGGCCAACAAAGATGTTATAATATATTTTTTCATGATTCTGTGTTCTCCTTTAGAGTTTAATAATTAGGATTCTGTTTCAGATTTGCGTTGTTCGAGATTTCATTCACCGGTAAAGGGAACACATTCATGTGCGCGGGGAATTGATTGCCCTCGTACACTCCTCCCATCCATTCCCACTTGTAAGCAGACTGTCCGGCGAACTTTCCGAAGCGGATAAGATCAACACGGCGACGTCCTTCAAGCCAAAACTCACGGCTCCACTCATCACAAACATCATCCAGTGTATAAGTGCCTTTTGCAGCAGCATTGGCGCGTGCACGCAATTCGTCCAATTTAGCTTTGGCAGCACTGTTGCCCACCGCTCCGTTCTTGCGAATCTCTGCTTCCGCATACGTCAGGTAAGCCTCGGCAATACGCATCACAGGCAGGTCGGTGTTTACATATTCAATAACGGCATTACTGCTTCCATCAGAATTCACATTACGGAACTTCACGCTGCTATATCCCACATTTTCATCCGTGCCTTCATCTGTTACAGATATATCTATCCCTTTGTTAAAGAACAAGGCTCTGTCATCACCAGCAGCAGTAGTCATATCCTTCAATGTAGCTGCATCAGCGGGTTTATTCGCAAAGAATTTATCAATCAATTGCTTACGCAAACGAATACATTTCCCCCAACTGTTATTAGCACCCGAAGGAGCATAGGCATCTGTTGACACCTTATTTGAATAAGAAGCTTGAATGAGGAAATTTGTACCTTCATAGCTCTTGGTAACCTCTCCATCAGTCAGACCTACCAACAGGTTCTCATACTGTGCGCCATTGCGATTGTTGTCTGCTAAGAACAACATCTGATAAGCTGTATATTCTTCACCGGTCACCGAGTTCGTTGCACCTGTCTTATTCAACTTGTAATAGCCATTATTAATGACTTTTTCAGCATAAGTCATGGCTTCATCCCAGCGAGCGATATTTGTATACACTTCCGCATTCAGATAAATACGTGCCAGAAGATTCCATGCAGCCACACGGTCGGCACGCCCATAAGTATTCTTTCCCGGTTCAGCCATCAAGTCGGCACATTCTTTCAGTTCTTTCTCTACATATTCGAAGAACTGTTCTCTTGTATATCTATCAGCCTTTTCAGCAGATACGCTTTCGGTAAAAGCGGCACTGCCATACAGGTCCATCACAAGTGCATAGTTATATGCACGGATAAAACGCACCTCGGCATTACGCAACTCTTGGTCAGCAGCATTACCGTTTTGGCTCAAATAGAAATTACAAAGCGTAATCGTGAAATAAAGACGATAGTAAAGAGCTGCCGAGAACACGCAGCTTTCTCCCCAAGAGTTATGGAGCAATTCCGGAATACCGGCATCGGTAGCCCAAACCCAGTGAGCCTCATCGGTTGTAAATTCATTTAGATACCACTGTGAACGGAACATGCCCGAGCGTCCTTCATCCACATCATCTATATCACCATTGCCGTTGGGTCCCGACTGTCCTGTCAGGCTGAAACTTGCATAAATTTTGTTGAAAACTGCATCATTGTCAAACTCCATCGTCTGTTGCGGATTGATCGGCGTAACATCCAGATCGCCCACACAAGAAGAGAAGTTCAATGCCAGCGCAAGTGCGGCAGCAGGTATCATCGATTTCAATATTCTTGTTTTCATGTTCTTCTATATTATGTTTTAGAAATTAAGACTTACCCCAAATACTCCGGTGAACGGACGAGGATAAATGTTGCCATCATACCCTCCATTGATTTCCGGGTCAATTCCTTTATACTTGGAAATGGTAAAAATATTTTGAGCAGTAAAGTAAGTACGTCCACTGATTTTCATTCCAAACAGTTTATCAAAGCTATATCCCAAAGTGATGTTATCGCACTTCAAGAACGAAGCATTCTGAATGAAATAATCCGACAAAGCACTCTCGGTAGAGATATAGTTCCAATCCTTGGCTATGGTCATATAAGTAACGTTGTGCCATGTGTTTCCATTGAACAAACGTTCTACAGAGATATTCGAGCGACCGGCTTCCACTCCGTTATAAGCATAATTACCAAGACTTGCACGGAGCGAGAAGCTGAAGTCCCAATTCTTATAAAGGACTTTGGAAGTCATACCCATCATCACATCAGCATCGGCCTTCTTGTAGAAGTAACGGTCGGCAGAGTTGATGGTTCCATCGCCATTTCTATCCACAAATTGTCCTTCAATGGGTTGTCCGTTATTGTCATACACCTGCTGATAAGTATAGAAAGCAGATACCGGTCTACCCACAGCCCAAGCCTTGATACCATCCGAACCGGAATCACCTACAGCAAGTCCGCCATGAAGGATTTTGTAATTGGAGTCATCACTGGCCAGCAACTTGTCTATTTCATTATCGTTATAAGTGATGTTGTAACCAAGTTCCCAGCGCCAGTCTTTAGTTTGGATGGGACGATATGTAAGCGAAAGTTCCACTCCTTGATTATGCAACTCTCCGATATTACTCGTCACCTTATTCTTGAAGTTCGAACCGGCAGCTACAGCCACGGTGTTGATAAGGTCGGTGGTCTTGCGATAGTAATAATCAACGCTGGCCGTAAAACGATCGTTGAGAAGGTTCAAGTCGATGCCGGCATTGTAGGTAGTGGTCTTCTCCCACGTAAGTGCAGCATTATAAGCATCGGGACGATAGGTCACACCCTTGCCCAGAATGGGATAGTATGCACCTAATCCGTTCGTGGTATATGAAGCGAAATAAGTATAGTCGCCAATACCTTCCTGTTGTCCTGTCTTACCCCAACCGAGGCGAATTTTCAAATCGGATATAGTCTCAGAGTCGCGAAGGAAAGATTCTTCTTTGATCTTCCATGCGGCTGCCACTGATGGGAAGAGCCCCCAACGACCATCTTTGTGGAAACGTGAAGAACCATCGTTACGCAATGTTACGGTCAATAAATAGCGATCCAACAAAGAATAATTCAGACGGCCGAAGAAAGACACCAGATAATTCTCTGTCTTATACAAAGTATTTTCTGACGGATCTTTGATTTCACCCGGATGTTCTTTGTTCGTACTCGGATAAGTTCCATAATAATAATAGTCTGTTTCCTTATGGAAATGTTGCCACTCATAACCACCCATTACGTCAAAGCGATGATTTTTCCCAAACTCTTTGATGTATTGGGCATACATGTTCAGCGACAGGTTATAAGTATCTTGGGTATTCCATCCCTGACTGCCATAATAATAGTTGTCATAGTTATAGCGGCTGTAGAATTTATCGCTCTTACCGCTCTTCAAGTCCATACCGGCATTCATGTGCAAATGGAGGTCTTCAAGGCCATGAATCTTATAGTCGAGTTCAAGGTTTCCGGTCAGTTCCTTTCCTTTACCTTGATCAGAAACCGTGTTCAGCAAAGACATCGGGTTTTTAGCCGCCAAAGAATGGATGGAGTATTTCCATTCATCATCGTTACGGTCTACGGGCGAACTGTATTGGAAATATCCGCCAAAATTCTTATTGAAGAACTCGCTATTGATGTACACTGGCTTGGTAGGGTCCATTTCACTGGCAGCACCGATGGCTCCGGTGTTGGCATAAGTTGTCTTAGAGTACATACCCTTGGCATTAAAGTTTACTGTCAGATGTTCTTGAAAGAAAGTTGGATTCAAGCTCACGCTGGCTGTGAAGCGTTCAAAGTCGGAAGTACGAAGAATACCCTGCTGATTGGTATAGCCCAAAGACACACGATAAGGCAGGTTTTTATAAGCGCCGGTCAATGTAAGGTTATGGTCGGTAGAAATTGCCGTACGATAGATTTCATCTTGCCAATCCGTATCAGCAAAAAGATGTTGTGCTCCGGCAGCAGGCGTGCCGTCGGCATTATATGCGCTCCAATATCCCATAGTCTTGTAATAGTCGCTGTTTTCCCAATCAGCACCATCCAATCCACTCTTTCTTTTAATAAAGTCCATGAACTCACTTGCATTCAGCACATTCAATTTATCGGTCACAACACTAACCGAAACATTTCCATTATATGCAACAGTCGGTTTCATGTTTTTGCGGCCTTTCTTGGTTGTGATAATAATCACACCATTAGAAGCACGGCTACCATAAATGGCAGTAGCAGAAGCATCTTTCAGCACAGTGAAACTTTCAATATCATTGGGATTCACAAGATTCAAAGGATTCGACATGCCTTGCATTCCGTAGTTATCCATGGCCAAACCATCAATAACAATCAAAGGGTCGTTACTGGCATTCAATGATGACCCGCCACGAATACGGATCGATGCGCCACCTCCCGGCTCACCACCATTATTCTGCACATTTACACCGGCAATTTTACCGGTAATCATATCTTGTGCGCTTACTTGCAAACCCTTGTTCATCTCATCCGGTTTAATTGCCGTCACCGAACCGGTTAAGTCATTCTTTTTGGCACGACCGTAACCGATAACCACCACCTCACTCAGCAGCTCCGCATCGTCCTGCAAAGTCACTACCAAGTTTTCGGCAGCAGCTACTTCCTGAGATTTGTATCCGATAAAAGAAACTATCAGTGTGGCACCTTTGCGCACACTCAACGTGAAATTACCATCAAGGTCGGTAATTGTACCATTTGAGGTATTACCTTTTTCCACGACATTAGCGCCTATCACACTACCCATGGCATCTTTCACATGCCCTTTCACGGTGATGTTCTGCGCATAAACGCCAATAGACAAGAATAACCCTAAGAATAGGGGAAGAATCGTTCGACAGATTCTAAGATTAACTTGCTTCATGCACTTAATAAATTAAAGTTAACAATATAAATTACCTATATATTTCTCTAAATGTAAAATCTCATTCAAGGGTATCCGCCAAGGAAGTTTTTCAAAGTATCCATAGCATGACGAGACAAAAATATCCGATATTCATTTAACAAAGAATAAGAAAAGTCTTAAATATGCAATTTCAACGGTGCAAACGATTGCGCGTAGGCAACAAGCTTTCAAGAAGCTGCTATCCACATTTTTGTCTTCTTTATCTTACACACAATAGGCAAAAAGAAGAAAATGCAAAACGACTCTTTCGTATCCGACAGACATCAGGAGCGAATGCATATAAGTCCGCCCCGAAGACAGTTCTCTTACCCGGCAAACGGTTACGATTGGACAGACAGCCTTTATCCGGACTGTTTCCATCGCTTGCGGAAGCAGTTCGGATAACGAGGCATGTTCTGTCAGACACAAACGCCGGCCTTTTAAGAGGATAAGTTTCGGATAATCGTAATAGTCTGCTTCATTCCGATGCAAGAATGCGCACTATGATCAATTGCTTTCGCCAAAGGCATCCATAATCATCGTGGGGCGGCCGTCTTCGGTAAAAGCGCCCAATCTATATTGACTCGGCTTGCACTCCGGTTCCCAATAGAATACTCCTTTGCAACGTCCGTTCGTGTTTTCCCTGCACTCTTTCAAGATACGGGCCAACTGCCGCTTGCCCTCGGCCAAAACCGCAGCACTTGCCAGTTTGCCTTGATCATCGGCACATTCCACACCGGTCTCTACCACCATGACGTCGCAATTATATTTTGTGCCCAGGCCATTGATATTCTTAATGCAGTCGGTGATGACGTCGTCGGCCTTATAGCCCGGCTTTTCCATGCGCGACCAGTAAGGATAGAGCGACATGCCTATCATATCCCACTTGCCCCCGTTCTTTTTCAGTTCGTCGAAGAACCAGTTGAATAGGCCGCTGTCCCATCCGTTGTCCAGATGGACAATGACAATGGCATCGGCAAAAACCGACTTCACGGCATCATACCCAGTCGTAATGAAAGCTCCCAGATTTGCCCAATTCACAGGATACACCACTTTAGAAGAAGCATTGGCGGGTACATCCTTCAGGTGGCGTTCTTCCACATTATAAGAAGCGCCGCTCAAAGCCTTGTCTTTATCCCACAACATGCCGGGACGGATTTCGTTGCCCACCTGCACCCACTTGGGGGTTACGCCGGCATTTTTCAATGCCCGAAGCACATTCACCGTATGCTCTCTGAGGACATCTTTCAAATCTGCCAGATTCTTGCCTACCCACGATGCAGGCTTGTTCTGCTGGGCGGGATCGGCCCACCAATCGCTGTAATGGAAATCTATCATCACATCCATGCCTAACGCTTTGGCTCTTCGAGCCTTCACCACCACATCATCGACATTACACCAATTGCCGTGCGCGCTTGGGTCTACCCACACACGGATGCGGATGGCATCGATACCAAGCTCCTTCATCAGAGCCGTGCATTCGCGTTTCTCGCCTTTGGCATTATAAAAGTTGTATCCTTTGAACTCATATTCGGTGACCCACCCAATGTCTGCTCCTTTGGTGAACCCCGAAATTACCGGTGTCTCCGGCTTCGGTTCGGGAGCGGGAACGGAATTGTCGTTATTGTTGCCGCAAGCTGTCAGCGAATAGGCGGCAAAAAGAAAAGAGAAGAAAGTTTTAATGTAATCCATGATAAACTATGTTTTTGTTTGTTGTTCGGGTGACAAAAGTAGAAAAAGGCACTCTATCCACCAAACAGATTGCGGGCATAAAAGTTTAGTCATAATGTTTGCTGCAAAGATAAATGTTATCTCGAAAAACAGCATACAATTCCATCAACGATTCCCGATGATTAACCGTTAGGACGGAAGCCAAAGCAAGAAACGCAATCGTTTGCATAAACTTACAGTCCGATATAACTTCATGTAAGTTCACCGTTCGCTCTCATTCAGTTATTTTTGCAATGGAGTTGGTAAAAGACGGACTTGTCCTGCTTGTAACCTATCCCTATTTTATTACCTTTGCTCAAAAATCATACTCATGAATAAACCGCAGATAACCATCAAGGATATTGCCCGAGCCTTGAACGTCTCTCCTTCTACAGTGTCGAGGGCACTGAAAGACAATCCGGACATCAGCCAAGAAACGCGTGACCTTATCCATGCCTATGCACGCGAGCACAACTACAAGCCGAACGTACTGGCCGTGAACTTGCGCTCCAGCCGGAGCAACACCATCGGGGTGATTGTTCCGCAATTAGTGCATCACTTTTTCTCCTGTGTGTTGAGCGGGATAGAAAAAGCGGCAACGGAAGCCGGCTATAACATCATAGTGGCACAAAGCAGCGAGTCGTACGAGCAGGAGGTGAAAATTGTCCACTCCTTCCTCGCCGCCCGCGTCTGCGGGGTCGTCGCTTCGCTTGCCAAAGGCACTTCCCGTTACGATCATTATCAGGAGTTGCTCAATAATGACATTCCCATCATCTTCTACGACCGCATCTGCACGGAACTGAAAACCGAACGAGTAGTGGTGGACGACTATGCCGGCTCGTTTGCCGCAGTGGAATACATGATACAGACCGGATGCAAACGCATCCTGTTCTACGGAGCCTCGCCCCATCTGGAAATCACCAAGAACCGGCGTAACGGCTATCTGGATGCCATGAAGAAGTACAAAATTCCGGTGAACGACAGCATGACACTGCTATGCGACACGCGCGAACGCGCCATCGCCATCACTCCCGACTTGCTGGAAAGTCCCAAACGTCCTGACGGCTTCTTTGCCATCAACGACGAAACGGCATCGGGCATACTCTATGCCTGCAAATTGGTGGGATTGAAGGTTCCCGACGAAGTCTCCATCTGCGGATTCACCGACGGAGCCATCGCGCAGAGCACCGACCCCAAGCTGACCACCGTAGAGCAGCGCGGCGAAGAAGTGGGGAAAAGCGCTTTCGGCATTCTGTATGAGAAGCTGGAGGGAAAAACGGAGAAAAACAGCAACAAGATAGTACGCACCAATTTAGTGGTGAGGGGGACAACGAAATAAAACTAATACCATAATAATAACCATGAAAGTAAAACCTGATTTAAGTTTCTGGAAGCTGTGGAACATCAGCTTCGGTTTTTTCGGCGTACAAATAGCGTATGCCTTGCAGAGTGCAAACATCAGCCGCATCTTCTCCACATTGGGGGCCGACCCTCACAACCTCAGCTATTTCTGGATATTACCGCCGTTGGCAGGCATCGTTGTGCAACCCATTGTAGGGGCGGCCAGCGACAAGACGTGGACCCGCTTCGGCCGTCGCATCCCCTACCTCTTCATAGGTTCGCTGGTGGCGGTACTGGTTATGTGCCTGCTGCCCAATGCCGGCAGTTTCGGCATGGTGGCAAGCACGGCCATGATATTCGGGCTGGTGTCGCTGATGTTTCTCGACACTTCCATCAACATGGCCATGCAACCCTTCAAGATGATGGTGGGCGACATGGTGAACGAAAAGCAGAAAGGACTGGCCTACTCCATCCAGAGTTTCCTATGCAACGCCGGCAGTCTGGTAGGTTTCCTGTTCCCGTTCATCTTCGCATGGATAGGCATCAGCAACACGGCGCCCGAAGGGGTGGTGCCCGACTCCGTGATTTACTCCTTCTACATCGGAGCAGCCATCCTGATATTCTGTGTCATCTACACCACGGTCAAGGTAAAGGAGATGCCGCCTGCCGAATATGCCGAGTATCACGGCATCAGCGAAAAGGAAGAGCATGAGAAGACGAACATGCTGAAACTCCTTGCCAAAGCTCCGAAAACCTTCTGGACGGTGGGGCTGGTTCAGTTCTTCTGCTGGTTTGCATTCATGTTCATGTGGACTTATACCAACGGAAGCGTGGCGGCCAATGCCTTTGATGCACCGACCGTATCGCATCTGGTGGACGGTGTGAGCAAAGTGATTCTCGACACCAAGAGCCTGCAATATCAGGAAGCCGCCAACTGGGTGGGCGTGCTCTTTGCCGTGCAGGCCATCGGCTCCGTGCTTTGGGCCATCTGCATCCCGATGTTCAAAGACCGCCGCTTCATCTACTCCCTCAGCCTCGTGCTGGGCGGTATAGGTTTCATATCCACCTACTTCATGCACCATCCCTATCTGCTCTTCGTCTCTTTCTTGCTCATAGGTTGCGCATGGGCCGCCATGCTGGCATTGCCGTTCACTATCCTGACCAACGCACTGAGCGGCGGACATATGGGCACTTATCTCGGACTGTTCAACGGCACCATCTGCATCCCGCAGATTGTGGCAGCCGCTCTGGGTGGAAGCATCCTCGCCTTGTTCACCCCCGAAGGGGCGCTGCCTCCCGAAATCAACATGTTGGTGATGGCGGGCATGATGCTGATCATCGGCGCCTTTTGTGTATATTTAATCAAAGAAGCGGAAACAGAAAAAGCAGGCTGACATCGGCCTCAGAAACGCTTCCGCACGGGGATGTTGCCCGACACCGAGGAACACCCCGTTCCACACCGGGGAACGCATCGTTCGACACCGAAGAACGACGCCTTCCCCGGTGCTCTTCCGGCACCCGGCCTCCCCCGTTTCAAATTTCGTCCGCTTTTTTCTTCTTTGATTACCGCATATTGTTTATCTTTACGGCGATAACCTTAGAAAACACACAGCGATGAAGAAATATCTCAAAACCGATGAATGGAACATCATCGAAGAGGGCTTCCACCCCGACCGTCAACGGATGTCTGAAAGCATATTCAGTCTTGGCAACGGGCGGTTCGGGCAACGGGGATATTTTGAAGAGCCCTACGGCAGCGACAGTTATCGTGCCTCATTCGTGGCAGGCGTCACTTTTTTAGACAAAACTCGCGTGGAATGGTGGAAGAACGGATTCCCCCACTACTACACCCGCATTCCCAAAGCAGCCGACTGGAGCCGCATCAACCTGCGCCTCATCAACGAAGAGCTGGACGCAGCCGTATGGGATGTGGACAGCTTCACCCGCCGCCTCGACATGAAGGAGGGCATTTCCTATCGCGACATGGAGGTCACCTCCCCACAAGGGAACAAGCTCCGCATCCATGTGGAGCACATCGCCAACATGGCTCGTCCCGAACTCAGCCTCATCAAATACAGCGTTTCGTCCGTCAACTACGCCGGAAGAATCTCGCTCGTGCCCATACTCGATGCCGGCATTGTGGACGACGCCGACCACCCTGACATTAAAATATGGAACATCCTGCGGTCCGGCTTTGCCGGCGATTGTGCCTACCTCTGGACCCAGACCCGGCGGGAAGACGCGCAGGTGTGCTATGCCATGACCTACCGGCTCTTCAAGAACGGCAAGGAGGCCGTGGCCATCCCCATACGCATAGAAAAGGAGAAGCAGACGGGCTTCAGCGTAGGCGCCGACGTAAAACCCGGCGACCGCGTAACGCTCATCAAATACACCGCTATCAGTTCCTCGCTCTACAACGAACGGAGCGAACTGGTAGACACCTCCGTGACCCAAGCCCACAAAGCCGGGCAGATGGGCTGGGATGCCCTGCTCGACGAGCATAAGCAAGCTTGGCAAAGCATCTGGGACGAAACGGACGTCTCCATCGAAGGCGACCCGGAAGTGCAGCAAGGCATCCGCTACAACATCTTCCAGCTGCACCAGACCTACCGCGGAGACGACCCGCGCCTGAACATCGGCCCCAAAGGTTTCACGGGCGAGAAGTACGGCGGAAACACTTATTGGAACACCGAGTTGTGCTGCGTGCCTTTCTTCCTGCTCTCCACCCCCAAGGAGATTACGAAGAACCTGCTGATTTACCGCTACAACCACCTGTCCAAAGCCATAGACAATGCCCGCAAACTGGGCTTCAAGGATGGAGCCGCACTTTTTCCGCAAGTGACCAACAACGGCGAAGAGTGCCACAGCGAGTGGGAAATAACTTTCGAGGAGATACACCGCAACAACATCATCGTCTACGCCATTGCCCAGCACGCCATGCTGACCGGCTCGATGGACTACATCGCCTGCTATGGCCTGGAAGTGATGATTGCCGTCAGCCGCTTCTGGAGCCAACGGGTCTCTTTCTCGCAACCGAAGCAGAAGTACGTCATTCTGGGTGTCACCGGGCCGGACGAATATGAGAACAACGTGAACAACAACTGGTACACCAACTACTCCTGCATACAATGCCTCAGGATGACCCTCCGCTTTCTGGAAATCATCGAGCGGGAATATCCCGAGCGGTATGCCCACATCTGCCGCACCACCCGGTTCGACCGGGCCGAAGAGAGCAAGCGCTGGAAAGAAATCATCGAACAGATGTATCTGCCGGAAGATGCGGAACGGGGCATCTTCGTCCAGAACGACGGTTATATGGACAAGGTGCTGGAAAGTGCCGACAGCATCCCTGCCGAAGAGCGTCCCATCAATCAGCACTGGTCGTGGGACCGCATCCTGCGCTCCTGCTACATCAAGCAAAGCGATGTGTTGCTCGGGCTTTATCTCTATTACTTCAATTTCGATACGCAGACCGTACGCCGCAACTTCGAGTTCTACGAACCCATGACGGTGCACGAATCCTCGCTGTCACCGCACATCCACGCTACCCTCGCCGCCCGCATCGGCGAAGTGGAAAAGGCCTACCGGCTCTTCGTACATGCCACACGGCTCGACTTGGACGACTATAACAACGAAGCCCACCAAGGCCTGCACATCACCAGTATGCCGGGCGCATGGCTCGCTATCGTACGGGGTTTTGCAGGCATGCAGGTACAGAGCGATATGTTGAGTTTCTCGCCTGTCGTGCCGCAGAAGTGGAACAGCTATTCTTTCAAAGTCAACTACCGGGGACGTACGCTGCACCTGCGCATAGGCAAGGAGATACGCATCCTGCTCACGGCAGGCGAGACGCTGAAAGTGCAGGTTTATCAGAAGGGGTACACACTGAAGAAAGGACAAGAGCTGCAACTGCCGCTCATACCATAAAGGACTTGCCCATACACAGTCTAAGGTCAATCCTATGTACTACCCCGACCTATCGGACATCATATATATAATAAATCCGACATGGATTTTACCGCAGATTCCACTAACCTGTACCTGCAGCACACCTCGAGTATGATTTTCTGCGGGATGTCCGTCACCATCGGCCGTGTCATTCCGTCTTCGCCGGTCACGTGCCGAAACGGCAGTTGAGGGTATATGGCGTGCAATATCAAGGCCGAGCGGTCGTAGGCTGTGGGCGATGCGCCCGTCATGTCGATGTTTATAAGGCAACTCTTGCGGAATTCCGCCGCCCGTATTCTTTTGATGGTTCGATAAGATTTCATGGATAATAGTGGTTAGTGGGTGTCGTCAGGGTATAA
>NZ_SLXB01000035.1 GCF_004342845.1 Prevotella heparinolytica | reverse complement strand
ATGTTGTTATGAATGAGTTTGCTCACCCATAATATAACAATTTTAGCTATTAGTACGCTGTTTATCATTTGATCAATTAGTTTAAATCACTTCAACAAATATAATCAGATAAACAATGAAAACATTAAGTATTGCAATTCTCTTGCTTGGGGCTTTCTCTCTTGTTTTTGCAAGCCCCCAAACCTTACAAAAGAAAAAAGATATGACGAAAGAAGTTAAAAACGTGAAAAAGGAAATCTATCTGGCCGGAGGATGTTTCTGGGGTACGGAGCATTACCTGAAACAAATCCGCGGCGTGATTAAGACAGAAGTCGGCTATGCCAACGGCAAGGGCAGCCATCCCGACTACCAAACCGTATCGACGGGAAAAACAGGATTTGTTGAAACCGTGAAAGTGGAATATGACCCCAAGCAGCTCACCCCGGAAATGTTGCTGGAGCTGTTTTTCGAAACAATCGACCCCATCAGTGTCAATAAGCAAGGAAATGATGCGGGCACGCAGTACCGCACGGGTATTTATTATACCGATAAAGCGGACGAGCCTCTCATAAAGGCCTCGATAAACCGGCTTGCCGCGAAACATACCAAACCGATTGCTGTGGAGTACAAGCCCTTGGAAAATTATTTCCCGGCCGAAGAGTATCATCAGGATTACTTAGACAAACATCCCGACGGATATTGCCATATCCCGAAAAGATTATTCCAAGCAGCCAAAGAGGCAAACCCTGCCCCTTCCCCAAAGAAGAGATATACCCGTATGGATGACGCTTCTCTAAAGAAAAAACTCACCCCAATGCAATATAACGTGACGCGCAACAATGCTACCGAAACACCTTTCAACAACGAATATTGGAATGAGTCGAGAGACGGTATTTATGTGGATATCACCACGGGGGAACCGCTGTTTGTTTCCACCGACAAATTCGATTCCGGTTGCGGTTGGCCGAGTTTTTCCAAACCCATAGACAAATCTCTCATAACGGAAAAAGCTGATCACTCACACGGCATGATTCGTACGGAAGTACGCAGTAAAACAGGCGATACTCATTTGGGACATCTATTCAACGACGGCCCCAAAGAAAAGGGTGGAATGAGATATTGCATCAACAGCGCGGCCTTACTGTTTATTCCCAAGGAAAAAATGAAAGAAAAAGGATATGAAGAATATATTCCACTATTAAACAAGTAACTATTTATTACTAAAAAAAATAAAGAGAACCTTTAGTAAAAGCAGTAAAACCGTTTAATAAACATCTGCAGGAGATACTTAAAGTACGAGAAATCACGGCAAAGCAATATACAACTTTTACTCTCCAATACCAAAAACGCAGAAGACGCTGTTATTCCCTTAAAAGGAACACTTGCATCTTCTGCGCTTAAAATATTCTATATACTCCCATCATTTGTTTTTAAGGCAAAAGGCAGGCCGAAAATGAGAGACTTACATCTTTCCGCTCTTACTCAAAACTCCTCAGCATCCTGATTTCTTCTGCCCAAAGCGATTCATCGGGCGTTTCCAGAACAACCGGCATATCGTTAAAACGGGTATCCGTCATGAAACGTTTGAAGAAATCAAGTCCGATCAATCCTTTGCCTATGCTGTCATGCCGGTCTACCCGGCTTCCCAAAGGCTTCTTGGAGTCGTTCAGGTGAACGGCACGAAGATAATGAAAGCCTACTGCTGTTTCAAATTCATCAAACACTTTGTCGTATTCATTCACAATGTCATAACCAGCAGTATAAGTGTGGCAGGTGTCCAGACAAACACCTACACGCGACTTGTCGTCCACACGGTCGATGATATACTTCAGATGCCAGAACTCATTCCCTATATTGCTCCCCTGACCGGCCGTGTTTTCGATGACGGCGGTCACGCCCCGTGTCTTCTCCAAAGCAATGTTGATGGACACTGCTATTCTGTCCAGACATGTTTCTACGGAAATCTTATTCAAATGACTGCCGGGGTGGAAGTTCAGCATGCGCAATCCCAGTTGCTCGCAACGCTGCATTTCGTCCAAGAAAGCAGCACGGCTCTTCTCCAGCCCCTCTGCTTCCGGATGTCCCAGATTTATCAGATAGCTGTCGTGGGGCAGAATGTGGCAGGCATCCAAGCCATACTTCACGCAATTCTCCTTAAACAGTTCGATACTCTCGTCTGTCAGGAGCTTTGCCACCCACTGACGCTGATTCTTAGTAAACAGGGCAAAAGCATTTGCCCCTATCTCATGGGCATTGACGGGAGTCCATTCAACTCCGCCGCTTGCCGATACATGTGCACCTATAAATTTCATTTTTCCATTCTATTTATTCTTTCATAAATTCCCACTGCGCCTGTTTCATGTCTACACATCCATTCTTTTTAAATCTCACACCCTCGGCTTCAAGCAATTCTCTTTGTTCCATCCAGTAAGGTGCCGGTCGTCCTTGACTGTTCACCACCCGATGACAAGGCAAATGCAACTCCGAAGGAGCATTGTGCATGGCATGCCCCACCATACGGGAATATTGAGGTTTACCTATCAGGTAAGCTATTTGCCCGTACGTCAACACACAGCCCGGAGGAATGGCGGCAACTATGTCGTAAACTTCTTGCCTGAAAATGTCTTTGTCCATAAATGACGGTTTGAGAAAACGAATATAAAACAAAATCAAGACAATTCCTCATTCTCCGCAATCAAAATAAAGTTCTATATTTGCTCTATCATTTAAATCACTACCGATAGTATCTCGTATGTTATCTCGCATCGAAGAGGAAAAAAAGACCATAGAGCAGATGGTACGGCTGTATTGCAGGCAGAAAGAGGGAAACCGTAAGCTATGTCAGCAATGCCGGAAGACATTGGAATATGCACATGCCCGTCTTTCCCGTTGCCCTTTCGAAGAAAAGAAACCGACTTGCAGGCTCTGCACCGTGCATTGCTATAAACCGGAAATGAAAGAGCGGATGCGGGCAATTATGCGATATTCCGGTCCGCGGATGCTGCTATATCATCCCATAGCAGCCATCCGCCACCTATGGAGAGAAAGTTTTAGTTGAAGTAGTATAAAAAAACGGCTATGCCTTCGAGTGCTTTTTTCTTCTCTCCCTCAATCTCAATAGCAAACTTAATTTCTGCCTTTGCCACCCCACGCAAATTGGACAAGGAGTGCAAATCAGCCACCAAACGAATGCGCTGCCCCGACAACACGGCCTGACCGAATTTCATCTTATCCATGCCATAGTTTATCATCATCTTCAGATTATTCACCTCAATAATCTGACTCCACAGGTAGGGCAACATCGACAAAGTGAGATATCCATGTGCAATGGTGCTCTTGAAAGGACTCTCTACCTTGGCGCGTTCTGCATCTACATGAATCCATTGATGGTCCAATGTTGCATCGGCAAAAAGATTGATGCGTTCCTGAGGAAGATCTACATAATCCGAAACACCGATTTGCCGGCCTACCAGCTTTTCAAATTCCTCATACGAGTTGATAATCACTTTCTTCATAAATACACTGTTTTTATTATATAGTTACACGTTCCATTTGCACGCTATCATCTGCCTGTCTTAGTGTAAAGAATTGAACAAATACATTCCCCCGCCCTACATGTATCTGCAAGAAACACGAATGAACGATATTCGAGACTTCGTAAAACAGATGGAAAAAACTGCACAAATATATTCTTTTATTCCTGCACGTACAAAAAAGTAGATATTAAAAGTGGTAGGATAAGAGACAAGACACTCATTTTATCCATAAGACACTTTAGGTAAAATCGGAATAGAAACGATACAGCCGTAATGCTTCGTCATAAACAAAAAACAAGGTTGATGACGGATTTCTTTTCAAAGAGAAAAGCAGCAATGGCACTCGACAAATTTATTTACCATTTCAAATCCATTCCCGACAAAAAAAACGGAGGAAAGAATACCCACGCCAGAGCATCTTCTGAGAGGGGGTAGGATGAGTATACGACTGATGCAGGATGAGTATACGACTGATGTAGGATCAGTATAGGACTAAGACAATCACATCTTTTTTTCTTTGCTTTTTAAGAGGAATATTTGATTATATTTTTCAAAAGAATTTGCTTTTAGAATGAACTATATTCTTTGGAGAAAACAAGAAATTATAGATAGAATAACTCATATAGAAGAAAACACTCTAAATGATATAAGTTCTTCACTATACAATAAGGAGGTTCAGCTTCAAAAGATATTTTTAATATCTATGAATCATACCCATAATACAGATGGGCTTGAGAAGAAAACTCTGCCGGTTCTATCGGATTACAACAGATAAATAGTGTTATAATTAGGATAGCAGATATGCATACATCAATAAAAATGAATTAGTTACTATTGCTGTTTCTCCGTCAGATACTTCCAATAACACACGGGCATATCTTGCCTGTGTTTTTTGGGATTAAGGCGTTCTTTGATACAAATGGCCTTGAAATAGGCCTTCCAAAGAGATTGAAAAAGTTTTTCGTCCTTATCCATCAAACTCTCATCAAGCATACCGGTGACAAGATGTGCCTCGCAACTGTCTTCATCGAAAGTCACTCTACGCACTTGCCTTAAATCGTAGTAATAACCGTAGGCGCGCCTGATGTCGTATATCAGCCAAGGTTGGTCGGCGAACCGGTCACGGAAATGGTCGATTACAAGAGGTAAAGCATTCTTTTCCGGCTCTACGGCAGCAAAGAATGTTCCGTCCGCCGCTTTCTGAAAGCGGATAAATTGCAGCAAACGTACACGCTCCCAGTCCACACGCTTCCACATGCGCGAAAATTCCAACACATCAGGATCGGCAAAATTGGTCTCGATAGAACGAGGTACATCTATTGCCTTGCGAATATAACGAAACAGCAGTATCGGAGTTTCCGGCTCTTCTGCCAACCAGCACTGTGCCAAACAGCCAAGAGCAGAAGCCGAAAGTTTCTTTTCCAGTCCTTTCCACACACGGGCAGCTTTCTCTGCATCGGTAATCACCGTAAATGTTTCGTCGTAAAACAAAGGCAAGGGTTCTTCTTCTCCAAGCAGTATATCAGGAAAAATGCGACGCACATAAGCATCGAAAACAGCGGTCAGCAGCCCCTCGAAAGTCCGGTCGAAGAAAAAGATGTTCATTTCAATTCTTAGTCTTTATAGAAATGTTTTTGAGTTTATTCGGATTTTCAGCAACGAGCTGTGTCAAAATAATAAAGAAAACATCCCTTACTTGAAATCCAGCAGCAATTGTCCGTCCTCCCCTTTCGTCTTTCGAGACTTGGGCAGCAACAAGCTGCGCACACCTTGAGGCGTCAATTCGTTCACTGTACGCATCGGCAGTTCGCAGCAAGTAATAAAATATTGTGTTTTTTTCATTACCACCCCCATCTTCTTCAGTTGATAAAACCCTATTCTGGAGAAGCGGCGGGAAGCTACAATCAGTTGTGCCGACTTCACTCCGATGCCCGGCACACGGAGCAACATTTCATAATCCGCTTTATTCACGTCAACAGGAAATTGTTCAGGATGCCGTAAGGCCCAAGATAGTTTAGGATCAATCTCCAAATCCAAATCGGGATAAGCGTCATCCACAATTTCTTCTACTTTGAATTGATAAAAACGCATCAGCCAATCGGCCTGATAGAGGCGGTTCTCACGTACCAAAGGCGGTTGCTTCAATGCCGGCAGACGCTTGTCATATGTATTCACAGAGACGTAGCCCGAATAGTAGACGCGACGCATGGAAGGTTTCTTATACAATGCCGACGAAAGATGCAATATATCCTTATCCGTCTCGGCAGTAGCCCCCACTATCATCTGAGTGCTTTGTCCTGCAGGAGCAAAATGAGGAGCATGACGGTGTTTCTTACGTTCCTCCGAACTTTCTAAAACTCCCTGTTGAATGTATCGCATCGGCGCATAGACACTCTCATGATTTTTCTCGGGAGCCAGCATCTTCAGATTCTCTTCTTTCGGTATTTCTACGTTGACACTGAGACGGTCGGCATACAATCCGGCTTCATTCACCAACTCACGGCTGGCACCGGGAATACTCTTCAGATGAATATAGCCGTTAAAACGATGAACCACACGCAAGTCTTTGGCCACACGCACCAGCCGTTCCATCGTGTAGTCCGGATTGCGCACCACACCACTGCTCAAAAACAATCCTTCGATATAGTTTCGGCGATAAAATTCCATCGTAAGCTCCACAAGTTCGGTTACCGAAAGCGTGGCACGCGGCAGGTCGTTGCTACGGCGGTTGATACAGTAAGCACAATCGTAGATGCAATAATTAGTGAGCATCACTTTGAGCAATGAGATGCAACGCCCGTCTTCGGCAAAGCTATGACAGATTCCCCAACCGCCCACAGTATTACCCAGTGTGCCCGCCTTATTGGAGCGCACTGTACCGCTGGAGGAGCAAGAGACGTCATACTTTGCCGACTCAGCCAGTATCTTCAATTTTCCAAGTACACGTTCATCCATCTTTCTATCGTGCCAAATGTAGTAATAAAACCTCTCAAAACAAAAAAGACCGCCGATTATTATGGCAGTCTTTCACAGCATTTTCTTGCTTTTTCTTCGCTTACTTCGCAGCTTCCAGAGATGCTTTACGGAAAGCCTTCATTGCTTTCTCAATTTCCAAGGAGGCCTTGCGCGCACGTGTTCCGGCAGCTTTGTTACCATTTTCCAACTGTGCTTTTGCATCTTTTTCAAATGCAGCATACAATTCTGCCACTTTCTCAACTAATTCTTTCATAATACTTTTAATTACTTCGTTAATAATGTCTGGCAAAAATACATTCTTTCTCGAAATAAATACAGAAAAACGATACTTTTTTTGAAATAATCGGTAAAAACAGTGCTATAAGGGGCTTTTACACGTTTTTTCCATACTTTTGCAGACATGAAAACGCTTACCGATACTGAATATATACGTGCCCTGATAGCCGAAGGGGAGCATCAGCAACAGGACTTCAAGTTCGAAATCTCCGATGCCCGAAAGATTGCCAAAACGTTATCCGCCTTTGCCAATACGGAAGGAGGACGACTGCTTATCGGAGTGAAAGACAATGGAAAAATTGCCGGTGTACGTTCTGATGAAGAACAATATATGATAGAAGCAGCCGCAAAATTGTATTGCCACCCTGAGGTGAACTTCCACACACAGACCTATCATCCGGAAGGACGAACCATTCTGGTTGTGAAGATAGACGAAAGCGAACAAAAGCCTATATATGCCAAAAATGAAGCGGGAAAACACCTTGCTTATCTTCGCATCAAAGACGAAAACATTCTGGCCACTCCCATTCATTTGCGTGTCTGGAAGCAAAAAGGAAATTCAAAAGGAGAACTGATAGAATATACAGAACGAGAACAACTGTTGCTCGACCTTCTGAAAGAAAACGGCCGATTATCTTTAAACCGATACTGCCGACTGTCACATCTCTCCCGACATGCTGCCGAACATTTGCTGGCCCAATTTATACGGTATGACATAGTAGAGCCGGTATTCGAAGGACATAAGTTTCTTTTCAAACTGAAATAAAGGAAGACACGGCAATTCTTGCAGCTCTATTTCGAGAAAGGCCTTTCTGTTTCACAGTTCTGTTTTCACAAATAATCACCTTAAAAAAAGAGAGATAAAAAATCTCGGAGTGCTGGTGAGAATCAACTTATTTCGTACTTTTGCAATCGCAATTGCTGCGGCAATTATAAATTACAAATCATAAATCATACGTAATATGGGTATATTTACCAAACTATTCAACAAAAATGCCGGAGAGACATCTTCCAAAAACGTGGAAGACTTCGTTTCGCTGACACGCGTCTATTTCCAGTCTGTGATAGCCGCCAATTTGGGCATCACCAACATACGTTTCATTCCTGATGTGGCCAATTTCAAGCGTCTGTTCAAAATCCCGACACAAGGAGGACGTTTGGGACAAGCAGAAAAGGCAGCCTCGCGCAAAATGCTGATGCAGGACTACAGCATCAGCGAGAACTTTTTCAAAGAAATAGATGCTTCCGTGAAGAAACACTGCCGCACACAAAATGACGTACAAGGCTACCTTTTCATGTATCAAGGCTTTTCCAACGACCTGATGATGCTTATGGGCAACCTGATGCAATGGAAGTTCCGCCTGCCTTCTTTCTTCAAAGGGGCATTGCGCAACATGACCGAAAAGACCGTGCACGACGTCTGCACCAAAAATATATGGAAAAAAGACGATGTACACAAAACAGCCATGTCTGTACGCCAATATAAAGAACGTTTGGGATATTCGGAAGAATGGATGTCTGAATATGTATATAACATAGTGATGCTTGCCAAGAAAGAACCGAAACCTAAAAATACGGAGCAGAAATAAGAAAGTCTCCTTCCTGAGGGTTCTTTGTTAGCAAAAGAAAAAGAACTCTAATTTTTTTCATAAGCATGCAGGCGAGAAGTTTCTTTCTCGCCTTTTTTAGTACTTTTAGCAAAGTATATTATTCCCTTTCATGGAATGCAGGGGCTTCGGCTTGTATACAAGTCATCCTATCTCATCAGCCCCACATAATTATTAACTTCAAAAAACAACTGCTTATGAAACAAAAGAAAATGCTTGCACTCACTCTCTCACAACTGGAACAACTTTATCGGCATGAATTGCCCGAACTGGTCGATATCGCTGTACGAAGCGAGCATGCTACAACTTTCAAGACCAGGTTATCGGAATACATAGCCGCTCATCCGGAAGTAGAAAGTGAGGCCGGCAAGCAAATTCGACTCTTGATTGAATTTGACGGACAAGAGGTTCACGAACTATCTACCGGGACACAACTGACGATATCAACCTTGTCTCTGCTGCACGCCTTTCTTACAAGGCAGTGGGAAGAAGAGATGGAGACGGATGTGTTCATCGACTTGTTCCAACAATTCAGACGTCTTCAGCACCCCTCAATACCTCTGCCTTCCGCTCAAAAAATAAAGTCACTGACAGAACGATGGCCTACGGGATTGGACGAAGACGTACAACAGATTCGCACCAAGAACAAAGAGCGCATTCTGCATGCACTGGTACAAAAAATTGAACACCGGAAGCATCCGACCTCACGTTTTCATTTTGCAGACGGTATCAGTTATGATGAGAAGTTCCGTCTCGTCAACGAATGGTGGAATGACTTTCGTTTTCATCTTGCCATGGCAGTGAAAACTCCTACGGAATTGAACCGCTTTCTTGGTAATTCCTTGTCTGTCGAAACCATGTATCTGCTTTCTAAAGCACGCAAAAAAGGGATGCCTTTTTTTGCAACACCCTATTACCTGTCACTGCTGAATTGCACAAACGGAGGGTATGATGATGAAGCCCTGCGCAGTTATATCCTATACTCACCCCAGCTGGTAGAGACCTACGGTCATATCCGCGCTTGGGAACGCGAAGATATGGTAGAAACCGGAAAACCCAATGCTGCCGGCTGGTTGCTTCCTGATGGTCATAATATTCATCGCCGCTATCCGGAGGTAGCCATTCTCATTCCCGACACAATGGGACGTGCCTGTGGTGGATTATGCGCATCTTGCCAGCGCATGTACGACTTTCAAAGCCAGCGTCTAAACTTTGAATTTGATGCACTGCATCCAAAAGAAAGCTGGGAAAAGAAGCTACGGCGACTGATGAATTATTTCGAAGAGGACACACAACTACGCGATATTCTCATCACCGGCGGAGATGCCCTGATGAGTCAGAACAAAACACTGCACCACATTTTAGAAGCGGTATATCGTATGGCTGTCCGTAAACGGAAAGCGAATCAGCAACGCACTGAAGGAGAAAAGTATGCGGAATTACAACGCATCCGCCTCGGTTCACGCCTCCCTGCCTATCTACCTATGCGCATTAACGACGAACTGGTAGAAATTTTACGAGAATTCAAAGAGAAAGCCTCTGCCATAGGCATTCGGCAATTCATCATCCAAACCCATTTCCAGACACCATTGGAAGTGACTCCCGAAGCTGCGGAAGGAATACGGAAGTTATTGACGGCAGGATGGCTCATCGACAATCAGTTGGTATATAACGTAGCAGCTTCCCGACGAGGACATACCACCCGTTTGCGCCAAGTACTGAACCAACTGGGAGTGGTGTCCTATTACACTTTCTCCGTAAAAGGATTTGAGGAAAACAATGCCGTATTTGCTCCGAACAGCCGTTCCGTACAGGAGCAACTGGAAGAGAAACGTTTCGGGAAACTATCCAAAGAGGATGCCTATAACTTATCGACAACGCTCGAAAACATTCATGACCCGGCTGCCTACATCCGACGCTTTCTGAAAACGCACCATTTGCCTTTCCTTGCTACCGACAGGAATGTACTTAACCTGCCCGCTATCGGGAAAAGCATGACTTTCCGGATGGTCGGCATCACCACCGAAGGTAAGCGTATTCTGTGTTTCGACCATGACAGCACACGACGCCATAGCCCGATTATAGACCGATTGGGACAAGTATATATTGTGGAGAACAAATCCATCGCTTCTTACTTGCGCCAACTACAAACCATAGGAGAAGACATAGAGGAATATGCTACCATTTGGAACTATACACAAGGCGAAACCGAATCACGATTCCATCTATATGAGTATCCCGACTTTCCTTTCCGAATCACCGACAAGATGACTAATCTGGAGATTAACGAATAGCACATTATCCGAAATAATCTGTATTTTTGCAGACGAAACAACCAAATGTGCAATGATGGAAATAGAGCAACATCCTTTTGAACCTTTCCTCCCCGGCAATGCACGCCTGCTGATGCTGGGGAGTTTTCCACCGCAAAAGAAACGGTGGTCGATGGACTTCTACTACCCCAATTGGGGAAATGACATGTGGCGCATTACCGGCCTCGTGTTTTTCAATGACAAGGATTATTTCGTGGACAAAGCTCGAAAAACCTTCTATAAAGAGCGCCTTACCGACTTCCTGCAAGAGAAAGGCATTGCCCTATTCGATACAGCAACGGCTGTGCGCCGTTTGCAAGACAATGCTTCCGATAAGTTTCTGGAAGTGGTGCAGCCCACAGATATCCCCAACTTGCTACATCGGTTGCCGGGATGCAAGGCTATCGTCACTACCGGCGAAAAAGCCACTGAAGTCCTTTGTCTTCAGTTCTCCATTGAAAAGCCTAAAGTGGGCGACTTCACAGAGTTTCTCTTTGAGAATCGTCCGATGCGTCTCTACCGGATGCCTTCTTCTTCAAGAGCCTATCCGCTTGCATTAGAAAAAAAAGCGACACCTTATCATATTATGTATCAAGACCTACAGATGTTATAAGCAACTTCCTCCAGAAAATAACCGGATAGGTTGTTTGTGTATTTGAAAGTTTCAATTACCTTTGCAGCCACAAACACGGGAGTAGCTCAGTTGGTAGAGCATCGGTCTCCAAAACCGGGTGTCGGGAGTTCGAGCCTCTCCTCCCGTGCAAAGATTAAGAAAGTGTATTCCAAAAACACTTTCTTTTTTTATGTCAAAATAACCAGTACATCTCTTGCCCCGTGCGCCCCCATCACCAATGCCTGTTCAATATCTGCGGTTTTGGATGGCCCGGAGATAAATACGCCGAATTTATACTGCTCGTTCTTCAGTTGCCCGTAAGCCTCGTGCATGTTGTTGACAATCCGATTCCGGTCGAGTACAATCACCAACTTCTCTGCAATGAAATATAGGGCTTTATGCTTCACCGACTGAGAAATCCATACTGCACCGTTCTCGGCAACTCCCAGTTCACCCTTCACTACGGCTACTTCGATGCCATTCAATTCAACGGCATTCTCCAAAACATCCGGGTTCAAAGTAGCACATGTAATCTCATCCATGTTTGAAACAATGCTTTTGGCCGTGGGATATTTTTCACAAATCACATCATTAATATCCTGCCTCTCCTCCAGAAGTATAGCTTCTCCACCAACTAAATCACTTACTTCAAGGAACTTGGTTGTCTTATCCGGATAGACTGTTGTATGGATACTATACACCGGATAATCGTATCGTCTTTTCGTATTTTTACGGATATCGGCTAAAATTTCTTCTTTACTGCTCATCTCTTTTCCCCTTTCCCTGAACTTTGTTTTTCTTCCACATCTCATTGAACGACTCACTCGCAAATTTCGGGAGTTCACGCCCTTTTCCCCAGTCGTTCAAATCATTATACACCATGAAACGCGGCAAATGATTCACCGCCGGGGCCGCCCACAAAGCCGCATTGAACAAAGCAGGGCGCTCCATCAATATTTTCATACCGCCGGATATCAGCTTCTTTGTCGGATTGGCCTTGCCTATATCCGGCAACACCTGCCTCCATTTATAAATCTGCTCGCCCAAATCCACTTTGGCCGGACATACATTGGAACAGGACAGGCACAAGGAACAAGCGGAAAGATTATCGTAATATTTCTCCGGCTCGTGAGCCATGCCCAAATTGATGCCGATAGGACCGGGGATAAAGTAAGTATAGGAATATCCCCCACTGCGACGATAGACCGGGCAAGTATTCATGCAAGCACCACAGCGTATGCAGTTCAATGTCTTTATATGATCGGGATGAGCCAGAATGGAACTCCGGCCATTATCCACAATGATGATGTGGTGTTCACCTCCCTCACGCGGATAACGATAGTGGGAAGTATAGGTGGTTATCGGCTGTCCCGTACCCGAACGGGCAAGCAAACGGGTAAATACACCCAATGCATCCATGTCCGGCACAATCTTCTCCAAACCGAAAGCCGCTATATTCAGTTTGGGACAAGAAGTACCCATATCGGCATTTCCTTCGTTGGTACAAACCACAATGTCACCGGTTGATGCCACCGCAAAATTAGCTCCCGTCATGGCTGCCTCTGCATTCAGAAAGATATCACGCAGGTTCTTACGGGCAACATGTGTCAGGTACGTCGGGTCGTAATTTCCTTTTTCCGCTCCCATCTCTTTTTCAAACAATTCGCCAACTTGCTCGCGCTTGATATGGATGGCAGGCATCACAATATGGCTGGGAGGAAGATGCATCAATTGCAAAATACGCTCGCCCAAATCTGTTTCCACTACATCGATACCTTTCTCCAATAGGAAAGGATTTAGTTCGCACTCTTCAGAAAGCATGGACTTGCTTTTCACAAAATGCTTTACATTATGACTGAGGAGTATCCCATAAATAATCTCACGGTATTCGGCAGCATCTTTTGCCCAATGAACGATAGCGCCATTGGCTGTTGCATTCTTTTCAAACTCCAACAGCAGTTCTTCCAAATGACTATTGGAGTAGAGTTTCAGCCGACAAGCCTGCTCACGCAAGTCTTCCCATTCAGGGATTTCCTTACTCATTCTGTCTCTTTTGGCACGAACCATCCATAAAGTTTCGTTGTGCCACGCCGCCATTGCAGTATTCTTCTGAAAGTTCTCGGCAGCCTTTGAATGTTTGGTACTCATAACTCTGACGCTAATATTTCTACAAAATGAATAGTATTGACCGGCAACTTCTCACGTTCTATAACACCCTGCATGTGCATCAGACAGGAACTGTCGGCACCCGTTATAAACTCTGCACCGGTCTCCATGTGATGTTTTATCTTATCTTTGGCCATGCACACAGACACTGCCTGCTCCTCAACGGCAAACATTCCTCCAAACCCGCAGCACTCATCCACATGCTCCGGTTCAAAAATCTCGATGTCCTGAACCATCCGGAGTAAATCGCGCAACTTATTATAATAAGGTATATTGCGCTCGCTCGGAGAAGAAAGAGAAAGTTCGCGTACACCGTGGCAACTGTTATGGATACTGACCTTATGGGGAAAACGGGCATTCAGTGTTGCAGGTTTTATAATGTCGTGCACAAACTCGCAAAGGTCGTATATTTTGCCGGCACTCTCACAGCGATGTCCTTCTTTTGCCAGAATGTCGGGATGGTTCAGCTTGACAAACGCCACACAGCTGGCCGAAGGACCGACTATGTAATCATACTCTTTAAATAAATCGTTGAAACGACGGGCAAGTCCGGAAGCTTCTTCCTCAAAACCGGCATTCGCCATAGGTTGTCCGCAGCACGTCTGGTCTAACGGGTAATCTACGTCCACCCCCAAGCTCTTCAACAACTTATACGCTGCTACCCCTACACCGGGATAGATAGCATTGATATAACAAGGAATAAATAAACCTACTTTCATAATTACGATTGAATTAGTCTACATCTTTACAATTAAATGTGCATAATCAGTTTCTACCAGATTATAAGTCAACTTTTCTTTTTTATCTGTTTTCCTATGGCTTCCTTTTTCGGCTATCGAAATATTGTTCGCTTTCTTCCCATAACTTATTCGTACACACAAAGAGAATTTGCCACCTTGCGTTCGACCTTGCCCGAAGGCGTATTCGCAATGCCTTCATCTGGCAAGGAAGCACTCCAAAGAGTGGAAGAACCTCCCCCATCCAGATTCAACGCATCTTTCCCGCCCAACACGCGAACCATGTGGGTTAGTTCGGGAATACTGACCCCCTCTGCTTTTCCCTTCCTGCGTCCGTCGACAACGATCAACAAGATCTTCTTGTTTCCGGTCAGAACCACGGCACTGCGGGGATGCTTAGTCTTTACAAAGTTCGAATTGCATGCAGAAAGATCACAGTTTTTTCCATCCAGCAACATCAATGGACCGGAAACGAGCACAGTGCCCCGCTTCAGCTTGCAAGTCTTTTCTTTTTGTTTGTTCCAAGACATCAACCGCAATTTCCCTTTTCGTATAAGCAGCGCACCATTCGACACTGTCGATAGAGCACCGGTGGCGGTTGTATCTACCACAACCCCATCATGGCGTAAATAACAAACGGAATTGCCCACCTTCATATCGAAAAAAGAACCATTGATGGCAGCTACAGCCCCCGAACGACGGGCGGCAATACTCGTCTCTTCTTTAGGATTATGGATAAGTACATCCATACGATAATGTTTCGGCGATATTTCAAAAATGGAAATTTCTTGCGGCACTCCATACAAGGAAGAAAATGCCGCTTTACGATAAAGAATTCCTTTTTGCAAAGAAACAACCTGCCAGTCTGCCTCAACAAGTGCCAGCGAATCGGCGGCAGTCTGTGCCATTACAGCCAACAAATTGCAGTACAGAAGCAATAGCAAACAGATTTGCTTCTTCATATCAGTTCTCTCTTTCATATCACATACTCTTTTTTTCAATCAATTAATTCGTAGCTGGATATCTGAATTGGCATGTCAAGATTATGCAATACCTTTTCAAGCTGGATGCCCTCGCGGTTATCGTATTCATATCCGAAAGTGGCGCGAATGCCCTGCATAATGAACTGCGTGGCACGGTCCAAAGCAATGGGCAGACTGTCGCCCTGCAACAATGCACCGGTAATGACACTGGTAAAGGTATCGCCCGTACCGGGATAATGGGCGGGCAAATAATGGCAAGTCACTTTCCAATATCGGTTTCCGTTTCGGTTATAAGCATATACGGAAGTCTTATGCTTATCACCCAATACCGGCACACTGGTAATAATCACCACTTCAGGACCGCAACCGGAAAGTTTCCGGAGATATGACTTCAATTCTTCATCCGTATTCTGCTCCTGATAAGGAACATCCAACAAGTAGAAAAGTTCCGTCAGATTAGGAGTAATAACGTCTGCTTTCGTGATAAGATGTCTCATCTCGTTCACCATGGAGGTATCAAAATTCGCGTAAAGCCGTCCATTATCTCCCAACACCGGATCTACCACCACCAAGCTTTCCGACTGACGAAATTCATTGATGAAATCAGAAACAATGCGTATTTGGCGTGGAGAGCCTAAATATCCCGTGTAGAAAGCATCGAATTGCATTCCCAATTTCTTCCATTCAGAGATTATCTTCGGCATTTCGTCCGTCAAGTCGAGAAAAGAGAAATGAGAATATTGAGTATGGCTGGACAACACAGCCGTAGGCAACGGACATACCTGAAAACCCATTGTGGAAAGTATGGGGATAACCACTGTCAGGGAAACCCGCCCAACTCCCGAAAGATCGTGAACGGCAACCACTTTCTTTACTTTATTCGCATACATATTATCTATATTATTTTTCCTACATTTGCCGCATGAAAACGGCTTATATCATTTTAGGAACGATTTCCTTAGTACTGGGGTTCATCGGCATATTCCTGCCTTTGCTGCCTACAACTCCTTTTTTGCTGCTCACCGCCGCCCTCTATTTCAGAGGATCGCCTCGTCTATACCAATGGTTGCTGAATCATAAATACCTCGGCACTTATATCCGCAATTTCCGCGAGAACAAGGCCATTCCGCTACGAGCGAAAATCTACTCCCTGCTATTGATGTGGGGAAGCGTTCTCTATTGTATCTTTTTCTTAATCCCTTTGATGGGGGTAAAAATACTGATGTTTCTTATCGCAATGGGCGTCACCCGGCATATCTTGTCATTCAGAACGCTGAAATAGAAACCCGTCACGTCTCCTCCCCACATAGGAGGGGAGGCATTAAATTCGCTTCTCTCTATTGCCAAACCAATAGAGTCCGTACCTGTCCTCCTCCCTACGGGGAAAGAGTTAGAGGAGAACGGTCCTCAAAGAACTCTCCCAGTTTTTTCCGTGCATCGGCCAATTTTTCCTCCCAATGCCTCACGGAATTTTGTCCTATGATATCCGTTACGTATTTCACCGATATAAACGGTACGTTTTTGGCACGACATACCATTGCCTGTGCATAGGCTTCCATATCCACAACATCACCTTCCACATCCGATAATTCTGTCAAGAAAGTATCTCCCGTGTTACAAACGCCCTCATTCTGCCAATGCAGGCAATAACCTTTCTGTGCCAGCAATCCGGAAGAATCGATTTCATACTCCACGCCAAAGTCCGTCAACTTCCGCATATCGCGGTCAATGAAACGGCGGCATACAAAAACCGCCCCCACCCAATGGTGAATAGTTCCTGCCGTACCTACATTTATCACCAAGTCGGGCAATCCGTGATTAATCGCTTCCGCAAGGTAAAAAGCGGACTTCACCTTCCCTATTCCGGTACGGAGGTAACCTATCTGCACTTCTTCCTTTCCTATCAGGCCGGGAAACTTCAGTTCCGTAAACTCACCTTGCACGGCATAAGTAACCAGAATTCTCATATCAGGCTGTCTTTTACTACTCTCAATATTAATCTCCTCAAACGAATCTTTCTCAAAAGACAAAGGTAGAAACCTTTCCGAAAGATTCCTACCTTTGACCCATTAAATATAAGAGTCTGTTTAAATTTTGCCCGACATCATTTTCAGGAAAATCAAAAAAAACAGACTCTAAAGTGTTTCAGGTTGAATTTCACTGTATATCCAGTTTTTTCTTATATTCTCGAATGAAATAGCAGTCCGGATTTTCCTTTTCGAGCGCCGACAAGCACTCTTTGGATTCTTCCTTCTTTCCGTTCTGAATATAATAGCGAATTAAAAGTTCGTAAGCATTTTCTTTGCCCCATGTGGGACGATAAGCGTCCTCACTTTTAGAAGCAAACGAGATTGCCTTCCTCAGATAATATTCAACTTTACTCTCTCGTGCCAAACCGGCCGGTGTATAGTAATCGTGGCTACCCAAGATATACCATCCTCTCACATTTGTAGAATCCATTTCCACCGCCTTTTCGGCATTTCTTTTGACCATCAAAGCGAGCTTTCCCGCTTCTACTCCTGAAACAAACTGAATGGAAAAGCTCTGCATAAGTGCCAGCAAAGCATAGTCTTCAGAAGTCTTGTCCGCCACACTGTCCAATGTGAGCGATGCTTCCTTGATGAGTTTTGCACTTTCAGCTCTATTACCGACTTTCATGTAAAAAACACTTTTGTAATAATTTATATACCCCTTCCAATACTGCACAATATTATTCCGAAGTCCTCCTCTATTAAGACGCTCGGACAAACTATCAAGCGGAGAGACAGAATTCAGCACGAAGCAATTGTTCATTGCCGATTCTATTTTGCCTTGAATAGCTCCGAAAACAGTATCAGATGTTCTCTTCGGCACTTCATAACAGTCTGCATCAGCCGTATACAGACTTGTCATTGCCGATGCTAACAAGATTAAAAATAGAATTACATTCTTCATAACTTTCCTTTTAGATTATTCTGGCAATCACAGTTTTCCTGCCAGATAAGATTTCAACGATTCTACATATTCTTCAAAAGCATCTACTCCCTGCGGAGTAATCTTGCAAATGGTGCAAGGCATCTTTCCCTTAAACGTCTTTATCACCTCCACATAGCCTGCCTTGCCGAGTTTGTCTATCTGCACACTGAGGTTTCCGGCCGTTGCTCCCGTCTGCTGACGGATGTAGACAAAATCTGCCTCCTCTACACTGATAAGCAACGACATCACCGCAAGCCGCAGTTCACTATGGAGCAAAGGGTTCAGTTCTTTAAACATATCATTTATTTTGATTCGATTCTCTATTTACACGATGTCCAGGGACAACCAACATGGTAACAAAACACACGGAGAACAATATATAATAAAGATTCCACCGGGCTTCGCCCACAATGCAAATAACAGATGCCGCCAATGCCAGTCCGAACGAAAAATAAGCTGCATTTACCATGAATTTGCTTTCTATCAGATAGCCTGTGACAGCTACTCCCAAAGCCATGACCAGAATGACTCCCGGCATCATCAGCCCCATATTATCCACATTCAGGCACAACCAAAAAACACCGAGCATCCCCATCGTTCCGATGGTGCGCCACACAGCCATCAGAGCCTTGTCCGTATAAGTAATCACCGGCTTGTCCTCTTTCTTTTGCATGATATACTGCATAGGCCATCCTACAAGCGGTATCAGGAACCATAACCAATTCCAAGCATAATTTTTCGTCAGCAGAACGAAAACAAATATAACCAAAGGAACAACTGCTCCCAGATAACCCCACAATAAAAAGATATTCCCACTGCCCACCTCAAGATTTCTCTTGCTGTTCTGTATCATTCGGGTAATAAGTTCCAAGCTCTCTTGCTCATTCAATTTCTTGTCTTCCATAAATCTTAAATTAATGACATTCGTTACTCAATTAACACACACGTTCAGTTGCAACTACACTGCAAAGATAAATGATTTACTTTATAAACCAAGTTATTTAATAAATTATTTCATCGTGTCTAATGCAACAAGTCTTATTATTCCGTTCAACAAGAGCATTGGTAAAGGCCGACACTCACTTAGCAGCATCCATTCTCATTGTGAAGAAACTCGTATGACGTATGGAATAAACCACCTGAATTCGGGATAAGAAGCAGGTCGACAACCTCACCCGAAAGGTTGTATTTTAAAATCAAATCCCATTGTTTATCAGACGTTTACCTCTAATCTGTCAGATACTTCTGTCTGACGGCTCAAACACTTGTGTCTGTCACGTCAAACACAAGTGTCTGTCGGCTTGAACACTTGCGTCTGTCGCGACAAAGGATTGCAGCTGTCAAACAGGGGGATGGCACCCGGCGTAAAAGGCTCTCTTCTCTTCTGCCTGACCACTGTAAACAGTGCATTCAGGAAATATCCGTCCGATAGGATGCAGCCCCTCATCTTTTAAAAAAGGAACAGCCTATCCCGAATTCAGGTAATAAACTTTATCTTAGTCTATATATCTTCTTATATGCTGCGATATATATCTTAGTGCTTAAGACATGTATCGCATCACGCAAGATAAAGTTTAATACATGATTCATACAAGTTTCCTCAACAATGTTTCCCTTTTCATCCCATACTCTTTCCGGACTTTTCCTCAATGTTTTTTGGAAAAACAGTCATTCTTCCAAAAACAGACACCTCTCTTACTATACAGGCAAGCGAACATGATTTCTACGGAAAACAAGGAAAAACGAACGATAAAAAGCAATAATCAAGCCTGAAAGGCACATTTTCCCCGAAAAGTTTTTGTAATCTATAAGTAAAATCGTATTTTTGTGTAGAATTTTGGTGTAGTAATGACAGACGAAGAAAAGAAGCTATTAAGTACCTTTGAAGCCAGACTGCGGCATTTAATCTATCTGCACGATGAATTAAAACGCGGAAACGCTGAACTGAAACAACTTCTCGAAGCTAAAAAAGAAGAATACGAGAAATTACAAGCTGAATACAAGGAACTGGAACTTAACTACACGAACCTAAAAACAGCTACGACAATCAGCCTTAACGGCAGCGACGTAAAAGAGACGAAGCTGCGATTGTCCAAATTAGTGCGTGAAGTCGATAAATGCATCGCCTTGCTGAATGAATAAAGAGAAGAGGATGTATGAACGATAAGATAAAGATAAATCTGCAAATGGCAGGAGCCTCCTACCCCCTCACCATCAACCGTGAGGACGAAGAAATGGTAAGAGAAGCCGCCAAGCAGGTGGATATCCGGCTCAATGCGTATCGGGAACATTATCAAAATGTATCTCCGGAGAAGATTATAGCCATGGTGGCCTATCAATTCTCTTTGGAAAACCTTCAAATGAAAGACCGTAATGATACCGAACCGTACACAGCCAAGATAAAGGAACTGACAGAAGTGCTGGAAACCTATTTCAAGGAATCATAAACAACAACGCTCTTCCGTCGGGTTCGGCTTAATAAAAAGAAAGATTCACGCACTGTACAAAAGTTTGCTCTGAAACGTGAGTAAACTTTTATGCAGTGCTTTTTTATTTATATACTAAAACAATTCAATAAAATGACAGTAGTTACAATAGTAGTATCCATTGCCTGCTTCATTGTCGGAGGATTCGCCTCGTACTTGTTCTTCAAGCACGGGCTGAAAAAGAAATACGACGGCATCCTGAAAGAAGCAGAAGCAGAAGCGGAAGTGATTAAAAAAAATAAGTTGCTGGAAGTGAAGGAAAAATTCCTGAACAAGAAAGCCGATTTGGAAAAAGAGGTAGCCATCCGCAACCAGAAAATACAGCAGGCAGAGAACAAACTGAAGCAACGTGAACTGGTATTGAACCAGCGCCAAGAAGAGATTCAACGCAAAAAAATGGAAGCCGAGGCCGTAAAAGAGAATCTGGAGGCCCAATTAGCCATTGTAGACAAAAAGAAAGAAGAGTTGGAACACATGCAACGGCAAGAGATAGAGAAACTGGAAGCCATATCCGGACTCTCTGCCGAAGAAGCCAAAGAGCGCATGGTGGAATCGCTGAAAGAAGAAGCCAAAACGCAAGCCCAATCATACATCAACGACATTATGGATGATGCCAAACTGACGGCAAGCAAAGAGGCCAAACGCATCGTCATACAGTCCATTCAACGCGTGGCAACAGAAACAGCCATCGAAAATTCCGTAACCGTATTCCACATCGAGTCAGACGAAATCAAAGGTCGCATCATCGGTCGCGAAGGCCGCAACATCCGTGCATTAGAAGCTGCTACCGGTGTAGAAATCGTTGTAGACGATACGCCAGAAGCCATCGTATTGTCTGCCTTCGACCCTGTTCGCCGTGAGATAGCTCGTTTAGCTCTTCACCAACTGGTCACAGACGGGCGCATTCATCCTGCACGTATCGAAGAAGTAGTAGCCAAAGTGCACAAGCAAGTTGAAGAAGAAATCATAGAAACCGGCAAGCGCACCACCATCGACTTGGGCATCCACGGTCTGCACCCCGAACTCATTCGTATCATCGGTAAGATGAAATATCGTTCTTCCTACGGCCAGAACCTTTTGCAGCATGCCCGCGAAACGGCCAACCTTTGCGCCGTGATGGCATCGGAACTGGGGCTGAACCCCAAGAAGGCCAAACGTGCCGGATTGCTGCACGACATAGGCAAAGTGCCCGATGAAGAGCCGGAATTGCCGCACGCTCTCTACGGCATGAAGCTGGCCGAGAAGTTTAAGGAAAAACCGGACATCTGCAATGCCATCGGAGCCCACCACGACGAAGTGGAGATGACCAGCCTGCTTGCCCCCATCGTGCAAGTGTGCGACGCCATATCGGGGGCACGCCCGGGAGCACGCCGCGAAATCGTAGAAGCATACATCAAGCGACTGAACGACCTTGAACAACTGGCCATGTCCTATCCGGGCGTAACGAAGACATACGCCATCCAAGCCGGCCGCGAACTGCGTGTCATTGTCGGTGCCGACAAGATTGACGACAAGGCAACGGAAAATCTCTCAGGCGAAATAGCCAAGAAGATTCAGGATGAGATGACCTATCCCGGCCAGGTGAAGATTACCGTCATCCGCGAAACGCGCGCCGTGAGCTACGCTAAGTAAGGACGGAGACATTTCCTCTTGTCTTTTTACCTCCGGGCTTGTCAGAAAACAGGCGAAAGAGAGTCAAAGAGACGTTTTTCAAGACGCAGATGAAGCGGATGTGGCAGTTTTTTAATGAAAATCTGTGTCATCCGCTTCATCTGCTTCTAAAATATCCGAGAAGGCTTGAAGTACACCATTTCCAAGCGCTTCTTTTCTTTTTTACCACAGACCATACGTTTATCAAATGGAAAATTATCAGTTTGAAGTTTGTGCCAACTCCGTAGAGAGTTGCCTTGCCGCCCAAGCCGGAGGAGCCCACCGGGTGGAGCTGTGCGCCGGCATTCCCGAAGGAGGTACCACCCCATCTTATGGCGACATCCTCATAGCCCGCGAGCATCTACGAGAAACCAAACTACATGTCATCATCCGTCCACGTGGAGGCGATTTTCTATATTCCTCCATCGAGCAACGCATCATGCTGAAAGATATTGAGAATGCCCGCCGTTTGGGAGCAGACGGCGTAGTCTTCGGCTGCTTGACGGCAGAAGGAGATGTAGACGTCTCTCTGATGAAGCTGCTAATGGAAGCTGCCCGGGGCATGTCCGTCACCTTCCATCGTGCATTCGACATTTGCCGTAATCCGCACGAAGCACTTGAAGACATCATCCGACTGGGCTGCAACCGCATCCTGACTTCGGGGCAACAAGCCACGGCAGAACAAGGCATCCCCTTATTGAAAGAACTCGGACAACAGGCCGCAAACCGGATTATCCTGCTGGCAGGCTGTGGAGTGAACGAATCAAACATAGCCCGCATTGCCCAAGAAACCGGAATCCGCGAATTTCACTTCTCTGCCAGAGAGAACCGGACAAGCGACATGCTGTATCACAACCAATCCGTCTCCATGGGCGGAACAGTCCACATAGACGAATACACACGCAGTGTCACCACCTCCGAGCGGGTGAAACAGACTATTGAGGCGCTGCATTCGGGCAAGCAATAAAAGGATACGGACCAAGACGTACAAGAGAGCAAACCCGACCAACATGCGGGAATGTTAAATCGGCTCAGTCCGAAAAGCCTGTCGGCTGTTCAATGATTCCTCAAAAGACACCTTGCCCTAAAGCGTGAGGCCACCTTTCCTAAGGTGTGGGAGTAGCTTCCGTAAGATGCGGGCTTATGCCTTCTAAAGTGTGGGCTTAGGACTCCTAAAGTGTGAGGTTGCACCTCTTAAAGTGTGGGGTTATATTCATTAAAGTGTGGGCATATGCCTCCTCAAATGTGGGCTTAGGATTGTACAAGCGTAAAATGCCGAATTATGTTGAATTACAAACATGGAGGAATTCACCCACAGTTTTGTCGGATTGTTCCCATACAAGCCGTATCAAACAACCGCTTCCAAATACGCAAAAAAAACACAGATGACATAGATTCTTCTTCAAATCCATGTCATCTGCGTTTTCTAAACATTTGAGAAATGTGCCCTATATTATTTTAATGCACTCTTTCCTTTTTTATAATCTTATAATGCCCGCATTCGGCCGAATATTTGTCACGAAAATCAAGGCTTCGCGTTATTTCTTTGCAGGAGAAGAGTATCTTGCATTCAAGCCTTCCAGAATCTCCTTGGTGATGTTGTACACACTGTCTGCATACAACAGGTTATCGAATCCCGTATTGCTTATAATCATGCTGTAACCTTTTGTTTTATTATACTCTTTCAGGAAAGCATTGATGGAATCGCGCAATTGCAGACTGTTTTTTTCGTTTTCGCTCATCAATTCCGATTGCAGCTTGTTGCTCAAAGTCTGCAAGTCTTGTTCCAGTTTAGCGATGCGGTTATATTCCTGCTGCGCCCTCTCCTGAGAAAGATAGGCGTTATTCTGATACTTCGTCTGGAATTCTTGTTTTTGTTTCTCCAATTCACCGGCTTTCTGATTCAGGGTCAGACGTACATTCTCACTCTTCTTCACCATGGCCTCGTTTAAGTCAACACAGAAATTATATTTTGCGAGAAGCGTATCTATCTCGACATAGGCAATCTTCATTTCGGATAATCCGCCGGCATGCACAGGGTCGTTTGTTGTCTGTTTATCAGCATTACCGGTACATTGAGCAAATAAAACGATCAGAGCAAAAGCTGCCAAACCGTTCACGAGGTAGTTTAATCTCTTCATAATAGATAAATATTGTTTTTAAAATTAGTTCATACTATCGTTTAAGGCTTTTTCCAATTCATCAATGGAGAAGCGGGATTTGCGTTGCGCTTCCCTGTCCTGCGACTGCGCGCAGCCGATTCCTCTGTCGCGCATGGCCTTGCTGCCGCTGACATGCCCGTTAGGGAACTTACCGCCTTTTACGAAAAAGACCTTTATTCCCAATAAAACAATGCAAATAGCAACTATTAACAGAGTTATCAATATTGTATTGAGCATTTCCTCTAATTTTGTTACATAAAAAATAGTGTTTTTACTATTTTTGTGGTGCAAATATAGGGCTTTGGTTGGACTAACCTACTTTTTTTGCTCTAAAAAAAGAGAAAGGGGAATAAAATAGGCTTTTTTTTAACCGACTTTAGCACTAAAGATTAACAGTCAGGCTCCAAGCACAAGTTGCACATGCCATATATCTGCTCTATACCACCTTCGTGTCTGCTCCGTACCCATAGATACGGAGAAGGCACAGATTTGATACGGAGGCTGCATGGAAGTTGCATGGAGATTGTACAAAGAAACCATTATTAAAAACATACGATATGGAGAAAAAAGAATTGAAACCGGCAAACGTATTTCGTTATTTCGAAGAAATCTGCCAAGTGCCGCGCCCTTCCAAGAAGGAAGAGAAAATGATTGCTTATTTAAAAGCGTTCGGAGAAAAGCATAAGTTGGAAACAAAAACAGACGAAGCCGGAAACGTCTTGATAAAGAAGCCGGCCACTCCGGGCATGGAGAACAGAAAGACGGTTGTCCTGCAATCGCATATCGACATGGTGTGTGAAAAGAACAACGACGTGAAGCACGACTTCCTCACCGACCCCATCGAAACCGAAATAGACGGTGAATGGTTGAAAGCCAAAGGAACCACCTTAGGTGCCGACAACGGCATAGGAGTGGCAACCGAACTGGCTATCCTCACCGACAACAGCATTGAACACGGTCCCATAGAATGCCTGTTCACTGTAGATGAAGAGACGGGGCTGACAGGCGCTTTTGCCTTGAAAGAGGGCTTCATGAGCGGAGACATCCTGCTGAACCTCGATTCGGAAGACGAAGGCGAACTCTTCATCGGCTGTGCGGGCGGCATAGACTCGGTCGCAGAGTTTACATACAAAGAGGTGGATGTGCCGGCAGGATATTTCTTCTGCAAAGTGCAGGTAAAAGGACTGAAAGGCGGACATTCCGGAGGCGACATACACTTGGGAAGGGGCAATGCCAACAAGCTGCTGAACCGTTTTCTGAGCGAGGCATTCGGCAAATATGACTTATATCTTTGTGAAATAGACGGCGGCAACCTGCGCAACGCCATTGCCCGCGAAGCACATGCGGTGATTGCCTTGCCCGATGCCGACAAGCATGCTTTGCGTGCAGACCTGAATGTTTTTGCGGCAGAGGCACAAGCCGAATTAGCCGTCGTAGAACCCGATTTGCAGTTTACACTCGAATCGGAGCATCCTCACCCCAAAGCCATCGACAAAGATACGGCCAAACGACTGTTGCAAACCATCTATGCCGTGCCTCACGGAGTATTTGCCATGAGTCAGGACATTCCGGGACTGGTAGAGACCTCCACCAATCTGGCTTCCGTGAAAATGAAGCCTAACCACACCATCCGCATCGAGACGAGCCAGCGCAGTTCTACCGCATCTTCCAAACAAGACATAGCCAATATGGTGCGCACCGTATTCGAGATGGGCGGGGCCTCCGTATCGTTCGGCGACGGTTATCCCGGTTGGAAACCGAACCCGCATTCGGAAATTCTGGAGGTGGCGGCAGATTCTTACAAGCGGCTGTTCGGCGTAGACGCCAAAGTAAAAGCCATCCATGCGGGTTTGGAGTGCGGTCTGTTCCTCGACAAGTATCCGACGCTGGACATGGTTTCCTTCGGTCCTACCCTGCAAGGCGTACACTCTCCCGACGAACGGATGCTCATTCCTACCGTCGATAAATTCTGGAGGCATCTGCTGGATATCTTAAAGCATGTGCCTGTAAAAAAGTGACGAGTGGCACAGGATAGCTTGTGATGCCGATTAATAAGACGATATGGATGGCTGTCCTTTTTCTCTGCCTGCACATTGTCGTGTACGGGCAAGAGAAAAAGGACAGTCTCGTTTTCCGCGTGATGAGCTACAACGTGGAAAACCTCTTCGACCTCCGGCACGACACGCTGAAAAACGACCATGAGTTCCTGCCCGATGCCCTGCGCCGCTGGAACTATGCCAAGTATAAGAAAAAGCTGGACAACATAGCCCGCGTCATCATCGCCGTGGGCGGTTGGACGCCTCCCGCACTCGTAGCCCTGTGCGAAGTGGAAAACGACAGTGTGATGCGCGACCTCACCCGCTACTCCGCACTGCGGGAAGTCGGGTACCGATACATAATGACGCAATCGGCCGACGAACGCGGCATCGACGTCGCCTTGCTTTATCGGCGCAGTCATTTCAAACCGCTTTCCTGCCAAAGCCTTTCGGTAAGCAGGTTTAGGAGAGATGCCCGCCCCACACGCGATATACTCCACGTAAGCGGACTGTTGTTGAACAAAGACACGCTGGATGTATTCGTGGCTCACTTTCCATCCCGTTCGGGAGGTGCCAAAGAGTCCGAATCTTACCGCCTGCATGCCGCCCGAAGAGTGAGGACGGCCATAGACAGTCTGTTCCGCCTACGCCGGCATCCGCAAATCCTTCTTATGGGAGACTTCAACGACTATCCCCACAACAAAAGCATAAGGCAGGTGCTGAAGGCCGGAGCGCCTCCCCTCTCGCCGGATTCACTGCATGCACACGGCCTCTACCATCTGCTGGCCGGGAAAACGACCGTCAGCAAGCACTTCGGAAGCTATAAATATCAAGGAGAATGGGGCTTGCTGGACCATATCATCGTGTCGGGCAGTCTTCTTCAAAAAGATTCATCCCTCCATACAGACGAAACGAAAGCCGATGTGTTTGCTCCTCCCTTTCTTTTGGAAGAAGACAAGAAATATGGAGGAAAACAACCCTTCCGCACCTATCGCGGCATGAAATATCGGGCCGGATACAGCGACCATCTGCCTGTATGGGCGGAATTCCGGCTATTGTATTAAAGCCGATACGGCTCTCCAAAAGCGTGTTTCTCGCTTTCAGCCAATAGCCTTCAACGATGTCTCAGTATCGCTGAAATGACATACGTATCTCATTGGTGATGACATACGTATCTCATTGGTGATGACATACGTATCTCATGGGCAACGACATCAGCATCTCATGGGCAACGACATCAGCATCTCATGGGCAACGACATCAGCATCTCATGGGCAACGACATCAGCATCTCATGGGCAACGACATCAGCATCTCATGGGCAACGACATCAGCATCTCATGGGCAACGACATCAGCATCTCATGGGCAACGACATCAGCATC
>NZ_SLXB01000034.1 GCF_004342845.1 Prevotella heparinolytica | reverse complement strand
AAGAGAGATACTTACCGATTGCGATTACAAAAATGTCAAAGAACTAAATTATAAACAATTGAAAATCAGATGGGATTAAGTGCCCAGCAGTGTTGCAAAATATCAAAACAAAGAATATGAAAATAGTAGTATTAGACGGCTACGCCGTCAACCCCGGAGACCTTTGCTGGGATGAATTGCACGCTTTGGGCAATTGTACCATCTATGAGCGTACCGCTCCCGCCGAAATATTGGAACGAGCTGCCGGCGCAGAAATTCTGTTGACAAACAAAACTGTCCTGACGGCAGAACACATGGCCCAACTGCCCGAACTAAAATACATCGGTGTGCTTGCCACCGGATATAATATCGTCGACGTGGAAGCTGCCAAAGAGCGCGGCATCGTTGTCACCAACATCCCAGCTTATAGCACCGACTCGGTGGCGCAGATGGTGTTCGCCCACATCCTGAACATTACCCAGCAGGTGCAATATCACTCCGAAGAGGTGCGCAAAGGCCGCTGGACGCAGAGTAAGGACTTCTGTTTCTGGGACACACCGCTCATTGAGCTGCGTGGAAAAAAGCTGGGCATCGTAGGGCTGGGACATACCGGCTACACCACTGCCCGCATCGCCATCGGGTTCGGCATGAAGGTATGTGCCTACACTTCCAAGACAAACTTCCAACTCCCTCCCGAAATCCGTAAAATGGAGCTGGACGAACTTTTCCGCGAATGCGACATCATCAGTCTCCATTGCCCCCTCAATGACTCCACCCGCGAGATGGTCAATGCCGAACGGCTCCGCATGATGAAACCTACCGCCATCCTCATCAACACCGGACGCGGTCCGCTCGTCCATGAGCAAGACCTGGCCAATGCCCTGAACAGCGGAATCATCTATGCCGCCGGTGTGGACGTACTATCCGAAGAACCGCCCCGTGCCGACAACCCGCTGCTTACTGCCAAGAACTGCTACATCACTCCGCACATAGCATGGGCCAGTACTGCCGCACGCGAGCGCCTCATGCAAATCATGCTGGAGAATATCAAGGCCTATCAAGAAGGAAAACCGGTGAACGTGGTGAAGTAAAACAAATATCGAACAAGCTCTCTACAAATACGCAACATGGGAAAATCTGCCGTTAAAGGACTTTTTTATTTTTGTTTGGTAGCTGCCACTTTAGTGCTGGCTGCCCTCACCATAGCCGCCGGGAAATCGGGGAGCATAAATCCCACGGAATCCGTCATCATGCCCTTGCTGGGACTGGCCTTACCGGTGCTGCTGATCATCAATCTGATAGTGGCGATATGCTGGGCAATGGCGCACCGATTCTGGGCTTTGGTTCCACTGATAGCCATCGGATTCAACTGGCCTTATTTCACCTCGGTCATCCAGTTCAATGCCGACAAGGAGAAAACGTCGGACGGCAAGTATCTGAAGATTGCCACCTACAACGTACATGGCTTCGGCTACGAGGTGACAGGCTACTCTTGTAAAGAGATAGCACGTATCATGGAGCAAGAAGGAGTAGACGTGCTTTGCTTTCAGGAGTTTGGCGACAACGAATACTTCCCGATGGACAGCATCTGCAAAATGCTGTCGCACTGGCCGCACATTCTTATGGCAAACAACGACTCTACCCAAAACGTACTCCCCATGGCCATATTCAGCCGCTACCCGCTCATTGACCGGCAGCTCATCACCTATCGGGAAAGTTCTAACGGCAGCATGATGTGCGACATCGTGGCGGGTGAAGACACCATCCGTCTGATAAACAATCACCTGCAAACTACCAATGTGAACCAGAAACGACACAAATGGCAACAGGAGATAGGAGTGGCCGACACACGCCGCGAGATGCATGCGGCAAAAGATGCCGCACTGACCCTGCACGGCAACTTCGTGAAACGTGCGGAGCAGACGCAAATCATCGGCCAGCATGCCAAAGAAAGCCCCTACCCCATATTGGTATGCGGTGACTTCAATTCACTTCCGTCGTCGTACACCTACCATTACCTGACCGGTTTTCTGGAAGACGGTTTCCGCAGTGCCGGATACGGTTACATGCACACCTACCGCTATGGCAAAGGCCTGCTGCGCATCGACTATATTTTCCACTCCCCTACACTGAAAGGTATCGACTACTACTCGCTCAACCTGGAATTGTGCAGCGACCACAATCCGGTGATCATGGAAGTGGAGTACTAATAAAAAGCCGGGCATGAGAACCCCTCAAAGTTCATGCCCGGCTCTTTCTTTTAAAATTTAACGTCTAAACCTAAAGTCTGACAACAATGTCCCCGCATTGTCTCAGCTATTCTACCAAGCCCAATCGGTCAGGCTATATGCTTCCTCCACCTTCTTCTCGATGTCATCCGGCAGATTACAGAAGAAGTCAAGATCGGTTTTCTGCTCCAGCACGTCAATGCTGACCACATACTGCTTCAGTACATCGGCTGAAACATTGTCACCATATTTGTAGCCATAGTCATCCCGATGCTCTATCCAGAAACCAATGGCATAAAACGAACCGTTTTTCTCGCCCAATACGGCCATATAGTAGAATTTTGGGCAAGCCAATCCGTGTATGGTACGACCCTTTTCATCGGTTTTCGGAATAATGCCGTCCTGTCCTTTTTTCTCACCGGTATAGTTCACAAGCAGTTGGTTCAGAGCTCCACCTTTGGTCACATACAGTTTATCAAAGGATGTTCTTCCCCACTTTCTGACACGATTCTCGAATGCCGCCCAGAATCCGCCA
The DNA here is from genome assembly GCF_004342845.1 of Prevotella heparinolytica. Classification (GTDB taxonomy): domain Bacteria; phylum Bacteroidota; class Bacteroidia; order Bacteroidales; family Bacteroidaceae; genus Bacteroides; species Bacteroides heparinolyticus. Next base: position 25,949 of record NZ_SLXB01000034.1, on the reverse strand, counting down.
TTGAAAGAATTGAACTGCGGACTCATGTTACTATAATAGAATGTCTGCTCATTAGCTTCTTTAGAATATACCCTATCCTCGGACGCGCAGAGATGTCCTTTATCAAACCCGTCACTCTTATGAGATTCATTATCCACTTGCATCTCTTTGGGGAGTTGCGGATCCACATCCCAAGCATCAGTACGGCTCACGTTATCCTGTTTCGTAGTCTTATCGAAAACAAAAGCGACCCATGCCGAATGCTTCATGGCATCGTTCCACTCCAACGCATAATTGAAGACAGTCTGATTATTAACCGACACGGTATGCTCCACATAGTAATTAGCGGAATTGAGGTGCGGAATGGAATAATCGGTCACATAGGCTCTGCCTTCCGTTGCCACATTTGCATTCTCATTCACAATCGTCTCGTGCGAAGAGAGTAGATATTCCACCCCTACATCATCACCGTCAATATAGGCAACACGAAGCTTGAGAAAGACATGCTCCTGTGGCGTGGTGTAACGTACCCAATAGGCGGAATTCCCTGTAATCGGTGCAGTGGTTCTCCACTCCGTCACCGCAGAAACAGCCGGGAGATTCGAGAGTTTAGACACTCCGTCGTACTTTGCAAAACTATAATTCATCCCTTTAAGCTCTTTATTTCCGATAAGGATTCTTGATGCAAGCCCTTCGGGCAATAATCCCTCAGCAGTTGCACCACCGCCAGCATAGCCTTTCAGCACAAAAGCCTTGGCACCTGATTCCGTAAGCTCAATAGAGTTTATATCCGGACGTTTTTGCATGGAGGCTACCTTATACTCCACTCCAACCTTGTTCCCGTCAATATACGCCACGCGAAGCTTGACATAACCGTAATAGGAAGCCGTGACATAACGCACCCATGCCGTTACTCCTTCCGTAGGTTCCAATGTCTCTCTCCAGTCTGAAGCCGTAGAGAAATCCGGCATCGCGTCCAAACGCTCCACCTTGCTGCAAACGGCAAAGGTATAATCGGTGCCGCACAACTTCCGGTCCTTGATATATACCGGCGTGGCGAAACCTTCGGGTTGCAACATGCCCCCGGCGGTAACATTATCCAAATATCCCAGCATGACCAATTTCGCAGAGCCAACCTCCGTACTTTCAATGACTTTTTCCTTTGGAAGTGGAATATCCGGTTCGTCCGACGAACCACATCCTACAAGCAAAGCAGAAACCAGCCAAAACAATATCTTAAACATCTTCTTCATATTCATTTTATCTTTTTAGAAAAAAAGGGAGCAGCGTAAAATGCTACTCCCTTTCGCTGATTAATAAGTCCGTTTTTTAGCGCTTCACAGGCCCGGCTGTCTTTTCAAACTTCTTCGTTTCTTCGTTGTACATGAACGACATGCCATAAAGACCGTCGCCACGTCCGCCATATACCTTATATACAGCAATGTAGCTGATTCCCGAATCCGGAGTATCCACCCAAGAAGGAAGTAATATGTTTGCAATACCCTCGGCCATACGTTGGTCCATGATTGCCTGCACCTCTTCGTCTGACTTACCTGTCAGATAACCGTCAACATTATAATAGTTTTTCCACGTATTATATTTATTGTTGATGTTATTGTATTTGCTTGAAGAACCAAAATAATATTCCTCCTGCGCTGCATTCTGAGTACTCAAGAAAGCAGGCTTATTAGCAGTTACCCAAGCAACTAAAGCTTGATAATCAGCTTCGGCCATAGTAATAACCTTTGTACCTCCCAATAATCTGACAATGTTCCAAGTTGCACCGTCATAGGTCAATTCGGCAATCTTCGTTGATACGGTCAGCACTTCTGCAAACGGGTCGTAAGCAGTCCATACATTGCCATCAAATTTATACAGAGCCGTCTTTACTGTTGTTTTCTTATCAGCATAAAACTTATAAGAAATCTCACAAGTAGCCCCCGACTTTGTATAAGGGAAAGCCTTTCTCAAGAAGATGGGCAGATAGAAATTGATATCCATATTGGCATCAAAGTTCTTGTATTTGCCCGGCTCTCCTTTTTCGGTACCCATGGAAACATAATCATCATCAGACAAGGTATATTTCTTGTCAGGAGTGAAGCTGCTGTATACATTCCAACCGGCAGCAGTCTTCTGATATACCTTTACCAAAATGGAAACAGATCCAGCATAATATTTATAAGAAATGCCAACAATCTTGCCCACCGCCAAATCGGCGAACTTAGTCTCACAGAAAGCTTTGAGATAAGTATCTATATCCATGCTGGAATCGAAGTTATCATACTTGCCCGGCTGCCCCTTTTCAGTGCCCATGGCATCATAATCTTCGGTAGTCAATGTATATTCTACATCCGTTTTCACCTCTTCAAAATCCTTGGTGATATCACCGTAGTTCACGCTGACCTTGGCTGAAGAACCTTTATCACAATAAGGGAACTTAGCTTTCAACATGGCATTCAAAGCGTTCTGCAAAGAAGCTTTGTCGGTAAAATAGCCTTCACCGGGATAGTTGCCGGTAAATTCTCCTTCATATTGGGCAACATCGGTTATCTTGATATCATTATAACCTTCAAAGTTGTCTTCATTATAATCGCATCCGGTCAGCATGGCTATCGCCGCAAACATAGACGCCCAAATATATTTCTTCATAATTGTCATATCTCCCTCTTTTAGAAATTTACTTTAAGCTTTAAAGACATATTACGTCCGAAACCGTAGAACACACGGTAAGCAGTTTTCCATGTATGGTCACCGCCATCGAATGCAGAGTTGATATACTCTTGGTTGAACAGGTTCTCGATGTTACCTGAAAGAGTAGTTTTCAATCCGGCAATTTCAAAAGCATAGCTTCCGCTGAAATCAACAGTAGAGTAAGAAGGAATACGCCAAGGAGTCTCATAGATTTTCTCTCCTCCAAGGGAAATGTCGTTACTCTGTACGGCATAGTCGGCATAGTTGCGACCATAGAAATTCCAATCAAGACTCAAGCGCAGACCTTTCATCGGGAATAGATTGACGCCAATGGCTGCCGTGGTCTGTGCAGATCCACCTTCCATAACATCTTTTTGACCAATCAACATCGTTGCATGATCATCGGCACCGATACCAGAAGCTACCTTATAGTCTTTGGTCATAGGCTGTCCACCCGAGTTGTAGAAATAACCTACCGGGTTATTGGTCCAACGCCAATCGCCGACAGACAACATACCGGTAAAGTTCACCCATGTTGCGGGTTTATAATTCATCTCCAACTCAACACCTTGGTGAGTAGAGTTCACACCTTGCATATTCACCATGGCACGGTCCAGATTGCCATCAGCATCTGTATAATCGAAAGAACGAGCCATTGTCTTATCTTTCCATATAGTATGGTAAGCATTCAAGTTGGCTGTAAATATGCGAGAACGGTATCCGTAGCCCACTTCAAAGCTCAACACTTTTTCGTTCACGGCATCCTTGTTCACGGCATTGCTCACCGTAGAAGAAAGGAATGCACCGCCGGAGAAGTAAGGAGCACGGCTGATGTAGCCTACATTGGCAAATACATTGTTGTGTTCGTCCAAGTTATAGTTGGCACCGCCCTTGATCGTGAAGCCCAACTTATTTACTTTATCCGATTTAGCATGAGCCTCATCATAATAGAAACGGTCGTAACGCCATTGGCTTACTTCGCTGATAGAACCGGAAACAAAAGCTGTCAGCTTGTCGTTGTCATATTCAGCCTGACCGAACACACCGCCCTGCAATACGTGTCCGTCGTAATCGCGATATACAACATCGCCTACAGTAAGTTTTTTATAGTTAAAGGCATCAGTGCCCGCTCCGGCAAAATTTGCAGCCTTCACATTCTTACGATAACGGTCGATGTAATAAGAGCCGTTATAAAGATCGATGATTTCATTGGTATGTGTACCGATGTAGTAACGGGCGTCAATGCCGATATAGAAGTTGATCTGGTCGTTCAGTTCTTTCGTATAAGTAGAAAGCAAACCATACCATTTATGCAGGTTTTTCGATGTGGACATCACCATCTGCGAACCGCTTGTGCTTTGTTCGTTCATTTCCTGAATCTTATCATAAGCAAATGTCCCGTCCGCATTGCGGAATGTGGTACTCAGGACACCGTCCGAACTGCCATACCATGCACTGGAATAAGCGCTGGTGCCTTGACCGCTATAGCCATATCCATCACCGATGGACATATAGAGCATACTGTTCAAAGAAGATTTACTGTCAATCTGCCAAGAGTGATTGAACTGTATCTGAGGCTTATGATATTTGTTGCGGGCAGAAGTCTTGCGTTCGCCATTCTTACCGAAACCATAAGTGGGGTTGTAACGATATTGTTCGCCCGGCTGCATGTACTTCTGTACTTGTTGCCATCCTTCGATGGTCAATCCGTCATAGTTACTACGTTGGTTGTGCCATTGCGGAGCACCAAAAGCAGTCAAAGACACCTGATGATTGTCTCCTAAACGTTTGGCAAGGCTGGCAAAATAAGTGTAGCCTTCAAATTCGGTACCTTGCACATAACCGTCTCCCCAAGACTTACCACCCAAAAGGGTAAATGCCCAACCATCTTTCGTTAAACCGGAAGAAACACTGAACAACACCTTATTATATCCATCATTACCTACGGCATAGCTGGCAAATCCACCTTTCTTGGCATCTGTGGCTTTGGTCACGATATTGATAGAACCACCTACCGAAGGAGCAGATACTTTGGATGCACCTAAACCGCGCTGATACTGCACGTTGCTTGATACGTCGGTCAAACCGGCCCAGTTGCTCCAATAAACGCCTCCCCACTCCATGTCGTTCATGGGGGCACCGTTTACCAATACAGCCACGTTCTCCGACTTAAAACCGCGAATGTTCACTTTGGAGTCTCCAAAACCACCACCGCCACGACTAACGTACACACCGGGAGAAGACTTCAATATTTGCGGAAAGTCTGCCGTACCGATACGCTCTTCAATATAAGAAGGAGCAATGGTCGACATAGCTACCGGAGTTTTACGGGCAATAGCCTGAGAGGTGATTATCACGTCGTTCAATGCTACTGCATCCGCATACATCTGAACCGCTCCCAAATCCACCGTACCTCCTTTTTGGGCAATTTTCTTCTGGAGGTCTTTATAGCCTACGTACTTGAATAATAATGTGCCATTTGGGGCCACATCTTGTTTGAAATAACCGTCAATGTCAGTCACTGTTCCCTGAGCAGTACCTACTACCATTACGGCAGCTCCCACCAACGGTTCACCCGTTTCTGCATCAACAAGTTGACCTTTCACTGTGGTCTGGGCAGATGCTACGGCACTGAATGCCGACAATACGGCCACCAACAGGAAATGAATTAGATGTCTTCTCATAATTCTTTGTTTTGTTAATAGATAGTGTTAATTAAATATTAAATTCTGTTTCAAGTCGCAAATATAAAAAATTAAAGTCAGATATATATTACGTTTATGCTACCTTTTTTTACATAAAGAAAGTTTCTTTGAATCTTTCTTTAAACAGATTGAAGAACAGCATTATATAAAAAAGCTCTGCCTTGAAAGGCAGAGCTTTCTATCTTTTCTCTAATAGAGCAATAAGCTTTCAAATCGAAACAGGAATCAATCTGCAACCAATTTTCTGTAACGCACGCGTGTAGGTTCTTCCTTACCTAATCGTTTCTGTTTATTTTCCTCATATTCGGAATAAGAACCTTCAAAGAAGAATACGTTGGAGTCTCCCTCAAAAGCAAGGATGTGTGTACAGATACGGTCGAGGAACCAACGGTCGTGGCTGATGACTACGGCACAACCTGCAAAGTCCTCCAAACCTTCTTCGAGGGCACGAAGCGTATTCACGTCAATGTCATTGGTGGGCTCGTCAAGAAGCAGCACATTGCCTTCTTCTTTCAAGCAAAGAGCCAAATGCAAGCGATTACGCTCACCGCCCGAAAGCACTCCGCAGAGTTTCTCCTGATCGGCTCCTGAGAAGTTGAAACGCGACAAGTAGGCACGTGCGTTGATGTCGCGTCCGCCCATGCGAATCAAATCGTTGCCTCCGGAAATCACCTGATACACGCTCTTGTAGGGGTCGATATCCTTGTGTTGCTGATCCACATAAGCCACCTTAACGGTCTCTCCTACCTCAAACTCGCCTTTATCCGCTTTCTCCAAGCCCATGATAAGACGGAAGAGCGTTGTCTTACCGGCCCCGTTAGGACCAATAATGCCCACAATGCCATTGGGGGGAAGCATAAAGTTAAGGTCGTCAAACAGCAGCTTCTCTCCGAACGCTTTTGCCACATGCTTGGCTTCAATCACCTTGTTGCCCAAACGAGGACCGTTCGGTATGAATATTTCAAGTTTTTCTTCTTTTTCCTTCACATCCTCATTCAGCAGCTTGTCATAAGAGTTCAAGCGAGCCTTTCCCTTAGCCTGACGGGCTTTAGGAGCCATACGTACCCACTCCAGCTCGCGCTCCAACGTTTTGCGACGCTTGCTTGCCGTCTTTTCCTCCATCTCCATACGCTTGGTCTTCTGCTCCAACCAACCGGAATAGTTTCCCTTCCAAGGAATGCCTTCGCCACGATCCAGCTCAAGAATCCATCCGGCCACATGATCAAGGAAGTAACGGTCGTGAGTCACGGCAATTACCGTACCTTCGTATTGCTGCAAATGCTGTTCCAACCAGTCGATGGATTCCGCATCGAGGTGGTTGGTGGGTTCGTCGAGCAGAAGCACATCAGGTTTCTGCAACAACAAGCGGCAGAGGGCCACACGGCGACGTTCACCTCCTGAGAGGTGTTCCACCGACTGGTCTTCGGGCGGACAACGCAAAGCATCCATCGCACGTTCCAGTTTGCTGTCGAGGTTCCATGCATCGGTAGCATCTATAATATCCTGCAACTCGGCCTGACGGGCAAAGAGTTTATCCATCTTGTCCTGATCCTCGTAATACTCCGGCAAACCGAACTTCTGATTGATTTCTTCATATTCCGTCAGCGCATCCACAATGGGTTGCACACCTTCCATTACAACTTCTTTCACTGTTTTTGCAGGGTCAAGATACGGTTCCTGCGCAAGATATCCCACGGAATATCCCGGTGAGAACACCACTTCGCCTTGATAAGATTTATCCAGACCGGCGATAATCTTCAGCAAGGTTGACTTACCCGAACCGTTCAAACCGATAATACCTATTTTTGCTCCGTAGAAGAATGAGAGGTATATGTTCTTCAACACCTGCTTGTTATTCTGCTGGATGGTCTTGTTCAGTCCCACCATAGAAAAGATGATTTTCTTATCGTCTACTGTTGCCATGTATTCTAAAAAAATAATTAGTGATTAATGATCAGTGGGCAAAGATATGAAAAAAAACGAAATTCCTTTGTTCCTTCCGAAAAAGTATCTATCTTTGCACCCGCTTAACAGCAATCAAGGTTTGATTCGCTAGCTCAGCAGGTAGAGCACAACACTTTTAATGTTGGGGTCCTGGGTTCGAGCCCCAGGCGGATCACCAGAGAATCAGAGAGTTACATTAATGCAACTCTCTTTTTATAAACCGCAAAACGATTTGTGATGGTTCACCAAAACGAAATGTGATTATTTCAATTTCGTTAACACAAATCGATTTGTGTTTTTTTCTTTTACTTTTCTACCATATTAAACACGCTTGAAACAGCGTTTAAATACTTCCAAAACACAAGTATTATTCCTACCTTTACAGCTATCTTAAGGGAAGTTCGTTCCTTATTCTTTTTCAGGTATGGTATACAGCATAATGTCTGTGTACTTGGTATTGTAATTCATGTGTGCGCTGAACTCCGCTTTCTTGCACTTCTTAAACGGGCTGCCTGCAAGCGGATTCAGGTCTATCCACTCGCATAACTCCACGATGGCAGACTTGTCAGAAGTGAAGTACACGAACGAACGCCCTTGCAGGACAGTCAACACGTCTAAGTAATCAGCCAGTCGCCAACACATATTATAAGTCCCCACATCGGTAGAAAGATATGGCGGGTCAACGAGAAACACTACGCCAGGAACATCCTTATATCGGTTAAACACTTCCTTGTAATCCTCGCGGGTAATAGTCAGCCCCTCCAGGTAGTCTTCCGCCTCGGCATAGTCTGTTTTCCGGATAGTGTTATACAAGCTCTGCTTCTTCATCTCTTTCAAAGAGAGCGCATATTTCATCGAGAACATCAGGGAGGAGGACAGGGTGATATAGTCCACGTAGCCTCGCTCTCTCTCTTCCTTTTCAATGCGGTCGAGTATCCTCTCCCGCTCCTCGCCGGTAATACGTTTGTTCCGCGGAATACCTCCGACTATCTTGCGCAGATCGGCCAACAGGAGGTTGGTATCCCGGATATTCGTCAACCGCCGGCGGTAGTCATCAAAGTCGTTATATACAACAACAGCATCAGGCCTGATACACTTGGTTATATGTGAAAGCAGGCCCGATCCGCCGAAAAGATCCACAAATACGGTACTGTCCGGAAAATGTTCCAAGACTTTTATAAACTCTTTCGCAAACATGCGTTTCTGCCCCATGAAAGGAAGAGGCGCAGACAAATACATTTTTCTCATTTTCTCTTGTTTTTAAATCGCCCGCAAAGTTCCCCCGAATCCGCGGAGAAAAGTGAAACGAATGCATGTTTGCGCTGCAAGGTATCCGCAGCGGTTACACATTCAATTCGAAACGGACTCCCTCGTCGCCGGCGATCAGCGCGCGGGTTCCCGGTATATTGTTCTCGTAGATATGCACATTGCCCAAATAGAGCGTAATCGACTTCAAGGGGAACTCTATTTGCCGGGCCATCAGGTAAAGGTGGTAGATGTCAGACGGCAGGCCGAGGTTAGCGTCGCTGCTGCGCTGGTAAGCGGACAGCACCAGCTCCCCCTCATCCAGCTGGAACTGTACCAGGCTCAGGCATGGCGCCTGATTGCTTTCCGCGCCGGTCTCTCCCAAAAACAGCACATAGTTCTTGCTGTTCCGACGCTCCCGGTTAATCTTTCTGATAAGCGGCGGCAGTTTCTCAAAGTATGTCGGGTAACTGTTAACCAGGATGGAACCGCAATAATCCCACCAGTTGATGCCGGCTTCCCGGTACTTCTCCACATTGCGCTCCCCTTGCATGAATAGCTGAAGCTCACTACGGAGTTTCTTGCGGGCAATATTATGCCCCTCGAATACATCAAGCAGATCCGCCGGCGTAAGCGACAGCTGCTCATTCAACAGGTACAGTATGCTTCCTTTCTTGTTGGTCTGCATTTTACCCTCGGTAATTATCCTTTCCAAAATACGATAATACTTGTTCATAGATTTTCCTTTTAATGGCCGCCTAAAATTAAAGGGAGACGGCATTCCCTCCGACATAAACCATTCCGTTTACTCTGCAAGCGTCTTGCAGTCACTCCCGAACTTCCGTATAAGGGAATAAACGGTACGCTCGCTCACCGAATATTTCCCGGAGAGCACGGCAACGGCGTATGAGACTTTTCCGTTATCTTCCAACAGGCGTATATAGTCCGAATACAGATCGATATATCGTACGTCTTCCGGACGGATACCGGCATTCCGGAGCTTATTCAGCAACTCCCGATTAAAGTTTAAGATCTCTATTACTTTCATATAATGATTTTTGTTTACCTTTGCAATGCCAATCACATATTAAAAAAGCGATGAGCCGCGACAAGGGACTTTGCCCCCGGTCGTGCGGCTCATCGCATTTTTTGTTAGTATGTGATTGGCGTCTTTACTAACAGGCCGGGGGCTTTTTTATGACCTCCCCCGAGTAAGTCATTCCTTTTCTATTTCCGTTTCATCTATTTCCTCATAATGTTCCGGCAGTTCGGCCAGCGGTTCATCCAGCTTGATGCCCCCGATGTAGTGGGTGTACCCCAGCCACAATTCCGACCCTGCCATCCATCCGTCACTCTTGCGGCGAAGCACCTTGCCCTCAGCCGCCTTTAGCACTGTTGTCTCTACGATCTGTTGTTCCATAATTATAGATTGTTATTATATTCTGATAAAGGATATATGATGCTCGCCTTGCTGTTCCAGCCACTGGCCATCCGATAATCTTCTACAGCTGTATCCGGCACATATATCTTATTGAGCATGGTGGTGCGAGACCAGTTGATTGACGGTGGGGTAGTCGCCCGACAGATCAACGTATCACATCCGAAGTTCCACATAAATCCCGTAATATTCCGCATCGTACCCGGCAAGTCAATCAGCTGGAAAGGCTCTCCCCCACCTGTCCGGATAGTGTTCATCTCTGTGTATCCTTCCGGGACGATGAATCTGACCACCTTAGTATCGTTGACAAGATAACGCTCAAGCTTAGTGGTCTGGCAAACCGGGAATGTCAATTCTCTGAGATTGGAGCATCCTTCAAACATACTACCACCTATTTTTTTTAAGCCCGTAAAATAGCGGAACTCGTTGAAGGTCTCTATCAGCTGATTGCCCTTAAGAATAGAATAGATCTTATCCTGTCTGTTACTCAGCGTCTGTATCTCAGCGGCTCTTCTTACTGTCAGCATTCCGTCCGCATCAGGATTCACAGCCGTTGTGGTTCCGTCCATGTTGAACACCCGGAATGAGTTCAACACCCGCAGCACCTCGGGGTCGGCGAAACGGATGGCCGCTTCGCCGGGGAGCGTAAGGGTCAGGCGGTTGAACGTGCGCCTCAAAGCTGCTACAGAATCTTCATAATATTTCGAGCGGACGGTTATGTTACCGTCCAACACCGGGTAGGGTTCTGTCCCCGCCACACCCGTACCGTCAAGACCGTCGTAGCTTCCGTCCGCCATCACCGCAAGCAAGTCAAGTATGCCCGCATCGGGGTAATCCTCGTCAAAGCCCACGGCACGGATGTGCTTCAGCGCATGGCTTCCCTGTTCCGATTGGGCGGCGATGATGTCCGACAGTATGCGCATCGGATGCAGCATCGGGCAGTTATCCACCAGAAAGTCCGTGATACTCGCCCTACAGCTATCTATCAGCAGCCCACCGAAAGAGAGGACGGGGAAATTACGAAGGGTAAGGTAACGGTTTCCGGCAGGGTATTCCACGGTTTCCAGCCCGCCGCCTTCCGGGAGCTTTATCTGGGACAATCCCGTCCCGTCGGCACGTACCTCCCGCAGGTTCTCCAGCGTACTGAGGTCAAGCGTACCCTGAAGGGTGGAGATGTTGGAGACCATCACCTTCTGCATGCTGCCGCAGTCGGACAATGTCAGCCCGGTGATGGAGATGGTGACAGGCTCTGTCTTGCTGCCCAATATCAGCTCCCTCAAGCGTCGTCCCCTGACGACCATCGTACCGCTGACATTCTTGTCGTGCCAGTCCCCGATGGAGAGCAGCCAGCTGGCTGCCTGAATGGCGTTCTGCTGGTCGGCGCTGCCGCCGAGGTCGATGGTCATGCGGCGGGTCTCCCCTGCCTTTGTACGTGCGCCCCGGACGATGGACGTGCCGTTTGCGATGGCCGGGTACATGTCGAACGCGGGGGTGATGTCGTAGTCTATCAGGTCGCCCGCCGCGCGCACGATGACGGTGTCCGTCCCGTGGGCGGAGAACAGCCCGTAGCTGTACTTGCCCATGATGTACATTATACGCTTCTTGACCCATGCGGTCTCAGCGGAGAAGAAATCTCCGTGGGACTGCGTGATGGGGTCGGTATCGTTGGTGTAGCTGCCGTTATTGTAGGCTATCTTGGCTATCTCGTAGCGCTTGGCGTCGGCATTGACAAGCGTGGCCGGGAAGTACTCCTTGACCCCGAGGAAGTACTTCTTGTAGAATGCGTACACCTTGTCATACGGCGTTCCGGAAGAGTGCCCGCACAGTTTCTCCATCGCGGCGAGCATCTTACGCATGCCTGCCGCAAGCTCGTCGGCGAACGCCAGTTCCAACATGTTCCAGAACACGGATGTCTCACCGTTCCATACCGGCTGGCCGTTGGGATAGAAGTCGTGCATCTCGCACCAGTAGGGCTTCCTGTCCTGCCCCTGGTTGTCGATCGGGAAGATGGTGTCCGCGTCGTCAAGCCGCCATTTCCATTTCGCCCCTTCCGTCCCGAAATTGTAAGGGTATGTGTTCTTCGCCCGCTGGTCAGTACCGGCGGTGAATTCCACGAAGCAGTAGTGGAATACGGCATCATCGATATCGAACAGGGCCGGTATGGTGGCACGGAAGAGCTGTTTCCTCGCCCCGATGAAAAGCTCGTTCAACTCATCCGCGGAAAATGCCGACAGGTCATCCGCAAGGTAGGCGGCCAGCTGCGTGCGCAGGTTGATCGGCCCGCTGCCGATGTCCGACGGGACGAACCTGCCCTCGGCGGCCTCGTAGTAATAGAGGTTGTAGAGGTCATCCCCGGGGGAGGCAATCCAGTACTCATAGCCGGTACTGCGGTAGGCCGTCACGGCGGCGTTCAGCTGTCCTACCGTGCCGGCAAACGGACGGATGCGGTTATTGCAGGCATAGACGGCATTATAGGCATCCACCCACTTCCGGGTGGACAGCGGTTCGGTTTCCCCCTCATTCAGTTCGCCGGCGTTGAAGTCCCAGCAGTTGGTGTCGTTATATTGGAAAGCTTCCTCGTCAGCGTTGTACATCCAGTAGGACTTGTCCCTGTTCCAAGGCACGCGGAAGAGCGCGCCGAGCGGCGCGTTGTCCGAGCCCTCCACGGAAATAAGATTCGGGAATGTCTTGGTATTATAGCCGAAGCAGGCCTTGTCACCCTTGTCAGGGCCAAAGGTGAACTCGCCCATGCAGGTATATAACTCCTTGCCCTCCTCGTTGACTAACATGGAGAAGCCGATGAAGGCCTCCTGATAGACGGCTACACGCACTTCGGGGTCAACGTCCATCGCCTCGTTCTTCAACCCCATCTCCTTGTAAAGGTCATCATAGGCGGCCACAGCCCCGGCCTTGTGGTCTTGCATGGATGACGCCCAGTTCTTCTTGGCGGTCAGCTGTTCCGCCTTGGGAACGCCCTCGAACATGCGGACGGCCTTCTTCTCTTCCGTCCCGTCGGCATAGGAGACCACGGAAATAATCTTTTCGCCTGCGGAGTTCTTCAGCCTGTTCAGCCTGTAGCGCATGTTCCACTCCAGATACTTCTTGGAGGACGTTCCCTGCCCTTCGCAGAGGACATCCTTTATCTTGAAGCTTCTTTCCGGCCTGTCCTTGAACCAGACAGACAGTTTGCCTCTCACTCTGGAGGGGTTCTTCAGACTGGGGAACCGCTTGTCGAAGACGAACACGTTATAGAACCTCTTAGTCGCCTCGAAGTCTATCTCCGTACCTTCCGCGTCAAGTATCGCGTTGGCCTCCTTTTCCTGCCGTTTCTCGTCGGTCGTGACGAGCTGGTTCAGGTAGTTCTTCCGGACGGCCTCCGAGGTCAGGGCGAAGTCATAGACGCGCAGGCCGTAGAGATATAGGTTGGCGTGGTCGTTGCCCAGCATTATCCGGCCGTTCTGCCTGAAGTAATCGTTGCTCTCGTAGGTGTACTGGCGGTTCTTCTTGCCGTTGACGTATATGGCCACGATGTTGAATCCGGCATTGCCGTAGGCGTCGGGCATGACCGCCACCGTCAGGCGTATGCGCACACCGTTGTCGATGGGCAGGTCCTGCGTGGTAGCGTCCTGCCGGGACTGCGAGAAGAAAGACACGTTCTCCCCGCTCACCCTCAGGCCTACGTTACCCTCGGCGATGGTAATGATGTCCTTCGAGGCGTCCGAAGCGTGGTCTACCCTGAAGTCTATCTCGATGGTCTTACCCTTCCGCGCCGCCTCGCCGGAGAACGGGCGGTAGTCCAGCACCGCACGGCTGCGGGCGAATATCTTCAATGCCCGGTTCCCGTCGGCGTCGGCCACCCAACCGTCATTGCCCCAGTTCATCCCCGTCCACTCCACGGGCACGAGGCTCTTGTCCACCTCGTTGATGACGGAGCGGTGATTGGTCTGGGCATTGGTGCGTGTGCGCGGGTTGATGTACAGTGCCGCGCCTGCCGTGGCGCTGTAGCCCAGCGAGTTGTTGACGGGCAGGGTCACGGGCTTCATCAGGCCGCCTGTCTGAGAGGTGGCCGTCACCTCCACGCTGAAGCCGGCGTCATCGTCCGTCTCCACCTCCAGCGGGCAGGTAAAGGTGTTCTTTGTGCCGGTGGGCACTGCCCCGTTGTCGGAGGCGTACACCTCCATGCCGTCACGGATGACGGAGAGGCGCACGTCGGTCTGTGCCGACTGCCCGTCATGGATGGCGTAGTCAAAGACCTTGTTGTCCTGCCAGTTGGTCAAGGATTCCGCAACGCTGTTGACGCACATGAGCTTCACCGCCTCGCCCGGCGAGGAGAGGCAGATGACATCCAGCGACACGGCGCGGGTCTGTATCGTGTTGTCCGAGTTGGACAGGTAAAAGGAGATGTTATATACACCGGTTGCTCCCGGATGCGCTACCGTGTAGATGAACGGGGTATCCAGATAGACGGATGTGCCGAGGTTGCGGGTATAGCTCTGGTGGTAGCCGTCGCCCGTCACGGTGACGTTCAGCGTCTTGCTGATGTTGCCGCCGATGACCATCGGGATGGGAATGTCCTCGGAGAAGGCCGTCCACCATGCGAAGTTGGGGGCACTCACCCCCAAAGAGGTGAGCTGCACGGTAAAGGTGACCGGGGCGGTCGTCTTTTCCGTGTTCTCGCCCCGGACGGACACCTTGACGCTGTTCGCGCCGCTCGACAGCCATTCGCGCACGTCGATGCCGGTGGGCGTGCCGCCGGGTATCTCCAGCTGCTTGACCACGGTAAAGTCGGTATACCTGGCGTTCTTCACCATGACCGTGCAGAGACCCGTCTCTCCGGTCGGCTTGTAAGGCTCGGCCATGTCGTCACGGTACTGGGATATGAACGTGAAGTCCAGCACGCAGGCCTCTCCCTGCTGGGTGGCGAAGCCCAGTGAGGGCATGTTGTTACGGATGTACACGCTGTACATCGTACCCGCTCCCCCGACGAGTTCCCGCACCGTCTGCTCGAGAGCCGCGCCGGCTCCACCGTCATAGGCCGTCCCGGTGACAGTTCCCAGCTGCAGCCCGGTACCGCCATCGGCCAGTTCGTTAATCTTATCCACCAGCAGGTTCAGCTCCTCGGCCTTGAGGACATTGCCTTTCTCGAATTTCTTGTTAAGTTTTTCCATAATCTATCCCAAGATGTCGTTATTATCCAAGCGGCTGCGGTCAAGCACGAAGTCCGCTATATCTATCACCTTGCCGCCACATGCGGCGAGGGCGTGCATGATCAGGTTGGTCTCAAGCATGGCCGTGTCGGCCATGTCGCTATCGAGGCGGCTGATGACGGCCTGCACGGCATTGCCGGCATCGTCGATGCGGCGGGTGCTTAAGACGAACTTGATGTAGCCCATGGTTACTTACTCTTTATATAACTCACCCATGCAAACGGTTCCCGCCTCTCTAAATAGGAGAAGTCTGTCTGATTCGTGTAGGCCTCACGCTCGAAGCTGATGCTACGGTAGGCATCGCCCGAAAGCGCAAGACGGACCAGCCACTCGATGAAGTACCATACGTAGAACAGCACATAGCCCGTCTCGCGCATCTGCATGGAGTGTATGCGCTCGTGGTTGATGACCGTTCCGGTCACTTCGGCAGCCCCTCTGACGAACAGGATGCCGAACAGGTTGATTGCCCGGAAGCCCCTGAAGGGGATGATGTTGTTCCTGACTATCTTCATGGCCTGTTATTTAACTGATTGATGATCTCGCGCTTCACGGCGGCGATAAGCCGGGAGTTCTTCACGACAAGCTCCAACGCCTTACGGTAGCGGTCGGGGATATCCACTTCGCCCGTGGAATAGTAGATTTCCCTGGCCAAGTCCTCGAAGCCGATGTCCAGCAGGATGCTGCCGTTGTACATCATCTCGTTGCCGACGGTCTCCGTGACGTCAAAGGTCTGCCTTGACCCGTCGAAGGAGGTCTGCGCCTCCAGTTGTTTAAAGTTGATTTTCATGTGCCTGATATTTAATTGTAAACATTTCCGACCTGTCCGTTCTGCAAAAAAGTCATCGATGAAGAAGTCAGCAACAACGACCTTCCAATCCCGGCAGGAGAGTTCAGCCGGATTTGTCCCGGGTCTATAATCGTTGTTCCATTCATGTAGGCTTCCCCGTTCTCATAGACATAATCACACATCCATATACGCGGAGAGGTAACCCACCCTCCCTGCTCTTCATGCTCCTCGAAGCTGATCTCGCAGACCTTGTCATTCTCGATATTGTACATCACGATTCTGTTCGATGACGGGTCAATCTCTATGCGCTGTCCGTTCAGGGCGGTCGTAAGCTTGTTCGTCAGCACCTTGTCGGCGAGGAGCATATCCGCGTCAATGAGGCTTGTCTTGATGCGGTCTCCCTCTATTATCGTGGAGGCATCGACTTTCCCGTCAAGGTTGTCCTTCAAATCCGCCGCGAGCATGGATATCGTAACAGCCCCGTTAAGGTCTATCGAATCGGCATCTATCTTCGCCTTGCCCGTCCATGTGCCGTCCCCGTTGTCCACAAAGAAAAGGCTCAGCTCACTTTTCTTTGTATAGCCATCGGCAGCCGCTTTCTTCGCGAACATACTCGCAAAGTCAGCGGATGTCACGATGCCGGTCTCCGAAGTCAGGATAGGATAACCGTTCTGGTCTTTCTCGACACGGGAGGAAAACAACGCCCCGAAGCCTGACTTCGTGACCAGTCCGGAATAGAGTTCCTTGTATGTGCCGTCCGCATTCTTATACCGACCCTCGGACATCAGGGCTATCTGTTCCCGGGTTTGCTCTATCACCGTTCCCTGTGCCTCAAGCTGACCGAGGATACCGGTGACCTGGTCGCCCAGCCCGTTGGCCGCATTGATTCCTATCAATGCCTGGCGGTAGGCTTCCTCCGCGTCATTGATACCTTTGTTCGCCAAGCGTTGGGCCTCTAAGATTGCCGCATTGGCATCCTGCAGGTCGTTGACCGCCTGCACGATCTTGTCGCCGAGGTTACGGATGACGGCGGTAGTCACCGAAGAGGACGGTGTCCAATGGTTTATCGAAAAAGGCTGGCCGGCTTTCTTCGACACCACACAGCGAAGCTGGTCGTTCTCGTAGGACACTGTCTCGCCCCGGTAAGTGGCGTTGACCCAGAGGTCACCGATGTCATACACACCGGCGGCGGTGGGCTGCTCCACGAACACACGGCGTTTGCCGTCGGCCGTGTCCTGCGCCTTGGCGGCGTTCTCCAAGGCCTTCAGCGACATGTGGTCGGTTATCTCGTTCCACGACCACGTGTTATCGACCTTCTCGTAGCGGTAGCCCTTGCCCGTGGTGCGGTCGTAGAACATATCCTGCTCGTGCAGGGTTTTCAAGGCGTCCGTAGTCCAGTCTACGGTCGGGGCTTTGTCCGAAACCGGGGCGTAGTCGAAGAACCAGAGGGTATACTCCTTGTCGGTCTGCTGCCGGACGAGTGCCACATCGGCCTTGACACTATCCATCTCATCCGTCAGGTCTTTTCCCGTGGCCTCATTGATGTAGCGGGCACGGATGACGCTGTCCGTAGGGTTAAGGTCAATGTATGGTTCGGGCAGGGAGAAATCCTTGATGCCTTTATAGACCCTGATATACGGGCCTCCGGGCGTTACGCTGTCATGGCATACCGCCCCCTGACGGGTGACGTCACTCTTGTTGCCCAAGTGTACTATCTCATCTCCGGGCTGCGGCACTCCGCTGCCCGATGCGCATACGCTCTTGCTCAGGTCTATATAGTCAGATCCTACTGAGGTGACAAGACGCCAGTAGTAGTGGTTGCCTAAAGCGCCGTTCTGTGATTCCAGATTAAAGGTCTCACAGATGGCCATGTCGTCAGCTTTAATCATGTTCTTGATTGTCCGGCCGTCGGCATTCGTTGTCTTGAACCGACAGCGGTAAGCCGTGCCGGCATCCTCCACGGAGATACAGATAATACCTGCACCGGGTGTCACCCATTGCCGGCCGCCGACATAGTAGCTGCGCTGCACCTGTATCTCGTTGGCGGTAAGCTTCTTCCGGATATCGACGAAGTCGACGTCCAGATGGTAGCTGCCTTGCGCATCCTTGTAGATTCCGAAGCCGGTAGAGCCTGCGGAGAAGCTGCTCGAGAGGAGATCACCTATCAGTCTGATTCCCTCCAGCGTCGATGTGCCTTTGGCGTTGATGCCCTCAAGGAAGGTTATCAGCTTCCGGGCGGTGTCCTCCCTGACCTTGCTCAGGTACTCGCCGGCGTTGTCCTTGTCGCTGCCGATCCTTTCGAGACGGAAATGCTTCTTGCCATCCGTCTCCGGAAGAGAGGTATCCTTGACCAGCTTGTAGATGGCATCATTCTCCAGCACAGAGATGATCTGGCCTGCATAAGGCACATAAGGCTGTGCGTCCGTATTCCTCGCATACACACGGGCATCCTCAAGCGTATCCCATACGTCGGTCGAGTCTATCGGATAACCGTTGACCCGCTTATATCGCCCGGCGAAGCTGTCTCCTTTTATGTTAAGCGCCATGATCAAGTGGTTTTAAAGGTAAAGTTATCCGTTTCCACGCTCACGGCCGCCGAGGTGAATACATACATCATGTAGCCGGCTGCCGCCGAGCCGTTCGCTCCCTCCACGTCTATCCTTCGGGGTGCGGCCGCTGAATCCAAGTCCATGAAATTGTAGACATAACGATCCAGTGACACGTTGCTTATCGTGCCGGAAGGGATGCAGATGACGAATGTCCTGTAATTACTGATGGTGAACTTATATGTTCCTGCACCTCTGTAGAGACCGTTGCTCCCCAAGGCGCGTACCTGCGCCGATGTAGTGGGCACGGAATCCACCACACCGGCAAACCACTTGCGGTGCACGTTCACGCTGATGGTATTGTTCAGCGTTTTTTCCGGCATCGACTTGTCTTCACTTTCCGCATACACAACGGTTGCCCTGTAGGTTTCATTCTGTGTATAATTGCCCGTCAGATTGCGCACAGCAGTCCGCACACCGCTATTTTCCGCAGAAAATTCAAGTTTGTTCTTCTCGTCATTGTCATAGTACGCCTTTGTCATTGCGCCGTTGCCGTTGCGGGTAGCCGTGTAGGTAATACTCCCTTTCGTCGAACCATATTCCACATCGTTAGCCGTAGACAAACGGCCGTCAAGCGTGGCGGGTACGGGCTTAAACAGCAATGCCTTGACAAACTGCGTAAAAGTCATACCTTTAGGTAATTTCAGCCCCTTATCTATGTGCCCGGTCTTGGCTGCATTCGAGATTACATCCGTTTCCAGCGCGGCATTGCCGGATGACACGATAGTGTCTCCGCCCGATATCACCGAACCCGATGGACCGGAAGAACCGGATGCACCCAGTTCGCGAAGCCGCTTGCTGCGTGGGCGGGCTTCCCGCTTGACTACCGACGATATATATTTCTTATCCATATTCAATGCCCCTCCTTTATTCTTTATCCGATTTATATTCGTCCGGACGAAGCTCCACTATTTCAAGCTCGCTTTCATCCGATATTGTATCCTGCACATCGGTTAGGCAGATAAATCGCTTGCCTTCCTGACAGGCTTCCGTATAGGCTGTCAGGTCTGTATCCAGTATGTCGGCTGTACCAGCCAGCAGGATCCTGCGATCTGCGTATTGGCTGTAGAGTGTACCGATGAGCAACTGTTCCGCCTGCGTTGTCCGTCCGGCACGGGTCAGCTCTTTCAGTTGGCAACTATCGTCAGTGCGGAAGTATACGCCTTTGGCTGTAGGATTTATCTCAGTCATCGTGCCGCATATCGTGTCCAGCTTGATATCCTCTTTAGCCGCCTCATTGATGACGCCGGCATATTCGACATCTTCACTTTTCGCATCACTATAGACAACGTTCTTGCGTACGATTTCAATCCGAGGAGCTTTATACAGCATCCATCGTATCTTATCATACCAGTCTCTGCTGACATCGGTATTTGTCTTTCCGGTCCATTCGACGATTTTGATTCCGACATAAACGCAGACCTCTATATAACCTCCGTTTGCGGGATAAGGTATGTATTGCCCGTCTTCCATCTTCTTGAAGGAATCGAACATCTCATGATGAGTATATCCTACACAGTGACGGTTCTTTTTCCAGCCAAGCACTCCCGACGAGAAATGCCGGTCCTCGGGGTCGTACCACTCCAACTGACAGCTGTTATAGGTGGCGGCGCCGTCTTTCCATTCCCCGGCAGTCCAATACAAGGTGGGCTTGATATCCGTATGGCTCATCGCGGCCGCATTGGAGTAATGCATCAGCGCATTTCCATCCTCATTGTACAAGGTGACGGAAGCAGGTACCGTAACGAAGTTGAACTTGTCTTTCATGTCGTTATAGTTCCCTTCCTCATTTCCGTCATTGGCCTCAGTGAAGGGATTGTAACGGGCGTCTATCAACATCTCCATACTCAGGCGAAGATAATACCTGCTTCTTTCCGCTTCTTCCAGTTTAGGAATAAACACCCGGTGGGTTCTCATCAGTACGGTTTCCTGGTCGGATGTTTGCGGAAGCAGTTTCCGCTTCGGGAATCCGCTTGTCAAAGCGCCATGCCCACCGGTATAGAAACTGAAAGCGACACCGGAAGACTCCTGCCCTCCCATTAAAGGCTGGATGTGAAAGTACTTTGCCGGCCCATATTTTTCGGCAAGCCCGCTACCCCTGTCGCTAAGGAAAATGGTGAACGAAAGCAGAGAGTAATCCCATTCATAACCTATCTTGTGATCATCCGAATAGTCAGGATAATAGGAGTAGTATTCACCACCCGACGGCTTATCACTTGTCAGGTTCGTCACACTTTCCGAATATGCATCCTCATATACCACCTCCTTGTCCAGCAATTTCGCATCCGAATAAGGAGAGAAAGTAATCTGAGCGTTATTCGCCACTTTATCCACCCCCATAGCCTGATTGTCCCTGCTCCAGACAACTTCCCGGGCCGGAGCGTTCAGATAAAGCCCGTTCAAGTCGTATATCCAGATTTTCCCGTTCCGTTGCACCATGCGGAGCGACAGCGGCTGCAGCATTCCTTCCACTACATCCTTCAATGTAGAAGCTTCACCGTCTTCGTCGTAGAAGTTATCACTGCGGACGCTTATTTTATCCGGTGTGGCCCGGACGTTTCCTGCCAGAAATGTAGTCAGATAATCCTGGTTCAAGCCTCCATGATTGATTCGGCTGCGTTGGAGGGCGTGCAGCAAAATGCCTTCCAAGGTCTGCATCCCGGACAGGTTATACTTCAGCCTGTCCAGTATGCCGAAGTCGCTGAAGGTCAGTGCCACCTCATATTCTTTTCCGTAAGCATAAGGCTCCTCGTAGAACTCCGGGTCCAGCGTGCCGCTCCAATAGAGCAGCCCGTTCCGCAGTACATCCAGGCGGATGCTGCCGGGAGCGATGGTATATAAATCCTCGTAGGTGCGGTCGCCGGGACTGGTTACGGTCAGTGTGGCGGTACTGCCGCATATCACTTCGTGCTTGTCCGTATGCTTCCATTCTATCACCAACGGTTCGTCGGCCGGGAAGTCGAGGACGCCGACGGCAGGATATGCCCCGTCCGCCTCCTGGCTGATGCCCACCTCCCACACCACATTTTTGCGGCTGAGGTATTTGCCTGAATATCGTAGGTGTTGTGCCATTTTAATCACTGTTTAAATATCGTTTGAACAAGGTTTGAATCAGCTTCTCCTGCTCAGGTTTGTTTCCCGCTCCAGTATTCCCGTCAGTGCACGCCCGTCTATACGAAACCTTACATCGCCGGACATGCCTCCCGGCCCTACCGGTTGTATCAGTTGCCTGAGCCGGTTGAGCGGAGCCACTACTTCCGGGTTGTTGCTCGCTCCGGCATATTCGCCGAAGAGCCCCAAGGTAGGGCCATAGGCAATACCTCCGTCAGCAAACTTCGGAAGGCTGGCCAATGCTGCCAGCACACTTGCCACGGCTGCGACAGCCATTATCGGGCCTACAAACGGAATGCTTGCCACAGATGATGCCGCACCGGTAGCGGCTGCGGCTGTATTGGCCGTAGACAGTGCCGCCAGTTGTGGCAATGCCTGCGCGATGGCGTTCAGCAGGTTACCGGCCCAGTCCAGCCAGGCACCGGCTTGCCCGCCGATCACCTCTCCCAGCGAACCCATCGCATTGCCCATCGCCCCCATCGAGCCGATGGCCTCGGCATTCTTTTCCCGTGCCTTTTCTACGGCAGCATTCCAGGCATCCATACCTTTGAGAGGCTCCTCCAGGTCTAACTTGGGAACCTCCAACTTCAAGTCTTTCAAGCCGCCTTCTTTTCGCGTAAGGCCGGTAGAGGATTGCATGCTTCTTTTTATAGGGTCATCCGACGGGACTCCCTCTTCCGCCGGTTTCAACGTGTATCGTGCCTCGAAGCCGGCATGTCTCAGACGTTCCTTGATACCCGCTATCCGGTCTTCCAGCGCCACTATGTCAGGAGTGAATGTGAGTTGCTCCTCTATCGGGGCTTTCTTCTGACGTTCCTTCAATTCATTCAGTTTCTTCTCCAGTGCTTCCAGGCTTCCGGGAGAAACAGGGATATCCGCCTTGTCTGTGCCTTTTCCGCTTCCATCCTCACCTCCGAGTCCCGTCATCTTGCCAAGCATGTCTTTGCGTACCTTGAGTTCCTTATTATAAGCCGAGAGGCGGTTTATTTCGGCAGTCTCCGTAGGAGCAAGGCTTTTCAGTTTGCTTTCAGTGGATTCAATTTCTTCGCCCAGTTCGTCGTAGCTCATGGAAGCCACGTCTGTTTTCCGGGAGGTGGTTTGCAGCGCGGACATGCCTTCGGTCATCTTCCTCATACACTCCTCGAAGCTTTTGCCCAGATTGTGGTTCTCTATCACCAGGCGGGCTTCCTGGCGGCGAAGTTCCATGTATTCGTCCGTGTTCACCCGGCGCTTTTCCCACTTCAAAATCTTGTTGCCGGCAACGTCCAGGCCGGAAGTCAGCACCCGTTTGGTGGCAGTGTCTCCCCCGCTGTCTATCAGGGCCTGCTTTTGTTTGCGCACCTCCTCCAGCTGCATTTCCTTCTCCGCCTTCCGCGATGCCAGCACTTTGGCCTGGGCCTCGTAGCCTATCGCCCTGCAGTAATCCGCACTCCTGCGGATCAATACGTCGTACCACTCGGCGGCACTCTTATGATAGCCCAGCGCATCACCGTATTTCCGGTTCAGCTCCTGCACCTTGCCCGATTCATCGCCATGACCTTTGATCAGTTTGGCCAGGGAGGATATTTCCATGTCCATCTCACCCTTCAGTTGGGAAACAGAGTTCTTGTAGGCATCCGCACTGTCTTTCAGCAAGTCTTGCTTTCCGGCCGCCTCCTTCGTCGCGCTGCCGTATGAGAAAAATAAAGAAATCAGTCCTTGCACTGCCAGATATATCCCGCCGGTTATGGTTGCATAGAGCGCGACGGTGGCTATGCGCAGCGCATTTGTGCTGACGGCGGCCGTGCCATTGGCAATGGCAAGCGTCCTCATTGCAATAGCCTGCACCCGAGCGTGCATAGTGGCCAAGGAGGTGGCCGCCGCCGTGCCTTTCAGCGCAATCGTCACGGAACGGAGGGAGGAGTAGAGACGTACAAGGCCGGTGACGGCCGTGGTGGTTTGCGCCATGGCGGTAATGGCGCGCATGGCGGGTTGTACCATCGCGCCGAACTGCTCCTTGATATCCCCCAACGTATTCTCCAGCTGTTTCTGCTTACCGGCATCCGTCCTTGCCAGTTCGGCGTTCATTTCACCCACATTGTCGCGGATGACTTGGGCCAGCATGGCGGCACGTTCCGATTCCGTACCATATTGCAACACTTTCTTTTGCGCGGCGGTGAAGGTGACGCCTACCCGTTGCAGTACGTCCACCTGCCCCTGCATGGCCTTGCCCATCATGTTGCCTATTCCTACGGCATCCTGGCTGGTGGCGTTCAGGCCCTTCTGCTGGGCAAGCAGGTTGTTCATGGCGGGAATAAGCGAGTCAAGGCTCGCCTTCTCGTTCAGGAAAGTGGCCATCTGCTGGGCACCGCTCAGCTGCACCTCATCGCCAATCACTCCCAGTGCCTGCTGGGCGGAAGCCAGTTCCTTGATGCTCTGTATCTCTTCGTCGGTGGCGGACATGCGTTGCCGCATCACGGTCTGAAGCTGTGTCTCCGCAACAAGCTGTACCTGGTAGGCGTCGGTCAGTTCCTTGCATGCGCCGAACAGCTGCTGTACCGATTGGCCGAGCATATCGGCCGCCTGTGCCGCCTGCGCCCAATCGACGATGCCGCGCTGCGCTTTTGAAACCTCCTCGGTTACCTGCCGTACACCTCTGCGTAAATGTTCCGTATTCACACCCACCGTCTTGATGACCGAGGACGCCTCGTCCTTCATCCGTATGGAAAAATCCAAATAATTGTTTGCCATATCAAAAAAGAATGTTACTTTTGTAAACAATCAAAACAACAAGCCATGTCCGGACTTATCCAATCCCTGTTGAAGCTGCCTCCTTATCTCCTGGCACTTTATATCATTGGCGCTGCCTTTGTGACCATATTTGCCGTCTGGCTGTTCGTGCCCCGGAAGAACAGGATATGACACCATTACCCGGCTTGTCAATACAGGTAGAAGCACGCGTCTGTGCCGCCTTGCCTATGATATGGACTTTTGGGGTTGTACCATACTCTTGGCTTCTTGCTGAAGCCTGAAGGCCGGCTCTACATCCCCGCTTTCCTCTTCAACTCCTCAAACCTCTCCCTCGTGCTTTCCTCCGCCGGTGCCGTAGCTTTCCGCCCCGCATCCCACTCGAATCTGCACACATCCGTCACCTTCAACGCCTTTCTGCTGTAAGGCTGCAGCACGCAGCACGCCAGGAACCGGGTACGTTCCCAAGGCTCGCGCATCCGCGTCTGCTCCCAACTTTTATAGATGCAGAAAAACTCGTGGGGGGTACAGTGGCAGAATTCCGTCAGGCTCATCCCTATACTCCCCACGGCTATGCCCGTCAGTTCTTCGATGCTTGCGGGGCCGTCTTCTTTTTTTTTGAGTTTCCGGCATCCCGCTGCATGGTCTCCACAAAGTCGGCCAGCTTCTCCGGCTCCAGGCCATCGGCAAATTTGTCGAGGTCCAGATCAAACGCCACGTTGTCCGCGTTGCAGGCGCTTGCCACACAACAGAAGAGGAAGACCACCAGCAGGCTTACTTCCGTAGTCATCTCGCTCACCTCCATGCCCGTTTCCTGCTTGAAGCGGCGCATGGCCCCCATGGTCATGCGCATGGGGTACTCCTTACCATATACTTGAATCTTCTTCATTGCATTATCCTTCTGCTGTACCGTCTACTTTCGCCTCGTCGATGGCCACCACTCCGGTGTTGTCGAAGGTAGCGTTGTAAGTTGTGTCATCGCCTGCCGGAGCGGCCTCTTCCAGGGAAGAAATGATAAAGTTGCCGCTCATGTAGGGAGCGGCGTCACTGCCGCGGACAAAACCTTTCAGCTCTACGGAGCCGCCTACTTTCCACTTGGCAAGCAGTTCCTTCATGCCGTTTTCCCCTTCACCGTAGAAGCGGAGACCTTCGCACTTCACCTGGACACTGAGCCCCGTCACGGTCTTTTCCCTGAAAAGTCCGGCGTTGGCCGCCGATTCGGCCGAAGCGGGTTTCACCGCACGGTCTTTCGTTTCACTGTTATAAGTCGTGGTGTGGCTCGTGCAGTGTCCGCACGCTTTACCGCCAATGCTCATCAGCAGGTCACTGCCGTTTACATATCCTTGATTTGCCATAAATTCTTATGCTGTTTAATTACGTTTTAAACGCCGTTTAATCAGTATTATGACAAGAGCGAAAACGGCAATCCGTCCTGTCCATATCTGGAACCACTGCCACCCGGTGGGTTCTCTTACCACCTTCGGCGGCAGTTCTTTTTCCTGTCGTTCA
>NZ_SLXB01000033.1 GCF_004342845.1 Prevotella heparinolytica | reverse complement strand
TGCAGCTCAAAGATAACCAAAAGGGCTGATACTTCACTCACGAAGTACCAGCCCTAAATCTTATACACTAGAAAATGTTTTAGCGGACAGCAATGTATTTAAATGTAATCATTCTAAATAACAAGCTAAAATCGAAAATGTTCAAGATAATGTTTCTTTGGGTTGGCCGAATTCGAGTTGATTCTAAAACTTACCTGAATTCTAAGACTTCTCTCTTTCTGATTATTATCCGCTAAAACTTTTCTATTCGGTAGTTGTCCTACTTTATGTTGTCCACACTGACTGCGTTTCAATGCCTCCAGGCATACCATAAGAGTCTGTTCAACTTACGAGTCTCCCTTCACTTTTATTCTCGAACCTTTGTTCGCACTGCGCGAATATCTGTTCGCACGTTGCGAACGTCTGTCCGCAGGTTGCGGATTTCTGTTCGCACTGCGCGAACAGAGATGTATTCAGGCTGCGAATAAGTTTACTGTTTGTCACAAACGGTTTTGTTCTATGAATACATGAAGTTTATTCTATTAGTGCAATACACAACTTAATGATTGATATCCGCCAATGGCTTGGTTTAGTATTCAGAGCGTTTACAAAGATAGGCATTACGGATGTGTTTACGAGAAATGGGAATGGCATCTCCCTGAATCAGAGCCAACGTCCGAAAGCTCCACCGCCCCATACGGCACAGATTCCCAAAGTTATACTCAATAAGGTATATAGCAAAAACATTCCGTAGAATCCTTGTCTTATCAGCACAAGTCCGTCATGGCTGAAGGTAGAAAAGGTGGTGAATCCTCCGCATAGTCCGGTTGTGAGCAATATACGTGTTTCGGCAGAGAGGTTGAAACGGGACGACAGCGTGTAGAACAAACCTATGAGGAAGCTGCCGAGGACGTTGACTGCAAAAGTAGCCCACGGGAAAGAGTAGGGCACTATCCGTTCGTGCAGTGCCAGTTGTATCGAATATCGCAGCACGCTGCCCGTGCCGCCACCAAGAAAAATGTATATCAGTGTTTTGAGCATAGATTGTTGCTAATTATTTTTTACAGAGTCTTCGGAAATCGCAGTACTCACA
The DNA here is from genome assembly GCF_004342845.1 of Prevotella heparinolytica. GTDB lineage: Bacteria > Bacteroidota > Bacteroidia > Bacteroidales > Bacteroidaceae > Bacteroides > Bacteroides heparinolyticus. The sequence continues at coordinate 27,816 of NZ_SLXB01000033.1, read as the reverse complement.
TTTCTTGTTGTCTTTCGTTTGACTGAAAGTTTCTTTCGGGTCATATATCTCTTGCAGCAGGTTGAGCAGGCGTTCGCGGAATTCTTCTTCAAAGAAAGCAAAGTTGTTTACCGGGATTTTAGGCTGTCGAGGTGCTCCCATCTCTATGACCGGTGAGTAGCTTTCAGAGGCTGCACGGTGTATATAGAGTAGTGAGGGGGCTACTTTCAAGGATTGTCGGCGACACATGATGGCTGCATACATGAACGTCTGGAAAATATAAGTGGGACGATTCTCGGCAGGAGTGAACAGTTGCTCAATGTTTTCGGGAGTTTTGGGCATCCCTCCTGTCTTGTAATCAACGATGCGTAATGTTCCTTCCTTGCTGTCCATCCGGTCTATGGTTCCTCCAATCTGCAAAGAAAGCTTTCCCTGCGGAGTATCAATTTCTACGATCTCCTTTACTTCTTCTTCCATTCCTTCCATGCGGAAAGGGGCATATTGCAAGTCGTTGCGCAGAAGTTGGCGCAGGTAGGAGGCGATAACCTTGGAATGGATAAGTTGCGTGCCGTTGTATTCCGGTTGCTCTGTTTGGGGCACGTGGAAAAACTTTTCTTTGAAAGCATTGTCCACGTATATTTGGAGTTTGACTTCATTTCTCAGCAATAATACCAAATCCTCTTTTTTTATATCTTTACTGTTGGAAATCAAATCTTTATAGATGGATTCGGCAGCATGATGGAAGATGGTTCCAAACAGAGCGGAATCTATTTCCGCACTCACTTCATCGGGAACTCTCAGGCCGGCCACGTAGCGGTAATAAAACTTCAAACGACAATCTAAATAGGCATTGAGAGCTGATGGAGAGAAGAAGTTGTTGGGATGACGCCGGACATCATAGGCATCGTACATCCGTTGCAGCATTTCCGGAGTTTTGGCAATATCGATGGGACGGCTTTGTTGAGGGGATTGTCCGGCTTCAAGGTATTCTTGTGAAATATTATAGGGTGATTCCGCCAAAAGCTGGAGCATGAAGCGGGACATCTCTCCACGATTCAGTCCGTCGGAAGAAGAATTATATAATAAGGTGACATTTTCAGCTCTTTGGATGAGGCGGTAGAAGTAGTAGGCATAAACCGCATTTTTATGTTCGATAGTGGTCATGCCGAAAGCTTTCCTCAGATTGTAGGGAATAAAAGAGGATTCTCCACCGGCTTTGGGCAACTGTCCCTCGTTGAGAGAGAGTATGATAAGGTTGCGAAAATCAAGGTTACGCGTTTCCAGCACCCCCATTACCTGCATGCCAATGGCCGGTTCGCCATGAAAAGGAATATTGGCGGAAGTAAGCAGGCGATTCAGCAGGCGCTTCAATGTATCCGGTTTCAGGCCACTCAACTCGCCGGTTTCAATCAGGTTAAGCAGACGATTGACAAGGGTGTAACTCTTGAACAAAGATTCGCGATAGAGTTGGTTGAAGATATCTTCCGTTTCTTTTTCCTGACGATAGACTACGGCCACTTCGCGAAGCAGCTCGGTGAGATAACCGCATAGAGCGGCAATGCCGTTTTGCGGAGTGAAAACCTGCTCCAGAAAAACGTCCTGCTTCAGTTCGGATGGCAGAGGGTAGAAGCGATTGTTTTTAATTAGTTGCTTTTCCAAACCCTCTGCTGACGAAGAGAGAAGACGAACATAAGGATGCTTCAAGACTGCAAGCACGGCATTGTAGGTGTAGTGTCCGGATTTTGCCTGATAACCGGTGGTCTGCAGTTCTGTTAATGCGTTGATAAAACTGTACACGGGTGTCTGCGCCAATGGAAATCCCATGGTGACGTTTACGTTTTTTACTTCGGGCGGAATGGAATGAAGAATAGGAAGCAACAATGCTTCATTGCAGAGAACAACGGCATTTTCTTTTTCTTTCGTTTTTTGTTCGCTTTGGCTCTCTTCAGTAGGGTAATGGCGGGTGACTTCTTCAATCCACTGTGGCAGATAACGTGCCTGTGCATTTTCTGTGGGAGAAGAGATGTAACGTATGTTTTTAGGTTTTCTCATCACGTCGAAAGCGGTTTCCGGCAGTTGGTTGGGGAAGCTGCTCAGGTTACGTAAAATGAATTCGCCGGCTTCGTGGGTGTAGGGAGGCGTTTGTAAGCGGGGAAGGGTGGTATAGCATACATCATAATCCCAATAGAACAACGCTTTCCCGGCATCTTGTAAGAGTTTGAAGAATTGGGTTTCCACTTTATTCAGCACATTGAATCCAACAAATACATAGCGGTCGTAGCGCAGGTGGTTGGTATCCAGTTGTTCCATGACGTTGCGATACATCATGCCTTCGTAGGCAATGCCAAGTTTAGAGAGGTTGGTACGGTAGTGCCGGTATATATCGCCTAATTTATCCCAAAGTGAGATAAACTTGGCTTTCAGTTCTGTACGCTTTTCTATGGAAAAGTTTAGAAAGAATTGCCGGATTGCTTCTTCTTGCTCTTTATCAAGGAAGTCATATCCGTCCATTATATTCTTCAACTCTTGCAGATTGGTGAAGAGCTTGCTTGCATCCACAAGATTTTTGTCTACATCATCAAAGTCGCTGATGAGTAATTCGCCCCAAAAATAGAAATCATCAAGCGTTTCTTCGCTGCGTGTTTCTTCCCGAAATACTTTGTACAGTTCGCACACCAGCCGTATAGGGTCGCCCAACTTCAGGGATGATAGTTGATGGAAGAGTTCACTGATGCTGACGTATGCAGGCGACCACAAAGGATGGTCGGTCTCTGCTGCCAGATATTCGTTAAAAAACAGGCCGGCACGTTTGTTGGGAAAAACGATGGCTGTGTGCGACAAATCGTTTCCTATTTTGGAATAGAGGTCTTTGGCGACTAATTGAAGGAATGGTTTCATGTTCTCTATATTGCTCTTTGAATATTTGGCTGATTGGGGAGTGAGTTATACTTTCTCAATGATTTCTTCTTCCACATACCACAGATAGCCTTCGATTTTGTTAGAAGCATATCCCATGCGGGCAAGAAGTTGCATATAATCTTTCACCTGCTTGTTGTATTTTTTGTTGGGCTTTCCAAATTTGAAATCCACTACGATAATTTCTTCATTGCGCATCATTACGCGGTCCGGACGCCGGGTTCGGAGTGTTCCGTTCTCTTGCCAAATGATGTCGCACTCGTTGAAGAGTTGCCATGTGCCCGAATACCAGTCCTTGATTTGAGGCAAGGAGAAAGCGCGTGCGGTCAATGCACGTATTTCCTTTTCTGTTTCAGTTTGGCCAATGATCCCTTCGAACACAAGTCTGCTGATGGCATTGTCGATATCTTTCTCTGTTTCGATGGCAGAAAACAGAGTGTGCAGTAGTCGTCCGCGGTTGATGAAACGACGGTCGGATTCGGCTTCGTCTATTCCTGCAATGAAGTCGGCCGAGCGGTTGGATTGCCTGAATTCGATGTCATGAAGCATGCTTTCCATGTGAATGGGGAGTTTGACGGCTTTTTGAGAGAATTTATTGATGACACTTCTGTCCTGAACATTATGAAGAGAATCTGCTTTTGTGAGGGTAGATGGAGAAATCCGTCCGTTTTCATAAACAGCCGTCTCTTCATCCCAACTCCCTTCGTCGTTATTGGCAATATGTGGCAAAGTATTGGCAAGCAGTTCGGATACAGTCCCTTTTTGCCCATTCTTGCTCCAAAGGATAAGATTCTTTCCCGCACGGGTAAAGGCTACATACAAAAGGTTGAGGTTGTCTACCCATAGTTGCAGACGTTCGTGCAGATAGTCTTGCCGATAGACGGACTCTGCCATTGTACTTGAATAGTTCACCGGAACAAGGCTGATGGCATTATAAGGTGCTTCGGGAGGAGTGCACCATACTAACTGATTATTGGTTTCGTTCTCCAGTTTCCAATCGCAGAACGGGATGAGTACGGTATGGAACTCCAGCCCTTTTGATTTGTGGATGGAAAGGATGCGTATTCCGTCCATCTCACCGCCGGGGATGGTCTTGCTGCAAAGCGTCTCTTCCCAATAGCGGATGAAACTGTCCAAATCGGACGAATTGCTTTGAAGATACTCCGTCACAGCATCAAAAAAGAAGAAGAGATAAGCATCTTGTTGTTCGATACGTCCCATGTCGAATATGCTGAATAATTCTTCCTGCAGTTCGTACAGAGGCATCAGACGCAAGGTCTCTAGACGAGAAATGAAGGTCTTGGGAAGCTGTAATTCGGGTTGCTCTGTCAATAGGGTGTCAAGATGGAAAGAAGGATTATTCTCTTCCTTAAGGATTTGTAGTTTGTAATTAGCGATGAGTGAAGCGCTTGAAACTCTATCTTCCGGATTGGACAGATAGCGCAAGGCGTCTATCAGCATGCAGATGGCGAGAGAGGCATCCAGTCGGAAAGCTTCGTCTGAAACAACGGGTAGCTGAAGTTCCTTATCGAAATAATCGGCTATAAGAGGAATGTTCTTGTTTTTGCGTACAAGAATGGTGATGTCGTTGGGTTGTATGCCTTCTTCAAGCAATCTTTGCACTTCTGTTCCCATAGCAAGAAGAGACTGTTCCGTGTTATCATGTTCTTCGTCCGGTTCAAGAAAAGAGACCTTTACGTAGCCGTGTGCTTCTGCTTTTGGGGATTCTTGCATCACATCGGCATATGCCTGTTTCAAAGGGTGGCACTCTTCATTCAGTTCGTTCAGATGTAGGGTGTTGAGATACTCCACTGCGGTGGTGAAGAACAGATTGTTGAAACGGATGATGTTTGTCTCGCTCCGTCGGTTTGTCTTCAGAGTCTCTACACGGACGGGAAAATTGTTTAATTTAGTATGTCCTAAACCGTTCAGAATGCTCCAGTCTCCGTTGCGCCAGCGATAGATGGATTGCTTCACATCTCCAACAATCAGGCTGTCGGCTCCTTGCGAGAGGCCTTCGAGTAGCAGTAAGCGAAAGTTGTCCCATTGCATACGGCTTGTATCTTGAAACTCGTCAATCATTACGTTGCGTATGTTGGCGCCGATTTTCTCGAAAACGAAAGAAGAGTCTCCTTCGCGCACCAACTTGTGCAACAAAGCGTTGGTGTCAGACAGTAAGAAACGATTATGCTCGTGGTTCAGCGTACGCACCTCTTCATCAATATGATTGAGCAGTTGTAACTCGTTGAGATGTTGTAATGAAAGGCGACAACTGTTGATGGTGCGGTTTTTTTGTGGTCGTAATCGTTCGGCATCTTGTAATAGCGGTAGCAGGCTGTTTTCTGCCAGCCGGATGATATCGTCTCTCCGAGGAGAAGTCTTTGCGGCCCAGTTTCGGGCATCGGCCAGGCAGTTTTGCAGCGTGGCGGTCAGCACATCTTTGTCTGTCAGTCTGCCGTCGCGAAGTTTTCGGAAGTAACTGCCTATACCTCGAGAACCTCCTTTCAAATCCTCCGGCACGAGTGCGTGTCCTTCCAATTTGCCTTCAAACTGTTCGTAGAAACCTTTCATCTGCTCCAAAGCTTCTGTTTCCATTTCGTGCAACACATTTCGATAGAGTTTCAACGTGTCAGGTATGCGCAGGCATGCCCTCACATCTTCACCTCGTTCGATATAGCTTTCATTGAATATATTGAACCCGAAACTTTTGATTTCGTTTGATACATTCCAGCGTTTGTCATTGCGGATGCGTTCGTCTATGTAGTCCAGTAACCAGGCCAGCACAGGTGAGGTGGGAGTAAGTTTCTCGATAAGGCTGTCTACGGCTTCACTCAGCACTTCGTTTATACTTAGTTCTATGTTCAGATTAGGACTTAGTTCCAGCTCGCGGGCCAGGTTGCGCATAACAGACTGGAAAAAAGAGTCAATAGTCTCTACACGGAAGCGGCTGTAATCATGAAGTATATATTGCAATGCCATCCCCGCACGTTGTCGCAATTCTTCGATCTCTCTATCCGGTGTGGCAGCTTGCAAATAATGAGTTGCTGCCATGTCATCTTTGATACGTTTCAGATAAGCATCGGATTCCGGAACACTTTTCCAGATGCCGTAGAGTTGTTGCAAGATTCGTTCTTTCATTTCTGCCGTAGCTTTGTTGGTGAAAGTCACGGCAAGTATTTGGCGGTAGGCGCGAGGATTGATTATCAGATGCTTGATGTATTCCACAGCCAGCGTAAAGGTCTTTCCTGATCCTGCGGAAGCTTTATATACTAATAGTTCCATGTAAATTTGCAACAAGTTTATCTGCAAATGTATATAAAAATCATGATATGTTTGTTCCCTGGAAAGGAATACTAAATCTTTCTCGAACGCTATCAATCAAATTGCAGTTTTGAAAGTGCAAGATTTATTGATTTTAAAGCCTTACTGTTAACGTATTTTGTGTAAAAACTGTACTTCCCTTTTTTTATTCTTTAATGTTTTAATTATATCTTTGCTTCCTTGAAAGAAATAACGAGAGAACGACGTAATTATGATACACATGCTTGCCATTTTTGCTTGGGGAATAGGGCCTATCCATAAGGAAGAAGCTTTATGGATTTCTTTTACTTTGATTATTCTTCTGATGCTTACAGTTATGGTTGTGTTTTATGTCAGTAAGAATAAGCAGGTAAAGGCTCTTCAGAAAATAAATGATATCGCGGAAGAAGCTAACCGGTTGAAAACGGCATTCATTGCTAATATGACACACGAAATACGTACTCCCTTAAATGCCATCGTAGGATTCACCACTATGCTTGCCGAGATGGATGGATTAGATAAAGAGACACGTATGTCTTTCTTAAAAGAAATAAATGACAATAAAGAATCTTTGCTGAGAATCGTTAATGATTTGTTGGACTATTCTAAGATAGAAGCAAAAACTTTTGACTATAATGATGAAGAGGTAGATATAAATGCTCTTATTGATGAGGTGTGTGCAGCAGAGAATAGACGCTCGCATCCTAGTGGAATAAAAGTTGAATATCAGGAAAGGTTGTCGCAATGCAGGCTGAAGACAGACCGCAAACGTTTTGCTCAGGTTATGGAGAACCTATTGGAGAATGCTCTGAAATTCACTGAGAAAGGTAGCGTGACGGTGGGAAGCAGAAGACTGAGTAACGGTAATTACTATTTTTATGTGGCAGATACGGGATGTGGTATTGATGACGAAGGACGACATGCCATTTTTGAACGTTTTGTAAAAATGAACTATAATATAAAGGGAACCGGATTGGGGCTTTCCATCACCAAGTCTATTATAGAACATTATGGTGGGGGTATTGGTGTAGAATCTAAAAAAGGAGAAGGATCAACATTCTATTTTACCTTACCGGGCAGCATGGAGTACAAAGAATATGGTAAATTCTGATTGAGTGCTATTCACTCAATCAGCCATTTCCTTGAGCTTTTTGAAATGTCGGATAATCTCCAGATAGTTACAATCGGTACAAGCATTGAATTTATTCCATAAATCACCCACCACAACTGCACCGCCAAAGCCATAATCCTTAATTTCTAATATATTGTTAGGGGTTATACCTCCTAAAGCCATGACTTTATGATCTATTATTTTTTCTTTTCCAGCCTGTCTGAGTTCTTCGGCTTCAAAACCGGAAGATATCCCGTCTTTGGTGATACAGTCGAATATCGGACTTAGAAATAAATAATCATAAAAATGCTTTTTGCTTTTTACTTCGTCCAGCGAATGGCAAGTACAACTGATGTGACCGGAAAAATCGTGCGGTTCTTTCGGGTTACGGGCATTCAAATGAATTCCCATCAAATTAAATTCTTCCTGAAGGTAAAAATGCTCATGGGTGACAATGCGTTTATGGTATTGTTTGGGTATCAGTGTCAGAAGACGTTCTGAATACATGGCAGAGGTTTCCGGCTTTCTTAGATGCAGGATATCCAATCCTTCTTCAAAAAGCGCAGTGATAATCTTGTCTTCTTCCACAAAGAATGTGGGGGCCGTAACTACAATAAGCTTCATCTTGTTTGTTAAACGAATTAGTGTAGCAAAATTAATGATTACTTATCGTCGGGACTAAGGATTTTCTTTAAAAGATGTTAGTTAGAGGCTTTAGGTAGAAAAACGCACCTCAAAATTATATTCAGAGATGCGTTTTAAACAAGAGTTGATAAATTCTAAAATGATTTATTTCAATCTGTCACCTACTACTTTCCAGTCGATAATCTTCCATAACTCGTTCACATGGTCTGCACGGCGATTTTGATAATCAAGATAGTAGGAATGCTCCCATACGTCGAATCCTAATAACGGAGTCAGACCGGAACGTACAGGATTGCTTCCATTCACTTCTTTAGTGATATGGAGTTTACCGTTCTTGTCCACTGAAAGCCATGCCCATCCCGAACCGAATAGACCTACAGCTGCTGCGTTGAATTCTTTCTTGAAGTTCTCAAAGCTGCCGAAATCGCGTTGGATAGCTTCAGCCAACTTGCCGGTAGGTTCTTTTTGTTCCGGATTTGGAGAAAATTGCAAGAAATATAAAGTGTGGTTCAGCACTTGCCCTGCATTGTTAAAGATGGCACCATCCGGCGCTGTGGAAACAATGGTCACTAAATCTTTACCTTCATATTCTGTTCCTGGAACAAGGTTATTGAGGTTATTGACATAGGCTTGCAAATGCTTGCCATAGTGGAAATCTATAGTTTGCTGACTGATTACAGGTTCCAATGCATTGTTTGCATAAGGAAGTTTTGGCATTTCATACGTCATAATTGTTAGCATTAAAGTCATTAATAATGTATTCATAAGTTCAATTATTAAATTTTGGAACTTTATTGTATTAAACACGATAAGATGAAAAATGTTCGCAGGTCTCAGAAGCTTTATTTATCTTTGCTGCAAAATTACTCTATTTTAAGATTGTACGTAATATGCCCGATTATATACAGGAACTGAATGAAGGACAGCGCGCAGCGGTGCTTTACAATGATGGTCCGTCATTGGTGATAGCCGGTGCCGGTTCTGGAAAGACGCGTGTACTGACATATAAAATAGCCTATCTGCTGGAGAATGGTTACCAGCCTTGGGATATTCTTGCATTGACCTTTACCAATAAAGCGGCACGTGAGATGAAAGAGCGCATAGCGTGTCAAGTGGGCACAGACCGCGCGCGTTATTTATGGATGGGAACCTTTCACTCCATATTTTTGCGTATCTTGCATGTTGAGGCTGTTCATCTTGGTTTTACTTCGCAATTTACCATATATGACACGGCAGATGGTAAGAGTTTGATACATTCTATCATAAAAGAGATGGGATTGGATGAAAAGATATACAAACCCGGATTGGTTCAAGCACGTATATCAAATGCCAAGAATCATTTGGTTTCCCCTGCGGGGTATGCAAACAGTAAAGAAGCCTATGAGGCAGATCGTGCTGCAAAAGTACCTGCCCTTCGCGACATATATCAAAGATACTGGGCACGTTGCAAGCAGGCAAATGCCATGGACTTTGACGATTTACTTTTCTACACCTTTTTACTGTTTCAAGATCATCCGGAAGTACTTGCCCGTTATCAGGAACAATTCCGTTATATTTTGGTAGATGAATATCAAGACACTAATTTCGCACAACATAGCATTGTACTACAGTTGGGCAAGAACCATCAGCATGTATGTGTAGTAGGCGATGATGCGCAGAGTATTTACTCTTTTCGTGGGGCCGATATCGACAATATCTTGTTTTTCACCAAGATATATCCCAGTGCCAAAGTATTTAAATTAGAACAGAATTATCGTTCTACTCAAACCATTGTTTGTGCGGCCAATAGCTTGATAGAGAAGAATCAACGGCAGATACGCAAAGAGGTCTTTTCTGAAAAAGAGAAGGGGGAGGCACTTGGCGTTTATCAAGCCTACAGTGATGTGGAAGAAGGAGATATTGTGGTAAATAAAATTGCTGAATTGCGTCGAGAAAAACAGTATGCTTATTCTGATTTTGCGATACTTTACCGTACTAATGCACAGAGTCGCATTTTTGAAGAAGCTATGCGTAAGCGAGGAATGCCATATCGTATATATGGTGGCTTGTCGTTTTATCAGCGTAAAGAAATCAAGGATGTGATTTCCTATTTCCGATTGATCATAAACCCTAATGATGAGGAGGCATTCAAGCGTATTATCAATTATCCGGCACGTGGCATCGGTGATACTACAGTAGGTAAAATCATTGCAGCTGCTACGACGCACAATGTCAGCTTATGGACGATACTTTGCGAACCATTGACCTATGGACTGACTTTCACGAAAGGTACGACAGGGAAGTTGCAAGGCTTTCACGAATTGATATCTGGCTTCATGGCATGTGCGGCTGATAAGAATGCTTACGAGATTGGTTCCGATATTATTCGCCGGTCGGGTATCATCAATGATGTCTGTCAGGATAACTCGCCGGAAAATTTGAGCCGTAGGGAGAACATAGAGGAATTGGTGAATGGCATGAGTGATTTTTGTGCTCGGCGGCAAGAGGAAGGAAATCCGGATATCTTTTTGGCTGATTTCTTGTCGGAAGTTTCATTATTGACAGATCAGGATTCGGATAAGAACGATGATGAGAAGATAACTTTAATGACGGTTCATTCTGCCAAGGGACTGGAGTTCAAGAATGTTTTTGTGGTGGGAATGGAAGAGAATCTTTTCCCTAGTGCAATGATTGGAGAATCTGTCCGCGCATTGGAAGAAGAGCGCAGACTGTTCTATGTGGCTATTACACGTGCGGAGGAACATTGTTTTTTATCTTATGCAAAGACTCGTTTCAGGTTTGGTAAAATGGAATTTGGAAGTCCCAGTCGCTTCCTGAAAGATATAGACGTACGATTTTTGCATTTGCCTAATACAAATCTCTCCTTTAGAATGGGGGAAGATGTGCATAACGATTTCTCTTATAAAAAGAGAGAGGAAGGGATGATGCGTCCGAAGCAACAGGTTATATCTCCGGCCGTTCCTCGTAATTTGAAACGAGTGATGCCTGCCTCTGATTCGGCAGGAACAACGTCTCAATCCGGTGTTTCTATCAGTGGAGTTATGGAAGGACAACTGATTGAACATGAACGCTTCGGCATAGGAGAAGTGTTGAAAATGGAAGGTGAGGGAGATAATGCTAAAGCCACTATTCGCTTTAAAAATGCGGGAGATAAACAACTTTTGTTGCACTTTGCGCGTTTCAAGGTGATAGGATAGAATAGTGACCGTAAGACGTATCCGGATAAAGAGGCGTCAATCTGATTGGATGTAAAACTATAAATGATATGATAAATTTTGACCGTTTCCCTTCTCCGTGTTACATCATGGAAGAAGAACTTCTGAGGAAGAACCTTACGCTGATAAAAAGTGTTGCCGAACGTGCAGAAGTGGAGATTATTCTTGCTTTTAAGGCTTTTGCCATGTGGCGTTCCTTTCCTATCTTTAGAGAATACATATACAACTCTACGGCAAGTTCCGTATATGAAGCCCGTTTGGCATTTGAAGAGTTCGGTAGTAAAGCACATACCTATTCTCCGGCATATACCGAGGCCGATTTTCCTGAAATCATGCGTTGTAGTAATCATATCACTTTCAATTCATTGGAACAGTTTCAACGCTTTTATCCGAAGGTGAGGGCAGGGCAGAGTGGAATTTCTTGTGGCATTCGCATTAACCCTGAATATTCCGAAGTAGAGACTGAACTTTATAATCCTTGTGCGCCTGGTACTCGTTTTGGAGTGGTGGCAGACTTGCTTCCGGAAATACTTCCTGAAGGTATGGACGGATTTCACTGTCATTGCCATTGTGAATCATCCTCGTATGAATTGGAGCGCTCTTTGGCACAATTAGAATCCAAATTCTCTCGTTGGTTCTCACAAATCAAATGGTTGAATTTAGGTGGAGGACACTTGATGACGCGCAAAGATTATGATGTGGAGCATCTTATTCGTTTGTTGCAAGGGCTGAAAATGCGTTATCCGCACCTGCATGTCATTCTCGAACCTGGTTCAGCTTTCACATGGCAAACCGGTGTACTTACTTCTGAAATTGTAGATATTGTAGAGAACCGTGGCATTCGCACTGCTATTCTTAACGTGAGTTTTACCTGTCACATGCCCGATTGCTTGGAGATGCCCTATCAGCCTGCTGTGCGTGGCTCAAGAAAAGGAGATGGTGGCCCTTACGTATATCGTCTTGGTGGTAATTCTTGTTTGAGTGGCGATTATATGGGTATGTGGAGCTTCGATCATGAATTGCGGATAGGAGAGCGGATAATCTTTGAAGATATGATTCATTACACTATGGTAAAGACGAATATGTTCAATGGGATTCATCATCCGGCCATTGCAATGTGGACGAAAGAGGAAAAAGCAGAAATATTCAAACATTTCACATATGAAGACTTTCGCAATCGAATGTGTTGATTATCAAAAGACTGTTTGCATGTTCGGCGGAGAAGCATATTTTTATGTGTGAAAAAACACGTGGAATATTTGCAGGTTTAAGGAAAATATCTACCTTTGCAACCGCAAACGCGGAAATAGCTCAGTTGGTAGAGCACAACCTTGCCAAGGTTGGGGTCGCGAGTTCGAGTCTCGTTTTCCGCTCAACATGATTGTGATTACCAAATGCCCAGGTGGCGGAATTGGTAGACGCGCACGTTTCAGGTGCGTGTGTCGAGAGGCATGCAGGTTCGAGTCCTGTTCTGGGCACAGAGGTAAAACAAGCGGTTCTTTGTTTTTTGGAAGTAAGATGGAGAGATGGCGGAATTGGTAGACGCGCTACTTTGAGGGGGTAGTGACATCATGTCGTGGGAGTTCGAGTCTCCTTCTCTTCACTTTCCTAATATTTGCGGAAATAGCTCAGTTGGTAGAGCACAACCTTGCCAAGGTTGGGGTCGCGAGTTCGAGTCTCGTTTTCCGCTCTGTTTTCATAGTATTTTTTATTAGGATGACTATAATGCCCAGGTGGCGGAATTGGTAGACGCGCACGTTTCAGGTGCGTGTGTCGAGAGGCATGCAGGTTCGAGTCCTGTTCTGGGCACTTGCTCTTTGTGAAAAGAGGGTCATCAAATGCGGAAATAGCTCAGTTGGTAGAGCACAACCTTGCCAAGGTTGGGGTCGCGAGTTCGAGTCTCGTTTTCCGCTCTCTTCTCATTCCCCAAATCTGTAATATTTTTTGGCGTTTGGTTTGAAATTATGTAAATAAATTCTTGCCTTATGCTTATTCGGTCTCGGTTCATATTGGGTTTTAGAATTCTCCCTAATTAATGGCCGTGGATATAAAGTTCTCTCTTTTCAGATTATCTTCATTTACGCATAGCCTCCCACTGCTTTCTGCTGCACCTATCATTCTCGCGAGAGCCTCGTATATGCCCTCAGGTATAATAAAAAAGAGGAATATTCGTATTGAATTTCCTCTTTTTTTACGGGTGGCAGATGGGACTCGAACCCACGACATCCAGAACCACAATCTGACGCTCTAACCAACTGAACTACAGCCACCATGTTATTGCATTTCTTAAATGCGGTGCAAAGATAGGGATAATCTTTAATATTGCAAAGAATAAGACACTTTTTTTCTTTCGATGTGCTATTTTTTTGTTTCACAGATTCCTACATTATATTGCTGGAGAAGACTGCGAGAGTTTTTAGCGAAGATTTCCAGACGTTTACGAATCTTGGGGGATAGACTGTTCGTTGGAAAATGAATAGGATAAAGAATATAGTTTTTCTCTTGCGACAGTGTAGGGCGGGCAGTCCATACAAGACTGTAACCACAAGAAGAGACACGACAATCGGGAAATGGAACGAGCGTATCTGGCTGGATTGTGTGCTTCTCACTGAAAAATATGGGACGGATGGGCTGGGGCAGATCCCATTTTTCTAATTGCAAGGTAAAAATGAGCCCACCATCGGTATTTATCGCACTCATATTAGAAATGAAATTTCCTAAAGAATAGACCACAACATGTTGCTTGCTTCCTTTGGTGAGCAATTCCATGGGCTGGATGACGTGCGGATGTGACCCTATGACGTGTGTGACACCTTGCTGAATCAGCCAATCGGCCAGCTCACGTTGTTCGCGATTGGGCAGGGAACGGTATTCCTCACCCCAATGCATGCAGGCGATAATGGCATCAGGCTGACGTGCTTTGGCGCTCTTGATGTCCTTCGCCATACTCTCTTTGTCAATGTAGTTTACGATATTGGGCGGAGTGACTTTGATACCGTTGGTGCCATAGGTATAATTGAGCAAAGCAATGCGAAAGCCTTTCTTGCGAATAAATAGAGGATAATGTTCTTTACGCTGGTTGATGTCTTTGTAAGTTCCTAAATGAGGAATATGTAAGGAATCGAGCATAAGCAGTGTGCGTTCCAAACCCTTTTTCCCCCGATCCAGACAGTGGTTATTGGCGGTCAGCAATACATCGAATCCCGCATCTTTGATGGCTTGAAGAAATTCGTCGGGGGCACTGAAGGCCGGATATCCCCGATATGGCTTGCCGCCTAATGTAGCTTCCAAATTCCCGATAGCAAGGTCGGCTTGGGAAATTTGCTCTCGGACGAGGCGGAAACAAGGAGAATAATCATACTTGCCTTCAGGAGTACAAGCAGCGTCTATTTGTGGTTGGTGTTGCATCAGGTCGCCTACAAATAATAGCGTAATCCTTTCCTGTCCGGAGAGAAGTACGCTATATAATAAAGTGATGCAAAAGAGGGTTGCTCTCATTGTTTGCTTTTATTGGTGGATGGCTTTTTTACCGGCCAGCAACGTATTCTTCATTAATGAAACAATGGTCATCGGCCCCACACCACCGGGTACGGGAGTGATGAATGAGCATTTGGGAGCCACTTTGTCGAATTGAACGTCTCCTGTCAGTTTGAAGCCCGATTTCTTGGTAGCATCAGGCACACGGGTTGTACCTACATCAATGACAACAGCTCCTTCTTTTACCATTTCTGCTTTTACGAAGTTGGGCTGCCCCAAAGCGGCGATGATGATATCAGCTTCTTGGCACTCTTTTACCAAATCCTTGCTCCGGCTGTGGCAGACAGTTACGGTGGCGTCGCCGGGATAAGCCTTTTGCATCATTAATGCCGCCATTGGCTTGCCCACAATGTTGCTACGTCCCAGTACGACGCATTTCTTGCCCGAAGTCTCTATGTGATAGCGTTTCAGCAATTCGAGTATGCCGTTAGGAGTGGCGGAAATATAGCAAGGCAGTCCGATGGACATGCGCCCCACATTGATTGGGTGAAAGCCATCCACGTCTTTGCGATAATCAATGGTTTCAATCACTTTTTGTTCGGAGATGTGTTTGGGCAATGGAAGCTGCACGATGAACCCATCCACGTCGGCATCCTCATTCAGCTCGCGTACTTTGGCGAGGAGTTCCTCTTCCGTTACATCGGCCTCATAGCGGATCAGCGTGGATTTGAATCCGCATGCTTCGCAAGCTTTTACTTTGGCGGCTACATACGTTTCGCTGCCTCCGTCGTGTCCTACGAGGATGGCCGCCAGATGGGGACGCTTTCCTCCGCGTGCCACTATTTCGGCTACTTCTGCTGCAATTTCCTGCTTTACTTGTTCTGAAATTGCTTTTCCATCAATCAGTGTCATATTCAATCTATTGTTTGGATAATTATTTTTCTGCATGATTCGCAAATGTAGAGTAAATAACCGAATAAAACAATAATCCCGCTGACTTCATTCACGATATGAAATTAGCGGGATTTTATGTCTTTGCGGTTATTCTATCTTTTCAGTTTGGGCATCATTTTTCCCATTTTGCTGCCGGTGACCATCTTCATCATTTTGCGGGTCTGGTCAAACTGTTTCAGCAGACGGTTTACCTCCTGAATATTCGTGCCGCTGCCTTTGGCTATGCGTTGGCGGCGCGAACCGTTCAGAATGGCAGGATTACTGCGCTCTTCCGGAGTCATGGAGTAAATAATGGCTTCTATGCTCTTGAAAGCATTGTCGTCGATGTCGATATCTTTAATGGCCTTGCCTACACCCGGTATCATGGATGCCAGCTCTTTCAAGTTACCCATTTTTTTGATTTGCGCAATCTGTCCCAAGAAATCGTTGAAATCGAACTGATTCTTGGCAATCTTCTTTTGCAGGCGTTTGGCTTCTTCCTCATCGTATTGTTCCTGCGCACGCTCTACCAATGACACGATATCTCCCATGCCAAGTATGCGGTCGGCCATACGGGATGGGTGGAACTGGTCGATGGCGTCCAGCTTCTCGCCCGTACCTACAAACTTGATGGGCTTGTTGACTACCGAACGGATAGAGAGGGCTGCACCGCCACGCGTGTCACCGTCTAACTTTGTCAATACCACACCGTTGAAATCAAGACGTTCGTTGAACTCTTTGGCAGTATTTACAGCATCCTGACCGGTCATCGAGTCCACAACGAACAGGATTTCGTTCGGGTTGATGGCCTGTTTGATGGCGGCAATTTCATTCATCATCTCCTCGTCCACTGCCAGACGGCCGGCTGTATCGACAATTACTAAGTCGTAGCCTTTGGCTTTGGCCTCCTGGATGGCATTTTGAGCGATGGCTACGGGGTTCTTGCTGTCCGGTTCGGAGTACATCGGAACGCCAATCTGCTCTGCCAATACACGTAACTGCTCAATGGCGGCAGGGCGATATACGTCACAAGCCACGAGCAGGGGCTTCTTGTTCTTTTTGCTCTTCAGCATACGTGCCAGCTTTCCTGAGAAGGTTGTTTTACCCGACCCCTGCAAACCCGACATCAGAATAATGGCAGGCTTGGAGTCAAGATTAACCTCGGCCGTTTCGCCACCCATGAGCTGGGTCAGCTCATCGTGTACAATCTTCACCATCAACTGACTGGGTTTGACAGCTGTCAGCACATTCTGTCCCAGAGCTTCTTCTTTGACGGTATCCGTGAAGTTCTTGGCTACTTTATAGTTTACGTCGGCATCTAAAAGAGCTTTACGTACATCTTTCAGAGTTTCTGCAACATTGATTTCAGTGATTTTGCCTTCACCCTTCAAGATTTTAAATGATCTCTCGAGTCTTTCGCTTAAATTATCGAACATAGTATTTAATTACAATTACTAAAATTACAAATATATCCATGCATGTGATACCGCGTTTTAGCTGTTCATGCTCATCAGAAATTCGTCGTTGTCTTTGGTTTTCTCCAGACGGTCTTTCACGAAATCCATCGCTTCCATAGGATTCATATCGGCAAGGTATTTGCGAAGAATCCACATGCGATCCAGCGTTTGTTTGTCTTGCAGCAAGTCGTCGCGACGGGTGCTGGAGGCAACAATGTTGACAGCCGGGAAAATACGTTTGTTGGACAAGTTGCGGTCGAGTTGTAATTCCATATTACCCGTACCCTTGAATTCTTCGAAGATTACTTCGTCCATCTTGGAGCCGGTATCAATCAGGGCGGTGGCCAGTATCGTCAACGAACCGCCCCCTTCAATGTTACGTGCCGCACCGAAGAAACGTTTGGGTTTGTGCAGTGCATTGGCATCTACACCACCCGACAGCACTTTTCCGGAGGCCGGAGACACGGTGTTGTATGCACGGGCCAGACGGGTGATGGAGTCGAGGAAGATGACAACGTCGTGTCCGCATTCTACCATGCGTTTTGCCTTTTCAAGAACAATTCCGGCTATCTTTACGTGGCGTTCCGCCGGTTCGTCGAAGGTAGAGGCAATCACTTCCGCATTGACCGTACGTGCCATGTCGGTCACTTCTTCCGGACGTTCGTCAATGAGCAGCATTATCATATAGACTTCAGGATGATTGGCTGCTATGGCGTTGGCGATGTCTTTCATCAAGATGGTCTTACCGGTTTTGGGCTGTGCCACAATCAAGGCACGCTGACCTTTACCTATCGGGGCAAAGAGGTCGACCACACGGGCAGACAAGGAATCGGAATATCCGCCTTTGCAAAGTTTGAATTTCTCGTCCGGGAAAAGCGGAGTGAGGTGTTCAAACGGAACGCGGTCGCGCACGAAAGCCGGGTCGCGTCCGTTTATTTTGGACACTTTGACCAGAGGGAAATATTTTTCACCTTCTTTGGGAGGACGAATTACGCCTTCCACCACATCGCCGGTTTTCAAACCGAATAACTTGATTTGCGATTGCGATACGTAGATGTCATCCGGTGAAGAGAGATAGTTGTAGTCGGAAGAGCGCAGGAAGCCATAGCCATCCTGCATGATTTCCAAAACACCGGTTCCGGTGAGGATGTCGTCGAATTCGTAGGCTTTTTCGCGTTCTACCGCGGGCTTGTTGTCTGCTGCTGCCGGATTATTCTCATTGCCGCCATGTTGTTGTGCGGGACGTTGTTGCATCGGGCGCTGCTGGTTGTAAGCTCCGGCGCGATTATTATTGTTATTGTCTCTGGAGCGAAGGTGCGGACGTTGTTGCTCTGCAGGCATGGGAGCAGGAGTTGCGGGAACTTCTGTTTTGGTGGCTTCGAATTTGCCGATGAGTTCGGAAGGAAGTTCTGTTTTCTCTGTCGGGAGGTCTTCAATAGGGATAAAATCATCTTCTGCTTCGGACAAGATAGGACTTTCGTCTACTACTATATTCTTTGCCACTTTATTCGGCTCTGTTTTTGTGGTCTTTGGCTCGAAGTTCAGTTCCGGTTCGGTTACTTTTGCATTCTCTGTGGCTTTGGAGGCTGCATCGGCTTCTTCCTGTGTTTTACGGGGGCGTCCGGGTTTACGCTTGGACGAGGATTCCGTATTCTTAGGAGAGGTGGCGACTACGGTATTGGCCGGTTTGGAGGCTTCGGTCGCAGCAGTATTGGCTGGTTTGGTCGTTGGTGCTGCTTCGGCTACTTTCGCTTGTTCTTTGATAATCGGAGTTCCTTCGTTTTTTGATTTGGTGAGTTCTCCGTTTTTATTAGCAGAAAATACTTTGTTTACACTTTCCTTTTTTACTGTTTTTACAGTTACGCGAGAGCGTTTATCTCCTTTGCGCTCTTCTTTCAGTTTGTCGGCTGCTACCTTTTTAGTAGCGCCGGCAATGGCTTGTTCGTCAAGTATCTTGTAAACAAGCTCTTCTTTTTTTAATGATTCTGTTTTTTTTATACCCAGTTCTTGGGCAATAGTTTGCAATTCCGACAAGTTTTTGTCGTTGAGTTGGATGATGTTATACATACAGTATATGTGTGAATGGTTTAATGTTTTATTCTTATCGAAAAGGGCGTATTGCTCAATTGCAGTTGCTCTTTCAGTGCAATTTCGCCTATCTATTTGTATATATTATTTGTATGGGATGTTGTTGTTGAATTGGAAATCCGATTAACAACTTTTGCTTCAGCAGGCAGTTGCGGATGTTTCAACGGGGCAAAGGTAATATTTTTTTTTGGTTTTATGAATAAATCCTCTATTTTTTGTGTCATATACACATTTATTTCGGAAATGAGGAGGTTATGATCAATATGTTTTTGGTTTTTTTATCTATTCGGAAACGGTTGTCAGTCCGTTCTCCTACCAGCCAAATTATATCTTCGCCGCAGCAAAGCAGCCATTGCTGCTCTTTGCGCACAATGGAAAATTTACGGTCGGTTAAATAATCGCTTACTTTTTTCCATCCTTTCATGCCGAAAGGAACAAATGCGTCGCCATGTTTCCAGAGTCGTAACGACAAAGGGTGTTGGAGTTTGTCGGCATCAAAGCAACCGATGTGCTTATCGCCTGGAATAATAAAGTCAGGCGTATAAGCATACTTTTTCATTTCCAGAACAGGTCGCTTTGTTCCATGCAGGGGCTCTATCAGTAGAAGTTCTCTATCTTTTACAATGCGCCAGTCGGCATTGGCAAACGACTTGCCCGGCTGTCCGTCCAATGTGCGGTATATGCCTTTTACTTGGGCGGCATTGAATCCTAATGGATAGAGTATTTCAAATAAGATGGTTTCCGGTGCGGGTTCTTGCTTTAGGGCATTTATGTGTACACCTTCCGGTGTCATTATTCTCTGTTTGGCAGCTTCTATACTTATATTATATACAGAGGCGGCATCATTCAGATGTTCGGCTGTTTTGAGAATGCTCTCTTTGACCGAAGGATTTATTTCCTGCATGAGCGGAAGTAGGTTCAACCGTATTTTGTTACGGGTGTACTCGTCTTGCAGATTGGTGCTGTCTGTCACATATTCCTGTCCGATGTCTGATAAATAGTCAAGGATTTCTTTTCTGTTCAGGCAGAGTAGAGGACGTACTATCTTTCCGTTTTTGGGGCGTATACCGCGTAGTCCGTTGATACCGGTTCCACGAATCAGATTAAGAAGCAGTGTCTCTACGCTGTCGTCTTGGTGGTGGGCTACGGCAATAACCGTGGCGCCGCATGTTTTCCGTATTTCTTCAAACCATTTGTAACGCAACTCCCTAGCAGCCATTTCGATGGAAAGATGCCTTGACTTGGCTTCTTTTACTGTTTCGAAATGGGTGATATGCAATTGGACTTGTAATTCTTTACACAGTTGGCGGACAAAATTCTCGTCACGTTCAGATTCCTTGTCCCGAAGATGAAAATTGCAATGCGCTGCGTCGCACGTATATCCCATAGCCTGCAGTAAGCGCAATAATGCCACAGAGTCGGCACCACCACTCAATGCCACAAGAATCTTGTCGCTCGAAGAGAAGAGCTCATGGCGGTCGATATATCGTTTAACCTTCTGTATTTCCATATTTGTTTGGGCTGCAAGTGTAAGAGCCGTTTTTTATTTTTCCCTTAAAAAGTTTTTTATTCAGCTTCTATGTGAATATCTTTTCGAGCGGTTTTCCCTTCTTGTTGTCTGCCGCACAGCTTGCCATGCTTCTGCTAAAACAGAAAAACATCTTCCATGAAGAACGCTCAAGATAATATCGGACATATCACAAAGGTAGTGTAATTTTCTGATTTTTTGTTTGCACCGCATTGCTTTATCAACAAAGAGGTGTTACTTCGTCGTCCGTATGTCCGCACTTCGTCGTCCGTATGCCCACACTTTATCGTCCGTATGCCCGCACTTTACCATGCGTATACTGGCACTTTATCCCTGATGCGGTGTGGCTTTACAATCAATGGAGTGCCACATAGTGCCGGACAACTGTTTGTTTCTTTGCGAAGTGGATTTAAGCATCGCTTAAAATGCATCTTTGATCTCCGGAACAATCTCGAATTTCGTTTCGGGAAAGTGTTTGGCCAGATAATTACGGATGTACTGCATCGTATCGTCCTGAATGGTTTTATCTTCTACGGTAGGGTAGAGATTATATAATACGGTGTGCAGGGCAATGCTTCGGCTTCTTATTGCTTCCAAGCTCAGCAAGGTGTGGTTGATACTTCCCAGCTTGCCTGAGGTGACGAAAATCAGAGGGTATTTCTTTTCCGCCACATAATCTATGGTCAGAAAATCGTCTGTCAGTGGCACCATGAGACCGCCTGCACCTTCAACGAGGACAACATCGTAGCGGCGGGCAAGTTCTTTAGTGGCGCGTTCTATCTTGTCGAAGTCGATGGCACGCTTGTCTATGCGGGCGGCAAGATGAGGGGAGCAAGGATATGAGAATATTTCGGGCATGGTGAGTCCTTCATGGTCTTCGGGCAGGTAGCCGGTGCCCATGATGCGGCGGTGCAGGTCGATGTCTTCAGAATGTCCGGTATTGCCGGTTTGGATGAATTTCTGAGTGATGACGCGCCGCTTGCTTCCATTCAGTTGGCAAGCATACCAGGCAGTACAGTAACTTTTTCCGGCATCCGTATCGATGCCGCTGATAAAATAAATCTCTGATTCCATTCTTCTTTGCAGTTTGAACTTTATTCGTTTGATTGGTTTCTTTTTTTCGCTATGATGTAAATCGGATGATAGGTCAGGGTCACTTTGTCATCTGCTTCGTGGAATAGTCGGGTGTATTCCTCACAGAAACTTTTCAGGCGGCTGCGTGTCCATATTTTCTTTTCCGTACCTGTCACTCCGGTCTCTTTCAAATGCTTCAGAACGTGCAGAGGAGTATCGAAAGAGAGCGATACAACCTCTTCCTCCGCATGAATGATGTCGAAAGCCGGACGTAGCAATGCTTGTAACTCCTCAATAGGCAGATAGCTCAACCCGTGTCCGGTCAGTTGGCGGATTTGGTGCATGTTTCTTGAGCCGAAGGTACTGAAGGCAAGAACCCCGTTTGTTGTCAGCGCACGGTGGCAACGGGTAAAGAATGCGGCCGGGTCGTTGAACCATTGCAGTGTGGAGCAGGAGGTTATCAGGTCCATATTCTTTGGAAAGTCCAGTTCTTCGGCATCTCCGGGCAGGAAACTGACACCGGGAAACAAGCACAGTTCTTTGATACATTCCTCCATTTCCCGGCAGAGGTCGTTCAGCAGTAGCGTTTCCGGTTGCAGTGTCCGTAGCAGAATGCGGGAATAGCTCCCTGTACCGCAGCCGAACTCAAGGATATGGCGGAAACGCGCAGAGAGTTCGTCGGGTTGACAGTCTTCTGCGAGCAGAGACTCCGTAAGCATCCGCATCATCTTCAGGGCAACCTGTTGCTGCACGCGGGCTTCGCGGGCATAGGTGTTTCTTGCCCGGGCAAAACGTTCGGCTATCAGTTGTTTGTCCATAGCTCTTGCAGATAATGGCGGAACAATTCTTCTTCGTAGTGTGCGTCTTCTGTCTGTCGGATGGCAGTATTCGTTTCTTTCCACGCTTGTAGCTGATTGGCGGGCGGAATGATTCGGTCGTTTCTTCCTATCACGGCTTGCTGCCAATGAAATGTGGAGGGAGGGAGCGCTTGATACATCTCTTCTATCTTTGCAAGTTCTTCACACAGCTCTTCCAACGGACGGCGGGGAGTTACTTGCAGAAAGGCTTTGAATGCCGCTCCATCAGCACACATCCGTCGCAGGAACTTGTGCAAAGAAGTTCCCGTCAGTCCATCCAGCGTGCCGCGGAAAATAGCCGGCGGAATGCCCCGATATTCATCAATCGGGTAGGGGGTGCCGTTGATGGCAGTGCTGCTTGCTATGGGCAATGCGAGATGTGGAAGTACTTGCGAAGCTACCCACACTCCCATAGACCAGCCGATTACATTGATTTCTTGGTATTCGTTCAGGCCGGATTGGTCAAAGTCGAGCGTACGATAATCGTAGCAAATCATCAAGTCGCTTCCGGCAGGACGGTACGCCTTGAAAGGAGTCTCATCTGCCCCCCAACCGGCAAAGAACAGGAGCAGGCGGGGATGATGTTCGTGTATGATATGGATTTGGTGCATAAGATTTTCTTTTACTGCTTTCAAATATGAGATTGGCTTATGAGATGGGCCAACTCTTTTATCTTTTCTTCCTTAATTTCCGCAGTCAGCGAAAAACGGATGCGCGATGTTCCTTCGGGAACCGTGGGCGGACGGACAGGCAGTGCATAAAACCCATGGCGTTGCAGTTCTTCGGCACACCGTACGGCATCTGCACTTGCACCGATAATCAAGGGCACAATGTGGCTTACGCTCGGATGGTCGTATCCTTTGGTTTGCAAAGCCTCGCGCAGCAATCGGCTGATGCGGGCCAGATGTTGCCGCCGTTCCTGCATGGCGGGAAGTTTTCGTACGATGAACAATGTCCATGCGATGTTTATCGGGGGCAGGGCTGTGGTAAAAATCAGTGTACGCATTCGGTTGACGAGGTATTCGCGCGTCACACGGTTGCAAACGATGTATGCGCCTGCCGATGCGGCGGCTTTGCCGAAAGTACCTACGAGAAAATCTATATCCCGGATGCATCCGGATTCTTCCGCGCATCCCAGGCCGTACTTACCCCGTACTCCGAAAGCGTGTGCCTCGTCTACATAGAGCATTACGTTGTTGTAGGCACGCTTCAACTCTACCAGTTTCGTCAGGTCGGCCATATCGCCATCCATGCTGAAAATGCTTTCTGTTGCGATGATGATTTGCCGGTATGCTTCGTGATTCTCTTTCAGCAAACGTTCCAGTTGGTTGGTGTCGTTGTGGCGATAGCGTATGCATCGTGCAGTCGACAGCCTGATGCCGTCGATGATGCTGGCATGCACCAGCTTGTCGGCCAAGATAAGCGTCTGCGTATCGCTCACGGCGGGCAGAATACCGGTATTGGCATGATACCCGCTGTTGAATACCAAGGCGGCTTCCGTGTCGAACAGTCCGGCAAGTTCTGTCTCCAGTTCTTCGTAGATGTTGAAGTTTCCTGTCAGCAGGCGGGAAGAAGAGGAGGTGGGCAAAAACGTTTCTGCGGTCAGTGTCCGAAGAAACTCCTCTCTTAATCCTCGGTCTGTCGCCAAACCCAAATAATCGTTGGACGAAAGGTTCAGCATCCGTCTGTTGTCTATCGTAATGTGCCGTCCGTCGTGTATCATCCGTGGCAGACGACGCAGGTTGCTCTGTTCTTTCAAATCTTGCAGGTGTTGCTGCATATATTTAGTTGCGTTCATACTATTAATATACTCGGTTCATGAAAAGTTATTTCATCTCTCCGATGATTTTTATCAATCCGCTTGTCAGTCTCGTCAATTGTTCGGGCTCGATGATAAACGGCGGCATCAGATAGACTAATTTCCCGAACGGGCGTACCCAGATGCCCTCTTCCACAAATCGTTTCTGCATCCATGCCATATTCACATCGACGGTCAGCTCAATGACCCCGATGGCTCCCAATATACGCACATCCCGTACGAGCGGTAAGTTCCGTGCAGGCTCCAATTCTTTTTTCAGTTGGTTTTCTATGCGCCTTACTTTTCCTTGCCAGTCATATTCCGGAGAGGTCAGCAGTTTGACCGATGCGCATGCCACGGCACAAGCCAACGGATTTCCCATGAACGTAGGCCCATGCATGAATACTCCCGGCGAGTGGTTCGAGATGGTATCGGCCACTTCGTTGGTAGCCAATACGGCAGAGAGCGTCATATATCCGCCCGTCAGTGCCTTGCCTATGCACATGATGTCCGGCTCTACGCCGGCATGTTCCCAAGCAAAAAGTTTGCCCGTTCGTCCGAATCCCGTTGCTATTTCGTCGAATATCAGTAGAAGGTTATATTCTTTGCATATTCGCGCAGCCTCGCGCAGATATTGCGGATGGTAAAACCACATGCCGCCTGCTCCTTGAACAATCGGTTCAAGAATGAGCGCAGCCAGTTCTTCGTGGTGCTTTTTCACCATCTCCTGCAAATATTCGGTATCTTGGGCATTCCATTCCCCATCGTAGCGCGAATGAGGCTTGGGGCAGAAATAGCGTACTGGCAGCGCGGAACCGAACAGGGAGTGCATTCCCGTCACCGGATCGCAGACGGACATGGCATTCCATGTGTCTCCGTGATAACCGGAATGTATGGTCACAAAATTACTTTTTTCCTTTTTCCATTTTCCATGCCAATATTGTACAGCCATTTTCATGGCAACTTCTACTGCCACCGAACCGGAATCGGCGTAAAAAATCTTTTGCATGGATGGGGGAACAAGCGGCAACAATAGTTGTCCCAGCTCAATGGCGGGGGCGTGTGTCAAACCTCCGAACATGACGTGCGACATCTTGCTAAGTTGCTCCTCGGCGGCCCGGTTCAATGCCGGATGATTGTATCCATGCACAGCGCACCACCACGACGACATGCCTTCTATCAATGTTTCTCCGTTTTCCAGCGTAATGGTAGCGCCATCTGCCCGTTTAACTTTATATACAGGCAAGGGACTAGTGGTAGAGGTATAAGGATGCCAAAGATGCTCCCGGTCGAATTGCGAATCGCTGAAACGGTATCCTGCATCTTCAATCAGTACCTTATCTTCCGAAACCTTCGAGCCCAGTGTGGTTAGCAAATCGCCCACAATGGCCGAGTTGATTCCGATGTGGAGTGCTTTTTTTACGGTCCCCTGACTTAGTTGGGAGCGTCCTCCGGCAAAACGCAGGAATGCCGTCGGGTTGATGAAACGGAACAAGGCGATGGTAGTCAACACCTCTTCTTCGGTCAGCGAAGCCTGATGCTCCAAAGGAGTTCCCGGAATAGGGCTCAGCAGATTGATGGGGATGGATTGCACCTCCAGCTCTTTCAGCGTGAAGGCAAACTCTATGCGTTGTTCGATGCTTTCGCCCATGCCGATGATGCCGCCGCTACAAATGTCCATACCGGCGTTGCGGGCTGCTTGCAAGGTGCGCAATTTTTCTTCTTGCGTATGCGTGCTGCAAAGTTGCGGAAAGTATGAGGGAGCTGTTTCCAAATTACAGTGATAGCGCGTGACGCCTGCATCGTGCAGTGCTTGCATTTCGTTTTCATTCAACAATCCCAACGAGGCGCATAGTTGTATCGAGGAATTACGGCGCATGTGTCGAGCTGCCTCGCACAGTTTCTTCATTTGTTTGCCCGAAGGCTTCCGCCCACTGGTCACTAATGAGAAACGTGCCACACCTTGGCTTTCATTATACTTGGCATGGCGTAGGCATTCTTCTTTATCTACCAAGTCATATACATCTGCTTGCGTCTTATAGTGTGCCGACTGTGCACACCATTTGCAATTTTCCGGACATTTTCCCGACTTGGCGTTGATTATGGAGCACATGTCGAACTCTTCCGAAGCCAAAGCTTGGGTTATTTCGTGTGCTGCATCATACAACGCTTCTTTATCAGGTTGTGCAGCCAGCCATTCGGCCTTTTCTTTTTTTATAGGATTGCCCTGCAGCACTTGGGCTTTTAGTTCTTGTACAGTCATCTTTTTTTAATCTGGTTGTGCCTTTTCCGGCTATTTAATAAAAAGCACGGTTTATCAGGATTGATGACCTGCATAGGTCGTACAGATTCCGATAAACCGTGCCGGTGGAATTGCTTCTTTGAGGAAAAGAATATTTCTTTCCCGTTTTTATAAAGTTGACACCTTGTATGCCGGAAAGAATATTCAGGAGTATTATATTTTCCGGCATTCCGAAGAAAAGAAAAGCCTCAATCTGCGGTGAGGTGCTGTAATCATCTTCTTTTCTTTTAGTAACTCCTTTCCATACGCTTTCCATGCTGCATCCTGTATAAGTGGCAGCTCCTGTGACTTTCTGCTTGGCCAATGAACAGTCTGCCACATCTTTTCGCAGGCAACCAATGGTCACACAACGCCTTATACAGGCAAACGCTGCATAACTTTTTCTGCTCCAGCGGCGGAAGCGGATAGTGGATATAATAGGTGTTCTACTCTTCATTTAAATATGCAGAGAACATATTCGTTCTGTATGATTGGTTCTCTTTTTGAGGTTGCAAATGTAGAAAAAAATATTCAAGAGTAGGCTGGGAGGGGGGCATAAAAAAAGGCTATCTATCACAGACAGCCAATCTTTTGTTAACCTTAAATCTAATACTATGAAAAACACGTTACAAAGGTACGTCCTTTTTTCTAATTTCCAAATTTTGAGGTAATAGTAGTCTGATTTATAACATGCTTTAGTATATTTATTGGTGTTATTAACCTTTGGTTTTTTCTTGTTTTTGATCTTCATTCTTTTCCGGCGTCTTTAATTAAAAATACCGTTCATTTTTTCTATGTTCCGTTTCGTCATAACATTTTGTTGTTGATAATTAATGCCGGATACTTGTTTATAGATATTTCTTGCGAGGGATACCTGCAGGCTGACCTTGATGGGGATATATCTCCACCGTGCTGTATCTAGACTTTCAGCCGAGGGCATCTATATGGTGGGCTGTGGCGGGGAGGATAGTTCTCTAAAGAGGTAAATGTTTTTCTGTCCCTTCCGGTATCCTCCATTTCTAATTGTCTCCATTCTTCCTTCGTATTTAAGCCTGTATCATCCCCGTCGCCTCTTTGTGTTCCCTCCTCTTCCTCCTGCATGGGGAGCGTCCTTAAGCCGTCCCTTCCCCCCTTTCCTTCTCGCGCACTTATATATT
>NZ_SLXB01000032.1 GCF_004342845.1 Prevotella heparinolytica | reverse complement strand
CAATCTTTTGTCTGATTTTCCTTTCCATATATCAAATCGAATTAAAATTATTCCTATCTTTAAGGCGTGTTCTTGTTGAACACGCTGCAAATATAGAAGATAATTTTCAACCAAACAAATATATCAGAAATAATTTTCAACCAATGAGCAGTATTTTATCAAGAATTCAGGAAATAGTTATAAAAGAGGGGACAACTATCACCGCTATGGAGCGCAATATTGGGGCAAGCAAAGGCGTGTTATCCAGAGCAATAGCTAATGGAACTGACATTCAATCCAAGTGGCTACAAGGAGTGGTTGAAAATTATCCCTCATATTCCGCAGAATGGCTAATTACTGGGCGCATGCCTATGTTGAAAGATGAACACGAAAGAGATCATTCGACAGAATTACTCCCCAGCATTAATCAGAATTATGAGGGTGCACCATATTATAATACGGACTTTATAGGTGGCTTCGACTTCGTCTCTAACGATCAGACACACCTGCCAGACTTCTATATAAACTATCCACCGTACAACAAGCAAGGAGTGATGTGGTGCAATCTTACCGGTCACTCTATGGAGCCGGAGATTAGCAATGGTGACATCATTGCGGTGAAAGAAGTCAATTCTCCTATTGAATATCTTCCGGCAGGCGAGATATACGGCATCGTAACCGATGACTTCCGTACAGTGAAACGCATTCGTATCAGCAAGGAACATAGAGATTTCGTTCGCCTCATTCCTTCAAATAAATCACCCGAATACTGCGAACAAGAGATACCCATCGAGATGATTCGCCGGGTATATGCCGTGTTAGGTAGCATACGCAAGTTCTTTTAACCCTCAGTGAGAAATATCACAACTAATATATTTTAAAATAGAATGACTATGGATATAAAAGATTTGTTAGGAGTTTCAGAGCCTCTTTGTAAACTCATTGATACTGTACAAAATGGGTGTTCCTGGGTGTTCAAGCCAAACCAAATTAAAAGAATAGCGGCAGCTTCATCTGATGTGGCGTCTCTTGAAGCTAATGCCGACTTTAAAAAGAATTTAAAAGAGGCATTAGCCGAGGATACAATCAATATGGTACGGACAGCCAGAGAACAAAGGCAATTAAACAATATCGTGAATATCTATGCCAATACTGCCCGGGAACTTCAAATAATAGAGAACATAGATAAAACCCCGGTTGATCCGGATTGGTCTGCTCGCTTCTTTGACTATGCTAAGGATATTTCAAATGAAGAGGCACAAGTCGTCTGGGCAAAAATATTGGCGGGGGAGATTGTAAAACCGGGAAGTTTCTTCAAAAGAACTTTATCTATCTTAAGAGATATTGAATCCTTTGAGGCCAAATGGTTTGCTGAAATTTGCCAATTTGTACTTGCTGACTGTATAATTAGCCTAAACGGTATAGAAAAAGAAGGTTATCCGTTAAACCAGCTACAATCTCTTATGGATTGCGGACTAATCAATAGCACTGCATGTCAATTTACACTTAACGAGGGTGAAACGGAACTTCAAGGAAAAACCCACTCTATAAGACTGCTCACTTCCCAGATGGAAACACCCCCGAGAGTTAGCCTATTTTCTATATACACATTGACAGATGCCGGAATACAACTTTACCGCATTACTCCAGCGAAATCCCATCAAACATATATGACGAATTTAAAAGAGCAGATCGAAAGGCAATACAACATTAAAGCAGAACTTATTCAAATAGGCGAATAATCTATTATTTGAATATACTTATGTCCGGTAATGCTTATTACTTTCTCAATTATCTCTTGCTCTGTCGCAATGATGGGAGTATTAGGATGGTTAACGCCAAATCTAACCATGATCGTTGTATACATTTTAAAGAAATACATCCATGAATACCTGTATGTAACCACCAGCGGTTTTTCAAAATAGCCGTTCAGCATATAAATCCCTTCTCTTTAAATAGCGCTCCCGGCAAAATTACCGGGAGCTCTCCTTCCAACAATCAAATAACCCTTCTCCGTACGTTTTGCCCCGCAGCCGGAGAACCTTTTAGCGGGAACGTTATACAAACACCTATTCAAATAATTGTGGCAGGAGCAAGACTCGAACTTGCGACCTCATGGCCATGAACCATGCGAGCTTCCCACTACTCCATCCTGCTATATCCGTGCAGCGCACACACGTTTCTGACGCTAAAATACGACATGTTTCTCAAATACATACTATAAATCAAATACTTATATAGATTTCCCTGTTTTTGACACAACCAAAAATACTATACTATCCCCCTATAAATATGCACAAAAACGACATAAAACACCCCAATAAAAGAAATATGACGGTCAAAACACACCTCTGAAATAGTTAAAAAGGTATCTCCAACTTTAGAAATCATTCGAGTTTAATACGCTCAAAGGTATCCCCAACTGTATCTCCAACTGTGTCTCCAACTCCGTTTTTAACATTTTAGATTACCGCAATTATTCTGGTTGTTATCCACGTTTTCCTAAATTAGGTCACTAAACAAAAGAGTTTTTCTAAACGCTCTAAACGGCAGGTA
This sequence comes from Prevotella heparinolytica, assembly GCF_004342845.1. Classification (GTDB taxonomy): domain Bacteria; phylum Bacteroidota; class Bacteroidia; order Bacteroidales; family Bacteroidaceae; genus Bacteroides; species Bacteroides heparinolyticus. The sequence continues at coordinate 29,671 of NZ_SLXB01000032.1, read as the reverse complement.
TTTTTATTTATAAAACTTCTATATATTATATATTTGGTATATATTTGCAAAAGAAACTTCTAAATAGCAACAATATGACCAAAGTTATTCACGTCCATCTCATTTTCGAGAAAAAGGATTATTATTTCGGAAGTATCAGTGCCATCTACACCGTCTTAAACGATGCCCAAATAGGCATCAAACAAAGCTCATTACTTCATGCCGGGCTCACCGATGGAGGCGTTAAGATAACCCGTAGAGCCATTATCCGCCAATCTCACCTCATCCGTTGCATTCAGGGGTAGTTCCCTTACCGCACACAGAAATCGGGCTGAATTGTGCCTCAAAAAGCGCCAATTCAGCCCGATTTTTATTCCGATGTAACATTTACCGTTTAGAAATCACCTATATTCCGTTTAAATGTTATACCCATGTAAGACAGATGTTACAAATCGTTTTGTCCTAACCCGTACATTCCAAATATCATCAAACTCTTTATTCATCGGCATTTCACCGCATTTTCGCCTACCTACGTTTTACACACAAAGTGATTTGTCCCCCTTATTTTTTTATGCCTAAATTGCGTCGGTTTACATAATTCAGTTAAACCGAGAGTTAAACCAAGATACCGCCCCTAAAAGTATGTAAATACCTTTTATTCAAACATTTGATTATATCTTAGTTGAGCTCTCCATAAGATTATCCATATACTTATTCATAGAATAAAAATGAGTTCCTCACTGTTTTCAACTCTTTTGCCAAGCAGCTAAATCGAGAATTTGAGCGATTGAATTTTGCATACCGTATAATAAAGAATGAAATTGCAGAAGTATTTCCGAAAAAAGAGATGATAACAAAAGAAAATGGTTGGAGGCATTTTGATACAACCTCCAACCATTTTTTATTACTTCATCTCTTCCAAATAGAGCATACGGCTTGAATAATCGTTCTGTTTGTGATAATCCACCCTGTGGCTATAAGGAATTTCCAATCCATTTGTCATAAGATAAGCACCACTGAAAACTTTTCCTTCAAAGTTCAAAGGCACATTGTCTATGCGATTCAGCTCGTGCACCTTGTAGTACTTGTCGGGGCAAAGGCCGGCCATCTTCACACGTGGCAGGTGCTGATTGCAGAAATGCTCGGTTTTCCACCAATAGAAGACCGCCTTATCTTTTTGGGGCGCAACATACATCAGCGAGGCCACACCCTTATTGTCATAAGGTGATATCAGGCGATAAATATCCCCCATCTGCACAACGGGACGGATGGTTTTATACTCGGCAATGGCATTCTTGCAAAGCGCTTTCTCGCCTTCCGTCATGTTTTTGGGTTGAATCTCCATGCCCAAACGACCACTCATTGCCACATCGATGCGATATTTCAGAGGGATGGTGCGGAACGTCTGGTGATTGGGAGCGGCACTTATGTGCGAAGCCATGGCGATGGCGGGGAAGAAATAAGAAGTACCCCATTGCATATAGACACGTTGCAGGGCATCGGTATTATCGCTTACCCAGAACTCGTCGAAATAGGGCAGAACACCATAATTGGCACGGCCGCCGCCACTGGCACAAGCCTGAATGGTGAGGTCGGGATATTTGCTGCGGATGCGTTGGCAAACTTTCTCGAAGCCACGATGATATTCTATGTACAGATGACTCTGATTGTCTTTCGTCAAATATTGAGAACCATGATTCATGATGGACATGTTGGCATCCCACTTGATGTAGTCTATGGCAGGATAAGCCGTCATCAGATCGTCCACAACCTTAAAGATGTAGTCCTGCACGGCAGGGTTGGCAAGGTCAAGGACTACTTGCGTGCCGCCTCGCCCCAATACAAGGTCCCGTTCGGGAGCCTTGATGACCCATTCGGGGTGCTGCTCATAGAGTTCGCTGACGGTATTCGCCATTTCAGGCTCAATCCAGATGCCAAACTTGATGCCGTGCTTCTTGGCATCCGCCAACAGCCCGTCGATGCCTTTAGGAAGTTTGCTCTTATCCACTGTCCAATCGCCCAATGAAGAGCTGTCGTTCTTACGAGGATATTTGTCGCCAAACCATCCGTCGTCCATAACGAAAAGTTCGCCACCCATGGAAGCAATGTCTGCCATCATCTGATCCATACCTTCTTGATTGATATCAAAATAGACTCCCTCCCAACTGTTCAACAGAATCTTACGGGGTGTGGTGCCGTGGGCCAGCTTATGCAGGCGTGCCCAACGATGGAAATTACGGCTACCGCCGCTCAAACCTTCACTGCTGTATGTAAGAGCCAGTTCGGGGGTACGGAAAAGTTCGTCTTTCTTTAATGTATAGGCAGAGTTTTCCTCATTGATACCGGCAAAGAAATGGTGATACCCGTCGTCGTGAGTGTCAATGCGGAGTTTGTAATTTCCGCTGTAACAAAGAGCCGCACCGATCACGTTACCGGCATTCTCCTGCGGTCTGCCGTCCAGCGAGAACATCACTTCGGCATGCGATGTGTGCGAGTTGCGCACACCGTCCTTATTCTTGATAACCTTCATTCCGGATGCCAAAGGTTCTTGAGACACTCGCCCCTCGTTGCCCCACGATCCATACAGATGGGACAACCACACCTCACCGCGACGGATGGGCAGATAGGCGGAAGCAAACTGATTGAGCACCACGGGCTTTTTCTCCTGATGAGAAATCTCCGTCCAAGCCTCGATTACATCGGCATCTTGCCAAGCCCGATAGCAGACGTTGACAAAGAAAGGATACACCTTGTCTTTCAGCGAAACAACTGTCGTCACAGCATTGTTTTCTTCAGAAGCAGTGACTTTCAGCACTTGCAGTTGCAACGTCATATTGCCATCGGCATGCTTCACTGCGAGAGCGGTTTCCGTAGGGCAATTCATACCATACTCCGGATAAGCCGTATGCTTCGATTCCACAGTTTCGAGGTTCTGCATATCCACGTCAGAGAGTTTGCTGCCATAATACAAGTACTCCAGTTTTCCACCCTCCGACGCAGAGAGCACCAAAGAAGTTTTCGGAGTAGATACATACACGTTTTGGGCAAACAAGCCGCCGGTCAGCAGCAGTGCTCCCAGAAAGAGATTGGTTCGTTTCTTGAAATCCATGTTTTTCTTGTTTTTTAGATTGATTTGTTTAGTCGTGACAAAGATAAAATTTCTCACCAAGACGAAATAGTATTGTTTTATCTTATTCTCGTACTACTTTATCGTTCGCTACGAAAATCTGCCTCCCAACGAAAAACTTCCGTCTCACTTCCGGCTGACGATCGTTCCCGTGGCCTGATTGGTCGGCATCACCAGCACTTCGGCAATCTGAATATGTTGAGGCACGGCAGCCGCAAAATAAACCACCTCGGCAATATCGTCACCGCTGAGCGGACGGATTCCCTTATACACGTTATCGGCGGCTTCTTTATTACCCCGGAAGCGTACGACGGAAAAATTCGTCTCCACCAATCCGGGCTTGATGTTCGTCACACGAACGGGAGTATCCACCAAGTCGATGCGCAATCCGTCCGACAAGGCTTTGACGGCAGCTTTACAAGCACAATACACGCTTCCGCCGGGATAAGCATAATCACCGGCAATGGAGCCCATATTGATGACATGCCCGCGTCCCCGTTCCACCATGCCGGGCACTACCAAGCGGGTCATGGCAAGCAAGGCTTTCACATCGGTGTCAATCACCACATCCCATTCGTCCAGATTTCCTTCGTGTTCCTTGTCCACCCCGATCACCAAGCCGGCGTTGTTTATCAACACATCTATCTCTTTCCAGTCGCCGGGCAAAGCGTTCAACGCCGCTTCGGCCACCTCCCTGTCGCGCACGTCGAAAGAGAGTAAAAGTACCTCTGCCCGGTATTTTTCTTCCAATTCTTGCTTTACCGCTTTCAGTTTCTCCAGATTTCGACCGTTGAGAATCAGCCGATACCCGTTCATGGCAAATTTGCGTGCACAGCCCTCTCCTATACCCGAAGAGGCACCTGTGATAAGTACTGTTTTCTTTTCCATACCATTATTGTTTTTTCTGCTGATTGCAAAAGTATCATTAATTTGCGAGTTGCAGGATATTATCTCCGGTTATTTTCAAATCCTTCAGCCGCACCTCTCCTCCTTACTTTCGTTCCTAAACGAGGTGATGGGTACTCTGCTCTGCCCCAATCCCTCATGGAAGGGTTCAAACGCGACAGTACTTTTTATAACACAAAGAACTACAATGTTTTACACTTGTACAAGCATCGCCTCACGCTTGTACAAGCGTACCCCCTCACTTGCACCATCGTAAGCCTGCACTTGTACAAGCGTAAGCTTACACATGTAGATTCGTGCCTCTGCTACCGGCTGAAAGAATCAGGAAGAACGTACCGGCTTTACCCATCGACAAGAAAAATATCAAAAAATACGACTAAAAAAAACATCCTTAGGGTAAAGATTGTTATTATTATATCTAAATTTGCACGATTTCAGAGCCGGTCCGGTTGTTGTCCGATTCATTTATGAGCTTTTTTGGGAAATCAAAGAGAAGCCGGGATATAACTCACAGACGGAAACGGACTCTTAAAACACTATTAACACCAATTTTATTAAAGAAAGAAGAGAGTATGAAGAAAATGAAATTTACAGCATTGCTGCTGTGTGGTACCATACTGCTGGGCAGTTGCGGTACAATGAACAACACTACAAAAGGAGGTATTATCGGCGGAGGTTCCGGCGCAGCCGCAGGTGCCATCATTGGTGGGCTGATAGGTAAAGGCAAAGGCGCCGCCATCGGTGCTGCCATCGGTGCTGCCGTAGGTACGGGAGCGGGTGTTGCCATCGGCCATAAAATGGACAAGAAGGCTGCCGAAGCAGCTAAAATTGAAGGCGCACAAGTAGAACAAGTGACCGATGCAAATGGTTTGCCGGCCGTAAAGGTTGCTTTTGATGCAGGCATCTTGTTCGGCTTCAACTCTTCAGCTCTGAGCAATGACGCAAAAGCTTCTTTGCGCGACCTTGCACAGATTCTGAAAGACGACCCGACAACGGACATCGCCATCATCGGTCATACCGACAAAGTAGGTACTTACGAAGCCAACGTCAAGGTATCGAAGAACCGTGCTTATGCTGTCGAAAACTACCTGCAAAGCTGCGGCGTTTCTTCGGCTCAGTTCAAAAAAGTGGAAGGTGTCGCCTATGACCAATACGACGAAAGCAAAACTGCTGCTCAAAACCGTCGCGTAGAAGTGTACATGTATGCCAGTGAGCAGATGATTAAAAATGCCGAGGCATCTAACTAAAACCTAAAGTAAGTCCACACAAAGAGCCGACTCAAGCTCAAAACCATAAAAAACAGATTCTTGGTGGATATTAAAGAAAAAAAGTCATTAGATGAAAGCCCCCACGTTCGGTATTCCGGAATTTGCTTGGAGATACCCGTGCGTGAGGGCTTTATACAATCAGGACAACGCCGGAAGTTCTGTCAGCGTTTCTCTTCATGGAGGCAAATCGAAAGTAAGTATCTGTTTTATGAAGCTTCGTAAACCTTTGCGTATTCTGCGCAACATTATACTCTTTTTTTTCATTTCCACCTTCGCTACGGCAGTGCTTTACCGCTTTCTACCGGTCTACGTCACTCCTTTGATGGTGATTCGCAGTGTGCAGCAACTATCCAAAGGAGAAAAACCGCTTTGGCACCACACATGGGTATCGTTCGATAAGATTTCACCCCACCTGCCTATGGCGGTTATAGCCTCGGAAGACAACCGCTTCGCCACGCACAACGGGTTCGACTTTACGGAGATAAAGAAAGCCATGAAAGAAGCCGAGAAAGGGAGAAGAAGACGGGGAGCCAGTACCATCAGCCAGCAGACGGCAAAGAATGTATTCCTATGGCCTAAATCCTCATGGCTGCGCAAAGGATTCGAGGTTTATTTCACGTGTCTGATAGAACTATGCTGGTCTAAAGAGCGTATAATGGAGGTATATCTCAATTCCATCGAGATGGGAAAAGGCATCTACGGAGCACAGGCAGCGGCAAAGTACAAATTCAACACCACAGCCGCCAAACTATCGGCGGGACAATGTGCCTTGATAGCAGCCACACTGCCCAATCCGATACGTTTTGATTCGGCACGCCCTTCGGCTTACATCAAAAAAAGGCAAGGGCAAATTCTGCGCCTGATGAAATTAGTGCCGAAATTCCCTCCGGCGGAGAAGAAGGAAGAAAAGATAAAAAAGAAATAGAGAGTATCTTCACACTCATTTGCAGAAATACATTCACTCCCCCTGTCTCATTATCCGCCAAAATGAAACTGCCGGCTCCAACAGTACGAAACCGATGGAACCGGCAGACTAAGATTGCATAAAGAAGCAATGCAGCATCTGTCGCTACAAACTCAATAGGTATGCTCTCCCTCCTTCATTTCCTTTGCATCGATTTTGCGAATATCGATGCTGCGCCACGCATAGAAAATATAGGCAAGAACGAAGGGAACGAGAATAGAGACGTACGCCATCACCTTCAGAGTGAACAGGCTGGAACAACTATTGGTAATGGTCAACGAACTCTGCAAATCATGAGTGGAAGGATAGTAGGCCGTATTATTATAGCCCGCCACAAGCAAAAGAGACAGAACAGTGAGCACTGTACCCACACCGGCAAACCAAATGCCCTTATCAAATGCAGGTTTCCACAACGTGCGGATAATGCCCCAAAGCACGGCAAGTACGCCCACGAGAAATACAAGCAATACAACAGGCATTTCGAGGAAGTTGGTCAGATACTTATAGGGTTCCATAAACACCTCTCCCGTTTCCGGACGGACAGCATAGCCGTCGGCCACCAACGTGCGGATGACGAATGCCAAGAAGAACAGCAGGAAGAGTCCCGTATTTCCCCAAAGCGAACGACGGCAACGGCTCACCAGATTCTCATCGTTGATGTTATTGATGAAATAGAGCGTACCCAGAATGCGCGACAGGAAAAACACAGCCAGCCCCAACACCACATTCCACGGGTTGAGCAGTGCATCCAGCCCGTGTCCGGCATTGGCCCACCGGCTGATGACCGGCATTGCCGCATCTGCCATGTTTCCTTTATTAATGTAAAATTCTGAACCGGTGAAGAATGTAGCCACCGCACTGCCCAGCAACACCGGCCCTACAACTCCGTTTATCACCAAGAAAATACGATACGTGGTCTTTCCCAACAGATTTCCCGCCTTGGACTGAAACTCATAGCTGACAGCCTGCAATACAAAACTGAACAGAATAATCATCCATAACCAATATGCACCGCCGAAACTGGTGCTGTAAAACAGCGGAAACGAAGCAAAAAACGCGCCGCCAAACGTAACCAGTGTAGTAAATGTGAACTCCCACTTGCGTCCCGTGGAGTTTATCATCATCTTTTTCTGCTCCTCCGTTTTGCCCAAGCAGAACAAAAGAGAATTACCTCCCTGCACAAACAGCAGGAATACCAGAATAGCTCCCAACAAGGATACTACAAACCACCAATAGTGCTGAAGAAATATATAAGTGTCCATTGATATTCTAAATTTATATTTTACGATTTATTATAAGCCCTCACTATTCATCGTTCATTATTATCGGGTCCTTTGCGGATGGCCTTCAGCATAATGCCGACTTCAGCAATCAACATGATTGTGAAGAGCACGAGGAAGATAAAGAACGTGGTTTGCACGGAGCTGACATCCAGCTTGGAGACAGCGGCGCTTGTAGGCAGCATGTCCTGTATGGCCCACGGCTGACGTCCGCACTCGGCCACCGCCCATCCCGCCTGTCCGGCAAGATATCCTAAAGGAATAGTCAGCATAGCCACCCAATGCATCCAACGCATCTGCGACAAGTCTTTCTTGTAGGCCAAAAACAATATCAGGATAAAGAAAAGAATGAAATACGCACCCAAAATCACCATCAAGCGAAACATATAGAATGTCAGAGGTACATTCGGCACCAAGTCGTTCACATTCTTAATATAACCATAGCCGAAATAGGCCACATTCTCTTTCAGCACCCGTGCAGCCTCTTCCGCCTCTGCTGCATTGCCCGCAGCCTTGGCTGCACGATAAGCGGCAAATGCGCCGATAGCCGTCTTTCCCTTCTCAATCTTCTCCTCTGCCGAAAGAGCCACCGTGCCATCCTGTTGCAGATAACCGCCTTTCAGCAAATCGTTGATACCCGGAACAAATGCGTCCATCTTGCGTTCGGCAAGCAATGACAACATTTTGGGTATTTCCACACGGAAGAGGAATGGATCCACCCCGTCCTGCGGCGTTTTCTTATCGGGATTCAACAGGCCGAAAGCCACCAAACCGGCCCCATGCTGCCCATCATAGTAGCCTTCCATGGCAGCCAGTTTCATCGGTTGCTTCTGAGCCACCTGATAACCGGATCCGTCGCCCGTCCATGCAGACAAAACAGCAGACACCAAACCTACCCACGCGGCAATCTTGATACTTGCCAAAGCAAACTTCTTATCACGCTTCTTCAACAAATACCAACAGCTTACGCCAACCACAAATACAGCCACCAGCACCCAGCCGGACAATATACTATGGAAGAACTTATTCACAGCCATCGGCGAAGTGGCCACAGCCCAGAAATCCACCATCTCGTTGCGGGCCGTATCGGGATTAAATTCCATACCCACAGGATTCTGCATCCATGCATTCGCAACCAAAATCCACCAAGCAGAAATCGTCGCTCCCAATCCCGTGAGCCAAGTAGAAGCCAAGTGGAAACGCTTGCTCACCTTATCCCATCCAAAAAACATGACCGCAATGAATGTTGCCTCCATAAAAAAGGCCAGAATACCCTCGATGGCAAGCGGTGCACCGAAAATATCGCCCACAAACCAACTGTAATTGCTCCAGTTCGTCCCGAACTCGAATTCCAGAATCAACCCCGTAGCCACACCCACGGCAAAGTTGATACCAAAGATTTTCATCCAGAACTTGGCGGTACGCTTCCAAAACTCATCGCCCGTACGGTAATAGGCTGTCTCCATAATGCCCATGATTACGGCCAATCCGAGGGTCAAAGGCACAAAAATCCAGTGGTAGATGGCTGTCAGGGCAAACTGCGCCCTCGACCAGTCAATCAGAGAAGAGTCAATGTGTTCAAACATAAAAGTAAAAGATTTATGATTTATAAATAATAATGAATTAAAGTGTTAGTCAATTGGCTTCAATACTTCTATGAATAAGTTCCCGACTGACATAGTCTTCTTTGTCATCACCCACCACAGGCGTATTCAAAAATCTCGGAAAAAAGAAAAGACGGAGAACAAAAAACATAATGAAAAGTTTCACCAGAATAATAAGCCATAAAGTGCGCCCCAATGTCATGCTCCGGAAGCCTTCCAGATAAAAGCGCCAAATGTTTACCACAGTCTGTTTCATCAGATATAGATTTATAATGATTACAAATATAAAATACTTTTATGACACAGGCAAACAAAAGACAAAAAAATATTTGATGGATAAACAAAATCATAGGCACAAAACAGTATTTCGGCGACAAAAAACGCCTTGATATCTATCTCTTTTGCATCCCTTATCCGGCTGCCCTAACTTTGCAAACATAAAAACATAGAATACCTAAAGATATGATGAACGTAAAAAGATTGACAGTGATAACACTCTGCATGGCAAGTTGCATAGGACTTTCGGCACAGGCCGACAGTTCCGTGCAACAAGCCGCGGCAGAAAATACCCGGCAAACTGCCGACACTCTACCCGCCCAATGGAACTTGCAAGCTTGCATTGACTATGCTTTGCAGCAAAACATCACCATCAAGAAGAACCGCCTCAACGCCGCAAGTGCCCATGTGGATGTGAAGACGGCCAAAGCCGCCCTCTTCCCCAGCCTATCGGCCAGTGTAAGCCAGCGCATCGTGAACCGCCCCAACAGTGAGACAAACACCATTATCGCCGGCGACAACATCACCAGCAGCCAGAGCAAAACGTCATACAACGGGAGCTATGGCATCGACGCCAATTGGACCCTCTACAACGGTGGAAAGAACCTCAACACCATCAAGCAGCAACAACTGAACAGCCGCATCGCCGAGCTCAACGTGACTGAAAGCGAAAACAGCGTCGAAGAGAACATCGCACAAACATACATACAAATACTATACGCAACCGAAGCCGTAAAAATCTGCGAGTCGACACTGAAAGTGAGTCAAGCCGAATGCGACCGCGCCCGCCTGCTTCTCGAAGCAGGAAGCATCGCCAAAAGCGACCTCGCACAACTGGAAGCACAAGTCAGTACAGACAAATATCAATTAGTTGCGGCACAAGCCACCTTGCAGGATTACAGGCTTCAACTGAAACAGCTTCTCGAGTTGGACGGAGAGCAGGAAATGGAGCTGTACATCCCGGCTCTTAACGACGAAAATGTACTCTCTCCTCTGCCCGACAAGACAGATGTTTATCGTTCGGCACTCATTTTCAGACCCGAAATAGAAGCCGGCAAGCTGAATGTGCAAGCTTCCGACCTGAACATCAAGATTGCCCGTTCGGGCTATTTGCCCACATTGAGCCTGACTGCCGGCATCGGAACCAGCCATGCCAATGGCAGTGACTTTACTTTCAGCGAGCAAATCAAGCAGAACTGGAACAACTCATTAGGATTCACCATCAGCGTACCCATCTTCAGCAACCGACAGACCAAAAGCGCGGTAGAAAAAGCCAAGATTCAGAAGCAAACCAGCGAGCTGGATTTGCTGGACGAGCAAAAAACGCTGTACAAAACCATCGAAAGCCTCTGGCTCGACGCAAACAATGCACAGCAACGGTATGCTGCCGCAGTAGAGAAGTTGAAAAGCAGCCGGACGAGCTACGAATTGATACAAGAACAATTCAACGTGGGCATGAAGAATACCGTAGAATTGCTGACAGAGAAAAACAACCTGCTCAGCGCACAGCAGGAGATGCTACAAGCCAAATACATGGCGATACTGAACATGCAATTGCTGAAATTCTATCAAGGTGAACAGATAGCTATATAAGAAACTAATAATAAGGAAAGATATGAATAAGAAGAAAATCATTCTCATCAGCATAGCTGCCGTATTGGCAGTGAGTGCAGGATGCTGGCTTTTCGGCGAATCCAAAGCCAATCATAAGGTAGTGTACGAGACGGCAACCGTGACCAAAGGAGAGATTTCAGAATCCATAACCGCCACCGGAACCATTGAACCGGTGACTGAGGTAACCGTAGGTACGCAGGTCAGCGGCATTATCGACAAAATTTATGTGGACTATAACTCCACAGTGACCAAAGGCCAACTGATAGCCGAGATGGATCGCGTGACGCTGCAAAGCGAACTTGCTTCGCAGCGTGCCGCCTACAATGGAGCAAAAGCCGAATACGAATATCAGAAAAAGAATTACGAGCGCAACAAAGGTTTGCACGAAAAGCAACTCATCAGCGACGTGGATTACGAACAGATAGTCTATAATTACGAAAAAGCCAAGAGCAGCTTCGAGAGCAGTCAGGCTTCGCTGGCAAAGGCAGAGCGTAACCTCTCCTATGCCACCATCACCTCTCCCATCGACGGCGTAGTAACAAGCCGCAGCGTGGAGGAGGGACAGACCGTAGCCTCCGGATTCTCTACCCCCACCCTTTTCACCATTGCCGCCGACCTGACACAGATGCAGGTAGTGACCGATGTGGACGAAGCCGACATAGCCGGCATAGAAGAGGGACAGCGCGCCACCTTCACCGTAGATGCTTATCCGAATGACACATTTGAAGGTGTCGTGACGCAAATCCGTTTAGGACAAGCCAGTTCGAGCAGCTCAAGCAGTTCTACAACTTCATCTACCACGGTAGTGACTTATGAAGTAGTGATAGCTGCCCATAACCCCGACCTGAAGCTGAAGCCCCGGCTGACAGCCAACGTCACCATCTATACCCTCGATCGCAAAAACGTGCTCAGTGTCCCTGCCCGCGCACTGCGCTTCACCCCGGAGAAACCGCTTATCGGCGACAAAGACATCGTGAAGGATTGCGAAAGCGAGTATAAACTCTGGACGCGCGAAGGCAACACCTTCACCGCTCATCCCGTAGAAATCGGCATTTCAAACGGAATCAATACGGAAATCATCAGCGGTGTCAACGAAGGAACAGTGGTAATAACAGAAGCCGCCATCGGCAATATGTCGGGCGGAAGCAATGCTCCGGACAGTTCGCAGCAGGCAAACAAAGAACAAAGTCCGTTTATGCCGAGCAGACCGGGGAAGAAATGAGAGAACAGACGTTAGACAATAGAAATCAGACAATAGACGTTAGAAATTGGAGACTCGGTATTATGAGCAAAACAGTCATAGAACTTCAAAATATAAAACGCGATTTCCGGGTAGGAGACGAAACGGTACATGCCTTGCGCGGTGTTTCGTTCTCCATCACCGAAGGAGAGTTCGTCACCATCATGGGTACATCGGGTTCGGGCAAGTCGACCCTGCTGAATACATTGGGCTGCCTCGACACCCCTACCGGTGGAGAATACCTGCTCGACGGTATATCCGTTCGCAGCATGTCGAAACCACAGCGCGCCGTACTGCGTAACCGTAAAATCGGCTTCGTGTTCCAGAACTACAACCTGCTGCCCAAAACAACGGCCGTTGAAAACGTGGAACTCCCACTGATGTACAACTCCTCCGTTTCGGCAACCGAAAGGCGGAAGCGTGCCATCGAAGCCCTGCAAGCCGTAGGGCTGGGCGACCGTCTGGAACACAAGTCCAACCAGATGTCGGGCGGACAGATGCAACGTGTAGCCATTGCACGGGCTTTGGTGAACAACCCGGCCGTGATACTGGCAGACGAAGCTACGGGTAATTTGGACACACGTACTTCGTTCGAAATTCTGGTGCTTTTCCAAAAGCTGCATGCCGAAGGGCGTACCATCATCTTCGTGACGCACAATCCTGAGATAGCCCAATACAGCAGCCGCAACATCGTGTTGCGCGACGGACAGGTAAAAGACGATACCATCAATACCAACATTCTCAATGCCGCCCAAGCGCTGGCGGCATTGCCTAAACAGGAGGAAGACGAATGAACGCAACAAACCTTTTCAAAATAGCATTGCGCGCACTGAACAACAACAAACTGCGGGCTTTCCTCACCATGCTGGGCATCATCATCGGCGTGGCGTCAGTCATCACCATGCTTGCCATCGGACAAGGGTCGAAAAAAAGCATTCAGGCCCAGATAGCCGAAATGGGTTCCAACATGATAATGATTCATCCGGGAGCCGATACACGCGGAGGCGTACGCCAAGACCCCAGCGCCATGCAGACACTGAAAATGGCCGACTATGAGGCGCTGCGCGACGAGACAAGCTTTCTGTCGGCCATCAGCCCCAGCGTCTCCTCGTCGGGACAGCTCATTGCCGGCAACAACAACTATCCTTCTTCCGTAAGCGGTGTAGGGACGGAATATCTCGAAATCCGTCAGCTGTCGATAGAAAATGGCGAAATGTTCGACGAAAGCGACATACAGACTTCCGCCAAGGTCTGCGTCATCGGTAAGACGATAGTAGACAATCTTTTCCCCGGCGAAGACCCGATAGGGAAAATCATCCGGTTCAACCAAGTGCCGTTTCGCGTGGTAGGGGTGCTGAAGTCCAAAGGATACAACTCCATGGGGATGGATCAGGATGACGTCGTGCTGGCCCCCTACACCACCGTAATGAAGCGACTGCTGGCACAGACCTACCTCAGCGGCATCTTCGCTTCTGCCCTCAGCGAAGACATGACGGACAATGCCACCGAGGAAATCACCGGAATTCTGCGGAGAAACCACCAGCTGAAAGACGGCGATGACGACGACTTCACCATCCGCAGCCAGCAAGAGCTCAGCACGATGCTGAATTCCACCACCGACCTGATGACCACACTGCTTGCCTGCATTGCCGGCATATCGCTCGTGGTGGGCGGCATCGGCATCATGAACATCATGTACGTGTCGGTCACCGAACGCACCCGCGAGATAGGCCTGCGCATGAGCGTAGGTGCTCGCGGCATCGACATCCTGAGCCAGTTTCTTATCGAAGCCATCCTCATCAGCATCACCGGAGGTGTCATCGGCGTGGTCATCGGTTGCGGCGCAAGCTGGGTCGTGAAAAGCGCGGCTCATTGGCCCATCTTCATCCAGCCATGGAGCGTATTCCTCTCTTTCGCCGTCTGCACCGTCACCGGTGTCTTCTTCGGCTGGTATCCCGCCAAGAAAGCCGCAGACTTGGATCCGATAGAAGCCATACGCTACGAATAATCAGGAATATAAGAAAGAGGATATCAAATAAAAATCTATCTTTGTCTCGTTATGAAACAATTATCCTACTCCCGCCCCCGCTTCATCGAAGCCCTGATACACATCATAGGCTGGGGAATCGTATTCGGTTTCCCCTTCCTGATGATGGCACGCAGCGGCTTCACCATAACATGGATTGACTATCTGCGTCATGGCAGCATAGTCCCCCTCTCTTTTCTCATCGTATTCTATGCAAACTACTTCTTCCTGATTCCCCGTTACTTGTTCGAGGGGAACATAAAGAAATATATTTTGCTGAATATGGCTTTGATAATAGCCGTTGCCGCAGGTGTCCATTTATGGCAGGAATATGCTTTCCAGACCCATTTGAGAGAAGGCGGCGAAAGAGGCGGAAGACACATGGGGCCTCCCAAATGGATATTCCTCCTGCGCGACATTTTTTCCATGATACTGACCGTCGGCCTAAGTGCCGCCATCAAAATGAGCAGCCGATGGAGGCAGATGGATGCCGCCCGCCGCGAAGCCGAGAAAAGCCGTGCGGAAGCCGAATTGAAAAACCTGCGCAACCAGCTCAACCCGCATTTTCTGCTCAATACGCTGAACAACATTTACGCTCTCATCGCCTTCGACACGGACAAAGCACAATCGGCCATTCAGGAGCTGAGCCGCCTGCTTCGCCACGTGCTTTACGACAATCAGCAGAACTTCGTCACCCTCGACAAAGAGATGGACTTCATTCGCAACTACATTGCACTGATGCGTATCCGCCTCTCCTCCAATGTCACCGTCGAGACCCGGATAGACATCCGTCCCGACAGCCGCACGGAAATAGCTCCGCTCATTTTCATATCTCTCATAGAGAATGCCTTTAAGCATGGCATCTCTCCCACCGAACCCAGTTTCATCCGCATCCGCTTCAGCGAAAGCCCCGAAGAGATACGTTGCGAAATCACCAACAGCCATCACCCCAAAAGTCAGGCTGACAAGAGCGGAAGCGGTATCGGGCTTGAGCAAGTGCTGAAACGTCTGGAACTCACCTACCCCGGCCGCTACGACTGGAAGCACGGGATAAGCGAGGACGGGAAAGAGTATTATTCCATTTTAGCGATAAAACCTTAATAAGCATAAGTATATGAAACTGAATTGTGCAATCGTCGACGACGAGCCTTTGGCATTGGGACTTCTGGAAAGCTACGTCGATAAAACGCCGTTTCTGGAGCTTGCGGAAAAATACTCCAGCGCGGTGCAAGCCATGAAGGAGTTACCGGGCAAGCACGTCGACCTGCTTTTCCTCGACATCCAAATGCCCGAACTGAACGGACTGGAATTTTCCAGAATGATAGATTCCTCCACCCGTATCGTCTTCACCACGGCTTTCGGCCAGTACGCCATAGACGGCTATAAAGTGAATGCATTGGACTACTTGCTGAAACCCATTTCGTATGTAGACTTCTTGCAGGCAGCCAACAAAGCCTTACAGTGGTTCGAGTTGTTGCAACAACCCAAAGAAGAGATTCAAAGCATCTTCGTAAAGAGCGACTACAAACTGGTGCAAATCGAACTGAACAAGATATTATACATCGAAGGGCTGAAGGACTACATCAAAATCTACGAAGAAGATTCTCCCAAGCCCATATTATCCTTGATGAGCATGAAGGCGATGGAAGACCTGCTGCCTTCGTCACGCTTTATGCGCGTCCACCGTTCTTATATTGTGCAAAAGGATAAGATACGCATAATAGACCGCGGGCGCATTGTATTCGGAAAGAATTACATCCCGGTAAGCGACAGTTACAAACAATCCTTTCAGGATTTTCTGGACCAGAGGAGTCAGTAGCCTGTCGGTGCGTCGATTAAAATAGAATAAATCGCTGATTTATTGCAAAATCCTATTGCATATTAGATAATGTTTCTATATCTTTGCATCGAATAGATGGAGTTGTGAAACTCCCCAATAGAATAGTTTAGTTAAGTCTAGTTTAGTTTTTGTGTGAAGCACTTCCTCCGTAAGCGAACGTTGGAAGTGCTTTTGTTTCAGAAGCAAAGACGGCTCACCCGAAATTGCATCCCCGGATGAGCCGTTCAAAAAAAAACCAAAACAAATGCTTTTACCGTCTGCCTTATTGTCCTGCTGCCTGCGTATCCAGAAACAGCTCCACATCTTCGGCATGATGCGCCACATAGGCTGCCGGTCCCGTATCGCCCGAATCGAGCATGTCGCGCACAACATCCGCTTTACTCTTGCCCGTGATAAGGAAGACAAGTCTTCGGGCGGCAAAAAGCGGGCTGCCGGTCATGGCTACGCGCTTCTGCCCGTTATAGGGGTTGACACTCGCTTCATAAGGATGCAAGGATGAGAGCAGATGCTCCTGCCCCGGGAAAATGGAGGAAGTATGCCCGTCGTCTCCCGCACCCAACAACACGACATCGAAAACGGGAACATCGACCCGCAACGGAACGGTACTACGAACCCGGGCCGAATATGCTTCGGCTTCCTTCTCCGGACTGTTCGCTCCGCAGATGGGGTAGACATGCTCGCCGGGCATCCCCACTTTATCCAGCAGCAGACGGCGCATCGTTCCGTAATTGCTTTCGCAGTCTTCGGCAGGCACGCACCGTTCGTCCACCCAATAGATGCGCATCCGTGTCCAAGGGGTCACCTCTTTATACTCGTTCGCCCAAATGTCGAACATCAGCGAGGGGGTGCTTCCTCCGCTGAATGCCAAATAAAACGTTCTGCCCGGCTCATCGTTCATCATCCCGACGAGACTCCTGATTAGTGCATGGGCCGTTTCTATGGCCGTAGGATAGATATAACTTCTCATAACTCGCAATATTCATCTGTATTCGTCAGGTTCTTACACGGATTTGTCCACTCGGCACCGTGTTCGTGCATCATGGCCTCGCTCTCCAGAGGTCCCCACGTACCTGCCGGATAGCCGTAGAGAGGGGCGTCGGCATGCTCTTTCCAGTAGCGCAACACCGGGTCGAAGAAGCGCCAGGAAGCTTCCACCGCATCGCTGCGGGTGAAGAGCGTGGCATCTCCGGCTATGCAATCCTCTATCAGGCGGGCATATGCATCGCCTACGGGCAGTCCGCCCAGCTTGTCGTAACTGAAGTCCATCATCACCTGTTTTACGTCGAAACCCGAACCGGGTGCCTTCATTCCGAACTTCAGGACAATGCCTTCGTTGGGTTGCAGGCGCAGAATCAGTTTATTGGCACGGGGACAGTTTCCCCCTTCGCAACGGAACATCCGGTGAGGCGTCTCGCGAAAGTGGACTACAATTTCCGATACCTTCGTCGGCATCTGCTTTCCGGTGCGGATGTAGAAAGGCACACCGCTCCACCGCCAGTTGTTGATGCCTATCTTCATGGCGATGTAAGTTTCCGTACGCGAGTCGGGCGCCACTCCCTTTTCCTCCCGATAACCCGCTTTAGAGCCGGAAGCCGTATATTGCCCGCGAACGATGTGTTGCTCCAGATCCTCTTCCGTAAGCGGTGCCAGCGATTCGTACACCTTCACCACCTCGTTGCGGAAATTATCGGCATTGAACACGGCAGGCGGTTCCATCGCCGTGAGGGCCACAAGCTGGACGAGATGGTTCTGCACCATGTCGCGCAGCGCACCGGTATCTTCATAAAAGCCTCCCCGCCCTTCAATGCCCAGATTCTCCACTGCGGTGATTTCCACGTAATCGATGTAGTTGCGGTTCCAAAGCGGTTCGAAGATGCCGTTGGCAAAACGGAAAGCAAGAATGTTCTGCGCCGTCTCCTTGCCCAGAAAGTGGTCGATACGGTATATCTGGTGTTCTTGGAATACGGAAGCATACACCTCGTTCAGCTCGCGTGCCGAGTTCAAGTCATACCCGAAGGGCTTCTCTACGACGATGCGCGTGCGCGGACGATTCAGCCCCGCCGCTTTCAGGTGCAGAGGGATGACGCCGTACAGCGAAGGGGGCGTAGCCAGATAGAACAGCAGATTGTCCGGCTGCTCTTCGCCGGAGATGGCCTCCAGGCGTTCGTTCAGCAGGCCATACTCCCCTGCTTCGGCGGGGTTCAGCGTCTGGTAGAACAGATGGTTGCAAAAGTCCGTCATCTGCTGCTCCACCTGTTCTGCTGCGGGTACAAACCGGTGCAGTTCGTTCAGGATGTATTCCCTGTAATAATTGTCAGTATAGCTTGTGCGCCCTATGCCCAAAATGGAGAATCCCTCGGGCAGACGTCCGCCTTTATATAAGGTATAAAGCGCCGGCATCAACTTGCGTTTTGTCAAGTCGCCCGATGCGCCGAATATTATCATTATAAATTTGCTCATTGTCCGCTTCTTTATTTATGCACCATAGGTTCCCGATCTCGTATCTCCTCCTCTTCCGGTCCAGTTCTCATGGAAGAAGCGGCCGCGCGGTTCGTCTGTCCGCTCAAAGGTATGTGCGCCGAAGTAGTCGCGTTGCGCCTGAATCATATTGGCAGGCAGATGGGCCGATGTCAACGAGTAGAAATAGTTCAACGCCGACGAGAAAGCAGGCACAGGCAATTCTTCTCCGATGGCCTTCGCCACTAACCGCTTCCAGCCCGGGAGCAGCCGGTTCATCTCGTTCTTGAAGTAAGGAGCCAGCAACAAATGTCCGGGCTTGTCTGCCGTTTCAAAGGCGGCGGCTATGTCGTTCAAGAAGACGCTGCGTATGATGCAGCCTCCGCGCCACATGCGGGCCACGGACGCCGCATCGAGGTTCCAGCCGAACGTCTCGGAAGCGCGTTGCAGCACGGCGAAGCCCTGTGCATATGACACCAACTTCGAAGCATAGAGTGCGGCATAAAGTTCTTCCGTCAACTCCTCCTCATTATAAACCGCCTGCAAGCGTTCACGGGCATATGCTCCGGAAGCCTGTGTGCGCAGCTCCTTCGAGGCCGACAGGCTGCGCTCGAACACGGCCGTGGCAATCAGCCCCAAAGGCATGCCCAGCTCCATGGCGTTGATTACAGACCATTTGCCCGTACCTTTCTGCCCTGCGGCATCCAGAATCCTGTCCACCAGATACCCGCCCGTCTTGTCTTTGTGAGACAGAATTCCGGCGGTGATTTCGATGAGATAGCTGCGCAACTTGCCTTCATTCCAGCCGGCAAACACCTTGGCCATCTCCTCGTTAGGCAAATCCAGCAGCTTCTTCATCACCCAGTAGGCTTCGGATATGAGCTGCATGTCTCCGTATTCTATGCCGTTGTGTATCATTTTCACAAAATGCCCCGAACCTGCCGGGCCCACCCAGTCGCAACACGGCGTACCGTCAGGCGCTTTGGCAGCTATGCTTTGCAGCACGGGCTTCACTTCCGGCCATGCGCTTTCCGAGCCTCCCGGCATAATGGAAGCGCCGTTCAGCGCCCCCTCTTCTCCGCCCGACACGCCGGCGCCCACAAAGCGGAAGCCTTTCTTCTCGGCCAGCAGCACACGGCGCCCCGTGTCTTCGTAGTTCGAGTTGCCGCCGTCAATCAGGATATCCCCTTCCGCAAGATGGGGGAAAAGCTGTTCCATCAGTTCGTCCACCGCACTGCCGGCACGAACCATCATCATTATTTTGCGGGGGGTGCCGATGGAAGCCACAAAATCGGCTATGTCCGTATATCCCCGTATGCTCTTTCCTTTGGCACGGCCGTTCATAAAACGTTCCACCACGCCTTCCTCCACTCCGCGAACCGTACGGTTGTAGACCGATACTTCCCATCCTTTGCCCGCCATGTTGAGGGCCAGATTCTCGCCCATCACGGCAAGCCCTATAAGTCCGATGTCTGATTTCCTTGAATTATCCATATACTTTTACTTGTAAACATTTTCTTTGCTATTGAAACAAAGAGTTTGCGGCATTTGTTCGTGCGCTTCCTTAAATTCGTGCCAAACCCGAGGAGACTTAATCAGCAATAACCCAACATTACATCGTTTGCTGTTTGATAACGAAATTATTATCAAATAAGGTTTGGATTGATAATAAAATATTTATCTTTGCATTGTCAATCAATAAGAGCTCTTTGAATGACTGATGAAGAAGCGCTAAAAGCGCGGGTAGATGAGTTGATTGAAAATCTCAACTACTACCTCCGAAACTATCACCGGCTTATTGGGCTGGGATATAGAAAATCGGTACTGGATGCCGAGATTGAATATCTTAAATCAGAAATTCAGTGTCTTTCGGCTATCCGGTAGAAAAAGGAGACTGCCCGGTGATGCAGTCTCCTTATCTTCAAATATTTATTGTTTCACTTAAAATGCAGAGAACTATGGGAGTAAAGGAAGAATTTATCAGACTGAAAGAGGCTTGTTTAAAAAGCAAAGGAGCCGACAGGGAAAAAGCGGAACTGCAAATGGAAGCCTTCTTCAACTCCATACGTCCGGAAGATAAGGAAGAACTTCAATCGGCTATTGATGAAGACTTTGCCCGGATACATAAGGACGTGGAAGATGCGAAGTTCTTAAAGCAGCAGATAGAGGTTCGCAAGATATTATCCGAAACATTACCGTTTATTTCCGTATCTGAATTTGCCAAAACATATTTTGGCAAGTCTGCTTCGTGGTTACATCAACGCATTAATGGCAACGAGGTGCACGGAAAAATTGCCACATTCACACCCAAAGAACTGCATCAGCTTGCCGATGCCTTGAATGATGTAGGTAATAAACTGAAAAAGGCCGCAACATTCTTTGTATAGAGAATCATGAATGAGCAATAATGGAAAGCGGAGTTTCAGGAACTCCGCTTTTGTTTTGTCATCACAAATCCTATTCTGAAAGGTTAAAGCGTCAGCGACCTGTGCAAACTATCCGCCCTCTATCAGCCTCGCCGTCGCCTCTACTAACTTATACCTGCGGCACACCTCGCGAACTATCGCCATCGGAATGTCCGTCACCATCGGCCGTGTCATTCCGTCTTCGCCGGTCACGTGCCGCAAGGGCAGTTGAGGGTATATGGCGTGCAATAGCAAGGCCGAGCGGTCGTAGGCCGTGAACGCCTCTCTCCTCATGTCGATGTTTATAAGGCAACTCTTGCGGAACTCCGCCGCATCCTGCATCCTTTTGATGGTTCGATAAGATTTCATGGATAATAATGGTTAATGAGCGTCGTCAGGGTATAAGGATTGGAATTGAAGCATCGGCGGTATCGGTGTGGGGAAGAGGTTAAGGGCACGGGCCACATGGTCGTCATGAGTTCTCCTATTAAACGCGTCGTGTTTATTTCCCATATGGTTCCGTGCCCCATACCCTGATCCGGTGTTATTCTTTTCTAACGTCTGACCTCTTACGTCTAACGTCTAACCAAGCGGATTCTCTCCTTGGCCGCCCGTGCCGCTGCCGCCACCCGTGCTGCTGCCGCTGCCGCCCGGTGCAGGTGTGGGCAGTCCTTTGGCTTTGCGGTAGTCGGCCAGCGAGGCGTAGCTTACTTTGTTTTCCAGCACGCCGCCCTCTTCGTAGCTAAGGCCGTGCAAGGTTCTTTCTTTCAGCTCCTTCGAGGGGGTGAAGACCACGCGGGGCGACTTGATCATCTTTTCCGGGCGGAAGTCGTCTATCTTCTCCACACCGTCGCTCTTGAAGGAGAGGCGGAACGAGCCCAGACCGGGCACGTTCACCGTATGCCCTTGCTGCAACTGTTGCGGGATGAATGCCGCCAGCAGCTCCATGGCGGCTTCCAGCTCGATGGCTGCCATGGTGGTGTTGGTTGTGGCGGCGCGGGTCAGCGCCTTTTGGGCCAACGGCTTCTCGCTGTTGGGGATGGCATACCACTTGGCGGGATCGTCTTTCTTCATCGGATTCTTCTTCTTCGTCAATTTATATTTTATACTCATATTTTCATTCGTTTATTTGGTTGATAATAAAAGGGTTGTCTCTTTCATCGGTATCCTTATCGGGAGCTTGCCGGGGAGTTGTCAAGGCCCGCATATTCGGGGCTGCTTGTTTCGTATATTCGAGACTGCTTGTCTCGCATATGCGACGTTGCTTGCTTCGCATATGCGACGTTACTTGTCTCGTATATGCGACATCGTTCGCTTCGTATATGCGAGGTTATCGGCCTCGTATATGTAGCATTTTTCGCTTTGCATGCTCCTTTCTTTAACGCCCGCATGCACACCCATTTTCCGGTGGAAGCAGGCAGGCTTCAGACAGGATGCTTGCCTGAAAGAAGCCGGTGCCCGGATTTGT
Source organism: Prevotella heparinolytica (assembly GCF_004342845.1). Classification (GTDB taxonomy): domain Bacteria; phylum Bacteroidota; class Bacteroidia; order Bacteroidales; family Bacteroidaceae; genus Bacteroides; species Bacteroides heparinolyticus. The sequence continues at coordinate 7,217 of NZ_SLXB01000032.1, read as the reverse complement.
TCTCTTTTCATGAATGTTCATTTTGTTTGATTAATACTATATGTAAAAGTAGGGGGAAGCAGACACGGTCGCTTCGCTCCCTTTATTATTCTTGGGCCGCCCTCACCCCGAAGGCGTGGCTGCGGAGGTCTAGGTACAGCGGGTTCACGTAGGTCGCGTAGAAGTCCAGGAGCACCCCCTTGTACGTGTCGTTCAACCCCGCCGTCCAATAGCAGGCGATACCCCCCACGCCGTAGGGCACTGCGGAATCGTTGTCCCGATAGCCCGAAGCGGGGAAAAACACGGTCTCGGACTTGCTTGAGTTGCAATAGAAGTTCCAACCGTTGTTCCAAGGTTCTTGCACATTGGACAGAGAGAAGCCGGTGTAAACATTGCCCGGAGACATTTTGTAACCTGCGGGGCAAGGGTCGTAGATGGTTTTTACCACAACATCGTCGTTGGGACCGTAAAGGTTGTTGTTTGCACTCCAAAGGTTGGCGTATTTATTGTCCATGTAACTATTCGTACAGTACGTGTTAGGCCGGGTGATACCGGAGGTGATGCAGACATCTTCGTATGGGAAGCTGCTTGTTGCAGGAAGCTCGTCGATGTGGGTTGCCCCCGATGCATCGTACCAGGTCTTATTGATGCTGTACGAGCTTCCACCTATTCCTTCCAATGCCCCCACGAACGGGTCTTTTCGTCCCCACTGGTAATAGACATTGTTGCCAAGTTCCGCAATGGTATGCGCTTTCTGCTTCACGGTGATGGTCTGTTCGGCGGCAGAAGTGTATCCTGCCGTGGGCCGCTGTTTGAAGCGCACCTGCACCGTGCGTTCGGCGTAGATTTCCTCTTTCCCGTCGCACCAGCCCAGAGCGTAGGGCATAATCGTATACTGCTTGTCCTGATAGTTGGTGATGGTCTTGTCCCCGGTTCCCGGCCTGTAGTCCGTCACCCAGATGTGCCAGTTCCAAAGCACGGTGTTCGATGCGTTGCGCACTGCCACCACGGCGTTGCCCTGCCGGATGGTGGATTGGTTTACGGTGAACTCAAGGAAATGCCTGTCGGAAGAGAGGGCCACGTTCGTAACAAGATTCGGCTCATCCTGCCAGACGAGCGTGCAGCTATTGGGAGTGCAGTTTGCGTTGTCGTAAATATAAGGATTGGTAATTCCTGCACCGAGGTGGTTGATAAACGGAGACAACACGTTCTTTCCGCTTACCGTGGAGGTGTAGGCCGATGTATTCCAACCCGGATTCGCCCCTCCGGGCACCTTGACGTAATCCACCGCATTGCCGTAAACCAAGGGCAGGCGGTACGTTCCCGGCGCGTTCACAATGTAGCAGTTGGCGGTGCGCATCGGGGCGGTGTTGCCCTGATAGTCGTGCGTGGAGAGGTCGTGGTTGCTCACGGGTGCGGCGTTCCGCAACGCCTCGGTGTGCGTGTCAGGGGTGCTGTTCACCTGCGGGGCCACGCCTGCCGTATGGTTCGTCGGCCCGGTGCCTCCCTCCCCGTTTTCGGTAAAGGCCGTCAGCCACGCGGGTTTGTTTTTGTTCCAGACTGTCCCGTCCGTTGAATACTCCACCTCCCAGGGGATGGGCACAACCTTGTCCACCCCTCCGCCCGATACCGTGGCGCAGCTCTTCACCGTGTAGCTATCGCTTCCTCCCTGATAGTCGTATTCCGCCGGAGCCGTCACCTCCAGCGTAGGGGTAATCACCATGCTTGTCACCGACACCTGATAGGTCACCGTCTTTCCCATTTCCCATTGGCTGCCTGCTATGGAGGCTTTCATCGTGCGCACGGCATTTGTCAGCCTGTCCGTGTACTTCACCTCCAGTTCCGCCCCCGCGGGCAGCTGTTGCGGAATCATCATGAACGTGGCCGCCGCAGGCGTTATCTCCGTGCCGGGTGTCTGGCTCTCGGGTATAGTGGCCGCAGGCGTCAGCGCCTGCGTAAAGTCCTTCCTGTCGGCATGGCCTTCCCATGCGCTCTCGCCTATGCGGTACGTGCCCTTGCCGTACACGCCCTTCAGCGTGACGTTCGTAATCGTCCCCGCAGGCAGGTCATTGCCCGTGACAAAGCGCACGGCCGTCAGCGCATGCTTAAAGGTAAGCAGGGCGGGCGTGCCTCCGCCGCCCGACAGCTCGTCGGTGGCGGCCGTCAGCAGGTCGGTCTGGCCGGCCACGGCGGCAGGAACGGTGTAGGTCAGCACGGGCGCGCCTCCGGCGGTCTTGGCCGAGAGTGCCAGGCTCGATGCCGGCAGTGCGCTCTTGTAGGGAGCGTACGCAAAGAAGCGTATCTTCGACCCCGCCCCCGGCCAGCGGCTGTCCGTAGTCCATCCGCCGGCTTTCTTCACTTCCGTGTCATACATGTAGTCGGGTGTCCGCGTGTCGTTCCACGCTTCCGCGGCAGGATATACGAAAGCGGACACGCCCATGGAGGCGTGCATGGTGGAAGCGTCTACCGGGGCGGCCTTCGTGGCGGGAACATCTGATACCGTGGCGTGCAGGTAGAGCGGCGTTCCTCCCCCGGTCAGGGAGTCCTGCAGGGCAAACACCCGTGTTGCCGGCGGTGTTTCCCCTGCAGGCATCCCCAATGCCTCTACCTTGAATCCGATACTGCGCCCCGGATACGCGCCCCCCTCTTCGTGAGAGTCGTCGCAGGAGCAAACTCCGGCAGTCAGCAGGGCCAGTGCCCCGCCTGCCAATACTGACAATGTCACTCTTTGCATATAGATGTTGTTAGTGATTAGTGATGAATAGATGAATGATAAGTGGCGGGTAAACAGCGGCAAGCGCCTGGCGTGGAGTAAGTGTTGACCGCTGACAACAGCCAGGCACCTGCCGCTAATCACTGATTACATCCCTATCTCGGTGCTTCCCGCCGTCCAGTCTTCCACGGTCACGGTGAAGGTGATGGGGTTGCCCAGTACAGGGTCTCCGCCCGTTCCCGGATTCGGGTCGATGGTCGGGTCGGTGGGATTCACGGGGTCGGTGGGAATCGGATCGATGTTACCCGCACCGCCGCCCGGGGAACAGAAGTTCAGCGCGTAGATATACTTCTTCCCGGCTTCCCAGGAAGAGTCTATCTTCACGGCGGAGTAGCCGTACTTTCCTGAAGCGGGCGGATAAATCTGCGTACCGTTCTTCGTGATCTGGCAGAGCACGGCCAGATAGGCTCCGTTCGGAGAGGCGGCGCCGCTCCACGGCGTTAATGTCTGCGGAAGCAGCATGAAGTTCTCCGTTCCCGTGATGTTCTGCTCCGACGCCGTCAGGGTGACGGGGGCGGACAGGCGGGCCGAGAAGCTGGCGGGGGCGTTCGGCGCGTCCCATCCCGCCAGCGGGCCGGAAGCGGTCGTGGGCGAGGTGGGGAAGGTGAAGTTGGCCGCCGATTTCACCTGGCATACCTTCACTCCCTGCACCTTGATGGTGACGGTGGGGTCGGAGCACTTGGCCTTCACCTCTATCTGAGAGAGGATGTGCTTGAAGTTGAGTGCCACGCCCGATGCGGAGGTGGTGCGGCTGCCGGTGTTGTGGGCCACCACGATGTCCTTCTGATCAGAGACCTTCTGCGGTGTCACGTAGCTGAATATCTTCTGCGTGCCGCTGTTGATGTACACCGATGCGCCGGCAGGCAGGTTGGCCGGAGCGTAGGCGAAGAACTTCACCTCCTCGTTTCCGGGCCACGTCTGAGGATCGGTCATTTCCCATTTGCCGCCCGTCTGTTTCACCTCGGCGTTCTCGAAGAGGTTCGCTCCGCCCGAGGTCTTGAATGCCGTCACCTTGAAGGGCGACAGGTTGCTCAGCGTGGTCACCGCCCCGCGGGTGGAAGCACCCAGCGTGGGATGGAAGTTGATGGACTCGCTGCGGTTCACAGCGTTCGTTTCGTCCTGCGAGCAGGAACTAAGGCCGATGAGGCCTGCTGCCAGAAGGCAGCCCACAAGTTTCTTTTTCATACTTTACTTGTTTTGTTAGAATTAAAAAATTAAATTAAGAAAAAACACTGCCAGTTTCCTGTCAGTTATATCATATATTCCACATATTCACTTTCACGTCATCATCCGCTTGTAAAACAGGGAATCCGCATCATCTCCGTCTGAAGAATCATCATCCGCGTTAAAAACACAATCCGCGGCATCCGCGCCCGAAAGGCTACAGGTCTATCGGCCGCGTCTCCGTGCTCCAGTCGTCCACTCCCGTCTGGAATCCTCCTCCTTCCTCCCCCGCGGGCGCGGGGATCGTCAGTCCGTCCAGCCGTATATGCACGTGCCGCCTGTCGGTCGCGCGGTTCACCTGTCCGCTCACGTCGAACGAAATACGCCTGCAGCTGCCGTCGCGCAGGGCGACGCTGAGCGTCAGCCGGTGCGACGTGTCCTCCGCCTCGCTCACCCCGAAGCACAGCACCCGGCCCGTGAGCCGTGCCGTGCCCTCCTCGACGCCCGCTTCGAAGCGGAGGGACGAGCGTGAGGGGGAACGGCGCCCGGTTCCCGGGAACAGCGAGGCGGACATGCCTGAGAGCGAGAAGGCTGCGGAAGAGACACCCGCAAGGTTGCGCACGTTCACTATCTCTACGGTGTAGATGTAGCTCTGCTCCTCCGGACAGAGCACGAGCGGGCTTTCCGGGGCCGGCAGCTCCGAGGGGACGGTGACGGTGAAGTCCGTGCCGCCCGTTCCCCAGAGCATGCCGGGAGAGGAGACCGCCGGCTCCTGTCCGTCCCCATCCTGCACGGGGAGAGGAGGCGAGCAGGCCTCGAAGCTCTCCGGGGTGTCCGTGCCGCGCAGGAGCGCGGACTCGCTGTCGTTGTTCAGGCAGAGCACGCGGTACGTGCCCGGCAGAAGTTCGGTCAGCCCTCCCTCACGGGGAAAGTCCCTGCGTAAAGGGCTGCCGGAGGAGGGGAAGAAATAGACGCTCATGCCCGTGGCCGACGCCCCGGGGGCGTTGCTCCAGTCAAAGATGACCCGCACCCGTACCGAAGAATCGGGGGCGAAGGCGAAGGGTTTATGGTCGCAGGAGGCAAGCAGCGAGGCGACGCCCGCCGCAAGCAGGATAATCACGGACGCCCCCAACAGGAAGGCGATGCCGTGCAGACGTTTTTTTCTCATGGATGTTCTCATGCTTCTCGTGGATGTTATTTCTGTCGTTCTCATGAATTTCTTATTTTCCGATTTGTGACCTGCGTTTCCCGTTGTAATTGTCATGTCCCAGCAGCCACACCAGCGACACCTCGGCTTTCGTGGGGCCGAACCAGCGGCGCTGCTTCGTGGCCTGCCACAAGTAACAGTCTCCCTGCGGAACGTACTCGTAGTACTCGCCGCCCAGATAGCCGATGCCGATGCTGAAGTCGAGGTTCAGCCTGCGGCCGATGGGGGCGGAGTAGCCGTAGGACAGGCCGCCCCCGTAGCTCCACCGGTCGCCGAGGTAGCCCCTGCCGCCCCACTCAAGGTCGTAGGTAAGCAGCTGGCCGTACACCCCTATGTGGTGCCCCGTCAGAGGCTTGCGGCCGTAGCTCAGCCAGCGGCGCACCTCGAGGTCGCCGCCGTATATGCGGTGGTAGCGGTGGCGGCGGTCGCTCTTGAGCCAGGTGTACATCCAGTTGCCGGCCACCGACCAGCCGCGGCCCACGTAGAACTCCAGCCCGAGGTTGGGGAGCACCACGGCGTCGTAGAGCAGGTTGGTCTTCACGGCCATGTAGAAGGGCCTGCGCTCCCGGGGCGCGGGTACGGCTTCCGCGGGTTCGGGGGGCAGGATGTAGACGGTGTCCTTAACGGCTTCCCGCACCTCCTCCGACTCGTACCACACGTGCAGGGTGGAGGCGCGAAGCTCGGGGAAGAAACGGCTCTCCATGTAGCGCCAGGCGTAGCCGCCGCCAAGCATGCCTAAGCGCCGTTTACGGCCGTCAGTCACTTGTCCGTCGCACATGAGCCATTCGGGCGTGTGGCGCAGGATGTCGAGCACCTCGTGGCGGTAGGGCATGTACTCGTCGGAGAGCACGAGGCGTTCAAGCCCCTCCCAGTCGATGCCCTTGGGCACGGTCGAGAGCCAGCCGAACTCGTGCGGGAAATAGCCGGAGACCATCTGCCGTATGGCCTCGGCACGCCGCTCGGAGAGGCGTTGGTTAAGGGCGGTACTCCCCTCGGGGGAGGCGCCGCCGGTGACGCGCAGGCCGCGGATGCGCCGCGAGGGGTCTTGAAGGAGGGTTCTGAAACGTTCGGTGAAGGTGCGCACGCGCGCGCCGTTCTCACGGAAATAGGGGTCGGGGCGCGATTCGCCCTGACGGAAATAAACGCGCACGGAATCCGTGCCACGGCGGGTGCCGGAATCCTGCGCACCGGAATGCCCGGAGAGGAGCAGCAGCAGGAGAAGGATAAAGGGTCTTTTCATCGCCTGTGAATAAGGGTTAATAATTGTGCCCGGGAGGATTGCCTCTTGCGAAGAGGTGTGTCGTACATACGAAATCAGAACGAATACCTCTTGCGAAGAGGTGGGAAGGGACGGGGAAAGGCGGAGGAAAGACAGGGCGGACGGATGCCCGGGCCTCCTTCGGACGCACAAGCGGAGTAAGGAAGTACGGAAGGAGCGGGGATACCCGGATGCGGGTATCTATGCGGGGAATATGCAGTTTTTTTTCAAAATAATTTGCTCGTTTGAAATAAAAGCCGTTAATTCGCAGTCAATTACAAAACCGGGTACACCTCTTCGCAAGAGGTATTCGTTCTGATTTCGTATGTACGACACACCTCTTCGCAAGAGGTGGCGTATAAAATACCGTCGGTACGGCGTACGCCTTCGTCGGCTCATGCCCCGATCCTCTCCAGCAGTTCGCGGTTGGCCTCCGCCAGCCGTTCGTCCTTTATCCCTTCGATATATATGAGCGTGGTCTTGGTATCGGTATGCCCCAGCGCCTTGGAGATGACGGGCAGATCGACGCCCTGCTCGTAGGCGATGCTCGCCCAGGAGTGCCGCGCGACGTAGGAGGTGAGGTCGACCGTAATCCCGGCCTGCCGGGCAAGCTGCTTCAACGAGCGGTTGTAGCGGTTCAGGGCGCAGGGGTAGGAGACGGGGCATATCCGTCCGTCCTTCACCTTATATAATATAGGGAAGAGATAGTCCGTGCCCTCAGCCTTGTACCTGCCCAATATCTCGAGCATGCACTTTTCGAGTTTCACCCTCACCTGCCGTCCCGTCTTGCAGCGCCGGTAGGTAAGCACCCCGTCCTTTACCTGCCGCTTCCTCAA
>NZ_SLXB01000031.1 GCF_004342845.1 Prevotella heparinolytica | reverse complement strand
TTGTTGTTATCACTTACAAAGTTAACTATAATGGTATAGCTTTTTTAGGGCTATATTATGTTATCCGTCACTTCCGATTTTAAACATAGGAACTTTTTATTGATTAGTCTATTTAATCGTTCTTTCCATTTATCTATTCCATTGAATTTTGGATTTAGTTTTATCATATCGGTTAAAAGTGTGATTTCTTTATCCTTTTGCTTTGTCTTTCTGTACAATATAGCCAGCCTGTCAACATCATGTGCATAGTTGTAGATGGTTAGGCTGGAATTGCTTTTACCCTCCTGAACACATTCCTCGTATGCTGATATAGCGGCGTATAAGTCTCCAGACTTTTCTAAAGCGGTAGCTTTGTTTCTACCATCTAATGAGGATTGAAATGACTTACCAAAACTTACATCGTTCTTTTGCTCTTTTTCCATCCTATCTATTTCAGATTTTAATACCCGCACTTTTTCCCCATCTTTAGCAAGAAGCATATCTGCAAATAATTCAGGTGAAAGTCTATGTCCGTACCTCTCTAATTCCTTACCACTCATTAATACATATTTGTCATTGCTTAAGAACGTATTACTCTGCCGTTTTTTAACGGTCGATTTATGATTCTTATTTGTAGATGCTTCAACTCCCATTGCTACGAAGATAAGGCCTATTATGAATGACGTTATGACTACGAACATGAATAGGGTTAACATGATTCTATAATATAAAGGTTAGGCAATATCATTTCAATACTTCGGAATCTTCACCCCGAACACTACTTTGCAACGGCATAATCTGCACTGTCGTCCTGATGGGCAGCTTCTTTTTTCAAATTATACTCTTCATTCTCTTTTAATTGTAATTGAAGCTCTAAATCTGCGATGTTACGCTCCAAAGAAGCTATCAGTTTTTTTTGAGTCTCCATAGTATATTTCTGTTGTTCTATTAATTGTTTCAAATAGTTATTTTCAAATAAAATCGGTATGTCATTTTCTGATGTCTGTTTTAGTTCCTGATAAAACAAGTCCATACCATAGCCTACAGATTTGGCTATACTTTCTAACAATCCGCTCCTTACATCATCAGATTTTAGCTGTCCATCAAGATTTTGTGGGCTTTTACCAATAATAGAGGCTATTTCGCTCATAACAAACCCTTTATCTCTCAATATTTTCTTAACATCTTCTCCACGCATACAACCAAACGCTTTATTTTTCTATTAAAAAATGAAAATAATAAATTATCTGTTTGATATATCAAATATATGGTTTATATTTGCGGTGTGGAAATAAGCAAAACGGATTATTCGTAGCCAAAATCCATAGCAAATATGATAGAGGGTGGCACTCCACGACGGCAATCAAGGTATTGCCACCCTCTTGATTTGATTAAACAACCATATAGATAACTTAATCACAACAAAGATGAATAAAAAAACAGAATCAAACAAGCAAATTGCCCCAAATCTGCAAAAACTACCGTTCACGGGGTATTACAAAACCCTTCCAAATCCAAGAACGGAATCAAATCCCCGCACATTATTACTGAGCATAATTGCTTCTGTTACGGGAAAGTCAATTCATAGTGTTCGCAAATGGGCTTTAGGCACTGCGGCTCCGTCCCCTATGGAAAAGTCCGCAATTGCAACAATTCTTAAATCAGATGTAGAAACTCTTTTCCCGGAGGCCTGATATGGAACTTCAAAATAAAGAGTTTTATCGCACTCCGAACGGAGAAATAATGATCTCCGATGAATGCGGAAGTCGTATTCTTACGAAAAACGACAGGGCATTTATATCAGAGATGCTAAAGAAGATGTGGGAGTTCTGGCCTGACGCGCTGGCGTCTCTTTCCAAAGAATACGCAAAATGTCGCCCTAATATTCCGGAGTTTGAATATAGAATTGTCTGCCGCTTCCTGAAGTGCAACTTCGGGAGATTCGACAGCACGCTTGATATTGATCAGTTAGGCAACTTCCACTTCGAAGAGGTAGAATGCCCTCTTCGGGGAGAATGTAAGCTGGAAAGCATTGTCTGCCGACCAAAATTCAACAGCAAGCTGTCGGACAGGGAGATAGAAGTCATGCACTATTATTATAAAGGTATGCATGTGGAATATATAGCAGACCAGCTATGCATATCTCCCGAGACGGTTCTTACGCACAAGCGGAACGCCCTACAGCGGACCGATACTCACTCCTTACAGGAGTTCTTCGTTTACGCACGCGATAACAATCTTTTCAATCAATAATTATTTACCAATAGGCGCCAAGGCATAGAGATGCAGATTGGGTTTCAGTGATGGACAAGCTCGCAACTAATATAAACTAACGAAACAGCCTAAATAGATGGAAAGATACTTAGAGCGCATCGTAAGCGCAGGAATTAAGATAGGGACTATTCAGACATTGAATAACCTTGGACTACTCCAAGAGGTGGTAACGGCCTCGCAAGCGGAGCATATATATGGAAAACGCCTCATCAAAGAGTGGCGCGAAAAAGGCTGGATAAAATTCTATCCGGCAAGGAATAAGGAAAGAGGGAAATACTATGTGAAACGATCGGAACTCGAAACTGCGAGTGCGATGCTTGATATTCACAACAAGATTCCAGACAACATTATTAAACAACTGATGTAATATGAATGGGAAAATATTATTACAGAAGATTTATGGGGCATTATAACGTATACCAAGACGATGGTAACGGTGGCGGAATCAAAATATGCCACTTCATGGACGAAGAAGATGCCAGAAAAGAAGTGTACCGGCTAAACGGCTGGAAATATAAACCTAAAAAGAACAAAAAAAATGAGTAATCAAATTCAAATCAAAGTAGAAGAGCTTAACGCACTTCCGGCAACAAAGATTGTCGAGAATCAAAACGTAGAACAGAAGTTTATACAAATGTATAACGCTATCTGGGGTTCTCAAATGGGAGAGCAAGTTTACCACAAGGAAGTTTTTAACTTTCAGAAAGTATTGCGAGAAAATCCAAAACTCGCAGAGTGTAGCAAGATGTCTCTGTACGGCTGCTTTCTTGATATGGCAGTAAATGGGCTGTCTCTTGATAATACCAGCCATCCCCACTGTTATCTTATTCCGCGCAAGGTTAAGACTGGGCAAAAAGATTCCAGAGGATATGACATGTATGAGAATCGCGCCAGCGTATCAGTAACCGGCTACGGAGAATTAACCATGCGCATGCGTGCAGGCCAGATACGTTATGCAGATAATCCAGTCGTTGTTTACGAAGGGGATATATTCTCCGTCTCTCTAAACAATGGAGTTAAACAAATCACATACCAAGCAGCCATACCACGCAAATCCTCGAAAGTTATCGGTGCATTCATTCGCATTGTACGCGTTGACGGGTCAGAAGATTACCAATGGTTACTCCAAGGTGACATAGAACGCCTTATGAAGTTCTCGGCAAAAAATAATTCCTATTACGACAAGAACGGACAATACGTACAAGGAAAACCGAACGCTCTCTATTCTTCCCAAGAAGGAGGGGTAGATCCCGGCTTTCTCGAAAACAAAATGATTAAGCATGCCTTTGACGCATACCCCAAAGTTCGCACGGGTAACTATACGGTACTGGAGACAGAAACAGAGGAATCTCCAATAATAGACTATGGGGTAGTAGACGAAAGTATTACCAATGAACCAGCGCCAGCATCAAGAGACGAAGATCCTAATGTGCCGTTCGGAGAAGACAAACAATTGGAAGCCCCCACCCCTGTAACCGTAAATGTATCAAAGGCTGACGAAGAAGAAGGATTTTAAAATAAAAAATTATGGAAACAAGAAAATTTAGTATTGACGGACATATCGTCGAGTTCTATAAAGAAAATGGCGATGAGAAATTTCGTTTTCGCATAGTTAACGAAGAAAAGTTAACCGAAAAATTACTCAATAATTGTAAAACAAAGCGAGTAAAGGAAAAAGGCATACAATATGCCATTAAAGGCATACGAGAAAAGCTCTCGTATATAAAAAAAGTTGGCTTGCAGAATAAGCCAACGACACAAAATCCTATTGTCGAACTATCCGAAAGGATTCAAAAAATCTTTGGGAAAAACATCACAAGTAGGGTGATAGAAAAACATGGACCAGACCATTGCCCAACAGTAAAAGTTCGAATAACTCTTCCAAACGGCATATCGGCAACGGATTGCGGAAGCAATCAGAGAATTGCACGGCAGAAAGCCGCAAAACAACTATTAGAAATCATTTAACAGAAAAACTATGTCAACAACGGATTTAATAAAAATAGATGAAGTAAAAATGTTATTCTCTTCATTTCCTGAAATAGTAGGAAAGAATGGCACTTCGGTGAAAAATTGCAATGCAGCCGGCCAAGCTATCCTCGATACTATTGAGGGGGAAGGCATGAATGAAGAACTTGACGCAAAAGCGTCCGAATACCTGAAAAAAGTAGGTATAACAATAAAAAACATGAATGACCGCCGGGCACCGCTTACGCAGATATTCGATAAAATTCGCTCTTTTTTTACATCTCAGGAAAAAGCAATAGACCCGAAAGATCCAAATACGATACCCGGTAAGATAGTGGAAAAACGTAATCAGTATGCGCAATGGAAGTACGAGGAAGAGCAGAAAAGACGAAAGGAAGCAGAACGTAGAGCTGCCGTGGAGCGCGAAAAAGTAACCTATCGACAGGACGTAGAGGATGCTCTCCTGTCTTACTTCAATCGGTATTTACAAGCTAAAGTAGAAGAACTACAGAGTATATTCTCACGATTAACATTTGCCAACTTTGACAGAGACGTAATAGGTATTACTGTCTTCCAGACGGATTACCCCAGAGCACACTTTGATAAATTCTCTTTCGACAACTCGACATTTTATCTTTCTGTTGAAGAAAAAGCGGAAATAAGAAAATCTGCCATACAAGGGAAGTATGAAATGTTTGCTTCCAGAATGAAATCAGAGTTATCACTCCTTAGGCAAGATATTACAGATAGGCTTCCATCTAAGCGCAGAGAACTTGCCGAGTTGGAGCAACTAAAGCTACGCAATGCGGAAGAAGCAGCAAAGGCGGAAGCTGAACGCAAACAACGTGAAGCCGAAGAAGCGGCTCGGAGAATGGAAGAAATCAGAAAGCAGGAGGAAGCCGAAAAGCAAGCCAATGCAATGAAAGCACAACAAGATGCAATGGGAAGCCTGTTCGATGCAACTGCTGCAACAGTGGCGGCACCTCCAACCAATGCGAAAGTAAAAGAAAAAATAGTTGTACTTCACCCTCAAGGATTCCTTGAAATCTTTCAGATGTGGTGGCTCAACGAGGGACAAACACTATCTATTGAAGACCTTGAAAAGGTATTTAAGAAGATGATAACCTACTGCGAGAAACAAGCGAACAGTAAAGACCAAACCCATATCAACTCACAATATATCCGTTATGAGGCGGATGTAAAAGCAAAGTAATATGAGTAATCCTGATTCATACTATCTACGTAGCGAGGTTAGCAACTCTGACCTTACGGAGCTTAAAAACTTCCTATATCCCCGTCAACAGTACGGGGATAAGGAAGCGGCTTTCAAGTTCGGTACTCTCGTCGATGCGCTTATAACGGAAAACGACCGTGTGCGCTATGATAAGCTAATGGTAGACGATTACGTGTACACGCATGAAGAATTTGAACTCGGATTGGAAATGAGAAAAGCTCTTCGCCGGAAATCCGAAAAAGATCAGTTCCTTTCCATGGTAATAACACAGTCCGATTGTCAGAAATTCATGATAAACCAGCAGCAAGAATTTCACTACGGTAATTTTGCTTACCATCTTGATACGCGCTGTAAATGGGACTGGTGGCTGCCCGCTTTCGGATTCGGTGGAGACTTGAAAACTACATTTGCCTCTTCGCAAAAAGAGTTCGATGAAGCTATCGATTTCTTCGACTGGGATAGAAGCCGTGCATGGTACATGGATATAGCAGGCAGTGATAGGGATTTCATCTATGCCATCAGCAAAAAGAACTGCAAGATTTTCAAAGCATTTATACGACGCGGCGATGAGACGTATAATCGCGGCAAGGAAAAGTATGAAGACCTTGCTTTTAAGTGGTGGCAATTAATGGTGTAATATATTTTAGATAAAAAGCAATGAACATCAACATCACACCTAAGAATCAGATACTCGCGGAACTGAAAGAGATAGACGGTTTCCTGAATATAACCATGAGCGAGAACCCGGAAGAAGCTGTTGTACGCGGGAACGACCTTGCCGCATACGTGGCACGCACCGGAAAGATGCTTGCGGATGCAAAATATCATCTCAATGAAGCGAAGAATAATGAAGTAATGGAGACGCTTCGGGAAGCCGCAAAGAACGCAAAAGCAACGGCTAAGGCCGTAAACGCTCTCATTGACTCTCTATGCAGAGAGGAACAATATCTGGTTGATTGGTGTGAGAGAGCAAACAGGACGGCAACACATCAGCTATCATGGTGCGTTACGGTAATTTCAAAAGCAAAGGAAGAAATGAAACTGGGGCGTTTCGTCCCGCAAAATAACAGATAACATGAAGAAAATAAGATTAATCCTAAATGTGGTTGCCGGCTTTGGATTATTGGCAACAGTATCACTTGCCGATAGTTTATATCCTACGACAAAAGAACTCGTTTCATCGGCCGTAATATTTGGCATGTCAGTGGCTATGCTGCTGACCTCCCACTTCCTAAAAGAGTATTCACCAAAATAAAAAAGAGTATGGAAAAAGTTAGAAATGACATTAAGAAAGCGATTATCAAGAAAGACCGCTTGAATGTAAACTTCAACGAGAGTTTTACGGAATCAAATTACACAAATGGAGTAAGCAAGTCATGCGACCAGATTATCCATTACGACTTGCGACAGGCGTTTGACAAACTAAAGGTACACCTTGTAGCACTCTGCGAACAACCGGAAGCGGAGAGAATCAATGAAGAAAGCATCAAAAGCCCCGGATTTGCGGAGACATTCCCTAACTACCATATAACGGGATATTCGCATAACAGCCAAGATGCAGTAGACGGTGTAACCATCTTCGGAACGAAACAATTACAATCTGGCGGTACGCTCGACCTTAGCATTTGGACGCCGATATACGAGAGCGATTATCCGTATTCTGAGGATTTAGCACTCGATATTCAGGCTTGCGATTGGGAGGTATCAGAATATCTATTCTCCGAAAAATGGGGAGTAAAACAAACAATGCTCGACTTCGATACAGACGAACCGGAGGAGGCCAATTTAGAAGAAAAACCCAAGAAACGAGGCCGTAAGAAAAAAGACCTGGTTCCGGTAGATGAATGTGCATAATAGAAACTGGGGAACACTAATGTTCCCCAATAACCAAATCTCAAAAAGGAATGGATATAACTTTTAAGGGCTCTTATTACGAGGTATCATTCAAATATAGGCCCTCCATTGTGGACCGCATTAAAACAATAGAAGGGAAACGCTACCATGCTGACCGAAAGGTTTGGTCCATACCCGCATCGCAGCGCGTAGCACTCGAAAGGTTGGCTTATCAGGTACAACAGTTTGAAAAGGTTAATTGGGGTAGTGCAAATGGAAATACCAAAGTACCTATACAAGAAGATAATATTGTGTACGATATCCCGGAACTACCGGCGCTCAATATTCCACATGGGTTAAAAGTGCAACCATACCCCTACCAACTTCAAGGAATTGCGCGTGGGTTGGAATTGAAGCGCTTCATTAATGCCGACCAACCAGGCCTCGGTAAAACACTTCAATCAATCGCTACAATCAACCTTGCAGGCGCATTCCCGTGTCTTGTTATTTGCCCATCATCATTGAAAATAAATTGGGAGCGAGAATGGCATAAATTTACCGATAAAAAGGCTATGGTACTTTCCGATAAGGTTCGCGACACATGGACTTTCTTCTATCAGACTGGCTTGTATCAGGTTTTTATAGTAAACTATGAATCATTGAAAAAATACTTTGTTCAGCGTATTAAGAAAGCTGAGAAGTGGACACTTCGCGACGTCGAATTTCGTAATTCAATAGAACTGTTTAAGTCGGTGATTATCGATGAAAGCCATAAGTGTAAGTCCGCCTCAACGCAGCAGGCTAAATTTTGCAAAGGTATATGTAAAGATAAGGAATATATTATAGAGCTTACTGGCACTCCGGTGGTCAATAAGCCCAAAGACCTTGTACCGCAGATTTCAATCCTTAATAGGATGGAGGATTTCGGAGGTTACAAACGATTCGTAGAAAGATACTGCGCAGGTCAACGCGAAGCATCGAATCTAAAAGAATTAAACTTCTTCCTGTGGAAATACTGTATGTTCCGCAGAGAGAAGCAGAAAGTACTTCAAGACCTGCCCGACAAAGTGCGACAAGTATATACCTGTGAGATAACCAATCGGCGAGAATATGAAGATGCAGAGCGCGACCTTATACGCTACTTGCAACAATACAAGAACGCGGACGATGAAAAAATAGCAAAGGCCCTTCGCGGAGAGGTGATGGTGCGTATTGGAATATTGCGCAACGTATCGGCTCGTGGAAAAGTAAAGTCGGTTATCGAGTTCGTTGAAGACTTCCGAGAATCCGGACAAAAGATCATCCTCTTCTGTTCACTTCATGAAGTAGTTGACCAGCTGAAAAGTTATTTCCCTACAGCTGTCACCGTCACAGGTAGAGACACGCAAGATGAAAAACAACGTGCCGTTGACAGCTTCCAAAACGACCCGGATACGGATATTATCATCTGCTCCATCAAAGCGGCCGGCGTTGGCTTGACGCTCACAGCCTCATCGAACGTTGGCTTTGTAGAATTCCCATGGACGTATGCAGATTGCGAGCAATGCGAAGACCGTGCACACCGTATCGGGCAGAAAGACAGCGTAAACTGCGGGTACTTCCTCGGACGCAACACGATCGATGAGAAAGTCTATCAAATCATTCAAACAAAAAAGAACATAGCAAATGCAGTTACCGGAACGAGCGATGACATTGAAGAGAACGTTGTCGATATGGTGGCTAATATTTTCAATGATAAGATGTGATTATGAAAACATACGAAGATTTTTTAAGGTCAAAAATACGTCTATCCGAGAACAGTGGGTTCTCTCTCGATACTACGGATATTAATCCGAAACTGAAGCCCCATAACAAACTGATGGTGAAATGGCTGGTAGAGGGTGGCAAAAGGGCTTGTTTCGCTTCTTTCGGGCTTCATAAGACCGTGACACAATTAGAGGCGGTAAGATGTACGCTGTCAAACGTAGGTTCAGGAAGCGGACTAATCATTTGCCCGCTTTCCGTACAGCAGGAGTTCGTGGAGGACGCAAAGAATATACTCGGATGGGAAACACTGCCGAAGTTTATCCGCAGACCGTCAGAGATGTCCGGTGATGGTATATACCTAACGAACTATGAAAGCATAAGAGACGGCAAGCTTGACCCTAACCTTTTCAAGGTAGCCAGTCTTGACGAAGCGTCCGTACTTCGCGGACTTGGCGGAACAAAGACGTTTCGTGAGTTTATGCGGCTGTTCACAGGAGACGCCGGGCCGATGCAAGACCGGAAAGGTGCGGAGCGTGTAAAGTATCGCTTCGTGGCAACGGCCACTCCATCACCGAATGAATATATAGAGCTTCTTGCCTATGCCGATTTCTTGGGGGTGATGGACGTTTCACAAGCAAAAACAAGATTCTTCAAAAGAGATTCAACGCATGCGGACCATCTTACACTTCATCCACACAAGGAAGAGGAGTTTTGGCTATGGGTTTCTTCTTGGGCATTGTTCGTTAATAAACCATCAGACATCACTGGTAATCCTAAGGACGATGAAGGGTACATACTCCCGGAACTTGACTTGCGCTGGCACGAGATACCATCCGATCACACGAAAACGGAGATAGATAAAAAAGGGCAATACATCATGTTCAGGTCAGAAGCTCTCGGACTTGAACAGTCGGCAAAAGAGAAACGGGAAAGCCTGCCGGCAAGAATCGAAAAGATGCTTGAACTACGGACGGAGAATCCAGAAGCACACCGTATCATCTGGCATGACTTAGAAGCTGAACGGCACGCAATAGAGAAAGCAATACCGACTATAAAGTCAATATACGGATCACAAGATTACGAGAAGCGGGAAAGGAATATACTCGACTTCTCATACGGGCGCATTCAGGAACTTGCGGCAAAGCCGGTCATTGCCGGTTCAGGCTGTAATTTCCAACGATTTTGCAGCTGGGCGATATATCTCGGAATCGGATACAAGTTCAACGACTTCATACAGTCTATTCACCGCATACAACGGTTCCTGCAAACTAAAACTGTACGCATCGACCTTATCTATACGGAAGCGGAACGTAACGTCCGTAAATCGCTTGAAAAGAAATGGGAAAATCACAATAAACTAATATCGAAAATGACTGAAATAATAAGAAAATACGGTTTGTCGCATGCAGAAATGGCACAACACCTTGCCCGTAAAATGGGCGTTGAACGTGTAGAGGTTAATGGTGAGAACTTCACCATAGTAAATAACGACAACGTGCCGGAGATGGCAGATAAGAAGCGTTACCCCGACAATTCGGTAGGGCTTATATGTACTTCTATCCCATTTGCCACGCAGTACGAGTACTCTCCTAATTATGCGGACTTCGGACACTCGGATAGTAACGAAGAGTTCTTCAAGCAAATGGACTACCTCACACCAAACCTATATCGGGTATTGCAACCGGGACGCATTGCAGCTATCCATGTGAAAGACCGTATTGTCCCTATGGGTTTGTCAGGTATGGGATGTCAAACAGTTTACCCTTTCCACATGGATGTTCATCATCACTTTGTTAAACACGGGTTCGCATACATGGGCATGAAAACAATTGTCACCGATGTAGTCAGAGAAAATAACCAAACTTACCGTCTTGGATGGACTGAACAATGTAAAGACGGTACCAAGATGGGAGTCGGTATGCCTGAATATCTCATGCTATTCCGTAAACCTCAAACAGATCGTACGACTGCATACGCAGATATTCCCGTAGTGAAAGACAAAAAAGAGTGGCTTCCTGATAGCGAGGAGTGGAAAAACAAAGACGGATATTCCCGCGCACGCTGGCAACTTGATGCAGCCGGATTTACACGTAGCTCCGGCAATAGGGGGATTACACCTGAAGAGCTTGCGTCGATGGATGCAAAGCAAATCTTTCAGACATTCAAGAAGTATTCATTAAACGAGGTTTGGGATTTTGAGTATATCGTGAAGATAGCTGAAACGCTGGAACTTAAAGGCAAACTACCTTCCGGATTCATGCTTCTGCAGCCGCAAAGCTGGAGCGATGAAGTATGGACAGATATAACACGCATGCGAACGCTTAATGGCTCACAATGGAGCAAAGGGAAAGAGATGCATCTTTGCCCGTTGCAATTCGATATCGTCGACCGTGTTATTGAGCAGATGAGTAATCCCGGAGATACTGTTCTTGACCCATTCGGAGGACTTATGACGGTTCCCTATCGTGCGATACAGAAAGGACGCAAGGGATTGGCTGTGGAACTCAACCCTGCTTATTTCTTGGACGGTGCCACATACTGCAAGGCTGCTGATGAAAAGGTAGACCTACCATCCTTGTTCGACCTAATAGATGAAGCCGTATGAAAACATTAAAACTAATCCTCTCCACCATCTACATAGTATTGTTCTACACCCTTGTATGTGGCATGATAATAGAGGTGGCGGAGTGGATGATAAAAAATAAGATATGAAGATAATAGTAAGTTTTTCAGGCGGCAAGGATTCGCAAGCTTGTTTAATCCAAGCCGCTAATAAATACGGAGCAGACAAAATAGAGGCCGTATTCTGTGATACCGGGTGGGAACATCCGGATACCTATACACACATACATGACGTATGCAACCATCTCGGTGTTACGCTTCATGTACTTAAAAGCAGCAAGTATTCCGATTTCGTAGATATGGCGGTAAAGCGTTCCCGTTTTCCCTCTACAACAAGACGTTTCTGCACGTACGAATTAAAGATTATCCCGATGATAGATTACATACTATCTCTTGATGACAGTTGCCTGATAATACAAGGCATCAGGGCCAAGGAAAGCGCAAGTCGGGCAGAGATGCCGTATGAGTGTAATTACTTCGGAGAGTACTTCGAGAGGATTACAGATAAAAAGGGCAATCAAAAATGGAAACAGTCCTATCGCCGAAAGGATGTGATAGATTGGTGTAGCAGGCACGATGCAAGCGTATTGCGCCCCATCTTTCATTGGTCGGCACAAGAGGTTATAGATTATATCCTTGCAGCCGGACAACGCCCCAACCCGCTTTATGAGCGTGGGTTCTCACGGGTGGGATGCTATCCGTGCATCATGTGCAGAAAGCGGGAGGTTAAGCTAATCTCACAAGATGATTACGGGCGAAACCGCCTGATTGCCGCGGAGCAACGCATGCGGGATGAAACGCCGAAAGGCAGCTCCTTCTTCCCTCCAACCTACATACCCCGCCGCTTCTGTGCCAATGGAGCTTACCCGACAATTGAGGAAGTGTTCGCTTATGTAAATCGTAACGATGCCGGAATGGACGATATGTTTGAGCCGGAGGGAGGGTATAGTTGTATGAGCTTGTATCATGGGCTGTGCGAATAAGTTTAATTCAAAACAATACAGAAATGAAGAAAATTATTACTATTAAAGTTCACGTTGACACCGACCACCCGGCACGGCAAGAATGGTTAGAAGAAAGGCATTTCATCGAGAGTGAGATCAACGAAGCATTGTGTCTCATCCGTGGAAACTATAAAAAACATTCCGGAATATCCCACAGTGGTGCGACCACATTCACCCTATCTGTAAATCACACCATTCAAGAAAAGAATAAGTAAACTATGAATAGAATCAAATGCATTACGTTCGACAAGGTTACGCAAGAGGCATTGCCTGAACACATCAAAGAGAAAATGAAAGCTGATAGAGAAAGGGCAAGACATGGAGAAGCATTTCCAAAGAGGGTCTACCTCAGTCTTCCCATAACTGGAAGAGAACTGGAAGAAACGAAAGAGCACGCCTTGAAAATGAAGGAGCGCCTAACATTTCAAGGCTACGAAGTGGTAACCCCTTTCGAGGTGTGCCCCGACAGTGAAGAACCATACTCGCGCCTGATGGAACGGTGTATTGAAGCTCTGCTTGACAGATATAGGTATTACCTGAAAGGGAGGATGAAAGAGAGGTGCGTACGACCGATAATAACAATGTTTTTAAACTGATAATATGGAAAAAGATATGAATTTGTACACCCAAGCCTTTCAAGCGGCAATCAGGGTAGATTTTCTTTCAAACAGCGAGGAGTTCTACTTATATGCGGGGACACTATACGATGCAATGGTATGGGGTGAAGAGGAAATAAGGAAAAATAAAGAACTTAAAAGAAAGAATATGATTGCAGAGAAATTAAGAATAGGTAGTTAAATATAAATTAGTGCGATGGGTATGAATACGGCATTTGAAAGATCGGCTAATATCACGGATGAATGGTACACCCCGAAAGAGATTATAAATGCGCTTGGTGTGTTTGACACAGACCCATGCGCCCCTGTAAAACCATTATGGAAAACTGCTATAAGGATGTACAATAAAAATGACAACGGATTATCCAAGGAATGGATAGGGCGCGTTTGGTTAAACCCGCCTTATTCCCGCCCGCTTATAGAACAATTTGTTAGACGGCTGGCAAGACATGACAATGGTATTGCCTTGTTGTTTAACCGTTTCGACAGCAAAATATTCCAGGATATTATATTTGAGAGAGCCACGGCTATGAAATTCTTGCGAAATAGAATCAAGTTCTACCGTCCAGATGGTATTCAAGGGGACAGTCCCGGTTGCGGAAGTGTATTAATTGCTTTCGGTGAAAACAATGCGGAAATATTAAGAGATTGCAATATAGCAGGTAAGTATGTACGAATAAACTGAACGAATGAAAGATGAATAAAGAGACATGTATAACCTGCGGACGTGAAACGGTATCTGTCATTAGAACAGATGCCGGATTCATGTGCTATAACTGCTACGCCGAGATGAAAAATCCATCACGAAAAAAGCGGATAATCAAGCATGAAGAATCTGATATGCAAAGCGAGTTTTTTAATAAGGTTTTCACCGTATTCCCGAAACTCCCCAGAAAGCTGCTTTTCGCTATACCGAATGGCGGCAGCCGGAACAAAATAGAGGCCGTCAATATGAAACGCCAAGGAGTGACGGCAGGAGTTTCAGATGTCATTCTGCTTGTGCCGAAAAAAGGGTTCGCTTCGCTATGCATCGAATTTAAGACAAAGACAGGCAGACAATCCGAAGAACAGAAAGAGTTCCAATTTCAAGCGGAGAAATGCGGTAGCAAGTATGTTGTAGTGCGAAGTGTTGAGCAAGCGTTGAGAGAAGTAAAGGAGTATATAGAATAGCCTATATACTCCTTTATCTTAATCTACCATCTTAAACCTTTTGCCACAATTGGGACAAACAATAGAGTCGGGAACCTGAAACAAGTCCGGTATTTCTACTTCGAGAGCGTCGGCTATATCCGCCAGACGGTCAATGCTAAACTTATTCCTTGATACGGCCTGTGAAAACGATACAGCCTGTATTCCCAATCTTTCCGCAAGCTGTGCCTGCGTAATACCTCGCTCTTTGCAGAGTTCTTTAATTCTTAATTCTGTTTTTGCCATAAGAAACGTTTGTTTTTTGCCACAAAGATATATAAATATAGTATTTGTACGAAATAAAATAGGATAAATTATACCTAAAGACTATATGTCGTTTTAATAAATGTAAATATAGCACGCTCACTATATAATAAGTTTTAAATATAGCGCAAATACTATATTTATAGTTTTTAGTTTAGCAAAAAAGCTATATATTTGCATCAAACAAAAGAAAAACAATAATAAATACCATAAATTATGATTACAATCATCAATAAGTACACGGGCGAAGAGATTTGCAAGTACAGCGGCGCAAATATTTGCTACGCAACAGTTGACAGCTTCATCGCTAATGTGAAAGGAAGTGGATGCTTCAGAAGAAGGTGGAACGCGATAGTCGACTACTTCATTAGTATAGGTGGGCATTCTGTTCAGTGCTTACTCAAAGATCAATATGCCGTTAAAGAGTGTATGGGTGAGTGACAAGGTAACGGGCGACTAACCGTCGCCCACAAAAAATATGATTATGGAAACAGAAAACTTTTTGAACGATATGAGACTTGCCGCAAGAAATGGCGAACTTAGAGAGTTGTCAATATCCGATTTCCCAGATATTATCGGGAAGAGAATACAAACGATATACTTTGGCTATGCCGGCCAAGACGTTGTGGATGATTTCACCGTAGGCGAACTGGTTTCCTTGTGGGATTTAGCCGGAGGAACAGGGTTTGATGGATTTAAAACCCGGCAAGAATACTGGGCAAGCTATATGTCTGATAAACAGATATCAGACAAAGAAAACTGCTTGACCATTTTAGCAAATGAAGGCAGGTGTACAAACATAAATCTGCATCAAGAATTAGGCAATAAAATGTTTACTTGTTCAGATGTTGACAGGGTGGTTTTATATAGAATTGTCGAATAGAAAAACATATAACGCTGTGCTACCGGCATGACGGGCAACCCTTATGATAACCAAAGCTTATTCAGTAAGATTGGCGGATTTGAAAAGCATTTCGCCGAAAGCTTATAAGGCCACAGCCTTTGATGGTTCGAGCGCCATCATACCCAAATCGATGGTATTTGGAAGAGACGACGAAGTGCAGAAAACCTCTTCATACTGGATTGCGGCATTTATTCTTGAAAAAGAGGATTGTAAGTTGCAGTACTCTCATAAAAAAGTAAAATGGTTCAATAAAAAATAATATTAAATTATGAATAAAATCAGACTTTCTATTATAGAAGACAAAATTAAGGTTGAAACACCATACAATGAAGAGTTTGTAACACGCTCCCGTAATCTTAGGGGGAAATGGGAGGATGGCGCATGGTGGTTTGATGATACAATCATAGACTACGTGCGTGAATTGATGTTGTCTTGCTTTGGAACTACCGGGGAATCCCCATACGAAGAATGCGATTTGATCGTGAAGGATTTTACCGGATATGGGGCATGTGCTCCCGTCAAACTTTTTGGGCGTACTGTTGCTTATGCTCGCGGAAGGAATTCTGGGGCCAAATTAGGAGAAGACATTGTTTTCATCTCCGGAGAGTACGATTCGGGAGGGTCTGCAAAAAATTGGCGTACAGAGATACGTAATGCAACATTTTTGCGCAACCAACATTAAAGGCGGACACCCATCCCGGACGGCCGCCTTTACCATGAACAAAAAGTATCATCTACTTAATATATCGTCTGTATAGGATGTATAGCAAAAGCACAATCAACGCCCCGAACATCCATCCACCCATATCAAGCTTAATACTTTCCCATTTGGTTAGTTTCTTTTCGACGGGATAGGGCACTTGCACACTATCTGTCTGTAATAAGGTGTCCGTCTTATTGATAAAGAGATACCGATTCTCCACTTGCTTAATATACTTATATACGGTGTCTCCTTTTTCCTTGATATAGACGCTGTCATGCTTGTATATGCTGTCATGCCGGATGCTGTCGCGGGTACGATATTCCACTTTCAGGGTCTCAACAGGTACATACTTGATAGGGGCACATCCATGCAGCAGTATCGTCAACAGCATAAGGATAAGAGCAATACAACCTATGCCCATCAGGCGTTTAGCTTCTTTATATTCGTTCGGTGTCATAACCCCTCCTCTTTAACAATTCGCCTGACCACCTTAAACATTTTATCCATTACCTCCGCATAATCCGGTGCGGTGGCATACTTACCGCCTACGTTGTCTACCAGTTTGCGAACATATAGCTCCGGGTTCTTCCGGTACGGCCAAGCGTCAGCAAGCTGCGGGCGTTGGAGCAGCATAAAGTGGTCTGCCAAGCAGTCGGCTACGCTGTCGTAGTCACGGAACAAGCGCTTGACGGTGTACTTATATCGATACTCCGATAGCTTAACAACCTGAATAACCTTTTCAGGAGCTCTAAATGCCACATCTGAGCGCGAGAAGTATTCGGTCGTAGTTACCAGTTGTACCGCTCCTTTCCAGCTACTTCCCTTGGTAATACCAAACAAGTTATTCCCAATGGCAGACTTTCCCCAACCGCTTTCAAGAGCAGCTTGGGCGGTAACAAAGACGGGGTCAATCTCCCCCATCTTCTTGGCTTGCGGATATATCCATCTTACAAATTCATTCGGCTTCATTCCTTACCCTCCTTTCCGCTTTCTTCCTCTTCTTTTTTTATTGCATCATTTACAATACCGGGCATCATCTCCCGGAACTTGAACGACACGAGATAATATAGCATCTTTATCCATCTTACCTTGGGATAGGCCTTGGAAAGATTCCTAAGCCCGTTCTTGACATAGTAATAGATGGCAATGGCAATCAACACCTGCACCACGTATGCACTCTTCTCCTCAAAATTCATAAGGTCGATTATCGCCTTAAGCATATAAGTGATAAACGTTATCAAGCAAAGCTCTTTCAATGAATCAACCAACTTCTGGCCCTTGTAATTAATGAATCCAAAGGACGGAAATCGTGTCATCACGAACTTAACTTCATCAGCCCGAAGCCCGGCAAAGATGTTGAACGCAAAGCCTATCAGCAAGGCATAAAGGAATGTAATCGTAGTGTCGAAATATGCCGCTACAGCCGCCGACAAAAGCACAAGGAACTCTTTGTATTTTTCCATAATCATTCTCTTTTTTTCGCCCGCCTCACAACCGGCAAGGCGGGCGGTTACCGTTACGCTCCAATCTCTTCTTTTACCTCGGCAATGATTGCTTCAAACATAGCCGCATGTGCGGCAACCTCTTCGTTTGCCGGAAAGCTCGTTGACTTGTTGCCACCACTTAGGGACATCGAGCCTACGTACAAGCGTTGCTCACCCGTTTCTTCTGTGGTTGTAACTTTGGTAACGTTACATTGCAAGTTGACAATTCCACCGTCGGCAAAATTGTAATTCACCCCATATTCATACTCTCCATTTTTGGCACTGGCTGTTACCGCTGTTGAGCGGCTTGTTTCTGTTAACTTTTTCATTTTTGTTAATCTTTAATGGTTAATATCCTGTTTAATTCATCATTCACGGCTTTCTTTATGTAGGCAAAAAACTGTCCCACATCCATGTACTTGCGCACGATGGCGGCACGCTCTTCCGTCACCTCTACCTCACCTCTCTTATAGATTTCTTGGGCAAATTCAAGCTCTCCCAAGTCGGGGGTATTCTTATAGATGGTGTTACCCATTTCTTTTGCGATGTCCATCGTGGTTTCCTTGCCCTCAATGTCGCTCACCTTGATTTTTCTGAAGTCGATTTTTTTCATACTCTTTTATTTTTATATAGTTAATAATTACCAGTCTCTCGGGTTTTTAAATTGTGCCCAGCAGCCATACTGCGAGCCGTTATTAATGTCGCGGGCATAGACAAACCGCATAGCGTCGCCATTTCCGCCGATGGTCAGGGATGTAACATGGCTGCCCCTGTCAACGTGTATATATGTCCTCCTTTGAGTACCATCAATATGATAGCCATATCCGGTATTAATGGTAACGCTGTTGTTACCCAGATTTTTTATCTCAATGACGTGCCCGTTATCATACTTCTGCATGGTTGGCAGGGTGAGGGTTATATCGGAGGTGTTTACGCACAGTACGCACGTTGTCGATATGTCGATAGTCCTCGACGAGGTAACGACCTCCACCTTTTCGGCGAATCTCGACACATACCCTCCGAGTATGGCGATGGCACAATTGTCGTTAGCCCCTCTTGCGCTGACAATCATCGCATAGTTGGCATACGCGCCCCATTGGTCGCTCGTATCCTCATTTTCAAAGCGTGCAACGGCACGCAATCCCGACGATGTCGGAAGTACATTGCCTCCTATGCCGGCAAAGCATTTCTTAGCATCGTTGCGGAAGATGATAGAAGCGTCATTCGAGAAGTTCCCGTCATTATCCATGTTAGATAAATTATTTCCGCTAACCCGGAAGCCCGCAATCTTAGCCCCGTCGATAACGGTAAGCCTGCCGGTTGTTATATCCGTTGCCGCAATCTTTGTTGCCAGAAGAGAGTTGGTAACAACGGCATTGGCATCTATCAAGTTAGTTTTGATATAGCCACCTTGTACAATTGTAGTATCAAGCTTGGCGAGGCTGACCATGTTTTGGTAAGCCATTGCACCGAGGCTGTTTTGTAAGGATGTCAATGCGACCGTTGTCGCCTTGCCGTTGATAGTCGCTTGCGTGCTGCTGTCGAGCGAGGCAAATGTCACCTTACCCGCAAGGCTAATCTCCTTGCCAAAAACATTAATACCTCCGGTAGTAATGCTTATGCCGGCCTTGACCTCTTCTTTTGTGGGGCGCAAGGCTATATCCGCCTCCACATCCTCCGGAGCGGGCGTCCAATCGGTGGCTTTAGTACCTTTCTCGACCTTAAAGTCCTTAAACCAGTAATACAACCAGACAAGATTCTCGATGTCGATAAATAGGCCGTCTACCGCACTATAATTTCTGACTTTGGCCTTAAGCTCAAACCTCTTCCACTCCGTTGTAAATGTTGCATTTCCCGTACACAGGTTGTCGCAGATGTCGAATTTGGGAGTACCCGACCCGTTGGACTTGCCCCAAAAGCTGATGACATAATCACCGTTGTCAGCGATGATGCTACGGATTCTTGCTCCACATACTAAGCCAGACCGCCCTGTCAGCTTAAATCCGTGCGCGGAATCGGCATCCGCTTCTTTCTGTATAGAGGGATTGTTAATCAGATTGTTAATTACGGTACTCTTCCTGTACAGGTTGCGACCACCTATCTGCAAGGCGGCATCTGCATCTTCCGGTGACAGCGTCCAGTCAGACGCTTTAGTACCCTTTTCAAACTTAAACCTACTAATCTTTACCGGAGTGCCTGTAGTAGCAGTAAGCTTTACGTTCAGCAGCCACGGGTTACTGCCGTTGTATTTATGCGTACATTCGAAGTAACCGGTAGAATCATCAACATGGAAGTTATCCGTGCCTAACTCGTGATTCATCCGCTTTACACGAAAATCCGAGTTTTTTATCGGACGACCTCCGAGCGTCATGTAACCGCTAACGGTATAAGGCATCCCGGCATCAGGAACGTACCCTTTGACGCGGATAATCACCTGTTGCTCGGTGGTATTGTCTTTTGTCAGCATTACATTCACATCAGTTCCTGTTATCACTGGTACGGATGTATTGGCTATCCAACTCTCCAGCTTGGATAATATAACGTAGTTACGGCCTCCCACCTGTACGTTACCCACTGCCGTTGTTATCTGCTCCTTAACCACCATATTGATTGCACCGGGGGTTATTTTCTCTTCGGCTACCGCCATACGAGTAGTAAGTCCGCTGACGGTTGACGACTCTGCCTTAAGGCTGATGAGGTTTTCCAACTGCGCGACCTTAGTGTTGTACGTTGTGATTGGGGTAAACGTATTGTTGGCGTGTGCCTTGGCATTAGCCTCCGCCCTATTAGCCTTTGCCGTGGCATCATTTGCGGCCGTGGATATTGCTGCCTGCTTGGCGGCGTCTGCCTTGGCTTTAGCATCGGATGCTGCCGCATTAATAGCGGCAGTCTTGGCACTCTCTACCGTGGATGACACGGTGGATATAATGGAGGACGGTGTAATCTTCTGCTCGGCAGTGGACATACGAGTTCCGAGAGCGTTAAAATCTGTCTGCGATACCTTGGACGAGATGGAGCTGTTTAACACCGCCAATTGGGCGGAGTACTCCGTCTTGGTGGGGTACTTGGCGGCGGCATCACTGATGGCCGACTGCTTGGCTGCATCGGCTTTAGCCGTTGCGTCCGCTTCTACATCCTCAGGTGCGGGCGTCCAGTCGGTGGCTTTCGTGCCTTTCTCGACCTTAAAGTCTCTAAACCAATAATACAACCAGACAAGATTCTCGATGTCGATAAATAGGCCGTCTACCGCACTATAATTTCTGACTTTGGCCTTAAGCTCAAACCTCTTCCACTCCGTTGTAAATGTTGCATTTCCCGTACACAGGTTGTCGCAGATGTCGAATTTGGGAGTACCCGACCCGTTGGACTTGCCCCAAAAGCTGATGACATAATCACCGTTGTCAGCGATGATGCTACGGATTCTTGCTCCACATACTAAGCCAGACCGCCCTGTCAGCTTAAACCCGTGCGCAGAATCGGCATCCGCTTCTTTCTGTATAGCGGGCGCATTGGCTAAGTTAACTATTTCGGTACTCTTCCTGTACAGGTTGCGCCCGCCTATCTGCACACCATCAACGGCCAGTTGCGCCGCTTGCTTGGCAGCATTGATAACAACACCATCGGCAGCTATATTAACCCTTGCCTCTGCCTCTTCCGCTCTACCTGCCGCTTGTTCCGTGCGAGTGGCCTTAAGGTCAATCTCCGCCGCCGTCTGGTTAATCTGCGTCTGTTTGGTAGAGATGGTCTGTAAAGCCGTGTTAGCGGCATTCGCACTGTTAGCTGCGTCCGTGGCCTTTTGTCCGGCAGTGGTCGCACTACTGGCGGCCGCCGAAGCAGAACCCGAAGCATTGTTAGCCGCTTGAGATGCTATACCTGCCTGCTTGGTCACTTCCGTTACCTTGGTAGCTATCTGCCCGGCTGTCTGGTTGATGTTACTCTCTTTTTCGGTGACTGTTATAAGTTTAGCAGCAGCCGCATCGGCACTGCTTTTCGCTTTTCCGGCTTCGTTTGCGGCGGATGTGGCGGACTTGCCCGCATTAGACTCGGATGTTTTGGCGGCTTTGGCGCTACCGTCCGCTTCTGTGGCTTTCTGCCCGGCAAGCGTGGCGGAGCCGGCAGCCTGTGAAGCTTTCTCTGTGGCGGTTTGAGAGGCGGATACGGCTTGCTGCGTCTTGACATTTACCTCGGCTACTTTAGAGCTGATTTGCCCCTCCCGCACGTCAAAGTCCGTGCGCACCTTTGTGATTTCAAAGGCTATCCCGGCTTCCACGTCTTCGGGTGCGGGCGTCCAATCGGTTGCCTTAGTGCCTTTTTCCAGCTTTAAGCCGTCAATTGTAATAGTGTTGCCGACCTCTCCCTGTATGTTGGTATGGAGCAACCATATATTGGCCTTTTTCCACACCATTGTACATTCAAAATAACCGGTAGCGTCGTTTACTTCAAATCGCTTAGGAGTGGCATAGGTGGTGGCTGTCTTGGTTACCCACATCGCATTTGTGACCGGGCTTCCGTTTTTAGTCATTACACCAGACAATGTGTAAGGCTCGCCTGCGATAGGCATAAAGCCGTCTACCCTCAAAGTGATAAAAGTCGCCGTAACCTTTTGTGTCGATACTACCTTACCATTAACCTGCCAAGCGGCATTATACGGCGTATATGCTGCCAGCTTGGATAAGACGATGTAGTTGCGACCGCCTATCTGCAAGGCGTCTAATATGGCTTGCGCATGTGTCTTGGCATTGGTTTCTGCGGCCATAGCCTTGGACTGTGCGTCCGAAGCGGCGGCAGAAATAGCTGCCTGCTTAGCGGCATCAGCCTTGGCTTGGGCGTCACCGGCAGCAACAGAAATAGCGGATGCTTTGGCGGCGTTTGCTTTAGCCTGCGCATCGGTGGCTGCTACGGAGATAGCACCGCTCCGTGCCTCGCCGATGGCAGTCTCAACCGTCTTACCGGAGGTTAACCTAAGCATGCCTTTAAGATATGCGTTGAGAGAGTATAGGCCAAAGCCCGACAATGCCCCGAAATCAGGGTCAACAATGCCTGACAGGTTGCCTGTACGGGTCACCAGCTTGCCTGCGAGGCTGTACGAGTTGATACCCGCATAGTCATCACGGTAGGGGGCATTAGCGCCTACAGCGCAATCTATCTGTGCGGACTGACGGGCGGCGTTGGTGCGGTTGCCAAGAACCGCTACTTCATCTCCCACTTCAGGAGTAGCGCTGCCTGCCTCGCAATCTGTCTTAGACAAATTAAAGTAACCTGCACCAGCTGATGTTGCAAGCCGCCAATAGCGCTTCATCTTCGTGCCTGTAAAGACTTGGCACAGCACTTGGTCATTAGCCACGAAGTCGTCGCTACTGTCGTGCTCGCATCTCCAATAGCTGCCGCCATCGGTCACCTTGGTAATCTTACCCCCGGCAGCTGAGCGGATAACCATGCCGCCCTGATGGACAATTTTTTGCACAACCAACTCAAAGACAGTAAACGTCTTGCGCACGGTTAGCATATCAAGCTCGCCATGCCACAAGCCTGCAGCATCTTGCCACACTTTAAAGCCCTCGCCGAGAAATCCGGAAACAAACTTGTCGGATGACAGGTATTGTCGGATGATGCCGTGCATGATGTCGGCGGTATTATCCACTGTGAGGTTGTGGATAGTGGCCAATGCACGGATAACGGCATTGAGGGATGTCACTTGATTAGCCACCTCTACGTCACGGGCGGTTGCCTTGCCGGCTACGTCAAGCGTGCCGGTTTTGCTGTTGCCGGAAACGTTAAGGGATGCGGTCTCTATCTTAATCAGAGCACGCAATATCTCCATGACCGTTAAGTCATTGCCGACGGTGGCGTTACGACCGACGTTAAGGTCATGGTTAACGGAGGCGTTACCGTCTACGGTCAAGTCCTCGCCTACCTCTAAGGAGTAAGGGGTGCGGTCAGACTTTTCTTTTGATAAGGCTTTCTTTTCAATTTCTCTTATTGTTCTCAGCGCAGATAGCACCCGTTTATCCGTAAACTCTCTCGCATCGTTTGATTCTATTATATCAACAGCTGCAGACACCCCAACCCCACCAGATACAGCAGCCTGAACAGATGCTATCTGCCCCTCTATCTTTTTCTCCCACTTTTCATCAAGATAATTTGAGACAACACAAGAGAGTTTACCAGTGCGAAGGTTGCGTTCAACTGACACAATGCGTATAAGCGCATTAATACCCCTATTCTTATCCTTGACAGTAACGAGATCACCTACCGACAATGTACGTTTCCCCCGCAACATTCTATAATCAACATCAAGGTTGTATTTAACACGTTTACGACAATGGTATTTAAGCCACTCCCTCCCTTTCTCTCGTAATGTATTAATCGCATTTTCTTTATACGTACCAGACATATGGAGCCCGGTAAGCGTGAAAAGCTCCCCACCACGAAGACGTTTATTCGTATCAGGAATAACAGGCCGAGACTGCGTGCTCGGATCGATAAGGGCCAACTCGTCAACTTGCCCGATGAGCGTGATTTTTTTCTTGCTATTATCCCAAAAAAATTCAAAAGCCTTTCCCATCAAATCTCCCGTAAGGAAATTGACGCGGGCATCAGATCCGACAGAAAGCTCTTTGATATCGAAATCTATCTCATTGCAGATAAACGATCTATTGTTTTCACCGCTCAAAGCTCCGACCTTTCCTTGAAAAGTAGGATGTATATCCTCAAACTTAACAACTCGCTCAACTACCTTACTCGTCTCGCTAAAGTCTTCTATGTATTTTTCAGGCAGAACAAGCCGCCCTTCCTCATCACCTTCTCCCGGAATAACGTTCTCTGTTCCACCCTTAGGGAATAGCCGGGTAACGACATCGCTCGAATCGACATTCTTTTGCTCAAGTGAATACAATCCCTTGCCTCTGCCTTGTGTGAATGTAAGCCCGGTTTCATTCTCTATATGCGATACAAAGTTTATTGTCTTGTTGGAAGTATAATACTCAACATTAAAGGCTTTGCGAAGATTATCCAACGCTGCACGGCAACTTACCCCGTCAAGTACTATATTCTTGTATTCGGTGTCCGGGCACAATCCTATTTTCCACCCCGTATCAACGCCGAGAGGATTATCTTCCGACTTGTTTACATTCCACGTAAGAAGTTCCAAGAAGTCTCGGAGTTTTCCTGTCAATACGACCTTGGTACTACCGGTAACTCGATTACAAACAACTTTATCTAAAAGCGTATAAATAGGCGCCTCTAAAACAATTGAATACTCATGTTGCACTTCCGTTTTTTGCGTAAACTCAGCATCACGATTCATACGATACACAATCCCTCCCATTGTGCAATAGTCCCCAACCTTTATAGGAAGAGTACTATCAGCAACAACAGATACGGACAACTCGTCTTTAGTCATTAAAGAAGAATTATGAAACGTATTTTCACAAGGGATAGAGGCTACTTTTTCAATAACCCCATCCCTTAAACCGTATATATCTATCTTATCAATCATTGAGTTTACGCATTTTCAAATCAAATGACAGCAGCCCATCCGCTATCGTCTTACATCTTATTTCATCTTTAAAATATATTTTGTGTTGTTTATTTTCTGCATCAGTAAACATCTTGATGCCGGGAGACACACAAAGCGCATGAAACTGCATCATCTTACTATATGCTTCCTGCATGGTTCCTGCCTTCAGAAAGCAGGAGAAAGAAAGTTCCTGAGGTTCTCTATACATAGAGCTGGAATACAAGGATGTGGTTTGAACCTCTATCCTTTTAGAAGTATCTCTCACTCCACTTTTATATTTCATATATACCCCAAAATCATCAGCAAGATTAAACAAACCGATAAGCATATATGCGCCGCCGGAAGGATTTACAGTTAGTTCCACGGGGATGTACTCTGGTTGCCATAGTTTAACCGTAACAATGCAAATATTTGCATGCCTTTCCACGAATATAGCATCACGCTGTATCACGTCAAACACCCCAAAGTCCGTAGTCAACTTCCTACATGCGATAGCATGCTGTTTGAATTCTTCTACCATACCATGATTAACCACGCAAACGAGCGTGATAGTACGGCCATCTAATTTAATGTCTGCTTCCTCGACAAAAGGTTCTATCGACGTTCCCCAATTATACTCTGTCTCCCCGACACGCTTTGGTAAGTCAAACACCCCACTTATAGCAAGACATTCACCCGGAACTTTGCCAGGCATCGCCCCTAAAGATGTAATATCTATATCATCAAACTTATACATAACTACCCCCTCCCAGTATATCCTTTAGTATTTCTCTTGACTTCTATAATCTCATTCTTTATTTCTCGAAGTTCTTCTTTCAAGCCATACGTATTATCAGCTGTACGCTCGGTGTTATTTTTAATTTCGGCCGCAAGAAGCATGATTTGCCCAACATCTATGCGAATATCATCAGACCACCTGAAA
Source organism: Prevotella heparinolytica (assembly GCF_004342845.1). Lineage (GTDB taxonomy): Bacteria > Bacteroidota > Bacteroidia > Bacteroidales > Bacteroidaceae > Bacteroides > Bacteroides heparinolyticus. The sequence continues at coordinate 9,372 of NZ_SLXB01000031.1, read as the reverse complement.
AATTCCAGTGGGATGTTCTGCAAAAACTCTTTAATATGCCTAATATCAAGAGACGACATATTCCAAAGCCCAACCAGTTGGTTGGCGGTTCCTTCCGTGAGGGCTTCCTGTATTTTTCCGGTAACTCCCTTGTCTGACTTTAAATCACCGGTTATGTCTATACCGGCAATATTCTTTATCGTGTCGTTGATGTTTTTCGCCATCCCCTGAATGACAGGCAACTGCTGCTCGGCCGTCCCCATGAGTTCTTTTGTCAACTCGGAAACCCTTCTGTTCAATTCCACCTCATCTATCAGTTTCTTGGCATAATCCTCATAAGCCTTGTTTATCTTGCTTTGATAGCTATTTTCACCCTTTCCGAATATCTTAGATAGCACGATGGATTTAAGCATGTCATTGGCGATATCTTTAAAAGTATCACCCGCGTATTCACGGAAACTCTTCAATGCGTCTTTCCCATCAGAGAGCCAAGTCCAAATACTATCCACGAAGTTATCTACCAACGGTTCATACAAAGAGTTGACATATTCGTGGAGTTTCTCTATATATTCATCGTATTTCTCGCGTAACTTGACGAGTGATTCCAGCGTCTCCTTGGTTTGCCCTACGAGCTTATCACCGTATTTGTCGATAATAGCCTTTGCCGCATCCTTGTTGATAAGGTTGTCTTTGCCGAACAACTCGCCAAAACCGTTATTTCGTGCCCACGAAACCAAATCTTCGGTTTTCTGGTCGCGCCCAAAAAGGCCGCTACCCAAGAGTCCCCTGCTGCGTTTTCTGGTCTCAATACGGAGGTTCTTTATAGCCTCTACCGTGTTTTCATCATATTTGTTCCCGAGAATGTTGGTGCCGAACAAGGCGTCTATCCCCCCAAGCAATCCATAGCCAAGAGAGCCTGTAAGCCATCCGCCGCCTTTCTGATTCTGATACACGGCTTGCCGCTCGTTCGCCTTATCCTTATAAGCCTTGAATATCTCATCGTGGACTTCCCTATAATTCCTTAGCCCTTTCAAATTGTTTTCCGAGAACCAGTCCTCTTCAGCGTGCCGTGCCTCAATAGCGGCTATACGGTATTCGTTCACGGCGTCAGTAATCTTATTAATTTCAGCAACCTTTGCGGCAAATTCTTCATATCGGCTTTCAGCCGTCGGAAGCAGGGAATTAAGCTTCTGCAATAGCTGTATGCCGGCAGACACGATGCCTAAGATGACAGAGGCTTTCTCGACAGCGGACATTGCTTCAGCTCCCGTTTTGGCAACCATCGTTATCCCGTTGATGGATTCTGATGCAAACAAAGATACATCGCCTATCAAAGAGATAATTTCTCCGGATTGTCCGCCGATGGCATTCCCAATGCTTATAATCGATTCTGCGAGTTTATCGACCTTTTCTTTGGCTTTTTCCTCGGCTTTGACAAAGTTATTGTTCGCCTTATATGCTTTATCCTTAGCCTTGTTGTACTTCTTTAGAGCGTCCTCCGCAGACAGATAGGTGTTTTCAATATTAATCAGGCCATCAGTACCAAGTTTCGTACTCTTAATGCCGGTTACAATCTTAGCCCCATTCATTACGGCGTCAAGCATCCTTTTAGCTTCGGCAAGTTCTCGCTCTGCTTCGGCTAATTCATGTTGCCTGTCTGCCAACGATTGGAACGGGTTACGCTCTTCCAACTCATTCATAATGTCCTGAATGGTGGTAGTATATTCCCGAAGGTCTTCCGGGTTTAATACGGAAGCGGCTGTTTCTTTCGCACCTTCAAGTTGTTCGAGCAAAGATGATAATGTTTCTGATGACGTGTTTCTTAAGTCCTCAAACGCCCTGATATATTCCGGTGACTGTTTGAGCACTTCAAAATCATGTTTCATCAAGGCCTTGCCTTTGTCGGCGGTAGCCTTTGCTATGGAGCGGTCAATCTTGGAAATCTCATCGGCATTTCCATTAGCCGCCGCTTTCTTGCGGGCTTCTTGCAAGAGGATGACATCATCATTGAACTTCTTTTCAATAGACAGGCGTTCATCTGTATAAGATTGGTACTGATTTGCAAGATTGAAGTAGGCTCTTTCATTACGAGTAACAGCCGCCTTGTACAAATCATCAAATAACTTATTCTCTTTATCAGAAAGTTCAACCCCGGAACTATCAAACACTTTGTCTTTATTCTCTGGATCGGCCTCAAAAGCGGCGCGAGCATTCTCTATTTTCCTACGTAATGCATCTTCTTTCTGGCGGTCAATAGCCTGCATTTCCTTTTCAAAATTAAGCTCCATTTGCGCAATTGTTTTATCAACGCCATCATTCATTGCTACAAGCCTTGATTCCTCAATCTGTATTTGCAAATCTTCCGCAAGACGCTTACGTTCAAGCATTTGTTCTGCAAGAATGGAAGCGATCTTTTCCTCTGCTTTCTTTATCTCTATCTCTGATTTAACGGACTTGGATACGTCGTATTTATCTATTTCTTTTTGGTATTTCTCAATATTAGAAATAAGATTATTCCATTCCTTGGAACCCTTCTTTGACACATCCATTTTGGATAATGCATCCTCTGCGTCTTTTTTCTCTTTCTCCCAATAAGCCTTGTTTCTCAGTTCTGTTTTTTGCCCACTCCCATTTTGGGCATCTTCGATTTTCTTTTGCGCATCCTCATAGATTTTAACTCGTTCCTCCCAAAGTCGTACTTCTTCTGCCGCTTCTTTTCTCCTCTCTTCAAGAGCGCCTGTATAACCGCCAACGTTATTCGTCCTGATGATTCGATTATCTATGTCACGCAACCGCTGTTGCGCCATCACAAGTTTAGTCTTAGCGCCTATTCTTTTTTGCCTCTCATCCTCTGCGTTGACTTCTTTCATGATGTCAACCAGTTCTTTTCTTTTAAGGATTTCAAGGTCGAGGTTCTTAAAAACCGCAGGCATTATCTCTTGCAATTCATTTAACGCTATCAGTTTCTCCGATTCAGCAATAGTTTCATCCTTAATAATCCTCAATCTGTCCGATATCTTTTCTTTTAAAGCTTCCGAGGATTTCTTTTGCTCGTTTATGGCCGCATTGAATTTTCGTTGTGCAGCTTCAGCGCCTGTTACCCTTGTGGCATATTTGTATACAATAAACCCAAGCGTCGAAATTGCTGCAGCCGCCATTACGTATGGATTACTTAGCATTGCCGCCGCATTTCGCATAAGAGTAGCGGTATGTAGCTTTATGGTTGTAATCATGGCGTTACGGGTAGCCATCTGCTTTACTTGAGCCGATGTAAGGACGTTTTCGGAAATCGCACCGGCTTCTACGGCTTTGCGGTATAATGCCATCTCGTATCTTTCTGCTTCGATAAGAGAAGCGTGTATCATTTTAATTTTATTCCCCGCCATAATAGCACCCTTATAACCAATCAAAGCCCCCGTGACAATCACGACCAAATCGCCAAGAGTTTGCAAAGAGTCTTCGATTTTCCCGTCGTCAAACGCTTTATTGATGGCAGTTGACACCTCCGAAACCTCTTTAAGTATCCCCTGCCCCATTGGGCGAAGCATACCGGTTATATTATTCCCGAGAAGTTTAAGTTGATTCTCCGCACTGGAAGCCATCTCCTTAAAGGCTTTTTCGGTAGCTCCGGCCGACATCGCCATCTCATCAAGATGCCCGGAAGCTTCTTTTGCATTTATACCGGTAAGTGCAAGAAGTCCGTTTCTTGCTTCGAGTTCAGGTATCATACTTATAAGAGCCGCTTCACTACCATTCGCCTCTTCTCTTATCTTAACCAATGCTTCTTGAAAGCTCATTGCATTGTAAGCGCCGTCTCCGAGATATTTAGATGCACCAACAATAGCCGCACGAATTTGCGTCATAGCTTGCGCCGTTGGAGTTCCTTGTTTTGTTAATGTTGCTACAGCCGCAAGTACTTGGTCCATTTCTACACCGTAGGCTGCTGCGACAGGAGCGACCTGTGCTATACTCTTTCCCATTTCACCAAAAGTCGTTTTACCAAGCTTAGCTGTCGTGAAAAGCATGTCTGAAACCCTTTCAGCTTCAGAAGCATCTTTCTTGTAAGCATTAAGTAGAGTAGTGATGGCGTCGGCAGCAGTAGCAGTTTCAGTGATACCTCCAACAGCAGCTTTTGCAGATACTTCAAGCACATGCATACCCTTTTCACCATCATGTCCGGCGGAAACGATGCCATACAGAGCTTTTGCCATCTCATTGGCACCAATTGGGATTTGTTCGTCAGTAGTCAAGCTGATTATTTTCTGCTTGGTGGCATCCATACTCTCTTTTACAATATCTGATATTGTAGCCACCTCCTTCATGGATGATTCAAACTGCTTCTCGAAAGCATAAGCATCTTTAGCCGCAGAAGCGAAAGCAATTCCGGCACTAATACCGATACCTCCAAACACATCAAAGCTGGTAATTTCTCCAGCCATTGCCTTAATAATGCCTAAGGCCTCCTGTCTCCCTTTGTATAGTCCGGAATTGTCTATACCGGTAGCCATGTATAATGCACCTTCCCTATTTACTATTCCCATATCTTTTTTTATTAAAATATAATAAGACAGAGAAGTTTATAAACAAATAGGGAGACTACCTATCACAGGCAACCTCCCCACAAATAACCAAATTCAAACTCTTGGCGCTTATCGCACAACTTAAAATATAACCATCATCTAATTTTATCACCTAAATCTCGGTATTTCTTATACCTAATCATCTCGTTCGGATTATCAAAGGACGGTAATTCTACCCATTCATAATCCCCGTCCTCATCCGACCCTTTCTCGCAAGCCTTGTTTCGTTCTTTTGTGATATATGCATATTCCTGCATCATTACTTCAATTAAGACAAAACTCGATTCGAGCGTTTCTTTGTATGTTAACCCTAACGCCTCATGAACCAACACTAAGAATCTTCCTTGCGAGAGAGATTCCAGCTTTCTAAATTCTTCCGGGCGGCTATCATCTCCGCCTCGTCCATTGGGCTCACACTCCGAAGAGTTATGATAGATTTGCAAAAAGGGAAAAATCCTATCCTAAATAGTATTGCGTTGAGAAGCACATGAATATCCTGCCACGTACTATTATCCATCAACACATCACGGAACCATTCAGGAGGAGTGCTCGGCTTATTGTGTATACCCAAACAAACAATATCAATGATTAGTTCGCCATACTTATCCATCACCTCCGCTACCTCCGAGCCCACTTCTCCCGGTTTATTGATAAGCCGGCTAAGATCTTCCTTGTCAATTTTAAGCAATAGCGGGCGAATACAGAACCATGTGCGCACGGTTATCGGACGAATAACAATACAATCACCGGGACTCTTTCCCTTGGGCAACCGTTCAATATTATCGAAGCTAAAGGGAATTTTCAGAGGTTTTTCTGATATTGTTTCGGCTTCAAGCTGTTGCAATAGTCGTATATCCATAGCGTTTTAAAATTAGGGCGGAAGAATATCTCCCGCCCATCAATGACTACAAATGTATTTTTAGGGAACAGAAACGACTTCACGAGTAAAGGCTGTTTTTACATCTCCATTCTCTGCGATTGCCGCCTGCTTGTAAACACGTACAAGCAGCAATTCAGGCTGTTCTGCACCGGGCGCCTGATTAAGTTTAGCCATAATCTTTCCATGCACAATGGTATATATAACCTTTGTGCCTTTGTGGGGCAAGGTTTCTACCTGAACGGTTTTAACAATGCTCGGGAAAGTTGCGTCTTGCTCCCAAATATCCTTCTCCGCCCCACCGTTGTTAATGGTTCCGCCGCAAAGAGTTTTTATTGTCTCGTTGTCGGGAGTAGGAATTGAGAACTCGATATAGTCCGTTGCATCTTTGACAAATGTCACATACAACGGCTCATCCGTTCCCTCCGTTTCAATTTTAACTTCCTTGGGGTCGGCGAAATTAAATGCCACTGAGCCTTTATACGGCAATGGTAGTGATTTAAAATCTGATCCCGGAATACCATCTCCATAAGTTGCGAGCCTGACTGCCGCCACGCCCATTGCAATAGGTCTTTTTGCTGCCATAATTTTAATTTATTTATCAGTTAATACATTAATTCTTATATTCACACAGTCGAACCCCTCTTTCAGTTCCGGCATCTTTTCGACCCAGAGGACCTCAACTTCTCTACAATTCCCGTCATTGCTGTTTATCGTGTCGATAGACCGTCTCACAGCTCGACGCAGTTCTTTCATACGCTGACGCTTCGTCATGCCGTTTGGATTAAGCGGAACGAAGATATTGATATTCACAGGTGTTTTACCTGTAAAATCAGACTCTACGTATGTTATATTGTTGATTACAACATGCTCTACTTTCACTCCCGACTCAGACCTGTCTTTTACTACAAGCACGCCGGGGATAGATACAGATACAGCATCGTAAATAAAATCTATTACATCGTATTCGTCCATATTCTAATATCCTCTTTTTGCCAATTTGTCAAATAAGTTTTTGCTCGTTTCTCGCAAATACTCTTCCGACTTAATGATACCGGAAGCTGCAACGTCATATCCGAGAGCTTCTACCCGTGCTGCGTATTCCATACCGGCGGTTAAGACAAGAACCCACCCTGTGCCAACTTCAAGAGCGATCTTTTTAGCAAGCCTGCGAGCTTTTGTGACTCCCGTTTGCTTATCCGTACCATTCGAGCTTTTCTCAAAGTTCTCGGCTACACATTCCCCATCCTTGAAGACCATATAACCGACAGAGCTACGCAGGTTCCCCGTATGGTCTTTATAAGAGCCGGATTTACGTGCAACTCCGATATACTTTTCACCGGCGGCCGAAAGCATCTGAAATATCTTATCATTTGCTCTATCGACAAAGTAGCTGTAGAATCTGTCTACATCGCTATCCGTCCACAAGGGGATAAGCCCACTTTTACTCATACATTGATAACAGAATGTGATTGGTATGAATCCCAGCATATTATCGGGACATCTATTTCCAGACCCGGTACAGTTAGTCTGATAGGATTACCCTCAAACTTTGGTTTCTTGCCGGGAAAGAAATAGCCGCTAACTTGCTTCTCGTCACCGTTGGCGTTACGGCGAATGATTATCCGGGCACCAGTAGCAGAGTTGTAATGCCCTTTGACGGGCAATATATCTGTACGCCCTTCCTGCCATTCGCCGTTAACAACCCCTCCGGCTATCTCCAGCGTGACGGTCGCTTTGTATGCTTTTCGCTTTACCATCTGCTCCCAGCCTTTCCTTTTACGGTGATTCGCCTGCCTACCGTCAGTGCCTTTTCAGGCTCGCCGTTTTCGATATACAAGCTTTTCGCCGTATTGACATAATAACTACGTGGGTAGGTTTTAGACAGCTCGCCTTCCGAAAAGTCCGGAAGGTTTGCCATCTGTTTATACAAGTCCGCCGCCGCGAGGCATACGGAAGAATCTATATCTGCCGAGTAGGGCTTCGTGCCGTCAAGCCCCCGAAGTGCAAGTACTCGATTCAGGAAAGCGTCCTCCGTATCCTCAAGGCCGGGAAATGCAAGAATAGTATCGCGAATAGTATCCATTAGTAACCGTTTTCGTCGTCAGTATCCGTATACTCTGTATTTTCGCTCTCTTCCCAAGCCAACGCATCCGCTTTAAGGATATACATGGCATCAGGGTCGTTGATTACGGGAATAGCATTCGCTTCTGCCTTTGTCCATTCCTTGAACGGCTCCAGCTCCGACCACTTGGAGATAAAGATAAAATCTTTCTTCAAGGTGGTAGCTTTTTTGGCGTATTCGACAGAACTCTCTGCGGCGATAGGACCATGTTGTATATCGCCAACATTAAGATCTTCCAAGAAACAAACTCTTCTGCTCTCCCATGGGTTCACAGTAGTACGTTTGTGGGACTCGTCTTCAATACGCACAGAAGGGTCTATTACAACAATAGTAACAGGTTTTTCTTGAGCAGCAAGATACTCGTTGATGACCTTTTTCGTGATGGTAAGTTTATCCTTTTGGTTAATCCATCCTTTCACCTTCTCCATTGTTGATTTTTGCTTTTTCAACAAAGAAAACTCATCAGAACGCATAATAACGTAGCGAAGAGAAACTCCATCGGCTGCTGCAGCAACAATAACATCTTCGATGTCCTGCAACCCGTCAGCAGTAGACGCGTTAGCCCAATCTTTAGCCGCGACCTTACGATTGGCTTTCGGCATACCACATCCGACAAACTCTTCCGTAACAATACCGTTATTATTGGATTTATTCAGAGCGAATCCACCCTTAGACATTAACTGCATGCACCACCACTCAAAACGAGCACGCACTGCATTATATACAAAGTCCTGATCTTTGAAAGAAAGGTCAAGAAGAGCCTGCAAATCAGCATCGCCGTTGCAATCACGACTCAACTGCCGATACTCATTCCAGTCGCTTTCATTCATACCACGCTTTACGGCAGTCTTTGTAATATCTCCTGACATTTTCCCTACTACTTCTCGCGTCTTCTGTGGTGCCGAAGCATCGTAGCTGATTACATCAGCTACAACCGGTGCACCTTTTTCTCCCGTCAACGTTTCCCATTTAAGGGATGTTTTTTGCTTCACACCGAAAAAGTTCGGGTAGAACATAGGCTTCACCTTACGGGAGTTAAGACGGGCCGCCATATTCTTTCGGTTGACTTGTTTAATTAAACTTCTTTCCATACTCTAATTTTATTTATACTTGTTTGTACACAAAACGAATATCCTTCAACAACGACTTAATGGCATCATCGACAGGATAAGGCATTACACTCTCATTGACCGTTCCGCGAACGAGCAAGCCTGATTGCTGGTTGGCAACCGTAACGTCTACCTTGTTCATTGTAACAACCTCAGGGATGTACTTGAACTTGGCTGAATTAGCGTCCTGTTTGTCTTTTGCAAGAACAAGCACTTGGCCGGCACTGCCCTCTCCAATGGCGCCAGCAAGAGTAATAACATCCTTTTCAGGATTACTCTTGTCGATAGACGCAATCAAATCGGATGCACCCTTCAAATCACCACCAATCATAACAGCTTCACCGACCACAAAAAGATGCTTCTTGCCAACCTCAATAGTCGTTCCGCTCACTTTCTGGATAAGGGCGGTTTTCACAACATGATACAATCCGTTTTCATCGCGCCCCACAACAACGATAGGCGGCAATTCCTTGATGACGCCCTTCAGCTCTTTTCGGGCAATGGTTCCGCCACCCTGTACATCCTCGATAATCTTCTCTATACCGGGATGGTACTGAAATTCTTTTTCTTTTTTTCTAAACATAACACAATTATTAATTTATTAAACATGCGAATCAGTAGTTGAAATCCCTACTTGATTCAGTTAGTTAAAATGTTATTATTCAATTAATTATCTTGTCTGTTTGTTTCTTAATCTCCTTG
>NZ_SLXB01000030.1 GCF_004342845.1 Prevotella heparinolytica | reverse complement strand
ACTTTTAGTACATACGATGGGAAAAATTGCCATCGCATTCATTTATCTAATTTTTTAAAACAAGAATCAGAGACCAACTACTGATTCGCATTAAACATTAATCCAAGCCGAGGCTTGCAACGCTCGCGTCCTTGCTTATTTCTTTGTCTCCATTCATGAAATCGGCCCACTCTTTCTCTGTTCTTTCTTTCGATACGTACTGATTAGGGCGATAGTTACCGGTTTCCACTTGGTCATCAATGACACTCTGACGGAGTTCAGCCCATTCTTCCTGCAATTCTTTAATCTGTTCATCTACAGACTTATCCGAGTTGACATCTATACGGGATAGCCACTTTTCCGGTAGCTTAGCTTCTTTAAAAAGGGCGACAGCGGATGACTGTTTCTGCGATGTAGTAACAGAGTTTGCAAGCTTGTTCACCACTCCGGTAAGCTCTGAAATCTGCTTGCCTTGGGCTTCAATAAGAGCTTTTACCGCCGGTGACAAATCATCCGTATTTGTTTCTTCCGGCTTCTTCTGTTCAATGACTTTGCCATCTTTCAGATTATACTGCTTCTCGTAATCTTCGATAGCTTTTTTTGCAGCAGCTTCAGCAGCAGTCTTTGCACTACCTTCAGCCTCTTCAATATCGGGAAGAATATTCTCCTCGAACAGCGCAATGTATGTCTCAAGGTTTTCTTCACTTTCAATATTGAATAACTTTTGAACTTTACCCGCATATTTTTCGGGTATCCCCGCCTTTTTCAGAGCGGCTTTGATAATTGCTAAAATCTTCATAACTTTTTCCTTTAAAATATAAGTGAGTACGATTTTTTCTTCATATTTATATTTTACAATAGATAAATAAGTATTTTTGCTATATGGATAGAATAAATGATAGACATGAGTTTCTGAATTTGTACGCCTCCCAATGCCCAAAGTGTGTACATTTTAATTTGGATAGCTGTACTTGCAATGCGTTCCCTGATGAAATACCCGACAACATTCTTTCCGGAGAAGAAAACCATGACAGTGTATTACCAGGACAAAGAGGAGAAACAGTGTTTGAAGAGGCCTAACCGGTTTTAGCCTTTGAATACATCCAACCGAGTTTTTCGCTCACCCTTTTCCAAAGTATATGAAAATGTGTGGCATTCGCTTGACTCGTAGTCAAAGTGCCTTCATCAATCCTCTTTCCGAATTCTTCATGGAGCTTTTTATTCTCCTCGTTTATAATCGCCATTACTTTGTCACAATCCCCCCACCCTTCATCTGGACGCTTCATAACAAACGTATACATTGGAGTGACGGCACGCATTTCTGATAAATCGTTTCTAACGGCAAAGTTAATATCTGCCGTGCTGAACGAATTACCTATCCTGCCAAGTGAATTTTCTGGATATCCCCACCCTCTCGGATGATTATGGGTTAAAATGCAATCTTTCATTCTTTCGCATTCATCCTTTGTAAACTCAACGCTATATGCTGCACCTCTTTTGTCTATCACGATATCACCATTTCTATTATAGGCTACACCTGTTTCAAATTTTTTATTCATCCGGATTTCGCTCTCTGTCTTTTCGATAGCTTCGTATAGTTTCTTTGTTTTATCATCAATATATTTTGTTACAGGCTCCTCAACTTTAGAATTAGTAAACCATTCCACATTATCCCTAAAAGCATACGATTTCTGCATATACTCATTATCAAGCATGAACTTACGAGCATCAGCAGGTATATCGGTAACAAGTTGCTCTTTCGGTATTTCATCATCGAGCAAAAAGTCAGCAAAATCTTCCGGTTTCTGGAGTATAGGAGTAGCGATGCAGATACAAAACGGATGGAAACCCAAGAACTGAAACCCCTTAGGGTATTTACCTACCATAGCGTCGCATATCTTGCACGGGCCATGATTAGACGGGGAACGGCTTATCTCTATACCAAGGATAAAATCAAGATTCTGCCAACGTTCATAGTCTGCTTTCCTATACGCCACGTTCGTAGTTGTGGCGGCAAGACGCAAAGCGTTCATGCGGGAAGAACGATATACGCCTGAACCAGGATGATACTCTTCCATGGGCTTAGATAATTGCAACTTCCCGTTCTCGTCACGTATACGGCGAAACCTCTTATCCGGTTTATCCAAGATTTGACGAATGTCACTGCTTATCCCTGACGCGCTTCTCCCAGAGGATATACCGCTATCAAGGTAGAACTCAAGGTTGGTTTTCGCCTGATCGGTAATTTTCCAGACCTTCTGTGATACATTCAACCCGTTTGCGTCAACCTCCTTTTGCAGTCCCCTGAACGCTTCCATGTTTTGACGGAACATTCCATCCCTGCGTAGCGAAGAAATAGCCATACCGTCTATGAAACGGGAAACCATATCATCATTCTTTATATTAGCCCCCTTCCAAGCATCAGCCTGAAACTCGGTAATATTCCGATACAGGGAAGCCTGCAATATCAATAAAGCCTTGTCAATAGCTTTCTCTACAGAGGAATTGCGCACCCACACACTATCTCCTCCACGGTCGGTCCATTTACGAAGATGAGGTGAGACAGTGGCGATAAATTGATTGAAAGCCAAACCGACAGCATTCTGCTGCATTAATATCCGCTGTATATGCTGCCGGTCATGAAAAGCGAGTGTATAGGTTTTCATCATTCATTGAATGTTAGTCCGGGCATAAGGTTATTAGCAGCCTCATCTTTCTTGTCCTGCTTCTTTCTCGCAAGCTCTTCCTGCACGTTATCCGTATATGGTGAGTTTTTGATGATTGTTTCCATTGAGTTGAACTGTGAGGCTGTTTCAAGATTCTTCAATTCTTCGGCAACGTCTTCAGGAAGAACAGTGCCAAACTCTACATCGATATAGTTATCTTCAAGCTGCGAGGCATATTTAGTGTGCGAAATATTAATCATACCGGCCTGTATGATAGCAACCGCACGTTGCACGACGGGGCCGAATATTTCCATATTTTCGCTTGCCTTAACTGTAGCCTCAATAGTCATAAACTTACGGGCCACACCGCTAAGATTGCCGATACCCTGAAGATTATTAAACGATAGGTCTGGAGTGGACGATCCGGAATCTATCTCGCTCTTTAGACGATCAAGCTCTTCTTTAATGGAATCGATAGACTGTTGCCATGCGAGATAATCAGCATCGCCATGATACGCCGTACCCGTATCGGGGTCTATCTCCATTGAGAAGTTCAATTCTTTACCTACCGTTTCTTTGCTTGGTAGATTGGCAAGACCATACGTTTTCAATATCGGTTCCGAAAAATAATCGTTCGTATCGGACACACGAGAGAGACGCATCTCGTATTTATCCATAGGATTGGCGATACAATCCCATTCGGGTTCATCTACTTCGGCATATACAACTGGAATCTTCTTAAACAGGTTAGGCTTTTTACTGATATTCCATACTCCGTTATACTTCACGGCAGTATAGATTGTTTCGGCAGTATAGATAGTGATACATTCGCAATTAGAACCGTCAACATCCGCATTGTACTTATGAATGAATCCGTCCATATCATCGCCTTCATCGAAATGCGGATAGAACTCACACGTTTCATTCAAGCTCTTAGGAGTAGATAGTATCTTACATTTAAGAACAGAAACCTTTTTGGCATTACCTGAAATGTCCTTTTCATGCTTTATTATCGGATAGAAAACGATAGCCGCTTTCGTCTCTGACAGTACCTTACGGGCAAACTTGCGAAGTATGGATTGCATCTTGAGCTTGCGGACGAAAACTTTCTTGAACTCATCGAACCCTTCGTTAGGATCTTCCGCAGACAGAGTCATCTCCCCGCCGAACATGAACGCTACAGCGGTACGTACAATACGCTTCGGGATATTAGTAACAACCTTTGCAACTTGAATGGTTTTATCCTCTAATCGGACAGGGTTACCCTCCTTATCGGTTAGTGTATCGGAATATACGGCAATAGTCTTCGGCTGCCTGAATCCTACTGAATCCGGGCGGCGTGTTCGGTCACCGTTATACTCTTCCATATACTCACGAGGATAGCGATTCTCTCTCGTGTCTTTACATAAATCGCTGACGATGGCACTAAAATCGTCTTTTGCTAAAATCTCCTGAATACTCGGCATATATTTTTCTCTTAAAATATATCCAAGCGTGCGTTTTATAACGATGCAGCAAATTACTATCCGCGCCCAACCTTTCGCTTTACGGTCTTAGTCTTCATTCCGATCGACTCCGCAAACTCTGCAAGAATGGTCATACCGTCAGGCGCATCGTCATGTTCATTCCCACCCTCTTTCTTGTACTTGGTAAGAGATTTCATGAAACGGTCATAGTCAGAGCCTTTCTTATATTCCGTTGGAGCAAGGAACACACAGTGCTTCTTTATCCATCCTGCACGCATCAATATACGAGTCTCTTTATTCTGTGTTGTGTGCCGTGCCTGTATCTCGCACTTACTGTTACGCCCTTTCACAGTCTTTCGCACATTGATAGCGAAGATGCGCCCACCGTTGTTCGCTTCAATGCGCATCTGGTCGCACTTATTATCAATGACTGCCTGTGCTACGCGAGGCTCTGTAATCTCTACCGCATCCTTCGTGAAGACAACATCTGTAATGAACAGGCGATCACCGTACACATCCGCGAACGGGGCGCACAAGTCATCGTTTCCTTTGTCGGCAACGTCACAAGCACCAATATTCCCGTCTGGCGTCTTGCCCTTAAGCTCATCGAACTTAAAGTACATTAGTTCCGATTTGGGGAACAGTAGACCGATAGCCTCAATAGGCTCCTGCATGTACTCCGCACACCATATACTGTCATCCGTTTCAAGCCTCAACTCGCGGTAATACTCCGTCGTGTGCACATCCTCACAGAACGACTCATCGTTTTCATCAAGGGCGGCGATACGTATAATCTCATCGTATTTCCCAGCCTCTTCCATACGTCCGAGCACATCCGAAGATGACCAACGAGTACCAATATCGATGCGGCAACAATTCTTTTCCAAACGTGAATCGTGCGTACCCTGCTTCCAACTCCAAACCTTTTCGTTGTTGGTATCTGAAAGAGCATCTTCCAATGACTTATATAAGTCATCAGTCATAGCGAGCATAGACGCACCGAATCCGATAACCGTACCACCAACACCTGCTCCGAAATAACTCACTTGGCGAGCCGCTGTAAGACTCCAACCCTTTACATTCTGTTTGTCTTGGCTTAGCTTTGCATCCGGAAATATCTCCGAGAATCGACACGAGCGGATGATATTACGCGCATCGTATGATAACTTGTTATACAGGGTATCGGAACAACAGTTACGCATCACACTCTCCTCCGGAAAGTGCCCGAGCATCCATGCGATAAATAGAGAAGAGATATACGACTTACCGGCGCGAGGTGGCATGCTGACTGCAAGGCTCCAAGAAAGCCCATCGGAATACTTTTCATGTACGCGCTGATAAGCATCGGCCACCTTTTTAAGGAACAGCCGTTTTGCAAAAAACTTAGGGTCCATATACAAGCAGAAAGCCCAGAATGTTTTCCGGGCTTCTCGCTTACGCAGTATCGTTGCCGCCTCAGCTTTAAGTAACAATATGTCGCGCCTATTCCTCTCCATCTATAATTTTCTGCAACTCCTCGTCCGTCATTGATTCAAGCTGACTCTTTATTCCCACCTCTCCGGATAGCTCCGTATTCTGCTTATTCTTCCAGTTTTCAGGATCTCTATTAGTAAGCGTGAAAATAACGGCTGCAACATTGGGCTGATAATGTTTATCTACGACTGTATGTTCTTTTACTTTTACGATAGGTTTTCCATTTTCATCTTTCTTTCCAGTATCGGCGGTGACGGTTTTCTTTTCCTGTACCGTATAGCCTTTAACGAGCTTCACAAGAGAGCGTTTAGCTTCTGCTACCATCGAAGCATTGAAATCGTCGTTTGCCTTTTTAACGGCGTCCGAAAAGTCCGCTTTCTCTGATAACCAACGATAATACGTATCCTTTGAAATATTTACATTCCTGCATATCTCTTCAATCGTGTAGCTATCTTCACGGATAAATGCGCAAATCCGCTCTACTATTTCTTTATTATAACGAGCCATACGCTTTTTATCGTAAAATATAAAAGGGAAGCCACTTTTCAGCGCATAAAACGAAAGCGAGGACACCCCATTAAAGGAGCATCCCCGCCATCAACAGATCAAAACAGAGTAGCAACTATGGTATAGATACCTCTTCCCCTTCCAGGATATCACTCGTTATGGTATATCCCACGAGCCTGCCAAGTTCCGACTGCAAGCTGTAAATATATTCCTCATGCCGCTTTATCTTTTCGACATACTCCAAATCATCAAGGTCGGTGTGCTCGCACAACTCGCAAAACTCATCCATGCGGTCACGCAGATTCTTTACGTCTTTCATCAACGCGATAGCTGCCTCGCGCTCCTTATTGAAAATATACGGTTTCGGTCTCATAGCTTACCTCCTTTCTGTTCTTGCAATTTCGTTCTAAGCTTCACGCACTCATCCGTCATCTGCTTGATGATATGCTGCTGGTAGATTATCATACCCTCCGTGCGTCCGATGGCACGACCGGCATCGAATGCCGCCTGCTGCTCCGGGTTGGAGTAATTGTCTATTGAAGTTTTATCGTTATTCATAGCCTACCTCCTTCCTGCAATGAGTGTAAATACATCCTACCTTTCTCTGTAAATACCGTGATAGTGTTAGAGCCGGTACGCCCGTCGGAATGCGTGTAATGGTGCGTGCGCGTCTTTGTCAAGTCCTTACCGCAGTATTTTGCCGTAAGCATCCATTGCCCGCTCTGGCGGAACATTACGCCGATAGTCTTTAACTTGAAACAGAGGGCGGTCGCGCAAGTGAAACCAAGCTCTTTCGCTACCTGCGTCATCGTGTAGGTACTGGTAGATTGAAGAACATTGTCGGTGTACTCGGCTTTGGGGGCAAGGGCTTTTACTTCTTCCTGATAGTGGTCGCGCTCGGCTTCCACGATTTGAAGCTGCTGCTTGTGACGTTCAATAGTAGTCTGCGCCACTTGCAACGCCCTTGCCATAATCAGTTCGGGAGTATCCTCTTGTTGGGTAGAGATGTAGCCGCCAGACTGACGAATGGCAGGCAAAACTTCTTCAAATACCCAGCTCTGGAATTTCTCGGCTTCTTTCTTGCGAGATTGAAAAATACAACGATAAAGATTAGGCTCGTCGATGAAAATCGCATGTTGCTTGCCACCATTTGTAGGGACTGCAATAGTATTGCACCCCTTTTCATTTAGCCTCTTTTTCAATTCAGTAACATGAGTGAGACCAAGCGATCTCATCACATCGTTAAGGCAAAACCATATAATACCGTTTAGTGCTTGATGGGTGCGCAACTCCCCGAATTGTGCGCTGTTGAACGCCTGAATGTGCGTCTTCGTGGTTTTGAACATAATTATAAAAATAAGAGGTGCCCGCCTTTCCTGCTGTTCAAACACCACGAGAGTTGTTTTGTGCGCCATTACAGCTAACACACAGGGGTACGGACACCAATAGATAATTTTCTTTTCTGCTGCGACTATATAAAAATAGCCCTCAACTTTTGTTTGAGAGCCTTATACATCGCTCTCATGATGTTTGAACATTGCAAATGTAGCAAGTTCTTTTTATCTTGCAAAACTATTCTAATTATTTTCTCGAAACATAAGAGAAAATACCTCTGTTTTTAGGTCAGTTGAAACTATCATCTTCTTATCAATAGACATCAAGTTATATTTCATAGTGCCGGGTTGAGATACAATAAAGTATCTTTCCAAAGCAAAGTCCAACAAACGGTAATACTCTGTCTTATACCTACGACAATCAATCATAATAGATATTTTATCAAGTTTCTCTGTATCATCAAACAAATAGGCATATATATATTGTACATAATTTTCGGAAGTCCTAAACGAAATACTTCTTCCAGGCTTGCGTTCGAGACTTCCAACTACAATAGGCTCTTTATCGGCCGTCACAATGCGGTTTACTTCATCGTAACCTTTTCCAAACAAAAAATAAGGTTCTCTTATATCGTTTACCGACGTGTTTACTTTTACAGAGCATTTTGCTGATGATTTACCTGCTTTTACTACCACATTTGTTTCACCTTTTACATTTCCGGTAATAAGCCCATTCTCATCAACTTTGGCAATATTCTCGTTTTCAACTTCAAAAACAAGACGATTATTATTCCCTGAAATTTTTAGTTGAAACGTTTCATTATGCAGTAATTCCACTTCGGACTTATTGAGTGTAATTACATCTGAAGTGTCTATCTCGTTCCCTCCACTGCTACATGCAGAAAACACCAATGGCAAAACAACCGCCATTATCACAAATAAAGTCTTTTTCATTCTATTTTTTGTTTTGGAATAAAATATCTCGCCAAAGTTAGCTAAAATTTATCTATCCATTCAACTTTGGGCTAAATTTGAGATGTCAATTCCACGGCTTTTTAATATATACCTACAAAATTATCGTACTGTTTTTTTTGCGAAATAAAAACAGCTTCTTACTTTTGTACATTGTTTAATCTTAAAAATTACAATTATGAAGAAAGTGTTATTTATGCTGATTACACTATTTTGTTTATCGGCTAATGCTCAAGAAAAGAAACAGGAAGAAGCTTCCAAAAGTAAAGCAGTAGAATTATTAAAGAAAGATGGTGTTCTTTTGAAAAAAGATTTTTACGATATCGGAAAAGTTGCTGGTGTTACTTTTCAAAATATAGTAATTACAGATATTTCTGCTGGAACAAAGACCGGTGCTCTTCGCATTGAAACTTCTTATTATTCTTCTTTAGGAACAGACACATATATCGGTACATTGGATTATGATGAGTTAGCAGGTTGTATTAAATCGTTAACTTACATCAAAGATAATATAATCACAACTATACCAGAAAATTACGTTGAATGTGAATATAAAACTAAAGATGGGGTTAGCCTTGGAGCATTTCTAAGCTCAACAAAAAAAGAAAAAACATGGAAGATATATATACAGACAAAAAGTTATACAAACAGGTCACAAAATTTCATGAAATCCGACAATATTATCGAGATAATATCTTTATTAAATCAATCAATGGATAATTTAAAAGCCCATTTATAGTCAATTAAATAGCCGGAGCACTAAACTCTGGCTATTTTTTCAACTAAACATCAACCATAAAACTTTAACCAAGCATGAACAAGTTTATTTTTATTTCTTTATACTCTCCGGAATGATTTTAGGCACAGCGTTATTCCAATTTATGCTATGATGCAATCTTGAATATACCGCTCCCATCGGTCGTATTTTCGTGCATGAAGGCGCATACATAACTGTATAGAAAGACTTAACATAAGTACCGCTATCAAGATATATATCCGTCATACCTCCGTCAGATTGTTGTGTAGTCATTTGATTCAATGACACATGAGGCACTTGGAAGAACAACTCTCCTCTTCCGCCAAGAACGGTATATGTATTCACATCCTCGTTTATCTTTCCGAAGAACTCGAATGGTCTCTCGGTGTCACATATGAAAGAATTCATAGCCTTTCTTTTAAGAATCTCACCGCGCACGATGTTATTACCCTTTCCGCCGACAAAATCGCCCCTCTGTGCAAGAGCTACAGTGATGGCACCAGTACTATTCTTAAAGTCGACCAACGCATCAAAAACCCTGTCGAGATTATAGATACTTCTCTGCTTCATTTCCCCGTCTCTGTTATACGTGTATGAGAACTCCATATAATCATCATCAAGTTCTATGAAGTATCTATATCCCCGTTCTTTTGCGATGTCAAAAGCTGCATTTCTCGCATATATGATGGCCCGGCGGTCGTTAAAATTATCCCCTTCGTCAATTTGTGAAGCCACAGCCTTTTTGTCAAATACATATACATCGTCATACTTCTTCTTGTACTCATCGACGGTCCTATCTTCATTATCAACAACAAGGATAATATCACCGGTATATCCGCACTTTCTCAACGTCTTAACAGTGTAGACCTTATCCGGCCTTCCGTGCGTCAATATTAGAGCCACAAAACAATTATTCCTCATCATCTGCGTGGTCCTCCATGTAAGAATCCAACAATTCTTCCTTCAAACAGACATAGCCAAGCTCTATCGCCTTATTGAAGTCTACGATCACAAGGGCCGAATCTTCCATAAGCTCCTGCAACTGCTTATCCGCATGAGCGTAAAACTCTGCTATCTTTCCGTAATCAAAAACTATATGCCGTGATGCAGCAATGGCAAGGAATGCCTCTATATCACAGCTTACTCCGGATTCTCTTATGCGTTTTAATAATTCATGGTAACGTTCAAGATTACATAGTTCGGACAATTTCGGCTTTTCTCCGGTTGGTGTATATATGGGAGAGACTATTTTCTTCGTGTAAAAGCTTTCATTCTTATTCGCATCGCCATCCGGAGCATCAAGTTGAATATCATCTACCGAAAACTCCCAATCGTGTAATACATCTTCCGAGAAGTTCTCTATCACCAAATCCATATCAAATTCAGACGTATCGGAAGCATGATTGTCGGCAAGAGCAAGCAGCTTACGTCGATTGTCTCCAAGAGCTAAATCTTTTCGCTTTACCACAACAAGCTCTTTGCCATCAGTCTCGATAATGCGGACCGGAATCCCAAGTTCTTGCGCCTGTTCATATACTCCATTACCTGCTATCAAGTAATTATCCTTATCCATGAGGACAGAACGTCCGGCGCCGCAATCTTCAAGGCTCTTGCGAATAACCCTCTTGTTCCGGTCGTTATGGATACGAAAGTTTTTAGGGTCAAATTTTATTTCCTCTTTCATAATTGTTTTTGCCTTAAAATAGAATATCCCCGCTGATTTTCCTTGCTATAAGCTCTTGCACTCCGTTATATGTATCATACAGATCTTTCGAGCTTTCATCACCAGGCCACTCACTGAATACCCCACCATCAAAGAAACGATACTGGAATACACTGCGGGCGAACGGGGAGAGGTCAAGCTCTTCAAATATCTCACGAACGAGCCTCATGCGCCGCAAAGTCTCGCCAGCCACATCTTCCGAATCATCTTCCATGTCTTCAATATCAAGACGTGAATAGTCTGCATTCTCATCCGTGGGTATCGGTTTATACTTGCTACGGTATGGAGAAGTAGGAGAAGTGACATTCAGTTTTATCATTCTCAACACAAAGAAGTCAAGTTCGGTATATCCGTTCTTCTTCGCATTGAGAAGACGGGAAAGAAAACACGGATCTTTATCAAGAAGCGAGCAAAGAACTTCATCCAGAACATCAGAAGCTTCACCCCAA
Organism: Prevotella heparinolytica; assembly: GCF_004342845.1. GTDB lineage: Bacteria > Bacteroidota > Bacteroidia > Bacteroidales > Bacteroidaceae > Bacteroides > Bacteroides heparinolyticus. The sequence continues at coordinate 25,212 of NZ_SLXB01000030.1, read as the reverse complement.
ATACCGGCATGTGCGCAATGAAATTCTGCATAATCAAGCCATCGGGCATAACGTTTCGAGATGTAGTTATTTATATCACTATCTGCCATTTTTACGTAATTCCTTTCTGCGTAAATATTCTTCATGAGTAATAGATGTTTTAGCCCATTCCTCACGGTTCTTCTCGTTTTGAATTCGTTCCTGTTCCCTTTCGTACCGCTCAATATCAATCCTTCGCTCACGTAAATATTCCCTGATGGCACTTGCGATCTTCATCGGTCCAATGATACCGTAGAACTCACCATAGTAACCAAGCTTGAAACGCGCAATGAAGTTAGCCACCTCTGCAAGGTTGAGATAGTAATACTCATTCAGTACAAGCGACGTTAATTCCGTCAACTGGTTTTCGGTTATACCACGACCCTGCTCGGCGTAATCATTCAGGCTGCCGATCTGTATTTTCAGCCACTCCAAGGGAGTTTCCTCACCGTATGTGCCGCTTAACAGGCCAAGCGTAGGAATAGCCTCGTTCTTTGCAAGAGCAGCGAAAGAAAGGCCTGTTTTGACAATCTTCGACTGTATGGCCGGGCTATAATCTACAAGCAGCAAGGCTGGGTCAGGATAGCAGCTAAATAATTCCCTCTGCTTCAAGTTCCTTTCTACGTCTCTCCGCTGCTGCACGGATGTTGTCGAGGTTAGCCAATGACTCAGCCTTTCTTTGCTCAGAATCAATCCGCTTTTGTTCGTATCTGTCTTGATATCCATTGTTTCTCACTTTTATAGATTCTCGGTTAGCCCACGTTACAAGACGACGGGAAACATCCCATGTCTTCTCGAGTTCAAACCGCATTTTCGTTTTAGACTTATTCGGCTCGGTCCAGTAGTTATAAAAGGCCCGTATCATTTCCTTACCGTAAACCTCAACAAAGGGAACCAAAGAATCGTAAAAGACTTTTGTACGTTGTTCGAGCGTAGCGGCTTTAGCCGCGACAGAATTTTTTGGAACTACGTTAGTAGTTCTTTTTTCTTCTAAGTCTTTAGTCTTAGTCTTTATATTAAGGCTTACCTCTTTACTTACCTCTTTACTTACCTCTTTACTTACCTCTTTACTTACCTCTTTACTTACCTCAGGTAAGTAATAAATTGGAGATTGCGAACGCCTTTTCCCTGCTTCAAACTCTAATACACCCTTCTGCTGTAATCTACACCTGCAAGCAATTACGGTCTTTTCTGCTATGCCGATTGCGAGGACGATTCTACTGTTGGGATACTCAAATTTATTCGGCCATCCACGAAGATTACACTCATCTAACAGATGAAAGTATAAAGCTATTTCGGATGTGCTAAAACACTCAATTCGATGTATCTTCCAAAAACGGTTTATTAAGTCTATATAGGTCATTATACTATAGCTTTATCGGATTCACGTTCATAGAGGATAGATTCAGATACAATCCTTGGCACTCTATATAAGCGTCGGTAAACAGCTTCCAAAGCAGATGTGAACCATGCTGCGCAAGCGTTGAGTTGATGAATAAATCCTGCTTTCCTAAAGCCTCAGCAAGTGAGCAGCTCGGTCCCGAATCTTCATCATTCAGCTGCGAGAGGTCAAACATCTCATCAACGCATCTTAATCGGCTAACCGTTTCGTACTTCTCAGACTTCGGCTGTTTCATCTCTTGTACTGTTCCAAGAACAACCTGTCCTCTATCTGTCGAGTTACCGAAGTCAAGCCAATACAATTTATCTCTATCGTCATACTGGTTTACATCCGAACGTAATATCTCTCCAATCTCAATACGAGACTTTATATTGTCTACGCATGATATTGTTATATTTGCGTATGAATACAGACCGGAGAACCGTTCAGGTACAGCCTCCCAATCGGATGCAAAGAACCTATTCATACGGGTGATTAAAACATCCGCTTTGTTAAGCCCTTCATCCGACACACTGAATAGCTGTCTACCGATATTGGCTTCGCTTACTTCGTCGGGGTCGAATGCCGTAACATGTAAACCCGGATGCCCCAGAGCACGCAAAGAGCAATCTATCCGCCCAAGACATGACAGTACCATCGAGCCGGTGCCGCCGCACCCTATCAGATTAACCGTAATAGGGTGGGTAGGGGATAGTAGGTATTTATGGGTGAAGTGTACTCGTTTCATCTTATTTTTTTTAATTCTTCAATTAATATATCTGCTATCTGTACACAGCTCCGAGTGTATGATTGTATGCTGACACCTTCCATTGGTGTTGCAAATGAAGCTGCCAACACATCTTTTGCAATCTCATATCTTCGCTGCTCCCAATCTATTTCTGAACGTGCAGGCTTTTTACCGCATTCTACACGTAGTTTGGCTTTATCCACTATTTTCCAGTCATAAGTACTCCCACTGTAAACATCGGAGTGTTTGTTGCTATTACGCTTTGCTCTGAAAAACCATGTATCTACAATGTCCTGTCCGCGATAAATATTTCTGTGCCACGCAGAAACAACTTTCAAAACCTCCCCAACATTCATTTTAGCATTAGGGTGTTTAATTTCTGTGATTTCTATATAATCACCGGCTTTTATTGGTATGTTTGTTTTCATTATTCTTTATCGTAACATTATCGTCTTCGTCAATTTCAAAACATTTCGGGCAATAGCATTTGCCATCTTCAATTAGCCAATAGTCTTCTTGCGCTTCTTCCTTAGCCGAATTTTTATCAACCCATAGAGAAAAACCGGAGTGCTCATTTTTATATATATCTCCGCATACATCGCACTGTATTCCGTATGCTGTTTCTTCAAATACTGCCATAACTCTTTTTATTATTTCAATAAGTCTTCAAGTTTAACCTTAACCGGTACAAGTTCCTCTTCCGGGAATCTGCATCCGGTCTTAATACAATTCTTCGTTATCACGGAAAGGTTTCCTTTTACCGGATTATCCCCTCCGAGATGAGAGAAAGCCGAGTTCCAAAACAACTCCTCATAATAGGCAATGATAGCCTCATAAGTCATTTCTTTAGGAGCCTCAGCCTTAGCGCTTCCCAGACATACATAGTCAGGATATACGTTGAAAAACGGAGCACGATATAGTTTGCCGGGCTTTCTCCCTTTGTAGGCATACATTGACAGGCCACCGTTTTTAAGAACCCACACCAAACCGGGAACCCACATTTCGCCATCCTCTATGCCAAGGTTTTTAGAGAAATACAATCTATGTTTTTCCGGTTTTTTGTACCAAACATACTTCTCATGTCCGGCTCTTGAATCGGCATATAAAAGACATTCAGGAATACGACCGTGAACAAGCTCCACACCATCAGACTTGGCCAGTGTGTCCATAATATCTGCAATCTTCTTTTCCGTAAGCGGTACGCCGGCACACATGCGGCCTTCACGTATTTCCCTTTCTTCAAGATAATAGTGATTATCATTACTATTGTACACGATTATTGCCATTTTAGGCGTCAATCGCTGTGTAAATGAATCATTTATCTGTCCCATATTCTTCTAATAGATTTAGAAATTTCATAAACCACTTCTCAAACATTTCAGGAAATGGATTCTTTACAAATACGAAAGATGTTTCAGGGGACAAGGCTACACTTTCAGTCACCCCATAACAGTAAACTTCCCTAATAAGGCAATTAATATACTCCCCGACCATTTGCGTAACATGGTCGTTTAAATCCCAGCATATCGCATAGTTGCGGTTAATATCGAAAGGCTCGTAATCATAGCATCCGTTTAACACGTCACAATCGTTCATGTCCGGATTGTAGTTGAATGAAGTAATACAGCCGGATGATAGAATGGAAACTCCGTCCTCCATGAAGGAAATCAATTCAAGGTCCTTCCCACTACATGAACTCTTTAACGCTCGCAATGATTCAAGAATCTCCTTATCACTCTTCATAGAGGATGCTATGCGGGAAAACCATTGGCTATATTCACCATCTCGATAGCTTTTTCTAACTTCCTTTGCGGACTCCGAATATTCAGAGTCTTCGTAATCATCAAAAAATTCTTTATGCTCTTCACATATATGATAGTAAAAGTCCTCATGTTCCATGGGAAGACATATCCCCTGACTACGGGCATAGAACCCTACGAAATCAACAAATACATCAGCCAAAGGAGACGACATCCTCTTTACCGATGAAATGGGAAGAAAGACAAATGATAAATCGAAAACCTTATAAGACCTTACTATATGAACGCTCAATATATCGCCATTCAGTTCAAGATTGGAATACACGCCTCTTTCTTTTATAGCTTCATCAAGTTCAATTAGCGCAAGATTGATATCATGTACAAACTTTCCGGTAGGTTTAGTCTTCATATCAACTCCAAGCAAACTCAGGTATTGACGAATGGAAGAAAATATATTGTCTATACTTTTCTCTTTATCAATCCGTCTGTCAATGTCAACGTCCAAATCAAACTCCAAGGGGATATCAATAAACCGTTCTTTCAGAAAATCATTGGCTGGGCATCCGGATTCGGGGCACGCCTTTTCACGCGCTCCCTTACTCCGTATCTGATTCTCCCTGTTGACGTTTGCATCAGCACTCGCCCCATGGTATTGTGAAATTCCCGTATGTTTCTTTTTTTCTCGCATGATTTCTTCTTCATCCTTTCGTACCTACGGTTGTCTTGAATGTATATACTGCCTTATCGTCCTCTATCTCGGGTCCGTGAACATTACTTGTTGTAAGTTCCGGATAAGTGTTTGCATAAAAGTTCATCACTTCATCGGGAGACATGCTACTGTCGGGGTCCGACAACTCTCTATCTCCATACTTAAAAACACGGTCTAATCCTTTTACTGTAATAGCCATAGTTATTCCTCCTCTTCTTCTGAATATTCGTTATCATCTGATTCATCTTCTCCATAGTGTGTCTCTTCTTCAGGTGGAAGAGGAACGTTGCCAAATAAACTACCGACATTCATCTTCGCCTGCAACCGTTGGATACGCCCGGATATTGCTGAATGGTTACCGGAAGCGTACTTATCCGCCTCCTGTAATGCTTTGATGGCTTCGGTAATATTTCCGGCTTTCTCTGCGCCATTTGCCTTTTCGGTGAATTCTTTATATTTATCCTTACGCTCTTTTTCTTCTTTTTCTTTACGCTCTTTTTCTTTCTTGGCGGCTTTACTATTTGCTTCGGCAGCCTCAATCCCTTTTTCAAACTCGCGCATATTTGTCAATATGCCGGTAGCCTGTTGTATGGGAGTTATTATAGCGTTGATAAATCCATCTTCCAACTCTTCGGGAGTACCAGATACCACAAGAGGCGATAAATGGTCTTTCCCTGTATCCGAAAGTCCTGCTTTCTTTGGTAAAATACTTGTAATTAGATTATCACCTTTTTTTGTTATTGTGATGCTTAGGGAATCTCCATCCCCAAGCATAGATGCGAATTTTGTAAACATGATGATTCGATTTTTTAAATAGACATTGGCATAATAATGTAGGTAAGTTGCTCAGCATCCGTAGGAGCGTCTCCGGTAATAATAGCTGCTCTTGTTGGGTCGGATAACAGAATCTTAATACTGTCACTCGTCTGCATATTAGATATTAGGTCAAGGAGAAAAACTCCGTTGAACCCGATACTCATATAATTACCCGAATATTCTATAGGCATTTCCTCGCTTGCCGACATGGAGTAGTCCATATCAACGGCATTACCTTGTAACTTGCCGTCTTGAAATGACAATTTAATTAAATTAGTATTCTTGTTACTGAAAACAAGCACCCTCTTTAGAAGAGATATAAACGTATTCCTATCGATAGATGCGATATTCGAGTTGTTTTTTGGTATGACAGCCCGAAAATTCGGGTACTTCCCTTCAACCATTCGATAAGATACAGTAAATAATGGATGGCTAAATACGATATTCGTTCCAGAAGTGAAATATTCCATCGGCTCATCTTCCGATGGAATAGCATCTATCAGAACCTTACATAGTTTCTTTGCGAGGATAACTCCACTGCGGATTTCCGACTGTTCGCCACCCCCGAAATATTCCATTATAGCAAGGGTATTCCCGTCACTTGCCGCGAAAGTAAATGATGCGCCGGACAGCTCTAAATATACGCCGTTCATAACCGGGCGAAGTTCATCGGATGCCGCACGGAAATATGTGCGCCTCAATCCGTACAGAAGGTTTATTGATGATATAGAAGTTACGATATCTCCCGGTTTCCGCTCCTCCTTTGTTTCAAATATGCGATGAATGCCCGCACACATAGAGAATCGGCCTCCTGCGTACTCTACCAATAAGTCATAATAGGTATTCTTATCTGTCAATGAAATCACTAATGGTTGTTCCGGTATCTGATTGATACCGTCAAGAAAAGTCTTTGCGTTTACAGAGAAAAGAAACTCCTCTGTATCGGAAGTGTGTTCAATGATGGTCTTTATCCAGCCTCCTTCATCGGCGGCGGCAACCTGAAGAATCTCACCCCTTCGTTCAAAAAGGAAACTCTCGTATTGTTGGTTTATTTTGTTAGGGGCAATAAATCTCCCTACAAGTTTGAGCTTGTTTTGAAGCTCCGATTTGGTTACTGTAATTTTCATACTCGCGTCTTTTTTAGGCGCAAGGCATTGATTTACAGTTAGATTTCAGAAATAGAATATATACACAAAAAGCCTGACAAGGATAAAATCCCTATCAGGCTCGCAACTAATATGCTGCAAATATACAGCTACTTTTTATATCTGCAAATTTTTCATGATATTTTTTTCATTAAATCTAAAACAGCCCTATTCGCACGGTCACAAATAGAGTAGTCGGTTTCGATGTATATATCTGCCATCTTATACTCGTTGCTAACGTGGCCAAGACAAAAATCTATATCAGCCTTACTTATACCCGCCTTATTTCGCGCAATACTCGCCCAACTATGACGCGCCCAATTGGTGGACAATGGAACACCGAGATTTAACTCAGAGGAAACCACCTTCAACTCTTTATTCATTGCCTTAAGGAAGTTATCATAGTTCGAGTACCTATCACGAATGGATGATAATAATGTACCGTTACTATATTTACTTATAAGCTCCCGGCACTCCGGTTCAATACGGATGGAAAGTCTCAATTTGGCATTACCCTTTATTGTAGATACTTTTGCCCGCTCATACTCAACTCTACCGTAACTTTCATATTTTATATTAAATAAATCGTTCAGATTTATGCCCATCAAATAAAATTGTATCATAAAAACGTCTTTTGCTATATTTGTGCGCTCTCTGTCGAAATGCGATCGGCTTATACGTACTACATCTTCTATTTTTAGTGTTTTCCTTTTACGTTGATAGTCTGGAATATGCACTCTGCTGAATGGATTTCCGGGAATCTTTATTATATCAAAGTCTTCATTGTTATAAAACCTCCTTGCTCTGTTATACAAGGCCCGGATACCACGCATATAGTTATTGATTGTGCCCGGCTCCATTAATTTCTCTGAACCGTTTACTTTGCTGCTTGCTAAATATGTCATCCAGTCCTCCAATTTCTTGGCACGCACATCTTTTACGTCTATTCTGTCAGAACCATAAAACCGGATAAAAGCATTGAGGGACGATTCATACCAAACGGCGGTTTTTCTTTTAACCGTTTTTGATATCACTTCTCTTGAAAACGCCACAAAATCAATGGTTTCTGATTCAGGATTAGCAGATTTTACAACTTCTTCTTTTAACTCTGCACAGCTCATCTTGGAAGTTCTCGACATTCCGAGCTTTATATATGCTCCTCTGTATTTTTGTATAAGCTCTGTCAGCTCATAATTCAATGCCTCACCATCCTCCGAGGAAGATATTACATTACCGTCATTGCCCATTAATTCAGGCTTTACGTAGTATTCAGTAGGGATATATTGTGATACTCCGTTATGATATATACGTATCTTTATATTGGTTGTTCCGTCTTGCTTTAGGTGTTTTCCTCCGGTGAAGACTACCGCTTTAAATGTTGCCATACATTAATTATTTAATAGTAAAAAATGTATGCGATGCGTTAAGTGGCAAAAGTTATAAGATAGTTATAAGAAAAAAGCCTCTTATTTGATGTAAAACTGGGTCAAATAAGCCGTTATCCTATAAACACAAACGAGCCGGTACGCAATCGCACCAGCTCGCAACTAATATAAACTGTAGATTTTCAACCTTTTGGGTTTCGTGGGCGTTGACGGATTCGAACCGCCGACCCTCTGCTTGTAAGGCAGATGCTCTGAACCAGCTGAGCTAAACGCCCTTCTGCAAACGAAAGTGTTGTATTTTTGTGGGCGTTGACGGATTCGAACCGCCGACCCTCTGCTTGTAAGGCAGATGCTCTGAACCAGCTGAGCTAAACGCCCGTACACTTTCGTTTCAAAAGCGTTGCAAAGGTACAGCTTATTTTGACACTACCAAAACTTTTGCGCTCTATTTTGAAACTTTTTTTTCACATATTCTCACTCATTCTGTTTTTCAAGCAGTTAGCGAACTCTCTTTGACGCTTGGTTTGTCCGAATAACTTTGGCAGGATTACCAACAGCAACACTGTCAGATGGTATATCTTTCACCACCACACTACCGGCACCGATAATACAACGATCGCCAATCGTCACACCCGGACACAAAATGGCACCACCACCAATCCAGCAGTCTTCGCCTATCGTCACCGGATAAGCATACTCTTTTTCCATACGACGCTCCATGTAATCCATTGGATGATGAGGAGTGTATATTTGCACACAAGGACCTACCAACGTATGAGTTCCTATCGTGATATACCCTCCGTCCAGAAAGGTACAATTGGCATTGATGAAGACATGCTCCCCCAAGCGAATCCCGTCTCCATGATCGCAATGAAACGGTGGACAGATAAGAGAAGTAGCAGGAATACCCGGCACCAGTTCTTCTAACACATCTCGATAGGCATCATCATAAATACTCATCATACGCATCCTTGCCAACAATCTCTTGGCATGCTCAAACTTCACCTGAATCTCCGGAGCAGACATGTCCGCCAACCGGGAACTACGCATTTTTTCTACCTCATTCATAAAAACCCTTCATTTGCATATTATCAAACAAAGATATATGATAACCTTGAGTTTTCACATTAGGATCATAAAAAATCGAACAGACTCCCAAGGTTAAGCAGACCTCTCGGAAATCTGTTCGATTTTTTATGATATGCTCTCTTAATATTTAGAACTTAAGAAACACACCTTCATATATCTCAGCCCGTCTTATTCAGGACGACTGTAGTTCGGCGCCTCGCTGGTGATGGAAACATCATGCGGATGGCTCTCCAACACACCCGCGTTGGTAATGCGAGTGAATTTAGCATCATGCAGCTCCTCGATATCGGCAGCACCGCAATAACCCATACCGGCACGCAGACCTCCAACCAACTGATAGATTACCTCGTACAAGGTTCCTTTATAAGGTACACGAGCAGCAATACCTTCCGGAACCAATTTCTTCACATCATTTGTACCACTTTGGAAATAACGGTCTTTAGAACCATGCTCCATCGCTTCCAAAGAACCCATGCCCCGATAGGATTTGAATTTACGGCCATTAAAGATTATCGTTTCGCCCGGCGATTCTTCCGTTCCGGCAACCAGCGAACCAATCATCACGCTATAACCACCGGCGGCCAGAGCTTTCACCACATCGCCGGAATAGCGCAAACCGCCATCGGCTATCAAAGGAATGCCTGTGCCCTTCAAGGCTTTTGCCACATCATATACGGCCGACAACTGCGGCACGCCTACACCGGCAACCACACGGGTTGTACAAATAGAACCCGGACCAATGCCCACTTTCACCCCATCGGCACCGGCCTCGACCAATGCCCTTGCCGCTTCACCGGTAGCAATATTGCCTACCACGATATCAATATTCGGAAAACGTTTCTTGGCCTCTTTCAATTTTTCAATCACAAACTTGGAGTGCCCGTGAGCCGTGTCAATTACAATAGCATCTGCCCCTGCATCCACAAGAGCCTGCATACGCTCCAACGTATCATTCGTCACCCCCACTCCGGCAGCAACCCGAAGACGGCCTTTGCTATCCTTGCAAGCCATCGGCTTATCTTTGGCCTTGGTAATGTCTTTATAAGTAATCAGCCCTACTAATTTGTTGTCTTTATCAACAACCGGAAGCTTTTCTATTTTATGTTCCTGCAAAATTTGCGCAGCAGCTTCCAAATCCGTAGTCTGATTGGTGGTAACGATGTTCTCCTTTGTCATTACTTCATCGATACGCTTGTTCAGTTCCCTCTCAAAACGAAGATCACGGTTGGTAACAATTCCCACCAGATACCCCTCATCATCCACAACCGGGATACCACCGATCTTGTATTCACTCATCAGAGCCAAAGCGTCAGAAACGGTAGATCCCCTCTTGATAGTTACCGGATCGTAAATCATGCCGTTTTCCGCACGCTTCACGATAGCAACCTGACGTGCTTGTTCCTCAATGGACATATTTTTATGGATAACTCCGATACCGCCTTCGCGGGCAATGGCGATGGCCATTTTCGCTTCGGTAACCGTATCCATTGCAGCAGTTACAAACGGAATTTTCAACTCAATGTTGCGTGAAAACTTAGTCGAGAGTTCGACTGTTTTGGGAAGGACTTCAGAATAAGCGGGAATTAACAATACATCATCGTACGTCAACCCATCCATTACAATCTTATCAGCAATAAATGACATAGGGCTATGCGTTTAAAATTTATTGCGTGCAAATATACGGTTTTTATTCCATTCCGTATATCTGCACGCAATAAATTTTCTTTCTCCGACCAACAAAAACAATCAGTTCGCCATCTCTGAAATAAACTTGATACGCACCAGACGAACTTCTTCTTCCGTAAAGTCATCGCCCAATTCATCCAAGGCGTCATCAATCTTGTCGGTAGTAGACTCCTTGAAGTAATCATAGATATCAAGCATGTGATCTTCGTCCATGATGTCCTCCAAAAAGTAGTCGATGTTCAGTTTGGTCCCCGAATAAACAATCGCCTCTATTTCATCCAGCAGTTCCTCAAATTCAATGCCCTTCGACATGGCAATATCATCCAATGCTACTTTGCGGTCGATGGCCTGAATAATGGCCACTTTCATTTTCGACTTATTGGCTACGGTACGCACGCGCAAGTCTTCCGGACGTTCTATCTCATTTTCTTCGCAATGACGTTTTATCAGTTTGCAGAACTCTTCGCCGTAGCGTTTGGCCTTGCCGGCTCCCACACCGGGAATGTTTTGCAATTCATCCAATGTCACCGGGTAGATCGTAGCCATTGCCTCCAAAGAGGGGTCTTGGAAGATGACATAAGGCGGCACTTCCAACTTCTTGGACAGTTTCTTGCGCAGGTCTTTCAGCATGGAATACAATGTAGGGTCTACGGCACACGTGCCCCCTCCGCGTGCAGGTGCTTCTTCCTCAGCCTCTTCAAAATCATTGTCTTCCACAATCTTGAACGACTTGGGATGTTTGAGGAATTTCCTACCATCCTCCGTCACTTTCAGCAAGCCGTAGTTTTCAACATCTTTACTTAAATAACCAGCAATGAGAGCTTGGCGAATTACAGCATTCCACGTTTTATCCTCTTCGCCCATACCGGAGCCGAACACTTCGAGTTCCTCGTGCAGATGAGCCTGCACCTCCGACGTTTCCCTGCCTTGTATAACATCTATAATATAGTCCGCTTTAAAATTTTCTTTTACCGAGAGAACCGTTTCAATCACGGTACATAATAATTCTTGGGCTTCCACTTGTTTTTTCGGGTTTAAACAGTTGTCACAATTACCACAATTATCCTCCGTATATTCTTCACCGAAATAATGAAGCAATGCCTTCCGGCGACATACGGAAGATTCGGCATACGCAGCCGTTTCCAGCAGAAGCTGCCTGCCTATTTCCTGCTCTGCAACAGGCTTCCCTTGCATAAACTTTTCGAGTTTCTGCAAATCCTTATTGGTATAAAAAGTAATACACTGTCCTTCTCCTCCATCTCTTCCGGCACGTCCCGTCTCCTGATAATATCCTTCCAGGCTCTTGGGGATATCGTAATGGATGACATAACGCACATCAGGCTTATCGATTCCCATGCCAAAGGCGATGGTAGCCACAATCACATCGGTCTTCTCCATCAAGAAGTCATCTTGATTCTGTGTTCGCGTGGCAGAGTCCATTCCGGCATGATAGGCACGGGCATTGATTCCGTTCGCCTGTAAAATTTCAGCAAGTTCCTCCACCTTCTTCCGGCTCAGACAATAAATGATGCCGGACTTTTCGGGATTGTTCTTGATGAACTTGATGATATCCTTATCTACGTTTGCCGTCTTAGAACGCACCTCATAATAGAGGTTCGGACGATTGAAGGACGACTTGAACACTTGCGCTTCCACCATACCCAGGTTCTTCTGAATATCGTGCTGCACTTTAGGTGTGGCCGTCGCAGTCAGTGCAATCAGCGGAGCTTTTCCTATTTCATTGATGATAGGACGGATACGGCGATATTCAGGACGGAAATCATGTCCCCACTCGGAAATACAGTGGGCTTCGTCTACGGCATAGAACGATATCTTTACCGTCTTCAAGAACTCCACATTCTCTTCTTTCGTCAGAGACTCCGGAGCCACATACAACAGTTTTGTCTTACCGCCGAGAATGTCTGCCTTGACTTGATCTATCGCACTTTTATTAAGGGAAGAGTTGATAAAATGAGCCACTCCGTCTTCTTCACTGAAATTACGCATCGCATCGACCTGATTTTTCATCAGAGCTATCAAAGGAGAAATCACGATGGCCGTGCCTTCCATTAATAAGGAGGGCAGCTGGTAGCACAAAGATTTTCCTCCACCGGTAGGCATCAGCACAAAAGTGTCGTTGCCTGCCAACAGATTCTCCATTATTGCTTCCTGATTTCCTTTAAATGCGTCGAATCCGAAGTATTTCTTCAGCTGGTCTGTCAAATTAGTCTTCTTCCCTGCCATGATTCATTAGGTTGTTGTTATTGGGTTACTTCTAAGCAGACTTCGTGTACTTCTACACGAAGAATCCTAACAAAGTTAAAAACAACTTCTTAAATTTCAAGCATAATCCGCCGAATATTTTTCCATAAAAAGATAAAAGCTTGTCGCTTCTCGCATTACTTTCTGATTTTAAGCACTTTGAAGTTTCGCAATATTCGACTTTTCCAACTGATGCTTGGCGTAATCCAACGTCACAACAAAGCTTTCTTTATGATCTGACGGAATCTCGAACATGGCATCCATCATGATAGTCTCCACAATAGAGCGTAAACCACGGGCACCCAACTTGTATTCTACAGCCTTATCCACTACATATTCGAAGACTGCATCTTCAAAAGTGAGCTTCACGTTGTCCATCTCGAACAATTTTATATACTGCTTGACGATTGAGTTCTTGGGTTCCGTAAGGATGGCACGCAATGCAGAACGGTCCAAAGGATTAAGATAAGTCAATACCGGAAGACGACCGATGATTTCGGGTATCAAGCCAAACGACTTCAAGTCCTGCGGAGCAATGTACTGCATCATATTGCTTTTGTCTATGACGGCAGTATTGCGCACAGCATTATATCCCACCACATGGGTGTTCAGTCTTTGGGCAATTTTCTTCTCGATACCGTCGAAAGCTCCGCCGCAAATAAACAGGATGTTCTTTGTATTGACCGGAATCATCTTCTGGTCAGGATGTTTACGACCGCCTTGAGGAGGAACGTTTACAACAGAGCCTTCCAGCAATTTCAACAATCCTTGCTGCACACCTTCGCCGCTCACGTCACGGGTGATGGAAGGATTATCGCCTTTGCGGGCTATCTTGTCTATCTCATCGATAAATACAATTCCCTGTTCGGCTTCGGGCACATTGTAGTCGGCTACTTGCAGCAAACGCGTCAGTATGCTTTCGATGTCCTCGCCCACGTAGCCTGCCTCGGTCAACACCGTTGCATCAACAATGGTGAAAGGCACATGCAGCAGCTTGGCAATAGTACGTGCCAACAACGTTTTTCCGGTACCGGTACTACCCACCATGATAATGTTGGATTTCTCAATCTCCACATCATCCCCACCGGCTTTCTGCAACAAGCGTTTATAATGATTGTATACTGATACCGACAAAAAACGCTTGGCATCGTCCTGTCCTATCACATACTGATCGAGGAAATTCTTAATCTCTATGGGTTTAGGGAGTTCTTTCAGATTCAACTTCGTGGCGCCTCCTTTTTTGTTTGCCCCCAAAGCCTCCTGAGTGATTTCATAGGCTTGAGTGGCACAACTGTCACAGATATAGCCGTTCAACCCCGTAATGAGGAAGCCGACTTCATCTTCCGAACGCCCGCAGAAGCTACATCTATTTTTATTCCTTTTTGAATCTGCCATATTTATTTTTTTATCAATACTTCATCCACCATACCATATTCCTTGGCCTCCTGAGCGGTCATCCAATAGTCGCGGTCAGAATCCGCCCACACTTTATCAAAAGGAGTATGAGAATGGTCGGCGATAATAGTATAAAGTTCTTTCTTCAGCTTCTGGATTTCACGCGCCGTGATTTCGATATCCGAAGCTTGTCCTTGTGCGCCGCCCATCGGCTGATGTATCATCACACGCGAATGCGTCAGGGCCGAACGTTTCTTCTCTGCACCTGCCACCAGCAATACGGCCGCCATGCTTGCCGCCATGCCCGTGCAGATGGTAGCCACATCGCTGCTGATAAACTGCATGGTATCGTAAATGCCCAAGCCAGCGTATACCGAACCGCCCGGCGAGTTGATATAAATAGAGATGTCTTTACCCGGTTCCACGGAATCCAAGTAAAGCAACTGAGCCTGCAACGTATTGGCTGTATAGTCGTCTATTTGAGTACCGAGAAAGATGATACGGTCCATCATCAGGCGGGAGAATACATCCAACTGGGTAACGTTAAGTTGACGTTCTTCAAGGATATAAGGATTCAGATAGCCGGCTTGCGACTTTATCACATCGTCCAACACCAAGCTGTTCATGCCTAAGTGTTTAGTTGCATATTTCTTAAAATCATCCATTTCTTTCTGTTTTTTTATTGATATAAAGTGCAAAGTAACAAAAAAGAGCACAGAGACACAAAAAAACACAGAGTTATAGTTTGTCAAACTCTGTGTTTCTTTATAAAATATAGCCGTAAGGCTATCGAATATTATTCGAACATCTTGTTGAATTCTTCGGCAGAGACGGCTTTATTGTTCAATTTAACCTGAGTCTTCAATGCTGCGGCCAGTTTGGCTTCGACCACACGGTTCACCAAACCTTCCACACTTTCTTTCTTCTTCAGCATCTCCTTGGAATAGTTCTCTATAATCTCTTCGGGCACGCTCATCATACCGTATTGGGCAAACTGTGCGCGAGTGGCTTCCTTGGCCATTTCGGCAATGTCGTCCTGCTCAACCTTTATGTCATTGGCTTTCACCAACTGCTCCTTTATCAAGTGCCAAGTCAACTCCTCGATGCTCTTGTCATAGTTGTCCTCTACGAACTTTTCATCTTTATCAGGATTGTTCAGGCGCATGATGCGTTTCAGCAGTGCATCGGGGAACTCCAATTTGCCGACTTTCTCCATCAACATCTTGCGTGCATCGATCAGGAATTTATAGTCGCTGTCGGCCAAAAACTGTTTGGCAACCACTTCTTTTACTTTAGCGCGGAACTCTTCTTCGCTCTTCACCGTATCTTTGCCGAAGACTTGGTCGAAAATTTCCTGATTCAGGTCGCCCGGAACGAAACGAGTAATCTCTTCAATCTGGTAGCTGAAGTTTGATTTCATTTCGGTTGCGGCCTCTTTCTCAATCTTCAACAAAGAAGCAAGTTCTGCTGCATTGCCATCCCAAGCTGTGTGGGGATTGAACACAAGCACGTCGTTCACCTTTGCACCGGCGAAAATGGCTTTCTGCTCGTCGTTCTTCATGTACGAGGGCATCATCACGGCGCCTTCCACCTGAATGCCGCCTTCTTTCGTGTTGCCGTTCTCGTCCAGTTCGGCAAGCAAGCCTTTCAGCATGTCGTTGTCTTCATAAGCGTCTGCCTTGTCATACTTGCCGTTACGTTGAGTGTAAGCCTTCACTTGGTTGTCCACCATTTCGTCGGTCACTTCAATCTCGTAATAGTCCACTACGTCTTTAGCGGCGGCTTCGGCTTTGAACTCAGGTGCCAGAGCGATGTCGAACAGGAATTCGAATTCTTCCATCGTATCGAAATCAATCTCCTTCTGCTTGTCTTCGTTAGGCAGAGGCTCGCCCAATATGTTAACCTTATTGTCTTGTATATACTTATATACTGTTTCGGACAGCACTTTATTCACTTCTTCGGCCAATACAGACTTGCCGTACATCTTCTTAACCAGACTCATGGGCACCATTCCTTTACGGAAGCCGGGAATCTGCGCCTTCTGACGGAATGTCTTCAAAGACTTGTCCACTTTTTCCTGATAATCGGCTTTCTCAAGCTTCACAGTAAGCAGCGCGCTTACTTTGTCAATGTTTTGTAATGAAACGTTCATTCTGACAATTATTTATTTGATTTATACTTTGTTCCACATCTCAAATGAGCGTGCAAAAGTAGCGTTATTCTTTCAAATATCAAAAGACATTGCCGAATTATTTCTTTTACAAGGACATTCCTCGATGCGTGAAAGAATCCTGCCAGAAATTTGAAACATACCGTGCGCACATCTGTTCGCACGGTGCGAATACTTATCCGCAAGCTGCGGATTTGTGTCCGCACGGCGCGAACAGAGTTCGGTTCAGGCAGTAAACAGGTTTGCTCCTTGCCACGCACGGCTTCTCTCCTTGCTTTTACGGCGTTTATCCCTTGTGTTCAAGGCGCAAACCCATAGCGTACGCACCGCAGGCTGCTTGTAGATATTGACGGAACCGCCTCTTTCTTGGCAGAGGGCGAATGTCCCTCCGGCCAAGGTATTCTTCCGGTTTATGTCCGTTCTCAACAACACTGCGGCACAGACATTCAGCCGGCACGAAGCGCCTTTCGGCCTCCCGTCCTTCCCCGTGCCTGAAAGAAAATGTAAAATAAATAGCAAAAAGAGTTGTAAATCCGAATATTATGCGTTTCTTTGTCGCGGATTGAAGGCATTTTAGTTTTCTCGATTTCTATTGCATAGTTTTTACTCCGTTTCAAGAAACGCTTTTGTAAACTCTCTGTCGTTGTAATCTTTTTGATTATTCAGCCTTCTTTCCAAGAGAGTTTTATTCATTTATTTATTTTTATCATTTTCATTATGAACATTTATGTTGGAAACCTTAACTACCGCGTTAAGGAGAGTGACCTTCAGAAAGCCATGGAAGATTACGGCACGGTAACTTCTGTAAAATTTATCAACGACCGCGCGACCGGACGTTTCAGAGGCATTGCTTTTGTAGAAATGGAAGACAGCGCTGCTGCCGCCAAAGCTATTGCCGAGCTTGACGGAGCCGAATTCTTCGGACGCCAGATGGTAGTGAAAGAAGCAAGACCTCCGAAATATTAATCATAGCAGATTCAGGAGAAATAAAAAAAGACCGCTTCAATGAGGCGGTCTTTTTTTATCGGCAATATTCCGTGGCTTGGTGCATCACTTCATAAAATCCTTGCGGCGAAGCACGAAACTGTTACTCAGGTATTTTTCGCGCACAATCTTATTTTCGGCCAACTCTTCGGGCGTGCCTTGAAACAAGATCTTACCTTCGAACAGAAGGTAGGCACGGTCGGTAATACTCAACGTTTCCTGCACGTTGTGGTCGGTAATCAATATACCTATATCCTTGTCTTTCAGTTTCCACACAATCTGCTGGATGTCTTCCACCGCAATGGGGTCTACACCGGCAAAAGGTTCGTCGAGCATGATGAACTTCGGGTCGATGGCCAGGCAACGGGCAATCTCCGTACGCCGCCGTTCGCCACCCGAAAGTTGGTTTCCTTTATTCTTCCTTACCTTCTGAAGACGGAATTCGGCAATCAGGCTCTCCAGTTTGTCTTTCTGATACTCCAGCGGCTTCTCCGTCATCTCCAGCACAGACGTGATGTTGTCTTCCACACTCATCTGACGGAAGACGGAGGCCTCTTGTGCCAGATAGCCGATGCCCGTCTGCGCCCGTTTATACACCGGATAGTTCGTAATCTCCAGATCATTCAGGAAGATGCGCCCCTCGTTCGGAGTAATCAATCCCACGGTCATATAGAAAGAGGTCGTCTTGCCGGCGCCGTTAGGACCTAACAGCCCGACAATCTCGCCCTGCTTCACGTTGATGGATACATGGTTCACCACAGTACGCTTTCCGTACTTCTTCACCAAGTCTTCCGTACGCAGCACCATCTTCTCGTCCATCGCGCCTGCATCGGCAGGAGCGGTTATCGGCTCTGTGTGCAGAATTTCCTTAACTTCCCCTACATTGTCCTTTATGCCTTTTTCTTCTTCCATACTCTAAAGGTTTTCGCCGCAAATGTAGCAAAAATAAGCTGAAATAGTGTACATTTGCACTCAAATACTTAAAGTTATGTTCAAAGCACTCAAGACAGTAGGCAGATACATCATGCTGATGGGACGCGTGTTTGCCCGACCCGAACGCATGCGCATGTTTTTCCGCCAATACGTCAACGAACTGGAGCAGCTCGGTGTCAACTCCATCGGCATCGTATTGCTGATATCGTTCTTCATCGGGGCTGTAATCACCATACAAATAAAGCTGAATATAGAAAGCCCTTTCATGCCCCGGTGGACGGTGGGATACGTCACCCGCGAAATCATGCTGCTGGAGTTTTCGTCCTCCATCATGTGCCTGATTCTGGCCGGCAAGGTAGGCTCGAACATAGCCTCGGAACTGGGCACCATGCGAGTGACCCAACAGATAGATGCCCTTGAGATTATGGGCGTCAATTCTGCCAACTACCTGATTCTGCCCAAAATCATCGCCATGGTGACCACTATCCCATTGATGGTGACATTCAGCATATTCTCCGGCGTCATAGGAGCTTTCTGCACCTGCTGGTTCGGCGGCATCATGTCGGCCGTAGACTTGGAATATGGCCTGCAATATATGTTTGTCGAATGGTTCATTTGGTGCAGCATCATCAAGTCCTTGTTTTTTGCATTCATCATAGCCAGTGTATCGGCATTCTTCGGCTACACGGTCGAAGGAGGCTCCATCGAGGTAGGAAAGGCTTCTACCGACTCCGTCGTGTGCAGCAGCGTACTCATCCTGTTTGCCGACCTGATATTAACTCAACTTTTAATGGGATGATTGAACTTAAAGGATTATGCAAGTCATTTGACGAGAAAGAGGTGCTGAAAGACATCAACGCCACTTTCGAGAACGGGAAGACCAACCTGATCATCGGGCAAAGCGGCTCGGGGAAAACCGTGCTGATGAAGTGTATCGTAGGTCTGCTGACTCCGGAAAAAGGAGAGCTGCTATACGACAACCGCAACTTCCTGGCCATGGGCAAGAAAGAAAAGAAAATGCTTCGCCGGGAAATGGGAATGATTTTTCAGAGCGCTGCCCTGTTCGACTCCATAACGGTATTGGACAACGTGATGTTTCCGCTCAACATGTTCAGCAACGATACGCTGCGCGACCGTACCCGCCGTGCCATGTTCTGCCTGGAGCGTGTCAATCTGCTCGAGGCCAAAGATAAATTCCCCGGAGAAATCAGCGGAGGCATGCAGAAGCGAGTAGCCATTGCCCGTGCCATCGCCCTGAATCCTCAATACCTCTTTTGCGACGAACCGAACTCCGGTCTGGACCCCAAAACCTCCATCGTGATTGACGAGCTGATACAAGACATCACCAAAGAATACAACATGACCACGCTCATCAATACCCACGACATGAACTCCGTAATGGGAATCGGAGAGAAGATCATCTACATTTACGAAGGGCACAAAGAGTGGGAAGGTAACAAAGACGTCATATTCACTTCCACCAACAAACGCCTGAACAACTTTATCTTTGCCTCCGATTTATTCCGTAAAGTAAGAGAAGTGGAAAGGCAGAATATCGAAGGGTAAAAGGGACACAAAAACAAGTGTTATACCACTCTCCCATCTGCCCTCTTATATACTGCGGGCATACCTCCTCCAACGTGTGGGCTCATCTTCCCTAAAGTGCGGGCTTACCTCTCCTAAAGTGCGGGGTCAGCTCTCCTAAAGTGCGGGGGCAGCTCCTTTAAAGTGTGGGCATACGGCTCCGCCAAGTGCGGGATTACAATCGCGCAAGTGAGAGCTTACAGTACGGCTTCGGTCGAACTTACAGTACGGCTTCGGTCGAACTTACAGTACGGCTTCGGTCGAACTTACAGTACAGCTTCGGTCGAACTTACAGTACGGCAACAGTCGAACTTACAGTACGGCAACAATCGAACTTACAGTACGGCAACAATCGAACTTACAGTACGGCAACAGTCGAACTTACAGTACGGCAACAATCGAACTTACAGTACGGCAACAGTCGAACTTACAGTACGGCAACAGACGAAGTTACAGTTGCACAAGTATAAAACCGGAAATTCTTTGTATCAATAGACAGGACGTTTTACCTGCAGGATTTTCGGATTATTCCTTTATAAACAGAAAGCCCGAGTGGAGGGAAGCGTAAAAACACAAAATGTGACACGGAGCCTTTTCATGCCGGTTGTCAGGCTTCGTGTCACATTCTGCATACCGCATTTGTCCGGCAATGCTTTATTTCTGCCGGATATAAATATTGACAGGTGTCCCGGTCAGGTTCCACTTTTCACGCATTTTGTTTTCCAAGAATCGCCTGTACGGTTCTTTCACATATTGCGGAAGATTGGCGAAATAAACAAACGAAGGAACTTGCGTATTGGGCAACTGCGTGATGTATTTTATCTTGATGTATTTTCCCTTGATGGAAGGAGGCGGATAAGCCTCGATAAGCGGCAACATCTCCTCATTCAGACGGGCAGTCGGAATACGCGTCATACGGTTTTCATACACATTGCGCGCCTCCTCCAGCACCTTCAGGATGCGTTGCTTCGTCAGTGCCGAAGCAAATATGATGGGAAAATCGACAAACGGCGCCAGACGGTTCCGGATGGCATTTTCAAAAGTCTTCATCACTTTCACGGTCTTGTCTTGCACCAAATCCCATTTATTCACCACAACCACCAATCCTTTGGCATTCTTCTGAATCAAAGAAAAGATATTCAAATCCTGACTCTCGATGCCGCGTGTGGCATCTATCATCAATATACACACGTCGGCATTTTCAATGGAACGAATGGAACGTATCACAGAGTAGTATTCCAAATCCTCATTTACCTTGTTTTTCTTGCGGATTCCTGCCGTATCTACCAAATAAAAGTCGAAACCGAACTTATTGTAACGCGTGTAAATGGAGTCGCGGGTCGTTCCGGCTATCTCCGTCACGATATTGCGTTCTTCTCCGATAAAGGCATTCACAATGGATGATTTGCCGGCATTGGGACGTCCCACCACAGCAAAACGAGGAATCTCTTCATCCAATATTTCGTCGGATTCTTTCTTAAAATTACCGACGATAAGGTCCATCAGATCGCCTGTCCCACTTCCGGTTACAGCCGAAATACAATAAGGATCACCCAAACCCAAACTATAAAATTCGGGAGCATTGTATCGCAATTCGTTGTTGTCAGTCTTGTTGGCCACCAGCAATACCGGCTTCTTGGCACGACGCAATATGGCAGCCACCTGTTGGTCAAGGTCCGTCACTCCGTTCATCACATCTACCACAAACAGAATAACATCGGCTTCATCCACAGCCATCAACACCTGCTTGCGAATCTCCTCTTCAAAGATATCGTCGGAATTCACTACCCAGCCACCGGTATCCACTACCGAGAACTCGCGCCCCAACCACTCTGTCTTTCCATATTGGCGGTCGCGAGTTGTTCCCGCTTCTTCATTCACAATAGCCTGACGCGTTTTGGTCAGACGATTAAATAACGTAGATTTTCCCACATTGGGACGTCCTACAATTGCAACTAAATTTCCCATAGTTCAACACTCTTGTTTTACGACTGTCACAGTCGCATGAATAAAACTCTTAATCCGGTTGATAACCGAAATTACGCAGTTCCTTATCCGAACTTCTCCAATCTTTGTCAACCTTTACAAACGTCTCCAGAAAAATGGTTTTTCCAAAGAATCTCTCCAAGTCACGGCGTGCCTCGGTAGCCACCTTTTTCAAAGCCCTCCCTTGCTTACCGATTATAATACCTTTTTGCGAATCACGTTCCACGTAGATTACGGCATTGATGTGTATCTTCTTTGCCTCTTCCTTAAACTGCTCCACCGCCACTTCTACCGAATAAGGAATCTCCTTATCGTAGTACAACAAAATCTTTTCGCGAATAATCTCGGTCACGAAAAATCTCGCCGGTTTGTCCGTCCATTGGTCTTTATCGAAATAAGGAGGCGAATCGGGCAAAAGTCCCTTCACCCGCTTCAACACATAATCCACATTGAATTTCGTAGCAGCCGAAAGAGGAATAATCTCCGCCTTTGGCAGCAGCTCCTTCCATGCTTCCACCAATTGCGCCAGTTTTTCCTGATTGCTCAAATCTATTTTATTGATCAGCAGCAACACCGGCACTTCCATGGCAGCAACCTTCTCTACAAAATCATTATGCTTGTCGGGTGTCTCAACCACATCCGTCACATACAGCAACACGTCTGCATCCGTCAATGCCGACGTAGAGAAATTCAGCATAGATTCCTGCAATTTATAGTTTGGTTTCAATACGCCCGGCGTGTCCGAGAACACAATCTGCATGTCATCCGTATTATAGATGCCCATGATCCGATGACGCGTAGTTTGCGCTTTGAAAGTAGCGATAGAGATGCGCTCACCAACCAAAGCATTCATCAATGTAGACTTGCCTACATTGGGATTTCCCACGATATTAACAAAACCTGCCTTATGCATGACGCCTGTTTTTAAATTGAGACAAAAAAACGCATCGAATCGAGATAGGATGCGTTTATTATATTATTTAGACTGAAACTCCATCAGTGCTTCATTTCTTACCGTCATAGCCCCACTTCACGTACACGGCTCCCCAAGTAAATCCGGCGCCGAATGCCGTAAAAATCAGGTTATCGCCTTTTTTCAGTTTCTCTTCAAAGTCCCAAATACAAAGGGGCAACGTTCCGGCACTCGTATTACCATAACGTTCTATGTTAATCAAGACTTTTTCATGAGGAACCTCCAAGCGGTGTGCCACAGCATCAATGATGCGAAGATTAGCTTGATGCGGAATCACCCAATCGATCGTTTCCTTGGTTAAGCCATTCTTTTCAGCAATAGCCGCACTAACGTCCGACATGTTGGAGACAGCATACTTGAACACTGTGCGGCCTTCCTGATAGACATAATGCATGTGGTTATCTACTGTAAAATAAGAAGGAGGACAGACAGAACCACCTGCCTTCATATGCAGGAACGGAAGCCCCTTGCCGTCTGTTCTCAAAATCGCATCCATGATACCGACATCTTCCGTTGTCGGTTCCAACATAAAGGCCGCCGCTCCATCACCAAAAATAGGGCAAGTAGCACGATCGGTATAATCAACCACCGACGACATTTTATCAGCTCCCACGATGATAACCTTCTTATATCTGCCTGAACGGATAAAATTGGCTGCCGTTTCCATCAGATAGAGAAACCCGCAACAAGCTGCCTGCAAATCATAAGCAAAGGCATTCTTCAATCTGAGTTTATCACATAAAATGGAAGCCGTAGAGGGGAAGTGATAATCTGGAGTAGAAGTAGCAACGATAACCAAATCAATGTCGTCAGGATTGGCACCAGTACGCTGCATCAGCTGTTTTACAGCCTTACGTGCCATATATGAGCTACCCAATCCTTCCTCATTCAGAATACGCCTTTCCTTTACTCCGATACGAGTCATAATCCATTCATCGTTGGTATCTACCATTTTTGAGATTTCGTCATTCGTTAGAACGTAATCCGGCACATAGCCACCGACTCCTGTAATTACTGCATTTATTTTTTCCATTAAATTCTTGTTTACTTATAAGAGCCAATAGTACTAGCAACCCTTTGTCGGTTTTCTCTCTTTATCCAAAAACCATAGGCTAAACTCATATAGGCTCTAAAACCTTAGAAATAACTGTAGTCCAAAAAGGATTTGTTCATTTTCACATACAAATCCTTTTAGACATTCGGTATTCAAGTATAATTTTTAGTCAAACCAACCGCAATTATACGGCAGCTTCTTTTTCGATAGCAAGCTTACCTCTGTAGTAACCACATGCACCACATACAGTGTGATACACATGCCATTCGCCACAGTTCGGGCAAATAGCCAATGTAGGAGCTACAGCTTTATCATGAGTTCTTCTCTTTGCAGTTCTTGTTTTTGACTGTCTTCTCTTAGGATGTGCCATTTTCGTTAATCTTTAATTGTTATCTAATATTTTCTTTAATTCTTCCCAACGCGGATCAATCTGCGATTCTTCCTCATCATTCATCAGGTTTGTTTCCTCCTCAGGAATAAAGGCTTCCTCGCTCTCGTCATCTGGGGTAGTACGCAGATGTTTGCTCAACTTGCTAGTCATCGTTTTATTACATTTGCCGGGAGCATGTACATGCTTCATCGGTATGGCTAAAGCAACAAACTCGTACATGAACCATGCCACATTGATCTCACCTTCCTCTTCAGGTATCACAATGAGATTATCACCTTCTTCAGCATATTCACGACCAAACTTAACGAGTAACTTGTCTGTTGAGTCAACGGGTTGCTCCATATCTTCCAAACAGCGGTCACATGGTACCCATACCACACCTTCCGTCTGAAAGTTCAATTCAAAAGCGCGAGATGTTCTCTTTACAAGCAACACCACGTTCACTTTGCCTTTCTGAACCTCCGGTCCATCAATATTGGCAAAGAAAAGGTTATCCAACACGAACTCATACTTGCATGTATCCGTCCGCATTCCTTTTAGGTCTATTTTGTATTTATCAAACTTTCCCAAAGCTCCTCCCATTTATTCGGGCGACAAAGATACAAATAATTATCCTGATTATGTAGTGTTTAGAATAAAATCTTCTTTCATATATTGTTTTTATCCCCAATTCAGCACCCATGCACCAGTAAAGGAAGCTATAAGGAACCTGAATTCCCAGGCTCTCCCTGTCACCGGACTAT
>NZ_SLXB01000029.1 GCF_004342845.1 Prevotella heparinolytica | reverse complement strand
CGGGCCGCCACCCGGACGAAACTTGAAAGCGTGGGAGAGGCGGTACGCGCTTTCCGCACTTTCCCCGCATCCTTTCCTTCCTTCGCTTCTTTCTCTTGCCGCTCTTTCACCGCATCCGCTTTCTCCTCCTGCAGCTCTTTCTCCGCTTTCTCTTCTTTTCCCTTTTCCCTTTTGCCGGCGGAACAGGTTCTTTGAAGCCCGTCCGCACTCCTGAAATAAGATAGAATACTGAACATCTCTTGATTGATTTAATTGGTTGATCAGAGGGCAAAAGTAGGGATTATGGAGGAAGAAAAGAAGTTGGGCGGGAAGCACTCGTCATGCCATCCCGCCCAACCGGTCTTATCTTATCTCGATAATCAAACTTATTCGGCCACTTCGGCGCCCCAGTTCTCTTTAGACAGACGCTTGTAGCTGTTGTAACGCCACCTTGCATTGTCTTCGGCAGCCTGGAACAACTGTTCTGCTTCTTGCGGATATTGTTTCATCACCGAAGCATAGCGCACTTCGCCTTTCAGGAAGTCTTTGAAGCCTGTCCAGTCGGGCTCTTTGCTGTCCAGCGTGAAAGGATTCTTGCCTTCGGCTTCCAAAGACGGGTTGTAGCGCCACAGATGCCAGTAACCGCACTTCACGGCTAATTCTTCTTCGGCCTGACTCTTACCCATGCCTGCCTTCAGACCGTGGTTGATACACGGAGCGTATGCGATGATGAGCGACGGGCCGGGATATGCTTCTGCCTCGCGGATAGCCTTCAAAGTCTGAGCTTGGTCGGCTCCCATAGCTACCTGCGCAACGTAAACGTAGCCGTAAGTAGTGGCCATCAAGCCGAGGTCTTTCTTGCGTACGCGTTTGCCGGAAGCTGCAAACTTGGCGATAGCGCCTACCGGAGTAGCTTTGGAAGACTGGCCACCCGTATTGGAGTAAACTTCAGTATCCAGAACCAGAATGTTGACATCCTTGCCCGAAGCGATAACATGGTCGAGACCGCCGTAACCGATGTCGTATGAAGCACCGTCGCCACCGATAATCCACTGGCTGCGCTTTACGAGGTATTGCGTCAATCCTTTCAGTTCCTTGCATACGGGACAACCTGCGGCAATACCGCCATCGATTACTTGTTCGAGCTGCGGAGCCAGTTCCTTGGTCTTATCGGCATCGAACATATTGTCGATCCATGCTTGCATCAATTCTTTAGCATTGGTAGGTGTGTGCTCGTTTTCGATGGCTTGATTGAACAGCTTCACGATACGTGCACGCATCTTCTCGTTGGCAAGCTCCATACCCAGACCGAACTCGCAGAAGTCTTCGAACAAAGAGTTAGCCCATGCAGGACCGTGTCCTTGTTCGTTCTTCGTATAAGGAGTAGAAGGCACTGAGCCGGAGTAGATGGAAGAACATCCGGTAGCGTTGGCCACCATTTCGCGGTCGCCGAACAACTGGGTGATCAGTTTGACGTACGGAGTCTCACCGCAACCGGCACAAGCACCGGAGAACTCGAACAACGGAGTGGCAAACTGCGAGTTCTTCACGTTGGCCTTGATGTCGACAAGGTGTTGCTTGCTCTTCACGTTTTCGGCGCAGTAAGTCCAGTTGTCTGCTTCTGACAATTGACTTTCAAGATGCTTCATTGTCAGAGCTTTGCCACCCTTCTTCGGGTTGCCCGGACAAACATCGGCACAGTTGCCGCAACCCAGACAGTCGAGCACATCGACCTGAATGCGGAACGTCATGCCGTCGAATACCTTTCCTACGGCCTTCAGTTGAGTGAAGTTTGCACCCTTCTGCTCTTCCTCGTCGAGCACGAACGGACGGATAGAAGCATGAGGACAAACGTATGCACACTTGTTACACTGGATACAGTTTTCCGGATTCCATTCGGGAACGAAAGCTGCTACACCGCGTTTCTCGAATTTGGCGGTTCCTTGATACCAAGTACCATCTTCGATGCCTTTGAATGCAGATACCGGCAACAGGTCGCCGTCTTGCGCGTTGATGGGGCGAACCACTTCGTTGATGAATGCCGGGTCGTTATTCTCCACTTTAGCGTCGTCAGGCAGGTTGGCCCAAGCCGGGTCGACGGCCAGTTGCTTGTACTCGCCGCCGCGGTCAACGGCTGCATAGTTCTTGTTCACCACGTCTTCACCTTTCTTGCCGTAAGACTTCACGATGAACTTTTTCATTTGTTCAACGGCCAAGTCGACAGGGATTACACCCGTGATGCGGAAGAATGCGGACTGGAGGATGGTATTGGTGCGGTTGCCCAAACCGATTTCCTGTGCAATTTGCGTAGCGTTGATATAGTAAACGGTGATATTGTTCTGGGCAAAATACTTCTTCACCTTATTTGAAAGATTCTTTGCCAGCTCTTCGCCTTCCCAGATGGTATTCAGCAGGAATGAGCCGTTCTTGCGCAAGCCGCGTGTCACGTCATACATGTGCAGGTAGGCCTGAACATGGCAAGCAACGAAGTTCGGCGTATTTACCAAATAGGTAGAACGGATCGGAGTATCGCCGAAGCGCAGGTGAGAGCAAGTGAAACCGCCCGATTTCTTAGAGTCGTATGAGAAGTAAGCCTGACAGTGTTTGTCGGTGTTGTCGCCGATAATCTTCACGGAGTTCTTGTTGGCACCTACCGTACCGTCAGCACCCAAACCGTAGAATTTGGCTTCGAACATGCCTTCGCCACCCAATGCGATTTCTTCTTCCTGAGGCAGAGAAGTGAATGTCACGTCGTCTACGATGCCGATAGTGAAGTGGTTCTTCGGCATCGGCATGGCCAGATTCTTGTAAACGGCGATGATTTGGGCGGGAGTGGTGTCCTTAGACCCCAGACCGTAGCGGCCGCCTACGATGACCGGCGCATTCTCCATGCCATAGAAGCAGTCTTTTACGTCGAGGTACAACGGTTCGCCATTGGCGCCCGGTTCTTTGGTACGATCCAGTACGGCAATCTTCTTGGCTGTTTTGGGAACCGCTGCAAGGAAGTGCTTGGCCGAGAACGGACGATACAGATGGACGGCAACCAGACCGACCTTCTCGCCATTGGCCCTGAGGTGGTCGATGGCTTCGCGTGCGGCTTCCGTTACAGAGCCCATAGCGATGATGACGCGTTCTGCATCTTCTGCACCGTAATAATCGAACAGACCGTATTTGCGGCCGGTAATCTTGGAAATCTCGTTCATGTATTCTTCTACGATTGCAGGAACTGCTGTGTAGTAGTTGTTGCAAGATTCGCGGTGCTGGAAGAAGTGGTCGGGATTTTCCGCCATACCACGGGCTACCGGATTCATCGGGTTCAATGCACGTGCGCGGAATTCGGCCAAAGCTTCTTGGTCGATGAGCGGAGCGAGGTCTTCGTTCTCCAGCATCTCGATTTTCTGGATTTCGTGTGAAGTGCGGAAACCGTCGAAGAAGTTAACGAACGGCACGCGGCTCTTCAAAGTGGAGAGGTGGGCCACACCGGCCAAGTCCATTACTTCCTGTACGGAACCTTCTGCCAACATTGCGAAGCCGGTCTGACGGGCAGACATGACGTCTTGGTGGTCGCCGAAGATACACAGCGCATGGCTTGCCAAAGTACGTGCCGATACGTGGAATACGCAAGGCAGGAATTCACCGGCTATCTTGTACATATTCGGGATCATCAACAACAAACCCTGAGAAGCGGTGTACGTGGTGGTGAGCGCACCGGCCTGCAAAGAACCGTGAACGGCACCTGCCGCACCGCCTTCCGACTGCATTTCCTGCACCAATACAGTTTCGCCGAAGATGTTCTTACGACCTGCGGCAGCCCATTCGTCTACATATTCAGCCATCGTAGAAGAGGGAGTGATGGGGTAGATGGCAGCTACTTCGGAAAACATATACGAGATATGCGCAGCAGCCTGATTACCATCACAAGTAATGAATTTCTTTTGTTTAGTCATAACTAATTATTTATTAAGTGAAAAAATCTATTAATATAAGAAGCCGAACAGCCAGAGGGGTATTTGGTTGCCCCGGCCTATTTCAGCTTTATGCAGTACGTACGTTATGCCCGGATTGTTTTTTATTTTCATTCCTTCCAGACAAATCTTAAAGGGCATCACTTCATCTACCATGAATGACATATTCTTGTCTCCTTTGTTTACCTTGTGGTCTTTCCACATTGCGTTTGCAAAGAATGTATCCAGTACGTCTTGTTCTTCTACCTTGACGGGGTAGATGGAATACATCAGATTTGAATTGTGCATCATTATCTTAGAAGGCTTCTTGGGGAATTCTTCTCCTTTGGGATACAGCATATTGATGAGACGTGCATCTGCCAGGTATTTGATGTAGTTCATCACTGTGGCACGTGAGGTCTGTATGTCGTTTGCCAGTTGGCTGACATTCGGCGCTTTCGGCCCTTCCACCGCCAGCAAGTATAGCAGTTTCTTTATCTTTGAAAGATATTTCAGCTCTATTTGTTTAATCAGCAAGATATCTACCTCCACCATCATGTTCATGGTTTTAAGCAGATTCTCCGAGAAGTTTCGTTTTTCGAGAAAGAAAGGGTAGAACCCGTGGTGCATATAGTCCTGAAGATAGTCCAGCGGGTGTACTTTGGAAAGAATGCCTTTGGCTATCTGTTCATGGTTACTCAGAATCTCTTCCAAAGTATAAGCCCGGAATTTCATGCCTGTTTGCAGGTTCAAGTACTCCCGGAATGAAAATCCGCGGAGGTTGTAGCTTTTGACAATATCGCGCAACTCCAGGTTTTCTTCTTTCAGCCGCATCACGGACGAGCCGGTGAATACAATCTTCAGATTAGGGAAGCGGTCATAGCACATGCGCAGTTCCTGACTCCAGTCGGGATACTTGAATACTTGGTCTATCAGCAGCACTTTTCCTCCACGACGCTGAAACTCGGCGGCAAATTCTACAATACTGTGTCCGGAGAAGTAGAAGTTGTTCATGTTGATGAAGAGGCAGGAACGGTCCGTGCCGAACTTTTCTTTGGCATACTGGAGGAGGAATGTGGTTTTACCTACCCCTCTTGTCCCCTTGATGCCGATAAGGCGGTCGTTCCAGTCAATCTCGTCCATGAGGTCGCGGCGTACGGGAGCATTGGTGTGCTCTACAAGATAAGCGTGTGTACGGTAAAATGCTTCCATGCTTTAAATTCGGTTTATCAGGCGACAAAGATATTCCTTTTTTGTGAAATTGCAAAGTGGAGATGACAAAATATTATATAACTTTGCGTGCTCGAACAGAATGTGTATAAATACTTAACAATTGAAAGATGAAGCTCTACCTATTCAATCCGGATGCAGATATGGCCTTGGGAAACAATGAGGAGAACTACATGCCGCCTGCTGCTATCCGTCGTATGGGCGAAGACTTGGCTTTGTTGCCCCTCTGGTATGCCGAGCCGGGCAGCGCGGTATTGGCTTCTTCTGCTTACAATGCCGATTTTCTGAAACAGATGGGGGAACTGTTCCGGCTGGATGTGAAATTGCTGACTGTGCCGGAGTTACCTGACTATGCAGATGTACAAGTAATGCCTTGGGGCTGGAATCCGGCCATCCGCAAACATCTGTTGAAAGCAGGACTTCCTGAGTGTAGCTTACCCTTGCCGGAGAAACTTACCGCTTACCGTTGGCTTTCTTCTCGCGGCGAGGCGATGGAAGTAATGGGCGCTTTTCGGATTTCGGAGAAGGATGGGTTCTGCGGCGTCTCTTGTCGTTTGTCTGCTATTGCCGATTGCAGGGAGTTCGTGACAAGACACGATGCTTGTGTGCTGAAAGCTCCTTGGTCGGGTAGCGGTAAGGGATTGAATTGGTGTAAGGGCGTTTTTACCCAATCCATTGAAGGCTGGTGTGAACGTGTCATCAGAGAGCAGGGATTTGTGTCGGGAGAGCCTGCCTATCATAAAGTCGAGGATTTTGCTATGGAGTTCTGTTCCGACGGATGTGGAAAAGTCTCTTTTGTGGGTTATTCTTTGTTTTCTACGAATAAAAGCGGTGCGTATAGCGGCAATGTTCTGATGCCTTCGGAGGATATAGAAAAACGCATTGCGGGATATGTTCCTCTTCAAGTGTTGCACGATGTGCGCAACAGGCTGTGCCTCATGCTTTCGGAACGATATGGAGCAACTTACGACGGTTATTTGGGCGTGGATATGATGGTGTGTCTTATGCCGGATGGCCGCTATGCCGTTCATCCCTGTGTGGAAATCAATATGCGGATGAATATGGGGGTGGTTGCCCTCCATTTGCAAGAACATATCATGGCTCCGGAAAGTGTCGGACTACTATCCATCGACTACTGTCCTTCCAATGAGGAATTGCGCGAAAAACACGAACAAGACAGGGCGGCACATCCTGTTGTGGTAAATGACGGGAAATTGGTCTCCGGTTATCTTCCGTTAGTACCGGTAACGACGAAAAGCTGTTACCGGGCCTATGTGCTGGTCTGGTGAAGAGATATCATTTTTGCTTCTTGCCTCTGTCTGAAAAACGTTTCGCCAAATACTTGCGTACAGGTTCGTCATATAGTTTCAGGCATAGATAGGCCACCAATATGTTCCACGCATAAACACATAGTGCCACTTGCCAAGTCTGGCCGAAAGTGAACAGTCCGTTCTTTATCAACCATGCGTAGAACAAATACATGAACGGATAATGCACTATATATAGCGGATAGGATATATCTCCCAAGAACTTGCATATCCGGGTCGATTTGCTGTCTGTTGTTGTGCCCGATGCTCCTAACAGGACGAGGACGGGAAAAACGGCAATGATGCAGAATGCTTCGTAAATGCCGTTTCTGCAGACAGGTTGCATCCCTTCGATGTAAGGCATCGAGAGTAAAGCCACCAACAAGGCCGTGCATATCCAGAATGCCCCTCTCACCTTGAAGGGCTTGAAGTTTCGCGCCAAGAGCATACCCATCGAGAAGGGGAAGAGCATTCGCAATGCTCCGCCTCCGAAGTTCACGGCATCCAATGTCCAGCCTATTCCGATATTACCGTATCCGGAGACATCGGAGAGGGCGAATCCTGCCAATCCTGCTCCCGTCAGTGCCACGAGTGCAGCCAGTGCTTTGGTAGGCAGGCGGCGGATGAATAAAGCATAAAGGATATTTCCTATATACTCAAAGAACAACGACCAAGACGGACCGTTCAGTGGAAACATTTCTCCGTTTCCACGGACTTCGTGGCCTGCACCCGGCACTGCGGGAATGAGAAACATCGTACAAAGCAGCGCCAGCATCGTCATGGATGTGGCGATGTGCGTTCCGTCCCATTGCACGCTTCCTTGAATGCAGTAGGTGATAGCTCCTAACACAGCCCCCCATAATCACCATAGGATGGAGGCGTATCAGACGGCGTTTGAAGAAGTCCTTCATGGTGAAGCTCCCGCCCCATCGGTCGTCATAGGCATAGCTGATAACGAATCCGGAGAGCATGAAAAAGAAATCTACGGCCAGATAGCCGTGATTGAAATTTTCTATCATGGTGTTGCCGGCAAAAGCATAACCTTCGAATACATGATACCACATAACGATGAGGGCGGCTACGCCACGAAGGCCGTCTAACAGGTGGTAGTGCTTTTTGGTGTCGGCAAAAGCTGCCGAGGAAGTTGTTGCCATAAGGTTGCATTTAATCGGTTGACCGGTTTGGGCGGTAAAGATACGGTTAAAAAACGGAAGTCCTATGTGTCGCGGAAAAAAGATTGCCGGAGTGCTTGACAGACACTTACACCTGACGGGACAGACACAAGCCTTTGAGCCGACAGACACAAGTGTTCAAGCCGACAGACACAAGTGTTCAAGCCGACAGACACAAGCCTCTGTCAAGTCAGACACAAGTGCCTGATAAAAGGTGAAGAAATGGGGGCTCTCTTATTGCGCCGCCTGGCTCTCGTTTCCGCATCGGTCCACTGCCGTTACTGCGAAATACTTCCGGGTGGTCCAAGGGAAGATGGGGGCATAGATAAATTCCGTTCCTTGCACCCGTTGCGCCAGAATATTTTCAGGATTGTCTGTATCTACGGGATATGTGTCCGAGCCGTAGACGACATACGTCGGTGCGTTCTGCGGGTCGTTGTCTGTCGCAGGATTCCAGCGCAGAAGCAGGTAGCCTTCGGCCAATTGTTCCGTACGCAGGTTGGTGGGAGGGGTAGGAGGTACGCTGTCTATCCACGGCATGGCAGGTTGCAGTGCAGGGGCGGTATAGAAATTCTTCTCCAGAGTATCATACAGTCCTTGCGTATTGTCCATCAAGTACTTCACCCGATAATGCGCTTCGCCCTCCAGCTTTTGCGCACGTATGAAGTGCATCTGTCGTTCAATCTCGTCCAGAGTCCAGTTGCCTTCGGCGGGGTCGAGGAAATAGATGCCGAGGCCGGGAATAATATGCCGTCCGTTGCTCTGTTCTTTCCAGTCGAGAGCGAAAGGGTAGAAATGGTTGCCACGGAAATATTGCATCGGATATATTTGGTCTTGAATGCCTTCGCCCAGCCAGCCTTGCACGTCTTGGTAGACGGTGTGGTAGGCATTCCATCCGCGCGAAGAGTAACGGGAAGTGTCGCGGTATTTGCCTACGGGCGAGGTGCTGACTTTTACCCAAGGTTTCAGCGCCTTCACTTCCTTATAGATGTAGCGCACTATGTCCGTGATGTTGTCTCTGCGCCATTGCGCCAGACTGCGCCCCTTGGCGTATCTTTTGTAGTCGTATCCATCGGGAAATCGCGGAGCGTTCTCCGGATAACGAAGGTAGTCGAAGTGCACGCCGTCCACATCATAGCGCTTCACTACTTCGCGAACAAGGCTCATCAGGTATTCTTTGGTTTGCGGATGTCCGGGATTGAGGAAATACTCATTCTTATAGGGAACGCAGATGGCCGCTTTCTTTTTGGTGACCGACTCTTTGCCGAGGGAAGCCACATGCTTTTTATTTCCCAAAGGGATGCTCACCATCCAAGCATGACATTCCATGCCCCGTTTGTGGCACTCTTCTATGGCAAAGGTCAGCGGATCGTAACCGGGGTCTCCTCCTACCTTGCCTGTCAGTATGGAGTTGTAAGGCTCGATGGACGATTGATATAGCACATCGCCCCGTGTGCGGGTCTGGAACAGCACGGTGTTGAAGTTGGCAGCTTTCAGCTTGTCCAGTATCTCTACGAGTTCGTCTTGCTGTTTGCGTATTCTTTCGGGCGAGGTGGCACGCGTGCGAGGCCAATCAAGCCCGTAAACGGCAGTTATCCAAGCGGCACGTACTTCGTGCTTGGGTAGCTGGGCTGCAAGAGGCAGCATAAGCACTATATATAATAAGGTAAGGGTGCTCCGTTTCATTCTGATTCTATATTTTCGCGGCGAAGGTAAGCAAAACCCTCGATAATTTTATGCTGTTTACTTAGAAACTGTTACATTTGCATGTATTAAAAAGACGAATACATCATGATCACATTTACGCTTTGCCTGCTGGCGTTGATAACCGGCTATTTTCTGTATGGTCGCTTTGTGGAGCGTGTCTTTGCTCCCGATGACCGTAGCACACCCGCTTTGACCAAAGCCGACGGTGTGGACTACATGCCTTTGCCCACGTGGAAAATCTTTATGATACAATTCCTCAATATTGCGGGTTTGGGACCTATTTTCGGAGCTATTATGGGAGCTAAGTTCGGTACGGCGTCTTATCTGTGGATTGTTCTCGGAAGCATCTTTGCAGGTGCCGTGCACGATTATCTTGCCGGTATGCTTTCCGTGCGTCATGGAGGCGAAAGCCTGCCCGAAATCATCGGACGTTATTTGGGACTGACAGCTAAGCAGGTGATGCGTGGCTTTACGGTTGTGCTGATGATATTGGTGGGTGCGGTGTTTGTGGCAGGGCCGGCAGGCCTGCTTGCCAAGCTGACTCCTGAAAGCCTTGATACCACTTTCTGGATTATAGTTGTTTTTGCTTATTATATACTTGCCACCTTGCTGCCGATAGACAAGATTATCGGCAAGATATATCCGTTGTTTGCCGTTGCCCTGCTGTTTATGGCTGTCGGTATTCTGGCGATGCTCTACGTCAACCATCCCGCTTTGCCCGAAGTCTGGGACAGATTGCAGAATACACATCCCAATGCAGACTTATTGCCCATTTTCCCCATTATGTTTGTCAGTATAGCTTGTGGGGCAATCAGCGGTTTTCATGCCACTCAAAGCCCTTTGATGGCACGTTGCATGACGAGCGAGCGTCACGGTCGCCCCGTATTCTATGGAGCAATGATAACAGAAGGAATTGTGGCTTTGATCTGGGCTGCCGCCGCCACTTACTTCTTTCATCGGAATGGAATGGAAGAGACCAATGCCGCCGTCATCGTAGATGCCATTACTAAGGATTGGTTGGGAACAGTAGGCGGCATCTTGGCTGTACTTGGCGTTATTGCCGCTCCGGTCACCAGTGGCGATACGGCTTTCCGTTCGGCTCGTCTTATTGTGGCCGATTTTCTGGGAATGGAACAAAAAAGCATACGTCATCGTTTATATATATGCGTGCCGATGTTTCTGGTGGCTATCGGGCTGTTGCTTTACAGCTTGCGCGACAAAGACGGTTTCGATATGATCTGGCGTTATTTTGCATGGGCCAATCAGACACTGTCCGTTTTTACATTGTGGGCCATTACCGTATATCTGGTGCGCGAGAAAAAAGGACATTATTATTATGTCACCTATTTTCCGGCATTATTCATGACGGCGGTATGTGCCACTTATATATGTATCTCGCCCGAAGGACTGGGCTTTGGAAACGGGATAGCGTTGCCTGTCGCTCTTTCATCGGTGGCGATTGCGGCTTTCTGGTTCAATATCTGGTACTTCAGGACGACTAAAAAACTCTGGTGATGAAGAAAATCAAGAAATCTACCGGGCTGACTTTAGCTCTGCTTGTTTATGTCACGGCAACGGCGGCTTATTTCCTGCCTCGCAATACGGAAATCAGCGAAACGGAAAAGTATGTCACAGTAATCACATCATACGTCATCGTATTGGTGTTGTGGCTGGTTCTTCGTAAAAAGGAAGAATTGCAACGGAAAAGGCGCGAAGAAAATGAAAAATCATAACTATTCACTCAAAAAACTAACTAAGATGAAAAAAATCGGATTACTTGTTTGTCTGCTTGTTGTCACAGTGGCGGCGCAGGCACAGTTTGAAAAGGGAAAATGGTTTGTAAACCCGTCCATAACCGGATTGGACTTATCGTACGACACCGGAACGGAGAGAGCTTCTTTCGGACTTGAGGCCAAGGGCGGTGCATTCCTTATAGACAATCTGGCTTTGCTGGTGCATGCCGGCGTTTCGTGGAATACGGGAGGCTCTGATGTCGACATTTATACGATGGGTGTGGGAGGTCGCTATTATCTGGATAAAGTTGGTGTTTTTCTGGGAGCTGATGTCAATGTAGACCGTTGGAACTGGGGCAAAGGCCACGACGACACTAAGTTTTCGCTCGGTTTGGAAGCCGGTTACGCGTTTTTCCTCAGCCGTACGGTGACGATTGAGCCGGCCGTTTATTGGAATATCAACGACGACCGTTCCAAGTTCGGCCTGAAGGTGGGATTCGGTTTTTATTTCTAAGTCGATAACCGCATTTTATCGGGGTTTCCGAAAAACAGAGAGTATACTTTTAAGAAAGATATTCTTCAGACATAGATGACGCGGACGGCGCAGATTTTCTTCTTATTTTAATCTGTGCCGTCCGCGTCATCTGCGTCTGGAAAATCACTTCGTCCTCTTCTGCCGGTCTTCTTGCAGTTTCTCTTGCAGAAACTGTCCGGTGTAGCTTGCCGCACATCGGGCCACCTCTTCCGGTGTGCCCTCTGCCACTATGTTACCGCCCTTATCTCCTCCTTCCGGGCCGAGGTCTATCACATAATCGGCACACTTCACCACGTCGAGGTTGTGCTCTATGATTACGATGGAGTGTCCGCGACGTATCAGTGCGTCGAATGCTTCGAGCAGTTTCTTGATGTCGTGGAAGTGCAGGCCGGTGGTAGGCTCGTCAAAGATAAACAGGGTGGGGTCGGCTTTCTCCTGACTGAGGTAATAGGCCAGCTTCACACGCTGGTTCTCGCCGCCCGAAAGCGTGGATGACGATTGTCCCAATTTGATATATCCCAAACCCACATCTTGAAGAGGCTGAAGCTTCTTTACGATTTTCTTCTGCCCGTACTTTGTGAAGAATTCGATGGCTTGGTTGATGGTCATGTTCAGCACGTCGTAGATGTTGACGTCATGAAATTTCACTTCCAGCGTGTCGGCTTTGAAGCGTTTACCGTGGCACGATTCGCATTCCAGCACAAGGTCGGCCATGAATTGCATCTCCACCGTGATAGTTCCTTCGCCCTTGCATTCCTCGCAGCGTCCTCCTTCGCTGTTGAAGCTGAAATGTCCGGCACTGTAACCCATTTGTTTGGCGAGCGGCTGCTCCGCCCACAATTTGCGGATTTCGTCGTAGGCCTTGATGTATGTCACCGGGTTGCTTCGCGATGATTTCCCGATGGGATTCTGGTCGACAAACTCCACGTTGCTCAGGTTCCGGAGGTCGCCACCGATGGAAATAAATTCCCCCGGACGTTCGTTGCATTCGTCCAGTTCGCGCTTCAGGGCGCGATAGAAGATATCACGCACCAGTGTGCTCTTGCCCGAACCGCTGACGCCGGTCACCACGGTCATCACATTCAGGGGGAAACGTGCGTCCACCCCTTTCAGGTTGTTTTCGCGTGCTCCTTTTATTTCAATATAGTTGTTCCACGGGCGGCGTTGTGCGGGTGTCGGTATGGTTTCCTCGCCCAGCAGGTAACGCACGGTGTAGCTGTTGCTTCCTTTTTTAAGGTCTTTCATGTCGCCCTGATAGACCACTTCGCCTCCCAGACGTCCTGCTTTGGGACCGATGTCGATGATGTAATCCGCCGCACGGATGATTTCTTCGTCATGTTCCACTACGACGACCGTATTGCCTAACTGTTGCAATTGGCGCAACACGCCGATCAGCTTGTCGGTGTCGCGGCTGTGCAGGCCGATGCTCGGCTCGTCGAGGATATAAAGGCTGCCCACCAGACTGCTGCCCAGTGAAGTGGCAAGGTTGATGCGCTGGCTTTCGCCTCCGGAAAGCGAATTGCTCAGGCGGTTTAGCGTGAGATAGCCCAGACCTACGTCGAGCAGGAAGCGGATACGGTTGTTTATCTCCGTCAGCAGGCGGCGTGCCACGTCGGCATCGTGCGGTTCAAGTTTCAGCTTGTCGAAAAAGAACTTCAGCTCCGTGATGGGCAAATCCACTAATTCCGAGATGCTGCGTCCGCCCACCCGCACGTAGTTGGCTTCGGGTTTCAGGCGGGTGCCGTGGCACTTGGGACAAATTGTCTTGCCACGATATCGTGCCAGCATTACCCGATATTGTATCTTATATTGGTTCTCCTGCACCATCTTGAAGAAAGCGTTGATTCCTTCGAAGTAGGGCGTACCCTCCCAAAGCATCCGGCGCTGTTCGTCGGTCAGCTCGTAGTAGGGACTGAAGATGGGGAAACCGGCTTTCTCGGCTCCGCGTATCACCATATCCCGCCATTCGCCCATCACCTCGCCTCGCCAGCACACCACAGCCCCGTCGTAGACGGATAGGGCGCGGTTGGGTATTACCAGATGTTCGTCTATGCCTACTACCTTGCCGAATCCTTCGCATACCGGGCAGGCGCCTACGGGCGAGTTGAAGGAGAACATCTGGTCGTTCGGCTCTTCAAAGGTGATGCCGTCGGCTTCGAACTTGGTGCTGAAGCGATAGAGGCAGGTTGTGCCGTCGGGCTGGTAAAATCGCAGCAGGCAGGCGCCGTCTCCTTCGTACATGGCTGTCTCGGCCGAGTCGGTCAGACGGCTCACGGCATCTTTTTCGGCAGAAACAGTCATACGGTCTATCAGCAGAAACACGGTGTCACCGGTTTTCGGCTTGTATTCGTCTATGCGCACCATTTCGCCATTCACTTCCAGCCGGGTGAAGCCCTGCTTCATGTCCACCTCCAATTGTTGCTGCATATTGCGGTCTTCGCGCAGCACCACGGGGGCAAGCACGGTGTATCTCGTACCTTCGGGATGCTCCTTCATACATCGCACGATGTCTTCGGTGGAATGTTTCTTCACTTCCTGTCCGCTGACGGGGCTGAATGTTTTTCCTATCCGTGCGTAGAGCAACCGCAGGTATTCGTATATTTCGGTCGAAGTGCCTACAGTGGAGCGGGGATTGCGGCTGCTGACTTTTTGCTCGATGGCGATGGCGGGCGGTATGCCTTTGATGAAGTCGCATTCGGGCTTGCTCATGCGTCCCAGAAACTGACGGGCGTAGCTGCTCAGGCTCTCTACGTAGCGGCGTTGCCCTTCGGCATACAGTGTGTCGAAAGCGAGTGATGATTTGCCCGATCCGGACAATCCGGTGATGACGACCAACCGGTTGCGCGGGATTTCCACGTCTATATTCTTCAGGTTATTGACACGCGCCCCTTTTATAGAAATTGATGTACCTTCTGCCATATACAAGTCACTTTGGTGATTTTCGAACTGCAAAGATAATGCAAACCACGGGCAGAATAAAACGAACTTGTTCTTTTTTTAGGAATACCCCCTCGAAAGTAAAAGCTATGGCTATTCGATTGTAGCCGTTTTTGCGTCGTTTCTTATCCCGAACTCGCGTATCAATCAGGATACGGAATGATTGATTATAATCATTCAAGAAAAAAGCACATTTCCCGCTAATTTTATGAAATGCCGGGTTCGCGGCGTTTTACCCCTCCCAGAATATATTGTAGAGGCGATAAATTGCCGCGAATCCGGTGTTTGGTGCATTTGCATTTTGCGTTTTCAAGCATTATCTTTGTAGTTGTAAGTCAAACACAATATATAACGCAATTATGGAAGGTCTTAGTTGGTTTAAACATCGCTTCAACCTGAGCCGTGACAGCAGGCTCTACAAACTCATCGACGAAGAGGGAGCAAGAGGCTACGGCAGCTATCTCTACATCATCGAACAGCTTTACAATCAGGAGTGTCCCCGTCTCTTCCTCGGACAACTGAAACTATTGCAGCAGAAAGGATTTCCGCAGGCCTATCTCGAAAAAATAGTCAGAAATTACGGCTTGTTCATCATCGAAGGAGATATGTTCTTCTCCGCCATCGATTACTTCGGCACTTCGCGGAAAAACAGGGAAGTGTCAAAGAAAAATACTGCCGGGAGGAGGGCGAAGGAAGAGGAATTGTCAACGGATGGAGAAACGGTTGATGAAGAAACGATGTCGGCTGCCGAGGAGGCATGCTTGATGACCGGAGAAACAGAATCGGTTGTCGAGGAAGTACTGCCGGTTGCCGAAGAAGTGCCGCCGATGAGCGAAGAAGCGCGGTCGGCCGTCGAAGAGAAAGGGGATTTTCAAGCGGCAGCTTCTCTTGCCGCCACTGCTGCGGGAGTACCCAAACCTTGTATGGAGACTCCGCACGGACCGGCAGGCTACTGCTTGCCAACTCCGAGCGAACTGCCTGCCGGCTCGCAGTCGGCAAGCAATTCAAAGAGTGCCCAAATTGAGCCTAATTATCAATTTATCAGCGAATTACGAGGTGTGCTATCCCTCGCGCGCGTAAGAGAAGAAAAGAAAAGAGAAGAAGAGATTAGAAAATACCTCCCCCATATATCCCCCTCGTTTAAGGTGGAGGAGGTGGAAGAACAGCCATTCGTTCCGCCTTAGGCAATATCTCCCCCGCATGTTGGCAGGCCCGACGTGACGCCACACTGCATGCACCGCAACGTGTGGGCGCAGCAAGCATGAAGTGTGGGATTGCAGACGGTGAAGTGTGAGGTTGTGGATGATAAGATGTGGGCCTACGGGTGATGACCTGCGGGCTTGCGACCGCTAAACCGCGCATGTTCTTTCTGTTTTTCCGTTTTGCAGTGTTGTCATGGCGGGGTGTTCGTCTGCATATATCGGCATGGTTAAGATTTGTTATACTTTCCGATTCGTGCTGATTTTCTTTCGATAAAAGCATTAATTTCGCCTCCTGCTCTTGTAGCGGCGGCATGTCCCGGCTTGGTGAGCGGCCTGTGAGACAGACGGCATCAGGGTGGGCACTGTTAAGAATAGACGCGTGTCTGAATATTAAAAAGTTATAACCGGAAGATGAAAATAAAATCCTTTTTATGCGTACTTCTCCTGTCACTGCTGGCCGGAGGGGTATTTGCACAAGTGCAAACAGGCCCTGTGCATCCCAAACGTGAATTTCGTGCCGCATGGATGCAGGCGGTGAACGGGCAGTTTCGCGGTGTCCCCACAGACAAGCTGAAGCAGACGCTGATAAGCCAGTTGAACTCTCTGCGAGGGGCAGGCATCAACGCCATTATCTTTCAGGTGCGTCCCGAAGGGGATGCGCTGTATGCCTCACGGCTGGAGCCGTGGAGCCGTTTCCTCACCGGGGTGCAAGGTAAGGCTCCCGAACCGTATTGGGATCCTATGCAGTTTATGATTGAGGAGTGCCACAAGCGGGGCATGGAATTTCATGCTTGGATTAATCCGTATCGCACCAAAACAACCTTAAAGAACGAGTTGGCTTCCGGCCATGTATATAATATCCACCCGGAGTGGTTCGTGACCTATGGCGACCAGCTGTATTTCGACCCGGCATTGCCCGAAAGCCGCCGGCATATCTGCATGGTGGTGAGCGATATCGTGTCTCGTTACGACGTGGATGCCATCCACATGGACGATTATTTCTATCCTTATCCCATCAAAGGACAGGATTTCCCGGATGACGCCGGCTTTGCCCGTTACGGCGGAGGCTTCGGCGATAGGGGAGACTGGCGCCGGAGCAATGTGAATATCCTGATTAAGAAACTGCACGAAACCATCCGTGAGATTAAGCCGTGGGTGAAGTTCGGTGTTTCTCCGT
Organism: Prevotella heparinolytica; assembly: GCF_004342845.1. GTDB lineage: Bacteria > Bacteroidota > Bacteroidia > Bacteroidales > Bacteroidaceae > Bacteroides > Bacteroides heparinolyticus. The sequence goes on along the minus strand of NZ_SLXB01000029.1, from coordinate 21,637 downwards.
TCGGCATTTACCGCAACGAGAGCAACGATCCGCTGGGCAGTAAGACAAAGGGACTGCAGAACTATGACGACCTCTATGCCGACGTCTTGTTGTGGGCGCGCGAGGGTTGGATAGACTATAACATCCCGCAGATTTACTGGCAGATAGGTCATCCGGCGGCCGATTACGAAACATTGGTGAAGTGGTGGGCCAAGCATACGGAGAACCGACCTCTGTTCATCGGCCAGTCTGTAATGAACACGGTGCAGCATGCCGACCCGAACAATCCGTCGGTGAATCAGCTTCCGCGCAAGATGGCTTGGCAACGGGCTTACCAGACAATCGGAGGCAGTTGCCAGTGGCCTGCAAGTGCGGTTGTGGAGAATGCGGGCAAGTATCGCGATGCCTTGATTGCCGAATATCATAAATATCCGGCTTTACCCCCGGTGTTTGATTTCATGGATAATGAAGCTCCCGCCAAGGTGCGCAAGGTGAAGCCGGTGTGGACGGCAGACGGTTATATGCTCTTCTGGACTGCACCCAAATACAGGGAGGAGATGAACCGTGCCGTGCAATATGTGGTATATCGTTTCGAGGCAGGCAAGAAGGTGAATATTGACGACCCTTCGCACATCGTGGCCGTGACGCGCGACAACTTCTATAAGTTACCCTATGAGGGCGGGAAAACCAAGTACCGCTATGTGGTGACGGCTTTGGACCGCCTGCACAACGAGTCGAAATCCGTGGGGAAGAAAGTGAAACTGTAATCCCCGGTCGGGCTAATACAATATCAGTCCGGCTATTCCGCAAGCAATTATCATCCCTATGGGGTTCAGCTTGTATCTTCTTGTGCCCACGAATGCAACGAGGAAGAGGATGCAACTGACAATGAAGGAATAGGTATCTTCCGTAGGCGAGCCGAAGTTTTCCGTATTCATCAGCAGCAATGCGGCGGATGCCAGCAAGCCTACCACGGCAGGGCGTAGTCCGCCGAATACCGCTTCGACCGACGGATGCTTCTGATACTTCAGGAAAAACCTGCTGATGGTCAGCATCAGGATAAACGAGGGGAGCGTCACGGCAAAGGTGGCAACGATTGCCCCCCATACGCTGCCTGTGGCGGTGAACCCTACATAAGTTGCCGAATTGATGCCTATGGGACCGGGGGTCATCTGGCTGATGGCAACGATATCCGTAAATTCTTGAGGGGAGAGCCACCCGTAGCGGGTGACAACTTCGGCTTGTATCATCGAAAGCATGGCATATCCGCCTCCGAAACCGAAAAGCCCTATTTTAAAGAAGGTATAGAATAATTGCAGGAAAATCATGGTGAGTGGTGAGCGATTAGCGGTTAGTGATTAGTGGGGGGTGTTTTGCAGTCTTCCGTACAGGTAGCCTCCTACGCCTGCCGCAATGATTATCCAGACGGGCGAGAAGTTCAACTGCCAGATGAGCAGTGCCGAAACCACCGGTATCCAGATGTTGTAGCGGTTTATTTTGGCCGACTTGGCCATGCTGAATGTAGGTGCGGCTATCAAGGCCACCACTGCCGGGCGGATGCCCTTGAAGATGCGTTCCACAACGGGATTCTCCTTGAAGTTGTGGAAAAACAGTGCAATGGCCAGAATGATGAGGAACGAAGGAAGTATGGTGCCTAAAGCTGTGACGAGGCTGCCGCGTATCCCTCTCAACCGATAGCCTATGAAAATGGAAATGTTGACCGCAAGAACACCCGGTGCCGACTGTGCTATGGCGAGCAGGTCGATGAAGTCTTCTTTGGCTACCCAGTTTCGTTTGTTCACAATCTCGTTCTCTATCAAGGGCACCATGGCATATCCGCCCCCGATGGTGAAAGCTCCTATCTTGAAGAAGATGGAGAATGCTTCGATATATATGTTCATCCTTGTTGTGTGGTTTTGGCGTACTGGCTCGGACTCATATTGAAGTGCTTCTTGAATACTTCGCGGAAGTATTTAGCGTCGCTGAACCCTGTTTTCTCCGATATTTCTGTAATGCTGTATCGTTGCTCTTTCAGGAGCTGGGCGGCATGGTTCAACCGAATCAACCGGATGTAGTCGGCCGGAGCTTGGTCCGTCAGGGCTTTTATCTTATTGTAAAAGCTGGTTCTGCTCATGTTCATCAGGTTGCAAAGCGCGTCTACGTTGAAGTTGGGTTGCTCCATATTCGCTTCCACTTCTTTCTTCACGGTGGCAACGAATCTCCAGTCCAAGTCTGTGGAACAATTGATGCAATCTGTGCCGTTCTTGTCCTCGTTCAGTTCAAGGTTGGCAAACTTCTGGCGCAGCAGTTTGCGGTTGGCCAGCAGGTTGGCTATGCTTGCACGTAATATGCCTATGTTGAAAGGCTTCACGAGGTATTCGTCTGCTCCGCTTTGCAGGCCCTCAATGATGTTTCTGTCCGTATTCAGGGCCGTGAGCAGAATGAAGGGAATGTGAGAGGTGTTGATGTCATTCTTCAGGGCATGGCACAACTCGTCTCCTTTCAGTCCGGGTATCATGATGTCTGAAATAATCAAGTCGGGCAGATATTCCCCGGCAAACGTAAGAGCCTCTTTCCCGTTGGAGCATACGCGTGTGTCATACTGTTCGGACAAGCTGCCGCGCAGGTACTCCCTCAGTTCACTGTTGTCTTCCACAATCAGTATCTTTTGCCGGGTGCTGCCGTCGGACGGTTGGCCTTCGTTACTCTTATGTGTAAGCGACGGGGCAGGAACGTTGACCGGCACTCCGGCTGTCGAATAAACCATCTGCGTGTGTCTGGCATTGGGGCATTGCACGGCCTTGTCGAACGCTTCTTTCCTTTTTGGAAAAGTAATCTTGACGCACGTGCCGCTTCCTTCCGTACTGTTGAGTTTCAGCTTCCCTTTATGCAGCCTGACAAGTTTCCACACCAAGAGCAGCCCGATGCCGCTTCCCGTTACTTGGGAGTTGACGGCATTCCTGCCCCGGAAATGTTTCTTGAAAAGCTGTTTTTGTTCCGATGCCGGAATGCCGATACCCGTATCGGTTACTGCAATGCTCCATGTGTCGTCCGTTTCGTGGGCAGAGATGTCTACCTTTCCTCCTTCGGGGGTGTATTTCAAGGCATTCGATAACAAGTTCTTCAGGATGGCGTCCATCTTGTCTTTGTCAATCCATACGTTCTGGTAGCGGAAGTCGCTTTGGCTGGTCAGGTTGATATGCTTGACGTCGGCATGGGGGCGAAATGCGTCTACGGTTTCTGCTATATAGGTATTCAGCTCGTATTCGGATATATACAAGGAGTCGGAGTAGGTGTCTATGCGCTCAAGGTTGACGAGATTGGTGGTAAGTTGCAACAAGGCATTTACGTTTCGCAATGCAGTACCGGCATTTCTTTGTCCGTTTTCGCTCAGGTTTTCTTGCTCTGCCAGTTCTTCCAAGGGAGCTTTTATCAGTGTCAGCGGTGTGCGTATGTTGTGGGCCGCGTTGATGAAGAAACGCATTTTTTCATCGGCGGCTTTTCGCTGTTGCCGCATGAGGATGATGAGCATGATTGTACTTGCCGCCGCTATGATGACAATGGTGTAAAGCGCCAACACCCAAAGACTGATTTGAAAAGAATCTTGGATGGGGGCACTTGTGGGGTTATTGATTAGTTCGTTTTCAAGAGCACTGTGTTTGTCGATTTGTGCCGGGCACACAAGGGAAAATAGTGACGTGAAGAAAAAAAAGAACCTTTTCATGATTGTCTGGTGTTTTTGAGATTGATGCCGGTAGACAAGAGTCATAAAGCCACTACAAAAATAATGTTTTTGTTTGGAAAGAACAAACGGATGGAGAGATAACTGTTTTATGTCTTGCTCCTCATCTGTGTCAATGTCGGAATGTTAGAGGAAGAAAGGCTTCCGGGCTCTCCTGTGCGGGTAGCGGTAGAAACGAAACGTGCCAAGGTTCCCGAAAGAGCCTTGGCACGCTGTCTTTGTGTGTATGTCTTTGTTACATCGTTACTTTTTCATCTTCTCCTCTATCCACTTGCGCGCATTGACAAACGCTTCCATCCACGGAGTGATTTGGTCGCTGTTTATGCGCTCTGCCGGATAACAGCCGTTCTGCCAGGGCAGGATGGAACGTTCGGGGTGGGGCATCATGGCGAGGTGACGTCCGTCGGCGCTTGCCAGTGCCGCTACCGAATAGTCGGAACCGTTGGGATTGCCGGGATATTCGTCATAATTGAACTTGGCTACCACGTTGTATCGGTCCTCGTCATACGGCAATGAGAATTTTCCTTCGCCGTGGGCCACCCATACGCCGATTTTGCTGCCGCTCAACGAACCGAACATCACACTGCGGTTGGCGGGAATCACCACGCCGGCGAATTCGGACTCGAATTTATGCGAATCATTATGCAGCATTTTGCCCTTTTTCTTGTGTTCGGGGTTGATGAGCCCAAGCTCCATCATCAGTTGGCACCCGTTGCAGATGCCCAGCGACAGGGTATCTTCGCGGGCATAGAACTTGTCGAGTGCTTCTTTCGCTTTGGGGTTGTAGAGGAATCCTCCCGCCCATCCTTTGGCCGAACCGAGAACGTCTGAGTTGGAAAAACCGCCGACGTAGGTCACCATGTTCACGTCTTCCAATGTTTCGCGTCCGCTGATGAGGTCGGTCATGGTCACGTCTCTTACGTCGAAACCTGCCAAGTAGAGGGCGTATGCCATCTCACGCTCGCTGTTCGAGCCTTTCTCGCGGATAACGACTGCACGGATGCCCGATGGCGTGCGGCGGTTCGGGTCGATGCCAAATTGGGAGAACTTGCCTGTGAAATCGGGCTTGAACGCAAATTCCAACGGTTGCATCTTGTAATTCTCGAAACGTTTCTTGGCGCAGCCGTTCATGGATTGCTTGCGGTCGAGCAGGTAAGATGTGGAGTACCACACATCGCGCATGTAGTCGATGCCGAACTGGTAGGTGGCGCCATTTTTCGATACAAGGATGTGGCGTTCGTCTGTCGGCTTGCCGAGTGCGACGTAGCCTACTCCTGCATCTTCCATGATACGTTTCACTTCGTCCCTATGCTTGTCGCTTACCTGAATCACGATACCCGGATTTTCTGCAAACAGGATTTTGATGAGGTCTTGTTCCTTGATTTTGTCCAGATTGATTTCCATGCCGCCTTCAACGTTGGCAAAACACATCTCCAGCAGTGTGGTGATGAGGCCGCCGGCCGAAATGTCGTGTCCGGCAAGAATCAATCCCTTGTTCACCAGTTCCTGCACGGCAAGGAAAGCATCACGGAAATACTCGGCATCCTGCACGCAAGGAACGTCGTCGCCCACTTTGCCCAGTGATTGTGCGAAAGCGGAACCACCCAGCTTCAGGTTATCGAAGCTGAAGTCGATGTGATAGAGAGTGCTCTTTTCGTTGTTGACCAACACCGGCGAAACAACTTTCTTTATGTCGGAGACTTCACCGCCGGCAGAAACGATCACCGTGCCCGGAGCAATGACCTTGCTGCCGTCGGGATATTTCTGTGTCATGGAGAGGGAGTCTTTGCCGGTAGGCACATTGATTTGTAAGGCGCAGCAGAAGTCGCTCAACGCTTTTACAGCCTTGTAGAGGCGGGCGTCTTCGCCTTCCTGCGAACGGCAAGGCCACATCCAGTTGGCGGAGAGCGATACGCTGTCCAGCCCTTCGGCAAGCGGTGCCCAGACCAAGTTGGTCAGCGCTTCGCTGACGGAGAGTATGGAGCCGGCAGCCGGGTCGGCAAGCGCGGCTTGGGGGGCATGACCCAAAGAGGTGGCAATGCCTTTTTCGCCACGGTAGTCCAAAGCCACCACACCGCAGTCGCTCAACGGCAACTGCAATTCGCCTTGGCATTGCTGGCGGGCCACTCTGCCCGTTACGGAACGGTCTGCCTTGTTTGTCAGCCAATCTTTGCAAGCCACGGCTTCCAGTTGGAGCACGTTGGTAAGATATTCGTGCAGTTGCGAAAGTTGGTATTTCGGCATCTCGTAGTGACGTTCCACGGTCTTATCCACCATATAGGTCTTTGGAGACGAGCCGAACATCTGTTCTACGGCAAGGTCGAACGGACGTATGCCATCCGCCTGTTGGAAAGCAAAGCGATGGTCGCCGGTGGTTTCGCCCACTACGTACATCGGAGCGCGTTCGCGTTCGGCAATCTTGCGCACGTGTTCGATGGCTTCTTCCTGAATCAGCAGTCCCATACGCTCCTGACTCTCGTTGGCTATAATCTCCTTTGCCGACAATGTCTTGTCGCCGATGGGCAGCTTGCTCATATCAATCAGGCCGCCGCACTCTTCCACGAGTTCTGACAAACAGTTGACGTGTCCGGCCGAGCCGTGGTCGTGGATGGAAACAACCGGATTGGTATCTTCCTCACAGAGCGCGCGTACCACGTTGTAGGCACGTTTCTGCATCTCGGCGTTGGCGCGTTGCACGGCATTCAGTTCGATGCCGCTGCTGTATCGTCCGGTATCTACGGAAGAAACGGAACCGCCTCCCAAACCGATGCGATAATTATCTCCTCCGATGACCACCACTTTGTTTCCGGCTTCGGGTTTGCCTTTCAGGCAGTCGCGTTGAGTGCCGTATCCCACGCCGCCGGCCAGCATGATGACCTTGTCGTATCCGTATGTCTCGTCATTCTCTTTATGCTCGAAAGTGAGCACGGAACCGCAAATCAGAGGCTGACCGAACTTGTTTCCAAAATCGCTGGCACCGTTGGATGCTTTGATCAGGATTTGTTCCGGGGTTTGATACAGCCATTTGCGCACCGGCAAGATTTCTTCCCAAGTGCGTCCTTCGTCCGTGCGGGGATAGGATGTCATGTAGACGGCGGTCCCTGCAATCGGCCATGAGCCTTTTCCGCCGCCCATACGGTCGCGGATTTCGCCGCCTGTGCCGGTAGAAGCGCCGTTGAACGGTTCCACGGTAGTGGGGAAGTTGTGTGTTTCCGCTTTCAGCGAGATGACGCTCTTGATGTCTTTCATCCGAAAATAATCGGGCTTGGAGTGGTCGGCCGGAGCAAACTGCTCGATGACCGGTCCTTCGGCAAAGGCTACGTTGTCTTTGTAGGCGGAAATAATTTTATTGGGATTTTCTTGTGTGGTCTTTTTTATCATTTGGAAGAGCGACGACTCTTGTTCCACGCCGTCGATGATGAATGTTCCGCCGAAGATTTTGTGTCGGCAGTGTTCCGAGTTGATTTGCGCGAAGCCGAATACTTCGGAATCGGTCAGCCTGCGGCCGAGGTCTTTTTCCACCTTCTTAAGGTAGTCCATTTCTTCTTTGGAGAGGGCCAGGCCTTCTTTTTCGTTGTATGCTTCCAGGTCTTCGATGTGTACGATGGGTTCCGGCCGGCGGTTTGTGGTAAATATGTTCTGGTCGAGACCTTTGTACATGCGTTGCAGCATAGGGTCGTGGTCTGCGTTCTCGTCTTTCACGGGAAAGTATTCCTCGATGCGGGTTATGCCGTTCAAGCCCATGTTCTGAGTGATTTCTACGGCATTTGTGCTCCAAGGGGTAATCATTTCGCGACGCGGGCCTACGAAATGTCCTTTCAGGTTGTCTTCACTTTCGGGGGCGGCTTCTCCAAAAAGCCAGCAGAGTTTGTCGCTGTCTGCCTGATTGAGGTTGCGGTCGCACTCTGCGGCAATCACGCTCTTGGACGGGGTTCTGAAAAAAAGAATCATGGTTGTATTTACGATTTTATGAATTACGGTCTTATCGCCGGAGTCACTTTTTCAAGCATCCTCTTCGTTTTGTGTGGCAAAGATAAGGAAAATCGCCGTGGAGGTAAAAAGATTGATAATAAAAAAACAGGGCTTGCGTGTAATGTTTATCCGGGTTCGGGATAAGAAGCAGGTCGATGGTTTCACCTGAAGGCTTGTTTTTGAAGTATATCACGTTGGATATCAGTGGCTTGTTTCCGCCTTGTCAGGCACTTGTCTCTGACGGCTCAAACACTTGTGTCTGACGTGTCAAGGACTTGTGTCTGTCGGCTTGGACACTTGCCTCTGTCACGACAAAGGTTTGCAGCTGTCAAACTTAGCAAAAGTAAGCGCCTATACCGAATTCTGGTAATATTTCATGGATTGATATGGGATGCAATAGTTTTTGCAGGTTTTTCTTTCAAAACAGATTTTAAGTAAGCGGTAGCAGGCATTATTCAGGACGGAAACAAAGAAATGACATTGATGTGAGAATACTGTGGAAAAAACGTTAACACTATTGGTTCTTTTCGTAAAAAAGTCCGATATTTGCACCCATGATTCAGATAGAGACCATATTTGATATATTGTGGAAAGGATTCATAATAGGTATAATTGTGTCCGCACCGTTGGGTCCTGTAGGTGTGTTGTGCATTCAGCGCACTTTGAATAAAGGGCGGTGGTATGGTTTTGTAACCGGGATGGGAGCTTCGTTGAGCGATATTGCCTATGCTTTGCTGACGGGCTACGGGATGAGTTTCGTCTTTGATTACGTCAACAAGAATATTTTCTATCTGCAACTTTTCGGGAGCATCCTGTTGCTGGTTTTCGGTATTTATACGTTCCGTAGTAATCCGGTGCAGTCTATTCGTCCGGTCTCCACGAACAAAGGTTCTTATTTCCATAACTTCATAACGGCGTTTGCCGTCACGCTTTCCAATCCTCTGATTATTTTCTTGTTTGTCGGTCTGTTTGCCCGGTTTGCTTTTGTAAGCGAAGGGGTATTGGTTTTCGAGGCTGTCACCGGATACTTGGCCATCGCATTGGGTGCTTTGGCTTGGTGGTTTGGCATTACTTTCTTTGTCAATAAAGTCCGTGCACAATTCAATCTGCGCGGCATCTGGATATTGAACCGGATCATCGGAGGCATTGTCATGGTGGTGTCCGTTCTTGGACTGGTGTTTACGCTGATGGGCGAATCGTTGTATTAGCGAATATCGTGTATAATTGATGGTTTCCGAAATGAAGATTGCACAGCAACTGAAAGAAAAAAACATAGCCGAATACCTTATATATATGTGGCAGGTGGAAGACCTGCTCCGTGCCAATGGATGCGATACAGACCGCTTGCGCGATAATATCGTTATGCGTTATCCGGAGGAGGAGCGTGCCGCATTGGAAGAGTGGTATGGAAACCTCGCTGATATGATGCGTGCCGAAGGCGTCACGGAGAAAGGACATCTGCAAATCAACCGGAATGTGGTTCAAAACCTGACGGAGCTGCATGGAGCATTGCTGGCCTCCACCAAATATCCGTTCTATAATGCGGCTTACTTCAAGGCATTGCCGTTCATCGTGGAGTTGTGCCGAAGGAACGGTCGGCAGGAAGAGTCGGAAATAGAGACATGTTTCGAGGCGCTTTATGGCGTGCTGTTGCTGCGTTTGCAGAAGAAAGAAATCAGTGAGGGCACGTCCAAGGCCATGAAGGCTGTCAGCAGCTTTATCTCTCTGCTTGCCAATTATTATGACAAGGAGAAGCGGGGGGAGCTGGAACTTGATTAAAAAAGAATTGTTCATCGTAACATCCATATTTAAAGTGTAACTTGTTTAAATGAATATTTTAGTAACCGGCGCCAACGGTCAACTTGGCAACGAGATGCAAGTGTTGTCGGAAGAGCATGCCCGTCACACCTATTTTTTCACTGATGTACAGGAGCTGGACATTTGCGACGAACAGGCTGTGCATGAGTTCGTGAAAAGCAATCGGATCGACGTTATCGTGAATTGCGCCGCATATACGGCCGTGGACAAGGCGGAAGACAATCAGGAGTTTTGCGATAAACTGAATCATGTGGCTCCGGGCTATCTGGCCGCTGCCGCCGAGGTTTGTGGCACAGCGTTGATACATATATCCACGGATTATGTGTTCGACGGAACGGGGCATCTCCCGTATACCGAGGAGGCGGCTCCTTGCCCCAATTCGGTGTATGGAGCTACCAAGTTGGCGGGTGAGCAGGCGGTCATGGCGAATTGCAGCCGTGCAATAATTATCCGTACGGCTTGGCTGTATTCCATCTATGGCAACAACTTTGTGAAGACCATGCTCAAGTTGGGACAGGAACGTGACACGCTGGGTGTTGTCTTCGACCAGATAGGTACGCCGACTTATGCTTATGATTTGGCTTGCGCCATTTTCTCGGCAATCAATCGGGGGATTGTGCCCGGTGTTTACCATTTCAGCAATGAGGGAGTTTGTTCTTGGTATGATTTTACGTTGGCCATTCATCGGCTGGCCGGCATAACGACTTGCAAAGTAAGTCCTCTGCATACGGATGAATTCCCGGCTAAAGCTCCGCGTCCGCATTATTCCGTACTAGATAAGACAAAAATAAAGAAAACGTTTGATATTGAAATTCCGCATTGGATGGATAGTCTTGGTGCCTGCATCAAGAAGCTGAATGTGGGAAGATGAGATATCCCAATTTTGAATGAAATATGAATGAAATAGATCGTCGGAGAACATTTGCCATTATTGCGCATCCGGATGCCGGTAAAACATCGTTGACAGAGAAACTGCTGCTTTTCGGCGGACAGATACAGGTGGCGGGCGCAGTGAAGAGTAACAAGATAAAGAAGACGGCAACGTCCGACTGGATGGACATCGAGAAGCAACGCGGTATATCTGTAACCACCTCGGTGATGGAGTTTGACTATCAAGACTATAAAGTGAATATTCTCGACACTCCCGGCCATCAGGACTTTGCCGAAGATACCTACCGCACACTGACTGCCGTAGATAGCGTGATCATTGTAGTGGATGGTGCGAAAGGTGTGGAGACACAGACCCGCAAGTTGATGGAGGTGTGCCGCATGCGCAATACGCCTGTAATCATCTTTGTCAACAAGATGGACCGTGAAGCCAAAGATCCTTTCGACTTGCTGGACGAGTTGGAAGAAGAGCTTGCCATCCATGTGCGCCCGTTGACTTGGCCCATCGAGAGCGGTATCCGTTTCAAGGGGGTATATAACATCTACGAGCGGAACCTGAATCTTTACCAGCCCTCCAAACAAGTGGTGGCCGAGAAGGTAGAGGTAGATATCGATACCGAAGAGTTGGATGCGCGGATTGGCGCTCAACTGGCCGGCAAGTTGCGCGGCGAGTTGGAGTTGCTGGACGGCGTTTATCCCGATTTCGATAAGGAAGAGTACCTCAAGGGAACGTTGGCTCCGGTGTTCTTCGGCTCGGCACTGAATAATTTCGGTGTGGAGGAACTGCTGAACACCTTTGTAGAGATTGCTCCCAGCCCTCGTCCCGTGATGGCCGAAGAGCGTGAGGTTGAGCCGGAGGAACCCAAATTCACCGGATTTATCTTCAAGATTACCGCCAACATCGACCCTAATCATCGCTCCTGCATCGCTTTCTGTAAGATATGTTCCGGCAAGTTCACGCGCAATGCTCCCTATCTGCACGTGCGTCATGGCAAGACGATGCGTTTCTCGTCGCCCACACAGTTCATGGCGCAGCGAAAGACCACCGTCGACGAGGCATGGGCGGGAGATATCATCGGTCTGCCCGACAACGGCACGTTCAAGATTGGCGATACGCTGACCGAGGGCGAGATGCTGCACTTCCGCGGCCTGCCCAGTTTCTCTCCTGAGATGTTCAAATACATTGAGAACGCCGACCCGATGAAGCAGAAACAGCTTGCCAAGGGCATCGACCAACTGATGGACGAAGGTGTGGCGCAGTTGTTTGTCAACCAGTTCAACGGTCGTAAGATTATCGGCACGGTGGGACAGCTCCAATTCGAGGTTATCCAGTATCGTTTGGAGAATGAATATAGTGCCAAGTGCCGTTGGGAACCCCTCAGCCTCTACAAAGCCTGCTGGATTGAGAGCGATGATGCCGCAGAGCTGGAGGCATTCAAAAAACGTAAATACCAGTATATGGCTAAAGACCGTGAGGGCAGGGATGTGTTCTTGGCCGATAGCGGATATGTGCTTCAGATGGCTCAAATGGACTTCAAACATATTAAATTCCACTTCACGAGCGAGTTCTGATTGCTTTTAAAAGGATACGTTACATTGTACATATAGAGAAGACGTGGCAAAAAACAAAGCCTCCTGCATTATGATATAATATCAGGAAGTCCAATGTGTTTTGCCTCATCCTCTCTTATATTATATTCTGTTCGTCGGGTATTATTTCAATTCATCGCAATAATAACTCATTTGTCCGCCCGTATCGCCAATTTCCACATCGGCCTTATACCAACTGATGATTTGTATTTTGAAATACCTCTGCCCGTCGGCCGTGCGCACCACGTATGTATGAAACGAGGGAGTATAAACGGGTGGCGGACCGGAAAAAGTCATGGCCTTTGCCAATACAGGGTTCGCATCCGTCAATGTGGTTGCTGGTCCCCGGTTAGGGTCAAACCATGGGTTTTGCTGGAAATCCAGTTTATGAGCGATGAGATATTTGTTCCAGTCATTGCGCGACATGGTGATGTACACGGAGTGGTCGTCTACAGCCCATTGGATATCGGAAGGCAATTGCGATACGGTTTGCCACTTTTCGTACGCCCCGCTTCCTAAATCGGCGGCACCGCCCTGTCCGTTCCCCGACGTGCCGCTGTTTGTACGCATGCGGTAGCCGCAAAAAGCCAAGTCCCAATCGGTCCGGTCTTTTTGCTCACCCTCGGTGATATCGGCGTTCACTTTGTATCGATTGAATATTTGTCCGGTTCGCAGGTTGATATATAGCCAGTCGTTGGTTACGCCGGTGGTATATCCCGTGTTGCGAGGCAGCACTTTTCCCGTGAAAGGCTCTGCGTCATAATCAACGCAAGAAGCCAACGTGAGGGCAGTCCAAAGTATTGTCAGGAAATAATGTTTCATTTCTTTCGTTTTAATAATTTCACAATATCGTCTACAAGGAATTCTACTTGCACATATCCTTTCGCCCCGGCAGTGGCAGGCACGTTGAACATAGTGATGCCCGAACCCAGCGTATGGGGAACATAATTGAAAAGATTGTCCACTCCCACCGCCAGTTTCACCTTGTTATGGAAAGTCTGCACAACAGAGAGATTGCAGAGCACATACGTCGGCAATGTGCAACGGAAATATGCGTCGTAGCTCTTTTTGTGCTCTTCCACCCATACGCGGTCTTGCACGTCGAAATTCTTTTCGCCCATCAGCGAAGCGCTGAAGATGGTTTTCAGCCGATAGTTCCTCTTATTGAGCGTATAGTCGAGGCTGCCTGTTGCGGCGTGTGGCGATGTGGTGTTCACCTGTATTCCGTCCTGTTTGCTCACATTGACGTAGCTGTATGTGCCGTTGAGTGTCAAATAATCGCATACGTGCCATTTTAAGATGGCCTCCACTCCCAACATACGTTGGCTGCTCAGATTTGTATATTCAAAGTTGTATTGCATATCGTAGATGTGCCAAACACCTTCTATTTTTTTTCTGAAGAAGTTGCCGTATGCGTTGACATTCACGAAGAACCTGTCGCGGCTGTATTCCGCGCCTATAGAGAAGTAGTTGTTTTTTTCCGGTTTCAGTTCTTCGTTTCCTTTGATTTGAAACATGCCCAGATGATCCCAATTGAAGAACAACTCTTTGATGCTGGGGGCACGGTAACCCATCGAATAATTGGCGCGTATGGCCCAATGGTTGTCGGGCGAATACTTCACCGCCACTTTGGGCATCCACATGAAACCGAAAGCTTCGGAGAAGTTGGTTCGTACGCCTGTCGAGAGCATCCACCGGTCGTTGGGCGTCCATTCCTCTTGCAGGAAATACTCTGTTTCGCGCAGCGAACGAGTGGTCATCTTCCGGTTTACGAAGCGGTCGCTTGTCAGGTCGTCGCTGATATGCTCCACGCCGAATATGATGTTGTGCCCTTTGAAATAATCGCTTGTCAGTGTCAGGCGGGGTTGCAAGATACGGCTTTTGTATACTTTCTTGCGTGTGTCGATTCTTTCGTGCCGCTTGAAGCGGTCGTAAAAGTCGCTGTGCATGCTCATGTTGACGGTGAACCAGTCTTTCACGTTATACCTCACTTTCAGGCCTGCCATGAAATCGCGGCTTTGCGAGAAGTTCATGTCCTGTATCAGGTCGTATGAGTTCATGAAAAACATCGAACCGTATGCCTGAACGGATAGGTTCTTGCCGGGTTCATAATAGAACTTCTGTGCAGCGGAAATATGCTCTGTTCCCTCGATGCCCATCGGCGAGCGTGTTGCCACGCTCTTCAATGTAATGTCGTGTGGCAGAAAAGGGTTGGCCTCCTTGGTGTACACCTTGATGTCATTATCCGCCTGATACATGTAGAAAGCGTCGCTTTCGCTATACCACACATCCGTCTGAGAAGTAAAAGCCTTGTGTTTGACACCTGCCGACAACCATGCCTGAAGATTAGGGCGGTCGCTGTTTTTCTCGAACATATACAGGAAATCTTTCGGAGAGGGATTCTTATAGTTACGTTCGTTCATCTGTGCCCAGCGCACGCCCGCCTGTATGTCGAGCGGTTTTACGGTTTTCTTCGAGATGAGATTAATCACGGCTCCCGAAGCCCTGCTGCCATAAAGCGTGCTGCTTGCGCCTTTTACTATCTCCACGCGATCGATGGCATGCAGGTTGAACCGCTCATAATCCAAATTGCCGGCCATGTCGCCGGTCATGCGCTCGCCGTCTTGCAAAAAGAGGACGTGACGTGCGTCGAGCCCCTGCATCGAAATTTCATTGCCGAAGCCCACTTTCTGTATGTTCATTCCCGGCGTTTCCTGTTGCAGGGCATGCTGCAGGTCGCTGTATCCGGCATCCACAAGTGCCTTGCCCCCCAGCACTTGTGTGGTGATGGGTGCCAGCTTGATGGGGCGTTCCGTGCGCGACCCTGTTACAACAACATCGTTCAGGTGTATTACGTCTTCCTGCATCGTAATTGTTGCTTCATCTATTGTCGGCGGGAAGCTGTCCGTTATCGGAACATAGCCGATTGCGCTCACCTTATAATATATGTTTTTCCCTTTTTCGGCCTCTATAACAGCCTTTCCCTCCACATTCGTTATGCAGTGCAGGGCTTTCGCCATGTCTTTGTGAGTAGAAAAACTGATGCTTGCCCCGATTAAAGGCTGTTGCGTCCCTTTTTCCTGCACAGTGATTTTTACCCTATGTTGCGCCTGCGTGTTTGCTGCAACAAGCAGGCTACATAGAGCAAAAACAATGTATTTCATTTGCATCTTTATTTCTGTTTTTATCTTTTTAAGAAAGTAATTGATGATTAAAGATTAATAAAATAAAGGATTATCGACTTCCATACCCGGCGTGTATGATTATCGAATCTTCGGGATTCTTCTCATTGTAAAGAATTCCTTCTAATTTAACATCAATAATGGGATCCATATAGGAAAGCCAAGTAACGTTTGTTATTTCGACCTTGAAAGGATTACGGCTGTTGGCTTCGTAAATTATATTGCCATTTGGAAAGGCTTTGGTTAGTTTTATATTACTCTCATACCATGCTTTCGGATCAAAATCGTATGTACCTAAGTTGCGTACACCGACATTCAATTTATATAGTCTGATATAGAGTTGAGTCTTTTCGTCAATGCCAATACCCGTATTTAGAATATTTATAGAATCAATCCCTGTCCATGCTTGTTTTGCATAAAAGCTCTCGCGTATGCTATAAATAGGCATGGATAAGTTATCGGTACGCTCACTGTTGTCCAACTGAACATATTTTCCGTTGACAGAACCTTTAAAATATCCCCAATACGAATCTTTCTCTTTCGATCTATCATTGAGTGATGTATCTTCATCCTTTTTACAAGATGAAAATATAGCGATAGTGTATACAAAGAAAAAGAAAGGGAAAATGATTTTAGCTTTCATTTGATATATACCGTTTTTTGGGATTATTTGTAAGTGATACTTATAAAGAATTTTATTTGATGAAGACTTTTCCGCTTTCTTTACAATCCGTGCTCTTTTTTGTAGGCCTCCAAGTCCCTTTCATATTGGGCAAACTCTTCCTCGTAATTCTTGATACGGTTTTTGTCGATGGTTTGTAAGAAGCATTCGGAGCGCACACTCATCATGTTGTAGTCGACAATAAAGATGAGTTCTTCCGTCTTTACATTTAAATAGCCTATAACGCCGGCTCCGCTGCCTTTCTGTACTCCGGAATCGTCTTTGTTATCTCCGGTGACACTTCCGTCTTTACCGACGAACTTTATCCACCCGTCGCCTCCATATTCATTTTTCTCATAATAATTTAGCTGCATGAACTTGCATTTGCAAGAGAAGTAGACTATTAGCGGCATTTTACCTACGGAGAATCCGTTGAGCGACAATTGCATACTGTCTTTTTCCCATTTGAAGTTAAATTTCGTAGGGCATCCTTGGGGAAGAAGAGTTTTGTCAACACCACTCATTGTGGCTTTTGTTGACAACACAATGTCTCCGTTCAGTATAGTCTTTGCCTTTTCGAGGTATTCTTCGTTGGCGGGCTTTTGTTCTAATCTTTCATCACTGCTGCAAGACGACATTCCCAAGAATAAAAGGGCCAAGAGATAAATATTCCATTTTAATAATTTCATTAGCATACTTATTTAGTTATTTAATATTATAGTTTAGACTCCTCTTTTCTTTGTTGATATCTTATTCACAATATAATATAGTCTTTGCCTCGTTGACACATTCTGTATCGGTTTTTCTCTTTTTATGGTCATCACTGTTACACAAAAGAACCAAAAAAAGAAAAGCATCAAGAGGCAAAGACACCACATTAAAACATCTTATAGGCATTCTCTCTGATTATGGTTGGAGAGTTCCGTCAAAGGTTACAGATGCAGGGAATATAGGAAGAGATTGCCAACCGGCATAAGTATTAAGAACAAAATGCAAATTATTATTTACTAATGTACCGGTTAGGCTGCTCAGTTTTATATTAATTGAACCTCCTATTGTGAATGCCAAATATCCTGCTACACCATTTATAGGTGTACTTGAGGTAATGACACCATTGTTAATTGCAATATTAACATCAACATAGATGGTTCCGGGCATTTTCCCGATAGGACCAACTTCGCCTGTCAAACGATATAGATTGTTACCAAGACTTGTTAATTCAAAATCTTGACCTGTAACATTATCGTATAACTTTCCATTCATCGTGACGTTACTTAACGTTCCATTATAAGAACCAGCTTGTGCATTAGCGTTGGTAACTATTCCCAAAAGGCACATTACCGTTAAAACGGTAGAAATCATAAGTTGTTTCATAGATACTAAGTTTTAATTATTATTTAATAAGTGATGACCATGTAACTCCTCTTATTGCAGGTTTGAAGTAAAGGGTTGTTGATTCCATCAAACGTTGAGGATTCATATTGACAAAATATTTCTTTATAAAATCTTTTGTAACTTGTCTGTCGAATGTTTTTTGAGTACAGCCGTAAGTTGTAACATTAAAATGTGTGTGGAATTCTGTTAAGTTTGGGTAGACAATAGCACAATCTTCCGGTAAATCGCCTATTCCCAATGTCTCTATTAATTTAAAATTAGACAAGTCTACTTTCTTGAAATTGGTCAAGTTGGCCAATATAATCTGCCAAGCCCGTAATCCTGTTTTAGAAGGTAAAATGATTTCCGTTAAGTCTGGGCAATCTATAAAAATTAAAGCAGAGCCATGAGGTCCATTCTGTTCCATTTCTATATCTCTCTGACCGAATTCTGAACTTTGGCTTAAATCAACTTTTTTAAGACCGGTTGATGTTGTCCAGCTTATAGTTGTAAGTTTTGTAGCATTTTTAAATTCCATTCCATCCGGCACATCTACATTTGAAATATACATGTATGAAATACCAGAAGTCAAGTTCATGTATGGAAGTTTTACTTTTTTAGACAATGCTATAGTAAAAGTTTTACCTTCCCAATATGGGTTCTCAATAATATATTGCACGCCTTCCAATGTTTCTGCGCTCTTTACTCCATACGCTTTGTTCAAGACACAAGCATTCAGCTTATCCTTAATGCTTAGTTGCTTATTTATATCTATATGGATGCCGTCGTCGGCAAAGATGCTTGAAAAATGTTTTTTGAAATTTGCCCTGATTTTCTCATCGGGAACAGTGCGCAACGTGTTGTATTTGGAGAGTGCGCCATTATCATCTATCATTTTTACATCCATTTTGCCCGACTTTATGTTTTCTTCGTTTTTGCGATAGAAACGTACGAGGTCTTTGATGTTGAACTTAGCCTCCGCAGGCAAGTAGAGTTTAGTGATGTCGCGCAGGTTGGTGACTGTTTCATCGCCATTTTCCTCCACCTCCACTTTTACCAGATTATCATAATTGTGTATATCGTTACCCGTAAGGTCGATACCGGTAATCTGCTTAGGCAGTTTGGCAAAATCGAACGACGGGCCGTAGCCGTTATCAGAGAGTTTCACCTCTTTGAGGTTGGGAAGAATGTCCAACCCCGTGAAGTCGGCAATTTTTGTTCCGCTTAAATCGAGTGACACCGTTGCGTTGACCTTGTCGTTAAGCTCTAACTTCCCCTCTTTGTCGAAAATATACCCTTTGGATTTTAAAACTGTCATCAATTCGGTATTTTTCAATACAGTAGCACTGTAAGCAGGACCGTCGTCCTTGCTGCAGGAACTGAATCCTAAAATAAAAGCGGCCATTAAAGGCAATACAAATTTTCTTGTTTTCATTCTGTTAAAAAAATAAATTATTTCAGAACAAAGGTAATGGTGCTGTAAAAAACATACAATACCTTAAAATTATGATTTTGCGGAATTTATATCCTTATTTATGGGGATGATTCTTCCGGGTTCTGGTAAGATTAAAATTATATTTAAGGGATAGAAGCACGTAGCTTCTGATTTGCGGGCGATAGGATTCGTGATAGCTGTAGGCGGTTATAGAGCGGACAAGGTTGTTTCGTCTGTTCAGAATGTCGTTCCAACTGAAAGAAAGCATTGCCTGCTTCTTTTTGAGGAAGCTCCACGAAACGGCCAGATTCCACAGCCATTGGTCGTCGGCACTTGTGGCATAGGTGCCGCGTCGCAAATAGCAGGCGGCATCGCTTCTGGCTTCTATATTATAAGGCAACTCTATGCTGCCGCTTATGCCTATGTTATAATCACTGGTTTCGAGATGCGTATCAGTCAGGAGGTTATGCGAACGGTACGTCTGCCATCCTCCGCTCAGTTCGATGTATCCCCACTGTGGCTGATAACTACATTTCAGGTTGATATTGTTTCCTGTGGTGCGCGTCCTGCTTTTGGTTGCTTCCGTTTGAGCATTTTCATTGAAAAGGCCGACCGAGTTCTGAATAGAAGCCCTTGCTCTTGCCGAAACAAGGAATTTCCCCAACAGTTTCTGCCATTGCAGCATGCCCTCTGCCAGCCAATTGCCGTCGATATTGACTGTGCGGTAAGTGCGTGCCCCCGTCTTATTGTTGTACAGCACCTCCTCGGCGAAATCGTTGAACGTATTCCGGAAATTACCGGAAAGCGTCAATCCGGTTTTGTTTTCTTCCAGATTGACTCCGAACTGTTGCCGGTAGGAGGCTTTTAAATGGGGATTGCCTATCCTTATGGATAACGGATTACTTATGTCGCCCGATGTGAGAAGCGAGTGTATGGAGGGTTGTGTACTGTTTCCGTTATATTTGAACTCTATCGCCATTTTGCCCTTTCGCCGTTTGGCGCTGAAGTCCGGTTTGTATTCCGTTGCCTTGACGGTTGTGTCTATGGATGCGGAAAAAATTTTCCGGCTTATGTTTCGTCGTTGCAGTTCGATTACAATGCCGCCGGTAATGTGCCATGAGTTGCCTTTATAGTCCATCCTCAGCGTAAGTTCCTGCCCCGTTGTGGTGAGTTTGCTTTCATTGCTCAAGCTGTCTATGCGTTGTTTTGTTTGCGCAATGTGGTCGTAGCTGTCGAGGCTGTTGCCTGTCTTTCTGTATAGCACCCCATAGCCGGCTTGCAAGCGCAAACGTTTATCGACAGGTTGCGTAAGAAGCAGGGAAACATGGCCGTTATGCTGATTGGAGGGTGTTTCTTGATATAGGTTGCGCACAAGCAAAGAATCATTGCCCGCCGTATTTTTCAACCGATGGTATCGGGTTTGCGACAGGCTGACGCTTTCCGTTCGGGTTGAATTTCCATTGATGGCGGCCGTCAGGCTGATGGAGGTTCCGGATTTATTCAAACGGCGGGTAAAATCGGCCGACAGGTTATAGTTTGCTGCCTTGCTCGTGGAGCTGACTTGCAGCATGCCGGAGGTCAGGGGAAGTATGGCAGAATTCTTCTCGTACAGCTCCGTCTTGTTGTCGGTTTGACTGACCGTTTGCCCACGGCTTCCGTTGGCGTTGACGTTTAAAAGGGTTTTCTCGTCGATTTTGTAGCTCATGGAAAAGTTGGCAAAGTCATTATGATTCTTTCCGGACACCAATGAGGATGATTCTTGGTGCTTCGTGCCCGATGAGAGGTATTGCTCGTCGTAGTCGTCGCTCTCGCTTACGTTGTGGAAAGAGTTGACGGACACGCTTCCGTTCAACGTCATTTTCCGGCCTATTTTCTTCACGATATTGCCCGACAACATATTCTGGAAATTCCCTTTCAGCGCATTCATGTTGCCAAGGTTATCGCTACGAGCTATGATAGAGATGTTTTCGCCATTGGCGTTGAACATGTTGGCCTGCGCTTCGTCCCGCCGCCTGCCGTGGTTTCCGTGTTCGGCGGTCAACGAACCGGAGAGGCTTCCGTTGTATGTGTTTTTGGTTTTTATGTTCAAGACGAAATCTTCCGATCCGTTGCTTACTCCTGTCATCTTTTCCATCTCCGAAAGCATGTTGTAGAGTTGCAGCAGCTCTATGGCGTCGGCTGGCAGATTTTCCAATGCGGCTGCGATGTCGTTGCCCATAAATGTTTGACCGTTGATGTTGACTCCATTAAGCAGTTTTCCATTGAAGGAGAGCAGTCTGCTCTCCTTGTCAAAATCCATTCCAGGAATCTTCTTGATGAGGTCTTCCAGCTTCGCCCCCTTATGTACTCGCAGGTTGTGGGTGTTGATAAAAGTGGTGTCCCGCCTCACGTCGATAAGTTTGCGCCGTCCGATGATAACGACTTCGTCGAGCAAAACTTCCTTGAGCAGCGTATCTTTTTCAATGCCCGAATAAGAGGAACTCACAGTGCGTTCATGCACGGAGGAATATGCGGAAATCAGCCCGAGTCCCCACACCATGATACCTATTATAAATATCTTTTTATGCATTTGCCGCAAAGGTAAACGGGAAAAAAGTTTCATGCAATACCTTATTCTTGCGATTTTTTAAAGGTATACCCCCATTGTATGTCAGAACGAACGATTTTTTAGTGTCCTTTTTTGAGTTTTATTTTACATTTCAGAGGAAACACACACACGCTTCCCGATGCTTTTTTATTCACTCCCTGACTGAACGGGATTCAGTCGGCGACTGAAACCATTTCAGTCAGTGAGTGAAACCCTTTCAGTCGCCGACTGATTGTACCCCTCTCAGAACACCTTCTCGATGGGGGTATGAGTGGCTTGCGGCATAAGCCGGGTTATGGTAATAAATAATTATATTTAATGCGAATCAGTAGTTGGTCTCTGATTCTTGTTTTAAAAAATTAGATAAATGAATGCGATGGCAATTTTTCCCATCGTATGTACTAAAAGT
>NZ_SLXB01000028.1 GCF_004342845.1 Prevotella heparinolytica | reverse complement strand
TTTTTGAAAAAAATCTATCCCCAAGGTTCAAGAAAAGGCGAAATAGCGTGAATGATTTGTGAGTCAGTCGGTTCTGACTTTCGAGCCTTTCAGTGCAAAACCTCGAAAAGACGGGTTTATACCAACTTCGGACAGAGCAGCGTTACCAAAACATTACCACCTCCTTTGCAAGTGAGGATTGGGAAAAGCGGTAACGAACAGTGCAAAATCCGACCTGAATTTCGGGGATTACCTCCTACAAAGGTACGTCGATGAAAGGAAACAGGCAAATAAATTGCGGACTGTTTCTTTACCATTGAACGACAATGTTTTGCATAGCAACAAATAACCTGACAATGAATAGTTTTGTAAACCGTAAAAAGTCAGAGTTATGCGTAGTACGTTTAAGGTTCTGTTCTACCTCAAAAAGAACGCCCCCAAGAAGAACGGTTCCGTTCCCGTGATGTGCCGTATCACCATAGACGGTACGATAGCCCAGTTCAGTTGCAAATGCGACATCCAGCCCGACTTGTGGGACATCAAGAGCAACCGTGCTTCGGGCAAAAGTACCGTGGCGTTGGAAACCAATCGTTTCTTAGACAAGATACGTGTCGGTATCAATGCCAAATACAAGGAGATAGCCGAGCGGGATAACTATGTCACTGCCGAGAAAGTGAAGAACGCTTTCTTGGGCTTGGAAATGCGGCATGAAACCTTGCTGAAAGTCTTTGCCCAGCACAATGAGGACTTTTTCAAACAGGTCGATGCAGGCTTGCGATGCCCATCCACCTACCACAAGTATTGCACGGTCTATAAGCATTTGGAGGAGTTCATCAAGAACCGCTACCGTGTCAGCGACATTGCTTTGAAAGAACTCACTCCGGCTTTCATTACCGACTTTGACATCTTCCTGCGCACCGAAAAGCAATGCTGTAACAACACGGTATGGATTTACATGATGCCCCTGCGCCGTATGATTACCATTGCCCAGAACCACGGATGGATAGTTCGTGACCCGTTCGTGGATTACAGCATATCCGCCGAGAGTACCGACAGGGACTATCTGACCAAGGATGAAATCCGCAGGCTGTTGGATTTGAAGTTCAGGCGTAAATCAATGGAGCTGGTTCGGGACTTGTACGTCTTCTGCTGTTTTACGGGCTTGTCCTTTACCGATATGAAGAACCTGACCAAGGACAACCTTCAGACTTCCTTTGACGGTAAACTCTGGATTATGACCAAGCGACAAAAGACAGGTGTGGAGTCCAATATCATGCTTTTGGATATTCCGAAACAGATTATCGAGAAGTACGATGGCATGGCGAAGGAGGATTACCTCCTGCCCGTTCCGCAGTACATTACCGCCTGCAAGAACATCAAGAAAATCATCGGACTCTGCGGTATCGAAAAAGAGATTACGTGGCATACCAGTCGCCATACTATGGCGACGGAAATCTGCCTGACCAACGGCGTTCCCATCGAAACCCTTTCCAAGATGCTCGGACACACGAATATCCGCACCACGCAGATTTACGCCAAAATCACCCACGAAAAGGAAAGTCGGGACATGGCGGCACTCTCCGACAAACTGAGTAAGATAGAGCAGTTCAATGGTATTACTATATAATAAGGAGGACGAACGATGAAAAGAGAAATCATAACCATTGGAGAGAATGGAAAAGTACATATCCCGACAACTCCCGTTTGGATGTCAGCTTGTGAAATAGCCGATTTGTTCGGCGTATTCTCCGGTAAGATAAACAGCCACATCAAGTCTATCTTCAAAGAGGGTTTGCTCAGAGAAGACGAGGTGATGCAAACCTTATCTTTCAAGGGCGGTGCGGTGGATTTATACAACCTTGAAATGATAACGATGCTGTCTTTTCGCTTTGCTTCTCCACAGGCAAAGGGTTTCCGTATATGGATAATCGGAAGACTGACCGAGAAGAAGAGAACAGCTCCTCCGCTACTCGTGTGCTATACCAAAGGCGGATGGTACAACTGAATATGAGAACAGGCAGTAAGACAAGAATTTCTTACTGCCTGTTTCTCTGTCAAGGCTTCTCAAACCGAGGGCGATAATTCTCCTGCAACAGTTTTTCCACATCTTCTTCCCGGTAGAGTACCTTTCCGCCTAACTTAACAAAGGAGATTCTTCCCATGTTGCGATAATCCTGCAACGTGCGCCGGTTGATATGCAACAGGCGGGACAGTTCATCGTCCGTCAGATAGCGATGCCCGTTAAGCAGAGGTCTGTTCTTTTTCCGCAGGACATCTATTCCCTTTATCATGCGGTCGCTCGCGTTGAGAAAGTGCACAATCTCTTCGTTGTTCTTGGTCTTTACATCGTTGTCCATATTTTACATCGGATTTAGTGGTGATACTATTCATTGGTCATAAAGCGGAGGATTGTTCGAGCAGTTTCCCGACATCCTCCGGCTTGTAGAACATCTTATACCCTATTTGCGTATAGGGCAGCATCCGGTTGCTGCGGTAAGTTTGCAGGGTACGCAAACTGATGTTCAGGATTTGGCAGACATCCTGATTGTCCAGCCACCTGCCCATACGCCTTTCGTCACACTCCCGACACAGGGCATCGACTTTGGCGGTCAAAATGCGAAAACGTTCCATCATGGCTTCATACGTTTTCTTCTCGATTGTTATTACTTCCATATTCTTGTCCGTTTTAATGTTACACTTTGTGCAAATGTACTTACGGAGGAAGCATTCTAAACCAGCATTTCCTTTACTGCGTACTTGTGGCTTCAATATGGATGCTTTTGTCGTATGGCTTTTGGAATCAGACAGAAAAATCTCTATTCAGTACATATTTAGCATACAATCCAGACGGTTTTAACTCCCGAACTTTGCAGCATAATCAAACTCAAAGCGTCATGGATGTCATAACAATCGAAAGCAAAGCCTACCACGAACTGATGGGCAAGATAGAGAAAATCCTCCGTTATGTAGAGAAAGAGGAAAAGGCAAAGATAGAGTACGAAAACCGCCTTGTTACCAACGATGAGTTAGCCGAGATACTCGGTATCAGCAAGCGTACCCTTCAGCGTATGCGCAGTACGGACAGAATCAGCTACAAGATGATCTACGGGCGTTGCTACTACAACCTGCATGACATCGAGAAGGCGATACGCAACAAGAGCCTGTACTGCAATCCTCAGAACCTGAAAGAGCTACGGCATAACTTCGAACTTAAAAGCAGGAGGGTAAAGGATGGAACTATTGGATAGAGCGACCTTCCTTGAATGGATGGAACGCATCATGAAGCGTTTTGATGACTTGAAGCAGACGGCTCCCGACATCCCCCAACGTCCGATGATAGACGGAGAACCGCTGCTGGATAACCAAGAGGTGTGCATGATGCTTCAAGTGAGCAAGCGTACCCTGCAACGTTACCGTGCATCGGGGACGCTTCCTTACCACATCGTCTATCACAAGACGTGGTATCTGGAATCAGAAATCCTCGCCTTTATGCAAACCCACTTTACGGAGAACCTCAAACGAAAAAAGAAGAGACCGTCCAAAGGCACGTAATTTCGGATTATACGCAACAGCAAAGCCCCCGTTTTGTCGTAATGACAAGTCGGGGGGGGGCTGCCGTTTGAATGTGATGATAACATTACAGATTATATTTTCGGTCTGACAACGAACACCTTTTCTGCCAGAGACGGCGGCAGTCCGTTCATAGAGGGCTGTGTAGCGGAGATACTCTGCCCGCTGCTTTCCAACGGTCTGTCGGTTTGAGCCGCAGAGGTGCTGACGAAGGGAGCGGTGACAGTCGGCTCAATCGGACGTGACCGTTCCAATTCTTCCGTCTTTCCTTCGCCGTCCTGCATCACCTCCGTTCCTTCTTGCTCACTCTCTCCCTGCTCGATGGGTTTTAGAGAGAGCTGTATCTTGCGGTCAAGGGCAGCGAGTTCCGTTTTGAGGTCTTTGAGCTGCTCTTCCTTCTTCCAAGATCCGTTCACGACCTCTTGCAAAACAGGAATATCCTTGGCTATCTTTTCCGTGTCCGCCTTAAACTTCTCAATCAAGCCGGGTATCTTCTCCAAGGCGTTCAGGAAGTTCATGCAGGCGAGTTGCGGGGCTGCCGCAATCCTGCCGTTGTTGTAGCTGTACTTCATTCCACTTTCTCCCATCACGAAGAACTTGTTCTGTGAAAGGTCGAAAAGGTCTTTGGAGGAGGATTCCGTCTTGACCACAAGATTAAATCCGTAGAGTGTTCCGATATTGAAATACTCTCCCCGTGTGCAGGCTTTCTCGTTGATTTCCGCGAGCTTGGCGGCAATGCGTTTCGGGTCGCTTCCTTCCACCCCTTTGAGTGTTATCGGGTTGAGGATATTGCCCTCCTTATCCTTCTGTACACGACTTTGGTACAAGTCCCAGTCGTTTTGGAAACGGGCTATCAATTCCTTGTTTCCGTCCACCGTTCTCATAACTTCGTCCAATCGGCTTCGGGAGGATGACTTACTGCGAATGAACGCCTGCCGTTCACTGTCCAAACCGGCAATCTTCTTTTCCAACTTTGCCTTTTCCAGCAGGTCGGTATTTCCGGAGAGGATGGCGACATACTCGGAAAAATTCATTCCCGATTTCTCGTCCATACTTCCCTCATCAATGGTACGGCTGCCCATACGGTTGTTTTTCAGTTGTTCGATGAAGAGTTGCTTATTATGCAACAGGTTGAATTTATAACTGTCAAGAGACTTCTCCACAGCATAGATAATGACATCCACCTTGTTGTCCGCATGAAACTTGGCGACTTCATTTCCTTTACGCACGGCTCTGCCGTCCCTCTGCTCCAAGTCGGAAGGACGCCAGGGACAGTCAAGATGATGAATGGCTACGGCACGTTTCTGGGCGTTCACGCCCGTGCCGAGCATGGAGGTGGAACCGAACAACACGCGTATTGTCCCCGCATTCATTCCAGCGATAAGCGTCTTTCGTGCCTTGTCGGTCTTGGCTTCCTGAATGAAGCGTATCTCCTGAGCGGGTATGCCGTGGTTTTCCACCAACTTGCGCTTGATTTCGCTGTAGGGGTTCCATTCGCCCGGCTTATACGTACCGAGATCACTGAATACAAATTGCGTTCCTTTCTGCTCCTCAAACTTGTGATAGTATTCCGCAATCTTGGCAGCACAGTGGGAGGCTTTGTTGTCCACATGATCTCCGTACTTGTTAGGATCAATAAGCCTCAAATCTAAGCTCATCTTTCGAGCCATGTCCGTTGCGATAAGCATCTTGGCTTTCTCCTCCCTATCGGAGAGTTTCTCTCGTCCTAATAATTCTGCATTGCCCGTCTTGGCAAACTCCACCAACTTGGTGATGAACTCTTCCTGTTCGGGTGTGGGCGGGATATTGTGCATGATTTCATTCTTTTCGGGGCGGTCTATGCCGATGTCCTTTGCCGTCCGATAATCGGTGATTTGAGCGTAGAACGCCGCCAACTCCGGCACTTTGATAAAATAGCGGAAACGCTCCTTCTGCACGATTTCGTTGGTGACGGAGAACTCATAGTCCACCGACTTCTTGGCAAAAATGGCTGCCCACGCATCAAAGGTCTTGATGTTCTGTGCTTCGAGAGCTTGGGGACGCAGGTACTTGAACAGCAGGTACAACTCCGTAAGTGAGTTCGATATGGTCGTCCCCGAAAGGAAGGTTGCTCCCAAGTCTTTCCCCGTCCGTTCCTGAATGGTTCGTATGGCAAAGAGCATATTCAAGGCTCTTTGGCTACCCTCGCTGTTGCCAAGCCCTGCTACCCTGTCGTGGCGGGTGTTGAACATCAAATTCTTGAATGTATGCGACTCGTCCACGAAAAGATGGTCAATGCCCATTGTCTTGAAATCCACCACATCGTCCTTGCGGTTCTCTATCTTGAACTTGATTTCATCCAGCTTCGCCTGCAAGTTCATCTGCCGCTTGACAAGTCCTTTCTCCATTGCACGGGAGATGCTGCGTCCCTGCTGACGCAAAACCTCCAAGTTCTCTTCCACGCTGTCCAGCTCGTCCTGAAGGATTTTCTGCTGTATCTCGTCCGACTGCGGTATCATGCCGAACTGGTCGTGCGTGAGGACAATGCAGTCCCAGTTGTTGTTCTTGATGTCGTGGAAAATCCGCTGCCGCTTGTCGGGCGTGAAGTCGTTCTTGCCCGGATAGAGCAGCTTGGCATTCGGATAAGCCGTTTGAAAAGTCTGTGCTATCTCCTGCACGTTGGCTTTGAGGGCGAGTATCATCGGCTTGTTCGCCAAGCCGAGCCGCTTCATCTCATACGCAGCGGTGCACATGATGAGCGTCTTTCCCGCTCCCACCTGATGGTCGCAGATCCCTCCTCCATTGAGTTTGAGCATCCACACGGCATCTTTCTGACTGTCATACAGGCTTTCGATACCCAAGCCTTTCAGATTAAGGTCGGGGAATGTCTGATGGGAACCATCATACTGGGGACGCACAAAACAATTGAAAGTGTCATTGTAGAGTTTCTCCAACCGCTGCTTGAACTCATCGCTCTGCTCGTTCAGCCAATCGGTGAAGCCGTTTCGTATCTCATCGATTTTAGCGTTTGCCATCTGTATGGCTTCCGTGTCCCGTACCTTGACCTCCTTGTCGCCGACCATGATTTTCTTGGTGATGTCGGGCGTCGTATTCAGCAGGGCGTGCTTCATCAGGGCAATGCCGTCGTAGCGACGATGCTGTCCCCGCACACAGAACCTGTCCCATATATTGGCATTGTGCATCCGTGCCTCCACAGAGTATTCGTCCGCACTTGAATCGTAGCGTATCATCACCTCCGTGTCGAAGAGGTACGAGGCATAGTCTGAGTAGAGATTTACGGGGATCCATCGCTCCCCGAAGTTGAAATCCAAGTCCACGAAGGGTATCGGTTCGGGAATGGCATCTTTCAGTGCCTGCAAGGAGGCTTGCGCCCTTGTGTCTTCCGGATGCTCCAAAAGATATTGTCCGATACGCTCCGAAGCGGCGACCACATTGCCCGATATGAACTTCTCGGCGATTTCATACTCTCCCTCCAAAGGATTGTAGTAAATCCTGTCGTGCAGCTCGAAGAGCATCTCTTCTTCGGAGATGTCAGGAAGCAAAGAGAGCATATACCCGGTGTCCACCGCTCCGAATTTATTGAGTGAAGCCGAGAGCGCCTCTTGGGCATTGCCCACCTCTGTCACTTCGTGCAGGCTGAAAGAAACGGGCTGATGGAAAATATCGGCTTTGAGCGTTTCTTTATCCACCTTCCGTTCCAAGAAGAGGATTTCCCTGCCACCGGCATCCATCAGGATCTGCTCGTGGTTCTTGCGGTCGTTCAAATGTCCGTACTGCCGCACGAAACGGTCGTACAGTTCATTGAGGTTCTGTCGCAGGGATTCATTCGCCACCTTGCGTTCCGCTTCATAATCATAGAGGGCGTGGTAGGCATCCCGCAGGTCTATGTAGAGCAACATTTTCTGTCGTTCTTGGAACGGGAGGTCTATGGGCTGGAACATGCGGTTGTCCTCCATATCACGGACAAACATTCCTACCTGAAAGTCCGAAGCCAGCAAAGAACCCTCTTTGAGATGTTCGTGCCATACTCCCTCATAGGGACGCTGCTGCATCCCTTTCTCCTTGTCCTGTTGCCACCATAGTTCTCCCGTGTCTTTCAGCCTCTGTGCCGTCTCATTGCTTTGTGAAGTCTCGACAGATTTCGGTTTTGCAGCAGCTTTACGTTTGGGCTTTTCCTCCGGGATAACATTGCCGAAAAGGTCGAGCAGTTGTACCTGTGGAGCGACACTGCTTCGGGATTGCTCCGTCGGCTGTTCCTCTCTCGGTTGCCCCACCTCTTGGTGTGGTTGCTCCTCTGTCGAAGCGACAGGCATAAGCGTTGCTTCTTGCTGCTTGACTTCGGGAGGAACGGAAACGGCAACTTGGGGTTGCTCCTGAATAAAGAGGTGCTTTTGATACAACGCCATATCCAAGCGTTTGGCTAAATCCGCCCGCAGAATTTTTCCCATATCGGTGGCGATGCCTTCCGCTCCACCCTCGTGATGGAACAGGATGGCGGGCTTGCCGTAAGGGTCGGTATCCTGCTTCCACTCGGTATGCACGATTTGCGACATACTTCGCAGATAGGTGTTGAACAGCACTCCGCTGGGTCGCTTTTCACTCTTGATGAAACGCTTTTCCTCTTCGGTAAGACTTGTCTTGTCGCTCTGCTTTTGCAGGACGATAAGGTCACTGCCCACTTCCGTCCCCGCATTTTCTGTAAAGAGATTGTTCGGCAGACGGACTGCCGAAACAAGGCGGGTATGGTTCATCAGCCACTCCCGTACCGGTTCGTTCGTCGTGGCGTTCATAACGCCTTGCGAGGTGATGAATGCCAACACACCGCCTTCACGGAGCATATCCACCCCCTTGACGAAGAAGTAATTGTGCAGGGACATGCGGGCGATCTTTCGGGTAGGTTCTGCCGTCTTGCTGAAAACAGGGTCGAAGACGGCCACATCTCCGAAAGGAATGTTGCTGCTGACCACATCGAAATAACCTCCGAGCTTGGATTCGATTTCCTCGAAGCCTCGGATGCGTATCTTGTCTTCGGGATGCAGGGCGGAGAGCATCTGTCCCGTAAGGATGTCTTTCTCGAAACCGAAAGTCGTATGCCCTTCGGCTGCAATGCCGTCAAAAGAGCGGATGAACTCGCCCATTCCCGCTGAAGGGTCAAGGATTCGCTTGGGGACGATGCCTGCCTCCCGTAAGGAAGCGGCAATCTCCCGTACTACGGGTGCAGGAGTATAGAAAGCGGTCATCACGGAGTTTTTCAGGCTCTGCATATAGCTCTTGTACTGCGATTCGGAAGCGGTGTTATCCCGAATGGTGCGATGCAGTTCCATCACCAAGGGGAAAAGTTCCAACTCCGACTTGTTCCATCGGGCGATGTCCTCCATCGTGTTGGCAGGAGAGAGGATACACTTCAATGCGCCGAAGCCCGTATAAGCCCTCAACACCTCCATTTCCTCCTCCGTTGCCGTGCGTTGTTCCCGATGCAGGGCAAAGACCGTCTTGATGGCTTCTACGTTCGCCCTTAGATGCTCCTTCTTGTTATAACTTGCCATCTTCTTCGAGTTTTAGTTGGACAAAGCCCGTAATCTCCGTATAGAGGGAGTTGTATTCGGGCATATAGGCGAACTCATCCGAAATCGGATACTTGGTGAAGATACTTTCTAAGAGCGGGCGCAGGCGGATAGCAGTCTCCCTGACCGTTTCAAGCGGCACTTCAGCAGAGAACTCGTTCCAAAGAACAGAGGAGATGGTATCGTGGTGGGAAAAGTGCAAACCCGCATAGAGCGTCTTGTTGGCGATACCGATACATTCGGCTATGGGAAGAGCGGTATCGAAGGCTTCGGCATAGGCTTCGGAAGCAGCTGCCGCACGCTCTTTGATAAAAGAAATATCACCGGCTTTTTCGGGATGGCTTTCCCGAAGAAAAGAAAGTAGGGATAGCTCGTAATAGGAAAATCGAATGGCTGTCATATCTGTGATTTTAATGAGTATATAATGCAAAGGCACTCGACGTCCCCGCCGAGTGCCACCACTAAAATCCGCAGTAAAAACAATATGATTGTCTATGACCGCTTCATTCAGTGGCAAAATTAGCAAATTATGGGGAGTTACTTTCGGGATTTGTCCGGTTTCTTACGTTCGGGGAAGACAAAGACCGTCTTGAACTCTCCGTCCAAGGAGAGAGAAGCCTCGAAGCTCTTGCCCGCTTTGGAGGTGAAGCCTTTGATGATACCTGTCTCCCCGTTCACCGCCAACTGCGTCAGTTGCTCGTCCGTGAGGCTCTTGCCTGCCACGCTGCGGAAAAGCGTCAGTCCGCAATCGGGATCGGAACATTTGGCACATCGGGGATAGAAGACCAGTGTTCCTTTGCCGCATTTGGGACAATGGATGTCGCTCTGTATCTTGGGGAAGAGGATTTTGGAAGAGAGCAGTTCGTCGGTAATCTGAGTGGCATAGCTTTCGATGCCCGTGCGGAAATCCCGCTCTTTCAATTCTCCCCGTTCGATTCTCGCCAAGTCTGCTTCCCATTGTCCGGTCATCTCGGCATTGCCGATTTTCATCTCCCTAACAATGGAATAGACGGCAAGTCCTTTCTCCGTGGGAACAAGCGACTTCTTTTGGCGTACCATGTACTCGCGGGCAAAAAGGGTTTCGATGATGGCGGCACGGGTAGCAGGCGTGCCGATACCGCAATCTTTGAGCTGCGCACGCAATTCCTCGTCCTCCAATTCCTTACCTGCCGTCTCCATAGCTGCCAACAGTGAACTTTCCGTGTGCAGGGGCTTGGGCTTGGTCGTTCCCTGTGCCAGCGAACAGGCACAGAGCGGAAGCTGTCCGCCTTCCTCCCATTGGGGGATGATGATGCCTTCTCCATTCTCCCGACTTTCCCGTTCTTCGGCTTCCGCCTGCTCCTTGTCTTTCTTCCTGCTGTTTTTGAGGACAGCACGCCAACCCTCTTCCTTGATGATTTCTCCTTTGAGGATAAACTTCACCTCCCCGCAGACGGCAGTAACCGTGCTGACATCCTTCACGCATCGGGCGGAAAAGGCTTCGAGCATACGTCCGGCTATCATGTCGTAGATGACTACTTCCTCTCCGAACATGTCTATCGGCTTCTTGCCCGTGATGAGCAGGGCGTGGTGGTCGGTCACTTTCTTGCCGTCCACCGAATACGCATTGAGTTCGGTCAGTCGGCGTGCATGGATACCCCATACGGGATGGTCGTGCAAAAATGCTATCAAAGCGGGAATTTCGGCAAAGACATCTTCGGGAATATGGCGGCTGCCCGTGCGTGGATAGGTGATGTACGCCTTTTCGTAGAGTTTCTGCGCCAAGGAAAGGGTTTGTTCTGCCGTGTATCCGTATCGGCTGTTCGCTTCTTTCTGAAGAGTGGTCAAATCATACAGAAGCGGTGGTTCCTGTTTGGTCTCCTTACGCACAACTGTCTCTACAGTGGCATAAGGAGCTTGTTTGAGTTTCTCGTACAGGGCAGTGGCTTCCGTCTTATCGAACCAGCGGTCGGCAGAGGAGAAGCGAAAACTCTCATCACCTTCCCTTACGGCAAGGCTGAATTGCCAGAATGGCTGTGGCTCGAACTTCTTGTTCTCCAAGAAACGAGAGCAGACCATACAGAGGGTCGGAGTCTGTACCCTGCCCAAGGAGTAAGTGCCTCGCCCTGCCGCTATGGATATGGCTTGTGTGGCATTGATGCCCACCAGCCAGTCGGCTTCGCTGCGGGCACGGGCGGCATAATAGAGGTTGTCATACGCCGCTCCGCTTTGCAGACGGGCAAGCCCCTCTTTGATGGCTTTGTCCGTAAGCGAGCTGATCCATAGACGGTCGAAGGGTTTGGCAATGCCGAGATACTCGTAGATGAACCTGAAGATTAACTCACCCTCCCTTCCTGCATCGGTGGCTACGATGATGCCCTCTGCCGCTTTGAAGAGTTTTTCAATGACTTTGAGCTGGGCAACGGCACTGGGGTCTGCCTTGTAGCCTTTACCGCTCCTGACTTGGCGGGGAATAAGGGTAAAGACGGAAGGAAGAATCGGCAGGTTCTCTTTGCGGAAACCCTTGATGCCGTAGGCTTCGGGCATGGCTGCCGTTATCAGGTGTCCCAATGCCCACGTGACGGCATAGCCGCCTCCTTCGATATAACCATTCTTCTTGTTGGTTGCCCGAACGACACGGGCGATTTCACGAGCTACGCTCGGCTTTTCTGCTATGATGACTTTCATTTGTTCTTACTTTTTGGATATTAGTGGTGGCGGATTACATTTTCATTCCCTTAGAACGTTTCTTCTCCTCTTCCTTCTGTTCCTGCAGGGCGGTAGGTTCTGTCTGTCCCTGTTTGAGCGGCTCCTTCACATGCTTGGTAGCCTCGTTGGTCTTGCCTTCGGAATTGACGGCGACCTGTGTGCGGGAAGCATTGTCGGGAGTTACCTCTTTGGTTTGGGACTTGTCGGGATTCCATTTGAGGAAGTCGAACTTGTTCTTCTCGAAGTTTGGACGCACATAGGCATTGAAAGGCTCTCCCTTTTTGTCGATAAGCCCGGTCATATAGACCGTTTCACCTGCTTTGAGCTTCGCTTGCTCTTCGGGAGAGATTTCACGTCCCAGCATCTTCTTGGGGACACGCAATTCTTTCTGCTCCGTTTGTTCCTGTCCTTCGGTGGCTTGTCTTTGGCGTTGTTCCTGCTTGGGAGAGCCGAAACGAAATTCAATAGACCGCTTGTCGGCATTGAATTGAAGGTTGGCATTGAAGTGCTTTCCCGTTTTGGAAGTCATGCCCTCTACATAGATGCTCCTTCCTTCCGAGAGTTCCTTTTTCTGCTCATCAGTCAGCTTCACGCCCTTGATTTCATCGGGGATGCGTACCCGGTCGGTACTCAGGGCGATGATGTCGTTCGTCAGGCGGTCAATACTCACGAAACTGCGGGTCGGTTCATCTTTGCCGGGGAAGGTCAGCTCCACGGTGCGACCGAGATTACCCGTTTCTCTTAGGGCTTTCTTGTCCTCGTCGGTGAAGGTATGCCCGAAGAACTCGCGTTCCAACTGTGGTTCCTTGCGGATGGCGTGGACAACGGGGATAAACGTACCGTCTCCGGAGGCTTTCAGAGAAAGACGGGCATCGGTGTAAAGGGAGACTTCTCCGATTTTGATTGCGATGGGAATAAGCGGAGTTTTGCGGTATTGAAGTAGGTCATCAAGATGCTTGCCCTTTTCGAGACTCTCACGGCTTACACCCATCTGCTCGAACTGCTCCCACTTCACCTTGTCGGGGTCAATGCCTTGAAAGAACTGCTTCTGCTCTCCTGTATAGTCTGAGGGATTGACACGGGCGGAGTCCAGCATCTCCTTATTGGAGGGAACATCCGGAGCTTGGAGCATCTCCGAGAGTACGCGGGCACTGGCAACGGCACTCTCAAAAGGCACTTTGAAGAAATTCAACGGTGTGGGATGCTTGAACTGCCGCATGAAGTTGGAGAGGAAGTTTTCCAGCGCATTGCTGTGCTTGTCGAACTTCAGGAAGCTCTGTTCATGCTCGGCGGTAGGCGGAACGGTTTTCAGTCCGCCTTTCTCGTCCGTTCCTGTGACGGCTTTGAGGTTTTCGCCCTTTTGATCCTTGACCAAAAGGACTTCTTGGTCTTTGATTTTTTCGTCCATATTATAATGTATTTAATGACACCAACAGCGGTGCACGGACAAAAGTAAACCAAAGAAACCGTGTATGTTAGAGGTATTGGATAACTGCGTACTTGTGGCTTCGATATGGATAGAAGTGGCAAAAAAAGAGGTATGGCTCAAACTCCATACCTCCATATTTTTCATTGATTAGGTTATTGCATTGACAATAGTTTGCAATACACTCCGCCTTTTGCTTCGAGTTCGGCGTGCGTTCCATTCTCTACAAGTTGTCCCTTGTCCATCACGATAATCTGATTAGCGTTACGGATGGTTTGCAAATGATGGGCAATGACCAAGACTGTGCGATTTCGGATAAGGGCAGACATTGCCTGTTGTATCTTATATTCATTGACAGGGTCAACATTGCTCGTTATCTCGTCCAAAAGAATGATGGGAGCGTCTTTCAAGAAAGCACGGGCGATTGAAAGCCTTTGTTTCTGCCCCCCGGACAGTCCCAAACCGTTTTCTCCGATTTTTGTTTCATAACCTTCTGGCAGACTGATGATAAAGTCGTGTATCATCGCCCGTCGTGCAGCTTCCTCGATTTCTTCCTGCGTAGCATTGCGGTTGCCCACTTTGATATTATTGGCAATGGTGTCTGAAAAGAGAATAACATTCTGCATCACCACACTGATTTTACCGAGTAGATAATCATAGTCCATTTCTCGAATGTCTATACCACCGATACGGATACTGCCGTTCTGCGGTTCCCAAAAACGAAGTAACAGGTTGGTAATGGTTGTTTTACCAGAACCTGACGAGCCAACAAGTGCCGTTACCGTCCGTTCGGGAACGTTGAACGTGAGATTTTTCATCTCAAAACTTTCCTTCTCATAATGGAACCCGACTCCCTCAAATGACAGGTCGAAGCGTTCCGCTGTTTTCGGCTGTGATGGATTGACGACAATGGGAGCGTCCAACAGGTGGGAAATGCGTCCGTAGCTGTCCTTTACCTTGATGTAGTTCAGCCAATGACTCTCCATATTGACAAAAGGTTTGTAGAACTCTTTCGAGACAATAATGAACATGAGGTAGGCAAAAACGGAAAGTTCTCCGTGCCAAGTCCACCAAAGACCGATTGTAGCCATCAGAGCGAAAGCCAACTCTATAAGGAAAGTGTATCTGCCCACACTCACAGCTGCCAAACGTGAAGTCTTCTTACTGCTTTCTCCAAATTCACTGACAGAGTGGTCGAGTCTGTCACGGAACATTCCTTTTCCTCCAAACACTTTCAAAACCGGAATGCCCTTAACGTATTCTACAAAGAGGCTGACCATATCCGCCAGATTGTTCTGAGACTCTTCCTGTGCTTTCATTCCCGAGCGAATGCCCCGATACAGAGAAAACAGGGCAATAGGAAGAATGGCTACCATTGTCAATCCCATGCGCCAGTCCACACAGAACAGTCCGATGCCAAGTATCAGAGCTACAATGAAATCAGCAGACATCCGTGTCCATAGATGTCCTACTACCATTTCCATATTATCCACGTCTTTGTGAATGACTGTACTTATCTCTCCCAGACGCTCATTGGTATAGAAACCGAGTGAGAACATTTTCAGTTTCAATATGATTTTCTCACGGATACGTTCCACAAGATCAAATCCGGCAAAATGCTTGCTCATATCGGCAATGGCATTGGATATGGTTTTCAATACCAGCAGACCGCCAAGTAACCATGCTGCCGAAATGAAAGAGATGCTTTCTCCCTGTATATGACGGTCGATAAGGAACAGGACGGTTAGCATGATTGCCGTGCCACAAAGAGCATAAACCACGAAAAACAGTGCAGAGATAATCAGATGCCGCACTCCGCGAGCGGTCAATTCATTCAATATATTGCGTACCATTGTTTATACCTCCTCTTCTTTCAGTTGCCATTTACTTACTTGTTCTTGCGTCTCCGTCATATTGCGGTACAGAGAACAGTCTTTCAGCAGTTCTTGGTGTGTTCCTTTTGAGACAACCTGCCCTTTGTCCATCACAACAATACGCTCCATATCCTGAATCGTATTGAGACGATGGGCAATGGTAATGACGGTCTTGTTGCGCTGCAATTCATCAAGAGCTTCTTGGATTAGTTTCTCATTCTCTCCGTCCAAAGCAGCGGTGGCTTCATCGAGAATAACTATTGGAGAGTCTTTGAGCAACATTCGGGCAATGGAAATACGCTGTTTTTCTCCGCCGGAGAATTTTACGCCAGCTTCGCCTGCCAGCGTATCATAACCATTCGGCAATCCCATGATAAAATCATGAATATGAGCACGCTGTGCTGCCGTTTCCACTTCCTTTTGTGTGGCGGTAGGTCTTCCTATACGGATATTATCCCGAATGGTTGTGTTAAAGAGAAAAACCTCCTGCTGTACCATCGAAAAATAATCAGCGATATTACGTTCGGAGAGTTCCGTAATATTCTCTCCTCCCAATCGGATAGTACCTGTTTGGGGGTGCCAGAACCCCATCATCAAACTTGCCAGCGTGGTTTTTCCCGACCCTGACTCGCCTACGATAGCTGTATGACTA
This sequence comes from Prevotella heparinolytica, assembly GCF_004342845.1. GTDB lineage: Bacteria > Bacteroidota > Bacteroidia > Bacteroidales > Bacteroidaceae > Bacteroides > Bacteroides heparinolyticus. The sequence goes on along the minus strand of NZ_SLXB01000028.1, from coordinate 36,991 downwards.
CCTTTCGGAAATTGAAGACATACATCTTTCAGCGCATTGTCTTTCTTGTTTGGATAGGAAAATGTAACGTGCTCGAAACAAACATCCGTTTGTGTCGTATCCGTTTTCTTGTCCGCCGTGTCCTTTGTCTGTACCTCTGTGATGGACTGCACTTTTGCCAACGACTGTCCATAGACGATTCGGACATGTTGGAATGTCGCCAACTTAGCAAAGGAGGACGAGAACAGTCCACCCAATATTAGGGCAAGGATAAAACGTGTCACGGTCAGTTCGCCCGAAGTCATCAGCCATAGCCCGACAAGGGTCATTACTACGATACCACCTTCCAAGAACATCGTTATCAATGTCATCGGAACAGTAACGCTGAACATACTTCGCTTCACCCAACGGATGTAGTCGCGCATACCACCAAGCACCTGCTGCGTTCTGTTTTCCTCGTTGCTGAAAGCCTTGATTACCGGTATGGTAGCCACATATTCCAAAAGGTCTTCCGACATTTTTTGCGTACTTTCCATAAAGTGTCGAAAGCTCTTTCCCCAAAGTGTTTTGACAGCCATTTGCAGAAGAAATGCTACAGGCAAAAGAGAAATGAGCGACAGCCCCAAACGCCAGTCTAACACCATAATGATTACACATAGTAAGGCAGGGAAAAGCGTTGCCGAGAGGATCTCGGGTAATCCGTGTGCCAAATAAATCTCAATTTGCTCCACGTCATGGTTAATGATGTTCACCAAGTCGCCCACCTTACGCTCCTGAAAAAATCCGAGTGGCAAGCGTTGCAAATGACTTATGATACGCAACCTCAATCGTGTAAGGGCATTGTAAGCCGAGCGGTGCGCCCGCCAAATCGAAGTTCCGTAGAACACGCCTCGAAGCAAGGCGAATAGGATCATTACTCCTCCAACTCCCCAAACTATTGTGGAAGAGAATGTGCCGTTCATCAACTTGTCCACCGCCCATACCACGAGCAGCAGGGGCAGTGTGCCGAAAACGAGTTGCAGCACAACCACTGCATTGGAGAGCAGGCTACGGCTCTCCCGTTCCTCATCAAGAGGCTTCATTTTCTCTTTATTCATATCGATTTCTGTTTGATTTTTCTAAGATGCAAAGGTACGGAGATGAGCACGGATAAAATACCCTGAATGAATAGAAGAATGCCCCGAAACGATATATCATAGAAATGCTACAACAGGGGCATACGTATGGAGAATAGGGGTATTTTCTGCGGAATAACCATTTTAACTTTGCAAGAAGTTTCAAAGAGAAATATACTGTATGAAAGTTTCAAGATATGATTATACTTCAAGGTGTGTAAGTCTGTTGCTTCTTTCAATACTATTTCCGCTACACCTCTATGCGCAGACAAATACAGTCGAATTAAAGGTTGTCGATGCGGATAATGGAAATGGAATAGAGGCAGCAACTGTTCAATGGAAACCAATAGGAGTTCCTTCTTTTAAGAATGGTGCTTTAACCAATCGGCGTGGTATCGTCCAAATACAAGCGAAAGGTGTCGATTCTTATGTTGTTTTAACCCGATATGTCGGTTATGAAACGGCTATAGATACATTGAAATCGTCCATAAAAAAGCATACAATACGTCTTCGGGCAAATGCACGAGAGTTGGATGGCGTTGTTGTTACAGGTAAATCCAAAGTTCAATTTATGCGTGAGTCTCCTGAAGCAATTACTGTAATCAATGGTAAAGATTTACAAGGTCGCTCAGTTTCTTTGGAGACCATCTTAGATAAGACCATAGGATTGAAAGTCGGACAAACTGGTGGTTTGGGAAGCAGTTCAAGAATTATTGTTCATGGATTAGAAGGCAATCGCATCCAAATACTGTGGGATGGAATTCCTATGAGCACTTCGGACGGTACGTTTTCTCTTGATGAAATTCCTATAGATATTATCGAACGGATAGAAGTCTATAAGAGTATCATTCCTGCTCGTTTCGGTTGCGACGGATTGGGGGGAGCGGTCAATATCGTTACGAAAGAATTCAGTACGGACTATTTAGATGCTTCGTATGAATTAGGTTCTTATCAAACACACAAAGGAAACGTCTTCTCTCGCAAGAATTTCCCAAAGAGTGGTATTTTGCTCGGTGCAGGAGGGTATTATACTTCTGCAAAGAATGATTACTCCTTCAGAGTTCCCGAAAGAGAGAACCTATTGGTGAAGCGAGACCATGACCGTTTTCGTTCGTATATGCTGAAAGGGAAAGTCGCTTTTACGAAACTTTGGTTCGATGAGATTAGTACAGAGTTCGGGTATTACAACCGTTTTAACGAGATACAAGGAGTCTTGAAGAATATCCAGCACGCCGAGAACAAATCCAGTATGCTTATGTTCGAGAACAAGCTGATAAAAAAAGGGATGTTGAATAATCGTCTCCATTTTGAATCGCATTTTTCTCTCTCTCATACAACAAATAATTTTACAGATACAGCACGAGTGAACCATGACTTCGAAGGAAATATCTATCCCTCTCCCAATGGACAAGGAGAGACTGGAAGTGTTCCTCACGCTTCGGATGATAATTTTTTCGAATTTAATGAGCGTATCAATTTCGACTACAAAATTTCGTCCAATCACAATTTCAATCTCAATGTATTGTTCAATTATGCTCATGAACAACCAAAGGATGATCTCGCCAGTAAGCATGCAGGTTTTGAAGTGGCAGGCTTCCCACGGAAGAAAATAAGCATTGTGTCAGGACTTACTTATGAATCAAAATTGTTCAGCAGGAAACTAACTAATATGTTGTCAGCAAAGCATTATTATCTAAACTCAAAGATCGATGATTTGACTTCATATGAAATATCAACGCCACCAAAGCAAAAAGAGAATACTGCTTCACAATTTGGTTGGATTGAAGCGTTGAAATATGAGCCTTTCAATGGATTTCACTTGAAAGCTTCCTATCAGCGTGCAATACGTCTTCCTAATTCAAAAGAATTGTTTGGTGACGGCATTATTACATTTCCTGCTGCAGGATTGAAACCAGAGAAAAGTCACAATTTTAATTTGGGATTTTTGATAGACAAAAACAACATATTTGGCATATCAAGACTTCAATTTGAGGTAAACAGTTTTTATATGCAAGTGAGCGATATGATAAAACTAATTCATCAGCATATGGCTGCGGGATATGTAAACGCAGAAAAAGTCAATATTAAAGGTCTTGAAACTGAATTGAAAGCAGACATAACCCCTTCAGTATATGCCTACGCTAACTTTACCTATCAAGATGTACGAGATGCTCTCGATTATCTCCCAAAAAGCACAACACCCAATCCGACAAAGGGAATGCGTGTCCCCAATATACCTTATCTGTTTGCTAATTTCGGAGCAGAGTATCACAGTGATAAATTGTTGAAAAATTGGCATGTTAAGGCTTTCTGGGATGGGAAATTCACAGAAGAGTTTTTCTATTTTTGGGAACTGACGGAACAACAGAAACGTCGTATTCCTCGCAGTTTTACTAATGATCTTGGAGTATTATTGACTTACAGAAATAAATACTCTATAGCTTTAGAATGCCATAACATCGCCAATAAAGAGGTTTGGGACCAATTCCGTCGTCCATTGGCAGGACGTACATTTTATATCAAACTAAGATATGTATTTTCGAAAGATATTTTTTAACTCTATAAATAACAACGCAATGAAAAAAACAACATTTCAGTACATGGCTTTATCGGCTATGTTTATCGGGACGTTTGGATTGGCGTCATGCGATAAGAATGATGAACCAACTCCAAGTCCTGTAGAAACGAAACAGCATTTCGTTTGTTTCAACACAGTTGATCAAAAAATCGACTACTTAGGAACATTCGCAGACCTCTCTCAAAAGACTGTGGACAATAAAAAGGCTTTTGAATTTGCATTCGGAGCCTACCCTTTTGCCCAAGGGAATACAGTGCTTGTCGCCGATGGGAACGGAGGCGATAAAGTTCATAAATTCACACGTGATGCCAACGGTTATCTCGTGAGAGGAGAATCCGTGACTTTCGGACAAGGTTCAGCTCCTGGTGAAATAACCTTTTCGAATGATGGAAAAGCCTATGTCGTGCTCAGCCAGCGTGGTAAAATCAGCATACTTGATGTGCAAACAATGAAACAAACGGCAGAAATAGATCTCTCCCAATACGCATACAAAGATAATAATCCTGATCCGGGTTGTGCTGTTCTCTCCAAGTCGAAAGACAAACTGTATGTAGCTCTTCAGCAGAAGCAAACACGCTACACTGCTTATCCGGGTATTGGCGCAGAGGTTGCTATCATTAATTTGAAGACCCATCAGGTTGAGAAAGTGATAAAAGATGACCGCGTAGGATTCGTCGGCTTGTTTCGGCATACGATTGCATTTACTGACGAATTAGGGGATATGTATTTTTACAGCCTCGGTATGGAAGGAAATAATCCTTTGAAGGATGGTTTTGTTCGTATTAAGAATGGGACAGATGAATGGGATAAAGACTATCACTTCCAACTCTCTAAAACACCTGCAACAGGTATTGATAAGCCACATGGTTGGATACTATATTATTACTATGCAGGAAATGGTATTGTGTATGCTTGTGTCAATATTCCATCTCTTACTATGCACAATGATCCTGCACAATCTTCTATCCTTGACTTCAATTATCAACCCGTCAGAATCGATGTGCGGAATAAAACCATCGAGAAAATTAATTTGCCTCTAACTACAAGCATGGGATGCTTCACTTATGGGAAATGGAAAGATGAAATAGTTTTTGGGATGACTTGCAAAGAAGGAACTGGGTACTATACCTACAATCCCGCAACAGGAGCATGTTCACCTAAACCTGTTGTTACCACAGTAGGGGTACCTTCGAGTCTGCTCGTATTTGAATAATGGATAAGGGCATTTTGCGGTAATCCTTAATTTTCTACATTTTCATTCTTAAAAACAAATTCAACGAGGGTAAAAATAGAAGCATTCTTCTATCTTTTATCCTCGTTATTTATTATCTTTGCAAAAAGACATGATGATATGACCATAGAATTTTGTGCAATCAATAAGCCAGAAGATTGGATGGAGATGGTTGCCGAGCAATTCGGCACATCGGTAACGGATAACGGTTTTTCCGTTCCGCCTTCGGTGGGTAGTGGCTTTTTCAAGCAATACTATCCGTTGCCGTGGCTCACACTGACCTATATCAGTTTCGTGGCCTACGAGCCGATGACGATGATTCGCCGTTCGGTGGAAAATTCAAAATGGATTCCCGTGATGTTTTATATCAATGAGCATAAGCACGAGCAGATTATCGGCACCAGCACGAAAACGGTAGGAATTGACACACTCGACGGTATCTTCATGCCTTCGAGTAGCATCCCCACCGAGTGGAGTTTCCCGCCCAAGCGACGGTATGAGAACATTACGCTGACTTTCAATAAGGATTGGCTGAGAAAGATGGATATGGCTCACGAGAGTTACATCGGTCGGCTGCTTCATTCAGACAAGGCTTTTTATCTGTTCGAGACCATCACGCCTGCCATGCAGCAGATATTGGACGGAATCAAGTCAATAGCCGAGGGCGATGCCCTGTTCTCCGCACTTCATCTTCACGGCAAGGCGATAGAGTTACTGACGATGTTCCTCGAAAAACTTGAAAAGCGCTCGGAGGTGAAATCTCTATCCAATTTGAATCTAAATGATGTGGAGGCAGTCTTTCGTGTCCGTCGCAGAATACTTCAAAGCCTCGGCAACGTGCCGAGCATTCCAGAACTGGCAAGCGAAGCCAATATGAGCAGTTCCAAACTACAGAAATGTTTCAAGCAGGTCATTGGCAAGGCGATTGCCGAGTATGCTCTATCCGAAAAGATGGAATGGGCAAAGCGCCTGCTATCCACCCGTCTCTACTCGGTGTCTGAAGTGGGCTATAAAGTCGGATACGCCAATCTCAGCCATTTTACAGAAGCTTTCCATAAATATCATCGTATAAAACCCAAACAATTTCTCGACTCTCTATAAGTTTTATGCAATAGGGATATTACTTGCTATTTGAGGGTTATTTTACCCTAAGCAATCTTCCGAACTTTGCCTGCAAAAACATCAGGCAATGAAAATAAAAATATTTAAGTTTCAGTTTTTTGCCGGAGTAACAATCTTTTCATTGTTTTCCGGTATTTCTGTTTATGCGCAATCTCCGAATGAAACGGACTCTCTCCAGACAGAAGAAATCTCGCAGGATAACCGCATTAAAATCAATGGTTATCTCCGTGCAGGTATTTTTGGCGGAGAAAAGGAAATACGCAATTACTACGGAGAGGGTGCCTTGAAATTAGAAGTTCCCATCGGCATAAGTGCTTCCGCCTTTTCGGAAGTCCGTTACAGAGCCGATGGCAACAACAATCATAAGTTTGACATCCGCGAGGCTTATGTAAATCTTAATCTTGGCAAGTTCGATTTTCGTGTGGGTGAGCAAATCGTTCTTTGGGGACGGGCAGACGGTTTCAATCCGACCAATAACGTTACACCCCAAGACTTTTGTGTGTTCTCACCGGAGGAAGACGATAAGCGTCTGGGAAATTTCGTAGTGAAAGGTGTCTTTAATCCTTATCCCTTCCGTATCGAAGTAGATTGGATACCCGTTTACAAATCATCATTGTTCCCTTTCATCGGAAAGCCTATGGGAGATGGGATTGTATGGAACAATGAAAAACGTCCTTACCGATGGAAGAACCAGTCTTTCGGAGTGAAAATAGATTTGGAAAAACCGTCTTTCGACCTCTCTCTTTCCTATTACAACGGGTTACATAAATTTCCCGGCATCGCTTATGAAAAAACTCCTTCTGAAATCCTTTTATCGCAAGAGCCATATCGGGTGCATGTTGTCGGAATGGACTTTTCCACCTCGTTGGGTAACTACGGATTAAGAGGTGAATTTGCCTGTTCACTCCCCGACAAAGGCAATAATCCCATCTATTCCGTTTCAAATAAGCAAATGGAATATACAATAGGGATTGACCGAAGCTTGGATAATTTCAGTTTGATTGTACAGTACATAGGTAAGTATATACCGGACTTGGAGACAGCCATTAAAGGCAATCCGATAGTTCAGAAACTAAACTCACTGAACCGTATTGTTTTCACGCAACACGAGCGTTGGAATCATTCGGTTTCGGTCAGACCTGCACTGTCATTACTCCACGAAACATTGAACGTGGAACTGCTCGGACTGTGCCAGTTCAGCACGAAAGAATACTTCTTCCAACCCAAGATTCGTTATGCCATAGCCGATGCCGTTACGCTTACGGTGGGAGGGCAGCTGTTCTATGGACCGGACGACCGTCTGTTTGGGATATTGGAAAAGACCAAGAACTCGGTTTTTACAGAGTTGAAAGTTTCGTTTTAGATTATCTAATCTTAAAATAATATCGAATGAAGAAGTTAGCTGAATTTGTGATACGATACCGCTGGGCGGTCATCGTGTTCTTTCTTGCACTGACAGCCTTTATGGGCTTTCAGATGAAGAATGCAAGTTTTAATCCCGACCTGCTTACCTATCTGCCGGAAGATTTACCTTCTCGTGTAAATCAAAAACAGATAGAAAGAATGTTTGGCGGTACGGATATGGTAATGATTGTCGTACAGACAGATGATGTCGTGAATGGCAAGACACTGAAGCGTGTGGAGCATTTCTCGCAAGATATGCAGAACATCAAAGGCGTAGAACGGGTAATGTCCGTCTTTGAATTGAAAAATGTCCGCAGTGAGAATGACGCAATGACCGTTGATGCGGCCGTGAAAATGATTCCACGGACTGCTGAAGATGTTGCCACTATTAAGAAAGAGCTTGCCGGTAACGACCTTGTCTATGGAAGCGTGGTTTCCAAAGATTTTACGACCACAGCCATTATTGGATTGCTTGAACCCGGAGCAAAGGACAAGGACGTAATAGACCAAGTGGAGGCAATGATTGCCAAGTATCCCGGCACAGAGAAAGTTCTTTTGGGAGGTTCTCCGTATATGCGAATGCAGAATGCGGGAATGATGCAGAAGGATATGGCTCGGCTCATTCCTCTCGGATTGTTGTTGATGATGGTCTTTCTCTTTATCAGCTTCCGCCAGTTCAGAGGGGTATGGCTTCCCATTCTGATTGTAGTCATGGCGATATTCACGGCATTGGGTGCAACACCTTTGTTGGGATGGAAGTTTGCCGTTACGACCATTATTTTAGTTGTATTGCTGATTGCCACCGCCAATTCCTATGGCATACACATGTTTGCCCGCTACCAAAGAGACAATCTTCCCGGAAACAACTATACAGCAAAAGAATTGTCTGTCAAAATGGTTACAAGTCTCGGCGCTCCCATTATCTTGTCAGGATTGACAACCATTGCAGGGTTGCTCTGTATGTTGGGACATGTGCTGATTCCCGGTGGACAGATGGGAGTTCTTGGCAGTATCGGTATCGGACTTGCCTTGATTGGAAGTCTGTTCTTTATACCTGCATTGAGTTCGGTACTTCCCAAAACCAAACCTCGATTGAGAGCGGATAACAACCCTAAAAGCAAAAGAGGAATAGGGTTGGACAGATTATTGGACTTTATTGCCGATTGGGTAACGAAAAAGCCCAAGACTATTTTGGCTTTATTCGTGGTCATTTCTCTAATCGGAGCAGCCGGACTGTTGCGTTTCAGCATCAACTCAAATCCCGCCGAGTTGTTCCCTGACGGACATCCTGCGAAGGAGTCCGCACAAATCATCAATAAGGAGCTGGGGGGCTTCTTTCCGCTCTGTGTCGTGTTCGAAGGCGACATCAAAGACCCTGCCTTGTTGAAGAAAATTGATGATTTGGAGAAAAAGGTGCGAGAAATCCCCGAAGTGGGAACAACGCAGTCTATCGCGAAAGTTACACGTCAGATCAGCCGTGCTCTCTATAACAAAGGCGAAGAAGGTTATGATAAAATCCCCGACACCTACGATGCCGTATCACAATACTTCGAGTTGTATCTGATGAGCGGCAGTCAGAGGGATTTGGAAAAGATGGTGGATTTCAATTTTGAGAAAGCTCTCTTGATGATTCGTTTCAAGGAATTGAACACACCGGTATTGCGACAATGTGTTGCTCAAATCAAGGAAATGGTAAAAGATGACCCCAATGTGAAACTTGTTGGTGGCAATGCCGATGTATTCACGGATATGGACAAGCATGTCGTAAGCGGGCAGTTCCTTTCTTTGTTGATTTCCCTCGTTGTTGTATTTATCATTATATCCCTCGGTTTCAAATCGTTTAAGGCAGGATTACTGCAAATCGTTCCACTCATGTTTGCCATGTTGATGCTTTTCGGACTGATGGGATATTTTGGTATCGACCTGAACTTTATGACCGCCTTCCAAGCCTCTATCCTTATTGGAGTCGGCGTGGACTATACGATTCATGTTGTCTGGCGGTATCGGGAGGAACGACGTGCGGGTTACGACGATAAGGAGGCTGTACATCGCTTGTTCAAGGCAACGGGACGCGGTATCGTATTCAATGCCATTGCCGTTATTATCGGATTTGTAGTTCTGCTCTTTTCAGGCTTCCTGCCTGTCCGCTTTTTCGGAATGATGATGGTAACAATCATTTTCGTATGCCTCATTGCCGCAGTGCTGCTCGTACCTGCGCTATGTATGGTGTTGAAACCGAAATTCTTGAGACAGAAAATCCATTGCAAATAACTTAAAAGGACTGAAAGGATAAAAGCAATAAAAGAAACAGTCAAAAGCTTATGAGCTTTTCAAAGAAGATTGATACACGAATATTCATCAAACAATAAATACAATGAAGAAAGTTTTTTTATCGGCGGTTATAACAATCGCAACTATGTGGGTAAATGTTGCTCATGCACAAGGAGGACTATCTCCGCAACAAGTACAACAAAAAGCCATTGAAGCCACTCGTATTGCCGGAATGGAAACACAATCATCAATGACGATTTACAGTCCGTCCGGAGACAAACGAGTTCGCAAGATGACTATCGTCAGTAAACTCTACGAGAATGGTAGTTTGGAAAAGAAACTCATTCGGTTTACCGAGCCTGCTGATGTGAAAGGCACCGGGTTTCTATCGTTCGATTATTTGAAGAAGAACGATGACAAGTGGATTTATATGCCGGCTCTTCGTAAAACCCGACGTATTGTAAGTTCAGAGAATGCCAAAAGTTTCATGGGGTCTGAGTTTTCTTACGCCGATATGTCCACACCAGCTGTCGAAGATTTCAACTATAAATTCTTGAAAGACCAAAATGTAGGTAATCATGTCTGCTATGTCTTAGAAATTACGCCAAAGAACAAAACCATTGCCAATGAAAACGGCTTCTCTAAGAAAATAGCCTATATCGACAAGCACATTTTTATTATCCGTAAGGCTACATACTACAATCTTGCCGGAGAGAAAGAAAAGGAGATGACCGTCTCTGCAATCACGGAAGTGGATACAAAGCACCATAAGTATCGCTTTAAGGAGATGACAATGATTAATCTGAAAAATGAAAGAAAGTCGGTATTGAATAACAACGTTATTAAGTTCACCCCTTCAATTTCGGACAGTTATTTCACCACTCGCACACTGGAACAAGGCAAGTAAAACTTCTCTTTTCCATTCTACCTCCATTTGTTGCAATCAGAAGTTGTAACAGGTGGAGGTTTTGTGCATTTATCATAAGCACAAACAATTTAGCAATATAAAAATCATAATATGAAACAACTGATTGAAACAGAAACCTTTGAGTTGCTGCTATCAGACAATAGCAAAACTGCAACAGACAGTCTTATCAAGGAAATTATAAGGTTGGGGGAAACCGAAGCAAACCTTGCTTCATTGTATCGTACTCTCCATTACACTCGATTCCATTTAGAAAGTATGACTGAAACATCAGGCATACCAACTGAAATGGGAAAAAAATGTATCGGAGCTGCTCTTTGTCATTGACACGGAGCTGGAATTAGTGAAAATGCGAATGCAGGGACTTCTTCCAGCTTTGCCCGTCAAACCCGCCAAGAAACTCTGTTGGACAGGCAAGGCAACAGATTTAGTTGAACTCCTTTATGCTCTCGACACCTGCGACTGTATCAATGATGGAGAAATAGGTGTGGAGGAATTAGCTGATGTTCTTTCTGAAATCTTTGGAGTGGAGATAAAGAACTGCTACAACGTCTATATGAACATGAAACGCCGCAAGGATGACAGCCGTACCTACTTTCTTGATGAACTCCGTGAGAAGCTGAACAAGCGTATGGTGGAGAGTGACCTGAAAGGTGGCAAGTTCAAGAAACGGTAAATCAAAAGGGAGATATTCCGGTATTTCGGAGTACCTCCCTTCATTCATTCTTTGATAAGCACTTCCAACTTCTTGGCTATGTCCTCAGATGTTGGAAGCAGTTCCTTGTATGCCTCCGGCAATTCGGGTGAGAGGTTGTATGTTGCCACCCCGATAGGCATTGCAGAAGTTTTGAGGGCATACTCCACAATCGTCCTGCTTTTGGATTTGCAAATGATGATGCCGATGGCAGGATTCTCATGTGGTAGTTTAACCGTCTCATTCAGGATATTGAGATAAAACTCCATCTTCCCTTTGTACTCAGGCTTGAACTCACCGATTTTCAGCTCCACGGCTATCATTGCCTGCAGGCGACGGTTGTATAGCAGCAGGTCAATGAAGTACTCCCTGCCATCCACCTCCAATCGGTATTGGTTTCCCATAAACGAAAAGTCCGTTCCGAACTCCATCAGAAAAGAGCGGATATTCTTGATGATAGCCTGTTCCAACTCATACTCCGAATGTTCCTCGCCCAATCCAATAAAATCCAACATATATTCGTCCTTTACGGCGAGGACGGCTTGGTTACGGATATTTTCAGGTAGCGTAGTATCAAAGTTACTCTGTCCGAGCAGGAAACTCTCATACGTTTTCAATTCTATTTTGTGTATCAGCACGTCTTTCGTCCATCCGTATTTCTTGGTCGCCAGAATATAGAACTGTCTCTGCTGCGTCTCCTTACACTTAGTCAAAATAACGATATGCTTCGACCAACTGATTTCTCCAACTAATGGTTGGAGAAATTCATTCGTTTGATATTCAGCGTAAAAGCGTGCCATGTCCCACATATTGGAAACTCCGAAGCCCTTGATTCCAGGGAACTCTTTTTGAATGTCCTGTGAGAGGTTTTCCACAACGGATTTTCCCCATCCGAGTGCCTTCTGTTGTTCAGTAATGCGCCTGCCTATCTCCCAATAGAGAGTTATCATCTCCTTATTGACGGCTTTCAACGCCTCGTATTGTGCAGAGCGAATTCGCTTTGTTATCTCTTCCTTGAAACTCAGGTATTCTGCTGATGTGAGTGGTATATTGTGCGTACTCATATTCTTTCTTCTTTATAGATGTTATTCTTGCCGCCTCTTACCGAAAAGCCTTTATTACCCTGAACACTGCCCACAAGCAGGTGAAAGGTGCGGTGAAGACTCCTATGACGACAAAGAGGAGCAGTTTGACAATATAGTAAACAATCCACTGCCCATTTGTCCCAGCCATCATCTTATAAGGAATGTACTTTTCCACAAAGAGATAGCCTGACCATATCGCCATCAGCACATATCCGGACATCCATCGCATATCCTCAACGCCTTTGGTCGCCAAGAAGTTCCATTTGAAACCTATGACAAACAAGGCAATGAGAAACAACAGGCTGAAGATGCTTCGCCAAATCTCGCTGCGTTTTCTCTTCTGAAAACAAGGTGTACAGAGTATCGGTTGATACCTCTCCGCACATTCGGAACACAGCCCTTTCCCGCAATCGGAACATTGGGCTACCGCCGGTTCTTGAGTATGATTAAAACAATTCATAGTGTCATCAATTAGCGTGTTCAAAAATACAAAAATCCCGTCTTAGAGCCAAGAAAAACAGCCATCATTTCTTGGTATTGAGCAGTTTGGAAAGTTCCGGATCGTCGGAAATTCGTTGCAACTCCCGTTCCACGATGTCCCGCACCTCCGTCTTTACCCGATCATAGTTCGCCTTTATCTCCTGTTCCATCATATCCTCGCCATCTTCATTTGTGAAGTCCGTCAGAACAGGTATCGGACGATAGGCTGCCGTTTCCCTTGCCACCCTCGCATTGTCCACCACAATCTCACAGTGGAATATCTTCTGTTCGATGCGTTCGGAGAAATTATCGGCGACTGCTCCCACGAACATTCCCTGTGTGAGCGTGGAGATCTTGCTCTGCGGAATCAGGCTGTCCATCTGCGTGGAGATGGAGGTCGTTTTGTCGCTTCGGGTGATGCTCATGCTCTGCCGTTTCTGAAGCACCTTGCCAAACCTCTCCGAGAGCGTCTTTGCCGTCTCGCCGACCACCTGACCGGAGAAGATGTTCCCGACGGTGTTCATCACCACGGCAGCCTCCTTGTCTCCATAGTCACGCTTCAACTGGGAGAAGTCCTGAAAGCCCAAGCATACCGCCACCTTGTTGCTTCGTGCGGTGGCAATCAAGTTGTCCAACCCCTTGAAATAGATGGTAGGTAGCTCGTCGATGAGCACGGAACTTTTCAGCATTCCTTTCTTATTGATGAGCTTGACGATACGCGAATTATACAACCCCAATGCTGCTCCGTAAATGTTCTGTCTGTCGGGATTGTTCCCCACACAAAGGATTTTAGGCTCTTTGGGGTTATTGATGTCGAGTGTGAAATCATCTCCCGTCATAATCCAATAGAGTTGCGGACTGATCATCCTCGACAAAGGAATCTTGGCAGAGGCTATCTGTCCCTGCAACTGGTCAGCCGCCCCTCCGAGCCAAGCATCCATGAAAGGAGAAAGATAGTTCTCCAATTCAGGATAGGAAGTAAGTATTGGAAAAATATCCTCGTACTTGCGGCAGAGAAACTCGATGGCGTGCGGAAAGGTACAGTATTTCCCTCCCTCGAAAATGCGGAGATACCAAATGATGGCGGCGAAGAGTACGATGGGCGACTCCACGAAGAAATCTCCCTGCTTCTGCACCCACGTCTTGTTCAGGTTGAGCATAATCGTATAAGCCGATTCGTAGGCATCCGATATGTCGCTCATGAAATCGGGGTGTATCGGATTGCAACGATGCGACCGCCGAGGGTCGTCGAAGTTGATCACGTAAAACTTCGGCTTGACTTTATATCCTTCCGAGTGATGCAGCAAATGATTGTACACAATCGTGGAGAGGTCGGGATATTTGAAGTCGTAGCAGTAGATGGCAAAACCTTTTTCGATTTGCTGCTTGATGAAATTATTGATGATGGCATAGGACTTTCCGCTGCCCGGCGTTCCCAAGACGGAGACTGCACGGAAAGGATTGACCACGTTTATCCAGCCCCTGTTCCATTTCTTGCGGTAATAGAATCGGGTCGGCAGATTGACCGAGTACTCGTTCTCCAAGAGCCTTGTTTCCTGCATAAAGGATTCATTCTCCTGATTGAAGACATCCTCCATCAGATTGTTTTTCAACAGACGGCTCATGTAGAGTCCCGCCATCAGCAGACAAACATAGCCTACGGTTATCGTAAAAGTATAGAGAGCCGCGTTCGCCTCTATGGGCAGTGGCAAGGCGAGTATCCACCAATTGAGGAAGAAAAAGACAAAGCCGGCGCCCATGAATGCCCATATCTTCGACCACGTGATATGCTCCTCTTTCACACCTTTCGTACCCAGACATGAAAGTCCCATCAGTACCAGCGCAAAAAGCTTGGTATAAAGCATATTCCCAAATAGTCCCGCCGTGCGATGGAAATTCATCAGTATCCTATCTACCACTCCGATATTCACGCCCCATAGCCGTATCGCTTCATAGCAATACCAATAGAGATGGACAACCACCAGTATGATACTTACGGCACGCAGAAAATCCATGATTTTCGCCAGTGCTCTCAAATCGTCTTCTTGTTGTGACATAATCCGTTGTTTTTAGATTTTACGTTGTTTTCTTTTCTTCCGTTGCATCCTTCTTCTGAACTGCTCTTCCTCCCAATCCGTACCGTGAACCTCCAACGGCAGGTCAAGCAAACCGCCCAAGACAGAATCTTCGTCCGAAGTCTGAGTTTGGGGAATACAGCCTTTCTCACTCTGCTGTATAGGAGCAGACAGTTCGGGATGCGGGCGGTCGAACCACTCGGCAATAGCGTTTGCCGAAAGTTCCTTGCCCAATCTCGAGCCATTGACGACACAGCCGTTGTTATGGTCTATAAAAGTGACACCATATAGTCTACCTTCTTCGTTCTCACGGAAGAGGACATCAATCCCCTTGCGATAGAGATTATCCCTGAAATCTTCTTTCGTGGTAAAACGCCTCAATGCTCCGGCTACGACCGCTTTGGTCTTGGGAGCAAGACCTTTTTCTTTCAGTTCCTCCTTTGAAGCCTTGAACCTGTTTTGCAGAGCATCATATCCGACAGCCTTCCCGAAGAAGGAAGACTTGAAAGGATTACTTACCTTCTTACCTTTATCATCGGTAGCAAAATAGACCAATCCGTTATAGGACTTTCCATACATCTCCCCTTTGACCTCTTCCACGCATATATTATAGGTGGAGAGCAAGGCACGGTATTCTTTGAAACTCGGACAATGGTAGAATTTTGCTGCCGGTTTGATAACCGAAGCCAATTGTTTTTTGATATTTCCCTCTTGGGGTTGGACTTTTTGCAGTCGAAAAGCCTCCTTTTTCCGTTGTCTTTCGGCAGGCAACAAGCTGTATTTCTGCTCTATCTCTCGTGTGATATGCTTACTCCTGTAGAAGTTGTTGCCATCGTTAATCTTCTTTCCTTGTTCATCGACGGCTAAGGTGACAATATGCAGGTGATGCCTGTCTATGTCCTCGTGTTTATACACGACAAAGGGCTGATTGCCATAGCCCATCTTTTCGATATACTCCTGTGCGATGGCAGAGAACTGCTCATCGGTGATTTTATCATCGGGATGTGGATTCAGAGAGATGTGTATAATAGGCTTTTGGGTATGAATCAGACTCGGCATATATGCCAGAAAGTCCTGCATACATGCCGCTATATCGTGTGTTCCATCGGCAGAACAAAACACTTTGTTGGTCTCCAAAATCTTCGCGACCCCCTCATTTACTTTCTCTCCATTGTACGCCAATGCCCCGAAAAGGGAACTCCCATAGCTTATCTTTGCGACCATTTCTCTTGAAATTCACGGGTGAGTTGTACGATTTCGCCTCCGATAGCCGCCAATTCGAGTGTCAGTTTCTCCAGTTGGGCAAGCATAGCGTAGGCTTTTTTCTCGGTGAAATTGCTTTTTAAGGCGACCACTACTTGGTTGTAATTGACCCCCACGCTGCGAAACTGTCCGTACAAAGTTGTCAATTTTTGATAGTAGTCAAGCAAGGAGCGGTCTACTTTTATGACACGGAAAGTCCTGTCAAAGACCCTTGCCTTGATGAAAGCCGACTGACTTTGTACACCCGCCGTCTCTTTCATGGAGAGAAACTCGGCAAATTCCATCGCCGTAAAATTGACCGAAACCCGTTTCTCGGTCTTCACTTTGGAGCTTATGCTCCGCATTTTCTTTTGTTTCATTTTCTACTTTGGATTTTAGTGTTTCACGGCATCTCCGGTATTCGAGACAAGGCATTCTCCCTTCCAAGAAAAAACGACTTCGGAGTTTTTTCAACCCTCTGCAAGAGCAAGGGTTTTATGCTGCAAAAACGGAGTCGTGCTGCATAAAACATACCTTGCTATTTGCTCCGGCGCAAATAAATCCGTCCGCGAAGGACGGAAAACGATTCACTCAAAAAAGAACGCTTTATGTCTCGAAGACTTCGGCTTGCCGCTTGGGTGCAAAGTTACTAAGCGTTGTGCCTAAGTCACTTACCTCTCACGAAGCCACAAATACGCAAATCGACGCCACAAGTACGCAGTTAGCAAAAAGGGCAGAAACAAGGAGGTAAAGGCTTCTATATTTGCCCCGTCGAACAGGTGTTTGCAGGTCGGTGGACATACCTGCCTGCCCAAGTCTGAAAACCTGTCCGCAGCCATTTGAACAGACAATTACGGAAATGGAAATAGGAATGAGAATGTGTACAAGTTATTGCACCCGTCGCCCCCCATACCCTTGCGCAAGGGTACAAGTGTGGACGTGTGGATGGGGGGACGTGTGCAGGTATGAATCCCATCATATAGCCCCACCCTTATGCAGGGAGGGACATATCCCGAAATGCGGGTCTATGTTCCCTTATCGGAATACCTTATCGTATGTCTGTCCGGAGATTTATTCCCTCACGGACTCATTTCCATATCCGCCTTTTCAAGGAAACAAGCCAAGGCGTGCATGCGCCTTTCCACACATATATGTAGAACCATTAAACAGAAAATGAAATGAAAAAGAAACCAGTTTTCATTGCCTTCTCCACCCAGAAGGGCGGTGTCGGCAAAACGACCTTTACGGTCTTGACGGCAAGTTACCTGCACTATGCCTGCGGGTATAACCTTATTGTGGTGGATTGTGACTATCCGCAATTCAGCATCAATGCCATGCGTCAGCGTGACGCACAGGGGGTGGATCGCAACCCCGCGCTGCAAGAATTGGCAGCCACCCAATTCTCCGAGTTGCAAAAGCCCACGTACACCATCCTTTGTGCCACGGCAGAGGCAGCCGTGGATACGGTTAGGGAATATCTGGAGACGCACGAGCCGGATACGGATTTCGTCTTTTTTGACCTGCCCGGAACCATCAACAATGACGGTGTGCTGACCACCCTCTCCGGTATGGATTATATTTTCACACCCATCTCCGCCGACCGTATATCCTTGGAAAGCACGCTGAGCTTTTCAGCCATCATCAAGGAGGCGATAACCGACAATATAGACACTGCCAACAAAGGGATCTACCTCTTTTGGAACATGGTGGACGGCAGAGAGAAAACACCCCTCTATGCGATGTATGAAAAGGTCATTGCCGATTTGGGACTTCCCATCTTAAAAACGGCAGTCCCCAATACGACCCGCTACAAAAAGGAGGTAATGGAGGAGGGTACGACCCTCTTCCGTTCAACCATCTTTCCCGCCTCTCGCACGCTGCTTAGAGGCAGTCGTCTGAAAGAGCTTGTGGAGGAAATCTTGTCCATCGTAAAACCTGAAGCATATGGCAGGAAAGAATAAAGGGGCGATAGATCCCGTCGCTATCCGGGAACTGATTTCACAGGGTATCCCGATGAAAAAGAAAGAGAGCGAGATGATACCGCCTGTCACCGTCGAAGAGGTGGATGCGTCTGTTCCGGAAACACAGAAAGAGGCTTTGGAAGAACCACAACTACCCATCCGAACACGTCGCAAGAATCCCGCCAAAGGAGATTACATCTCACTCTTCATGCACCGCAATGACCTGTATGACCGCAAGGCAATCTACATCTCCAAAGAGTTGCAGGACAAACTGTCGGAAATCGTCCTCTTCATCCGAAAGAGGGAGATGACATTGGGCATGTACGTGGAAAACATCCTTCTCAAACATTTGGAGGACTACAAGGAAGAAATCAACCGATTAAGTGAAAAGAACTTCAAGAAATTATTGTGATATGAAACAGAAAACAAACCGACCAATGGCAGGCAAAGAGTCCTGCAGAGAACGAAAAAGCGTCTCTTCAAAAGTAACCATCCGTAACTCCACCACGCTCATCGAACATTCTGAGGGACACTCTACAGGTCTCCTTCAGGAAGAGAAGAGCGATTACGAAACCACCTTTCTGCAACCCCTTAACATCGGAGACCGAAAGGGCGTGTTCATTTCCAAAAAGACACAGGAAGAGATTTCCGAAATCGTCTATGTGGCAGCCGCAGGCAAACTGACGATTGGGGCATTTGTAGAGCATATCCTCCGGCATCACTTAGAGAGTCACCGTGATGAGATAGACGCCTTGTTTGAGCAACAGTTCCGTAAACGTTTCGAGCGATGAAGCAGGTGATTGTCATTCTGCTGTCGGTAGGCTTAGCCTATCTCGGCAGCGTACAGGTCGCCCGCTTCCTGTATGGACGCTATCGGAGTGCCGTGAGACTCTACCGTGAATTGCGGCTCTTTTTCCGAGAACGAGGCAAGGGGAAATTCGTCGTTACCATCCGCATCCCCCAGAAGGAACTCTCCCAAGAGGAGAATGTCCTTTTAGCTGAGTTGCCCATTGACGAAGAGTTACAGGAACAGACGCCTGAAACGGAAATATCGGAAGAGACCTCTCCGGACATTTCCGAAGAGGAAGAGGGTTATGTATTGGTGGAAGTCCAGGGTGAAAGCTACTCCCTCTCGGAAAGCATCACAGCGAAAGAGCTGCAACAAATGGGTAATGTCCTCTCCTGTAAGAATGCCCCGATAGAGGAAGCAGCGAAAGCCGCTGAAACCATCTATAAGATACACGATTCCCCGATGTTCCAAGCGATTAAGAAAGCGGCCGGAGAACGAGTTCGCAAACTACTGGAGCGTGTTGCCGAAGAAGCTCCGAAAGAGGTTCAGTCAGGCAACTTCGATTACAAACGATTTATCAAGACATAGTATTCACCCGTTCAAAGAAAAGAGAAAATATGAGTAAACCCATTTATCTCGCCATCGCTTCCCCCAAGGGAGGTGTCGGCAAAACCTCGCTTACGGTACTTTCCGCAAGCATTCTGCATTACCACAGAGGGTACAATGTCGCCGTCGTGGATTGCAACCATCCCGTCTATACAATCGCCCGTCTACGTCAGCAAGAGACGGAAGAACTAAATCATCAAAGCCTGATGCACCTGAAAAGCTTGATGCACCTGAAACATCGGACACCCTATGCTCCTTATCCGATTATCTGTACTCCGGTGCGAGAAGCCCTGAACTGGGTGGAGCGACACTGTGCGGACAATACTCCTCACTGCATCCTCTTCGATCTCCCGGCACTGATGCGTACCGAAGGGACGGTGGAGTTGCTTTCAGCAATGGATGCCGCCGTCTTTCCCGTTACGGGCAGTCCGATGGATATGGAAGCCGTCCGCCATTTCATAGACATCTTGGGAGAGCAGATACTGACGATGGGTAAGGGCAATATCAGGGAGCTTTACCTGCTTCGCAATATGATAGAGGCTTGGGAACGTGAGGATGCCGACGAACACTGTCGCATCCTTGCCGATGAAACGGGAGTCCTCTTGATGCATACCTCATTGAGCCACTCCCGTTTGTATCGTCCGCTGCTTTCCGAACGCAGAAGAGGGGTATGCACCCTCTTCCCACCCCACGGAGGGAAGTTGAGCAGGCTCTGTATTGAGTTAGGTAATGAGCTTCACGAAATCCTGCAACGCCTATGTACCGAATAGTCCTTGCCGCTCTCTTGCTCTATCTCCTGTGGCTATTTCTTTTTCTCTCGTATGAACGAAGAAAAAGGAAGAACAGGGCAATTGAGAAAAAGCCTTGCCAAATGGTCTCTGAAGCTGAAATCATCGGTAAAAGTCACTTCAAACTCAGCCACTCGACGCCACAAGTACGCAGTTATCCAAAAGACGAGGCGGAAGCAAAAAAGGCATCTACATTTGCTCCCGAAAACGGACAAGAGCCATTGGAAGAGGCGGATGAACAGCCCGACATAGATGAGATTCCTTTGGTGTATGAGTCTTCGGATGCTCCATCGTTTGAAGAGGAAGACGAGGAACTTCCCATACAGGGAGAAAGCGAATATGCCACGGGAATTGATTTCGAACGGGTGCTGGAAGCCTTATCGGTCATTCACCGCCACGCCCACACCGAAGCAGAGCGACAGAGTACCGGCGATACGCTGAGAGCGTTGGAAGGAACCCGCCTGATGGAAACGCTCCGAAGCGATGCGAAACGCTCAGCCACGATCGATGAAATCGTCCGTGCCCGTTTCGAGGAGCTTTACAGCGGCGAAAAGGCGTAACGCCCCCTTCCGAATGGTCTTGACCCAATAGTATGAACCCTTTAATGCAACAAGCAATGAAAGAAAAAGAGTACGGCTGACCCTAAGAGAGCCACCACTAAAATCCGAAAGTAACAACAGTATTCATCCGTCGGGAGAGTCTATCCAATCCTCTCGGCACAAAACAAAGATTTATGACCAAAAGACATTTTCTTATCGCAGCCATTCTGCTGCTTTCCATTTCCTCTGCCTTTGCCCAAGGCAACGGCTTGTCGGGCATCAACCAAGCCACCAACATGGTAACTTCCTATTTCGACCCTGCCACGAAACTCATCTACGCCATCGGTGCGGTCGTGGGACTTATCGGTGGGGTAAAGGTCTATTCAAAGTTCTCGTCCGGAGATCCCGACACCTCGAAGACCGCCGCAAGCTGGTTCGGAGCCTGTATTTTCCTTATCGTGGCAGCCACCATTTTAAGAAGTTTCTTCCTCTAAGCCTATGGAGACCTATCCCATCAACAAGGGAATCGGTCGCTCGGTGGAGTTTCAGGGACTCAAAAGCCAGTATCTGTTCATTTTCGCCGGAGGACTGCTTGCCCTCTTCGTGCTGTTTGTCATCCTCTATATGGCGGGTGTCAATCAATGGATCTGTATCGGCTTCGGAGGGACTTCCACATCCATTCTGGTGTGGCAGACTTTCTCCCTAAACAGAAAGTACGGGGAACACGGGCTGATGAAGCGTTCCGCGCTGCACAGCCATCCCCGCTACCTCATCAACCGACGACGCATCCCCCGTCTCTTCCGCCATCGAGAGCGGAAAAGAGCGGTAACCCGACCGATGAAGAATCTGCAAAACAGAAAGGAGGAAAAGCAATGAGAAACCTATTGAAAGCCACTACGCTGGAGAACCGCTTTCCGCTACTTGCCGTCGAAGAGGGCTGTATCCTCTCGAAAGACGCCGACATTACGGTCGCCTTTCGGGTCGAGCTTCCCGAACTTTATACGGTGACGAGTGCGGAGTATGCCGCTATCCATTCTTCTTGGGTAAAGGCAATCAAGGTGTTGCCGACCTACAGCGTCGTACACAAGCAGGATTGGTTTGTCAAGGAGGGCTACCGTCCGGACTTGCAAAAGGAGAATATGAGTTTCCTCTCCCGTAGTTTCGAGCGACACTTCAATGAGCGACCATTCTTGAATCACGCCTGCTACCTGTTCCTGACCAAGACGACCAAGAATCGCAACCGGCAGCAAAGCAACTTCTCCACCCTCTGCCGGGGACATATCATCCCCAAGGAGGTACGGGACAGGGATACTGCCCGCAAGTTCCTTGAAGCGACCGAGCAATTCGAGCGGATTATGAACGAAAGCGGTTTTATTCGCCTCTCTCGCCTGACGGACGAGGAGATTATCGGGACGGCGGAGACACCGGGACTGATTGAGAAGTATTTCTCGCTGTCCCTCTCCGACACGACGGTTTTGGAGGACATCGACCTCAAAGCCGACCAAATGCGTATCGGCGATAAGCGGCTCTGCCTGCATACCCTTTCCGATACGGAAGACCTGCCCGGGCTGGTAGGCACGGATATGCGCTATGAGCGATTATCCACCGACCGCAGCGACTGCCGCCTTTCCTTTGCCGCTCCCGTAGGGTTATTGCTCTCGTGCAACCATATCTACAACCAGTATGTGCTTATTGATGATAGTGCCGAGAACCTGCAACGCTTCGAGAAGAGCGCACGGAATATGCATTCGCTCTCCCGTTATAGTCGCTCCAATCAAATCAACAAGCAATGGATTGACGAATACCTGAACGAGGCATACAGCTTCGGGCTTACCTCCGTCCGCTGTCATTGCAACGTCTTGGCGTGGAGCGAGGACGAGGAGGAACTCCGCCGTATCCGCAACGACGTGGGCAGCCAACTCGCACTGATGGAGTGTAAGCCACGACACAACACGGTGGATATGCCGACGCTCTTCTGGGCGGGCATTCCCGGTAATGAAGCAGACTTCCCCGCAGAAGAAAGCTTTTACACGTTCATCGAACAGGCGGTCTGCCTCTTCAACGAAGAGACCAACTACCGCGATTCGCTCTCGCCGTTCGGCATCAAGATGGCAGACCGCAGCGGCAAGCCGATTCATCTCGACATCTCCGACCTGCCGATGAAGCAAGGCATCATCACGAACCGAAACAAGTTCATCTTGGGTCCTTCGGGGTCAGGAAAATCGTTCTTCACCAACCACCTCTTGAGGCAGTATTGGGAACAGAACACCCATATTGTCTTAGTGGACACGGGAAACAGCTATCAGGGCTTGTGTGAGATGATACGCCACAAGACGCAGGGCGAGGATGGGGTATACTTCACCTACTCGGATGAGAGCCCCATCAGCTTCAATCCCTTCTATACCACCGACAAGGTGTATGATGTGGAGAAAAGGGAGAGCATCAAGACACTGCTGCTGACCCTTTGGAAGAAGGATAACGAGCCAGCCACCCGTTCGGAGGAGGTCGCCCTTTCCAATGCCGTTTCACTCTTTATCGAGCGTATCAAGACGGACGACGGTCTCGTTACTTCGTTCAACAGCTTTTACGAGTATCTCACCACCGACTACTCGGCATTGCTCCGTGAGAAAAAGGTCAGGGAAAAGGATTTTGACTTGGCCAATTTTCTCAACGTGCTGGAGCCGTACTACAAAGGTGGCGAATACGACTACCTGCTGAACTCGGACAAGCAACTCGACCTGTTGAATGCACGCTTTATCGTCTTCGAAATTGATGCGATTAAGGATCATCCCATCCTTTTCCCTATCACGACCATCATCATTATGGAACTGTTCATCAACAAGATGCGGCGTCTGAAAGGAATACGGAAGGTCATCCTCATCGAGGAGGCTTGGAAGGCGATTGCCTCCGCAAACATGGCAGGTTATATTCGCTATCTCTACAAGACGGTAAGAAAATTCTTCGGTGAGGCGGTCGTGGTGACGCAGGAGGTGGATGACATCATCTCCTCAGACATTGTCAAGGAGTCCATCATCAACAACTCCGATTGCAAGATACTGCTTGACCAGCGCAAGTACATGAACAAGTTCGACCAGATTCAGGCACTCTTGGGACTGACGGACAAGGAGCGGGGGCAGATACTCTCCATCAACCAGAGCAACGATGCCACACGGTCGTACAAGGAGGTGTGGATCGGACTGGGAGGTGTGCAGTCTGCTGTCTATGCCACCGAAGTGTCGAAAGCCGAATACCTCACCTACACGACGGAGGAGACCGAGAAAATGCGCGTACTTGCCCGTGCCGAGCAACTCGGCGGGAATATGGAGCTTGCCGTCAGGCAGCTCGCCGAAGAAGAGTAATCAATGAATGTTTAACCGCGTAATACAACAAGTCCGAAAAATATGATGTCATATTTCAAGAAAACAGTCGACTGATTTTCAGATTTACTCGACTGATTTTTCCGAGTGGCTCGAACGACATTGTATCTACGCTAAAATCAATTTGAAAAATGAGAAAGAAAATTTTAATGCTTATGGCGTGCGGTTGCCTCTTGGCAGGCAATGCACACGCCCAGTGGGTGGTCACAGACCCCACCAATCTTGCACAGAGTATCATCAACACGACCAAGGAAATCGTGCAGACCTCCAAGACGGTCAAGAACACGCTTGACAACTTCAAGGAGGTCGAGAAGCTCTACAATGAGAGCAAGAAATACTACGATGCCCTGAAAAAGGTGAACAACCTCGTGCGGGACGCCCAACGGGTAAAGGAGACGATTTTGATGGTCGGAGAAATCTCCGATATCTATGTGAAGAACTACAAGAAGATGCTCTCTGACTCGAACTTCCGTCCGGAAGAGCTGGTCGCCATTGCCAACGGCTACACCAAACTGCTCGGGGAGAGCAACAACCTGCTCAAGGAACTCAAGCAGGTGGTGAACATCACCACGCTGAAGATGACCGACAAGGAGCGTATGGACGTGGTAGATCGCTGCTACAAGGAAATCAGGGATTACCGCAACCTTGTGCGTTACTACACGAACAAGAACATCTCCGTGAGCTATCTCAGAGCCAAGAAGCAGCAGGACACCGACCGGGTGCTCTCGCTCTATGGAACGGACAACGAAAGGTATTGGTAGTCATGGGAGCGGAATTTGACAACCTGCATCAGGTGCTCCGTTCGCTTTACACGGAGATGATGCCGATGTGCGGTGACATGATTGGCGTCGCCAAAGGCATTGCGGGCTTGGGCGCACTCTTCTATGTGGCACTCAGGGTATGGCAGACGCTTGCCCGTGCCGAACCCATCGATGTCTATCCTTTGCTCCGTCCGTTCGCTCTCGGTCTCTGCATCCTCTTCTTTCCGATGGTCTTGGAGACCATCAACGGCGTGCTCAGTCCCGTCGTGCAGGGTACGCACAAGATGCTCGAAAAGCAGACTTTCAGCATGGACGAATACCGCAAGTTGCGGGACAAGCTGGAATACGAGGCGATGGTGAAGAATCCCGAAACAGCCTATCTGGTGAGTAACGAAGAGTTTGACAAGAAATTGGATGAACTCGGTATCTCTCCCTCGGATATGGCGACGATGGCGGGAATGTACGTGGAGCGAGGTATGTATAACCTGAAGAAATCGATTCGCAATATGGTACGGGAACTCTTGGAACTGCTTTTTGCCGCTGCCGCCCTGCTCATCGACACGCTCCGGACATTCTTCCTGATTGTCCTCTCCATTTTGGGACCGATAGCCTTTGCCATCTCCGTGTGGGACGGTTTCCAAAGCACCCTCACGCAATGGTTCACGAGGTATATCTCCATCTATCTGTGGTTGCCTGTGGCGGACTTGTTCAGTTCGATGCTGGCAAAGATTCAGGAACTGATGCTCAAACACGACATCACGCAGTTGCAGAATGATCCCACCTATACGATAGATGCTTCGAACGGGGTGTACCTCGTCTTCATGATTATCGGCATTATCGGCTACTTCACCATTCCAACGGTTGCGGGCTGGGTAATACAAGCCGGAGGAGCGGGTAACTACGGTAAAAACGTGAACTATGCGGCAGGAAAGGGTGCCGGTATCGCAGGTGCTGCGGGCGGAGCCGTTGGTGGATTTGCCGGAGGACACGGAAAACAGGTCTTGCATAGTGCGGGACATAAAGCCAAGGAGGTGGCAGGGCAGCTTTTCCGCAGGAGAAGCGGAAATGCTCCCGAATAATAAACAAAAATGAAATGCTATGGAATTTAAGTCATTAAAGAATATCGAAACAAGTTTCAGGCAGATACGCCTCTTTACCTTGGTCGTCGTCTGCCTGTGTGCTCTCCTTGCGGGGTATTCGGTATGGAGTGCCTACTCCTTTGCCGAAGCCCAGAGGCAGAAAATCTATGTGTTGGATGGCGGTAAGTCGCTGATGCTCGCCTTGTCGCAGGATCTGTCGCAGAACAGACCCGCGGAAGCCAAGGAGCACGTGCGCCGCTTCCACGAGTTGTTTTTCACTCTTTCGCCCGATAAGAGTGCCATCGAGGGGAATATCTCCCGCGCGCTGCTCTTGGCGGACAAGAGTGCCTACAATTACTATCGGGATTTCTCCGAGAAAGGATACTACAACCGTATCGTGGCAGGAAATATCAATCAGGTCGTGCAGGTGGACAGCGTTCTCTGTGACTTCGACAGCTATCCCTATGCGGTACGGACGTATGCCCGGCAGATGATTATCCGTGCGACCAACGTGACCGAGCGCAGTCTCGTGACCGTATGCCGCCTGCTCAATACGAGCCGCAGCGATGACAATCCGAATGGCTTCAATATCGAAGGATTCGAGATTGTGGAGAACAAGGACATCAGTACCCGTAAGCGATGAAAAAGAAAAGTCTGTTCCGAATGATGCAGGAGGGAGCGGAGGCAAGACTCCGCCGCCTGTGCGGACGCATCCCCGCTCATCTGAGGCTGTATGTCGTCCTGACGATGCTTCTTTTCTTCGCTTTCCTTGCCAACTATGTTTTCTTCAACGGTTTGTACCGTATCTTCTCAGACGGAGACTCTGAAGAGGAAACGTTACCGGCAATCGAGCATATAGAAGCCCCTGAAGTAAGGCGGCTCTATCCCAACGACAGTATCAACCTATTAAAGTATTACGATTATGTTCCCATTCAAAAGAAAGACAGCCTCCGATACGAGCACCTCGCCTGAGCTGACGGAGGAAGAGAGACAAAGGCGAAAAAAGTTTATCATTTACCCCCTGATGTTTCTGCTTTTTGCAGGCTCTATGTGGCTCATCTTCGCTCCATCGGAGAAAGAAGAGGAGAAACAGACCAAGGGCTTCAACACGGAAGTGCCCGACCCGATGGCAACCGAACTGATCGGTGATAAGAAGAAAGCCTACGAGAAGGAGATGATGGAGCAGAAGGAGCAGGAACGAAGTCGTGCCATGCAAAGCCTCAGTTCCATATTCGGGGAAATGACAGGAGGACAACCGGAGCAGAGTTCCGAAGAGTTGGCATTAAAGACAGATTTGTCGGAAAGAGACAACGGCTTCGGCTCTCGCACCGCTGCTCCGCAAGAGGGATTCCACGCCTCGGCATCAGCCTACCAAGACATCAACCGCACGCTCGGCAGTTTCTATGAAGCACCGAGGGAAGACCCTGAAAAGGAAGAACTGCGTGCCCGGTTGGCAGAGTTGGAAAACCGTATGAGCAGCGAACAGCAGTCGCCCGCCATAACCGTGAACGACCAGATGGCACTACTTGAAAAGTCCTATCAGTTGGCGGCAAAATATATGCCGTCGGGCGGTGGACAGTCTTCTTCCAATATGGTATTGGCATCGGACGGGGAGACGGCTTCCGAAGGGAAAGCGGTCGCAACTACCCGAAACGGGAAGGCGGCAGCCTTTCCCGTTGCCCCCGTGAGCGAACAAGTGGTGTCGGCTCTGGCACAGCCGATGAGCGACTCGACTTTCCGCTCCGAATATGTCAAGGAGAGGAACTACATATTCCATACCGCCATCGGAACAGCCCCGCTGACGGAGAAGAATACCATCTCCGCCTGTGTGCATACCCGGCAGACGGTTACGGACGGGCAAACGGTACGTTTCCGTCTCTTGGAACCGATGCTGGTATCCGGCAAGGAAATCCCTCGGAACACCTTGTTGGTCGGCGTGGCGAAGATACAGGGCGAACGCCTGAACGTACTCATCTCTTCGCTGGAATATCACGGGAACATCATCCCCGTGGAATTGGCAGTGTACGATACGGACGGACAAGCAGGGATATTCATCCCCGGCTCGATGGAGCGCAGTGCCGCCAAGGAGATTGTCGCAGGAATGGGTACTTCCGCAGGCAGCAGTATGAACTTCTCCACTGATGCGGGCGCACAGCTTGCCGCTGATTTTGGGAAGGGACTGATACAAGGCACCTCGCAGTATTTCGCCAAGAAAATGCGCACCGTCAAGGTGCATCTCAAAGCAGGATACAAGGTATTGCTCTACCAACCGGACAACAAGTAATTCACAGTTATTATTCACCACTTTAATCCAAAGTAAAAATGAAAAGAACAGTTTTAGCCATCGCCCTGATGCTGGGCGCAGTCTGTGCAAACGCACAGGAAACGACTTCAACGGGAGACCTCTATCAGGGGCTGACCCGCAAAATCGCCTTTGAGCGGATGATACCGCCTCACGGCTTGGAAATTACCTACGACAAGACGGTACATATCATCTTCCCCTCTGCCGTGCGCTATGTGGATCTGGGTTCGCCCAATCTCATTGCGGGAAAGGCGGACGGGGCGGAAAACGTCATCCGTGTGAAGGCGACGGTCAAGGACTTCCACGAAGAGACGAACATGAGCGTCATCACCGAAGACGGGGCATTCTACACATTCAATGTCAAGTATGCCAACGAGCCGCTGTTACTCAATGTGGAAATGGCGGACTTCATCCACGATGGGGAGAGCGTAAACCGTCCGAACAACGCCATGGAGGTCTATCTCAAGGAACTCGGAAGCGAAAGCCCGATGCTGGTAAGGCTCATCATGAAATCCATTCACAAGGAGGACAGGCGGACGGTGAAGCACATCGGCAGCAAGTCCTTCGGTATTCAGTACCTGCTCAAAGGGTTGTATTCGCACAACGGACTGCTGTACTTCCATACGGAACTGCGCAACAAGTCCAACGTGCCGTTCGACATCGACTTCATCACGTTCAAAATCGTGGACAAGAAGGTCGCCAAACAGACGGCCATGCAGGAGCAGGTACTGCTTCCGCTGCGTGCTTACAACTACATCACCTGCGTGGCGGGGCAGAAGAGCGGACGCACGGTATTCACCCTGCAAAAGTTCACCATCCCCGATGACAAGCAGCTCATTGTGGAGATGCACGAGAAGAACGGCGGAAGACACCAATCCTTTATCGTGGAGAATGAAGACCTTGTGCGTGCAAGGGAAATCAATGAACTCAAAGTGAAGTAGTATGAGAAAGTCTTTGTTTTTCCTGTTTGTCGTGTCGCTTGCCCTCTTTGCAGGGCAGGCGCACGCCCAGCGTTGTCTGCCCAAGATGAAAGGTATATGCCTGACCGCAGGTATGGCGGATGGTTTTTATTCTCCCTCTTCAAAGAATGAAACGGGCTATTCGTTCGGGGCTTCGCTTGCCACCTATACGAAAGGCGGACACCAATGGAGTTTCGGAGTAGAATATCTCCGCAAATACCATCCCTATCGCGAAAGCCGTATTCCGATGGAGCAATTCACGGGAGAGGGAGGTTTCTTCTTTGGCGTGCTTTCCGATGGAAGTAAGACCTTTTTCCTGTCAGCGGGTATTTCCGCCTTGGCAGGCTATGAGACGGTCAATGGTGGAAAGAAACTGCTGTTCGATGGCTCTACGATACGCAATAAAGACGGCTTTATCTATGGTGGGGCAATCACCCTACAGGTGGAGACCTATCTGAATGACCGCCTTATACTGCTGCTCTATGGCAGGGAGCGTTGTTTGTGGGGAGGCTCTACGGGGCGTTTTCATACCCAATGTGGTGTCGGACTGAAAATTATGCTGGACTGATGGAGGTGGATAAGATGAGAGCAATTTCGATTGCGGACTTCCTGAACGCAATGGGGATTCATCCGAGCAAACAGAGAGGAAAAGTTTTGTGGTATTCCGCTCCGTACCGCATGGAGCGGAGACCCTCCTTCAAGCTTGATATAAATAGAAACGTATGGTTCGACTTTGGCATTGGCAAAGGCGGAGACATCTTTGACTTGGCAGGAGAGTTTATCGGAAGCGAGGATTTCCTCCTGCGGGCGGCATTCATTGCACGGAACGGAGCTTATCCGCTTCCCATAATAGAACATCCACAAAGGAATGAAGAGAAAGAACCCGTCTTCAATGATATTTGGGTGCGACCGTTGCAGGATACCAGACTGCTGGGTTATCTGGAAGAACGAGGAATCAATGCCCACGTTGCCATCCCCAACTGCGAGGAGGTGAGGTATCGTGTACGGGGCAAGCGGTACTATGCCATCGGCTTCCGTAATATGAGTGAAGGACTGGAGTTGCGCAACCGTATCTTCAAGGGTTGCATACCGCCCAAAGACATTTCACTGAAGCGCAACGGCTCGGACGTCTGTTCCGTCTTTGAGGGCTTTATGGATTATCTCTCTGCTATGCAATTAGGTATCATCGCTTCGGACTGGCTTGTCCTTAATTCCGTTTCCAACGTGGAGAAGGCGGTGAAAGCCTTGCAGGTCTATGAAAGGATAGAATGCTTCCTCGACAATGACGATGCAGGGAGAAGGACTTTTCAGAGACTACACGACTGTTTCGGAGAGAGGGTCATCGACCGTTCCTCCCTGTATGCCGACCACAAGGATTTGAATGAGTTTCTGCTTTCCAAGAATGTAGGGAACAATGTATAACGAACAACAAAACGATAATGAACAATGAAAAAGAAAATATTGAATACGATTTGGGTAATGGGGGTGCTTGCCCTCGCGGGGTTTTGTCTATCTGCTTGTGATCACGAGCTGGATATTCAGCAGGCGTACCCGTTCACGGTAGAGACGATGCCGGTGCAGAAGCACATCGTCAAGGGACAGACGGCGGAGATACGCTGTACATTGAAAAGGGAGGGCAACTTTGCCGACACCCGCTATACCATCAGGTACTTTCAGCCTGATGGAAAGGGACGGCTGAAGATGGACGACGGCACGGTCTTCAAGCCCAATGACCGTTACCCGCTTACAAAAGAGGTGTTCAGGCTATACTACACCTCTGCTTCCTCTGACCAGCAGACGATAGATGTGTATGTGGAGGACAATTTCGGACAGACGGAAAAACTCTCGTTTGAGTTCAACAGTCAAAAGGACGAGGAAAAGGAGAAAACGAATGGGGACAAGAAGTAAACTTCTCGTTTTATCGTTCTGCCTTGTTTGCCTATCCTGCTTCCGCCTTTCCGCTCAGGAGGGCGGAAAGGCTCTCTTTTCACTACCGCCGTTCGAGCGTGCCGTTGTCTGCATCAAACACTTCGAGGGCTTACATTCTTGGAAGGATTATCCCTATGTAGGCTATGGACATCGGCTTCTGCCCTGTGAACACTTCACGGCAGCAATGACGGAACGGCAGGCGGACTCTCTGCTCCGTGTAGACCTGATGAAGCGTCTGATGATGTTCAAGGACTACGGAAAGGATGCCCTGCTGCTTGCCGTTCTGTCCTACAACATAGGAGCAGGCAGATTACTGGGATACGGCAAACATCCCAAGAGCCGATTGCTGCGGAAGATAGAGTCTGGCAACAGGAATTTCTATTGCGAATTTGTCTCTTTCTGTCGATACAAGGGCAAAGTTCTCAGAGGTCTTGTCAAACGACGAAAAGTGGAGTTTGCCTTGTTTTATATACCCTGATTATCAAATACTCCTCTTGCGGAGCATAAAAATGCCGCAAGAGGAGTTTTCCTGCCATTTTATTCGACTTTCTCGTTATGAATGAGTAACTTTGCAGAAAACAAATTATTATGAATGAATTAAAAATAAATAAGTACAAGGATTTCATTTTATCATTCTTTGCTGGTATGAATGTTGGTCAAGGATTGTTTCTTAGAACCATTAGTTTCAAAGCAGAAAAAGACTATGTCAGGAATAGGTCAGAAATGAATAACCTGTACGTTGTGTTGAATTTATTGCTATCCAATGATTATTTGCATTTTAGTAACTCGTCTCAAGATTTTATTATGCTTTCTCAAAAGGGATATGACCATATAAATGGAGACTTTCCGCTGGAACTATCTATTTCATTAGGAGATTTGATGTACTTAAGAGAAATAGAACAAAAAGGGAAGGATTTTATATTCAATGAATTATGGAGGTTTATTGGGAAAGAAGAAGAGGCTTTCTTCTATGTAAATGGTCCCGATTATTATAATACCATAAAACCTTTTATACAAGGTGCATATCCTTCGTATTCTGAGTATATAGAGTATAGGAAAAAAGAAGGAGTCTCGACTTCAAGAGTGGTATGGTATCGAGAACTTTTTTCCTTACTCTCAGATGAGGATGTTAAAATATTTATAAGTAAATTATCCGAGAAGATAAACATTTCGATAAACAACAAGAGGTCTGATGTTTGCGTAGAAACGACCTTATTTGACAATGTAGAAAAGATTAGTAAACCTCAAGAGGAAAAAGGTGAGTTAAGAGTTATTCCTATGATAGTATTTATATCTTATGCATGGGATGAAAACAAAGAGGAAGTACAAAGAATCGCTAAACATTTGAAAAATGCGAATATCGAAGTGCGTATAGATGAGGATGTTCCTTATGGAGCAGATCTCGTTCGTTTCATGAACAAAGAAATAAGAGATTGTACAAAATGTCTTGTATTTCTCACTCCCAAGTATAAAGAAAAGGCAGAACTTTCAACTGGTGGAGTGGCCCATGAAGGTCGAGTTATTTCACGAGCTATTTACCAAAATCAAGATACGACAAAGTTTATACCGATTTTATTATCTGGAACTTTTGAGGAATGTTGCCCTGATTTTTTAATCGCACGAAAAGGATTTGATTTTGTAAACCATCCATTTGATGAAGAGATAAATCGCCTAATACGAGCATTAATATAATAACCCTAATTGGGGCTTTTTGTTACTTTTGAGCCGTCTCAACTCACCGTCAAAAGTAACGAGGTGTTTTTTATTGGGGTTTCTTTGCTCCTTTCTTTGTCCGCCCGAAGCTCACGAAAGAAAGGAGCGGTCGGCAAATCTGCCGACCGCTTTACTTCGCCAGTTCTTCTTGAACGGTTATCCGTCTCGTAATTACTTCGGGGTGCGTGGAGAAAGCCCAATTGATTTCCTCATCGGGCAGGGTGCTGTGAATGTTTCCACCCATCACCATTCCGCAATCCTGAATGACCTTTTGTCGTGCTTCTTCTCTGCTCTCGGCAACCACCTCAAAAACTCCCTCGAAAATGTACCGCGTCCGTACTCTGTAAACTCTCTTCTTCATATTCTCAAAATTCAGCAATTAGTAATCTGTGTTCTTTTGGCTCTCCATTGGATAACCTGCGATGGGTAAGCCAAAAATGGTGTGCGCCATAGCCGTATGCAAAGAACTTGTCAAGTTCCGTTTCTTCGGCTATCCGCTTGACGGCAGCCCTTAGTTCCTCCTCATTGGCGGATAAGGTAATGGCATTGACTATCCTTACAAGGATATAGGGTATCTCGTCCGCCCAGTTGCATACGATACTTTCTATTTCTGCTTTCATATCTGTGATGTTTTGGTGATTGTTGCTTATGCTGTCGCTCTCATTCTCTGCCTAATCAATTTGCGGTTGGCATTGACAAGGCTCACTATCTGCTCGTGATACTCCGTGTTCTTGTTGCACACGCCACGACTTTGCACGACTTTGAGTGTGTCCAAACTAACTTCAATCGTTTCTATCCGTCTGCCCTCAATGGTCGCCGAAAGTATCAGTGAGTTCTCTTTAAGATAGTAGGCATTGTCGAACACACAATGGTGCATTGCCACACCCTCATCCAAATGTTCCTGCACACTCTCCAAAACGTGGACTTGGATTGTGCCGTCCGTGAAACGGATACCGAAGAATTTTGATTTGAGTTCGTGAAAACGTTTCTCGTCCTCCATTGCCTTTTTGCGTCTCTTCTCCTTTTCTTCCCTTTCCCTTTGTCTGCGGAGTTCGTGTTGTCTGCGGTCGTGTTCCCTATGCAGGTCGGTGGGGCAAACATACTTCGGACTGTGTATGTCCTTGCCCAATCTGCGGAGCATATCCACATAGTCGCACCATATTGAAATGTCCTCTATGCCATAGCCGTTGCGAGTGGCGACTTTATAGGATTGCCAACAAGCGTCAAATGCCCTCGAATTGTCAAGAAAGTATTTCAGATGCTCGGTTCTACCTGCTTTAATCAATGTTTCCGCACGGCTGTCGGACAATAGGGCTGGAATGAGAACAGTTGGTGCGATGTCGTGAAAATCATTCTTAAATCCATTCCTGCGGAGTGCTTCCGTTGCCTTGAACTTCGGATATATCGGAGAGTACGATATATGGCGGTAGGCTTCGTTGTCGTTTCTCACAGCCATAGGCGAGCAATAGGAAAAGGTGTCGATGTATCTGCCCAATACTCTCTGAACGGCAACAGTCGTCTTTCGTCCTTGTGCGTTCCACCAATACTGACCGATTTCAATAGTGTATGATGATGCCTTGCAACCTTTCTCCATTTCCACAGAAAGAAGAAACATTCTTAATACTTGGTACTCTCCACAAGCGGTAAGTATCGTAAAGTATTGCTTCTGCCTTATCTTACGTTCAAAAGTCGTTCGGACTTGCAACTTTGCTCTACAATGAGGGCAAGTGCAATGTTCGGTTGGGTTCTCCATTGTCCAACTATACCCACAATCCATACACGTGATACGACCTTTGGGCAGTCGGTAGGCGAAATGGTCTATACACTCACGGAATGCCCATTTGCTCTGTGTCTTGGTTATCGGTCGCAGGTGCTTGCTCTCGGCAAGTACTGCTTTCTCGAACTTGTTTCTCGGTTTCATAATCTGTCCTCCTTAATCAGTTATTGCGAAATACATAACCATCCTTGTACCAAAAGTCCATATCGAAAAGGTCATTGGCATATTTGGAGAAGTCGAAGTAATTCAGTGCAAAATCGGATAACTCATTCTCCATTTTTGCAAGTTCCTCCGCAAAATCCTCCCTGCTTGCATAACTTCCTATGTAGTCCGATTGGAAAGACTTCACAAGGCTGTAAGCGTCTTGTGTGAGTTGAGAGCTGTTGCCGTCTGCCCACACCCAAAAGGCTTCTTTCTCCGTGTCGTTCAGTCTGTCCAACTCGTCCCGAAGTTCAAAGAAGGTTTCCTCCAAATGGCTCTCGGCTATCAGACCATCGGGGATTTCCTCCCACGCTTGGAACATATATTCGGGTTCTTCCTCATCCTCGTGTATCCTGGCACAACGCTCCATAAAGCCGTCCAAATCGTAGAAGTCCGAAAGTTCCACCCATTCGCCCTGCAATGAGCCGTTGTTGTACTTGGCATAAGTGCCTACATAGATGCGTGCTTCGTTCAAATCCGTTGCTTCCATTTTTCTTTTGTTGTTTAGAGGGTTAAAACTCGAATAGTGAGGGTTGTGCTATCTGCTGTTCCACCTGCTTCTCCAATTTGGGTTTCTTGGCGGTAAGTTTGCGGTATTCCTCTGCTTGGTATCGCTCGATAGCCTTTTTTCTTGCTTCCGTTTTTTCCTCCTCCGTGAGTTCGATAGTATGGTTTACCACGACTTGGCAGTTGATGTACTTGCCCACCTCGATGTTATCCTCGTCGTAATAATGCACGGCAAGGGAATATACCTCCTCATCGGACAGACCTGCACACCCCATTCTTTGGACTTCCGTCAAGATGTAGGTAATACACTCGTCTATGCTCTTGTTCTCTTTGCGGAAACTCTCCGCAAAGAGTTCATCGTATGATGCTCTCGTTTCCAAATAGTTTTGGATAACGTCCTTGAAATGTTCTGTTCCTTTCATTGTCTTATATAGTTAGATGGTTTCTAAAATGATTTCTTGGATATGAATAGGTTCAACTTCTGAAAAGAGATAGAGTATAAATTCCTTTCTGTCCTTCCGATAGAGTTCCTTGTATAGTTCCCCAAAGGTGGATATGTTTCCGTTGAGGTAAACCGATACCATATACTCGAAGATGTTGTCCACTTCGTAGTATCTGCATTGCTGTGCGATTGTCTTGCTTCTTCTTTTCATATATCTGTCTGTTTAAGAAATGAGTATCCAAAGTATTGTCCCGATGATGAGGGCATAAGCCAAAATGTATGCGGCGATTGCCAAAGCAATGGTAAGGAGTAGCCGAATGAGGAGTTTTCCCACACATATCCATGCCAGCCAAAGCCAGACGCTTCCGCCACAAAGGAGAGAGCCTGCGAGTGCAAGTACCACCCAAATTGATATTTTGTATCTCAGTTTCATCTTGTCTGATTTTTTTGATTTTATGCGGATTTTAGAGGTGAGGGAGTTGAGTTTCCATTTTCTTTTTCCCTGCTTCTCGCATATCCGACATTTTTTTTATGCGTCTTTCCGTCGGGTCGGTCGTTTTCGTTTCAGTGGCGTAAAAAGGTAGGGCTTAGGACAAACAAGGTTTTATGGCGAGAATACTACCTGCAATGAAATGGAAGTGTGGAGATTGTCGTCTAAACGGCTTGCCGCCCCGACCTTTTTTGTCCGTGGAAGCCCGGAACTACCTTTGCCGCTGACAACGAACAACCGATCCCGACATAATACACGGGCATAAGTGGAGGATGTGCAGACGGAGAAGCGGGGCGAAAACAAAAAACGCAGTTTTCGAGGACTGCATCTTATCATAAAACGGAATACACTGAAAACAAAAAGCCGTCCCAACGGACGGCTCTGTGAAAATAATTTGGAGAAAATTCTTTTTTCTCACGATATACCTTTATCTTTGCAATAGGTTATTCGAGTTATGCAAAGCGTTGTATATCACTGTTGAAGATAGGTCGCTAAATCATTACCTACTGCATTTCATAACTCATAAGGCTGTTCATAGCCAATTACTTAGACCTAAATGATAGATTTTC
>NZ_SLXB01000027.1 GCF_004342845.1 Prevotella heparinolytica | reverse complement strand
ACGGGCAACCCGCTCCTGCCGGGGACGGTGACGAAGATAACGCTGAAGGGGGTGTACGGCACGGCGACGCACCGCATAGGGGAGACGGCGTGGAGTGCATACTCCGGGGTGCGCGACTTCGGGCAGACGCTGAACGTGGCCACGCCCGACCCCAACGTGCTCGGTGCTCCGATCACGCAACCGGCGGCCACCTTCATGATGCTGCCGCAGACGCTGCCCGCAGGTGCGCAACTGGAAGTTGTCTACACCGACAAGCTGACGAACACGCAGCGCACGCTCACGGCAAGCATAGCGGGGAAGACATGGGGCATGGGCAAGACGGTGACCTACCGAATCTCCACGAACAGCATCTCGGTAGTGCCGATGCTGAACGTCATCGCCCCGGGTGACTTCGAGCATACGGGAGGCACGCAGAACTACACCGTATCCAGCTACCTGGAGGTGACACGCCCGGGAGACGCAACGAAGACGCTGCCCATGGCGTGGACGGTGGAATACTCCACGGACAACGGGCTGAACTGGAGCAATACCAAGCCCGCATGGCTGACGGCGTTCACCGAAAGCGGGGCGGGGGGTACTGCGGCAATATCTTACTACGCAACCGTGGGGGCGCAAACAGCCGTAATCCACCATCCGCAAAACGCCGCCCTGCTGGCAGCCACTCCCGTGAACGACGGTACAAACGCCAACATCTACGACCTCTCCACCAAAGGAGGAACGGTAAACATGAATACCGCCAACTGCTACATAGTGAATGCCGCAGGGAGATACCGGCTACCATTGGTATATGGCAATGCGATCAAGAATGGCAATCCTAACCCTTCGGCCTATACCTCCACGGTAAGCGGAACTGATATACTGAAGACATTCATTAACCACCTCGGAAATGGGATTACCAATCCATACATTTACAACAATGCAAACTGCACGCCCAATAGTTGCACGCTCGTCTGGCAGGACGAGCCGAACCTTGTAACGAATGTAAACCTCTCTTCCGACAATCATTACCTTGAATTTACGGTGAATCAGGCCACCATCCGGCAGGGCAACGCCGTGGTGGCGGTGCGCGACGCCTCGAACACCATACTTTGGAGCTGGCACATCTGGGTGACGGACTACAAGCCGGGAACAACCACACCCGACAAGGAAATCACCAACCACCAGGGCGTACGATATAAGCTTATGACCGTCAACCTCGGCTGGTGCGATGGAGATGAGAAGACCTACGCCGAACGCACCGTGCAGGTGCGCTTCAAGCAGACCGGAACAACAGCCCAACAGACCATTACCGTGAAGCAGAAAGCGCATACCTTTACAGAGCTTGGCAACAGTACCTACTACCAATGGGGACGTAAAGACCCGTTCGTGGGGGCATTGGAGAATCCAGACGGAAGCTCGAACAGCATCAATAAGACTTGGTATGACGTATCGGGGGCAACCCATACCGACGAGCGTCCTGCAACAGGCAGTTTCCCATACAATAATGCCTGCATCACCTCCGGTATCACCCGGCCTAACACATTCTGTACTAATACTTCCATGGACAATAAATACGCCAACCTCTGGAGTGCGAACAACACCGTCTACACAGCCAACGACAACTCTGTTGTAAAGACCATCTACGACCCTTGCCCCGCAGGCTACAAAATGCCTCCGAGCAATGTCTACACCGGCTTCACTACAACGGGAGGCAATACGAGCAACTCATCTGAGTTCAATGTGCAAGGACCTTGGAATAAAGGTTGGAACTTCTATTGCAACTCAAGCAAGACCGAGACCGTGTTTTTCCCTGCGTCGGGCTGTCGGTACTTCAGTTCCGCAGTGCCCTACCACATGGGGCGCGACGCCTACTGTTGGACGGCGGGGCCGAGCAGCACGTACTACGGGTGGAACCTGGGCTTCGCCTCGGGCTTCGTGAACCCGCTGTACAGCCACCATCGGAGCTTCGGCTTCGGGGTGAGACCGTGCCAAGAATAAAAGGGAGCGAAGCGATCGTATCAGCTTCCTCTATAATTTAATATAGTATTAACCAAACAAAACGAACATTCATGAAAAGAGAACAAATCCGAGCGCCGGCTTCTTGCAGGCAAGCATCCTGCCTGAAACCTACCTGCCTCCACCGAAAAGAGGTGCGCATGCAGATGTTAAAGGAAGGAGTATGCGAAGCGGGAAATGCCGCATATGCGAAGCCGACAACCTCGCATATACGAGGCAGCCAACGTCGCATATGCGAGACAGGTTGCGTCGCATATACGAGGCGAGCAACGTCATATATACGAGACAAGCAGCCTCGTATATGCGAGCCTTGACAACTCCCCGGCAAGTCCCCGATGATGAGACCGAGGAAAGAGACAATCCTTTTATTATCAACCAAATAAACAAATTAAATTATGAGTGTGAAGTATAAATTGTTACAGAAAAAGAACCCGATGAAGAAGAACGATCCTGCCAAGTGGTATGCCATCCCCAACAGTGACAAGCCGTTGGCACAGAAAGCCCTGACCCGTGCCGCAACGGCAAACACCACCACGGCCCCCATCGAACTGGAATCGGCCATGGAGCTGCTGGCGGCCTTTATCCCGCAACAGCTTCAGCAGGGGCACACGGTGAACGTGCCCGGAATGGGTACGTTCCGCCTCACCTTCAAGAGCGAGGGCGTGGAAGACATCGACAAGTTCAATGCCGGGCAGATGATAAAATCGCCCCGCATCGTCTTCACCCCCGCCAAAGAACTGCGTGAGAGAACTCTGCAAGGCATCAGCTACGAGAACGGCGGCGTACTGGAAAACAAAATCAACTACGCCTCGCTGGCGGACTACCGCAAAGCGAAAGGGATTCCCGAACCTACGCCCGGCGGCACAGGCGGTAGCGGCACGGGCGGCCAAGGAGAGAATCCGCTTGGTTAGCGGTTGTTAGCGGTTAGTGGTTAGTTGTCAGTGGTGAGCGATTAGTGAGTGGTGAGTGAAAAACAGAAAGCACTCATCACTTACCGCTCACCACTTATCACTCACCGCTCACCGTTCACCACTCATCGTTAACCGTTCATCACTCATCACCCATCGTTAACCGCTCATCGACTAACCGTTAAACACTACTACCATGGCCCCCTATCGAACTATCAAAAGAATACGTGCGGCGAAATTCCGCAAGAGTTGCCTGATAAACATCGACATGACGGGCGAGGCATTCACGGCCTACGACCGCTCGGCCTTGATATTGCACGCCATATATCCGCAACTGCCCCTCCGACATGTGGTTTGCGGAGATGGACAGAAGCATCCGATGGTGACGGACATCCCACAGAAAATCATCCTCGAGGTGTGCCGCAGATACCGGTTAGTGGATGCGACGGCGAGGCTGATAAATGGGGGTTAGGAATCACTAACTCACCAATGCCTTTCGGGATACAGGTCGTTCCACCACGCCGGGCTGTTCTGCAGCCAGCGGGCAAACCATGCCATGATGGAGTTGTGCCACAACACGCGCTTGTCGTAGTCGAGGATGAAGTGGTTCTCGCCGTCTACAGTGATGAGCTCTACCGGTTTGCCCAGAATCTTCAGGGCGTTGTACATCTGGATGCTCTCGCCGATGGGCACATTGGTGTCCGCCGTGCCGTGCAACAGCAAGAGCGGAGTCTTGATTTTGTCGGCATTGAACAAGGCGCCGTGCTTGGTGAAGAGGTCGGGGTTGTTCCACGGATAACTCTCGGCGGCGGCCACGGAGTTGTATGAATATCCCCAATAGCCTTCGCCCCAATAGCTGGCCACGTTGCTGATGCCGGCATGCGAGGCGGCGGCAAAGAGGTCGGTCTTGGTCTGCAGATACATCGTCATGAATCCGCCGTAGGAGGCTCCCAGACAGCCGATGCGCTTGGCGTCGACAAAGGGGTGGGCGGCGCAGAACTTCTTGGTACCCTCGATAATCTCGTCGGCCGTGCGGTCGCCCCAAGCGTTGACGTGGCGGGCCGAGAATTCCTGCCCGTAGCCGATGGTGCCGCTGGGCTGGAGGACGTAGACCACATAGTTGCGCGAGGCAAAGAGTTGGGGGGAGTAGGGCGAGGTGATGCCGCGCGTGGAGGGCAGCGTTCCGCCGTAATAGTAAACGATAAGCGGGTATTTCTTTGCCGGGTCGAAAGAAGGAGGCAGGCACATCATGCCCCTGATTGTCGTGCCGTCTGCCGCCGTAAAGTCCCACTCTTCCATCTTGCCCAATTCTATCTTCTCCAAGATGGGGTTCATGGGATTGGCAAGCAAAGCGGAGGTCTGCTTTTTGGCATCATACATGTAAGCCGCTCCTGTGCCGGTGTTTCCTCCTCCCACATAGGCGGCAACCGAAGGATTGTCTTCGGCCAGTGAGAAATTGTAAATCACATCTTCCTCAAGTGGCAGTTTTTCGAACCGGCGGGTCTTCAAAGAATAGCGATAGATGTTCCGGCAGTCTCCGTCGGTGGTATTGAAATAAATGCAACCGTCCACACGGTTCCACTGCAAGGGAGTTACTGTCGGGTTGAAGTCTCGTGTGATAGGGTCTAACTTCTGCGTTGTCAAGTCCAAGATGAATGCTTGTGTGTCGAAGCTGTTGGCAATGGGATGAGGGTCACAATTGCGTCCGATGCCTCCGAGGGCATCCGGCCCGCCGGTCAGCAGCAGCTTCTTGCCGTCGGGAGAATAAGAAGCCCCCCCTATATAAGCGTCCCAGCCCACCAAAGTATCGGTCTTCAAAGTGGACAATTCTATCTCGAACAAAGAAGAAAGCGAGAACGGACACTCGGTGATGTTCGATTTGGATGTACTGCACAGCAGCTTCTTCCCGTCAGGAGAAATATCGTTCAGATAGACGCTGTGGCTGCCATAAGTGAGACGTTCGGAAAGTCCCGTCGACAAATCATACTTCATGAGATAATAGCGGTTGCGCGAATCGGGTATGCGGTCGTCCGGATGCAACAGTCGCTTCAACGGCCCGGCGACCTTTTCGCCTTCATCCGTCAGCGTATAAATGAGGCAGTCTTCCGTAGGCGACCAAGTGAAGTGCTCTTCGGGAACGTTCTTCAACAAGACTTCCTCGCGCATGGTGGCGGGGTCGAACACCACCAAGTCATTCTGCTCTTTACCCACAACCGTATAATAAAGCTTATTGCTTCGTGGCATCCAACGCATACGCTCGTTGGCGCTGGGCAATATCACCCGCCCGGTCTTCACCTCGGTCAGCTCGCAACGGGTTTTGGAACGCTTCACGCCATAATTATCCGAATAACAGGTCAGCAGGTATTTGCCGTTCGGCGAAAGGGAAACCCAACTCACACGGGAACCGAAGTTGGTATTGAACAACGAAAGGCGCCTTTTTAAGTCGGGCGCCATCAGGCAACCCACATCCGCAAACTCTTTCTCTTTTTCAAACTCGCACTTCAGCATCGGCGGCATCTTGTCATCGGCCGAAGAGAGCAACTTGACGACCACCACGCAGTCTGCTTCCGGCTCCATGCGCAGGCTCACGACGGAGGGACGCACCTGCGACAGGCTGTCTTCCGCCGTGTCTTTCGACTGCCGCGATTCGCCGTTGACAAATACCTCGAAGCGGACGGGCGAGTAGACGTTCAGCTTGCCTTTCAGAAAACGTTCCGCTCGCAGATGGGTGGAAAACAGATAGACCAGATGGTCTTTCTCAGCTTTCTTCACGGTGACGTAGCCTGCGGTGTCGGCAGAGATGCGCTCGGAAGGATGTGCGTCGAAATCGAGACTGATTTTCGTCTTCAGCAGGTCGGCAGGCGCAAACCTTTCTCCCTTGAAGTTGATGCTGTCTCCCTGAAGAGGAGTCCGTACTGCAACGGCAGGACGCACCTTGTATTCGGCAACTCTTTCTTGTGCCCGGACTGCCAATCCCGCCATCAGGAGCAGCCCCGATAAAATCATAAGTCTTTTCATCATTATTCGGTTATAAGATTCGTTTCAAAACTCTGCCACAAGCCGTCGGAGGCGGGGGTGGGCGCTTCTACCTCTATCAGCTCCTTGGATACCGGATGCACAAAGCGGATATTCCGTGCGTGCAGGCAAATGCTTCCGTCCGGATTGGAACGAGGGGAGCCGTATTTCAAGTCGCCCTTGATGGGGCATCCCATCTTTGCCAGCTGGCAACGGATTTGATGATGCCGTCCCGTCTTCAGGTCTATTTCCAACAGATAATAGTTCTGTGAGTGCCCGATAAGTCGGTAGTGCAGGATGGCTTTCTTGCTGCCCGGCTTCTCACGGTCGTACGCATAACTCTTGTTCTGTTTCTCGTTGCGTATCATATAGTGCACCAATTCCCCTTCTTCCTGTGGAGGGCGGTTTTTCACCACGGCCCAGTAGGTCTTCTTCACTTCGCTGTTCTTGAACATTTCATTCAGACGGGAAAGCGCTTTACCGGTCTTGGCAAAAACAACAAGACCGCTCACGGGGCGGTCCAGTCGGTGAGTGACACCGATAAAGACATTGCCGGGTTTCTGATATTTCTCCTTCAAATACTGTTTCACGGTCTCTGAAAGCGGCGTATCGCCCGTTTTGTCTCCCTGAACTATCTCGGAAGCGGTTTTGTTGACTATAATGATATGATTGTCTTCGTATACGACAGTCATAGCAACGCTCTTTACATATTCATTCCACCATCTATCTGAATGACCTGGCCTGATACGTAGGATGACATATCGGAGGCAAGGAAAGTAGCCACGTTGGCCACGTCTTCGGGCGTACCGCCACGACGCAAGGGAATCTTCTTGGCCCATTCGGCCTTTACCTCATCGGACAAGGCATCGGTCATGGCTGTCATGATGAATCCCGGAGCAATGGCATTGGCGCGGATACCGCGCGACCCTAATTCTTGTGCCACTGACTTGGCCAAGGCAATCATACCGGCTTTGGACGCGGCATAGTTGGCCTGGCCTGCGTTGCCGTGAACACCTACCACAGAGGCCATGTTGATGATGCTGCCGGCTTTCTGGCGCATCATGACCGGCGTGCAGGCATGGATGAAGTTGAATGCCGATTTGAGGTTTACGTTGATGACCATGTCCCATTGTTGTTCGCTCATGCGCATCATCAGGCCGTCGCGCGTGATGCCGGCATTATTTACCAAAATATCGATGCGCCCGAAGTCTTTCTGAATATCCGCCACAACATTGGCCGTGTCTTCAAAGCTTGCAGCATTCGAAGCGTAAGCTTTGGCTTTTACACCCAAGGTTTCCAGTTCCTTTGCCGTAGCTTCGGCATTTTCGTCAATCA
Source organism: Prevotella heparinolytica (assembly GCF_004342845.1). Classification (GTDB taxonomy): domain Bacteria; phylum Bacteroidota; class Bacteroidia; order Bacteroidales; family Bacteroidaceae; genus Bacteroides; species Bacteroides heparinolyticus. The sequence continues at coordinate 47,385 of NZ_SLXB01000027.1, read as the reverse complement.
CCAAGTCGGTGAACGCAACATTAGCTCCTTCTTGAGCAAACTTCAAAGCGATGGCCTTGCCAATGCCACGGGCGGCACCGGTCACAATGGCTGTTTTTCCTTCTAATAATCTCATATTCTTTAAACTGTTTATGAATGTATTTCTTTCTTTCCCAATGCACTGAGCACCATACGGCTTACGTAAGTCCCACGAACCTCGTCGTCCATATCGGGAGCTATCTGACCGCGAATATAAGGTACTTCTATCCCTTTCACGCTATAATGTACGATGGCGGCAGTCATTTCGATGTCATCGATCTGAAACACTCCCTTTTCCACTCCTTCGCGGAGCACGTCTTCGAAGAGTTGTATCTCTTTTGCATCAAATCGCTTTCGCACCTTTTCCACCCTCCATATATCTCTGAAGAAGTTGGCACGGAGTGTTCCGTTGCGAAACACTACCTCTTTCACTGCATCCAGACGGGTGTATATCATTTCCATCATCTTTTCATCGGGCGAGATGTCTTTCTCTGCCACACGTTTCATCATATCCGAAAGGATATCCAATTCCGTCTCGACAACAGCCATGTAAATATCTTCCTTACTTTTAAAATAGGTGTAAAGTGTTCTTCTTCCCTTTTTAGAGGCGAGGGCAATATCGTTCATCGTGGTATTCTCGACACCCATCTTTGCAAATAACTGACGGGCAACATCCACCAATTTAGCTTTTGTCTTCGATACGGTCATAAATTAATTGCACATTGCTTTAATATTTGAGCAAAAGTAAAACATTTCCGCATATCTCACAAGCAATAGAAAAATAATATGTGTTTTATTTGCAGATTAAAAATAATGCCGTACCTTTGCACCCACAAAACAACAACATCGCGGAGTGGAGCAGTGGTAGCTCGTTGGGCTCATAACCCAAAGGTCGTCTGTTCGAGTCAGGCCTCCGCAACTAAAGTGAGGATAAACCTTTTTATTTCAAGGGTTTATCCTTTGCTCTTTAAAAAAGGTCGGACAAAAGTCGGACAAAAAAAGTACCAGATTATTAATCATACGTTTTCGCACTCGAAAAACGTATAAAAAAAATGTCTTCATTAAAATCAAGGAAAGGTGCATCTATATATAATGTTGTAACCTACACTCTTCCCAAACTACACACCGGAAAAAATTGGTATGTCGATTTTCAATGCCTCGACCCTGTTGATGGCAGAATGAAAAGGAAAAAGTATATGCTTGATTCCATAAACAAGGTTTCTGATAAGAAAAAGCGGGCAGCCGAAATTATCGCTAATACCACATTACGCTTAAGGCAAGGATGGAATCCTTGGGCAGAAGCTACATCAGAGCGTATGTATGCACGTTTTGATGATGTGGCCACTCTATATCTTAGATACATTGAGAAGTTGACAGCCAATAACACTTTAAAAAGGAAAACATGCTATGATTACCAATCACGCATGAATATGTTAATGGAATACAATCAAAGCAGAAGCAATCCTATTATATATATGTACCAGTTAGACCAAGCGTATATCAGCGACTTTCTGGACTATCTATTGTTAGACCGCGATGTGACGGCACGCACGCGCAATAATTACAAGACATGGTTTTCGGCTTTCTGCACATGGTTGCAAGAGAAAAAATATATGAATAATAACCCGGTAGAACATGTAAAGAGCTTGACCGAAGGAGGAAAGTTCCGATCTGCATTTTCACATGGCGATTTGACTCGGTTGAAAGATTACCTACAAAAAACAAACCTACACTATCTGCTGGCGTGTCAGATGGAGTATTACACTTTCATCCGACCTGACGAATTATCCTGTATTCGATTACGGGATATCCACATTAAAGAGCAGAAAGTATATGTTTCATCTGCTATTTCCAAAAACCGGAAAGATGGTATGGTAGGACTTAACGATACAATAATAAGATTAATGATTGATCTAAATATTTTTAGTTACAATTCCGACTATTATTTGTTTGGTAAGGACTTTAAACCTTCAAAGACAAAGGCTGATTCGAGGATATTCAGAGATTACTTTAATAAACTCAGAACCGTCCTTAGGATGCCAAAGAATTACCAGTTTTATTCACTAAAAGACTCTGGCATCAGAGACCTTGCCAACACAGAAGGAATTGTTGTGGCACGAGATCAAGCGCGCCACTCTGATATCTCTGTTACAAATAAGTATCTCAAAGGAGACTCTTTGACTGTTCATGAAGCGACAAAACATTTTAGCGGATTGCTATAAAACAGTACAAAGTTTATATAAAAACTGGCAAGCCATCTCATATTAGTGCTTGCCAGCTACTTGACTTACCTCTATTAAAACTATCCTTGCATCAAGAGCATTCGCAATTTTGGAGAGGGTATCAATGGTTGGTGACATCTTTCCACCCTCTATCTTACAAAGATTGGAGTGGTTGATGCCTGTCTTGTCGGCAAGATCCCTCACTGTCATTTGTTTTTTCGCTCTAAGGGCTGCTATTGCAGCCCCTATTCTTTCTCTATCAGTCATCTTAACTCTATATTAATCAGAGAAATCCCAATCTGCTGCAAGGCAGAAATAGCATCCGCTCTGATTGTGCACACCAGCAGCATACACCTTGGCAACGTTATTCGCTTTCGAGAGCCCTAACTTTTCACAAGCCTCTTCAAAGCTGGTATCATCAGAGGTAATTGCGGTTACGGCGTCAGCACTGTTTACGAAGCCTGACAGCTCTTCTGCCTGTTCTTCTGTCTCTACCAAATAGGGGTCGGCGTTGAAAATGGCAATTGCGCCGATGAAATCTTTTGAATCAAAGTTTTTCATAATGTTTGCCCGTCATGCCGATAGCGCAGCGTTAATGATTTATCTGATTTTTTCTTCGTAAATTACTTCTCCGGTTTGGTTACATACTATTGATACTGTACCGCCTTTATAATCGGCAAAATAGCTCTCGTCAGTGCCGTTATAAGTCTTGATGTAGTCAAGGCAATACTCATAATTCTCTGTCCAGCCTTTACTGTTGCTGTTCTCTGCGTCATTGAAATGAATGTCGTAAGTTGTTTGCATAATCTTAAGTTTAAACGTTAATAATTCTTTTCTGTATTGCAAAGATAAGCATTATTTCCGTGTTGGCAAATAAACCAACAAGAAAAACAACGCCATTAACTCTATTTAACAAACAAGGCGACTGCCCATCACGGGCAACCGCCTTTAATATGAACTAAAAGTATCATCTACTTAATATGTCGCCTATACAAAATGTACAGTAAAAGTACAATCAACGCCCCGAACATCCATCCGCCCATATCAAGCTTAATACTTTCCCATTTGGTTAGTTTCTTTTCAACGGGATAAGGCACTTGCACACTATCTGTTTGTAGGACGGTGTCCGTCTTATTGATAAAGAGGTATCGATACTCCATCAGCTTAATATACTTATATACGGTGTCTCCTTTATCAAGGACGATTAAATTACAAGGATATGATTAAGACTATACAAGTAAATAGCGCAGACGTGGTGGAACTGATTAGGGCGCAAATGAGTGAGGTATCTGACACGACGAAAGGGCTGATGCCGTCTAAAGGCTTTAGGTTGCGAGCAGGTATAACAGATGCAAATTTGGCAGAAGATAGCGGGATGTATTATGGGGTGACAAGCAATATCCCTGCCGATTATACATCATATTGCGTGATAGTGTTCAATGCGAGCAATATCAATCAACTTATTATTAAGCAGGTGGCATTCCCAGCCCCATCCACAACGATAGACCTGAAGTATAATAGGATGTACATCCGTTACAAAGTGCCTGCCGGTTGGTCTGCGTGGAAAGAATTATAGTAGTAGGCGGTTTCCCGCCTACTATCCTTTATCCAATCTTCTTCCACGCCCCCCAAGCTCCACTTACGTAGCCTCTTATATACATCTCAACGACCGGGTTAGCCCCCTCGATTGAGTAATATCGCTGCATGCCCCGCGAGGTGGAATACATGCGTGTCTCCAAAATGGCTGATTTATATGGAAATGGCGCATTGTTCCATTGATAGGAGGATACATCAACACTCTCGACAATCGTATTACAATCAATAGTAATACCCTCTTTGTTTACGACTCTGCCAACCTTAAGCATGTCTGACGGCTCTGCCAATACTCCACTGCCATTGCCTATCCCTACCGCCTTTGCCGGTGTACCTGTCGGCAATCCTGCCAATGCACTTCCAAGTTCTTTTGTCTTAATCATACCTGTTACTTTTATCATCCATCACATCTACGTTTTCGGCATCCATCTAATATTACTAATTTCGGCGGCAAAAATGGTTTACGCATATATCAGGGTGTCGACGGATAAACAAACCGTCGAGAACCAGCGGTTTGAAGTGCAGAAGTTTGCCACGGAAAAGGGGATAGTAATAGATAGATGGGTCTCAGAAACCGCATCAGGAACAAAGGCGGCATCCGATCGCAAGCTTGGTGGCCTGCTCAAAAGAATGAAGAAAGGGGATACTCTTATCCTCACGGAGATAAGCCGTCTTGGCAGAAATTTAATGCAGATAATGTCAATACTCAATCTCTGCATGAGTAAGGAGACCAAAGTCTTGACCGTCAAGGAGCGGTATGAACTTGGCAATAATATTAACTCGCAGATACTTGCTTTTGCCTTTGGGCTGTCGGCTCAAATCGAGCGTGACCTTATATCGCAACGAACCAAGGAGGCGCTTGCCATGCGCAAGGCTGCCGGGAAGAGGTTAGGAAGGGAGGTTGGAAGTAAGAACAGCCACTACAAGCTGACAGGCAAAGAAGCTCTTATCCGAACAATGTTTGAATATGGTTATTCAAAATCCGCTATATGCCGAAAACTTAAATGTAATCCTAAAACTCTCAAAGATCGCCTGAGAAGAATGAATTTGTAGTGTCCTTTTTATAAAAAACACCATCTCCTACCTTCGCATATATAATTTTATTGTTATGAAAAAGAATACGAAAGAAGACGTACAGATATGTACAGCTGTTGGAATGCTCATTGCTGGCGTTGGGTTGTCAGTTGCGGGTTTCATAGTGGAGCCAACTGGGCAGATTCACGATTCTGTTTTGTGGTTTTTTGCGCAATGTTTGATGTATGCGGGTGGTATTTTCGGGATTGGCATCTATGTCTCAAGTAAATTCAATCACCTCGTAGAGGGATTGAAAGAAAGGCAAGAGAATAAGGAGGTACGCAATGAAACCAAGTGAATTTGTCAAGTGCATATACCCGAAAGCAAAGAAGATGGGCGAGATTGACCCTGTGTTTGTCACCGCACAGGCGGCTCTTGAATCAGGCTGGGGAAAGTCCGCCATTGGTAACAACCTGTTCGGCATAACCAAGGGAAGCAGTTGGAAGGGGGCGGTGCAACTTGTTACTACGACCGAGTACTTCTCGCGCCCAGATGTAACGTTCGAAGCGCCGGAGAAAGTGTTGCAGGTGGCTAAGATTAGCGAGCATCGCTACAAGTACATCGTAAAGCGTTATTTCCGTGACTATGACAGCGTGGCGGACTGCTTGGCCGACCATTTTGCCCTCTTGCAGCGCCCACAGTTTGCGGACGCTTGGCCGTATAGGAAGAACCCAGAACTTTACGTTCGCAAGCTGGTAGACAACGTGGGCGGTAAGTACGCCACCGCACCGGATTATGCCGAGGTAATGGATAAAATGTTTAAGATGGTCAGACGAATCGTAAAGGAGGAAGGGTTATGACGGGAAAAGAATACCAAGAAGCAAAACGCCTGATGAGCATAGGTTGTATTGCTCTTATCCTTATGCTGTTGACGATACTGCTGCATGGATGTGCCCCTATCAAGTATGTACCTGTGGAGAACGTGAAGGTAGAATATCGTACACGTGACAGCATCCGGTATGACAGTATATACAAGCATGACAGTATATACGTCCCATTTTTTTGCTATAAAATCGGGACGGGTTTAACATTTTGTTTTTAGTTTCGTTTTGTAAAATATTATTCAATCAATATTTAAGAAAATTGCTATCGGCGAACCATCTATATACACCATTATACATCTTTGATGATATCGAAGCATCGTTGTATATGGATGTCGGATCTCCAATAACAGCTTCCACGTATTTCTGAGTGTCTTTGTCCCAAACAAGAATAGGGCTATGGGAGCAGGTTAACCGGCAAAAAGGAATAGGTACTCTTGTTCTTGGAAATGTAGAGAGAACATCTATCACCAAGTCCGGATGGTCGTTCGGATCAGGCAGATAGACTGTTGCGTTGCTATACCTCGTATCAATAAAGGTCCCTTTGTGCAGATTGAGTTGGTAAGTCGTTGCTTCCCCGATTTCGTCACACAAACGCCGCCATACAATTATTTCCCTCGACCGGCGATAAAGACGCCCGTACTCATCCCAATAGATATTCCCCTTGGCGTAATGCCCTGCGCCGTTTAAAAAGTCAAGCATCAGGTTGGGGGTAAAGGCGGGCGTACCGAAGTCGCGGTAGTTCTCCGTATGCCCGCCATTAGCGTCAACACCAAATTGAGAGAACATATACTCATCCTTGAATACCACCTTGCCCAACAGTGCAAACTGCGCCATCAGGATGCTTGTGGAGAGCAACGGCCAATGCTGGTAAGCTTTCCACTTGCCCGATGGATTTGCGCTCGACACGTCTGTCTTCGGGTTAACGGATGTATTGCCGGGAATACGGCTCATCCACATGTACACCTGCCCGTCGAGCATCAGTATCTCCCCATTCTTGTAGACCGCTTCCACACTCCACGCCTCCGGACGCGGGAACGGTATCGGATTATCCGCAATGACATTTACCAGTTTTACGTCTATCTCCTTTGTCCGTGCGCTGTCCTCATAGGCATACACACTGATACGGTTGGCCGTGGCATACTTGTCCGCAGGGATGGTGTAGCTGAACTCGCTCACCTTAGTTGGCGAGTTATAAGTGTACAGCGTGGTTACGCTCGTACCAACAACACTCTCCACTTTAAGGGTGAGGTAGGCTTGTACCGATATTTTGGTACTGCCCTCACCCATCCACAGGCGGATGACAAGGGGTGTCGACTGGATGTTATTGGCATCCACCGACACGGCGCCCGGATTGGCCTCAATCCACATCCTTTCCGCTTCCGCTTTCAAATATATGGTTTCACTAAGTAACATACGCAGTCTATTAATAAACGCCCGTAATAACGCCCGAAAGCCCCATTTTTGCCCGTACCATGTCCTCATAAGTCACTGATGCCTTGTTTGCCGTAAAGTTCGCCGCGCTCTTTCCCGTCAGGATAAAAGGCGCGCCGGCATTGTCTTTGATTGAAAAATTCCAATTGGTAATGAGAGATGGCATTTCCTCACCCGTGCTTCGCTTGATGGCAACAGGTGTAAGTACGGCCGTTTCTCCACGGCGTACCGTGTTGCCGAGGATGCCGCTTATCTTCACCCGCATAAGGTAGGGGTCGGAGAAGTCGGTTACCTCATCGTAGCCGGAAGCCAATAATGTACCGCTCCTCTTCACGTCGCAACGGAGCTTCAGCACGTTGTTGACATCAGCGGTGCTTACATTCTTGGTTCTCCCAGTACCCCACGCTTCATCGCCTGAACCAAGCATTTTATACCATTCAAACGTAAGGCCGGAGTAATCGGTCATCTCCACACCGTCCTTGAATACCCTCACATTCTCCGTAAGCGATTCCCCGGCAGTTACCAACCGAGAACCCTTGTTGTTGCTTATAAGTACGTCATATTGGTTGCCGGTACTCTCCTGTATGACTACCTCCTTTGACAGCTCCTGAAAGGCGATGGAAGCACCGCCAATCTCTATTGTGCCTGACACCGTTATCCGGTCATTGTCATACCCGGAAATGGGCACAAGGTTCTTCATCACACGCAAGGCAGGCAGGTTGTAGGTCTGGCCGCCGATGTTGGCGCTGTAGGCGTCTATCTTTTTAAAAAAGCCTGCAAGCCCAGAATTCGTGCTTAACCCGTTAGCTCCGAACGTGAGCTGCATCCCATTGTACCGGAACTCTATCGATTGGGGAACGAGAACCGCTCCCGATGCCGTATCGACCAATATCAATACTACCGTAGGGCGGACATTCTCCGCCATCGCCTCGAAGTCCGGTATAAAGACATTCGTGCCTTTGTTGTACCGTTGAACGAGCGGAGTACCCTCCACCCGTAATATGCCGTTGACGGTCGTACCGTCAAGCAGCCCTATCAATTCAAATCCACCGTCAACGTTCATACCGTACCTCCTTCCTCTGCTTCGTTATCCACTTCCTCCGTGCCGGAATCTGGATGTTCTTCACCATCCGATGCAGGCTGTCCTTCGGGATTGCCGTCTGCTTGCGCATCGTAGATGCCACTCTCTTGCTGCTCCTTTATCAAGGCTTTCAACTCTTCGTCCGACAGGACTTCCGGGGCGAAGCCGGAAAGCACTTTCAAGGCACTCAATGGCAGGATTATCCGCCCGTCGGGGATTCGCTCCGCATAGCGGTAGTCGTAATCTTTCCCGGCCAACTGTTCTTCTTTGACTAATAAGTAATTCATAATATATTACATTAAATTGACAATTCTAGTCAGGAGAAAGAGCATTCAAGCGACTCACCCCTGCATCGTAGTACTCTTTATCAATTTCAAAACCAATGTACTTCCGGTTAGTATTAACACAAGCGATAGCAGTTGAGCAGCTTCCAGAAAATGGGTCTAACACGACATTACCCGGAATCGTAGTCAACGCTAATAGGCGTTCTATTAGCCGGACGGGCTTCTGAGTGGGATGTACCCTATTGAATCTATCGCGTACTTGCCTGATTATACTTTGCTCAGAATTGCCATCTATGACCATTTTCATCATAGCTTTGTTTATGTTACTTTTCCGAGTAGAATTACCAGCAACTGTAACACTTCCATTCTGTCTTATGGCGCGCGTATACACGTCTCCCGTTTCAATATACGATATTATGTCATTAAGTCCTTTTTCAGAATGGGTTGCGCAGCATAATCTTTTCATGTCTCTTAAGACTTTATCATAGTCGTATTTATTCATTTCCAAATACGGTATTTTCACCTTATTTATAGATCCTGTGCCGATAGTGTGTATAGAAATTAGTTCGTGTTTTCTCTGCAATGGAGTAACAGGGCTTGAATTAAAGACTTTATCCCAGACGATTTCCTCTTTAAAAGTAAAACCTAAATTCGCAAGAATTGTATTCCAGCGATAAAACGAGGTCCCTCTACCAAACAAAACAATAAATCCATTAGGCTTTAAAAGCCTTTTAAATTCGCCGAACAAACGGCGCTCATCAAAAGGGCGATCTAACTTATGATTCAGATACAGATACGGCGGGTCTGTTAAGATGCAATCCACACTCGCGTCAGGAATCCGTTTCATCCCCTCCATACAGTCCTCGTTATATATTCTGTTCAAATCCATAATCATTCGTATAAAGGTTGCACTATCAAATTATCTCCGCTATATACATAGCTGTCGCCGCTCATCACCGCCGCCGTCTCCGCATACAGCTTCACCTCCGCATATACCTGCATGGGATAGTTGGGGTCGAAGCCGAATGATGATGGAACGAAATCACAGTTGCGTCCACTGCCGGCTTGGATAGGCTGGTTACCCGGCTTAAGGGAGCGGACAAACCATGTAATGGCAAACAGGTGATCTTTTTCAACCCCGACATAGCCCTTGTTGTAGGGTATGTAGCAAGTAAAGCTTACCGGGGTGGCAAGCGTGGCCGACACCTTGAAGCCCTTGGACTGCACGATGGCAACGCCCAGTGTCTTGGGCATCTCCACCTTGATGGAGGTGACGCACTGCAAGGAGTCGTCACTCGGCGAAGGGGGACGTACTCCGTTGTAGTAGGCCGCACGGCAACGGAACGACTCATACCGCATGAAACGGGCGTCTATGGTGAGCTTCTTGCCCCATATTCCTCCGTTCTTGCCATCAACGCAGAACGCAAGCTCCGTCTCGTAGAACTCGCGCCAAACACCTTTATCGAGTACCTCCCACCAATAGGCGGCATTGGCATCCGGTACGGGCGTAGAACCCGAATAGAGCTGCGCCGTAATCTCTTCTATCCACTTGCCCTCCGCAGCGGGGGTTACGGCAAGCGGGTTGATGGTGTAGCTTGCGGGCTTATCCAGCTTCAAAGAATAGTTCTTGCCGTCAAAGATGGTGGTGCGAAGGACGATACTTCTCTCCACATTCACCTGCTTGTTCCGCCTCGTGTCGGTAAACGAGAGGATGCAGTGTATCTCGACCGGTGAATTGTAGTCGATATTCTTTTTTACGGTCAAGGAATATTGCGGCTTGCCGGCGGCGGATACCTGATAGTCCGTACCGCTTACGATACGGTTGCTACCGTCCGCCTTTGGCGCACCCTCGTACCACTCCGCACCCGTTATGTCACGTATGCCGTTCATCACGCCCTCCGGGTCTGATACCGACACGTAGGGCATAAATACACAGGGTATCAACGCCCTGTCCGGCTCGTAGGTGTTGGTATCCTTGTTGTAGTTCTGCACCGGGTTGCCGGAGAGAACCTGTATATCGGCCATGAACGAATAGGGGTCGATATATACGGGAATGTCTTTAGGTTGGGATTGTATAGCCATATCAACAAGCTTATAAAAAATCTATTATAGTTACATTCTTGTGCCCTGTCTTCTCGGTTACCAGCTCTTCAAGGCTCTTTCCGTCGGGCATCCAGACAATCGTCATTCTTTTACACGGGATGAATCCCAATAATTTATACCGGTATTCTACGACTTTCGGGTAAGCTAATTCACCTGTTGTTTTCATAATGTTACAATTTAAATCCTATATAATTTTCTGTTGTCTCAAATTTTCCGCCGCCTATCGGGATGAACACCCGGCACACGAAGCGCACCTTGCGCACCGATAAGCCCCATTCACTGCCCATGTCAGCCCTTGTAAGGTGGATGGCGTGCTTCTTCCCGTCCACATAGGTAGGTTGCCAAGCATTGTCGGCAGACACGTTGCCCGTATCACGCAGCCACTCCACCTGTACGCCGTCGGAAGCCATCAGCACCTCGGTGATGTCACGGTTACCGTAGCTGACTACCGCCGAAACGACGGTATCGACCGAGCGGTGGAAGAACTGCCATCCGTTGGTGGAAGTGAAATCAAGATGGTAATTCTTATCCCCCTCCAGCAATATCCATCCGGGGGCGTTCCACTTCGGCTCATCCGTTGTCTTGTCGATAACACAGCCCCACTTGCAGCCGTAATGGTAGACGGTATGTTGCTCCAATTGCGTCACAACAGATTGGTTCTCCAGCGTCACCTCATGCGACACGTTGCGGTAGGGTGATTCCCCTTGCGCGGCGGCAAGCGACCATTCGCCACGGTCAACCTTCTTGGGGATGATGTCACCGTTCCAGTCCGCCTGATAGAAGTTCTCGGCAACGATGGTTTTCGCCATGATGCCTACGTCAGTAGTGGAGATTGGCAGCTTGCGTATCATCTTCACGGACGGGAAGCGGCCGATGCTTATTGCGTAGTTGTAATCCTCCAGTACTGGCTTGAATACGTTTTGCAAAAACATTATCCGCCCCTCCCTCGATGAGATGAGCCAGCTCTGCGCACGCTCGTTCGTCTCCCCGGCTTCGGGCATTACGGCGTTGCCCTTGCGTGTCACGTTGTAACCCTCAACCGGAGGATAGTTTTTGCCGCCCGGCACTTCACTGTCAGGGTAGAGCACGACGGTAAGCGAGTTCTCGTTGCGGTTCTTGGCAACGCAACGAAACCAAGAGGAATAGTAGTCAGTGCCGCCTGTAAGCAGGCTGTTGACGATGGACAACAGCACATCGTGTTCATCCAAGTTAGTCCAGTCGGTGTCCGTGCGTTTTTCCATCCACAGCTTATACGTGGTGTCGTCTATCTTATCCACGCGCTCGATGTAGCCGCAGTCGGAGAAAGAGTAATCTCCGGCCATCGCCTGAATCTCGTTGATGATAAGGCGCAAGACTGTTAGAGAGTCTCGTATCTCTACCCGGCTTAGCTGGGCACGGCCGTTAGGGAACAAACCTATGCCTTTGCCGGCAGTCAAACTGTCGATGAATTCGCCAATCTGCAAAAGGTAGTCGGTGCGATCAGGCTGATCTTTGCGAAGAAATTTCCCCTCCGCATCTTTTAGTACCTTTTCGAGTATTAGCATATCTGAGGCAGACAGCTCTTCCAGCGCTGCCTTTATCTTCCGGAAATTCCGCTCCCATTTCAATCGGACATCACGCCCAGTATCATTGGCGCCGTTCCACGGGATTATATTTTCAAATTGGGTATCCATTACTTCAACTCTATTTCTTCGCCATTAAACGAGAGCAACAATGGTTGCCAGCACATGCCATACTCCATTGTATGGAGGTCGATAAAATTCAGCATGTAGTCGGCAAAACGATTGGTGTCTTTTCGGCTTTGTTTACGCAAGCGAGCCTTGTTTATAGTAACCACTCCGTCACTCTTACGTCGTTCATAAGAGTAACTCATAAAAGAGAAGGAAAAAGATTTTCCTTCGGACGATAAACGTCTCATCTCCTCTATTGCTTTATACAAATCCATGATGCAAAGATATCGTTAGGTTTGTTGGGGAAAAAGGACAAGTCAACGACTAACGTTCTTCTCCAGTTGTTCGACACGCTTAATGGCATCGCGCACTTTTCGAGCGTCAACAATCAGTTCTTTTTCGCACAAAACGCCTAAAAGACGGTTGTTTTCCTGAAGCAATGAGATGACTTGTTTCCGTACTTCCGGAGACAGGGCCTGTGAATCCATCTGCCGTGATAGATTGACCGTCGAAGAGTCAAAGTCATCGGCATAACCTCCGGAATACTTGCCGCTACGAGTTTTCACCTGCTCAAGTATTTGAGTGGTGTTAAGCATCCGGATGGTGCCATTCTTCTGCGCCACATCGAACACATCGAGAAACTGGCGCACATGGGGATTGGCAACGCCTTCATGGTTAGTTACAAATTCATTCTTATGTACAGGTATCACGCCTGCCACGTCATCAGGGTTACCGGTTCTGGTATATCCTTCTACATACTCCGCTGAATATCCTCCGGTTTTCAAACCTTTGGCTTCATCCCTCTGCTGTTTAGCCACCGCTATTTGAGCCGCACCGCTTGCGATGGCTGCGGCTGCTGCGACAGCGCCCAAAGCCGGACCTACAACAGGTATTCCGGCCATAGCCTTGTACGCTTCCATTGCCGCAACAGATGTTGCGGCCGTTACCTGAAGGACGGCGGCAGCGAAATGTTTGTCCGCATACTTCTTTTTCACCTCGTTAATGGCTTCTTCTTTCTCCTCTTCGAGTTTGGTTGTGTCCTTGCCTGCTTTTTTCGCGGCGGCTATCTCTTTGTCATATTTGCGTGTAATCTTGCTAATCTCGCTATCCTGCAAAGCGGAAATAAGCTGACTGGCAGCTTGTGCAGCCTGACCAATCGCGTCAAAGGTTGCCAAAGTCTTTTGCTCGCGCTCCTTTTCTTGCGCCTCTGTCAGTTCTGTTTTTTTCTTCTGATATTCCTCGTAACTGATGAGGTCAGCATTATACATCGCATCCAAGATATTAAGTTTGTCTGACACATACTTACTTCGATCCATTGCGTCAAAACCCTCCTTCTTGGCTTTTTCCCGGCTTTCTTTTTTCTCAGACATTCGGGCATCAAGCAGTTTCCCATCGACATCGGTAGTGTCATCGCCATATTGCATCTGCATGGCGCGTTTCTTCTCCAGATAATCTCTTTCCGCCTCCAATAGCTTAGCCCGATACTCTTCTTCTGTCCGGATATCCCCATCCAGATAAGCTTTCTTGATGCTTTGTTGATCGGCTCGATATGCCATATCGAGCAAGGAGTAAGCCTCTTTCTTTTCTTTGGCGGATGACTTGTCATCTGCTTTTTCCTCTTTTTTTCTTGCAGACTCCAGTCGATTGGCTTCTGCAATCATCCTGTCATATATTTGCCCCTGAATTTCGGTCGTGTCCTGCTTGTATTTTTCAAGCAAGGCTTTCTTTTTCAGGAGGTATGTTATCTCGCTATCATATAAAGCCTGATTATATTCTTCTTCCGTATGTTGCTTGTTCAGATATTCCTCTTTCCACAGATTCCGTTCTTCCTGCATGGCTCGCTTCAACAGTTCTTCACGGGCTTTAACGATATCCTTCACATCTTGAACGCCACCGTTGCCACCACCGCCATTCCCATTACCGTTGCCATTCCCATTACCGTTGCCATTCCCATTATTATCCCCATTGGCTTCGTTATTTATTTCTTTTAATTCGACAGAAGTTTGAGCGATTTCCTTATTAATTTCCTCTATCTTGGCAACAACATCCTTCAGCGCATCACGTGTTTCGCTCAAATCTTTTAGAGCATTGTTTTCATCTTCTGTACCAAAAAAGCGGGAAACCTTTGCCGCAAATCCATTCCGATTATAGCCGGACAACGTATTTTGGCTCCTGATATCCCAATACTTGTCGCTTTGGTTGCGCTCATCACTTTCCAAACCTCTTTTCTTTGCATAAAGCTCTTCCAATTCTTGTTTGGCAGCCTTTAACTTGATTTCTTTTTCCAGCTGGACAAGATATCTCTTGATGGCCTCCGTGTTGTCATCGGTCAAAGTCCCTTCATCGGAAATCAGGCCATTATATCCCGGTATAATACTCTTTAATTCATCCAACGCCTTTCTACGTTCATCAATGGACACGCCATTGTCTTTGATGATAGACGTTAAAGCGCGAATTTTACCTTCCTGTTCGGAGAATGACTGTGCTACTTCATGGTTAATCTTCTTCATTCCAGTGAGAGACTTCCTAAGATCATCCTGCTTGTTATGCGCTTCAATCATTTTTCCGACGAAAGCTCCCAACCCGACAAGAATAATACCGTAGATGTTGGAAGCCATTACTTTCTTCAGGTTTTTCATGGACAGTATTGCCCGGTTTGTCCATAAGACTTCCAGCTTTGTCCACGCCACATGCACTTTCTTTATCGCTATCCAAGCCGTAGTAACTACCATCGCTCCCGCTACTGCTCCTTTATATTCAAACAAGATGGACACTATCGAATTCAGTGCCTTTACCGTCAGGCTACCGGTAGTAAGCATATACTTCATAACCGGTTGCAGCTTCTCCCCAAGCTCAATACGGACGTCTTTAAATCTCTTCTTTGCCTTGTCCAATTGAGCTTGGACCGTGTTGTTCTGCACGTTATATTCTTTAACGACGCTGGTTCCATCACGATAAGCATCATTAGCCAATTTCTGCGCCTTGCGGATGTCATCTATCTTGCCTGCCATCGTGCTGATGACACCGGAGGCACGCACTCCATCCAAGCCCATCTCCTTGAACATAGGCGCCAACTTATCCAATCCGCCTTTCTTGTTGAGTGTATCAAGAAGCTGGAGGATGGCTTCGTTCGCATCCTTTTTAATTAATGCGGAGAACTCCTCTACATTCTTCCCGGCTATCTTTGCAAACTTGGCCGGTTCCTGATACATCTTCATCATCAGGTTTTGGAAAGCGGTAGCCGCCATCTCCTGTTGCTGCATGTTCTGGTCCAGAACGGAAGCATAACCGATGATGTCACCCTGCGCCACATTAGCTTGATTTGCTGCCCCGGCCACACGGGCCGTGAATGCAACTAAATAGGCTTCGGCTGCCGAAGAGTTCTGGGCAACCTCGTTGATAGCCGAACCGGTTGCCAGCATAGCCCCGCGCAGACCCAGCTTGTCATCTTCGCCGAACACCTGCGCCAGCTTGCCAATATTCTTCACGGCATCCTCGCCGAGATCTTCGCCCAGTGCAACATTAATCATGTTTGCTGCCTCGACGAATTCTTTCACCTCTTTCTTTCCGGTAATACCCAGTCTTCCGGCATCACCTGCCAGCGCATTCAGTTTTTCGCGAGGAGTGCGCGTGTCCATCTTTTTAAACTCCTCGTTCAGTTCCCGGACTTCCTCTTTCGTCATGCCGGTGTACTTGATGACCTGCGCTTCCGCTTCTTCCATCTCCGCAAATTCGTCCACACATTTGCGTGCAGTCAAGGCTATACCTGTAAGAGACGCTATTGCACCGGCTCCAAGGGCGGCATAGCGGTTAAATCCATCCGCCATTTTAGACAGGGAAAAACGTGTTTCTCTGGCTTGCACTTCCAGTTCCTTCATCCGCTTCTTGGTGAGCAGGTAATCCGCTCTGGCCCTTTCCCACTTCTCCGTGCCGGGAGTGGCATTATCCATTTCTCGCTTAAGAGCCTTTGCCCCCTTTCTAAGTTCCGCATAGGACAGTCCGCACAAACCCACCACCTTACGCTGTTCGGCAATGCTTTTGTTCAGTTTATCATATTGCTCTTGGAGATGCTTGTACTCATCCGTGTTCTTTTTCCCTTCCTTTTCCAATCTCAACATCTCCTCGCGAAGAGCAGAGGCTTGTTCTTTTGTTTCGGTAAACTTGGCCTTGGCATCCGAATTATCGATCCGGATAGCCATCCTGAAATCCCTTATACTGACAGACATAGTGTATAATATTATTTTAAGCAAAGATATTCAGACGGGCGGCGGCGAAAAAGGACACAAAAAGCCCGGCGATCCATCACGGACAACCGGGCCAAGAATGATTATGAAAAACAGATATATCTAATCCAACCAACGGCCGTTATCCATCCATACACCGCCGTCACGCCACTTTCCATCGCTCAATATCCAGCGGGCATCCGCTTCTGTATCACTTATCTTGATTGGATAAAATGTACCTTGCCAAGCCCCCTTACGACCGGAAGCATCCAGTGTATATTCCATCTCTTTACAGATGTATCGTTTATTGCGGATTTCAAAAATTCTTCGAGGGTCAAAGAGGTTCGGGTCATAACTGTTAATCTTGACACCCTTTGAAAAGTCTATATCGTAAATTCCCTGATAAAAGAACTTATCAAGCGTGATCAAACGAAGAGATGCGCCACTATTGTTCGTTCTATAATATTCAGGAATAGAACCATATCCATCTGCGCGATATTCATCTGTATAAGGAATTGGGAAATAGCGTTTAAGGCCTCCCAATGTCTTCATTTCTGCCAAGCCGGAGAAAAAAGCCAGATATATATTCTCTTTGCTTTCTGAATTATCCTTTTTAATGTTCTTTTCTATCCAGTCAGGCAGACTATCTGTTTCTTCCCCTTCTTTTGAAGATGTCTTGCTTCCAAGTGTAGGCACAAATATGTTCAAGTCTTCAAAAGGTGTACCATTTGAATAGGAGGACATGCCGGCCACTCCCATCTCTGCCGGCATTATTTCAAGTTCAATTGAATGCGCCTCTTCCTTACGTTTCAAAGGGGCAAACTCATTGAGCATCACATACACGGGTTGATTCTGCCAGCCATCCAAATTCTTTAAATAAAGATATTCTCTTCCATCTCCTTCATCCGTAAAGATTGTATCATTCAGTTTATGGGCTTCATCCATAAACCATTCCTGTATACGTCCATACGATTGAGGAACGTAATCTGCCGGAATAGTGCCTCTCTTTGCTTCTTTCAAAAGATTATCAGGCAAACAGCGCCAGCGCCAATAAGCACTATCCGGAAACTTATAATGAACGTTAGACATTATATGCATATCTTTTTCCGGTTCATTTTCCAGTTCCACCTCATATACATCTGTTACTTGCCGGACATGAGAGCATGCCACTCCTTGATAATAGCTGTTTTCAAAAAGAACACGAACAGAGCGTTGACGGTTATCAACTACCACCACCACATTAAACAAAGCCTCTATCTGTTCAAGGAAATCAAGCACAGACCATCCGGGAAGCATCTTACTCCAGTCATTAGTACCCTCTGCGTTACAGATATACAGATCTTTAAATGGAGTACTTTCTATTTCATTTAACGTCAATTCGTAATTCAAAGAGCGAAGAAGCTCTTTGAGGTATGCGCATAAATACGGCTGCGCATACCAATACGTTCCATCCTGATTTAAAATTAATTCTTCTTCAGGATACTTCCGAGTAGACAACGACCATTTGTTGATAATACGATTATTAGTCGTATCAACCAAAGGCGGCAGGCAGTAATCCACTTCCGGGTAAGTCTTCTTTATATAATTGACATTACCCGGCTCAATTTGGTCGGTTATCCTCATTTTTAAAGAGGATATCTGCAAGTCTTTTCCTATAACATAGTTGAGCTCTGAATTGCCGCTCGCGATCTGGATGGTAACCGTGTCTTGCGTCCATCCGGTAATGACTTCCGTTCCATTACAATAGACACGGTTATCCGCTATCAGTACGGCAGCCCGCTTTTCCTTGATATCCAGAACGGAGTTCAAGCGGTTGAGATGCTTGTACAGTTGCGCATTCGTCGGGTTATCCAAGTCCAGCGTGACATCATACGTATATTCACCGTTTTTCGTAATAAATGGATTCTCACGTTTCACGGTAATATTAAATCCTTTTGGCAAGACAACGGCTTGACCGTCAATCAACAACTCAGTCATAATCTTTTAGTTTAACTCCTATACTCATGCCATTCCATCCTCCGAAAACGTCATATTCCCACTCGATAGACATTCCGTCCTCCATTACCACATCACCGCAATAGTCCTGCATGTCAAGCAGTTCATCCCTCAATAAGAGCATGACATTCTGCATCTTCGCATAATGCACCAGCTCTTCTTCGTCATCATGCTGCCCCGCAGAGACTTTCTCCAGTAGGAAGATAATCATCTGATTCTTATCTTCGTGGTAATCAGTGGCGCCATTCATGTTTGCGTCCGGATAATTGGCACACATCCATACGCCTTCTTTGTCTTTCAGCTTCTTCACCATGTGCGCCTCGCGCACAGCCATCAATACGCCTGTTATGGCGTCGGCCTTTTTGCTGTTTACTCGCTCGGTGAGTTCTATCAGCATTTCGCGGAATCTCAATATATCAATCATAAACCAACTAAGTTGTTATTTTCCGGATCGGCCATTCGGAAACTGAACTCTACGGTTTTCAGCAAGCTCCTCCGGAATTCCCTTTCAAACTTTTGTTTCGTTATAACAACTGGAAGCCATTCTCCATCGACAAAGATTTCCGCTTCCTGAGCATTCAGCAGATTATGCCACAGCTTATAGTCGCTCTGCAACATGACAGTGCCGCTATTCACGGTATATTCATCGGTCACCTTCAGCCCGAATTTACGCTCCACCCCGTACATCACGGACGTTTCGCTCTCATTTGAGCCTGCCATCTTCATTCCTCCGGACGCGGTAAGCGTCTCCGGCATGTCATATACATTCTTGAACCGGAAGCACCATTGTTCCGCCACGAGGGTACGGTCGATGTAAAACATCATGGAGCCGCCGTTTACCGCCACCTGATAACGGGCGATATCGACATCCGGGAAAGCGGAAACAACGGTTTCCGGACTGACATCGACGGTAAACGCGGTTGCCGCATCGTCTTCCGTACCCGCCACGGCAATAAAAGATTCTTCCGAAGAATCGTCTTCCCGGTAAGCAATCAGTTTGAAACCGAATTTATCGCCGGCAGTGTTCTGCAACGGATATCCACTGACATACTCTTTCGCTCCCGGACGAGTCACTTTGACAGATACCTCGCTCAAGCAACCGGGAGCCATCGCGTCTTTTTTCGTGCGCAGCCGGCTGAACATAACCAAGCTGCTTGCATCCTCCACCCCGTTGATAAGGAACGTAAACACGCCCGCCGCATCCGATTGCGGCGTATTCTCTCCGGCACACCACACGCCCCACAAGGCCAATTCGCAGAATTGCCCGAGACGGCGTACCCGGACTTGATTATTCCCGTCAGGCACATATTCCTCATCCAAGATGGTGCGGTTGCCGTATCTGACGGCAAAGGATATCGTCACATCCGTATCTATAACATAGTCCTGCATGCTTCCGCAGAACTCTCTCGGTCTCGGTCTCTGTATTACATTCATAACCTACAATATTTATTCCTCGAACTATTCTTCGGCAACAAGTCGTACTCCGGCACTTCGCCGCCATCCCGTGCCCTTTTCATCTCTTCCACCCATACGGCAGCGTCCGCCATCAACCATTCGGAAACACGTTCAACATCATCCAGCGATGCCGGTTCGCTTTTCGTCATGCCCGATTCCGCCAAGAACCGCCTCACGACCCCACCGGGAATAATGCCCAAGGGGAGCCGGCGCAACGCCATTCCCATGGCAAGCAATGCAACGGCCTTGCATGCGGCAAAATGCACGTCGCTTTCGGGATGCGTCTTTTCCGCAATCAAGTCGTCCCATCCGGCACCATACGCCCGCTTAACTGTCAACATCTGCGCCTCACGGATAAACGGCACAAGAATCAGATACATCCTTTCGCTTTTCTCTATGGGAAAGTACGAATCAAAGGAGGCGCCGTTACTGATGATAAGAGATTGGGCCACCTTGTATTGCTCACTCTCTATCCACGCCCCGATACGTTTCTCGTTGAGATAGCGGATAAGGCTATCCACGGCACGGTAGTACTCTTCCATGTGCAGCGCATCGTCTCGATCCAGTTGCCATTGCCACGGGAGTTTTTCCGACCCGTCAGAAGCTATTTTAAACTTCCGTCCGTCATCCTCATGGCTAAGGTCATTCTTCCGGTACATGTTCAGGGTGGCAAGAATGGCGACAGGGCGTTGTACTTTCCTTACAAACGCCATATCTCCATCGGCTTTCCCGTATTCCTCTTCCGCCAGCTCAATCACCGCCCTGCCTACACAGGCTGCCAACTCTTCCGTGGCCGATTCTATCTCCCCCGAAACTTTAGAGAACTCATTGTTGGCGTAATAGTTGCCTGTCAGTTCCCTGAGTTCCGCCGATCCTTTACTGTTTTTATTGAATAACATAGCAAAACTATTTATATCGTCTCATTATCTCATCCGCCCTCTGCCTATCGTCCAGCAATTTCAGCATGACACGCAGCAACAGGGTGTTATCCGTTGCGTCCGCATTGCCGAAGATACCGCTTTCGGCCACCGAATAAAGCACTCCGTTCATTCCGAGGTTCTGCGCCGCCCCCGTTTCTTTTCCATCATCTCTCTTGTGCCGCTCGAACACCGGAGCGAAGCAGATTTCCAGTCCATCGATGACGAACGTGCCGGTGTACAGGTATTGGCAGAAATTGGCAAACCATGCATAAATGCCCCATTGCATCCATACAGGCATGGATTGCGTGCGACCCATGTACATATCCATATTCTCAGGGTTAAACGGCTCTTTAGTCGAGAAGCCTCCTTTTCGCTGCTCTTTTTTTCTGTATAGGATAGCGCAAAGAGCCAGCAGCTCCCTATCGTCACGGCTTCCGTTATACCGGTTCATCACGGCCGCCGCATGGCGGAATTCGCCGAAAGTCATATCCGCACCGTGGCTTGCCGGACCATACAGGTACCGCCACCGCGGAATAAGGTTGACCGTACTGTCATACGTAAGCTCAACAACGCTTCCCCCTTCTTCTTCAGAAACTTGCCACATCCAGCCTAATGTCTTGGCAAACTCATCGACCAACAGCAGGTCGTCCACCTTAGAACGGAAGCGATACCCACGATTCTTCAGCACATAAGCGCACCACTCGCGCTTGACGTCCATCAGGCTAATGCCTTTCCGGTTCATCAACCTTTCTCTTATTTTCAAGAGGTGCATCCACTCTAATGGTTTCACCTCTTCCCAGCATTCCGGGATCTGTATATCTTTCTCTTTCATGTCACACTTGTGCAGCCGTCCTGTTCGGCGCAGAAACATTCTCCTCCTTATTGATTACCTTCCGGTATATCCCCATGAATATCCCCTTTTTGTGGGGGAAATTAATGCGTATGGCATCATTGATGGCTTCCAGTGCAATCTCCTCCGGAATCTGCGTGTCTGCGCCATAGAATATTTTCAGGGCATACAGCATCTGGCTGCCACTATCGCTCTTGCCGTCGATGATGATGTTTGAGAGTGCGGGAGACAGGCCGAACCCGCTGGTGGTCGAACTGTCGGCTATCCGCGAAATCTTGGCTTGCGCCTCAATATACTTATCGATGTTCATCTCGATAGGCTCTATCTTCCAGCTCTGCGTTGCTCCCCGGTCATCCACGAAGTCCACGCAAGAGAAGAACTTTCCGGCATTCTTCTTGCCTGCCATCACGTTGGCAATGGTCGCCGTAAGTTCGTCCTTCAACCGCTCCATCTCTTTCTGTACCTGCGATTCATCCCAGTCCTCGTGCATCACCTGTATAAGTTCGCGCTTCTGGTTCCAATATTCCTGAGGCGAATGCACCACATACGCGGCAGCAATCATATTCTCATTCAAGTGGCGGATAATCTCCGGCAGGTTATTCGCATTTTCCAGCCACGGCACGGAGCCGTAAAAGCATGAGATGGCATACATGCTGCGGCCGAAGCTGCGCATGCAGTGGTATTTTACGGCAACCTCGTGCCGCGCGGGATTCCATTTGTCGAACGCCGGATACTTGCGGAATGTACGGTATGAATCGAAGTCGCCCGTAAGGTATTCGCTCACATCCTCAAGGCGGCGGCTGTCGTTTCCCGGCCAGCACAGGCGGCAATCCCTGCTATGCAGGCTCTCCAGCCTGTGCACCCATGGACGACCGATGCGCACGCCTTTGCCCATATAATACTTGGTAAAATGCCCGTTCATGTGAGTGTATTCCACCAAGTTGTTGCGGATATACTCCCGATAGTCCCAACTATCCAGCCATTCCTGTATTTCATCGTCCACAAGCCACTCCTGCATACGTTCGTTGTTCTCGATCCTCACCCTGTACAGTTGAGGGCCTTGACCGTACAACAACCCCGTCTTGCGTTCCAGAATGCCGGGGCCCAGATTGTTTTTTTCCAGCAAATCCCGGATGGCATTCGGCATGTTGTTGTCAATCCCCCACGGAACCACTCTGACGCCCGATACATTGACAGGGTCTCCATCCCAATCGTTCACACCATCAAAGAAACGGCTCATGCTCTGGTTCCAATTCATGTTGATGGCATATTGCCCGGCTTGCGTTTCCACAAAGCCGAAGTTCCCTATTCTCTTAACGTCTCCCATATCTATGTGTTAATATATAATCTTGTTGCGTTCACCGTCAGTTTGGAGCAATATTCACTTACAATCTCTACAAGTTCGGGTATCAACTGCTCTATAACCGGGTTAAACCACGGTTTTGGCTCACGCTTCCACTCATCGTTATCTTTTTTCGTTATTATGCGTGTGCCGCCCTCCATGTTGTAGCCACGCCCTACGCCCAGATGGACGAAGACGCCCTCCTCCTTGAAACTGAAACCTATACTCGTGATTTCCTGCCCCTCCGCAGGCTGTTTCCCATAATGCCGGTAATTCTGCTTTATCGACTTGGACAGCTTCTTATCCGCATCAATCAATTCCTTTACTGACAGGCGCAACACCGCATTCACCTTTCCTCCCCAATCCCGTATCTTGGCGTTGAACAAGGCTACCGCCTCTTTATCCTGTTCCCGTTGATGCTGCTGTGTTATGCCGGTGTCCCCCTCGATGATGACATCAAGAGGAAACCTGCCACCGGCGAAGCTGTTGTTCTTGCTTCTCATGCTGTTTCGGTTCCGCCCCAATTGGTGGCGAGAACGGAAATACGACATGTTTTCCCTCCATCCGATACTTTCAGTTCCTGAACTCATGGCTGCATCCTTTTTTATGACACAAAGATATGCGTCCGCGCATCCTTGAAAAAGGACACAAAAAAGGGCTTCCCTTTTCAGGAAAGCCCTACCTCACATCAAAAGATGTCGTCAAACAAATAATTCGATAATGAAGCTATACCAGTGATAATTCGGAAAGTTCGGCGGCAAAACCGTGCAACGCCTTTTCGATTCTTTCTTTTTGTTGCACGCGCGGCTTGGAACGTCCGTGCATATAGGCCCACAATTGTTTTTGATGAATTCCCGTCAAGCGTTCCAAACCTGAGAGAGACAGCATGTTGCCGTAATAATACAACAAGCTCTGTACGTCATAACGCCATACCAGTACATAATCTTTCTTTATTTGTTCAGGCCATTGTTCTTCGGGCAGGTTTTTCTTTATCAAGTCAATAGCGGTTTCCACGTCTTTCTTGCATTCTTCCACCGTATCGCCGGCAGCATAGATGCCTTCGCAACTTTCAGAATAAGCAGCAAAGCTATCCGAACTTGCACAAATATTCATAATAATTCTTTCCATGATTCAACGATTCTATTGGATTAATATTGCTGTTTTGAAAGGGTGGGGGATTAAACCCCCATCGCCTTTGCTATTTTCTTTCTTAATGGTTCCGGGATCTCTTTTGCCCCGTGATAAGGAACCGGCTCCGATAACTTTCCATTTTTTATGTAGAAGTAATGGCTGCCTTCTACATGGTGGCGTTTCCATCCGGCCTTAGTGATTTGTTTGTGAAATTCTCTGTACTTCATATCTGTTGTTATTTGTTTGACATTACAAAGATAGAAATATTTCTATTAATGACAAAGAAATAACAGAAAAATTTCTATTAAAAATAAAAAAACCGGCTATCCATCACGAACCACCGGCTTCAAAAATGTATAAAAAAATGTTTCTTATAGCCTGTTCCGCTCAAGGAATGCGGATTCAGACATGTTTCCTTTGATAACTTCTTTCGCCTCAGGATAAGACACCTTGTACTTATCGATAATCATTGAGCCTTTCACTGCTGATATTGTGTCGGCGGTAATGCCGAACTCCGACCTCAATTCTACCAGTACTTTCAGCAAGGAAGTCAATTCTCCGGCTTCCGAAGGAGCTGTAATGGAAAAAGAAGCGGAGTAAAATGTTTTATCTACGGTCATCCCCCCACCTCCTTTCCTTCAGGAATAAGCCCCCTAAACTCTGTACGTGCAAGATGCAGGATTGCCAATACATCGACAAAGCCTTTCGTCTTTTCCGAAAAACAGCCGTTGTGTTCAAGGAGGAAGCCTATGCTGTCATCCAGCATATTCGCAAGGGATTCGGCCTGACCGTTCTGCAGGTCCGATAATCGTTTACAGATAGCATCATTAAGCACAATTCCATTCACTACGGTAGTGTTCATGCTTCTCCTCCTTTCCGGCACTTCTTTGCCTTGTAAACGCACAATGCGGTGGCTGCGAACAGGGGTGGGAAAACGAAGCCTAAGCAGATGGAGAGGATGGCACCGAAGTACCATCGGTCGGAAGACGTGCGAAGCTCGCAATCGGGGGCAAGGCTGCGGTAGTAGCGATGCTGAAGGTCGTTCACTCGCTCGGTGAGAGCGCTGACAGATTCGCCTACGGATTGAATGCCGGAGGCAGGCACGTTGAGAGTGCAGGTGGTTTGAGTTTTCATATACAAACATGTGTTGTAGCAATGGCAGAAAAAAAACGGCTGCCAAACCCGT
This sequence comes from Prevotella heparinolytica, assembly GCF_004342845.1. GTDB lineage: Bacteria > Bacteroidota > Bacteroidia > Bacteroidales > Bacteroidaceae > Bacteroides > Bacteroides heparinolyticus. Next base: position 21,983 of record NZ_SLXB01000027.1, on the reverse strand, counting down.
TGCTACAACACATGATTCAACCCCGCCGGAGCGTTGGAATAAATGTTCGGGATGGCAGCCGCATGCGTTTTATAATAAGCACACTTCTACTCTGTATGTGGTTCGTATATGATTACCTTTGTAATCGATGGGCATAAAAATGCCCAAATTCGTATCTGGACAATAAACCGTTTGTCCGAACGGGATTGAATTATACATCAATCATGTGTTATAGCACTGCAAATATAAGGATAATATTTGCAATGCAAAACAAAAGCGGAGTTTTTTGCTCCGCTTTTAAAGTATTCGTTATTTTTCAAAGACTGCTAATCCGTAAATATACAATTCATCGTAAGACGATATCTTCTTTATCTTACATTCAATCAATTTATCCATATTGTTTGATATTCGCTTTGCTTTTGTCGCTTCCACATAACCAATGTGGTGATTATCAGTCGTCAAGACTTTAACCGCATAAGAATCATGTTCATTCTCCGGCTCCCTTTCAAGCAAAAGAGTATCACCTTCTTCCAAGTCTTCAGCCGCTTCTTGGGCTTCTTCATCTCTGTACTGCAACCCTTTTACCGCGAAACTTATAAAGAGTAAATCTTCAGAAGCATCCATGTTGCGGATCTTCTTCTTTTCCTCTTCCACCATTTCTATCAGTATATCCCAGCCATAAGTTTCAATAGTACCATCCTTTATCTCTTTCTCAAAAGTTTCGGATCGCTGCAATAATTCAGCACAGAATTTTTTATCAAAACTGAACTTATCCAATAAAGCCGCATAAGATTTACGCATTATTTGAAATACCAGTTCTTTCTCTTCTTCCGGTCCTTGAGTATATTCCCGGATGGAATCTATTATATTTCCTATTAAATCCTCTTTTTCTGCTTTAGTCATCTCCAATGAAACCAATGTTTCGTTTCCAATACGAACAAATTCCTGAAGTTGTTCCTGCATCTTCACCTGAAGTTCTTGTTGTCGGGAAGATGAAGGCTGTACCTGATTCCCTGATTCAGAAGTGTTTTTCTCTTTTTTGCTTGACGCGATCATAGCTATGATTATCACAGCTACTACAATACCAATAATTGTTCCCATACATTTAGATATTTAGTTAATAATTTCCTTTTCAGATATTTATGTGCTATTTTTGCACCAAAACAAATAGTCATGAACGAAGTAGAATTGAGAAAATATTGTTTAGACAAAGCCATTGAAATTCTCGGTTGGTATAAGAACTTCTTTCCAAAGAAGAACCTTCACCCTCTTGTTGTCTCAGAAATTCTCTACCGTTATCTTACCACCGGACAAACCGAGTACTTCGAGTTACCCCACACACGTGGGTAAAGCCACCGAAATATGAAAATGGATGGTACTTACAGTTGCGTTGTCTGTCACATTGTTTACTCCTGCTTTTAGTACATTTATGTGAATTCCGCCTCCCGTATCCATCTTTTCAGAAGCAGACACTTGCAGGTTGAAATCTATATCCTGCACTATTCTCCCATCCGCTGCGTATCTAATGTTGTCTACCGGGTTGTCCGCTATAGGGTTGACCATCAACCCTGAATCAGCCATTTCCTCATTCAATTCAGTGATAGCCACCGAAATGTCCTTAATCGTTCCTTTGACGAAATCTTTCAGTTCCATATCATTAAAAACATCATCTCCTCATATCGTGCGCCAACCGGAACCACCCGGAACCCGATTGCCTACGGGTTACACGATATGAGGAGACGAATCTTTTGGTTTATCTTTGGCGTGTCAAATATCAGCATAATATCCAATATTTCCAAAATAAACACAAAAAAAGGCTTTCCAAAGCCCCTCCGTGGTTGAAGGAACGGAAATACAAACAAATCCTTTTTTCGGGCCCCATCCGCTTTGCGAACTTGTGAGCAAAGCGGATGGGGTTTCCCACCTCACAGTGAGGAAAAACAAGAGTAGTCCACTAAAAGCGGACTACTCGGAAACACACTGCTTACTCGCTAATCAGGCGCAATTCAATCTCTTCAATTTTTTTCGCTATCCTGTTTTGAATGAACGCTACAAATTCCTCAATGATGTATCGGTTTGAGATAGAAAATATCTCGTTGCTATTATAAGCTCCACCGTCAACAAAACGAAGTTTGTACACCCTTGAATCAAAAGCCTGTTCCTCTTTAATCTTTGCGGACGCATCTTCCAATTTCTCCAATGCATCAATAAAAGCCGTACGATTGCGAGACAGTTCTTTTTTTCGTTCAAGTTCGGCAAGGCACTTTTGCAGCTCCTTTGTTTTTCGTTCAATGTCCGCTTGCAATTCGGCGGCCTTGTCCTGCTTCTTTTGCGGTTTGCCCGGCTTAGGCTCTTTTGTTTCCTTGTTTTCTTTTGCTTCGCTTTTCTGCACGGATGTTTCCTTTACGGCTTCTTTCATTTTCTCTACTGCCTTGACCAATTCCGTACCGATTTTCACTGTTTGTTTTTCCATAATTGTAATTTTTAAAAAGTTAATAAATAAAATATATGATAGCTATTAATCTGCTTTCTCCGATTTGTGCACCTGACATTCCGCAAAGAGGTAGCACACAGGAAAATAGTCTTCTTTTTCTTCTTCCTCTTTACCTTGCTTCTTCAATTCCTCGATGCGTTGTTTCTCCGCCTTGGATGCCACGGGAGTGCCCCATATCAACAAGGCCTTTTCCCCTTTGCGCACGCTGCATCCCTCTTTCTTCCACTCGTGGAAAGTCTTTAAGTTGGTGTAGCCCTTGCAAGCGTAGTAGAAGCGCAACAAGCCGTTAACGGTATCGTCCTCATTACCCATATATTCGCCCTTGTCCCTGCGTGCCACCAATGATTTAGACAATGATTTCAACGCTTCACGTTTCTGCCTGCGGATTTCGTTTTTGTTCAAATTTTCTTTTGTTTCCATAATTCAATTATTTTAAAATTTATGCTTCAAAAATTATATAGTCCTCTACTGTTTGAAAGTATATGTCGGCTGTAGAAATCAACTCCCACTTCTTGCCGTTAGCGTCCTTAAAAAGAATACTCAATTCCTTGATACCGTCAAACTTCCGTAATATCCTGTAATTGGTGAAGTGCCTGTTAAGAACCTCGATGGCCTGTGTGTAAGTAAATGTTTTCATGATGCTGTAATTTTTATGATGAACCTTGAGCTCGTGGGTGTTAGCCTTTTTATTTGCTGTTTTCCCGGTTGGAGCTTTTTTTTTCTGCGTCGCCTGTCGCTACGCGGTATGTTTCGCCTTTTTTACGCTGCATCAAAAGGTGTTGTAAGGAGCAAGCGCAAGTTTTTCCGGAAACCGGAAGGCGGGAATACTACCCGAAGGGTGGAGATTTTTCCGGAAACAGCCGCCCGAACTTGAGCCGGCGACGTCAACATTTACCTTTGCAGCACAAAAAAAGCGAAACTGCGTGATGACAGGAGACAGAAACGAAAGGCGACGACCGGAACAGAAAACAGCGCAACGGAAATAGTCGAAGACTATACCGCTCTGCCCGGCTATTGTTTAACAAGCGACGCACTTGCGTCGCGCAAAGAAACAGATAGCGGGGCGTCAAGTACGGTCACGGGGTTGCAACAATCCGGTGACCCCTGCATGGATGCGAAAATAACAGACAGAAAGCTCCGCTTTCTACCTTGAAAACGCGAAAAATCCGCACGGCAAAGTTTGGGTAAGCCTGTACGCCTGTACAGTTCACGGGCACAAGCTTGCCGTGCGGATTTTTCGCGCGCCGCCCCCTGTCGGGGCAACTTTCGTCCCATTCGGGGCATATTTTCTTTTCCCCGATGGAAGAACATAAATACATTTATCTGATAATCAAAAGACAAACCCCTCTCTGTGATGAGTATCACAGAGAGAAGACACGAAGTAGGCCGAGTCGCGCCGTCCTCTTATTGCGATTGCAAGCGGTCGTTTGGGTTCGGAAATATGACAAAATGTTAACAAGCTGTGCCTGATGCGCCAAATCCCACCTGCTTCGGGCGGCGGACAAGAAAAAAGCCCTGCTATCCTCACGGACAACAGAGCTGAACCTATTGAAAAAAGAAATGTCACACCGAAGCAGCACCCGATACGTTGTTGCCTATCTTCCATATCCGGAGGAATTCTTTCCGCATAGTGAAGTACTTCAACGCATCGGTCAAATTAGTAGATTCTTTAGGCAGACGATGAACCGGAAGCTTATCGCCCGTTTTTTGTTTAACAATCAGGCTGGAATTGTTAGGCCCGTTGGCAATCTTTGTCTCGGTAACTTCCATCTCCGATTTAAGGTTAGGGCAATTATACTGGTCTATCAGCAGTATAAATAACTGCCGTTCGAGGTTTCCGCTAAGCAAGTCCATAAAGAAACGGTATTCCATGTTGCTGCCGATATTACCTTGGCCAAGGCTCATTAACTGTACTTTCCAACCGGTGCGGCGCCCTTCCGCATCAGTCTCTATATTCTTCTTGATCTGCGTAGCCATGTCCGCACCGACACTTTTATAATTATTCATGGAGCGGTCATAATAGAGCTTCAGCAGTTTTTTCTTATGCGGGGCAAAGTAGTACAAGAACCTATCCGCCAACACACGCACGGAGTTAGGAGGCAAAGTGTACAACTCCTTCAATATCCTCATATACTTTCCATCCTTCTGGCCGAACACCATGGAGAGCATATTGCCTGAATCCATTCCTGCCTCAAGCGGTCGGTTCGTGTCAAGGTATCTAAGTACGGTACAATCCTGCTCCCAGCCGAACGGATGCTGGTCTATAACTTCATTGATATATCCATCGGAATAGAAGTTACCCATGGATAAATTGCAATAAAACATCTGGCTCGCCTCTAACTTGGGGATGACAGAGAGTATATTGCACAGCACACCTTCAAGCCCTTCGGAAAATTCATCGGAAAACCAGTCTTCGCCCAATATATCCACATTGACGTAAGAGGAAGAAATGAAAAAGAATGAAGTGCCCCTGCGTGTTTTAATCCACCTCTCCTCCCACCTCTTCATGTTCTTGCCGGCAAGCGTCATGGATCGTTCGGCCGCTTCGAATTTCGGAAGCAAAGAACGGTCTGCACGTGAAGCTTCTTTCAATTCTTTACACCGCTGCATGGCAGCCACATATTCTTTTTTAGTCTGATTATATACAAAGCCGGCTTGCAGCATGAGCAAAATCTTTTGCTTATCATTCTGCTTGGCCAGCTTCAATATCCAATCATATTCGCCGAGGTGGTTGGGGTTTGGCATATCCGTGGTGAGCGTCCGGCTGCGATACCATACGCTATTCCCATACTTAACACGAAAGCCGCGTACAGCTTTCAACAGGTTGGTGAATTTCTCTTCGGGGAAATATTTAACTTCATCTCCGAATACGCCTACATAGGATCGACCGGCACCGATGGCAGGACGGTCCAAAGATATGAATGTAAAGTTGAATCCGGTGTAGAATACCATGGTATTTCGCCAGTCAGTACAGATGTTATACATCCTGTCTTTCCATTCCTGAGGCGGTTCTTGATTTATCATATAGTGTATTCCCGGCTCCCACCCAAGCAAGGAAAGCCCGTCTATGAGCGAAGGGATGACATTTTTATGAAGATCAGAGTAAGTATCGGCAACCCATGCGAATGGAGCACCCTTGCAATCCTGCGCCACCTCCTGCACACGTTCGGCAAGTACCTGCACGGTTTTGGCAGACGCTCTACCGGCAATCCAATAGAGCGACCACGGCATCATGACGGCAATAAGCTGGGCCATCCAATTGGAATAGCGCAACTCGACTTCATCATCCGATATCTTTAGTTTTTTCTTCTTGGTCATCGAGCATATCTTCTATATCTATATCTATAATGTTCGCATCTCTTTTCAACCTTACCTTCTCCCTGTTGGATATGTCGGTCATCCCATCGATCTGTGCGGCGAGCAAGTTCCGGTTTGCCGACGGCAATCCAACCGATGCCGGGTCAAGGTCGTAGATCTTTATGGGCTTCTCATCAATGCCTTTCGGTTTCACCGGATCGGGCCTATCCAGCTGCTTTATCTTCAAAGCCTGTACATGGAGATTACCGTATATCTCCATGTCTTTCGATGTCACCGCATTTTGCAGCACCACTTGCGCCGCTTTCATCAAGTTGTCATACATCATATTGCGGTAGGCATCATTCTCAATTGTGTCGCACAGATAAAAAAGGTTGATGGCTTCGCTGAACATCTGTCGCGCACGCATCCGTTCGATATTGAACGGTTCGTGCATCAGGAAAGCGATTGCATTATCTTTGCCGTATTTTCGATATATGCCTATCAAGGCGTACAATACGTTGTAATAATCAAGCTCTTCGGCTGTCAACTCTATTGTACAACCGGAGGCGATGTAATCCTGAAGAGTATCAAAGTAAGACTTATCGAACATCATCCTATGTCATCGTAAAATATCTTATTAATAGAATTACGGTAGCCGACAGATTGCCGGAACCGGTCAAACCGTTGGGCTTGTGTCACGTTATCGCCGGTTTCCGCGCCTGCCGCCATCGCCAATCCCTCTTTAGCCCTCTGGATGAGTTGCCCACGCTCGTAATGGTACTTCAACGGCGATCCTACAAGGTTGAAGAACCAAAGAAAATCATTTTCCGGAACATGATAATACATTGCTATCTGGCGCGGTTCATATCCTATACCCGCCAGTCTTTCCAGCTCCTCCATGTCTATACGGTCATACCAAGGGGGATTCTCACGCCATTTTACCAATTCGTCCGCTACGAAACTCATATACTTCTTTATTTTTCAGGAAAACATATTGCTCTTCCATCGCATTCTCACCATAATTCCCGGAGCCTTCCACGACAAAGAATCCCGCGTTGTATCAAGGCAAGTTATCTTCTTATGGCTCCAAGCAAAAGATAATTCCAACACTCCATCCTGATGGAGTTTGCTTAAACGTTCAAAAATCTTCGGCATCCGGAATTTTATTGTTTCCGAAATGTGAAGATGTATGCCACCTATCAGGCCTTTTTCTTGCCAGCGCAACAAGGCGTTGATAATGCGTTCATTGGTCGAATAGGTGGCGATATAAAGATGGTTAACCCGCCCGGCATTCTTCATCAGGTAGACGATAAATGTAAAAGCGGTAAAACTTTTCTTAGTCTCAATGAAGAATGCCTCATTTTCCCGTGGCAACCGACCACAGAGTTCTTTCAAACTATTCAGTTTGAAAGTCAGCATGGTTTCAAACCGTCGAGAAAACATGCGCGAATCAGCCATCTCCTTCTTCAACTCATCCAAACTGAAATAATAGCTCATTCCAATAAGCGGTCTATATCCGCCAATTCTTTTTCATAGCCCGCTAATCGTTCTTGCCTGATAACGTCCAGATGCGGCTTATCCCCTTTAGCCATTTCCGACCTCACCCGCCAGATGTTGTTACGCACCTGCTGCTGACGGCGAACAAGTTCTTTGACGGGCAAGCGGAGCAGTTCGCTTCTCCGGCGGAACTCGGCAAAGGCCGGATGCTTGCCAAGTAGGGTGCGGTGTTCCTTGTAATAATTCAGTTCATCCCATATCATGCGGTTGTCCAGATAGTTATCGATCAGCTGATGGCTTATATCCGCGCATTCTTCTAAAGAAGAACAGTCTCTCAACCGATTGTGCAACCGCACATAGGAGTGATACTTTCCAAACTTACGAGAGGCAAGCGCCTCCAATTCCATCGGGCAATTCGGTTCATTCAGGAAAGGAAATTCTTCACGGAAAGATTCCGGTTCTTTCCGTGAAGGAAATATCCTTATGTCTCTTCAAGCCTCGAAGTCGGACGTGTCCGGAAACGAACGTTCCAGAAAGTCCACAAGCCATTCCGAGTAACCGGACGCCGCATTATGCAGGAAAGGCTTATGCGTCAAAAGTTCAACTACTTTCTTTTCTTCCGGACGCTGCGATACAACCGGCAGCAATACTTGGTCGGTAGGCCAATCAAGCAAGACAGGCAACGTAGGATAGGGTTGCGAGTTGTAATACAAAGATGCAAGCAAACACCCTTCGTCCAGTTTATCCGGAATAGCGGAAATCAAGTCGTTCAGCAGCTCCTTGTTGAAGACTACCGGTGTATTGGTGTCGTAGTTCAAACAAGGGAGACTTTCTTTCTCCAATAAGGAAAGGGTGTGCGATGCGTTATCCGCATCAATTCCCTTATACATGCTTATATCGATTAAGCCCGATACTTTCGGCAATTCGATATGAGCCATAGACACCGGTTGCATGAAGTAGATATCGGCAGCCGACAAGATGAAGGTATCAGTCACATCCGGCGATTTTATCGCAAGTTTCAATTTTTCCACCAAGTCTACCTGTGTATTTTCCGAAGTACGTTCATGCGGTATGAAGGTTATTTCTTCACTGAACCAATCTTCATGGTCGCCGATTACCACGACATTGATTCCAAAGCGTACATTTTTCTTCAAAGAGCGCAATGCGTACATCAGTTCTTTTCCCTGAACGGAATACTTTGAATAGGGATATACGACCGTTACATGGTCGGCAGAACCTTTCTCCTGTTCTTTGTTTTCATCAGATAGCTCTTCCGATTGATGCTGTCCGGAAGATTGGTAAATAGCCGCGCCAACACCTGCGTAGGCATCTAACATTTCTTCTTCTGTTTTTTTCATTACTGTAAATTTTTAATTAATACATCACAAATGTAAATAAGGCAATAAGAAACCAAAAGGACACAAAAGAGGCGTATGATAACTCACACGCCTCTTCGAACCACTTAATAAACAAAATAGAGTTACACTCCGCCAACGCCGGCACCGGATGCCTGAAGCCCCAGTACTGCGTTAATCTCCGCATTATCAGTTACAGGAATCAGGTTCTTGGCAATGTGTCCGATGGTTCCACCGCGCAAAGAGCTGGCAAGATTAATAGTATTCTTATCACCTTCCTTGTTGTCTTGCGAATCGGCCTTTGTCATCTTTAAAGGTGTACACGGAGTACCCGCAATCTTGGCTTCGTCTCCGGAACATCCGAATACGATTGCGCCAAGATTTTCATTAATGTTGTTGTTTACAAATTCATCATGCTCGATGGCGGTACCCGGATGCTCGTAATCGACATGATGTATAAAGCCTCGCGCATCATCCTCACCTTCGCTGGTGTGATAAATATTGATTGTCGAATCAGTAGCATATACCGCTACCGGCTTCTTGTCCGGCTGCATGGCAAAGGCGGTTACCTTCACTCCTTTTTCATCGCGGGTGTATGTTTTCACATCTTCCCATCGAAAAAGAACAATATAGGACTTTTTCCCTTTCGGGCGTCCGGCATTCGATGTCTTCTTAGGCACCGAAACCATAGAATAAGCTTCAGACATAGTTATCTCCTTTCATTTAAATTAAATACCTCCTACACCGCCGCCGGCATCCGAGGCGAGTTTATTCACAAGATCAGTCGGAAGGTATGCAAAGATTGCTTCTGCCAACCAGAAACCCACACCCTCACGCCATTCTCCGTAAATCTTAGCAGCATAATCCTGAGTAGCCATACGCAGCTTCTGGTCGTTCGGGTTACGCGACATCAGATGGCGGAAGTTTTCTTTGGGTGTAATGAAGAAAGCTCCCGTACCACGCATGCCTTCCAGACCTGCGAAAGTAAATTTAGTATAATCCACTTTCACTTTCTCACCATCTTCATTCTTGGTACTCTTATACTTGTCTCTGTAAGCACGAGAATACTTAAGGATGAAGTCCGGGTCTGCGTGGATGGTAAGTTTCCGGTTCTTGTAAAGCGGGGAAACTTCATCTACCGCTTTTTCCACATCCGCAATCAACTGGTCACCTTCTCCGAAGTTTTTCCCGTCAAAAATCAGGTTGATGCCTTCTTTGTTGCCACCTTTCTTTATCTTGCACAATTGAGTAAGATACCCATCGCACACCTGATTAGCTTCGTTTGCCGTGAATTTTCCATCAACACCCGCTTCAGGTTCTTTATACTTACCTTGCGCAAGAGCTATCTCACGCTCTTCGTCAAGCTTAGGCTTGACAAGCTGCTCGATGATATAACGGACGATCGGCATATCTTTCGGATCAAGTTTTTCGTCATAAAGATAGCCCAGTACTTCATCGATCACATCCGAAGGAATAATCTCGACATTAATCTTCATCGGATACTGCTTGATGCTCAACGGAGTAAACTTAGCCTTGCCTTTAGGCGTCCATTGCGGAGTGAACGATTGAAGTACGGATGTAATATGCGAATGCGTGGCACGCACCTCAAATTTATCCGTGATCATGGTAGTCATGTATTGGATGGAAGAGGTGGTTCCCATGAGCGAGCGGAAAATTTCCATTTTTTCCGAACGTACATACCGACCAAACTCCTTATGCAGGTCTTCCGTGTCTATTGTGTCATTACCAGTATAAGAAGTTGCGTCCGGACGTCCGAAGTGGGCTGCTTCCAGATACTTGTTCATGTTCAGCGTCATGTCCGGTTTGAACTTGTTTTCCATCCCTGTTCCTCCTTCGATTTTTGTTCCGCCGTCACCGGCCGGTTCTTTGGACATTTTATCTATTGCCGCTTCTTTGGCAGCAATGATCCCCTCTTGTTCCTTAATTTTCGCATTAAGGTCGGCCAATCGTTTTTTCGCATCAGCCAATTCTTGGGCGTTCTTTTTGTTTTCATCCTCCAACTGCGCCTTTACCTCATCGGTAATAGCCGATTCAGCAGGTTTTCCCTCTTTCTCATACTCGGCGAGATCTTTTTTGAAGGCTTCGACAAAGACATCGCCATACTTGTTTTTCAGTTGCTCTTCTTGTGCGGCAAGGAGAATAGACTTACCCTTCTCATCTTTGGCAAAAGCGGAGATGCCCAAAAAACCAAGCACTACACTCATTACTTTTGTAAACATAACTTCAGGATTTAGAATTTATATACTGATTAATAGTCAATTCCGCATTGATGGCCCTGCATCGATTTACTGCATAATCCATTGTCCCGGCAGAGTCTGCCAATCCCACGCGGATAGCGTCTTTGTGGTAGAACATACGGCCGCGAAGCAAACCTTCCGTGTCCGTCAGCAGTTTATTCCCCCTGTTGTTTTTGACTGCTGCTTGAAATTCACGCGCCAACGGGTCGAGTTCCTCATCCCGTATGGATGCGTAATCTCCTTTCTTTGCAGCTTCAAACGGGGCATTTTTATAATCGGAAAGGTTGGAATAAATGGTATGCACTTTGATCCCGGAAGCCTCGTAATACTTGGCGTAATCGGGGAAGCTCATCATCACGCCGATACTCCCGAACTCGGAAGAAATGTCATTAGAAGCAATAATCTCATCACAATAAGAAGCTGCGTAATACATGGCAGATGCGCAGAGGTCGCAATAAGCTACCACCGCTTTTCCCTTACCCTTCGCATAATTAATTGCATCGACGAGAGGTGCAATGGCGTCTACCGCACCACCTCCGGAATCCATATCCAATAAAACGGATGATATATTAGGGGAGTCAACAGCTTCACGAATAAGCGCAGCATATTCGACGGTTCCATAGCTGCAATAATTACCATACTTAAGCAATGTGCCGTGAATAGGAATGATTGCCGTACTGTCCTTAGGCACATCGGCAAACTTGTTGCCGGATTTAACCATACTGCCGGCAGCATCAACCGCCACCAACGGAATCGGACTTCTATCAGACAATGTTCCCGCTTCCTTATTTTCAATTCCATGTTCAAGTAATCTCTGAACAAGCATTATATTGGAATCGACCTCACGGAATGAGATAAACCATTTGCCCCGACATATTGCGCTATATAAGTTAGAAAATATCATCGTATAAATACCTATTGATTACCGGTACAAAAGTACGATGACAAAAGCGGTCTAAAAGGACTTCATTTTTTTTGCTCCCTCAGAACTATTCCGCTTAAAAGATATTATTTGCTTTAGCGGCGAACCGCCATATTCCCAAGAAAATGTAACGGGGAACTGTTCCGTTCCGACAACGTATTCACCCCCATTCGTCGTGCGAATAAGAACAAGCCCTTCCTGACCGGAAATATTCCGGAGAAACCTCACGTAATCGGCTCCCGTGTCAGTAACAACGGCTTTCAGTTCCTGCTCGACGACCCCACCGGGGGCTTCTTGTTTTTCTTTATATTCCCCGGAAGCAACTTTCAAATCCAACCACCTACCACGAACAGATATTATATCTTTTCCGGGATAGTTTTTCACCTCCGCTTTTGAAAGAGGCATAAAATACATGCCGCATACTTGCGACCTTTTGTCCTGTTGTGTCATGTTTAATTAAAGTTTAAGTATTAAAACGTTGAAAATCTGATTTTTACTTAACAATTAACATGTTAAAAACGCTAACTAAACAAAGAGAGCTGAATATCTTCATTCACCTCTTTGATGATTCTTTTCCTGTTGCGGTAGTCGTACTTTTTAACCGCATCATAACTAATCGAATTAATCTTGATGTTATATGCTGTCAGAAAGGCACGGATAATCTTATCCTGCTTGTATCCTTTCTCATAGCCGGCAACAAAATATTCTCGAATGCGTATGCGAAAAGAGGCCTCGATGTACTCCTGCAACATTCTCTGCTTCCATTCAGGAACATATATAAAGTTTTCCTGAAGAATAAAGTGGTTCCATTCCTGTATGGGAAGATACAAGGTGATAGGATGCTCTTTTAGCGGCTGCCTCGGCGGTCGATCCGTTACTGTCACCATAGCTTGGATAAACTTGCCAATATCATTGGCGGAAGTTACCTGTACACCGTCATCGGAACCGGGCTTCAGGCCAAACTCATGGTACAAATAATCGTGAAGATAAGGTTGTAGTTCTATTGTAACTTTAGGCTTCATATATTAATCGTTTAATATTCAGACAAATATAATGAAAAAGGCGCATTCGGCAATATATTATTATGAGATTATTCTACATTTAAAAACATATTTACATGATTACGATAAAACCATCTGCCGATAATCTATTCTTCCGTACATTATACACTGCTCTGAGTATTTTGCTTAGAAAAATACGTAACTCTGTAACCTGTTACTTTTTTAACATAAAACACTGATAATCAGTTAGTGTGTAAGTAACAAAGGTGTTGAAAGGTAATTGTAACCTAAAAATTAAATTGTTACCGAAGGTATAAATCTGCATGCCTTAAGAACAGGTAACAAACTATATTTTATTTGTAACCTTATTTGTTACTCAAAGTTGTAACTATGTAACTACTTATTTATTACGCATTTATCTTCTTTTTCAAACAGAGGTTACAGAGTTACGAAAAATTATAGCAAAAATAGGAAAAGGTGTGGAAAATCGACATGGCAGGGTGGGGTGCTTCTTCTTTTAAAAAGTAAAAGCTGCGGACAAATGTGCCCACAGCTTTGCAATTGTTACCCGATAGCCGATAACCGGCGCATGGCCTTCAGGAAATTAGGGGGAACTCTAACCCTTCGGAGCCTCGTGTAATCATCGTTCAATTCAAACTCCATCCAATGGTTCTGCGCCGCAAGAAAAGCACCGACGGCCACCAGAAACCATGGCAGCTTGACTTCATCGGCTTGAATATTGAGAATGGTATCCGGCTTCATCAGCTCCAGATAGTCATACACCTGATGGATGTAGGTTGCGGCTTGTTCTTCCCTCATCATCCCCGGAAGATAGCGTTCGTAATGCTTGATGTGCTCAAAACGGAGTGTCTCCATCACTGCAATCGATTATTGGTTTAAAATCGGACGGTTCTCCTGCTGTCGTACAAGTCCGCATGTATATCATCTCTTTAGTCTTTCCTTCGCGTTTCTGCAAGAAACGGCCGGAACTGTTAAGCAGTTCCACGGGATTCATCTCGGAGATATAACTACATAATTGTGAGAAGCTCTTCAGGGCCTTGGTAAATCGCTGCATGGTCCAATAATCCCTTTTCGCCTTAGAGTAGGAAATGAAATCCTCGTAAGCCGCATCGCGTTGCACGGGCACATTGACATTTTCTCCATCCTCGGCGAAATAACAATATGCCCAGTCCTCGAATCCTGAACCCATATCGGCTTTCTGCTTCCTCTTAATGATGTTATCCATAGGCGGCTGTATCTTGATGCTGCGGTCGGCCATGGATAAATAGAAATGCAGGCATTGGGCAAAGAAATTCAAATCCCAGTTCCAGTCGTTCTCGCTATAATCGGTGTTCGTCATCAGATTCCTGTCGAAGTCGTCACGTATGCTTCTGCTCTCCAAGTAATCGTTTTCCTCCGTCTTCTGGTGGTAATAATCCGAAAACACCATATAAAGCATGCGCGCAGAGGTGGACGGGTCGAATTCGCGAGGAACGTAGTTTGTTGTAAAGCCGAATTTCGGCGATTCCTCAAACTCGATGAAAAAAGACTTGTTATTCTTTGGATTTACCGTCATGCCCGAAGTGATATTGTCGTAGAATTGGCTCATTGGCAGATAGCGGTCGCAGTCATCCACCAAAACGAAGTCTGTGTGTACGTCTACTTGGTCGAAGACGTGAGGGTTGTCCAACAGGCGGGGATTCCGTCCGGACAAATTAACCGTCCGCATAAAAAAACGGAAAGCCTTGAAAAGAAAACTCTTGCCACTTCGTCCGTTGCATTCATCGTCCTCTCCGATCTTGTTATCCATCGCGTATAATGCCCATGCACGCGATGGAGATTTGTATCTGTGCATGTTATACCCAATTGCATAGATCTTATTCAATAGGTTCTGCTTCTGCTCCCGAATTTCATTCTCGGTGAGGAGCGGTCCGGCAATGTCGAATTTATGAGCAAGCCGGTAATTGTCTGCTTCGTCAACGCCTTTGTCTTTCCACGCATATTCAAGTTCTTTGCGCCAGTGTAAGCGGCTGGTATTGATGAGGTAGTTGAAAAAGCAACTCTGATGTGCTTGGATGTCAATGTCGAATATATCATTTCCCTCGGCATCCTGCTTGTAAGTCCATGTAAACATAGGAGGGAGAATGCTCACCTTATGAGTGATTACATTGGATTTCCATGCGCTTCGGTTGCCGGGTATTCGACCATGTAAGCAGTTAATCCCGTCTTTCGTCACCTCCCAAGTTTCTTTCTCAAAAAAGATATATTGGCTGGTGGGTGTATAATTCCGAAAATCCAAGCTCACTTCATCGAGTTGCCCCAGAGAGGATTCCCCTGTACGAGGAGAGTTGAGGATAAGATTCCGGATATCAACAGGTAGGTATCTCTCAATGGCGAACCTCTTCAGAAAGGCTACAATTTCTTTGGCATTTATCTCACTAACTATACAGCCTTCGCGATGGATATACCTCACCTCTTTGGAATTGTCATCTTTCAAGGTGTAGAAGCCGTTCAGTGTGAGGAAATAATGAAGATAGGCCGTATTTATCTCATAGGTCATCTTCCTACTCCGCTCACTCCACGCCCCCTCCCAAAAACGGGCGGGCATAGCCAGCGTTAGCAGATTGTTGAAGTCCTCCTGTTTCGGTCGCATTTCCACAAAGTCACGAAAATCTTTGCGGGATTTTCCGCGTTGATCCCTATAGCCTCTCAACCAGTCGGGCAACCAGATGGTGTATATATCGAGGAAACGAAGTGCAAGTTCCGTACCTTTAATAACACCGGTGTCGTCGATGTCCGGAATGTTATATATGCGCTCCACATACTTATAGATTTCTTTGATCTCTTCCGGAGTGACCTTGTAAGTTTCGCTGTTGAACCATAAAGGATTATACCCAAGGGCACGGAGGCAAAGAGCGTCACGCTCTCCGGAGCAGATAAAAGCCTCCTTCAACTTTTGCTCTTTATACGGTACATCTTTGTTGGCCGGAACATTGAAAAACAGTTTTTCTTCCACCGCATTGAAGTCACGATAAGCCGTTTTCAACTCTGCCAGTCCGTTGATATATTGTTTCGGCTTCACTCCTTCGGGAGTGTAGCTGAAGCGCCATTGCTTATCCGGATTTAATGGCTCGTATATCTTGTAAAATTTTTCAATACTGCCATCCTTCTTTGGTACGGAGCACTCGCGCATAAAGATGGGATAAGTAGGAGTAGAGAACTTCGTCGTGACTTCCCGGTTCCGAACATAAGAGATGGACTTCGCCACATACCAATGTAGCGCATCAACATGCTCTTGCTTAACGCGGGGGCCGAGTACCCTTAGCTGCTCATCGGTGAACTTTTCTTCCAGTTCGAAGAATTTCTCACCCTCTTTTTCGTCGGCGGAGGCCGGGCGCTTGCGAATTTCCGGTTTATTCACCGAACGGCGAAGCTCGTCTGTTACGTTATACCGGGAAGCGAGTAGGGCTATTGCTTCCGGAAAGCGTACGTTTTCCTCATACATACAGATGTCGATGGGAGACATGGCCGTTCCGGAATCTCCGAAGTCGGTAACTTTGTAACATTCTTCATATTTTTTAAGGCAAGCCGAAGCATCGTCTTCTTCCGGGCGGCGCTTGAATTTTTTCTTGTTATCCACACAGCTTTCCGCCTGTGGATAGTAATACAGGATGATGTCTAACCCGTCATGGGTTGCATCGTAGATATCGGTAGCTTTAATCATATCTAATATTTTGAACGCAAAAGAAGCGTATGTTATATGTCTAACAAAGGACTAAATTCTGATCATTCGAGAATCTCTTCCGGAATGGAGAGAACCTCACTCAACCGTTTTCGGAAATCTCTTAGCAACAAGGGGCTTAAGGACGATGGCGGGGAGTGGAATGTAAGCACATCCGATAAGGCTCGTACTGCTTTTTTAGCAGTGATCCGCGTATTAAGTTCCAAATCTTGCACGGTTGTTACCTGCACGGAACTGGCCTTACATGAGGCAGCTCCTTCTTTCTTTGCTAAATCCAGAAGACGATCCAAGTCCTCCATTTCCCAATCCTCATTGTAGAGGATCTTATTATATAACTCTTCTGCTTGATTCATGTCTTTATTATATTTCACTCCGTTAAATTCAAACTCTGATTCACGAAATAGGGCTTACCAGCTAATATTCTTACACTTAAATTGCTATTATTCAAGCTGATAATCACAACTGCATCATTAAATACCGTGGCAAACTCGTCCCCATCCTCCAGCTTGGCGTCTTGACCAAACTCTGCTTTAAATTGTTCCATTGCCAATTCAATGGCGCTCTTTGTTTCTTCCATATCTTATTCGTTAGTTATTAAATACTATTTACTTAAACACTTTTTCCGCCTCTTCTATTATCTCTTGCATATATCCGGCAGAAGGGGCACATCCTTTCTCCATCCGGGCGATACGCTGACAAAATCGTAGCGCTTTAGCAACAGTTCTGTCAGCTTTCATTTTCTCTTTGATCTTTTCAGGAAGCGCGTTTTGCGCTTTTTTGTCGAACGTGATACATTTTGTTCCCTTCATTTCTTTCTTGTTCTGAATTAAATACAATTGGTTCTATATGTGTATTCATCAATCATATCTTCACCGATAAGCTCAGGTAGCTCAAAGAATCTTGTAGCCGGACAAACATAGGCTTCTATTTCTATACAAAGACCGTCGCTCGGCATATAGACACAACCTACGTTATCGTTCCAATTTATATGTTTTTGAGCATCCTTAGCTACTTCATCGCAAGCTGATAAATATTCAGCGTATTTACAATTTACTCTTTTTATTTTTTTGAATAGCACGTCGTTCATTTCTATATTGTTTTACTCTAATTCATAAATTCTAATTCACAAAACAACCCACATTCGGGCATTATCTCAGTAGGGAAATCGCCACGGTCAGGAGAAAGCTCGTCAAGAAATAAAGCCTTTGTTTCATTACCGATTCTTTCTTTCAGGCAAGAATGCCCGACAACACGTTCCAATTTAGCCATACGTTCAAAATCTTCCGGGAAATCAATACGAATCTTATTCCAGTAACCCATTCCGCCACGGATGCAACCGATGCAGTTGTTATTGTGATATCCCATCTTATACATTCGAGGTAGTTCTATTCCTTCTTTTGCAAGTAAGCAGGCACAATTAGCCTTTGATAGTTGATTGTCGATTAATGGGAACAATGGCTTCATGTTCGGGTATTGCTCAATCATTCGTTGTGCCCGATTGGTTTCCGATATATCAAATCCCCATACTTGACCATCCCAATATTTCAATTCATCTTCGATTTGGTATCGAAGCCGTTTTTTAAGTTCGAAGGTACACGGATAGTAATTGTGCTTACTGATTAGCCCTTTCTTTTCAATCACATCGAAATGGTTAGTATATTCCTTGCTCCGGACAATGTTTATTTTTTGCCCAAACCATTGCTCACAATCATGAAGGAAGCGTAGACTATCTTCGTCCTGTGAGCCAGTGTCCGTATAGTATAGAACCACATCTTTGTATGTCTGTAAAGCTATTTTACAAGCAACAGCCGATGTTATACCACAACTAAACCACGCAATTATTTTGTTCATTATTATATTGTTATACTCTAATTATCTCATCATTGATACAATATATGTTATCACTTATAAAATCGTACATCTTATACATAAGTTCCGGTTCTTCCTTTTTCGGAGAATAAACCATTACCTTTTTACCTGCACCTTTCATCCAGCCGGCTTCTGTATTAGCTGACCGACCACAAGGAAGAACCATAACGCAGACATCCGCCCATTTCATGCCGTTAAAATCTGAATCAAATCCCTTTTGTGCGATCGGATGATTAAGAGCTTCACGATATTGCTCTGTTGTCCAGTTTTGCCAGTTAGGATCTATATCAGACCACTGGAAACCACCATCACCATGTGGGGGATTCTTAAAATCATAGACTTCATGCCCTAAACCGCGGAGAACATCTACAACGTCCTGTTGATATTCATTTCTCCAACTACTTGCTACATAGATCTTCATGATATTCTTTTTTAATTCTACATTAGAGTCATGCAACTATATGTGCCTGACTTGTTTAGGTCTCCAAAGTCGACCCTGACGCACAATTCGCCGGAGATGATAAAAGGCCTATCACTTACTACCTTTCCAATGACACCATAATGGGCATGTAAAACTTCCGATCCCTTAGTCATCGCATCCAGCGCCTCTTTGAACATGTCGCTTGTATAACAAGTAATCCGTCTGTTGGAATAGCTGTAATAGAGCAATCCGGTATTAAGGAAGTCGCACATTTTTAAAACAATCTCTTCTACCTCCGCTCTGCTAAGCACAACAGTGGTCTCGGCCTTCTGGACTTTGACGTCCGGGAACTTCTTTTTAAACATTGCTTTAGTTACCATGTCATTTATTTTATTTTTACAAGATCATCCACTCTATCCGCCAATGCATAATACCCTAATACCTTCTGGTAGGAAATGATGCAGACAACGTCGTCCGGGTTATCTTTTACGCAGATAGTCCATTGTCCACCTTTGGCATCACTAAATGGCACAAGGTGGATATACCGGCTACGCGGATACTTTTCGTTTAAGACATCAATTTGATGCTCGATGTCACATTTAAGCGCATCAAGCGAAACCTCATGCGCTATTAGATGGTGGTTGAATTGCTGCACATACATCTGCAATTCTTTTCCTTTTTTATTGACGTTGGCATACGTCGTAATGTAATCTATAAAGTAATTCATGGCATTAGATTAATCCGATTATATTTTATGTAAGGGGGGGGCGAAAAGTTGATTCCCTACGGCATACCCTATACAGATCAGCTCTTTACACCATTTTTCCTCTTTCTCAGGTAGAACGTTTGCTCGGCGGATGACAGTTCTGTGCCTTGCGTCAACCTTGTTGCCCTTTTTCCGTAGATTATAATGCAACTTGTATCTACGATTCTGTTCTTTAAGTGTCATGACGTTATTGGTTAAAGTGTTCATTCATCAGTTCCGGAAGGTCATCAATTAATCTCAGCGCACACTTGCGTGGGTCAATGTTCGGGCGGACGATGAAGAAACTGAACTCTTCATCTATCTGTCCGACCTTTTCCACGCTGAGGTACTCCAGCGCATCGATAGCATCTACAAAGGTGAGATTTCCTTTTAATGAGAAACTGCAAGTACATTGTAGCTGTCCGACACGCGTTGGACGTGAAATCCATATCTTTTCCTTTCCATCAGGAGAGGCTATTGATGTATAGTTTCTAACTTCTTTGTTCATGATTAATTTTTATTTTAGTTGGTTTTTGAGCCAGAAGGCTATCATTTCACCCACGTTTTTAGCACCAATTTTTGCTTTTATATTCTCCCTATGCCGGTTGACTGTACAGGGAGAGATGTGCAATTCTTCTGCAATATCGTCTGTTTGAAGATTAGAAGAGATGAGACGGAACACTTCATGCTCACGTTCAGTCAATGCCGTGTCAAGTTCCGGACGGCATATCACATTCTCATGTTCGCACTCCCCGCGAAGGGGACATTTTACTTCCTCGAAGACAAACTGCCCATCCCGGTTTATATCGAGATTATATTGGTCATACTCACCGAAGTTGCAACGGATAAATCTATTAACAACGCGGAACTCATAGTACCATCTATTCATCGTGCTGCTCGAATAGATTTTCATCAGTCTAATGTGCGCCTTAGGATATCGATCTCTAATAACGCTAAGCATGTATTCGATTATCGGTCTATTGGTCTCTTTCAGCACAATGGCCGGTTGACCAAGTTCTTTTATCATAACATCTCCTTCAGGGGTGTTATAAAATTCGATGTTAGTTACCTGATACACTCCAAGAAACTGAATAGTAATAATTGTAAATCTTATGAAACTCCTCCTTGACTACGTACCCTAAATCTTGCAATAGAGCAATGTCCTTCTCGTTCAGGATCTGAAATTCAATACTCTTTCCTCCTGTTGAAGCAGCTTTCTTAATCTCCGCCATTATCTCGTTTATTACACTGCTTTCTTTAGAGATTTTCAAGGCTTCGGCTGCTGTGATAAGTTTCTCTTTCATAATCATATCAGTTGTTTAGTGAGTTAATAATTTCAGTGATTAGCTTCATTTCAAGCGGCTTAAAAGAATTAGTTCTAAGTTTGTGATAGAAAGCAGGATAAGACATACCGCTTTCTTCAATTACACGTCTTCTTAGCTCTTCTTTATGGGCATTTGACAACGAACTATAATGGTCTTTAAATACCATTTCTTTTAGTTTTTGCTCTTTTCTCATATTTATTCCAATTATTAGTGTTATATTTATACTGCAAAGTAATATAATAATAACCTATTATCAAAATAATAACCTTATTATTTTAATGTAAAGATTGCTATTTTGATTAATTATAAATAATATAACATGTTTAATCCAGATAAAATAAGACGTCTATTTGAGGATAGAAAGATAAGCCAAGCGCAGTTTATTAAAGACACTAATATTTCAAAATCAAATTTGTATGTCTGGTTAAATAATACTTCAATTCCCGGTGCTGACAACTTGGAAATAATAGCGGATTATTTTAATGTTCCTATGGACTATTTTTTTGATAGGAGTGTTGATTGGCCAAATATAAGTATAGGGCATCAAGTTAAAGGCAATGGAAACAAGGTGTCAGGAGATGTAACGATAAGCGAGTGTCGTAAGGAGATAGCACATCTCAATGCTCTGATCGAAGAAAAGGAGAGGGTGATAAATGAAAAAGAAAGAACCATTCAAATATTAATGAACAAATAACATCAAAGCTTTATGGAAGAAAAGAAAACGTATTCAGAACTGATGCAGCAATCAGTAGAAGAAACGACTTTTTACATGACATCTGCAATCGATATCATTAACAAAAAATTAGGGGAGTCTTATGCGGAAAACCATCCCGAATTACTGGGAGCTTTTATGCAGACTACCGCCATCGCGAATCTGGAATCGGTATTAAAGAATAAATTGGAAAATATCGAGAAAGCGATAGATCAGATTCAGTAAATCAGCATGTTACATTTGTTTGTCCTCGGACATAATTCGGACAAATAAGCCAATAAAACAGGTAATTAAGAAAATGTATTAGCTTGATAATCAGGTATTATCGAAATACGAAAGACTTGTATAAGGTCAGGCCTCCGCAAC
>NZ_SLXB01000026.1 GCF_004342845.1 Prevotella heparinolytica | reverse complement strand
ACATTCTCCGTATATATCCCCCGCGATTTAGACCAAAACGTCTCCACCATCTTTGCCCAATGGCATGGAATGCCCAGCCGCACACTCGTGTCCGACCCATCGGGCAAGGTTATGAGGCTTAGTGTCAAAGAGTTTCTTGAACTGGAAAAACGGATGATATTCAAAAAGGACACTGCTCACGACAAAATAGCCAAAGTCAATGCCCAAGGAGACACGGTTTACAAAGCCGGAAAGCCCAATGGCTGGCTGATAGAACAAGGTGGTTATCCTCCTCTTGCCTTTGGATTCTCACAGGGATATTTTTACATAAAAGCCAATTCCGACCGCAAATGGCTGACCGATAAAACCGACCGTTGCAATGCCAACCCCGATAAAGCGGAAATCATGAAGCCTGTCACGTCTGCTTACAAAGCCTCGACAATAGCCTATAAAATGCCTTTCGAGCACTTTCCAAAAGATTGCTGGGTAACTTTCCGGGTAAATATAGACTGGACATTATACGGCAAAGAGAAAGAAACCATTCTGAGAAACAGCCTTCTGGACGTTAAGATGTCTTATCGTCAGGCCGAAAAAGAAGTCAAACGCCACATTGTGAACAACGAAAAGATATTGATAGGACGAAATGATGAAGAAGGGTATTATTTCAAATTCGGCATCTACCGTGTGGGAAACAGCACCACTCCGGTCTGTTATAATCTTGCCGGCTACGAGCAACATGAAAGGAATGCCTCTTCCCAACCCAATTAAAAGTTCCGTCTAACGCTATTCCCGAAATGCCTTTACGGCTCTTGAGATGCTAACGCCCTTCCGCTGCGGCAACCTTGAATTTGCGAAACTGCATCACCAACATCATCAATGCTATCAGGCTTGCAAGCAGGTCGGAAACCGGCATGCTGTACCACACTCCTTCCACCCCGAAAAACTGCGGCAGGATGAGCAGGCAAGGAAGCAGAATCAACATCTGGCGGGTAAGGGAAAGAAAGATGGCCTTGCCTGCCATTCCTATGCTTTGGAAGAAATTGGAAGTCACCATCTGAAAGCCGATTATAGGAAAGAACATGACGACAATCCTCAGTCCGTTTGCCGAAAGTCCTATCAGTTCGGCATCCGACGTAAAGATGCTGACCACCACGTCGGGCACCAGCATGCCTACCAGAAAGCCGAGAGAGGTTACGCCTGTGGCATAGATTATCGTCAACTTCAGCACTTTGTTGACACGCTCGTACTGCCGTGCCCCGAAATTATATCCGGCAATGGGTTGCATGCCTTGGTTCAACCCCATCACAATCATTACGACGATGAACACCAAACGGTTTACAATGCCATAAGCGCCGATAGCCAAGTCTCCACCATGCCTTTTCAACCCTTGATTGATAAGAATCACGATGAAACAGGCGGCAAGGTTCATCAAGAAAGGAGACATGCCGATGGCCAGCGAGTCGAAAACAATCTTACGCTTCAACCTGAATATGCCCCGATGGAAATGCAACAGTTCATCTTTGTTGCCGAACAGCTTGAATTGCCAAGCCAACGCCAAGAGCTGTGCCAAGACAGTGGCGATGGCCGCGCCGCGTATTCCCCAACCGAAACCGTAGATGAACAGAGGATCCAAAATGGTATTGATTATTACCGTACCCACGGTGGCATACATGGCCTTTTGCGGATGCCCCGAAGAACGCAGAACGGCATTCAAGCCAAGATACAGGTGGGTAATGATGTTGCCCAAAAGAATGATTTGCATGTATTCCCTCGCATAGCCCACCGTCTGGTCACTTCCGCCGAAGAAATAAAGAATAGGTTCGAGAAAAGCCAGCATCACTATCATAAAGACCATGCCCAACAGGATGTTCAGAACAAAAACATTGCCCAGCACGCACTGTGCCGTATCATAATCCTTCTGTCCCAACCTGACGGAAATCAGCGTGGAAGCTCCCACACCTACCAGCGAACCGAAAGCAGCCGAAAGATTCATCAGAGGAAAGGTCAGCGCCAAGCCCGAAATAGCCATCGTTCCCACTCCTTGCCCGATGAAAATGCTGTCCACCATATTATATAAGGAGGAGGCTGTCATGGCGATGATGGCCGGAACGGCATACTGCATCAATAACCTGCCTATACTTTCCGTGCCCAACGCTGTGGGTGTTTTTTGTCCTGCCATACTATACGCCTTTCTGTTTTTTCGGGGGACAAAGGTACTTAAATTCTCAGAAGCGCACAAGCAATCTGTCCGTCATAAAGACATAATACAATGAAACAAACAGAAAACTTCGCTTATTAATTTAATCCATTAGTGCATCAAGCAAGCGTTTTTATATTTCCTCAAACTAACGTCAAAACAAAGAATCCAAAAATTCTATTGTTTTCGCCTCAGAAGGTCTGGACATCTTCACATCCACGATTTTTCCTTCGGGGTCAATTAAGATAAAACGAGGTATTAAAGAAATATGATAATCATTGCGAAATGTAGAATTCTTGTCAGCATGTAACTGAATAATTCCAAGATTATCAGCTTTCACCTTTCTTTTCCAAGCAGCTTCATCGTCATCAATAGAGATACCGACAAAATGAATCAGCTTTCCTCTATACCTTTCCTCCAACTGTTGCAATAAAGGAAGTTCCCGACGACAGGGAATACACCATGTAGCCCATACATCTATATAGACATATTTCCCCGACAAGCAAGAAAGGGAAATCCGTTTTCCATTAATATCCGGAAGCATAAAATCCGGAGCTTTTTCCCCTTTTGCCAAATGCAGGTATTTCTGATAAATTTTAGCGAACTCTGCTTTTCGGCCAAAATCATTCACCTTCTCCTTATAAACAGGCAGGAATTCTTCAACTCCTTTCACTCCGAATTTTCCGATATGTCCGTATATAAACGTATGAACCAGATAATCAGAAAGTCGGGAATCTCTCACAGAGTCTTGTATGTAACGCAATGCATAACGCAACTGCTCCAATGGTTTATTTTCGGTAAATTTTTCTGCTAATATCCGGATACCATTCTTAAAAACTTGCCGATATTCCCACAACTCATAGGCTTCCTTATCCTCTCTCATTGTTTTCTCCACCTGCCGGTAATAGTTTTCTTTAGGAAAATACTTATTTATATTCAGTTTCCTCGCATGATAAAGCGGATAAGCCTGTAACATATTACAAACTTGATAATACAATCGTTTTCGTTCCAACCGTTTAAATTCTTCAGGTAGCGGAAGCGAGTCCAGATGAGTTTGGAACCTATCCGGCAGCAACTTCCATTCTTTTAAAAAGGCTTCCTCCGATTGCTCATATTTCAAATTTAGCATACTCAGAAATCCCCCGTTTAAATATTCATTAATAATTTTTCCATCTCCTTCAAATTCAAGATGCCCGTCAGAATATTTATTTATGCTTTGCCGCCCACCCGGAATAAGATAGAAGTAATTGACACTGCGCGGTCCATACAAAACGGCATATCCGGAAGTTAGCGAGGTGGGAACTTGGATAGTTCCCAACCCCGATTCGTCCAGCACTGCTTGATATGATGAGTCTCGGAAAGCGACTTGTATCTTCACTTTCGTGAATGACTCAAAGTAAAAAGTCACTTGGGAGAATACTTGCCCTCCCCATTGAATACAGAGAAAAACAAGCCCTATTTTTATAATAAACAGTTTTTTCATTGGAAAATATTTTTCAAGAACCATATTTGGGGTAATTATACTCCATATCCAAGATTTGTCCGAATCCGCTAAAAGTTTTCTCCGAAGAAGTGTCGATGGCACCATTACTTACGTTGATATAATACATATACACTTTTCCTTCTTTTGAACTTTCGTTATAAGTGGAAATTATCAGAATCTTATTATTGTAAGGATGTGACTTAATGAAACGATCGACACAAGGTTTGAAGATTTTCATTCCTGTAATCCTTTCCTCGCTGTTAGCTAAAGAATAAACCTTCTTGCCTGTATTGGAACCTGTATAGTCATATTGATAAATATCCCTGTCTGTAGCGTAATAAAATACCGGTCCTAAGTCTCCTACGGCAAAATGACTGGCATTCTGTATCTCAGGACAGTTAGCCGCACTATACATCGCCTTATCCACATTAGTTCTCCTATCAAAGTTAAATACACACAAAGTATTCGTATGAGTATCCCAATCTTCAAACAATCCATACTCATAGTTCTTAAAACCTGTATCCATATACCGCAGTTTCGCACGCATATTCTTTATGTTGAACACCGAGCCTGAAGCATTATCCGGCATTTCTTGAAGCACCCATGTAGAACCTCCGTTTTTTTTAGGAAAACATAAGAAACGCCCACCCAGTTCATCATAGATAATAGCCAGATAATAATCAAAATAACGAGGAGCATAAGAAGATGACTTATAAGTCATTCCATCTATCAAAATAGGTTCAATATATGTAGTAAAGCCCATCGCACTGATGACGCTATATTCATAAAAACGTCCGTTAGAAATGAGAGCGTCATAACCGTATCGTCCGGGGCTCCAATAATAATGATAGAAAATATAGTTTTCCGGCTTCCAGTCACTCATATCCGTCATCAAAGTAGAGATATCATACGTTTTCTGCATGGTAATGGCATCCAAGCGAGCTCCCCCCTTATCTGTCAGAATCATTACATGCTGATAGCGTCCCAAACAGAAGAAACTACCTATCTTAACGCCCCTTCCTTCCAATTGTTCTCCGTTGATCGACTTATAAACGTCATGTAATATCTGATCTTTATCTACTCGGTTAGAAAAATAAGGACTCATAATAAGATCGAAATCGGTCTTTCCGTCTTTCTCTTGCAAAACCATCCATCCTTCGGTAATAATTCCTTGTACAACCAAAAGAACCTTTTTGTAGGTATCTATTCCAGATTTCTTATTATGACAAGTAAGTACCAGCGAGTAAGATCCTGGAATTTCGGTCACAGAATAAGAAAGTTTTTTTGTCTTGCAGATAGTTTTTTGTTTCCAGACACCTCCGATTTCGTTCGACCAAAGACGCCAACTAAATTCATAATCACTTTCTTCTGCACCATCCAGTTTGATTTCCACCGACAATTCTAATGGCTTGAATTGGGTGGCATATACCGTATCTTTTACTTCAAGAGTGATACCGGGTAACTCGGAATAATTATAATTCCCGTGATCATCATAACAAGCAGCCAGACCTATTATCAATCCGATAAGGCATAGGCCGTTTTTTAACATATTTTCCATCATTGCACGCATCTTTACCATTAATACTTAGAATGTTACCACCAAACCGTTTTCATCAGTCAAAGGTTCTCCCGGATGTGCTTTATTATATTCATAAAGTGCTTTTATCAGTACGCCTTTCCAATAGATTTGCTCCGAAGTACTCCATTGGTCATAATTCGTAGTAACCCCTGTATGCAATATAACAAACTCATGTTTTACACGACTGTATTCATTGAAAATCCATCCCACAGGTTCAGCCAATTCATTGGTTATTACAATCCGGAACATCGACTCATTGACCGGAGCCTCAGAAAAGTAATTGTTGCCGCATAAATGTAGAGTAACAACCCTGCGCTCCGCATCCGAATTTGCATTTTTTCGTACTTTTATCTTTACACTACCGGTAATAGCATCTGCCGGTAATCTGCACGGTTCAATCACAAAATCATTATTTTCCGTAGCCGTTGTCTTCTCTTTAACTACTTCCACAGCAACGTCTCTTGCTCCGGAAGAACTTACACCTATCAGTTTGAACGGAACTTCTACGATATCTTCTTCTATCCCCGGATGTAAGCCAAAAGAGTAGATCGTACTATCTTTCCCTGCCGGAGAATAAATAAACCGCAAAGAGGCTACATCTGTGTCATATCGCAAATACCCGGTTTGGGTACAACTTACCATCAATAGCAACAATAAACCTGTCGTATAACCGAATCTTTTCATATATCGTCTCCTTTCTTTTTATTTTCTACTACCATATTCCTTTTCCTGATCAGGCATCGGAAGTATATAAAATCCCTTACTGAAAGGAACCGTTACATTAGGAATCTCTTCAATATCCAAACGTTTGCAATATAAGAACCATTGCCCTTCACCGATAAACTCTTTTCGGTATTCTTTTCCAATAATGGTTTTCAACATTACATCGGTCGTCCCCTCTTCGGCCAGCATACCCCCTTCATCAAAACCTCTATGCCTGCGCAATGTATTGATACAGTTCACAGCATCTTTCTTCGTAGCTGCACATTCAGCCGCAATCAACCACATCTCACTGATTCTGAGCAATGGCTGACGATTGTTATAATTAGAAGAAAACTGCCACAACTTAGTACTGCCAAGATAATAGCTTGACAATGTTTCAAAATAATAATTATACCGCCAATCAAAACCATACAAATTGGTCTCAAATATTTCCGCACATACTTCCGGAGACATGATAAGCAAATTACCCACGGTATTGCTTTCTCCTTCTTTCAAGAATCTTTCTGTCAACGACTTCAACCTTGTATTATTAAGAGTGAAGATACACTCCGACTTAAAAATCCCGTCACGTGTTTCACGTGTATTGGTAGTGACATTAGTACTTTCCACCCAAGGATACTTGTTCGATTCAATCACTTCATGAGCACATCGCAACGCATTACTTTTATCATTTTTATAAAGATAGGCACGAGCCAACAAAGCGCAAGTAGCATAATAATTGAAATGAAAATCACGCGTACCCAAAAAATTCGTAGCAGAATCACCTGTCTTTATGGGATCTACCGCCAATAAATCCAATGCACGTTTCAAATCCTCAATCACCAAATCAATGCACTCTGAAACTGTAGATAATGGAGTGACCTCCTTTGATACCCCCTTCACATACGGAATGGCTTTTTCACCGGCACCGCTCACATAACTCTTACCGAACCATCGGAGCAAATCGAAATGCAAGAAGGCACGCAAAGCATAGGCTTCGCCTTCATAAACATTTTCTTCTACTTCCGACAGAACTCCCCGATGCTCATCAATGCCCTGCAAGAAGATATTAATATTGGCAATCGCATTATACATACTACTCCACACATTGTTGATTACCCCACGGCTGGTAGTATTCTCGTATTCAAACCGATGCAGGTGATAGTAAGTACCTGCCTCCTGCTTCCATACATATTGCTGTCCCAAGGCATCCGCCATACCAAAAGTAAGGTTCGCACCATACAAATTATCGGCACAAAGCGCTGTATAAATTCCAGTCAACTGATCTTTAAATCCATTTTTGTAGCTGAACAAATCATCATATTTCACTTCAGACTTCGGACTGACATCTAACCAGTCCTGACACGAAATACTCAGCAAAGACAAGAACAGTATCCCAAGTATTCCTCTTATTTTTTGTATTTTTGCCATCATATCTTACTATATTAAAAAGTTGCCTGTAAAGAAACCGAATAAGTGCGAGCAAACGGATAGTCTAATCCTCTTTCCACTTTCACGGTAGATACACGAAAAATATCGTTCATATAAAAACTGACCTTCAGTTGTGCGAGTTTAAGCCGGTTCAGAAAAGTCGTATGGCGAAAATCATAACCGACATTCAAGATAGAAAAACGCAATTCATTCAAATCCTGAATAAAACGGGAGCTTGGCTTGGTTGTCTTATAAGGACTATAAGAAAAATCAACGATATCACCCGGTTGCTTCCAAACCGCATTATATATCCGCTTATCTACGTTCAGACCGACATAAGCATTTTCCACACGGTTTACCAATGTCTGATTATATATTTGTCCGCCCAACTGATAATAGAAAGACATATTCATGAAAATACCTTTATAATCTAAGTTCAATCCGAAAGTGCCTGTACATTTCGGCATGGCATCTCCACACACAACTTGATTTTCAGCTTTCCATTCCGTTGTAGTTTGTCCATCTTTAGTCCGATATAATTCATCTCCCGTAGCCGGGTCAATACCCAATGACCGTACAGCCCAAATAGCATTCATTGATTCTCCTTCAATAAAATGAAGCTGAGGTCTATTCGTTTGTCCGGCTATAATTTTGCCATCTACTTCATCATTGTAGTTTTTCAAGGCATTTGATATTTTTTTAAGCTTATTCGAGTTATTGGCAATAGAGAAAAATGCGCTTAAGTAACGATTATCTGCCGGATTATATAAAAGATGCGCATTCAACTTCAGCTCCATACCTTTGTTTTCGGTACTTCCCAAATTCTCCATATAACTACGAAATCCCATGGAAGGCGGAATTGTAAGCGCCAAAAGCTGGTCTTCGGTCTTCTGTACATAATAATCGTAACGGATACTCAAACGATTAAAGAGGTTAACATCAACCCCAATATTATAATCTTGGGTTTTCTGCCATTTCAAGTTGTCGTTAGGCAAAGTCATCAGATAAGCTCCTATCCAATTATCATAAGCTTGCGTCTGATAATAACTAAAAGTGGCCAATGCCTGATACGAACTGAAATTTTGTGCTCCGGTATAACCCGTAGAGGCCCTTACTTTAAATTGCTTCAACCATGTAACGTCTTCCATAAAATGTTCCTTATGCAAATTCCAACCTGCGCCCATTGCCCAAAAATGTCCCCAACGGTTTTCTTTTCCAAAAAGAGAAGAGGCACTGGCACGATACGAGAGGTCTGCCAAATAACGGTCATCGTATGAATAGTTCAAAGCCGACAGCAAACTAATTGAGCGAACGATACTTTCGTTTCCGGAAAATGGTTGATTCGGGTCCGGTTTCAAACCGGAAGCAATGAAGTTGATACGATCATTGGGAAAACCTATTACTTTAAAACGAGTAGTTTCCGATTGATTTTGCTGCATATTCCAACCTGCATTGAAAAACAACTGATTTTTATTCAATAATAACGAATAATTCGCCGTTACGTCAACAGATACAGAACTACTCTCGCCGTCAGATTTACTATAACTTCCTTTATCAAAAGAACGTTCTTCCGAATACCCTAAAAAATAAGTATGAGAGGCAGGATAAAAATCATCTCGCTTATTGATTGTTTTCGACAGTCCCAGACGTCCCATCAATTTTAATGATTCGAGCAACTGCCACTCGATATAGAAATTATTAGTCAGATTGGTATATTTACTGAAATTCCTTGTACCTATAGTAGCATTCCACAACGGATTTCCTTTAGTCACCCCCACCAAACCTCCACCGCCTGTTGAACCGGCTATTTGCTTCAAATTGCCATTCCTATCGTATGGTGTCCAATAGGGGTTCAACTCTGCATATTCAGAAAAAGAGCCGTAAGGAGAGTCATCTGCATGATTCAAAGTGGCGTTGAATTGATTGCGAAACAATAAATTCTTATAACGGTAGGAAAGCATACTTCCTCCGGTGAACGTTTTACGCCCAGAACCTTTCATAATACCTTTGATATCATTATAAAGTAGATTTACGCCATATCGAAGACGTTCATCACCGCCTTCCAGATAAACAGAATGTCGATGTCCGACTCCCATACGTAAAGGTTGCGCCAACCAATCGGTATCTACACCACGCGCTATCTCCGATTGTATATTATTCAAATATTGTTCCCAAAACCACGGGTCGGAATACGTTCCATGTGCTTTATCCACTTCAAACTTCTCACGTGCATTGCAAAGATTATATCCCGTCAGATCAGGAATAGTAAAATTCAAATCTCCCTTATAAGTGATTCGCAGTTTTCCGGCTTCAGGCTTACGTGTTTCTATCACCACTACCCCATTAGCAGCCTTAGAGCCGTAAATTGCTTTTGCCGCAGCATCTTTCAACAAGACAATAGTCTCTACACGATTCATATCCAAGTCGTAAACAGCAGTAACATCGGCCTCAAAACCATCCAATATAAACAATGGTTGGTTAGGATTCCCATTATACGTTCCTTTCAAATCGGGCATTGACTGTTGACCACGCATTCGGATTTCGGGCATGGCATTTGGATTGGAACCTAAGTCCATATTCTCTACAATCTTAAAAGACGGATCTATATTCTTCAAATTTTGCAACAAGTTTTGACTGCCGTTCCGCATCAGTTCTTCTTTTCTAATAACAGTAGTGGCACCCGTGAAGCTCTCTTTTTTACGCTCAAATATACCATTGACGACTACTTCATCTACAAGCTGCGTATCATCTTTCATGAAAATAAAGAGTTGCTTTCCCGTAAAAGGCACAAATACGGCTTTCATCCCAATATAAGAAAATTTCACTTCCGTTATTTCCTTTTTATCGGGAATTAAAATATCAAAATTCCCATCAACATCACTGACTCCCGCCACATAAAGGTCATTGGTAAGAATAGTCACACCGGGCAAAGGGACTCCGGCAACATCCACTACACGCCCTTTTATGCGTTTCTGCTTCGCTTTCTGCAAAGCTGAAACTGTGACATATATCCCGTTAATCTTATAAGTTAACGGATAAGAGGCTAAAATAGCCTTCATCACCTCATCAATTGTTTTCGATTTAATCTCAACCGTTACCTTAAAATGCTGTATCTCATTATAAGTAAACAAGAATTTGAATTTAGTCTCTTGTTCCAACTTTTTCAGTACAGTCGGCATAGCCTCATTCTGACATACCAAATCTATTTTCTGTGAAGTACTTTGCGCCAGCGCACTTCCACTCCCAATACCCCCGGTAAAAAAGAATAGTAAGAAGAATAAAAACTTCATACGGAAGGTTTTCAAAAAACAATAACTTTTCATAAAATTATGATTAAATTAAAGGTGACTTTTATTTAAATACGAAAAAAGAAAGCGTTTAGTCCCACTAAACGCTCTTTATTTTAAATCTTTACCTTCTTACTCTTGAGAACCACATTTTACATCATCTCTCGCTTATGCGGAATAATTCATTTCATTTGTTCTCTAAGACAAATATTTATCTCATTATTTCAAAATCATATTTGATACTCCTTCATTGGATTTCATTATCTTTCCATTTCACGGTCAGCTTATTCTCTGTTTTTATAACAGAAAAAGACTCATAAGCATTCAAATTCTCAATTACCTGTTCGATATTATCGCCTCGCTCTGCAATAAAGTGTAGTCGCAGATTCATAAGTGAAGGATTCTGTTCTATCTCGACAGAAAAATTATACCAACGCCCGAGATCACGTAAAATATCAGTAAGGGATACGTCATCATAATAAAAGTAACCTTCCATCCACTGGCTATAATAACTTGTATCTATTTTTCTCACTTGGTAGTTATCCTCGGTGCAAACAATGTCGTCACCCGGAGTTAGAATTACTTCCTCTTTTTTATGAGGCAATCGCACGCATACCGAACCACGCACCAGCGTCACATGTGTTTCAGATTCTTTATACGCTTTGATATTAAACTCTGTCCCTAATACTTGTGTTGTCATTTTATCAGTGACAATAATAAAAGGCTTATGCTCATCAGGCGCTACTTTGAAATATGCTTCCCCGTCAAGTGTCACAACACGATTCTTACCGGAAAAACGGGAAGGAAAAGAGAAGCGACTGTCTGCATTAAGCCAAACCTCCGTTCCATCGTTTAAAAGTATCTTATAGACTTTGCCCCGAGGTATGGAAACAATATTATGACGGATTTTCTTGACGTTTACATGAGTATAATCGGCTTCTCTTTCCGACAAAACAGCACCTTGTTGTTCTATACGAGGAACTGTATTATCAATCACCACCGTCCGTTCTTCGGAAACAGCGTCTTCCGACTCCTCCAAAACAACTTGCCGTTCCTCAGATTTTGAAGTTATCAATAGTTCCATCTTTTCGCGACCTTTCACTCTCTGCGCTTTATGCTCCGGCAAAACAAAAAAAACCGCCCCCAATATCATTGCGGCTACCGAGATTCCACCTATAATATAATAGGTAAAAAGGCGCTTTTTACGTTTGTCGGTCAATAGATTCGACGGTACCGAATGTTGGAACTTCTTCCATTCATCATTGACAGAAGGCAACTTGAAATGACAGCGCAATAATGCTTGCTCACATTCGTAATGCAAATTCTCTTCAGGCGCTTGATATACTTCTTTACCCAATTTATCATCTTTACTATTTGAGTTATTCATAAAGCTTACTTCCTCACAATATAAGATATTTATAACATTATCTATTACGAACTGAGCAACGACTCAGTCACTGTCGTTTTTTATATTTAACGGAAAAATATCGTCTGATAATATTCAATCCTTTCATCACATGCTTACGCACACCACTCTCTGAAAGGCCTGTAAATTCAGCTACCTCTACGTATTTCTTTTTATATATATAACATTGCTCCATTACTGTCCGGGTAAGTGTGGGCATCTGCTTTATCAGACACATAATATTCTGAATACGTTCTTCACTTTCTCTCCAATCATTCTCATTCCACTCTCGAAGCATAGCAAGATAAGAGTCTGTTTTGCTAACTGCCATACCTAAACGACGAAGATAATCAATGCAAAGCCGTTGAAGATGAGTATACATATAAACCTTTGCTGTTTCCATACGTAAGGTTTCAATATTTTCCCATATAAAATGGAATGTATCACTTACTAAATCTTTACAAATCTCACTATCAGGAATAAAATGAAGAGCATAATAATAAAGACAAGAATAATTCTCTTTGAAAAGCGTCTCAAATTTATCTTTCAAAGCATCTGACCGATTGTTCTCTTTTTCTTCCTCCATACCGACCTTCGGGTATCTGAATAAAGTAAATAACGTGAGTTCGACAAATTATAATTGCCTGAATAATTGGTGATTAGCGAAAATTGCTGTATCTTTATAGTGATAAAAATCAAAGAAATACAAACAATAATCGCTATGATCACCGAGGACAAAGTTACCGAATTATTCTGTATGGCAGATGACTTTTGCAAGTTTTTTGATGCTATGATGGCAAAATATACTATAAAAAGCAATCCCCACCGTAGTTATCACCGCGCTTCTACGATGTCAAAGGCAGAGGTAATGCTTATCATGATTCTCTTTCATGACTCCGGCTATCGGTGTCTCAAGCACTTCTTTCTTGAGAAAGTATGTAAGCATCTTCGCCACCTGTTTCCTAAAGTTGTCTCTTACAACCGTTTCGTAGAACTTGAGCGGGAAGTGGCTCTTCCATTGGCATTATTCATCAAGAAGGTTCTTTTAGGTAAATGTAACGGCATCAGTTTTGTGGACAGCACCCCTTTGCGCGTTTGCAGGAACCAACGCATTCATATCCACAAGGTATTCAAGGGCATAGCCCAAAGGGGAAAATGCTCGATGGGTTGGTTCTTCGGTTTCAAGCTTCATCTAATCTGCAACGAGAAGGGGGAACTGCTCAATTTCATGATTACACCGGGAGACGTTGATGACCGCAAGCCGTTGGAATACAGGAACTTTGTGGAGTTTATATACGGGAAGTTGGTCGGTGACAAAGGTTATATAG
The DNA here is from genome assembly GCF_004342845.1 of Prevotella heparinolytica. GTDB lineage: Bacteria > Bacteroidota > Bacteroidia > Bacteroidales > Bacteroidaceae > Bacteroides > Bacteroides heparinolyticus. The sequence continues at coordinate 44,652 of NZ_SLXB01000026.1, read as the reverse complement.
GGAAGTCTCTTTTTGAGAAACTCTTCGTGGATGGCATACAACTCATTACTAAACTCAAGAGCAACATGAAAGGTGCGTTGACATCCATCTCGGACAGTCTGCTTATCAGAAAGAGAGCCATCATCGAGACTGTCAATGATGAACTCAAGAACATTGCTCAGGTAGAACACTCAAGACACCGCTGCTTTGACAATTTCATGGTCAATCTACTGAGTGCACTGGCTGCATATTGTTGCTTTCCGAAGAAACCTTGCATCAAGGTACAAAGAACTTATGACATACAGACTTCATTGTTTTAATTTCGTCGAACTCACGTTAAATAAGTTACAGAATAACAAATATACAAAAAAACAATTATCCAATAAATCTCTGCCTACTATTTTTTTCTGCTTTAAAACAGCAGCGATACAGATTCTTTTTGTTATTTTTGAATCATATCTGCAAATCACAAAACAAGCAGTATCGTATAGACAACGAATTATAGAAATGGAAAAAACTTGGAGATGGTTCGGCAAGAAAGATAAAATCACACTTGCCATGTTGCGTCAGATAGGCGTAGAAGGTATTGTCACAGCTTTGCATGAGGTTCCAAACGGAGAAGTCTGGACATCGGAAGCTATTGAAGAGCTGAAGGCGCATATCGAATCCTACGGTTTGCGCTGGTCTGTAGTGGAAAGCCTTCCGGTCAGCGAGCCAATAAAGTATGCAGGAACCGAACGCAATGTACTGATAGAAAACTACAAAGTCAGCCTTGCCAATCTGGGAAAGGCAGGGATAAAGACAGTTTGTTACAATTTTATGCCGGTGATTGATTGGATTCGCACAGACCTTCAACATCCTTGGGATGACGGCACTTCGTCTCTCTATTTCGACAAAATCCGTTTTGCCTATTTCGATCTGAAGATATTGGAACGGAAAGGCGCCGAAGTCGATTATTCTCCGGAAGAACTGGCAAAAGTGGAAGAGCTGGACAAAGTGATAACAGAAGCGGAGAAAGACGAATTGGTAGATGCCATCATTGTAAAGACACAAGGATTTGTAAATGGAAACATCAAGGAGGGCGACAAGAATCCGGTAGCCATCTTCAAGCGTCTGCTGGCTCTTTATGAGGGGATTGACCGCACCGCATTGCGCGAAAACATGCGCTATTTCCTGTCGGCCATCATGCCGGTGTGCGAGGAATATGGAATAAATATGTGCGTACATCCCGACGATCCTCCTTTTCAAGTATTGAGTTTACCTCGCATTGTAACGGACGAACAGGACATCGACTGGCTGCTGAATGCCGTGGATAATCCCCATAACGGACTGACTTTTTGTGCCGGCTCTTTGAGTGCAGGCGAACAAAACGATACCCGCAAGCTGGCACAAAAGTTCGCCAAGCGCATTCATTTCGTGCATCTGCGCAGCACGAAAGCCATGCCGGGCGGAAGTTTTATCGAAAGTTCCCACCTCGAAGGCAGGGGCCATATCATTGATTTAATCCGTATTTTCGAGAAAGAAAATCCCCGACTTCCCATGCGCGTGGATCACGGACGTATGATGCTGGGCGATGAAGACAAGGGATACAATGCAGGTTATTCGTTTCACGGCCGTATGCAGGCATTGGCCCAAGTAGAAGGAATGATGGCTGTGGTAGACGATGAATTAAAAACGGGAAATAAGCAAAAGACGGTGTGTCCAAACTGGTTTCCCGCTTGATTGACATAGAAAAAAGATGACAACCGACGTTTGATGCGTCTCTTCCCGAGAATGAATTTGTACCAAGCTGATTATCAGCGGATAATGTCCTACATTTTTTCTTCTTCGAGATAACGCATCGTTCGGCACCGAGGAACGCATCGTTCGACACCGAGGAACACCCTCTTCGACACCGAGGAACGAGACTTTCGACACCGAGATACGATTCACCCCTATCGCATCCATACATATTTTTTTACAAGCGAACGTCCCGGTCATATTATAAATAGGAAGAGCCATATCATTACTCGAAAAAACAGAGCCTGATATGGCTCTTTAGTTTGACGGTATGGCTGTTTAATAGGTAAATATGTCTCAAAAGACGAAGCTATCCCATGTTCACTACGTGCAGACAAAAACCGGGTGTGTTTTATAACATGCTTTGCTTTGTTGCTTTTTCTTTTATTAATGCCTAATTTGCGCCTCACAAAAAATTAACGGCATATTTTTATGTCAGGTTATTCACTTAAAATCTTAATACATCATGAAAGTATATCAGACGAATGAAATTAAGAACATTGCCCTCCTCGGCAATGATGGCTCGGGTAAAACCACTCTCACAGAAGCGCTGCTCTTTGAGAGTGGTATTATAAAACGTCGTGGCAGAATTACTGCAAAGAATACGGTCAGCGATTACTTCCCGGTGGAACAGGAATATGGCTATTCCGTGTTTTCCACCGTTTTCCATGTGGAATGGAACGGTAAGAAACTGAACATCATCGACTGTCCGGGTAGTGATGACTTTGTGGGCGCAGCCATGACAGCGCTCAATGTGACGGATACCGCCATTTTGTTGCTCAACGGGCAATACGGTCCGGAGGTTGGTACTCAAAACCATTTCCGCTATACGGAGAAGCTGGGAAAACCGGTCATCTTCTTAGTAAACCAGCTTGATAACGAAAAGTGCGACTATGACATGGTGTTGGAACAGCTGAAGAACATCTATGGTTCTAAAGTCGTTCCCGTACAATATCCCCTGTCCACCGGTCCTAATTTCAATTCGCTGATAGACGTGCTTTTGATGAAAAAATACTCGTGGGGGCCCGAAGGAGGAGCTCCTACCATTGAAGACATTCCGGCAGAAGAAATGGATAAAGCTACGGAAATGCACAAGGCCTTGGTGGAAGCTGCTGCCGAACACGATGAAGGCTTAATGGAGAAATTCTTTGAACAAGAATCCTTGACGGAAGACGAAATGCGCGAAGGCATACGCAAAGGCTTGGCTTCACGCGGCATGTTCCCCGTGTTCTGCGTGTGTGCAGGAAAAGACATGGGCGTGCGCCGTTTGATGGAGTTTTTGGGAAATGTAGTACCCTTTGTAGACGAAATGCCATCGGTACACAATACACGCGGTGAGGTGGTGAAACCGGATCCGAACGGGCCTACCTCTCTATACTTCTTTAAAACAGCCGTCGAACCCCACATCGGTGATGTTCAGTACTTCAAGGTAATGAGCGGCAAAGTGCACGAAGGCGATGACTTGACAAACGCTGACCGTGGCTCCAAAGAACGCATCGCACAAATCTATGCATGCGCCGGTGCCAACCGCATCAAGGTGGAAGAGATGGTAGCGGGCGACATAGGTTGCACAGTGAAACTGAAAGATGTACATACCGGCAACACACTGAACGGCAAAGGTTCTGAAAACCGCTTCAACTTCATTAAATATCCTAACTCCAAATATTCACGTGTCATTAAACCGGCAAACGAGGCGGATACGGAAAAGATGATGGTTATCCTGAACCGCATGCACGAAGAAGACCCCACTTGGATTATCGACCAGTCCAAGGAATTGCGCCAGACCATCGTACACGGACAAGGCGAATTCCACCTGCGTACTTTGAAGTGGCGTCTTGAGAACAACGAAAAATTGCAGATCAAGTTTGAAGAGCCCAGAATCCCCTATCGTGAAACCATTACAAAGGCTGCCCGAGCCGACTATCGCCATAAGAAGCAGTCGGGCGGTGCGGGTCAGTTCGGTGAAGTTCATCTTATTGTAGAACCTTACTACGAAGGAATGCCGATGCCGGATACCTATAGATTCGGCGGACAGGAGTTCAAAATGAACGTGAAAGGAACAGAAGAAGTGCCACTGGAATGGGGTGGCAAACTGGTATTTGTCAACAGCATTGTGGGCGGTTCCATTGATAGCCGTTTCATGCCGGCCATTCTGAAAGGAATCATGTCCCGCATGGAGCAAGGCCCGTTGACCGGTTCTTATGCCCGCGATGTACGCGTCATCGTGTATGACGGCAAGATGCACCCGGTTGACTCTAACGAAATCTCCTTCATGCTGGCAGGACGTAACGCCTTCAGCGAAGCGTTTAAAAATGCCGGGCCGAAGATTTTGGAGCCTATCTATGATGTAGAAGTTTTTGTTCCGTCGGACAAGATGGGCGACGTGATGGGCGACTTGCAAGGACGCCGTGCCATGATCATGGGTATGAGCAGCGAAGCCGGCTACGAAAAACTGAGCGCCAAAGTGCCCTTGAAAGAGATGTCTTCTTATTCTACTGCTCTCAGTTCATTGACCGGCGGACGGGCTTCGTTTATCATGAAGTTTGCCAGCTATGAACTTGTTCCGAGTGACGTGCAGGATAAGCTTATCAAAGAGTTTGAAGCCAAACAAACAGAAGAGTAAATACTTCTTTTCAATTGTTTATATAGAATATTTAGCAACGAGGTGTTAAAACACCTTTACTATTCTCTTAGGCACGGAATTGTTCGGTATTTCACGTTTTCATTCACAAAAAGCCGTGTTAAACCGTAAATTCCGTGCCTAATGCTTTTTAGAACAGATATAGCGTTCTTTCTTTTTCCCGACTTTTTTCTGAGTTCAGCTCAAAAATACAAAGAAATGCAAATTAAACACTTAATTTTTTATTAAATTTGCAAACCAAAGGCCTCTGTTTTTGTTTTAATGTAGATAATAGAAACTAAAAAAGCTGCATCGGTTAATTTACAAGAACTTCCGGTTAAATCAGGTTAATTCACCATGAGTGTTAATTAGAGAGTGTTAATTTTGTGACTATGAAAAAGTCAACTATATGGATATTGGGCGCCGTGATGGGTCTTTCCTTCCTCAGTCTATTGTATCTGCAGATCAGCTACATAGAGGAGATGGTAAAGATGCGCAACGAGCAGTTTGATGAATCGGTAAAACGCGCATTGATGGCTGCCTCCAAAGACGTGGAGTCGGCAGAGGTTGACCGTTGGTTGCGCGAAGACATCTCCGAAGCCGAAAAAAGAGCCTGGGAGCAGTCGCAAGGCACCGGAACAGTGCAAACCCAACGTTTTATGATGACCTCACCGGATGGTTCCGTACGTTCTACCATCGAGCTAAAAACATTCAGTAACGAACCGCCCGAACCGCCCCGAGCGATGATCTCGCGCAAGCATGGAACAAAGACTATTCCACAGACATCCCGCTCGCAGGTGGAAATGATAAAGAATCGTTATCTCTATCAACGGGCATTGGTAGATGAAGTTGTTTGGCAGATGATTTACCGTGCCAGTGACAAACCGATTGAGGAACGTGTCAATTTCAAGAGTCTGGATCAATACCTCAAAGCAGGCTTGATGGACAATGGCATCGGTGATTTGGATTACCACTTCAGGGTGATAGACCGTGATGGCAGAGAAGTCTACCGCTGTTCGGATTACAGTGATGAAGGAAGCGAAAGTTCTTATTCACAACCGCTGTTCTTGAACGACCCTCCTGCACGCATGAGTATCGTCAAGATACATTTTCCGGGCAAACGCGATTATATCTTCGATTCGGTCAGTTTCATGATACCGTCGTTGATATTCACGATCGTGCTGCTGATAACATTCATTTTCACGATTTACATCGTTTTCCGCCAGAAGAAACTGACAGAGATGAAAAATGATTTTATCAACAATATGACTCACGAGTTCAAAACACCGATCTCGACCATTTCGCTGGCTGCCCAGATGTTGAAGGATCCGGCTGTGGGTAAATCTCCCGCCATGTTCCAACACATATCGGGTGTCATCAACGACGAAACGAAACGCTTGAGATTCCAGGTAGAGAAAGTTCTTCAAATGTCCATGTTCGATCGGCAGAAGGCCACACTGAAGATGAAAGAACTGGACGCCAACGAACTGATAACCGGGGTAATCAATACTTTCACCCTGAAAGTAGAACGATATAATGGACAAATTGAATCGGAGCTGGACGCCACGGATTCGACCATCTTCGCCGATGAGATGCATATTACCAATGTAATTTTCAACCTCATGGACAATGCCGTGAAGTATAAACGTCCGGATGCAGACCTCCAGTTGGTTGTACGAACATGGAACGAAGCGGGTAAACTGATGATTTCCATTCAAGACAATGGCATCGGCATCAAGAAAGAGAATTTGAAAAAGATATTCGATAAGTTCTATCGCGTGCATACAGGTAATCTGCACGACGTGAAAGGTTTCGGGTTGGGATTGGCTTATGTAAAGAAGATTATTCTGGATCATAAGGGAACCATCCGGGCAGAAAGCGAACTGAACGTAGGAACTAAATTTATTATAGCATTACCTTCATTAAAAAATTAATTGATATGGACGAGAAACTGCGCATTTTGCTGTGCGAAGATGATGAAAATCTTGGCATGCTTTTGAGAGAATATTTACAGGCGAAAGGTTATGCCGCCGAGTTATATCCGGACGGGGAAGCAGGATATAAAGCTTTCCTGAAAAATAAATACGACTTGTGCGTATTCGATGTGATGATGCCTAAGAAAGACGGTTTCACGCTGGCACAGGAAGTTCGTGCCGCCAATGCCGAAATCCCTATCATCTTCCTTACGGCAAAGACTTTGAAAGAAGATATTTTGGAAGGCTTCAAGATTGGTGCGGACGATTATATCACCAAACCTTTCAGCATGGAAGAGTTGACATTCAGAATTGAAGCGATCCTGAGACGTGTTCGTGGAAAGAAAAACAAAGAAAGCAATATCTATAAGATCGGTAAGTTTACGTTTGACACTCAGAAACAGATTCTGGCTACTCCTGAAAAACAGACCAAACTGACGACCAAAGAATCGGAACTGCTGGGACTGCTTTGCGCACATGCCAATGAAATTTTGCAGCGCGACTTTGCACTGAAGACAATCTGGATTGACGACAACTATTTCAACGCACGCAGCATGGACGTATACATCACCAAACTGCGTAAACATCTGAAAGAAGACGAATCCATCGAAATCATCAACATTCATGGAAAAGGATATAAACTGATCACTCCGGAAGTGGAAGGCTGATAAAGATCACACTTCTCTGAATAAAAAAGGCGGTTGTGCATATGCAAACCGCCTTTTTATTCTTTTTCTTTTTTGATATCAATCAGCCAGCCTCTTGTTGATGGCAATGTAGGAAATCAACCCTACAACAACTAAAACAACAGAACCGCCCAAGATGGCGTTGTTGTTTACATTGCCCGTAAAGGAACATGCCACTAAGATAAGTGCTCCTATCAAGACCAATATCAATCCCAGATTTTTTAATAAGCCTTTCATGCGTGTGTATTTTAATAGATTATTATATTCTTTCGTATTCTTGTCACAAAGAAAAGCATAATTCTTTAACAAGCGAAATTATTTCTGCAAAAAAACCATATTTTAATAAAGAATGAAGAATGATGGTTGAAAAATACCCCTCCGCAACCTTCTATCCATTACATCGGCTTGACACCAAGTACTAATCGCCAACCGTTTATTCTCAGTCTTTTGTATTGAAGAAAATTGTCCTCAACACTTCCTGGCTCACTCTAAGGTCCTCCACCCCAATACCTTGCAAAGCTTCTTTTAGAGTCTGATTGGCAATGACACGAGCACGTTCCTCAAGCTCCCTGCCCCCTTTGGTCAAATGAATAAGATTAGTACGCCGGTCTTTTTTATCCGATATGCGCACAACGAGATGTTGACGTTCCATGTTGTCAATGAGACGGGTCATACTGGGTTTGTCCTTAAAAGTCGCATTGCACAATTCCTGCTGAGTGACCCCATCCTTTTCCCACAAAAAGAGGAGTACGGTCCATTGTTCCGGTGTGATTTCCAGACCATTCTGCCGAAAATTGCGAGACAGCTTACGATTGATGGCGGCCGACACCTTGCCGTTCAAAATGGCAAAGATAAGCCGGATGTCGAAATTAAATTGCTCTATCATGAAATTATTGCTTAAACAACTTTGCAAAGATAATGTAAGCAACAGATAAAACAAAATAAGTCGGCTTATTTTTGCAGTTCAAAATAAAATGTCTACCTTTGCACCCGCATAAACAAATAATTTATTTATTTAATTAAAAACGAGTATGAATCAATACGAAACCGTTTTCATTTTAACTCCCGTTTTGTCTGATGTTCAGATGAAGGAAGCGGTAGAGAAATTCAAAGGCATTCTTACAGATGAAGGTGCTGAGATTGTAAATGAAGAAAACTGGGGACTGAAAAAGCTGGCATATCCCATCCAGAAGAAGTCAACCGGTTTCTACCAGCTGATTGAATTCAAGGCAGCTCCTACTGTCATTGAGAAACTGGAAATCAACTTCCGTCGTGACGAGCGCGTAATTCGTTTCTTGACTTTCAAGCAAGATAAATATGCTGCTGAATATGCTGCGAAGAGAAGAAGTGTTAAATCAACTAAAAAGGAGGATTAATCATGGCACAACAAGTTCAATCAGAAATCAGATATTTAACTCCGCCCTCAGTAGACGTTAAGAAGAAGAAGTATTGCCGTTTCAAAAAGAGCGGTATTAAGTACATTGACTACAAAGATCCTGAATTCTTGAAGAAATTCTTGAATGAACAAGGTAAGATTCTTCCGCGTCGCATCACCGGTACTTCACTGAAGTTCCAGCGTCGTGTGGCTCAAGCCGTGAAAAGAGCACGCCACTTGGCATTGCTACCTTATGTAACTGACATGATGAAATAATTAGGAGGAGGAAAGTATGGAAATTATATTGAAAGAAGACATCGTAAACTTGGGTTATAAGAACGATATCGTAACCGTAAAGTCCGGTTATGGTCGTAACTACCTCATCCCTACCGGAAAGGCCATCATCGCTTCTCCGGCTGCAAAGAAAATGTTGGCAGAAGAGTTGAAGCAACGTGCCCACAAGTTGGAAAAAATCAAAAAGGATGCTGAAGAATTGGCTGCTAAGCTGGAAGGCGTTTCTTTGAAGATTGCTACCAAGGTAAGCTCCACAGGCACTATTTTTGGTTCTGTAGGCAACATCCAGATTGCTGAAGAGTTGGCAAAATTGGGTCACAACATCGACCGCAAGATCATCATCATCAAAGATGCTGTGAAAGAAATTGGCAACTATAAGGCTGTTGTCAAGTTGCACAAGGAAGTTTCTGTAGAGATTCCTTTCGAAGTGCTTGCTGAAGAGGCATAAACAATAATCTATATAAATATAATAAGGCCCGGTTTCCCTGAGAAATCGGGCTTTATTTTATCCAATCAATCACGATAGACAATGAGCGATGTATACCAGCAGGAATAAGGAACAATGCTTGTATAGATATGTCATAACACAAGTAGGAACAAAACCTCAATGACACAAGGGCTATCAAGGAAGGCTATCGAGGCTTCCTCTTGAACATACCTTCCTCAAAGTGTGGGCTTATGTCCTCCGAAGTGTGGGCTTATATCCCCTAAAGTGTGGGAAAACCGTCTCTAAAGTGCGGGCTTACATCTGCTAAAGTGTGAGGGCAGACCTCTTAAAGTGAGGGCATAAGATTACTCAGATGTAGAGTTTTGTTTTCAGCCCCTTTAGTTACACAAAGACTGCAAACAACCTGAAGATTTAGCGAGCAAACTTTCCTTTCCATAACCCAAAGGGATTCAACGTTGTACTCTTGACACAGGTATCGCCTCACACTTGCACATGCATAAGCCATCGTTTTGTACTATCGTAAGCCCAAGACTTGCACAGGCCTGAACTTACGCATATGGAAGAATAAATTAAAAGGGAATAACCAAACAATGGCTTTTCGGATTGAGCCGGATAAACTTTTGGAGGAGAAAGGAATAAATGCAGCCAAAAGGGCATAAAAAAAGTCTGAGTGCTTTCGCACGTCAGACTTTCAATTCTCTCTAAGATAGGGTTGTGCTAATTATTCAGCTACAACTGCTGCGCTATCTACGGCTACAGTATCAGCGGCTGCGGCTGCTGCTTCAGCTGCGGCTGCTTCTACAGCTGCGATTGAGTCAGCGATACGGATTGAATCAGCTGCTGCTTGTTCTGCGTTAGCTGCTTTGTTACCACAAGATGCGAAAGATACTGCTACGATAGCTGCTGCCATCAAAACTAATTTTTTCATTTTTCTTTGCTTTTTAAAAACGTAATACAATCATTTGCTTTATTAAAACGGTGCAAAGTTATGTACTTTTTGAATACGTTGTTCTCGAAACCTCAACTTTTTTTATATTTTTTTTCGAGGCAAGCCTAAAAAGTAGATTACCAACATGTTATACAACACATTATTCTTCTGCAATAGTGTTGTATAAATACCTCTTGATGCTTCTTTTAGGCGTTTTCTCGAATTCCGTCGGATAGAGCTGGATCTGGCTGACTTTTTCATAAGAAGCCACACTATTATTCAGGTTCTTGAGATTCTCATCCATGATGGTCTTAAGATGTTCAGGCTGATTCAGTCCCAACGAATCCAACGCTTCATAGTCGGCATAAACCAATGCCACCAGTTTCTTATTTCGTTCAATGACAAGACTTTCAAGTACAAAAGGCAGGTTATTAAGACGAGCCTCTATTTCTTCGGGAAAGATATTCTGTCCGCAGGAAGAGAGAATCATCGTCTTGCTGCGTCCGCGAATATACAAATTGTTGTTCTCGTCCAATGTACCCAAGTCGCCGGTACGCAACCATCCGTCCTCAGTAAAGACTTCCTTGGTAGCCTCCGGATTCTTATAATAGCCCACCATGACATTTTCACCGCGCACCTGAATTTCACCCAGCTTATCATCCGGGTTCTCTTTATGGATACGAGCTTCCATGATATCAAGCACTCGCCCGGAAGAAGTCAACACAAACTCATTCCACGGGGCATAACTGATAAGAGGAGCGCATTCGGTCATACCATAACCTATGGTGAATGGGAACTTGATACGGTGAAAAAACTCCTCCACTTCCGGATTCATGGCCGCACCTCCTATAATCACCTCCTTGAACCGCCCGCCCAGCGCGTCAATCAGTTTTTTACGTATTTGCCCGTATATCTGTCCGTCGAGCAAAGGAATATTGAGCGCCCACTTCATGACCTTTTTGCTGATGATGGGCTGAATGACGTTCTTATAGATTTTTTCAATGACAAGAGGAACGGTGATAATCAAGTTTGGTTTTACCTCCTCAAATGCCTTCATCAAGATTTTGGGAGAAGGCACTTTTCCCAACAGGGTGACGTGTGTGCCGACAGCCGTGGCGGTGAGGAAATCGAAAGCGCAGCCGTAAGCATGCGCCAAAGGCAGGAAAGAAAGCACCTTATCCCCTTTTTTCAGCAATCCGGTGCGTATGCCGAAAGTGACATTACCTGCCAGATTATTGCCGGTGAGCATTACTCCCTTGCTGAATCCGGTGGTGCCCGACGTATAGTTCAGCAACATGACCTTGTCGTTGGAAAGCTCCGTATACACCACATTCTCTTTTCGGAAACCCTCCGGATAAGCAGCCGACATTTCATCGGCCAGATGCTTGAGGAAACGCTGGATGGTTTCCCCGTCACGTTGATACAGACAACGAAAATCACTCAATGAGAACACACCGCGCAATCCCGTGAGCGAATCTTCTTCGAGATGCTCCCAAATGCTGTCGCTGGTGAAAAGGAACACAGACTCCGAATGATTCACGATATGGTGTACGTCGTTTGGGTTGAAATCCTGCAAGATAGGAACCACGATGCCTCCATAAGTGACGGCAGCCATATAGGCAATGCACCAGCGGGCATTGTTCTTGCCTATGACGGCAATTTTGTCGCCACGGCGCAATTGGCAATGTTTGAAGATCAAATGCAGCTTTGCTATCTCTTGGGCCACTTCGCCATAAGTATAGCTTTCGTTCTCTCCATAATCGGTATAGCAGGGAAGCTCCCAATTCTCACGAAAACTATGCTCATATAGTTTGATAAAATTTTCCTGTATCATTGCACATTCTATTGTTGAGTGCGCAAAAATAGGAAAAATAGATTAATTATACATATCTTTGTCACGTAAAAGTGTTTTAAGTTCATGATAGATACCAATATATTCCAAAATAAGACAGCCGTTTACTATACGCTGGGATGCAAACTGAACTTCTCGGAAACCTCCACCATCGGCAAGGTGCTGCGAGAAGCAGGCGTGCGCACGGCACGCAAAGGAGAGAAAGCGGATATTTGTGTGGTAAACACCTGTTCGGTGACGGAAGTGGCAGACAAAAAATGCCGTCAGGCCATTCACAAATTGGTGAAACAACATCCGGAAGCCTTTGTCGTAGTGACCGGTTGCTACGCCCAGTTGAAACCCGAGACGGTGGCAAAAATAGAAGGAGTGGACGTTGTGCTCGGTGCCGAACAAAAGAAAGACCTGCTCCACTATTTGGGCAACCTGCAAAAGCATGAAACCGGCGAGGCATACACTTCTGCCTTGAAAGATATCCGTTCCTTTGCCCCATCGTGCTCGCGCGGCGACCGTACCCGTTTCTTCCTGAAAGTGCAGGATGGGTGCGACTATTACTGTTCCTACTGTACCATCCCCTTTGCCCGAGGCAGGAGCCGCAACGGTTCCATAGCCTCTATGGTGGAACAAGCTCGACAAGCAGCAGCCGAAGGCGGAAAGGAAATCGTACTGACAGGTGTCAACATCGGAGATTTCGGCAGGAGCACCGGAGAGAACTTCTTTGACCTTGTGAAAGCTTTAGACCAAGTGAAAAGCATCGAGCGTTACCGCATTTCGTCCATCGAACCGAACCTCCTGACGGATGAGATCATAGAATACGTATCCCGCTCGCAACGGTTCATGCCTCATTTCCATATCCCCCTGCAATCGGGCAGTGACGAAGTGCTGAAAATGATGCGCCGCCGTTACGACACCGCTTTGTTCGCCTCGAAGATAAAGAAGATAAAAGAGATAATGCCCGATGCTTTCATCGGAGTAGACGTGATTGTCGGTACCCGTGGAGAAACAGAAGAGTTTTTCGAACAAGCCTACCGATTCATCGAAGAAATGGATATGACCCAACTCCATGTGTTCAGCTATTCGGAAAGACCGGGAACGCAGGCTTTACATATCGACCACATTGTGACGCCCGAAGAAAAGCATGCCCGGAGCCAACGGCTATTGACGCTTTCGGACGAGAAGACACGAGCTTTCTATGCGCGCTTCATCGGACAGAAAATGCCCGTATTGCCGGAACGTCCCAAACCGGGATTGCCGATGCATGGCTTCACGCCGAACTACATCCGTGTAGAGGTGCCTTACGATGCTTCGCTCGACAATCAAGTAGTGCCGGTGCTTTTGGGAGATTTCAATGAAGATGGCACTGCCCTGCAAGGAACTGTTCTAATCGACAGAAAAATATGAAATCGAGAATACTCTATTGGCTGACCTACGCCGGCATGTGGCTTGTGGCGCTACTGCCTTTCCGAATGCTTTATGTGCTGTCCGACGGGATGTACTTTCTGATGCGCCACATCGTGCGCTACCGCAAGAAGGTGGTCCGTCGCAACCTCAGCCGTTCTTTTCCGGAGAAGTCACAACAGGAGTTGCGTGAGATAGAACGCCGCTTTTATCATTACATCTGCGACTACATGCTGGAAGAAATAAAGACATTGCGCATGTCCTTCGACGACTTAAAACGGAGGATGGTTTACGAAAAAACAGACATCTTTCTTGAGATGATAGAAAAACACGGCGGCATCGTCGTCATGATTCCCCATTATGCCAATTTCGAGTGGCTGATAGGCATGGCCGCCATCATGCACCCAAACGACATTGCCGGACAGGTGTATAAGCCTTTGCGCAACAAGTACATGGACGGGATGTTCAAGCCGATTCGCTCACGCTTCGGAGGACACAACATCCCCAAACATTCCACCGCAAGAGAAATCATCAAGCTCCGCCGCGAAAACAAGCGCATGGCATTGGGGCTGATAACAGACCAATCGCCCAACCGCAGCGAGGCCCACTACTGGACCACGTTTCTTCATCAGGACACCGTATTCATGGACGGTGCCGAGCGGATAGCCAAAATGATGGATTTCCCGGTCTTCTATGCCGAGTTGCAAAAGACCGGACGAGGACACTGCAAGGTTTCCTTCGACCTGATCACCGAGACCCCGAAAGAAATGGCCGACGGCGAAATCACCGAATGCTTTGCCCGCCGCCTGGAGCAGACCATCTGCCGTGAGCCGGCTTATTGGTTCTGGTCGCACAAGCGCTGGAAACTGAAACGTGAAGATGTGATACGACATGGATAAAACAGCAATTGTCATATTAAACTGGAACGGGTGCGAGATGCTCCGTTCCTTTCTTCCCTCCGTCGTGCGCTTCTCTCAAGCGTACGACACCGCAGTATATGTGGCCGACAACAGGTCTACGGACAACTCGATAGAGATGCTTCGGCATGAGTTCCCCTCTGTCCGCCTGATTCTGCTGGAAGAGAATCATGGCTTTGCCGACGGATATAACCTCGCCTTAAAACAGGTTGCGGCAGAATACGTCGTTTTACTCAATTCAGATATAGAAGTAACCGAGCATTGGCTTGCTCCGCTTGTCGCATACATGGATGCCCATCCGGAGGTGGCGGCTTGCCAACCCAAGATACGCAGTTGGCGGCAGAAAGATAAATTCGAGTATGCCGGCGCAGCCGGAGGATTTATCGACCGCTACGGTTATCCTTATTGCCGGGGGCGCATCATGGGAGTGGTTGAGACCGACAATGCTCAATACGATACGGTTCTGCCCATCTTTTGGGCCACGGGTGCCGCCTTGTTCATCCGGTTGGAAGATTATTGGCAGGCGGGCGGTTTGGATGGTCGTTTCTTTGCTCACATGGAAGAGATAGATTTATGTTGGCGCCTTCGCTCACGGGGGCGACAGCTGGTGTGCGTACCCCGGAGTGTGGTTTACCACGTGGGCGGCGCCACCTTGAAGAAAGAGAATCCTCGCAAGACGTTTCTCAATTTTCGTAACAATCTTGTCATGTTATATAAGAATCTGCCCCACGAGGAATTAAAGCCCGTGATGCGCACACGCGCAGTGCTCGATTATATAGCGGCATTAAGTTTTCTCATGAAAGGCCAGATACCCAACGCTTTGGCTGTGCTCCGCGCACGTCGTTCCTATGCCTCCCTGCGTCGGTCGTTCACAGCCTCCCGCGAAGAGAACATGGCAAAAACCATCCTTCCGGTCATACCCGAACGGACAAAAATCAGTATCTTGGCACAGTTTTATGTATATGGAAAGAAACGCTTCTCTCAATTATAAAGAAGAAAAATAATTATCAAAGGCATTGATTTATGGAGAAATTAGTAAGAAAGATTGGATTGGTGGCGCACGACGCCATGAAGAAAGACCTCATAGAGTGGGCGCTCTGGAACTCCGAGCTACTGATGGGGCACAAGTTCTATTGTACGGGAACCACCGGCAGCCTCATCCTTGCCGCACTTAAAGAGAAGCACCCCGATGTGGAGTGGGATTTCACCATTCTCAAATCCGGGCCTTTGGGTGGCGACCAGCAGATGGGTTCGCGTATTGTAGAGGGCGAGATTGACTATCTTTTCTTTTTCACCGACCCGATGACGCTTCAACCGCACGACACGGATGTAAAGGCTTTGACCCGTCTGGCAGGTGTGGAAAACATCGTTTTCTGCTGTAACCGCAGCACGGCCGACCATATCATTTCCAGTCCTCTGTTTCTCGATCCTACCTACGAGCGTACCGTTCCCGACTACACCGGCTATACCAAGCGGTTCGAGAACAAGCCCGTGGTTGCCGAAGCGGTGGAGCAGGCAAAGAAGCGAAAACGGAAAAAGTAGTTGCACGGAGAGGATGCGCACTTCCCCCTCCTCTTCCACCTGATTTTTCTATGCACTTTTACTTACCGAACTTGCTTCATCCTTAAACTTTAATCTCTGTTTGCAGTGTGCGGATATTTGTTCGCACGCTGCGAACGTTTGTCCGCAACTTGCGTTTTTATGTTCGCACGGTGCGAACAGAGATTCATCTTAACTGCGAACAAGTTTACCGTTCGCTACAAACAACTTTATTCCATGTATTCAAGAAGTTTATCCCTTGAGTTCTGCACCTTGAATATAGAGACTTTGCAAAAAAAACATCTGCAACGCTCGTTTATGAACATTGCAGATGATAAAATCGCTTGCCCTTAAGTTTCAGCAGACAGCAATACTTTTGTATGCCTCTATCATTTCACCCCGAACTTACCTTTGATGGTAAGCGAGTCTTGATCCCTGAAGTAGAGCACACCGTCTATTTCGCCTTCAATGATACGGGGCCAGCCCTCTCCATCATATTCCACCGACGTGATATCCACTTTCACGGGTTTGTCGGGACGAGGAGTGAGACAGTACATTTGATCGGAATTACGCCCCAACACACCGTCATAGTCATAATCGTAAAAATAGGCTGACGGGTGATTTATAATATGACGTGCCCCTACTTTCGGATTCATAAGCATGATGGCTACTCCTAACTCGTCTTCTTTCCCTAACTCTCCAAGTTTATTGATACCGATGCAACTCCCTTTGACTCTCGGGTATCTTCCCTCAATATATTCTTTGCAATTCTTTTTCTCTATACGATCTTCCCAACCCTCATTTTCAAAGGAGACGGCTTTCCCATTGATAGTTCCTTCGAAATATCCCCATGTGGCAAGATCTTTTGGGTTGATTTCTTCGTCCTCATGGCAGGAGGAAAACACGAGAATACCAAAGGACAAGCATGCGAGAATGATTGAAATATTCTTCATATCCATTATTATTTATTGTAAGTAAGATAACTTATAGCTATCGTTCCAACTGATATGCAAAAATACACATTTATCAATATCTATGAATATCTCTTGGCAATAAAGTTGCTGCTACCGTACCGTTAAATACGCTATATAGATCGTATAATCCATTACGTTCACCCCTGATGACAGGGTCATAATAGAAGAAAGAAAGCGTACCCAGATCATCGGAATTTAATGTTGTGGTGGTCTCCGCTTCCGAAGTGTTAGTCCTTGTTGTTGAAATGCCATAGCCTAATTTAGCAGCAAGCTTCACCCCGGAAATCTCTGTCCCTGCATCCAAAGAGAAGTCCATCTTACTGGAAAACTCATTCAAAACAGTCGTTTTTTCTTTTATTATTTGGGCATCATCACGTTCTTCTACGAATATATGTATTGCCAATGACTTGGTATATAAATCCCAAGGTAGTGTAAAAACATAGTTATCTTCAGCATGATGGCTTTTGGGGTAATACCATTTAGACCTCAAATTATCCGGATCCACGGAGTAAGTGTTCTTAGAACGCCTGAAAGCAGTGCTGTTCCGGTGATGAACATGTACTTTCTCTATGGAAAACAAATCTTTTGGAGCTACGGAGAATGTAAGTACATGTCCCATTCCTTGACCTTCAATCTCAGAACCAACACATGACTTGAAATGGAATTCAAATTTCCCGTCATTCCATACCCTCTTTATTATTTCTTGGTTGGTCAGAAATCTTTTTCTCTCCGAAGTAGTCTCTAATTTAGGGTCTTTATTTTCTTGGTCTGCAATTCTGCTGAACGCCTCCGGCTGAACCCTGAACCGAAACAGTTCTTCTCTGATGGCTCTGTTCAAATTGCCGGGTTTGTTTTCTCTGGTAATACCATAATAAATATAATCCCTTTGATAGGCTTGAGTCATACCTCTGAATTCTTTCCATGCTTGTACAATATCCGCTTTAAAGATGCTTGGGCTGACTCCCTTAGACAAATCTTCCGTTTTTTCCAATGGCATATCTTTCTCCCAATGACGTGTCACCGGCCTTTCCGTCCGCTTGCTGCCATCGAACGCATCGCTTGCAAACTCGTAGGTTGCTTCTCCCGAGCGGGTATTTACACTTTTCACCCTCATACGCTCATTATTCTTCACCACCAAGCAAGGAAATCCGGGAATTTCCCCTTTCTCCATTCGGCCTATGTTCTCTCCATTCTCATACATGGTGTCGCTCTCGTCATCCCGGCACATCACCACTATTTCGGCATCGTTCACATCCCACTTCTCTGCATTGAAGTCCCAGAAAAGCGTCAAATCCGGAATCAAGATATTCAGCAATAATTGCGACCGCTCAATTTCTATTAGTTCTTTCGGGTCTGTGGTGTAAGAAAGCAGAATGTTCCTGAAGCTTTTACCATCGGCAACAATCTTGTTCTTCACAAGCGGATAAAACACATCGTAATCGTTGTCGAACTGCTTCGTGGCTTCTGCCTTCAGAAACCGACGCACTTCTACACTTCCTGAAGCCGCCTGCGACAATAGTTTCGCAAACCTGACTTGCGCTTCGGCTGTAGTCAACTCCGACGTTTGAGACGCCACATTCTCATCGGCAGGACGAAGACTTTCCTCCTGCGTACATGCAAGCATAAAGAACATGCTTGCAAAAATAAAAATCATCTTTTTCATCTTTTTACATCTATGGTATAATTGATGGGAGAACGAGTGACAGCACGTACTTCCTCCAAATGTTTTTTAACATGTGGCTTTCGTTTTTGCAGGTTTACTACCGCATTCATCGGTGCCACAATCAGTAGCGCTAAAAGAAAGATGAATATCTTTGCCTTCATTTCTGTTTTTATTAATTGGTTTCGGAGGCAAAATTAAAAGAAGGAATTGGGATAACAGCCAAAATAAAATCACACTTCAAAATCGCAACATGCTGATTTACAAAAGAATCACTTTCTCAATAATCACAATATCGTGTTTTCAGTTCTGCATTTTCTCTTTTATGCGATATTTTCTTTGAGCCAGCGCATGTGTATCTATATTCCCAAAGCAGAGGGATATGGCTTGGGAGGAAAATCCCATTTTATCCAAGCACAGATACAACAAGTCTTCTTTGGTCAACTTGCCATACCGGCTCTTTTGCTCCGCTATATAGTCGGCATAAATATCGAAGATGGTTTCCGTCAGTTTTTCCAGCTCATCGCCCGATAAAACGCTCAGTTCTTTCTTATCCGAGACTTTTTGTTCAGAGAGCTTCATTATCTTCTTATATATAGCGCTTTGCTTGAACAGCCAGTTGCGCAAGTTTATTTTCTCGCCTTGTAGCTTTGTGATGCGCGCTTCGCGCTCTTCTATCTCTTTTTGGTTCTGTTCCTTTTCCTGCATCAAGCCACTTTGTTCACGCTGCAACAGCGTAATGATGTGCTGACTCTCTTCGATAGAGTTTTGCAGAATGGAAAGTTCCTTCCGGGTTTGTGCCAACCTTTCCCCATAAACACGCTGCATCCTTTTCCTTTTATTGATGCGTGCGCGAAAAAAGAGTATGATAAGCAAGCAAACAAGAACAAAGCCTGTGATCATATTCCTCAATAGATTCCCGCTTCTTTCTTTTTCGGCATGTATCTTGGTTTGTATGTCATATTTATGAATAAGCTTTTGTATTTCAGTGGAACGGTCTGAGGCATATAAAGAGTCTATCAACGAGACATGCTCTTGCAGATAGGCTATGGCAGTCTTATAGTCTCCCTGCCCTTCTTCGATGTTGGATAAGTCTAATAATGCAGCGGCTCTTCTTCTGATATTTGTACTTTCTTCCAAACTCTTATTGATGTAGTATATGGCAGAATCCGTTCTTTCTTTATCCCAAAAGACTCTTCCTATATGAGCGTAATAATGACTCTGCATTTTACCGCCAAAATACCACTGTAAAGCTATCTGTGCATAATGCAATGCAGTATCCGGTAAATCTCTCCAATAATAATCTACGCTTAGGTTGTGTGCCGACATGGCAATGATGGTGGAATCTTTCGCCATTCGGGCATATTTCAAGGCTTTATGCTTAAGCACAAGTGAAGAATCGTCTTTCTCTATGGCAGAATAGTAAGAAGCAAGGCTGTTCAGCGCTATCGCTTTATCTTTGTATGCCGTACAATATTTATATAGATCCCGATAGGCACGACCGGCTCTTTCATAGAGATTCGCATTATAGTATTCATTGCCCAACGAACTAAGCAGATGCCTATGGGTTTCTGCTTCTTCGGGAAATTTGGCAATGACTTTCAGCCCTTTCAGGAAGAAGTCGACGGCTCTTTCACTTTGATCCATCTCTACTTCCAACCTTCCTTTGTAGAGCAAAGCAAGTGCGCATTCCTTTTCATCGTTGTCATAATAGTCCAAAGCAATGTCCAGCAGCGAGTCACAAGGAAAAAGCGGCTTCTCGCATTTGTCTGTGGCTTGCGCCAACAACAACGCATAACGCGCACTCTCGCTCCGGGATAGTTCTTGCGATGCAGGCAGTACTTGCAGCAGTCGCAGCGCACTGTCGGGTTGTATATTCAATAGTGAGTCGGCCTGTGCGAAGAGTTTTTCCACTTGTTGCCTATCGGACGAGCAGGCGCAGCAAACAAACAAGCACAAAAGCAGCACCGAGTATATTCTGTTTATCATCATCTGTGTATGCGTATAGGATGTAAGGTATAAAAGTTATAGAGAGCGTTGAAGGGTCAGTTCTATACCTGCCGCTTCAATATCCGCCCCCATGGGAGGATTGCGCTTGGCAAGTTTCAAGTGGATTTCTTCTATCAACGGGAAGTTGCGAAACAAGCGGTCGGTAATTCGTCCGCAGACGTGCTCTAACAGCCGGGAAGGTACTGCCATTTCCGCTTTCACGGCTTCGTACACATCGGCGTAGCTGACGGTATCGGCCACATCGTCCGTGTGCATGGCCTGCGTAATGTCTACTTTCAGCCGTAAGTTTACGATGAACTCATTGCCCGAAAGTGTTTCTTGTTCGCCTACTCCGTGATGGGCAAAGAAAAGGAGATTGTCGAGAAAAATATAACCGGACATACGAAGATAGTTGCTTTGCCACAAACTTACGGATATTTCACGGGATAGACAAATATTTACTGTTTGAATATAGCGAGGCACGGAAACACAGGGCTTCTCCCCCTCTGCGTTTCCGTGCCTTCGTATCTCTTCACATTCAAAATCTGCCCGTCTGCCCAATCAGCCCTCTGATCTTTTCATTGAGGCTTTCGGCTTTCATCAGTTGTTCCAACGTCAGATGCATACGCCAGCGCCAGTAGTGCCGCGGATTGGCAGGCACGTTGATTCGCTCTTCGCCCGCATTGGGATTGCGCCACTTTCCGTCCATCGACATCCAGTCTTGCAGGGAGAGAATGCAGAGAATGGAGTTGCTTTCGAGGTGCTTGCGTATCACTTCCTCGCAAAGCTCCGGCGTAGCCACAGAGGGCGCACTGCCATAATGTCCGAGCATGGAGTTGTAGTATCGCTGCGTCTGCTGGAAATCTTCCTCCCACCAACCGCGCAGGGTTGACATGTCGTGTGTGGAGACTGTGCACACCGAACGGTAAGGATACCAATCGGGGTGTCCGAATTCCTGCGTCGGGTCTTTCGGCATGCGCTGTATCTCTAAAGAGAGAATACGCAATTCATTCATTACCCATGCCACACAGTCGGGAATCATGCCCAAATCTTCACCGCATACCAGCATGCGGGTAGATTGTGTCAGCTGCGGCAGTTTCTTCATGGCCTGTTGTCCCCAGAAGTCATTGTGACGATGGTAGTAATATTGGTCGTACAAACGATTGAAGGCTTCTTTCTCCCAGTCGTTCAGTGCACGATAGACGTAATCGTGCTGCACAGCGATACGGGGATGGTATTTATACGGGTCTGTACGGTCGGGCACAAACAATACATTGCTGATAAGGGCGTATAGTCCATCGCGAATCCAAATACTGTCAACATCCGTTTTCCCGACAAAGTAAGCTTCTACTTTACGCTGGGTATCGAACTCAGGACGCATCCGATAGATTTCCCAAACATCCGTCGGTTCAATAAATGTCTGTTTCACATAATCGGCATGGGGGCCGAACATTTGTTCAAGAAAGTACTCGTGGATATAGGGTTTCAAGAAGAGGTCTTCGCGGAAGGCCAATCCGTAACTTTCTATCTCCTCGCGCGTCATGCCCAAGGCAGGAACAAACTGCCCCAACAAGCCGTGCACGGCATGCATCGGTATCTCCCAGATACGGAAGAAACCAAGGATATGGTCTATGCGATAAGCATCGAAGTATTCCGCCATTTTACTGAAGCGTTTCATCCACCATGCATAACCGTCTTTCTCCATTACATCCCAATTATAGGTAGGGAATCCCCAGTTCTGTCCGTTCACCGAGAAATCATCGGGCGGCGCACCGGCTTGACCGTTCAGGTTGAAGTAATGAGGCTCTTTCCATGCCTCCACACTGTTGCGGCTGATGCCGATGGGAATATCGCCTTTCAGCACCACCCCATTGGCACGCGCATGTTCGGTGGCAGCAAGCAATTGCAGGTGCAAATTAAACTGTATATAATAATAGATAGCGATGTGCGGATAGTCGGCAGCTTCAGGCCGGCACAATGTCTCTATCTCTGCAGCATCATAAGTGCTATAACGAGGCCACTCACGGAAGTTAGGAGTCTTGTAAGCATCGCGCAGATAACTGAAAACAGCATACGGACGAAGCCATTCCTTATTAGCCTCATAAAAGTTGCGGAAGGTATCCGAAGCCAATACTTTTTCTCCCTCCTGCTTGAATATGAGACGGAAATAGTCCCATTTCGTTTTATTGACCGCCTCGTAGTCTACAGTGGGCAGGGCATTCAACTCTTTCCGGCGTTTTTCGAATTCGGCCATCTGCTCTTTATCTTTCAACTTTCCCAGTTGTTTCAAGTCGGCGTACATGGGATGGAAAGCATAGATAGAGATGCTGTTATAAGGATAAGAGTCTGTCCAAGTATGCGTCATGGTGGTGTCGTTGATGGGCAAAATCTGTACAGCCTTCTGGTGAGTGGCTACCGCCCAATCAATCATACGCTTCAAATCACCGAAGTCGCCTACACCAAAGCTCTTTTCCGAACGAAGGGAGAATACGGGCACGGCCACCCCCGAACCTTTCCAGGCAGGAAGATTGAAATACACGTAACGATCGCCGATAACCAATGTTTCATTGGCTTCCATCTGCGGATTAGCCACATAGCGATTAGGATTATCCTCCCAAGCCACTACACGACCTTCTTTCTTATTGTATAAAACGAACTTATATTCCAGAGGGAAACTTATCTTGCCGGCATCCAACTCGATTTGCCATTCGGGAAAGTCAATGTCACTCATAAAAACCGCCTTGTCAGGATTCCAATCACCCAATGTTTTTTGGTTTCCACAAAGTGCCAGACAGTGGTCACTATCTATGCAAGGAGCATAGGCCTTTATCAACAAGCCTTTCTTATAAGAACGAGGAGCAGCACTGCGGTCATGGTGCGCCAATAAAGATTCGGTGAATGCGGAGGTGTAAAAATACTGTTGCTCCGGCAAGTTCTTCCAACTCTCTTCTATACGGTACGTCTTCTTCGGATTGTCTGCCACATGCAGGATACGTGGCAGACTATTCCATTCGGAACGTACCGGCTTACCATCCTTGCAGATATGGTAGCTGTACCTGATTGTTTTATCTTCCGGAACCCGGATGTCGAGTTCCGCCGTCCAATGGATACCGTCTACTGTATGCAGAGAGAATGCCTCATCAAACCGATTGCCACCTAATTCCGGAATAGAACCCAGAACTCTGACTTCTTCGCCCCAGTTGGTACGATACTCAATATTAAATGATAGTGTCATATTATATTAGATTTAGAAATAGCAGTAGCTGCAATGATTATGCAAGTATAGGGAATATTACTCATAATCATGCAGCTACTGCGACCTAAGCCTCTCAAAATCCTATGCAAACGTTTGTGTTCCGGTACCGATGAACGGTCGGTAAGAAAAACCGGCACAAAAACACCTCAACACATTCAAACCATCATCCGCAACGGGAAGCACCGCACGTCTTACAGATGAGACAACCTTCCTGATAAACCAATGTTTCGTTGCCACAGTTCGGACACTTCTTGCCCTTGGCTTCCGTTCCATCCTGAATGTATTTCTTCAAGGCACGCTCCACACCATTCTTCCATGTATTGATGTTTTCGCTGTCCAGTTGCAACGAACCTACCAGTTTGATAACCTGCTCGATGGGCATGCGATAACGCAACACTCCGGAAATCAGCTTGGCATAGTTCCAATATTCTTTGTTGAACTTCTCGGACAATCCTTCGATGGTCACTTTATATCCGCGCTTGTTTTCAAACTGGAAGTCGTAGCGCTTGTTTCCGTTCTCATCCACATTCTTGATGATATGCCCGGAGACTACATTCTTCGGCAGAATGATGCCTTCATCGTCATCCAGCACACCGGTAAATATTTCGTAAGGATGATTGTCCAGTAATCCGACGAACGCCACCCACTTTTCTTTATTGTTCTGAAAACGTACAACATCAGCATCCAATATTCTGGGACGCGTTTCAACAACCGTAGGCGGCTTGCATGGAGGCAGATCGGCTTTCTTATCCTTCTTGGTAGAGATGAGCACACCCGAACGCGAGCCGTCACGATAAACCGTACAGCCCTTGCAACCGGATTTCCATGCTTCTACATACAATCTGTTCACTAATTCCTCATCCACATCGTTAGGCAAATTGATGGTCACACTGATGGAGTGATCCACCCATTTCTGGATACGTCCCTGCATCTTTACCTTCATCAGCCAGTCCACATCGTTGGAAGTTGCTTTATAGTAAGGAGATTTCTCCACCAAAGCGTCAACCTCCTCCTGCGTATAACGCCGGGCCGGGTTGTAACCTTGTGCCTCCATCCAAGTTACGAATTTCGGGTGGAAAACGATATACTCTTCAAAAGCGTCACCGGTTTCATCGATAAAATCCACATGTACATTCGTGTCGTTCGGGTTCACCTTGCGACGGCGTTTATATACAGGCAAGAACACGGGTTCAATGCCCGAAGTAGTCTGTGTCATCAAACTGGTCGTCCCGGTCGGAGCAATGGTAAGGCAAGCGATGTTACGACGCCCGTATTTCTTCATCTCCTCGTACATCTCAGGATCGGCCTCACGCAGACGGTTGATGAACGGGTTGTTTTTCTCACGCTCCGTATCATAAATATCAAAGGCACCTCTTTCCTTTGCCATCCGGACAGACGAACGGTAAGCGCTAAGCGCCACGGTCTTGTGCACTTTCTCAGAGAACTCAGTAGCCTCCTCTGTGCCATAGCGCAAGCCCAAGGCTGCAAGCATGTCACCCTCGGCAGTGATGCCTACACCCGTACGACGTCCTTGACCACTCTTCTTGTATATTTTCTGCCAAAGCGTACGTTCGGTTTGCTTCACGTCATTTCCTTCGGGATCGCCATCTATCTTCTGCATGATGCGCTCAATCTTTTCCAGCTCAAGGTCGATAATGTCATCCATAATGCGCTGAGCCAGCTCTACATGTTTCTTGAAGAGCTCAAAGTCAAAATAAGCATTGGGCTTGAACGGATTGACCACATAAGAATAAAGGTTGATGGCAAGCAGCCGGCACGAGTCATACGGACATAACGGGATTTCACCGCAAGGATTGGTAGACACCGTACGATAGCCCAAATCGGCATAACAATCAGGAACCGACTCTCTCAGAATAGTATCCCAAAAGAGCACGCCCGGCTCTGCGGATTTCCATGCGTTATGCACGATCTTCTTCCACAAGGCAGACGCATCGATATTTTTCTTCACTATCGGTTCGGTAGCATCGATCGGATATTGCTGGATATACGGTTGGTTGTCAACAGCAGCTTGCATGAAGTCGTCGGTCAGCTTCACCGACACATTGGCGCCGGTCACCTTGCCTTCGGTCATTTTGGCATCGATAAATGCTTCCGAGTCGGGGTGCTTGATGGATACACTCAGCATCAAAGCACCGCGCCGGCCGTCCTGTGCCACTTCGCGCGTTGAGTTGGAATAGCGTTCCATAAAAGGAACCAGACCGGTAGACGTCAATGCCGAGTTCTTCACCGGAGAGCCTTTCGGACGGATGTGCGACAAATCGTGCCCTACACCGCCGCGACGTTTCATCAACTGAACCTGCTCTTCGTCGATTTTGAAGATGGCTCCATAGGAGTCGGCCTCACCGTCCACACCGATAACAAAACAGTTGGAAAGGGAGGCAACCTGATAGTTGTTGCCGATTCCTGTCATCGGACTTCCTTGAGGGACAATGTATTTAAAACGGTCGAGCAAATTAAAAAGTTCCTCCGAACTCAGTGGATTGGGATACTTCGCTTCTATGCGAGCCACTTCATTGGCTATTCTCCAATGCATGTCTTCCGGAGACTTTTCGTAAATATTACCGAAAGAATCTTTGACTGCGTATTTGTTTACCCAAACTCTGGCAGCCAACTCGTCGCCTTGAAAGTATCGTAACGATTCTTTGTAGGCCTCGTCATAAGAATAAATTTTCTTTTCCACGATGCTGTTTCTCTAAGATTTAGTTGTAAATAAGTAAATTTGTAGAAGTCGTACTTATCGTTAACAAATGTGTTTGCAAATCTATGAATGTTTTTCCATCTTACAAAATAAAAATATCACTTTTTATATCAAGAATGCAAGTTTTCCAAAACAAACAGATAAAATACTTATCAACAACATATTAGCAAAAACAAAACAGGGAAAAAGTTTTCCCAAAAGGAAAACCCAGAGCACCTCTCAAAACACAAAGCTCATCAATTTCATATAAGAGAGGGCAAATATTTTAGAAGCACCAATACATTTTATCCTCCGTTTACATTATCTTTGCAGAAAAAGAGAGAAGAGAATGGAAAACATGAAACAACGGAGAACAATCCGAAAATACCAACAGAAAGATATTTCTGCTGATTTGTTAAATGATTTGCTCGAAACCTCTTTCCGGGCTTCTACGGTCGGAAACATGCAGGTTTACAGTGTGATTGTAACGCACGATGCAGAGCGTAAAGCAAAGCTGGCTCCCGCCCATTTTAATCAACCCATGGTACAAACGGCACCGGTGGTACTTACATTCTGCATTGATTTACGCCGTTTCAGCAAGTGGTGCCGGCAGCGCAATGCCGAACCGGGATATGACAACTTCGAATGGTTTGTGACAGGAGCTATCGACGCACTGTTAGTGGCACAAACATTTTGTGTGGCTGCCGAAGAGAAAGGGCTGGGCATCTGCTATTTGGGCACTACAACGTATAATCCTCAGATGATTGTCGAAGCATTGGAATTACCCGAACTGGTCTTTCCGATTACCACCGTCACAGTGGGATGGCCTGCCGAATTGCCGGCACAAGCAGACCGCCTGCCTTTGGAAGCAATCGTGCACGAAGAGGTCTATCATGACTATACTGCCGAAGACATCAACCGGTTGTATGCTCATAAAGAATCGCTTCCCGAAAATCGGCAGTTTGTGCAGGAGAACAACAAGGAAACGCTGGCTCAGGTCTTTACCGATGTGCGTTATACAAAGAGAGACAACGAAGCCATGTCGAAAATTTTATGGGAGACAATGAAAAAGCAGGGTTTTTGAAGCCCTGCTTACTTTTTTTCTTTATTTTATCCGAAATCTCTTTCACTTTCAATTCCGCTTCTTCAACGCCGACTGAATATCGTCTATTTCCGCCCGGAACGTTTTATCCACCTCTTTCAGTTCCTTGATGGTCTTACAAGCATGCAATACGGTCGCATGATCCTTCTGCCCGATGAGCGACCCGATTTTAGCAGTAGAAAAATCCGTATGGTTTTTAGCCAGATACATGGCTACCTGCCTTGCCTGCACCACTTCACGTTTTCTGGATTTCGTATGAATAACTGCCGTATCTATGCCGAAATGCTTGCATACGACATTGATAATATCATCTACCGTTACGGATTTATTTTCGCTGTTCACCACCTTGCGAACAATGCGCTGCGCCAGTTCCAGATCAATCTCTTTATTATAGATGGTGGAATGAGCCATGATAGATATGACAATACCTTCCAAATCGCGCACACTGTCGCCTACGTTCTCAGCAATATAGTCAATAACCTCCTGCGGAAACAGCAGGCCGTCGCGGTGTATCTTATTTTTCAGAATATTCTTTCGAAGCTCTACGGTAGGTTTTTCAAGTTCCGCCACCATGCCCCATTTAAAACGCGTAATCAAGCGTTCCTCCATGCCTTGCAGCAGCACAGGCGCACGGTCGGAAGTCAGAATAAGCTGCTTGCCGTTCTGATGCAGGTGGTTGAAGATATGGAAGAAAGTATTCTGCGTTTTGGTCACGCCAGCAAATTCCTGTATATCGTCAATGATCAAAACGTCAATGGTCTGGTAGAAGTTAATGAAATCATTGGTCGTGTTGTTGCGCACAGAGTCAGTATACTGCACCTGAAACAGATGGGCAGATACATACAATACGCGCTTTTCCGGATACAGTTCTTTTATCTTGGTACCGATGGCATTAGCCAGGTGAGTCTTTCCCACCCCTGAAGCTCCATACAAGAACAACGGATTAAAGATCGTTTTAGCAGGATTGAGCGCAACCGCTTCT
This sequence comes from Prevotella heparinolytica, assembly GCF_004342845.1. Lineage (GTDB taxonomy): Bacteria > Bacteroidota > Bacteroidia > Bacteroidales > Bacteroidaceae > Bacteroides > Bacteroides heparinolyticus. The sequence continues at coordinate 16,206 of NZ_SLXB01000026.1, read as the reverse complement.
GCCACACTGCGTGACAGTTTGTTGCTGTAACCCTCAATAAATGTTTCAAAGTTATACTCCGGGTTTAAGTGCGGATCCAGTTCCGGAACAGGGACTTGCGGAATCACCTTATCCACCACTGTTTTTTGAGGAATAATGGTGCGCCGGGTCGATTCATAATCCACGGTTTTCCGCGAACTCTTGTCAACCATTATATTATACATCAGCCTCGTCCCTTCACCAATAATCTTATAGAGCGTCTTTCGCAATAAGTCCACATACTTATCCTCCAGATACTCATAAAAGAACTGGCTGGGCACCTGCACTACCAGTGTCTTGTCCTCATATTTCAATGGGATGATGGGAAGAAACCATGTTTTATATGCCTGCTCCGGCACATTGTCTCTTATAATTTCAAGACAACGATTCCACAGCCCGACATGATTTATTTCACTCATAACGGCTATAACTACATTTATTGATTAAGCATAACTTCTACAATTGCAAAATTGGCAATCTTATTTGAAAAAAACAAATCTGTTTTTTCTTGCGTTTTCCACAGATAATAATAAGCTGTTTACTTTCAGCAACTTATCTTTTTCTTATAAGCACGCCCTCAAAACCGGCGTATTGCATAAATGCAACATCCTGGTATACAGGAAATTAATCGAATAAATCCCGGGTATTCATTTTAGTCGGCCGATATAAGCAGAAAGCCGTTTTCCTGCTTTTCGTATAGAGTAGATGAGTTTTTTCTTATGTTTTGCTTAGCGGGCATTATTTAGACAAAATCTATATAAAGCCATTCTCTTACTTATTTTTTCTTCCGAACAAAGAGAAATGGACATAGCGTTTCGGATGCGTTTTTAAATCTTCGAGCAAGCTTGCCGCATTGGCGGTAGTGACATTTAAATTATTGTATAGAGAAGAATCGTTCAGCAGAAGCCCGACGGTATTATCCTTTCTTGTCATCTTATCTGTAATCTTTTTTACATCCTGCAAAGTAGCATCTACTTTTTGCATGGCAGCAGCATAGTCTATTTCTTTCAGGTTGTTTGATATGAGAACAAAGTTATCCCCTATGCTATTCAGTTTACCGGTCAGTTGCGGGATGTCATTATGCATAAGCGTCCTCAGCTGCCGGCTTGTAACAGCCATATCGGCCGTCAGATGCTGCATATTGTGCAGAGTTGCAGGTATGGAGGGGTCGGCCAATATCACATTCAAAGAGGCAAGGATAGAATCCAATTTAGGCAACATCTTTTCTACTTGCGGCATCATGGAGGCTACTTTTTCCATCACGCCGTTGTTCAACAGGCCGGGAATCGTATCTCCTATTTGATATTTTTCGCGCGGATTATTGGCAAGCAGCAGTGTCATCTTCACGCCACCGAGCATCTCGGCTGCCAATTCCGCCGTACTGCCTTTGGGTATGCGCAGTTCCGGATTGACGTCTATCTCAGCAACCACTTTTCCGGGCCGTGTATAATCATAATACAAATCGCGTACAATACCTACACGGAAACCATCTGCAAAAACCGGACTGGATTTCGTCAGTCCGTTCACATTCTGAAATTCCACATAGAAATAGCTGGAAGGCTTGAACATGTTGATGCCTTTCAGATAATTAATGCCATATACCAATATGCAGAGCGCAGCTATACCGGCTATTCCTATTCTGACTTCTTTTGTAATATACTTCATTATGTATCTTGTTTTATTTATTTCTGCTTTTCTTGAACTCGCTGATGGCTGTATTGATGTTCATTTTCTCTCCATCCTTGAAAGCTATGATAAACGCATCCTTAAATTTATCGGCAATGCCGCGCTTATTACGCAGTACTTGATTATAGTCGGACGACGCTCCATAGGTATATTTATAGATTCCGCCTTCGCGGTAAGACTCCACACCTTTCAGCCCCTTGAATCTTTTGTCGTTTCCTGCCAGAGGTCGTGAAGAGGTAAGTATCTGTATTTTAAACACAATACCACTCTGTTCTGTTTCAGCAGAAGTGTTTTTTTCCGCTTTTTTTGTAGATTCACCGGTGGAGCGGGCGACGCCGGCGGAGGCAGCAACCGTTTTTTCCGGTTCTGCTTGAACAATGTCGGCGGCAGTATCTTGTGCGGAATCAACCACCGCCTCCGTCTCTTCCGGCAAAACCGTATTACTGCTTCCCTTCAGCCGGATTTCCTGTTCGCGCTTGTAGGTAAGGAATGCGCGAAAGATGCCGTTGGCAAGGGATGTGATGCCTTCCTCCGTATTCAGGTAACGCTCTTCCGCCGGAGTGGAGATAAAGCCGAGTTCTACCAGAATGCCGGGCATGGCACTGGCTTTCAATACGAGGAAGCCGGCTTGATGCACCCCACGGTCCACGCGTTTACAGGTGTTGCGGAGCTGTTTTTGCACAAGAGCCGCCAAGTGTACGCTTTGCGACATATATTTGTCTTGCATGAACTCGAAAATGATGTACGATTCGGCGGAGTTGGGATTGAACCCCGCATAGCGTGTCTTGTAATCGTTCTCGTATAGAATAACGGAGTTTTCGCGTTTGGCTACCTCCAGATTGGCATCCGATTTTGCCAGACCCAACGTCCAAGTGGAAGCCCCTTGAATGGTCCGGTTATTGGACAACGCATTGGTATGTATGGAGATGAACAAGTCTGCTTTGGCATTGTTGGCTATCTCCGCCCGGCGGTCGAGCGGAATAAACACGTCTTTTTCGCGCGTATAAATCACTTTCACGTCGGGACAGTTCTTTTTAATCAGCCTTCCCAACCTCAATGCCACATTCAGGTTGATGGTTTTCTCATTGGATATCTTGCCCACGGCTCCCGGATCGTGTCCGCCGTGGCCAGCGTCGATAACGACAACAAAATCTTTGGCTTCAACGCCTACTATACAGCAGGGAAAGACAAGCAAGCCCAAGCATATACCTATATATAATATGTAACGTCTATATAATGCCATATTAAAAAACTTTGCAAATGTAGTGGAATTTTATAGAAAACTCATCATTTACCCCTAAGTTCTGCCTATCTGAATATTTTTTCAATAATCCGGAGTTATTTTCAATCGAATGATTAGTCTCTTTTTTTTACCACAGAACAACAAGATTTCCTGACTTTTCATTTCCCCCTCTCACCCCACCCGGAAGGCATTCTGAGAGGGGGTACAATCAGTCGGCGACTGAAACCATTTCAGTCCCTGAGTGAAACCGTTTCAGTCGCCGACTGATTCCCATTCACTCAAGGACTGAAATGAAATGGCTTCGGGAGATAAACTTTTTTTCATCCTATTTGTAACATAAAAAGAAAAAAACGCACATTTGCCGCACTCATCATAAGCAATCCCGGCAATTCCTGTTTTCAGAAACCTTGTCGAATTTGTTCCGGCCACCGAATCCCCTGCCCCATGATTCTTGCGAAGCTCATGCCGCACGCACAGTTTTCCGGCCCTCGGGCATCTTCTCTGCTTATAAGTATTATTTGGAAAAAGGTTCGCATATCTGAAAAATGTTTCTTACTTTTGTACCCGAATTGAGTGAAATATAGCGAAATGAACGTATTAGAACTAAGTGAACAGGAAATCATTCGTCGCAACAGCATGAATGAACTTCGCGCAATGGGTATCGAGCCTTATCCCGCGGCAGAGTATGTAACCAATGCTTTCTCCACCGATATTAAAGACGAATTCAAAGACGACGCCGAACCCCGGCAGGTATCCGTGGCCGGACGTATGATGAGCCGCCGCGTGATGGGCAAGGCCTCGTTCATCGAATTGCAGGACTCGAAAGGACGTATACAGGTGTACATCACCCGCGATGACATCTGCCCGGACGAAGACAAGGAGATGTACAACACCGTGTTCAAACGCTTGCTCGATTTGGGCGACTTCATCGGCATCGAGGGTTTTGTATTCCGCACCCAGATGGGCGAAATCAGCATCCATGCCCGGAAGCTGACCGTACTCTCCAAAAGCATCAAGCCGTTGCCCATCGTCAAATACAAGGACGGCGTGGCATACGACTCTTTCGACGACCCCGAACTGCGCTACCGCCAACGGTATGTAGACCTCATCGTGAACGACGGCGTAAAAGAGACTTTCCTGAAGCGCGCCGCCATCATCAAGACCATGCGTGCCGCCTTGGACGAAGCCGGATACACCGAAGTGGAAACGCCGATTCTGCAATCCATCCCCGGCGGAGCCAGCGCACGCCCTTTCATCACGCACCACAACTCGCTGGACATCGACCTTTATCTGCGCATCGCCACCGAACTGTACCTGAAACGCCTCATTGTAGGCGGCTTCGAGGGCGTATATGAGATAGGAAAGAATTTCCGCAACGAAGGCATGGACAAAAACCATAATCCGGAGTTCACCTGCATGGAGCTGTACGTACAATATAAAGACTACAACTGGATGATGAGCTTCACCGAGAAACTGTTGGAACGCATCTGCATCGCCGTAAACGGAAGTACGGAGACCGAGATAGACGGCAAGACCATCAGCTTCAAAGCTCCTTACCGCCGTCTGCCCATTCTGGAAGCCATCAAGGAAAAGACGGGCCACGACCTCGAAGGAAAGAGCGAAGACGAAATCCGGGCGGTGTGCAAGGAACTGAAAATGGAGATTGACGACACCATGGGCAAGGGCAAGCTGATCGACGAAATCTTCGGCGAATTCTGCGAAGGCAGCTTCATACAACCTACCTTCATCACCGACTATCCCGTAGAGATGAGTCCGCTCACCAAGATGCACCGCAGCAAGCCGGGGCTGACCGAGCGTTTCGAGCTGATGGTAAACGGCAAGGAGTTGGCCAACGCATACAGCGAGCTGAACGACCCCATCGATCAGGAAGAACGCTTCAAAGACCAGTTGCAACTGAGCGAAAAGGGAGACGACGAAGCCATGTTCATCGATCAGGACTTCCTCAAAGCCCTGCAATACGGCATGCCTCCCACATCGGGCATCGGCATCGGCATCGACCGTCTGACCATGCTGATGACCGGAAAGGCATTCATTCAGGAAGTGCTCTTCTTCCCGCAGATGCGTCCCGAAAAGACAACGCCGAAAGACGCTGCCGCCAAATTCACGGCTCTGGGCATTCCCGAAGCGTGGGTGGCCCTCATCCAAAAAGCCGGATACAACTTGGTAAGCGACATGAAAGACGTGAACCCGCAAAAACTCCACATGGACATTTGCGGCATCAACAAGAAGTATAAACTGGAACTGGCAAACCCGACGGTAAACGACGTTACCGACTGGATAAATGCGATTAAAGATTAAAAAATTAATAATGAAAAGTGAGAAAGGGAAGGCATCCGACCTCCTTTCCGCTTTTCATTTTTCTTTTTTCATTATTAATTATCATGAAACTACCCGGTAAGATAGCCATCATGGGCGGAGGAAGTTGGGCAACAGCCATTGCCAAAATGGTTCTGTCGCAAGCAGAGTCGATAAACTGGTACATGCGGCGCGACGACCGTATTGCCGACTTCAAACGGCTCGGACACAATCCGGCCTACCTGACGGGCGTCAAATTCGACATCAAGCGCATCAATTTCAGCTCCAACATCAACGACATTGTGAGAGAATCCGATACGCTCATCTTCGTCACCCCCTCTCCTTATCTGAAAGTCCACCTGAAAAAACTGAAAACCAAAATCAAGGATAAGTTCATCATGACGGCCATCAAAGGCATTGTGCCCGATGACAACATGATTGTATCCGAATATTTTACCAAAGAATACGGCGTACCGGCCGAGAACATCGCCGTGCTGGCAGGTCCTTGCCATGCCGAGGAAGTGGCTCTGGAACGCCTGTCGTATCTCACCATTGCCTGCCCCGACACCGACAAGGCGTGTGTCATTGCCCGCAAACTGGCCAGCTCGTTCATCAAGACCTCCGTCAGCAACGACGTTGCCGGCATCGAATACAGTTCGGTGCTGAAAAACGTATATGCCATTGCTGCCGGAATATGCAGTGGCCTGAAGTATGGCGACAATTTTCAGGCGGTGCTCATGTCCAACGCCGTACAGGAGATGAACAGGTTTCTGCAAACCGCGCATCCGTTGAACCGGAACGTGAACGACTCCGCCTATCTGGGCGACCTGTTAGTGACGGGCTACTCCAACTTCAGCCGCAACCGCACGTTCGGCACGATGATTGGCAAAGGATACTCCGTGAAAAGCGCACAGATAGAGATGGAAATGATTGCCGAAGGATACTATGGCACAAAATGCATCAAGGAAATCAACAAGCATTATCATGTCAACATGCCCATCGTCGATGCCGTGTACAACATTCTGTACGAACGCATCTCGCCGATGATTGAAATCAAGCTGCTCACCGACTCCTTCCGGTAAGACAACCAAGAATAACCACAATAATCGTTACAGAATACAGAACTTAAAACTTGGAATATTATGATCAATTTAAACATCGAAAAGACTCTCGGATTCATTTCCAAAGAAAAAGTCTTCGCCTATGAAACTCAAGCAAAAGCTGCACAGGAAGCTTTAGAGAAAGGTACGGGCAAAGGCAACGACTTCTTGGGCTGGTTGCATCTCCCCTCTTCCATCACCAAAGAGCATCTGGCCGACCTGAAAGCCACCGCAAAAACCTTGCGCGATAACTGCGAGGTAGTGGTCGTTGCCGGCATCGGCGGAAGCTACCTCGGTGCACGTGCGGTAATAGAAGCCCTGTCGGACAGCTTCACTTGGTTGCACGACAAGAAAACGGCGCCGGTCATCCTGTATGCAGGACACAACATCGGTGAAGATTATCTGTACGAACTTACCCGATACTTGGCAGACAAGAAATTCGGCATTATCAACATCTCCAAATCAGGAACCACCACCGAAACAGCTCTGGCTTTCCGCCTCCTGAAGAAGTTATGCGAAGACCGGCGAGGCAAGGACATGGCAAAGAAAGTAATCGTAGCCATCACAGACGCCAAGAAAGGAGCAGCCCGTGTGACGGCCGACAACGAGGGTTATAAATCTTTCATCATCCCCGACAACGTAGGCGGACGCTTCTCTGTTTTGACTCCGGTAGGTCTGCTGCCCATCGCAGTGGCAGGTTTCGACATCGACAAGCTGGTGGCCGGTGCAACAGCCATGGAAAAGGCTTGCGGCAAAGATGTTCCGTTTGCCCAAAACCCTACCGCCATCTATGCCGCTACCCGCAACGAACTCTACCGGAACGGTAAAAAAATTGAAATTCTCGTAAACTTCAACCCCAAGCTGCACTACGTGAGCGAATGGTGGAAACAACTTTACGGAGAGTCCGAAGGTAAAGAAAACAAAGGCATCTTCCCTGCCGCCGTAGACTTCTCTACCGACCTGCATTCCATGGGACAATGGATTCAGGAGGGCGAACGCACCATCTACGAGACGGTGATTTCGGTAGAAAAAACAAACCATAAATTAGAAGTTCCCACCGATGCACAGAACCTCGATGGTCTGAACTTCCTCGCCGGCAAACGTGTGGACGAAGTGAACAAAATGGCGGAACTGGGAACACAGCTTGCCCACGTCGATGGCGGTGTGCCCAACATACGCATCGTCATTCCCGCTTTGAACGAAGAGAGCATCGGCGGTTTGCTCTACTTCTTCGAGAAGGCATGCGGCATCAGCGGCTACATTCTGGGAGTCAACCCGTTCGACCAACCGGGCGTAGAGGCCTACAAGAAGAATATGTTCGCCCTGCTCAACAAACCGGGGTACGAAGAGGAATCCAAAGCCATTCAGGCAAGACTGTAATCCGGGAATCCGGAATCACACAAAAAAGTTACATCATGGCTTTCGTGATGTAACTTTTTTTACGTTTTATTTTTTATTTAATACATAAACATTTATCTTTGTTTCATCAAAAAATAGAGACAATGATAAACGCCATATTCTCCACCCTCCCTTTCGGAGTGTGCCTTTTTTGGTCGGTAATCTTCTTGAAGGAATATCGTGCGGCAGACCCCGCCAAGAGATTATTGACCCGTTTCATGTTGGTCTGTGCCATGCTCTACTTCTCGCATGCAGCTTACTTCAACAAAAATGTCCAACTTTTTTCCATCGTCGAAAGCATCTACACTTTCTGTACACTGGCAGGCTATCCGCTATACTACTTATACATCCGCAAACTTACGGACGCTACACCCCTGCGCATCCGGGATTATTGGGTATTGCTCCCCGCCCTGCTTATCAGCCTGGCGGCCGCCGTGCTCTACATCATGATGGGCAATGAGCGGATTCCTTTCGTAGAAAGCTATTTTTACAAACATGATGCATCAGAGGTCACGCATTCCGCCATCGCCCAAGCTCAATACCTCAGGCTACTCGTCATGAAGACAGTTTATGCCATCCAACTGATTCCGGTATGCTACTTCGGTTCCAAAAGACTCACCGCATTCAACAAGCAGGTCAATAACTTCTATGCCAATACCGAGGAGAAAACGCTGACTCCGATACGCTCACTGCTGATCATATTCATAATCTTCACCATTCTGTCGGCCATAGCCAACTACATAGGACGCGATTTCTTCATTCAGGAGTCATGGATGGTCATCATCCCTTCTGTGATTTTCAGCACCATGATTTTCTCTGTGGCATACGTGGGTTTCAAACAGAAGTTCACCGCCATCGACCTCTGCCGCGACGAACAAACGACGGCGGAAAAAGACGAATCAACAACTGTTGCCGAAAATGTCATCAACAATGGCAGGAACGGCCTCACTGCCAAAGACACCAATCCGGAATATCTTCTTCTCGGAGAAACAATGTGCCGGGTCGTAGAAAGCCGACAGCTCTTCCGTCAAAAAGGATTGCTCATCACCGACGTTGCCAAACTGACAGGCAGCAACCGGACATACATCTCCAATTACCTCAACAAGGAGCTTAACACCTCTTTCTCCGATTTCATCAACAGCTACCGGGTGGAGTATGCCAAATCGCTGCTCACCTCGAAAGACCCGGAATATTCCATACTCGAAATCTTTGAGATGTCAGGTTTTACAAACGAAGTATCTTTCTACCGAATCTTTAAAAAACACACGGGTGTCACACCCAAGCAATGGAACAAACAGCATTGCAAATGATGCGGTTTCCTGACGTGCGGGCTTAGCTCTCCTAAAGCGTGGGCTTACCTTCCCTAAAGTGTGAGGGTAGCAAGCCTAAAGTGCGGGCTTAACCCAACTAAAGTGCGGGTTCAGACCTACTAAAGTGTGAGCTTGGATTTACTAATGTGTGGACTCAGACATACTCTGATATGGGAATTATTTAACAATTTTGTCCCTCCTCCCTCCGACAGCCTCAAAATATGCCCTTAAAACGAACCTTTGTACGTTTTGTTAGTCGATTTGTACGTTTTGTTAGTTCCCTCAAAGCCTATTTTAATTTTTTTTGTGTAAAAATCACAAGAACATGAGTAGCGAAGCCGAAAAGCTAAGACAGAGTAGGACAACTTAAGACTTATTAATTATGAAAACAGAGAACTGCAAATTGTACAAAAAAAGAAGAAAAGGTGTGCAGAAGTACCGGTCTCTTTTGCATTCGGTCAAAAGGAGATACATGCTAACCTCCTTATTGGGAATACTCTCTTTTACTCTGCTTCATTTTATGGCCTGCGAAAAGAGCGACTCTGAAGATTTGAGTACATACGAAGGAAATGTGAAAGCATTCGACACTCAAATTGTGGATATGAACAGAAGTCTTGAAGACTATATCGTCAAGACTCAAGCCTTTGAATCGGCCAACTTCCAAAAGCTTGCCGTAGCAGAGGCAAGCAAAATAGTGGAAGAATATATTAAAGCAGGCGAACAGCTTGTAGCGGCTCTGGAAAGACAGAACGAACTGCAAAGCCATTGGGAAGCATTCACCAAATCGCATACAGTGGAGACAAGAGCCGAATTCAGTTGCAGCGTATACGACTTCATTCCGGGCACAGACAACGGTCTCAGCGTGGGATTGGCGAAGTCTGTGGGAGATGTGATTAAAGAAACAAAGGAAGAGGTCAAGAAGATAGAGAAAAAATATGAGGAAAAGAAAAAAGTAGATGAAGTAGATGCACTTGAAGAATATCACACAGGCATGAACAAGCTCCAAAAAGAGCAACTTAAAAAGGCTGCAAATATAGGAACAGGAGCAGTTATCGGAACCGGTGCTGCCTTAATCACCGGTGCTGCTCTATCGGTGGCCGCAGCCCCCGTTGTCGTCACAGTAGCCGCCACTACCGCCGTAGGGGCAGTGGTAGGAGCCGGAGTAGCGTGGATGTGTAGTTGGTGGGGAAAAAGCAAGACCAAAAGCAGCGAAGGTACATATTATATGACAACGGGAAAAACCACCGTAGGAGGACATCTGCCTACCCACATGATTCCCGAAGGTGCAACAGTATCGCTTCACGTAGATGGCGGATACGCTCCCGTAGTAATTAAAAACTTCAAATATCCCCAAGCCGGCAACGAGCGTACGCTCGACATACAATTGGTAAAGACTTCGGAGGTGAACAACAGCGATACCAAACCGGAGATTTGCAGAATGGACAAACCGTTTGCAGCCAACAGTTGCGACGACATCAAGTTCGTAAACGGAGCAGCCTCTCCGACCAATCCGTCGCCCGGACAAAGCGTAACTGTAACCGCCACACTGATGCCTGCCATAGCCGGATGCAACATACACTTCCATATCATCGGCACCGATGGCTATTCGAAGGAGGAAACCAAAGCCAGCAATTCCAACGGCCAAGCCACATTCTACATACCGGGTGGGGCAGAGGAGGTATTCGACAAAGTAACAATCACCAGTTCCAACGGAAAGCAATACATCGTGACTTATACCTTCTGATAAATTAACAGATAGAAGAATTACTGCTTTACAAACAATCATAAATAAGATTCAGTATGAAAACAGCAACAATCAAACTATTCGCCATGCTTGCAGCATTAGCCATATTCAGCGGATGCGACAAGGTAAAAGGATTGGCCGATGTGGAATTTCAATCCGAAGTGGCTATTAACATTCCCGTCAGGTTAAACAACGACACGTCGGGCGAAGACCAGTTGGAGGTAAAACTCAGCGACGCCGAGGAGCTGAAAGAGTACATGGACTACTTGGAGAAAATCAAGGTTACGAGCCTCGTTGTGAGCGTGCCCGCCTACAACGGCAACAATGCCGTGTATGACTTGGAACTGAAAGTAGACGGCAGCACCGTGTATAAAGGAAATGATGTGGACGTGCCCGAAATGAAACAGAAAGGAACAACCATCAATGTGGCCGATCAAAGCACACTCGATAGGATAGGCAATAACCTGCTGAAAAACAAGAAGATTGTTGTACGTGGCAGAGCCGAAACCAAATCCGGTGCCGTAACTGCCAGTTTCACTGTGCGGTGTACCATTAAAATGGAGATCACGGCCAATCCACTGTAAAAGAGGAAGCACGTAATAACGTCAAGAAAACAACCCAAAAATTATACAATGAGAAAATTACTGTATTTAGCCACAGCCCTCATCGCCCTGACGGGCATGGCGGCTTGTGGCGGAGCAACCGACAAATTGAGAAAGCAAGTGGACTCTTTGGAAGCCATGAACGCCCAAAACCAAAGCATCATGGAGCAGATGACCTCGTTTGTGTCTACCCTCTCCGAAGGGCTCGACACCATTGCAAAACAAGAGGGCAGGCTCTTCTTTTCAAACAAAGGGCCGGAAGGGACATTGGTAGACAAAGAACAGTTGAAGAAGAACCTCGAATCCTTTGCCAACACGCTCATGGAGCAGCGCGAGAAGATAAAGAAGATGGCCGAAATGCTGGAAGCGAAAGGTGTGGACATGAAGAAGCTGGAAACGCTTATAGACTATCTGAACCGACAGATTGAAGAGAAAGACCAAATGATAACCCAGCTGAAGAACGACTTGAACCAGAAGAACGTGAACATCGCCCAACTGCGTGGAAAGGTAAGCTCGCTGAATCAGGACAACCAAACGCTCAACAAAAAGTTGCAAGAGCAGGAGAAGCTACTGAGCAGTGCGAAGATAGGCAAAGGCTTTGTCGTGATGGGATCGAAGAAGATTCTGAAAGAAAACGGTATCCTGAAGGGATCGAAAATAAACTATGACGACCTGCCGCACGAACTCTTCACGGAAGTAGACACACGTACCTTTGGCGGAATGGAGATTCCGGCAGGCAAGCCGAAAGTACTCTCCACCATGCCCTCGTCTTCCTACGAGATTGTACGCACAAGCAAGGATGCTTCAGAAATCCACATCTTAGACCCGGAGGCTTTCTGGAGCAACACGAAGTACCTGATTATTCAAACCAATTAGTATCAATAACTTTTAAATCCTATTTATTATGAAACGATTCAGATTCTTAATGATGGCAGCATTCGCAGTAGTTTGCGCATCAATGTCGGCACAACAAGTGATTACACTCGACCAACTGAAAGCGAAAAAGCAGAACAAGCAGACGCAATCGCAAAGCCAACAGAAAGCACAGCCGCAGAAGCAGCAGAAAAGTTACAGCTCGTCCGATTACGAGGGATTCAGCAGCTTCATCGTGCAGTACAACGCATCCAGTTGGAAAATCAGTGCCGAAGGAATGAGTGCCAGCAGCGGATTCACAGGACTCTCCGCCGGCTATCTCAAAGCCATCAACATGGGCAATACACCCTTCTACATCGAACCGGGAGTCATAGCCCAATATTTCTTTCAAGACAAGTTCAGCATGTTATCCGCCAAGATACCCGTCAGCGCCATCTATACTTTTCCGATTGCCGACAATATCAACCTCGACCCCTATGCGGGAGTCTATTTGCGGGGAAATATCATAGGAAAATTTGACAAAGTAGATGTTTTCTCAAAGGAAGAGATGAAAAAGGCGGGACAGGAGCCGTGGAAGCGTGTGCAGTTCGGCCTCCATTTCGGACTACGCGCCCGTTTCAACGACAAGTTCATAGGTGGTATCAGTTATTCGATGGATTTGAATGAAATCACCGCACATACAAAAGTGAACTCGTTCGACTTGACTTTCGGAATCATCTTCTGACATCTGCCGGATATAGAGCAAGAGAGGGTTCAAGGCAAAGAATCAGGAAACAGCCATGAACCCTCAACCGGCTTTCCGAAGAAAAGATTGTTGCTTAGAAGAAGCTATATTAAGAAACGTAGAATCATTATCATCTGTACACTTATGAAAAGGTATTTATTATTTTTCATCCTGATATGCTCGGCGTGTGTCTTCACCTCTTGCGAGAAAAACGACACTGAGGCCGATTATGAGTTTACGGATACGTCTGTAAACGGCAAGTCGTTCTATTCGGTGTACGAGGAGTTGCGCATGCGCATGATTTTTGGCCTTGCCAATCCGGATGCCTCATACAACGACCCGGATAAGATATACGAACTACTGACGGCACTTGGCAAGAGTCAGACAAAGACGCGCGGAACAATCGCCCAAGTAAAAGCAGGCTACGACTTCTACAAAGCAATGGAGTCGTCCACCGCCCTGCCGAGATACGCAGCTTTGGGAGTCATCAAAAAAGCGGGCATCAATATAAAAGACAGCAAGGTGAGGCGCGAACTGTTTGGCGCCATAGACCCTGACCATCTGCCCAAGAATTACAACGTCAAAGATTTTTGGGCGGATTTCTCTACCGGAAAGCTGGACCGCTATGCGCCGGCCATCTTCAAGGACATATACTACACCGGTGGACTTTCCGGACATGGGAGTGAACATAAGCCCTATTGCGAAGCCTTTCAAAACTATTGCGACCAATGCCACATACGCCCCATTGACTTGGCGATTACGGCTGCGCCGAAGCTTATTCAGGCCGGAGTAGGGCTCGTCATCGCCACATCCGACGACCTCATTCAATGGGGAGAAAGTGCCTATAACTTCGTCAATGACAATGGAGAACTGCTGATTTCCTTTGCCGACGGCAATCTTGACGGCGCAAAACTGTCAAAAGCATGTAATACAAACTTCAAGCTGTTGACCACAGTTCTAAAATCGACTCTTGCAGAGACTTACAATTCAGATCTGCTTGATGCCGAGAAAGACTTTCTCGACATCCTCGGCGACTGGACACAAGAACAGGTTGCGGAACTCAACAAATCGGTCAATGAACTCATTCAGGATCGCTTAGGCTCTAAATATGAACTGTTGGATTCAGATCTGGAAGATTTTGCAGAACGCATCAAGGAGATAGCTTCCTCCGGCAATGGGCCGGAACAGTATCTTATACAGATAGGTAAATGGATAAGCTATGACGAGGGCGGAGTTGCCATTCTGGTATTTAAAGCGAACCATACCGGAACGATCACAGAATACATCCTTGATGATTCTTATGAAGGAGGGTTTAAGAAAGAAAGAGAGATTCAGATAAAATGGAAACTATCAGGAGATACGCTAAGTATCACTGGCACCGATGAAGATGGGAAAACTGAGACCGTAGTCCTTAAATTTTCTATTAAAGAAGGAGCATTTCATCTGACCAACAGCGATGGAGAGACTGTAGTGTTATATCCCTATAAAAATGGGCAAGGGTTTTCCTGATAAAAGCCTGTTCCATTTGAAAATATGATTCAAATAGAAAATATAAATCATTAAAGGAGCAGAATCACGAAACCCCTGTTCTTAGTTTCAGCCGTCATTGCATGTCTTGTTCTCTTTGATTGCAAACAAGGTGAGAAAGAGTTGTTGGAATTGTCCGACACCTCTTTCTCCGGCATCAGTTGCGAAGGGGCGACGTTAGAAATAAGCGTCAGCAGTAATGTGGAATGTGCTCTGTGACCTAAGCTCCGCAGTGGTGCGCCGTCGAGGAGTTGGCACAACGATACGACTGCGAAAGGGATAAAGTCTTTACGTCACTAAACATCATGGACTATGAGATTGGTTACATACAAGAATTCACCCCCCAACAAAGAGCAAGAATACGTCATGTACTGAATTACTGTTCCTTGATTCCGGGGCCGAAAATAAGATTGGCAAGCACACACGCCACATACAACGGAGTGGCGGACTTGCCCATCCGTACAATGGAATAGTTTGGTTGTTCTTTTTTCTCGTCAGGGGGTGTTGCGAAACACCTCCATGGCGACTTTCAGAGTACAGAATCATGTGGGAATTTGCTGTCTCGAACCATAAAGACCGCATATATCCGTAGATTCTGTATTTGTTATCATCAATCAAGAGAATTATACCTATCTTTGCCTCCGCTAAACAACAGGTATAGAAAATGATTGAAAACGCCACTTTCCGCTTTACGGAAACTTCCGGACTTCCTCATATCCAACTCAAGGCCGTTCTTTTCGACATGGACGGCGTATTATTCAACTCCATGCCCTACCATACAGATGCTTGGCATAAAGTGATGGAACGCCACGGCTTGCATCTAAGCCGCGAAGAGGCATATATGCACGAAGGACGCACAGGCGCCGGAACAATTAACATCGTCTACCGTCGGCAACACGGCACAGACGCACCGGCTGAACTGATTAAGCGCATCTATGCGGAGAAAAGCGTTGAGTTCGGCACTCATCCCGAACCGTTGCCTATGCCCGGTGCATGGGAAATACTGCAAAAAGTAAAAGCAGCAGGCCTTATTCCGGTACTTGTCACCGGCTCCGGACAACACTCCCTGCTGAATCGGCTCAATCAGAGTTTCCCCGGCATATTCCGGCGTGAACATATGGTGACTGCCTATGACGTAAAATATGGTAAACCTCATCCGGAACCTTACTTGATGGGATTGCAGAAAGCAGGCATAAAAGCCGATGAAGCCATTGTTATAGAAAATGCTCCCATCGGAGTAGAGGCAGGAGTGGCGGCAGGCATATTTACAATAGCAGTCAATACCGGCCCGTTAGACGCACAAGTACTGCTGGATGCCGGAGCCAACGTATTGTTTCCCTCCATGCAGGCACTTTACGACAATTGGGAAAAACTGAACATTGCATTAAAAAAGCAATCGTAACTAAGATAGCTAAATGCTTTCCTGATTATGTAGTGTTTAGAATAAAATCTTCTTCCATATATTGTTTTTATCCCCAATTCAGCACCCATGCACCAGTAAAGGAAGCTATAAGGAACCTGAATTCCCAGGCTCTCCCTGTCACCGGACTATCCAAAAGGAATAAAAGCGGAAAGCCCCTCCATCCGTTCCCGGATGGAGGGGCCACTTCAAAAAAAGACGGCGGCTACCTACTCTCCCACTGTTACGCAGTACCATCGGCGTGA
>NZ_SLXB01000025.1 GCF_004342845.1 Prevotella heparinolytica | reverse complement strand
TTATACCCTGACGACACCCACTAACCACTATTATCCATGAAATCTTATCGAACCATCAAAAGAATACGGGCGGCGGAATTCCGCAAGAGTTGCCTGATAAACATCGACATGACGGGCGCATCGCCCACAGCCTACGACCGCTCGGCCTTGATATTGCACGCCATATACCCGCAACTGCCCTTCCGCCACGCGACCGGCGAAGACGGAATGACACGGCCGATGGTGACGGACATTCCGCAGAAAATCATCCTCGAGGTGTGCCGCAGGTACCGGTTAGTGGAGGCGACGGCAAAATTTGTAAATGAAGAACAGCCCATACACAAGTTGTAAGGCGGCAAAACCATATTTCCTAATTTTCGGCCCGAAGCCCTGACACTCTGACAGAACGAGTAAGGACTTCGGGCTTCTATTTGCCCTCTTTTGCTCTTTTTTCACCGCGAAGTTATTTGTTATCTTCAAATAAAAACTATCTTTGTCGTTCGATAACCCGGATATTTTTTAGATATGGAACGACTGAATACCATAAAAAAGCTTATCAACGAGGGAAATGTGGAGCAAGCCATCCGGCTGCTCGACGAAATGCTGCAAACAGACTTCCCCGGCAAAGACGAAGCCTACTACCTGCGGGGAAACGCCTATCGGAAACAAGGCGACTGGCAACAAGCGCTGAACAACTACCGCCGGGCCATCGACCTGAACCCTGAAAGCCCGGCCCGGCACGCCCGGCAAATGGCTATGGACATCCTCAACTTCTACAACAAGGACATGTACAATCAGTAATCAATCTTAAAAACGTAAATTATGGCAAAGATTAAAGGAGCAATCGTAGTGGACACCGAGCGTTGCAAAGGCTGCAACCTGTGCGTGGTGGCCTGTCCGCTCAATGTGATAGCCCTCACCAAAGAGGTTAATGCAAAGGGATACAACTATGCCCACCAAATATTGGAAGATACATGCAACGGCTGCACATCGTGCGCCACCGTATGTCCCGACGGATGTATCTCCGTGTATAAAGTAAAAGTAGAATAAACCAGTAAATCTGTAGAATATGGCAAAAGAAGTCGTACTAATGAAAGGAAACGAAGCCATCGCCTATGCGGCCATCCGCTGCGGCGTAGACGGCTATTTCGGATATCCCATTACTCCGCAATCGGAAGTATTGGAAACTCTTGCCGAACTGAAACCTTGGGAAACAACCGGCATGGTGGTTCTTCAGGCAGAAAGCGAAGTGGCGGCCATCAACATGGTATATGGCGGTGCCGGATGCGGAAAGAAGGTAATGACCTCCTCCTCCAGCCCCGGCGTCAGCCTGAAGCAAGAAGGAATCTCCTATCTGGCAGGCGCCGAATTGCCTTGCCTGATTGTAAACGTGATGCGCGGCGGCCCGGGCTTGGGAACCATCCAGCCGAGCCAGGCCGACTACTTCCAGACAGTGAAAGGCGGCGGACACGGCGACTACCGGCTGATAGCCCTCGCACCGGCCTCGGTACAAGAAATGGCGGACTTCGTGGGCCTGGCTTTCGAACTCGCCTTCAAATACCGCAACCCGGCCATCATCCTTGCCGACGGCGTCATCGGACAGATGATGGAGAAAGTGGTTCTCCCCGAGCAAAAGCCGCGCCGCACCGATGCCGAGGTCATCGAGCAATGCCCGTGGGCCACTACCGGAAAGACCAAAGGCCGCAAACCCAACATCATCACCTCGCTGGAATTGAAACCGGAAGAGATGGAGAAGAACAACATCCGCTTCCAAGCCAAATACAAGCTCATCGAAGAAAACGAGGTGCGCTTCGAGGAAATCCATTGCGAAGACGCCGAATACCTGATTGTAGCCTTCGGCTCCATGGCACGCATCGGACAGAAGGCAATGGAACTGGCTCGCGAAGAAGGAATCAAAGTGGGCATGCTCCGCCCCATCACGCTGTGGCCGTTCCCGACCAAAGCCATTGCCGCATACGCCGACAGGGTGAAAGGCATGCTCGTCACGGAACTGAATGCCGGACAGATGGTAGAAGATGTCCGCCTCGCCGTAAACGGTAAAGTAAGCGTGGAACACTTCGGACGGCTGGGCGGCATCGTTCCCGACCCGGACGAGATAGTAAACGCACTGAAAAAAAAACTGATTAAGAAATGAACCCGGATAAAATAAGAAACGTACTGAATATCCTATTCCTGATACTTGCGCTGGCAGCCATCATCATCTATTTTGCGGCAAGGGATGACTTCAAGCTGTTCATCTACGTCTGCGGCGCAGCCATATTCGTCAAACTGATGGAGTTTTTCATACGATTCACCAACAGATAAGGAGAAGTGATTATGACAAAAGAAGAAATTATAAAGCCCGAAAATCTGGTCGCCAAGAAGCCGACCTTGATGAATGACAACCCCATGCACTATTGCCCGGGATGCAGCCACGGCGTGGTTCATAAACTGATTGCCGAGGTTATCGAAGAAATGGGACTTGAAGACAAAGCGGTAGGCATCTCGCCCGTGGGATGCGCCGTATTCATCTACAACTATATAGACATCGACTGGCAGGAAGCCGCCCACGGACGTGCACCGGCACTTGCCACCGCCATCAAACGCCTTTGGCCCGACCGCCTTGTGTTTACCTATCAGGGAGACGGCGACCTGGCCTGCATCGGCACCGCCGAAACGATACATGCCTTGAACCGAGGCGAAAACATCACCATCATCTTCATCAACAATGCCATCTACGGCATGACGGGAGGACAGATGGCCCCCACCACCCTCGTGGGCATGAAGACATCTACCAGCCCTTACGGACGTGACGTGCATCTGCACGGCTATCCGCTGAAGATGGCCGACATCGCCGCGCAACTGGAAGGAACCGCTTACGTGACGCGTCAAAGCGTGCAGTCCGTCCCCGCCATTCGCAAGGCGAAGAAAGCCATCCGCAAAGCATTTGAAAACTCGATGGCAGGCAAAGGTTCCAACCTCGTGGAGATTGTATCGACTTGCAACTCCGGCTGGAAGATGTCGCCCGCGAAATCGAACGAATGGATGGTGGAACACATGTTCCCATTCTATCCGCTGGGAGACTTGAAAGATAAATAATCATGCTAAAGACAGAAGAACAATGAAATATGATTGTGTTGGGCGGATTACTGAAAATAAAGCCGATGGTTACTCTTGACAGTGTAATCAAAGGGTTGAAGAAGACATTGCCCGAACGCCACCACCACTTGATTCCGATGAACGAAGAGGCTATCAAGCGCGGCATGGAGCTGATTCGGGAAATGAAATAGACCTGTATAAAGGCTCTTTATACACCCCTCTTTTTCAGGCACGGGTTACATGGATTTTACGGACTTAATCGATTTTAATCCGTTTCAATTCGTGAAATCCGTGCCTTATGCTATATGCCGGCCACTCGCCCAAGCCCTCCTTTAAAAGAAGCAAAAAAGGATGAATTCCATAAGCAAATAATTTTTTATTGTATCTTTGCGCCTAATTATGAGACGAATTGCACTGACATATATATTTCTATCCATCGTCGGGATATGGAGCACAATGGCGCAAAATACCCTGAACCCGACGAACAACCGCGACCGCTTCGGCAATCAGGTCGATCCGAGCACCCGGCCTGACAATCTGGAAGACAGTACCCACACGGAAATCAAAAGCCTTCCGCCCAAGCTCTACATGTGGCAGATAAGCGAAACACTGGGCAACCGCACCATCATGCCTGCCGATACCGCCAACCTCAATTTCCAAAACAGTAATCTGGTAGAAGGCCTTTCGGGACAATATAACTATTTAGGGAATTTAGGCTCGCCGCGCCTATCGCGCATCTTCTTTGAACGGAACGCTCAGGAACCGACCATCTTCATAGAACCTTTCTCCAGCTTCTTTGTACGTCCGGATCAAGTGAGATTTACAAACAGCAATGTTCCCTATACCAACCTGACTTACTATAAAGCCGGAAATAAAGTGAACGGTGAAGAACGGTTCAAATCGTACTTCTCAGTGAATGTAAACAAGAGACTGGCTTTCGGCTTCAATATGGATTACCTGTACGGACGCGGCTACTATCAGAACCAGTCTACCTCGCACTTCAATGCCGGATTGTTTGGAAGCTACATCGGCGAAAAGTATCAGATACAAGGCGTATACAACAACTTCTTCCTGAAAATGAACGAAAACGGCGGCATCACGGACGACCAATACATCACGCGTCCGGAAAATATGTCCGGAGGGAAAAAGCAATACGAATCGACTACCATCCCCGTAAAATTGGAGCAAACTTCCAACCGCAACAGGAATTTCTACGTCTATCTCACCCAACGCTATCGGCTCGGCTTCACGCGAAAGACGCAGACCATAAAAGAGAAGCAACCGCAAGGAGCGAAAGTTGCCGCCGATCATGCGCATCATCATGCCGACAACGACAGCCTGCCCGTCATGGCAAGTGCTCCGCAAGATACAATCGTTACGGAAGAGTTCGTTCCTGTCACCAGCTTCATCCATACGGTAAAAGTGGAGCAGTCGCGACATCAGTTCTATTCGGGGAGCGAACCTACCGGCTTCTTCCCCGAAAAGTATAAACTTTATAAGAATTACAGCAACGACTCTACCACGGCTTTCAGCGTAAAGAATACATTCGGCATAGCCTTGCTGGAAGGATTCAACAAATATGCCAAAGCAGGACTTACGGCGTATATCTCTCATAAATTCAGCCGATATGATTTAATGAACACGGATACACTCACGGATATGAGCCGAATCCGCCATACGGAGCAGGAAGTATTCTTGGGGGGCAAGCTGGCCAAACGTGAAGGCAAACTGTTGCATTACAATGTAAACGGCGAAGTCGGCTTGCTCGAAAAAGCCATCGGGCAATTCCGCATCAACGCCAATCTGGACATGAACTTCAGGCTGTGGAAAGATACCGTGAATTTATATGCCCGAAGCTACATAAGCAATACCCTACCCTCTTTCTATATGCGTCATTATCACTCCAACCATTACAATTGGGACAACAATGATATGAACAAGGAGTTACGTACGCGCATAGAGGGAGAACTGAACATTGCCCGCCGGGGAACCAACCTACGCGCCGGTGTGGAGAACATCAAAAACTACGTTTACTTCAACCGGAACGCCATCCCCGAACAGAACGGAGACAACATACAAGTGCTATCGGCTACCCTGAAACAGAACTTCCGTCTGGGTATATTCCATCTGGATAACGAGGTGACTTGGCAAAAGACAAGCAACGAAACAGTGCTTCCGTTGCCGCAACTCTCATTATACCACAACCTATACTTATTGACCAAATTGGCAAAAAAGGTATTGACTGTTCAGTTGGGTGCCGACGTCAGATACTTCAGCAAGTATGATGCTCCCGCCTATGCCCCCGGCATACAGCAGTTTCATCTGCAATCGACAGATAACCGGGTGGAAATCGGCGATTATCCCATTGTGAATGTTTATGCCAACTTGCACCTGAAACGGACGCGAATCTTTGCCATGATGTATCATGTCAATGCCGGTATGGGAAAGGCCAACTATTTCTTGGTTCCTCATTACCCGATAAACCCGCGTTTGTTCAAAATCGGCATTTCGTGGAACTTCTATGATTAAAAGACCAACGGCATGACCAAAAGCAAACTTCTGAAATATGTGTTTTTAGGGGTTACGGCAGTTTTGATGGCCCACTACCTTGCCCGGCCTAAAGAAGAGCCGCAGAAACATCCGCGCGACTATGCCGAAATCACTGCCGAAGGCGTCATATATGCCGCTACGGAATACAACTCCATAGCTTTCCATGTAGATGGCGATACCCTGTCGGGGGTTCATTATGAACTGATAAAGGCTTTTGCCCGCGACCACGGATTACGGGTAGTCGTCTCTCCGGAGATGAGCTTCGACAAACGGTTGGAGGGTCTGGCAAACGGGAAGTATGACGTAATAGCCTATGGCATCCCCGCCACCAGCGAGCTGAAAGATTCCTTATTGCTCACTACCCCGATTGCACTAAGCAGACAGGTCTTGGTGCAACGGAATCTCCGGAACGCTCCCGACTCATCACGGTTTATCAAGAGCCAGCTCGACTTGGCGGAAAAGACATTGCACGTAGTAAAAGGCTCTCCCTCCATACTGCGCATCCGGAATTTAGGAAATGAAATCGGCGATACAATCTACGTCAAAGAGATAGAGAAGTATGGTTCCGAGCAACTGATTGCATTGGTGGCGCACGGCGACATCGACTATGCCGTATGTGACGAAAGCATTGCCCGTGCCCTTGCCGACAGCCTGCCTCAGATAGATATCAATACGGCCATCAGCTTCACGCAGTTCTATTCATGGGCGGTGAGCAAGCAATCGCCCGTGCTGTTGGACAGTTTGAATGCGTGGTTGAAAAGGAAACCTCTTCCCTCTACCCCTTCCACCACATCTCGCTCCCTGCATCGCTCGGCATCCGCCAATCGCCGCGCGGACTGAGGGAAATACTCCCCACCTTAGGGCCATCGGGCAGACAGGAGCGTTTGAATTGCTGACTGAAGAAACGACGATAGAAAGTCTGCAACCATTTACGGATGGTCTCCTCATCATATACTCCCTTGAAAGTACGTGCAGCCAAAAAGAAAATCTTGGAAGGAGGGAAACCGCAACGGATGAAATAATACAGGAAGAAGTCGTGAAGTTCATATGGCCCTACCAAATCTTCCGTAACCTGACTGATATTGCCGTTTTCGTCTGCCGGAATAAGTTCCGGACTGATGGGAGTATCTGCAATATCGAGCAGCGTACCGCGCGAAGCATCATCCATGCCATTCTCTGCCACCCACTTCACCAGATGCTTTACCAATGTTTTGGGAATACCGGTATTCACACCGTACATGGACATGTGGTCGCCGTTGTACGTGGCCCACCCCAGAGCCAGTTCCGAAAGGTCGCCCGTTCCAATCACCAGCCCCCGGGTTTGGTTGGCAATGTCCATCAGGATTTGAGTGCGCTCGCGTGCCTGCGCGTTTTCATATACCACATCGTGCACGTCGATGTCATGATTAATGTCCTTGAAATGCCGGATGCACGCTTCTTTGATGCTGACCTCACGTATTGTCACACCGAGGGCTTTCATCAGATTGACGGCATTGGTATAAGTACGGTCGGTTGTTCCGAAACCCGGCATGGTTACGCCGATAATGCCACAGCGAGACCACCCCAACTTATCGAAAGTCTTTACACAGACCAACAATGCCAATGTAGAATCCAATCCGCCGGATATTCCCACAACGGCACTTTGAGCTTTGGTATGCACCAAGCGTTGCGCCAGTCCGGACGTCTGGATGGAGAATATCTCTTCGCAACGCTCATCCAAAGCAGCACCCTGCGGGACAAAAGGATGCGGATTGTAAGTACGGGTCAGGTTCAAGTCCTTGCCATCGACATACTCGGTAGAGATGCGTACGGCAGGTTCCGAAGCGCAGTTTGCACGACAAGCGGCAAAGGTGGTATTGACCCTGCGTTCGGCACGCAAATAATCCACGTCTATCTCGCCGGCCACCATCTGCTCCTCGAAAGAAAAGCGTTTGCTTGCCGCCAACAAATTGCCGTTTTCATATATCAGCCCGTTGCCTGCAAACACCACATCCGTAGTAGACTCGCCGAAACCGCACGAACTGAATACGTAGCCCGATATGCAGCGTGCGGACTGCTGACCGATGAGCGAACGCAGATAGGCATGCTTACCGATGGCCTCGGTATCGGCCGAGAGATTGAACAACAGCTCCGCTCCCTGCAGAGCCAATACGGAACTGGGCGGGATGGGTGCCCATAAATCTTCGCAAATCTCAACCCCGAATGTGACGTCTGCCGCTTCAAACAGCAGGTTTCGACCCATCGGCACCACTTGTCCGCAAAGGCGTATGCTGCTCTCGCGTACTTCGCAAGCAGAAGTGAACCAACGCTTCTCGTAGAACTCTTTGTAATTGGGCAGATAGGTCTTGGGAATGACTCCCAACACCTTCCCCTTCTGAATGACAACCGCCACATTCAGCAATGCCCCATTGCATGCCACGGGCATGCCCAATATCGAAATGATATCCATCTGACGCGTGTCATTGAGAATCCGTATCAATCCTATCTCCGCTTCTTCGAGCAGAAGTTGCTGCGCGAAAAGGTCGCCGCATGTATATCCGGTGATGCACAGTTCGGGGAAAGCAATGATTTGCACGCCTTTCCCATCGGCAATGATTATCTCTTTTTCAATTTGTTCGGCATTGAACCGGCAGTCTGCCACTTTGACGCGGGGTACAGCCGCCGCAACTTTTACGTATCCGTAGTTCATAAGAAATGCTTTCTATGTATATCAATGTCGCAAAAGTACGCTAATTTCTCCATAAAGCCAAAACAATCAGGAGTTTCGCACCTCAAATCTTCTCAGCTCCCCTCTTCGACGGTATCTCCATGGAAAAAAGCAGTAAGAGAACGCACCCCATATCCCCATTTTATTTTACAAAAAAATCAGAAATCCGTTCGATTCCCGACACAGCCTGTTTCAGTCGCCGAACGAACCACATTCAGTCGCCGACTGAAATGGTTTCACTCAGGGACTGAAATGGTTTCAGTCGCCGACTGATTCACCCCCTCTCAGAAGTACTTCTGAGAGGGGTAAAAGAAGAAAAAGAAAGGATATGGCATGTCATCCCTTGATAGTAAAAAATGATTATCAATAATCCGTGTTTCATGGCGAATAATCTTGCAAGCAATTTGCATGGCTGCAAAAGGACACGATTCTTATGAGGACAGACAAAATCCTTAAAGAGGAAACCCTTACGGGAACTAAAACAAATTCAAAACAGCCTCTAAAAAAGCACAGAAATATTTTGGTGGCTGCAAAGAAGTTCCTATCTTTGCAAGAGAGCTAAAAATGTAACCATTACAAGTTAAAAAAACAAAACAATATGGATGCCATTAAACGACTGCAAGAACATAGTATAAAGCCTTCCCTGCAACGGATAGCAATCATGAACTATCTGATGGAGCATCGCACGCATCCCACCGTAGACGAGATATACACGGCATTGGCTCCGGGCATACCGACCTTGTCGAAAACAACCGTGTACAATACATTGAAACTGTTGAGCGAGCAAGGCGCCGCCCAAACGCTGACGATTGATGATAGGAACACCTGTTACGACGCCGATACCTCCCTGCATGCTCATTTTTTATGTAAACGTTGCGGAAGAGTGTACGACCTGCAAAGCAAAGCATTGTGCAAACAACCCGAAATAACAAATACGGAAGGACACGACATACAAGAAACACACTACTATTATAAAGGAATCTGCAAACACTGTATCGAACAAGAGCGTTCGGGTACAACAAACAATAACTAATTCAACTAATTAAAATCTGAGAAAAATGAAGAAATTTAGATGTACTGTCTGCGGTTACGTTCATGAAGGAGACGCAGCTCCCGAAAAATGTCCTTTGTGTAAAGCTCCTGCCAGCAAGTTCGTGGAAGTTGAGGAAGCTAAAGCCGACGGCCCGTTAGTATTTGCCGACGAACATGTTATCGGCGTAGCCAAAGGTTGCGACGACGAAATGATTAAAGACCTGAACAACCACTTCATGGGCGAATGCACGGAAGTCGGCATGTATCTGGCTATGAGCCGTCAGGCCGATCGTGAAGGTTATCCTGAAATAGCAGAAGCTTTCAAACGTTTCGCTTGGGAAGAAGCAGAACACGCTTCCAAATTTGCCGAGTTGCTGGGCGACTGCGTATGGGACACCAAAACCAACCTTGAAAAAAGAATGAATGCCGAATGCGGTGCATGCGAAGATAAGAAACGCATCGCTACCCGTGCCAAAGCACTGAATCTGGATGCCATCCACGATACCGTTCACGAAATGGCCAAGGACGAAGCACGCCACGGCAAAGGTTTCGAAGGATTGTACAACCGTTATTTCAAGAAATAATCTGCCGCAACTTAAAAACAATGCAATAAAAAGGGACCGACTGGAAACAGCAGTCCCTTTTTTTCATACTTCGATGTCACGTTCGCGTTTCTCATCCGTCATATCTGTGTAAATGGAACTCAAACAATTTCAAATAACCGTTCTTCCACTCCGCGCCAAGCTGCTGAACTATGCAAGGAAGCTGACCAACGAACCGGAAGATGCAGAAGATGCTGTTCAGGAAACCATGCTCAAGCTATGGAACAAAAGGCTTGAACTGGAACAATGCCGGAGCATCGAAGCATTTGCCATGACGTTGACGCACAACATCTGCATAGATATGTGGCGAAGCAGGCACAACGACAATCTGCCGCTCGATACCGTGCAGGCAGCCGCCTTGACAGGCACACCGGAACGATTATTGGAAATCAAAGATGAAATCCGGCTGATGCGCGAAATCATCGATTCGCTTCCCAACCTGCAACGCACCATCATGCGGATGAAAGACATCGAGGAGTACGAAACGGACGAGATAGCCGCAATTACGGGATGCGGAGCAGAAGCCATCCGCAGCAACCTGTCAAGGGCAAGAAAAAAAGTGAGAGACATCTACCTGCAAACCATACAAGAAAGAAAAAGGAGAAACGAACCATGAACATAGATGAACTGTTGGATAAATACTTCGAAGGAGCAACTTCGTGCGAAGAAGAACGTGAACTCCGCCGTTTCTTCAAAGGAGATGACGTGCCGGAACATCTGCAAATATATCGTCCGCTATTTGCCTGTCTGGCCGAAGAAGTTGAGAACCGGACAAACACAAAAACGAAAAGAGATTCCGAAACAGTGCCTGCCCGACAATATACTCGCCCGCATCGCACCTTCTATATGTTGAGCGGCATTGCCGCCGGATTGCTTCTACTCGTAGGAATAGCCCAAATAGTCTCACTCTCTCAGACACCCGAAAATTATGTCATCATCGACGGCCGGTGCTATACCGACGAGAAACTGGTAGAATCCAAAGCATTGGAAGCTCTGCAAAATGCCGGCTTCACCGACGACGATTTAAGTTACCTCTTGTTTCAACATTAATATACACACCGTGTCATGAAAACATCCATACAGATTTATTTACGAGGTATATGTCTTCTCTCAGTGCTGATAATACTGCCGGTCATTGTTCGGGCACAAGAAGATCTTCAAATAGCCGGCCTATTCGATAAGTACGGCGAACAGAAAGACGTCACCAGAGTAGAACTGAATGGCAGCATCCTGAAATCATACAGAATGACAACATACAAAAGCCTCGTATTCAAGAATGTACTCTCCTATCACAAGGAAATACAGCAAGCCATCGCCAGCGATAAGCAGAACAATGTAAAAAAAGCGCAGGAAGTAATGGAAAACGGAGTTCTGCGCAGCGCCTATTACCGGTTGGAGGAGGTGAAACGAAACGGAAAGATGCTGAACCGCTATATCATCTTCAAAATAGGCAAAGAATCAATGGGAACACTTATCTACATTGAGGGCCTGCTTGGCGAAAAAGAAATGCTGGATATGCTTTATAAACCGCACTAACAATCAAAAAACATATATACGTATGAAAACCAAGATTATGATTCTGACCTGCCTGCTTGCTGCACCGACAGTCCGCATGGCAGCACAACAACCCAACAACCTCGAACAGAAAGCTGTTGTAGAAACAAAAGGCGACTCCATCATCATCCGGAAAGGACAGGGAGACATGCGCATCAAAGTATATGAAGAACAATCAGAGGAGGGCGAAAAGAAAGAAGTACAGATTTTTGAAGGAGTGTATCTTGAAAAAGTAGATGCAGACAAGCGCACGTTTCTGGATGCCCTGCCTTTCATTCCCCGAAAAAAGAGGTACAATTCTTACGACCCGCATTGTTCCGGCGTGTTTATAGGCTACGGCTGGTTGTCCGACAGTTTTTTCTCTTTCGAGGCAAGCGATAAGATAACACTCGACCTGTCAAAGTCATGGGAATTAGGTTTCAATGTATTGTCCGCTTATCACAATTTCAAGAAAAACCCGCATTGGGGCATCAATGCAGGTATAAACTGGGGGTATCGTTCATTCGGCATCGACGGAAATCGTGCCCTGCTGAAAGGAGATGGAAAGAGTATGCTCACTACGGGCGACGAAACGACCGATTACAGTAAAAGCCGTTTCCGCCACTTCTTCTTCCGCATACCCATATTGCTGGAATGGCAACAAAGAATAGGCCGAAGCAAACTCTTCGTCAATGCCGGACCCGAAATAGAGATTCGCCATAGTGTAAAATCTTTCTCACGAATCAATGGAGGCAAGAAACAGACAATGGGTAAAGGTATGTATGTACGCCCCGTGGGTATAGGCTTGTTGGCGCAAGCCGGTTATGGCAATATAGGTTTCTATTTGCGCTACTCCACCCAAGGATTATTCCAAAAAGACAAAGGACCGGAAGTGTCTCCCTACTCGTTTGGCATAGCATGGTATTGGTAGCCTCTCACTATAACCCATAAATAGAAGCGAGGCTATAAAGTCGGCAAATCAGATAGATTACAATGACCTTATAGCCTCACCCTTTATGTTTTCCGCAGCGATTATGTCACGCCGGGAGGACAGCGTTTCAGAAGCGCATGCCCAGCGTAACCAATACCTTACTGCGTGTATCCGTCACCTTGATCACTTCGGGGGTGTAGTAAGCATCTCCATCCTTATAGGCAAAGGGATAGAATTCTCCTTTCTGCACCGAATATTTGTAGGCCAAATCGGCATAGAACGCCTTGCCTCTATAGCCGATGCCCAATGTGTAGTTGTTCATCGATTTCAGATTGGTAAAATCCGTATCGGTGTTGATAGACTCATTCGGGAGGGCTTTGATGGCACCGTTCTTGAAAGCCGAGGAGATGTAATTATATCCGGCGCGCAGGGCAAACTGAGGTATCACCTTATATTCGGCTCCCAAGCGGAGGGCATGTACTCCTTTTAGACAAAAGTTTTTAGCTTCATTGGTCTGGAAGTTCATATTCACACCGTCGGAATACTTGAACTTCATGGTGGAGTAGTCTTTGTATTCATATTCCGCACCCAAAGCCAGTCGGTTGCCTACCGTATAGCCCATGCTGACATTGTATGTCCATGGAGTGTGCATCTGATATTCGAACTTCAAGTCGGCATCCTTCAAGTAGTCATAGCTGTCCACCACCGTCTGGTGGGGTTTGTTGTCTCTTATCAAATCGGAAACCAATCGTGCGGACGTGGCCCATGTCATCTGATAAAACGTGGGCGTATGCAAAGCCAGCCCGATGCGGAAAGGAGAATCCTCGAACGGGCGCACAATGGCTCCGGCCTTGAAGTCGACCCCCACTCCGGTCAGTTTGTTGAAACTTTCCAAGATATATCCGGTATGATTGCTTGCGCCGGCCGCCGTGCGGAAATCTTCGTCATACAAGGTATACTTGTTATAATCCACATCACTGATGCCGAGCGTAAATCCCAGGAAGAAACGTTCGTTGAAGTTGAAAGCCACGTTGAAGTCATAGTTATGGACGCCCCCGGTTTTTCTCGATTTGAACTCGCGCATGTAGGACGTATCGTCATGACCAAGCACACTGACATAATTGCCATAGTCCAAGTAAAGCGGCTCACCCTTCTCGTTCGTCAACTGTACGCCATTCTCCTTATATGGAAAATCTGTCCGCTTAGTAGTTATGCTGGGATCTATCAATCCTCCTTCATAGCCCAGCGCCGACAGCCAGCCTATATCATTATGGTCGAACGGATTGTTCTTCCACAAGTCAGGGCCTATTCCATCGGACATGCCGGCCATCAGGAACGTTTGCGAATCTCTGCCCAGATCGGCCTCCGCACTCATGCTGCGGACAAACGATTTCACTTTCTGATAGTTGAAAGCAAAGTTCACATAGCGCAAGGAGGTGCGGTCTCCCACCTTAGTAGAATAGACAAAACCCATATTATCGAAATTCCACCGGGCTTTGCTCATGCTATACTTATTATTTCTGAAAGCACTCTCTGTTCTCGACAGCGAATAGTCCACAGACAGCATCAAGTCGTTGCTCCGATAGATGCCTATACCGGCGGGATTGGTGCCTATGGTAGAAATGTCGCCGCCCAAAGCGCCCAAAGCACCGCCCATACCAACAAAACGAGCCGTACCGCTCAGGTCTTTGGAAGCTACATCCACGCCATCATATACCGTTTGTGCCATTGCCGCTGCCGACAAACCGGCGGCAAATGCAACCAATATCATTCTTTTCTTCATGTTCAATCAATAAATTACATAAAACATCCGCGTTTATCTTCTCCGGCTGGAACCTCCACCTCCGCTGCCCGAACGTGTAGAGCCGCCTCCCGTGGAATAACCTCCGCCACCCGAACGTGTGCTGCCCGAAGAGTATGAAGAAGAGCGGGTAGTACTGCTGTTATTACTGTTGTATGAGCGACTGTTGTCTCCGTTGGAATAACTGCGCGTTCTTTCCGTGGAGCTTCCGCGGCTATAAGTCGAGTTATCACTACGGGTGGAGGAACTGCGTATGGCTGTGCCACGCACACCGCTCTCCGTTCCTGAGTACCTCGTGGAATATCCGCGGCTGGTGCTTGTACGCACGCTCTCGGCATTCGATGTTCCCACCGTGGTGCGTGTGCTGCTCGGACGCGTATAAGTAGAACGTCTTGAAGAAGAGGCATCCATCCGATTCGTCGAGATGCCCGAACGGTCATTGGACGAACGCGTTCCTATCACGCGACGTGAAGAACTTTCCTCATTGCGCCTGTTCTGCCAGCCATCGGTTCTCGTACCCCGGCTGCCATAGCTTCTGTGCACCGCACCGGTGCTTCGCGTGCCCGAATAACGGCGATTGGTATAAACGCTTCCACTTTCCCGGCCATAGCTGCCACCCCAATAGCCGCCTCCATGATACCAACCGTTATAATAGGGATGGTAGTGATAGCCCCACCAACCGCCACCGTACCAGCCACTCCAGCCGAAGCTCCAGCCCGGACTGTACCAGCTGTTCCATCCCCAACCATAGTAGGGATAACCGCCCCACCAACCATGGGAATTATATCGCCAATCCCACCATAAACGATTAGTAAAAGTCGGGAAAGCATAGGCATACAAGCCATCGGTATATACATTCCACTCCCATGAATTCAGTCCATACACCACATCCCAATACAGCGGGCTGCTGATACTGATGGCATAACGGGGATTGCGGAAGCGAATGATACGGGTGGCATATTCGTAATCATCTTCCGAACCTTCAAAACGATTGCCGACCCACTCTCCATCCAGTTCCGGGTGTTCTTTTTCTTCAATGTACAGCGTGTCATTCTCCATCACAAAATTATTATTGCGAGAGTCATAACGACGATTGTATTCGTCCACATCACGAACATTACCCTTGCGTTCTTTTACGACAACAGTTGTATTACCCCGTGATGAATATACAGTGGTCGGTGCATCCGACTTTATTACGATCTCTTCCACCGGTTCGGCCACTTTCTTCTCTTGCTTCACCTCCTTCTTTTTTTTAGAAGGAACATAGTAGAGGTCGTCATCTATACTTTGTGCCACCAGTGTCCAAGGGAGGCACAAGGCAAAAAGCGATAAAAAAACAATCTTTTTCATACTCATCTGGTTTATTAATTTAACGTCTATCTATTTCTCCACATTGCAAAGATAATACCGGAATTTCTCCCATACAGCAGATTTCCCCCAAAAAGACATAGGGAATTCCCTAAACACTTGTTCATCGCACTGAATGTGAAAATAATCTATATAAACATACATGCGATTCGCTTACAGAACCGGATTTTTGCCCTATCTTTGCATACAAGAAACAAAGATACACAGAAATAAGTTTGTTTCTTAACATCACATTCCACATTTAACAAACAGCCATATTCCTATGAAATATTTAGAATTTACTTTCCAAACCACCCCATGTACAGAAGTCGTAAACGATGTCCTTTCTGCAGTCTTGGCCGAAGCAGGTTTCGAAAGTTTTGTCGAACAAACCGATGGCATTAATGCCTATATTCAAAAAGCCCTTTACAATGAATCGGCTCTGAAGGAAGCTCTCGCAGAGTTTCCCCTACCCGATGTGAATATAGAATACAACTACACGGAAGCAGAAGACCGAAACTGGAATGAGGAGTGGGAAAAGAATTTCTTCCAACCTATTGTTATTGACAATCGCTGCGTTATTCACAGTACTTTTCACAAAGATGTGCCCCAAGCAGAATATGACATTGTCATTAATCCCCAGATGGCTTTCGGTACAGGACATCACGAAACGACCAGTCTCATCATCAGTGAGTTATTGGACAGTGACCTGCAAGAAAAGTCGTTGCTCGACATGGGATGCGGTACTTCTATCCTTGCCATACTGGCACGTATGCGTGGTGCAACTCCTTGCACTGCCATCGACATAGATGAGTGGTGCGTGCGCAACTCCCTCGAGAATATAGAATTGAATCGTGTGGACAACATTGACGTATTTCAAGGAGACGCATCTTCATTGAAAGACAAAGGGCCGTTCGACATCATCATTGCCAATATCAATCGTAACATTTTGTTGAATGACATGAAACATTATGTCAGCCGTATGAATCAAGGAGGAAGCCTCTTGATGAGTGGTTTCTACGCGAATGATATTCCTGCCATACAAGCCGAAGCCGAAAAAAACGGATTACACCTCATACACCATTGCGAGAAGAATCAATGGGCCGTAGTACTGTTCAGAAAAGAATAAAAGAAATACGACATACGCAAAGCACATCTTCACGGAACCAAGCTTGCAGGAAGAGTTTCACATATTTTCGTCGAAAGGAGTAGTTGTAGAGATTAGCATAACTTTTTTGTGCATAAAATCATAGAAAGAGAGTTCTGTTGCCACAATGCTCCGGCTACTCCTGCAGTGTAAGTGCCTGCAACTGCCCTAATGTTCCGTTAAATACATTTAAGTCCACTTCCTCCTCAATGCCGGGAACGGTGCCCACGTCTGTGTGTTGCCAGAACTGCCATTTGCCTTCATAGCGCACGAAATCCACATAATAATGGGCTATCCAATATGGATATGTATTAAAGATGGAGTCGCTGAGATAGCGCTCCTTGAATTTATAAGAAGTGTAAAGGATAGGCTTCACACCATAATGAGATTCGACCCTGTCCAGCCAGATTTTTACAGCCCCTTTAAGTTCCTGGGGAGATTTCTTACCGATAGTTTCCACATCGAGCACTGGTGGCAAATCACCCTTTGTCAATTGCACGGTACGGATAAAAAAATCGGCCTGCTTGCGAGCGTCTGTCTTAGGAATAAAATAATGATAAGCGCCACGGATAAAACCGTGTTTACGTGCTTGCCCGAAGTTTTGCGTAAAAGTATCGTCACCATGATCACCACCTTCGGTAGCCTTAAAAAAAATAAAATGAATAGGATATTCGGCCTCCTTGTTGCGCGATAACTTTTCCCAGTCTATCCTCCCTTGATAGTGAGAGATATCCAGACCATGTACCTCATAATCGCAAGGCATACATACGCCATATCCTTTCCGCCCATGGCATGGCTTCCAACGATAGGCATAAGGACGGATAAAAAAGTAATAGAATCCGGAAGCAAAAACAAGAATGATGCAGACAGCCCAAAGATTGCGCAACCATGCAGACATGGTATGAGACTGCATTTTCTTTTTTCCCTTCGAAGAAAGGCGACGACGAGAGCCAGCAGTCTCATGCCGGGATTTGGCAGATGTAGTCTTGGTTGCCATGCGTGAGTAAGTAAGAAGAATGGATATGTCAAAAAAGAGGTTATCGCTTTTGTTATAATAAAATTAGGCACGGATTCCACGAATTAGCACGTTATTGATGAACTAATCCACGTAATCTGCGCCTAAAATATAGTCAGAAAGACGTTTTTGACACGACCTTATGCTTTATTATAACTTAATTGAACCGACAAATCATTTCGATTGCTCCAATTGCAACGTCTTGGTCGGTTGGTCACAAACTTCTGTCGGTCCGAAATACTGGATAGGACCCGGATATACATAGTCTGTTTCAGTAGCCCAACGATCACGTTTGGCAGCAAAAGTCTTGAAAGGAGCATCATCCAGCTTTACCAAAGCTTTCTGGATAACCGGTTTCATTTCACCGTGACGACGTTCCATATTCATCATCATTGTAATGGGCACACCGCCTGCAATCCATCCGTCGGCAGGAGCAGTTGTATTGCGTACTGAAGACATGTAGCCAGTCTTTCCGTTGGCAATCAGTGCAGAAGCAGCATAACCCAATGAGTAACAGTAGTCAGCGTCAAAGTTAGACGGAGCAGCGCAACGTCCCTCATAGCCAAAGAAGTGGTGTTGAGCAGCAAACTTACCTACGAACTTACCTTCCTCTTTCCATTGGGCCAACTTTGTACCCACCATCTCTGACAGCAGTTTTTCCGTTTCAATCAAAGACACCTGTACGTTTCCGTGCGGGTCGCGGTCTAAAGATAACTGACGTGCCACACCTTCGGGAAGACTTGCATAAATAGCAGCATTTTCCGAAGACAGTTTGCGGATTATATAATCGCGTTGGTGAGATTTTTTAATCTGAGCAAACTCTTCAGCATTGGCAGCAAGGAAGTCGTTTAGTTCTGCAATAAGGCTCTTCATGGCCGGGATAAACTCAACCAAACCTTCGGGAATAAGAACCGTACCGAAGTTATTGCCTTGAGCGGCACGGCTGGCAACTACTTGGGCAATACCGGTCACGATGTCATCCAAAGACATATTCTTAGCCTCAACCTCTTCAGAGATAATGCAGACATTGGGCTGTACCTGCAAAGCACATTCCAAAGCGATATGAGAAGCAGAACGACCCATCAACTTAATGAAGTGCCAGTACTTACGAGCAGAGTTACAGTCGCGTTGAATATTACCAATAACTTCCGAATAAGTTTTGCAGGCAGTATCAAAACCGAAAGAAGTTTCAATCATGTCATTTTTCAAGTCGCCGTCAATGGTCTTCGGACAACCAATCACCTGCACTCCATACTTCTTGGCTGCATAATATTCAGCCAAAACACAAGCGTTCGTATTGGAGTCGTCACCACCAATGATAACCAGAGCTTTGATATCAAGCTTTTTCAGGATTTCATAGCCTTTTTCAAATTGCTCTTCTTTTTCCAGTTTAGTACGGCCTGAACCGATAATATCAAAACCGCCTGTATTACGATATTCATCAACAATATCAGCAGTCAGTTCCATGTAGTTGTGGTCTACCAAACCTCCGGGACCAAGAATGAATCCGTACAATTTGCTGTCTTTATTCAACTTCTTGATGCCATCGAATATACCGGAAATTACATTGTGACCACCGGGAGCCTGACCTCCGGAAAGGATAACACCCACATTCATGGCAGGAAAGTCAGTCGCTTCATCAGTAGCCTCAAACTTAATCAAAGGCATTCCATACGTATTAGGAAACAGTTTCTTGATTTCTTCCTGATCTGCTACCGACTGAGTAGCTGCTCCAGCGGCAGCCTTAACAGTTCCTTTCAGCGCTTTCGGAAGTTTAGGCTGGTAAGCAGCCCTTGCAATTTGCAATGCACTTTTAGTCATTTTGTTTATTGTATTTAAAGGTGTAAATAAAGTCCTGTTTTAAAAAACATTGCAAATTTCGTTCTTTTTCAGTAGATATGCAAACAGGAAACCAAAATTAATGCATAAAATGACATTAACAGCTTCTTATTCAAAAATAATAAGACAAAAAAGGTTTGTTAGTCGATTTATTGTAATACCTTTGTCGCAAAGTTTGAGTAATGAGTCATTATCGCACGGTTCTTCTTGTAATATGTATACCCCAGATGTGTAAGTTTATGCTTATACAAGTGTAAAACCGGAAAATCTTAAGGCTGCAATCATAAATACCAATAAGCCATTCAAACATCTTCCATGTATCCATCCATAAGGTTCTCTAGCGAGAGATGGATTCCCGGAATAATTATTTTTTATCTGCATTATTCAATGTTTTTTAATTTATAAATACTATATTTGCAAAACAGAAGCCAATGTAAAGCATGGTTATCTGTAACTATTATTATTCATTTAAAACTAAAAAATTATGGCAAGTAGAAGAAATTTAAAGAAAAACATCAATTATATCGCAGGCGAACTCTTTGCAGAATGTTTAGTAAACGGATTGTATGTGCCCGGCACAGATAAACAGAAGACGGATGATTTAATGGCTGAAATACTGAAAATGCAAGACGAATTCATCAGCCGCATCAGCCACGCCGAACCGGGAAACACTAAAGGTTTCTACAAAAAGCTGCATGCCGACTTCAACGCAAAAGTCGGCGAAATTATTGATGCAATGGGCAAACTTAAATAAGATGAAGAAAGCTTTCTATCGTTTTATTTATTACCGCCTTCTGGGTTGGAAAACCAACGTAACGGTGACAGACTATGACAAGTGCGTAATCTGTGCAGCACCTCATACATCCAATTGGGATTTATTTATCGGTAAATTATTTTATGGAGCCATTGGTCGTAAGACCAGTTTCATGATGAAGAAAGAATGGTTCTTTTTCCCTTTAGGACTGATATTCAAAGCTGTTGGAGGTATCCCTGTAAACCGTGGACATAAGTCTTCTTTGGTAGACCAAATGGCCGAGAAGTTTGCCACCAGCACGCACTTTCATTTGGCCATCACTCCCGAAGGAACACGTAAGGCCAACTCTAATTGGAAAAAAGGTTTCTATTATATAGCACTTAAAGCACAAGTGCCTATTTTACTAATCGGGATAGACTATCCTTCAAAAACCATTTCATGCACCAAGGCAATCATGCCTACCGGAGATATTGAGAAGGACATGCGCGAAATAAAGCTTTATTTTAAAACCTACAGAGGCAAACATCCCGAAAATTTTGATATAGGAGCAATTTAAATAACCAAAGTAAATACCATGCGAGTCAGTATTATACAAACAGATATCGTTTGGGAAAATAAACAAGAAAATCTCTGTCGTATCCGTGAAAAGCTGGAAACTCTTCGCGGAGCGACGGAGATTGTTGTTTTACCGGAAACGTTCTCCACAGGATTCAGCATGGATACCGCCCGTTTGGCCGAACCGATAACAGGTGAAACCATCACGACCCTACGCCAATGGGCCAAAGAATTCCGGTTTGCCATTACAGGTAGCTTCATTGCCACCGGCGAAACCTCATCCGGCAGAGCCACCTCTTATCATAACCGCGCTTTCTTCCTCACTCCTGAGGGGAACGACTATTATTACGACAAACGCCACCTCTTCCGGATGGGGAGCGAAACCAAGCACTTTGGTGCCGGAGACAAGCGTCTCATCATTTCTTATTGCGGCTGGAATATTCTGTTGCTCGTGTGTTACGACCTGCGATTCCCCGTGTGGAGCCGCAATGTGAAAAACGAATATGATTTGGTGATATACGTTGCCAATTGGCCGGCTTCCCGCCGGAAAGCTTGGGATACCCTGTTGCAAGCCCGTGCAATAGAAAACATGAGTTACGCATGTGGGGTAAACCGCATAGGCTCGGACAATCATGGATTGCCGCATAATGGAGGCAGTGCAGTCTTCTCGCCCAAAGGAGAGTTACTGACAAACATTCCCGACAACGAGGAAAGGATTGCTACCATAACACTCAACCTTTCTGATCTAAGAGAATTCAGATCAAA
Source organism: Prevotella heparinolytica (assembly GCF_004342845.1). Classification (GTDB taxonomy): domain Bacteria; phylum Bacteroidota; class Bacteroidia; order Bacteroidales; family Bacteroidaceae; genus Bacteroides; species Bacteroides heparinolyticus. The sequence continues at coordinate 39,795 of NZ_SLXB01000025.1, read as the reverse complement.
ATTTCCTGCATGGAAAGATGCAGATTCATTTCAATTCATATAAAACCATATCACTATGAAAAAAACTAAATTCAAGCATTGCATAACCGGCAAATCATTGCTCTTCTTGTTTATCTTATTCATCGCCGGTATCATCTCTTCTTGTGGCACAGACAGGAAAGACATTATTCCTTCTGCCGAGTATGCTCCTTATATCAATGCGTACACGGGAGGAGTTATTTCACAAAATTCCAGCATACGCATTGAGCTTACGCAAGATCAGCCAATGGTAGATCTGAATAATGAGTTGAAGAAAAATCCTTTTAGTTTTTCTCCATCCTTAAAAGGCAAAGCATATTGGATAAACAACAATACCATTGAGTTTGTCCCTGAAGAGCGAAGCCTAAAGCCGGGAAAACTTTATGAAGGAACTTTCCAATTAGGAGAGTTTGTGAATGTAGATAGTCATCTCAAAGAGTTCAATTTCTCGTTCCGGGTGCAAGAACGCAATTTCGCGATACATACGGATCCGATTACCGTTACAGCCACACAACCTGACCTGGTGACTATAAAAGGGGAGTTGCGCTTTAGTGATATCATGACGAAAGAAGAAGCAGAGAAGATTCTATCCATCAGTGCAGACAAAGGACAAAGCTTTCCTGTAACCATTACTGCAACGGACAACCCCACCCTATACCTATTCGAGATTAACAATATCCCGAGAGGAACCGAAGACTATCAATTAAGCCTGAAAGCTGAAGGGAGTTCCGCCGGTATAGACCAACATGCGGAAAAAAAGATTCTGATTCCGGCAAAAGACAGTTTCTGTTTTCTTTCGGCCGAACGTATAGAACAACCTGAAAATGGTATTGAAATCGTATTCTCAGAACCAATCTCTACCAATCAAGACTTAAAAGGACTGATTGAAATACCCGAAGTTCCAAATTCTATTTTCCAAGTAAAAGACAACAGGGTATACCTCTATTTTGAATCCAACCAATTGGATAAAGTAACCTTAAAAATACACGAAGGAGTAAAAGACTACAATGAGAAGCCGCTCGGCACTCCCCAATCCATCTCTTTCAGTGAACTTAATTTGAAACCGCAAGTGGAAATGGCAACTTCTGCCGCCATATTACCGGACTCCAAAAGTCAAGTCATTCCATTCAGAGCCGTTAATCTCTACGCGGTAGATCTAAATGTGGTTCGCGTTTTCGAGAAAAACATACTGATGTTTATGCAAACAAACACCCTCTCATCTGCCAATGAACTACGCCGTTCCGGAAGATTGATATACCGCAAAACCCTTTGGCTGAGCAAAGACAATACAAAAGACATACATCACTGGGGAGATTATTCCATAGATCTGGCCGGATTGATAAGGCAGGAGCCGGGAGCCATCTACCGTGTCATTCTTTCATTCCGCCAGGAGTATTCGGCATACCCCTGTGGAGGAACAGAAAACAAAAACATGCAGTTTGCCGATAACTCCGCTTCAGAAAAGCTGACCAAAATCAGTGATAATACTATTTCAGAATCCGAAGAAGCAAATTGGGATGTTCCGCAAAGTTATTTCTACTATAATGGAGGCATAGAAATAGATTGGGCACAATATAACTGGCAAGAGCGTGACAATCCATGCCACCCATCTTATTACATGGATTCTGACAGAGCAGCATCCTGCAACGTATTGGCTTCCGATCTGGGAATGATTGTGAAGAAGAACTCTTTAAACAAACTATGGATTACAACAAACAACATTCTGGATACCAATCCGGTAAGCAAAGCCAAGCTAACAGTTTATAATTTCCAGTTACAACCCATCGGAACCGGTGAGACAAACAGCGAAGGATTTGCTGAAATCACTCCCAAAGGTGCCCCCTTTATCGTGGTAGCCGAGTCGGAAGAACAAAAAGCATATGTCCGCATAGCCGATGGTGAAGAGCAGTCGGTCAGCCGGTTCGACGTAGGCGGCAAAGAGATACAAAAGGGATTGAAAGGATATGTATATGGTGAAAGAGGTGTCTGGAGACCGGGAGATACCCTGCACATCGCTTTCATCCTGGAAGACCGGGAAAAAAGAATTCCCGACAAACACCCGGTGTCACTTGAATTATACAATCCAAGAGGACAATTCTATACAAAGTCCATCTCTACAGAAGGCACAAACGGGTTCTATACCTTCCATATACCTACACAAATGGCAGACCCGACCGGCCTTTGGAATGCATATGTCAAAGTAGGCGGCACAGCATTTCATAAAAGTATCCGAATAGAAACCGTAAAACCAAACCGTCTGAAAATTAATATGAGACTACCACAGGTTTTGCAAGCATCGGCCAAAGAAATACCGGTCACACTGTCTTCCACATGGCTGACCGGAGCCACTGCCTCACAATTGAAAACCACAGTAGAAATGTCTTTATCGAAAGTAAACACTCAATTCAAGAACTACGGACAATACATTTTCAATAACCCCGCAACGGAATTTACGACCATCAAGACCGAGACGCTCAATGGGACGCTGAACAATGAAGGAAGAACTTCGTTCATGCTGAAACTCCCGAATGCCGCCAATGCGCCGGGCATGCTGAACGCTACACTAACCACCCGTGTATTCGAGCCGGGAGGAGATGCCAGCATTTTCACTCAAAACGTACCATTCTCTCCATTCACTTCCTATGTCGGCATCAACCTGAATCAACCCAAAGGGAAGCATATTGAGACAGACAAGGAACATACCTTCGACATTGTGACTGTAGACTCCAAAGGGCAACCGATAAGCCGTTCCAACCTGGAGTATAAAATATATAAGGTAGACTGGAGCTGGTGGTGGGAAAACCAAGAAAAATCTTTCGGCACTTATATTAATAGCAGCTCCATCAAGCCGGTAGCCGGCGGAACTCTGCAAACCTACGGTGGAAAAACGAATTTCAAATTCCGGATCGATTATCCCGACTGGGGACGATATCTGGTATATGTAAAGGACAAAGAGAGCGGTCACGCTACCGGAGGTACCGTCTATATCGACTGGCCGGAATGGCGCGGGCGTTCCGGCAAAACCGATCCGAGCGGCATCAAAATGCTGACCTTCTCATTAGACAAGGATGCTTACGAGATAGGAGAAACAGCAACAGCAGTGATCCCTGCTGCGGCGGGAGGACGGGCATTGGTATCATTAGAAAACGGAAGCACGCTGCTAAAACGTGAATGGATTGAGATAGACAGCCGGAAAGACGCCAAATATTCATTCAAAATAACGCCTGAAATGGCTCCGAATGTTTATCTGCATATCAGTTTGCTACAACCTCATGCACAGACTGTAAATGATTTGCCGATACGTATGTATGGCATCGCTCCGGTATCGGTGACGAACAAGGAAACCATTTTACAGCCTCAAATCAACATGCCTGAAGTATTGCGCCCCGAAACGGATTTCCAAATCACCGTCAAGGAAAAGAACGGCAAGCCCATGACCTATACATTAGCCATTGTAGACGATGGCTTGCTCGACCTCACTAATTTCAAGACTCCCGATCCGTGGAATGAATTTTATGCCCGTGAAGCTTTAGGAATTCGTACGTGGGATATGTATGATGATGTATTGGGAGCTTCTGCCGGACGATACCCCTCTTTATTCAGTACCGGAGGCGATGAAATGCTTAAGCCTGCAGAAGCCAAAGCCAACCGGTTCAAACCGGTAGTGAAGTTTATCGGGCCATTCCATATAGGTAAAGGCAAGCAACAGACACACACGTTGAAACTGCCCATGTATGTAGGTTCTGTACGTACTATGGTAATAGCAGGGCAAGACGGAGCTTATGGTAAAGCTGAAAAGACCTCTTTTGTACGCACACCGTTGATGTTACTCTCCACACTCCCCCGTGTGTTGAGCACACAAGAGGAAATATACGTTCCGGTCAATGTCTTTGCCATGGAAAAAGGGATAAAGGATGTAACGGTATCCATTCAGGCTTCCGGCGGAGGAGTGCAAGTAACAGGTAGTCCGCAACAATCCGCCACTTTCCATCAGCCGGGCGACCAACTTGTGTTCTTCAAAGTGAAAACCGGTGACCGAACAGGAAAAACGACCATCGACCTGACTGCCCGTGGAGGAGGGCAACAAACAAAAGAAACCATAGAAATAGAAGTGCGCAACCCCAATCCGACCGTTACACTTCGCAACAGCCAATGGATAGAAGCAGGCCAAAGCGCAACCCTCCCCTATACGCTACAAGGAGCAACACCCGCAGACAGCCATCTGCAACTGGAAGTGTCGCGCATTCCTTCAGTAGACATAAGCCGGCGCTTCGATTTCCTTTATAACTATCAGCACAACTGCACGGAACAGTTGGCATCCAAAGCACTGCCGTTGTTATTTATCGGTCAGTTCAAGGCCATAGACGAAAAAGAAAACGAGAAAATAAAGACGAACGTTCAAGAAGCTATCAAGCAACTTTATGCACGCCAGCTGCTCAACGGAGGTATGGTCTATTGGCCCGGGAATGCCGTTGCCGACGAGTGGGTTACCTCCTATGCCGGAATGTTCCTTGTTCTGGCTCAGGAAAAAGGATATGCCGTCAACAAAAACGTGTTGAACAAATGGAAGCGTTTCCAGCGTTCGGCTGCCCAGAATTGGCGAATGCCGCAGCAAGACAATGATTGGCGGCAATGGCAAAGCGGATTGCAACAAGCATTCAGGCTTTATACGCTGGCTCTGGCCGGTGCGCCGGAATATGGTGCCATGAACCGGATGAAGGAGCAACCGGGATTATCCATGCAAGCCAAATGGAGGTTGGCAGCAGCTTATGCGCTGACCGGAAAGCCAAAGCCTGCCGGAGAGTTGGTATTCAATATAAATACAACGGTCTCTCCCTACTCTTCACAAAACTTCGTCTATGGTTCTTCAGACCGGGATGAGGCGATGATTCTGGAAACCTTGCTCTTGATGAATCGTGAGCAAGCCGCTCTGCAACAAGCCAAAGTCGTTTCACAGAACCTGGCACAAGAGAATCGGTTCAACACCCAATCCACCGCTTTTGCCTTAATGGCCATGGGACGTTTGGCCGAACAGCTGTCCGGTACGCTGGATTTCAATTGGAGTTGGAACGGCCGTCAACAACCGGAAGTAAAATCAGCCAAAGCCGTATTCGGAAAAGAGTTGTCTATTACTCCCCGTACGGGCAATGTCACGCTGAAGAATCAAGGAAAAGGCGGTATAAATGCAGATCTCATCACACGCATACGATTGCAGAATGATACCCTGCCTGCAATGAGCAACAACCTTCACCTTGAGGTGAAATACACTGATATGGCCGGTTCTCCCATCTCCACCGAGAACATCAGGCAGGGCACGGACTTCATGGCTGTCATTACAATAAGCAATATCGGGGTCGCATCCGATTACAGCAATTTGGCATTGACACACATATTGCCGTCGGGTTGGGAAATTTACAACAACCGGATGAATTCATCTCCTGAAATGAATGCGGCCCACAGCTATAGCTATCAAGACATTCGGGACGACCGTGTATTGACATACTTCGACCTGGCACGCGGCGAACAGAAAACCTTCACCGTAAGATTGCAGGCCACGTATGCAGGCGATTTCATTCTGCCGGCTATCCAATGCGAAGCGATGTACGATGTTTCAGCGCAAGCACGGACAAAAGCGGGCAGAACCACGGTCAGCCGATAAGCAGCGTTCATGAGGCCTAAAATCATAGGACATCTTAAACAGTTATCCGTCACCCGAAAGGCAATACTTATTGTTATTGTCTTTCTGGTGACAGGATATATATTCTGCTTACCGGGACAACTGTTTCAAGTGCCTTATTCCACCGTCGTTGCCGATCGTCGCGGAGCATTGCTGGGAGCACGCATCGCTTCCGACGGACAGTGGCGCTTCCCTCCTCGCACCACAATTCCGGACAAAATGAAGCAATGCCTCATTATGTTCGAGGATAAGCATTTCTATCGCCACTGGGGTGTCAACCCGTTATCCATCGGCAGAGCCATCCGGCAGAACTTGAAAAACAAGCACATTGTGAGCGGAGGCAGCACACTGACCATGCAAACCATCAGGTTGGCAAGAAACAAGCCCCGAACTTTCAAAGAAAAGTTCATCGAAATGATTTTAGCCACACGGCTTGAATTTCGCGCTTCGAAAGAGGAAATACTATCCATGTATATCTCCCATGCCCCTTTCGGTGGAAATGTAGTAGGGCTGGATGCTGCTACTTGGCGCTACTTCGGACATCCGGCAGAAGAACTTTCATGGGCCGAAGCTGCCATGCTGGCAGTACTTCCCAATACGCCCTCCATGATTCACTTGTCCAAAGGACGCGATGCTTTGCTCGACAAGCGTAACAGACTTCTGAAACAGCTTCGCGAAAAGGAAATTATCGACGAGTCCACCTATGAATTGGCCATCAGCGAACCTCTACCCGACAAGCCCCATCCTCTCCCGCAGATTGCTCCACATCTGGTGAGTAAGCTTTATCAGGAAAAGAATGGTGAGTACTCCGTTTCTACGCTCGACAAAGACCTGCAAATCCAAATAGAAGAGCTGGCTGAACGCTGGAGCAATGAATTCGGACGAAGTGACATACGCAATCTTGCCATCTTAGTGATTGACATACGGACCAACCAAGTGGCGGCCTACTGCGGCAATGTGCATTTCGGACGGAAACAGGCGGGCAATCAGGTGGATGTGATACAAGCTCCAAGAAGCACCGGCAGCATTCTGAAGCCTTTTCTTTATTATGCCATGCTTCAGGAAGGCAGCCTACTGCCACACATGCTGCTGCCGGACATCCCTATCAACATCAACGGATTTACCCCTCAAAATTTCAATATGCAGTTTGAGGGAGGTGTGCCTGCGTCCGAAGCCCTGGCACGCTCGCTCAATATACCTGCGGTGACAATGTTGCAACGGCATGGAGTAGCCAAATTCCACCATTTCCTGCGACAAATAGGTTTACGGACCATAAACCGTCCGGCATCTCATTACGGTTTATCCCTCATCTTAGGCGGTGCAGAAGCAACCCTATGGGATGTGACAAGTGCGTATGCCAATATGGGACGCAGCCTGCTGAAACTCCCTCAAGCCCCATGTATCACGTTGTTGGCGGATACGGCGTCTATCCATGCTTCAACGGGCAATGATATACAAAGAGCGGATCAATTTCAGGCAGGTGCGGTATGGCAGACGTTCGATGCCTTGATTGAAGTCAACCGTCCGGAAGAAATAGACTGGAAGTCCATTCCTTCCATGCATCCCGTTGCCTGGAAAACAGGTACAAGCTATGGCTTTCGTGATGCTTGGGCCGTAGGAGTCACTCCACGCTATGCCGTAGGAGTATGGGTGGGAAATGCAAGCGGCGAAGGAAAACCCGGTCTTGTAGGCGCACGAACGGCAGGGCCGGTTTTATTCGACTTGTTCAACCTGCTTCCCTCTTCCCCCCAATGGTTCGAACAACCTGTCGGCGTGTTCACGGAAGCAGAGATATGTCGCCGGTCCGGACACCTGAAAAGCAGATTCTGCGAAGAGACGGACACCATGCTCATCCTTCCTGCCGGACTGAGAACCGAAGCTTGCCCCTATCACCATCTCGTAGCCTTGTCGGCAGACGGCACACACCGCGTATACGAGAATAGCATTCACACGGGAGCCATCCGGCATCAATCGTGGTTCACCCTTCCGCCCGTATGGGAATGGTATTATAGACAGCATCACCCGGAGTACACTCCCCTTCCGCCTTTCGAACCCGGCTCCGGAGAAGACGCATTGCAATCCATGCAGTTTATTTATCCTCCCATGAATGCCCGTATCATCTTACCCAAACAATTGGATGGAAGCAAAGGATTCGTAACCGTTGAACTGGCTCACAACAACCCCAATACAACCATTTTCTGGCATCTTGACGAAAACTACCTGACGCAGACACAGGATTTTCATAAAATATCCCTGCAACCCACACCCGGTAAACACTCTCTCACAGCGGTGGATAGTGAAGGTAATACCATATCTACCACATTCTTCATAGCAACCCCTTAAACCGACGGACAACGCACCGGATATGTAAATAAAATTATACGCGCTTTTATTACAACGAGCAAAAACCGGCATCCCTCGCCAGAACATCTTCTGACAAGGGGGTATCTAAGTATACGACTGAGGTACCCTAAGTATACGACTTAGCCCCCTTAAGTATACGACTTAGGTATCCTAAGTATGAGACCGATCTTATTCTTCCTTTTTCCAGCTATTGCCATAAGCCAAAAGAAGTAATTATTTTTCGATATCAGGAGAAGCCTAAATCCAATCACACGCCCTTTTCTTGCACACATAATTTCTATTCCGAATTCAAGCAACCGTCTTCATTTTTAGAGTATTTAAAGAAAATACCTAAATAAAGGGAGTGCATGTTCAATAAAAAGTCCCTATTTTTGTAGTTCAAAACAAAACTGAAAATACAATATGGCCATTTAATGAATCCCCCGGACAGACGAACATTCTTGCCGTATATTTGTTAAATGAAGGAATTGCGAAACACTTTAATCATTTATTAATAACATTATAGTATGAAAACCAATCTAAGCTCTCAAATCACGCTCAACAGAGTTTCCCCCAGGTACTACAGGCCCGAGAATGCTTTTGAGCGGTCGGTATTGACCCGACTGGAAAAAATCCCCACAGACATTTACGAATCTGCCGAAGAAGGTGCCAACCAGATTGCCCTCGACATTGCACAACTCATCCGCGACAAGCAAAAAGCCGGACGTTTCTGTGTATTGGCATTGGCCGGCGGCAACTCTCCGCGCAATGTATATGCAGCCCTCATCCGCATGCACAAAGAAGAGGGGCTGAGCTTCCGCAACGTAATCGTGTTCAATCTTTACGAATACTATCCTCTGACGCAGGATGCCATCAACAGCAACCTGAATGCCTTGAAGGAAATGTTGCTGGACCATGTGGATATAGACAAACAAAACATCTTCAGCCCGGACGGCACAATAGCCAAAGATACCATCTTTGAATATTGCCGCCTTTACGAGCAACGCATCGAAAGCTTCGGAGGATTGGATGCCGCTATCATAGGTATCGGACGTGTGGGTAACATCGGCTTCAACGAACCGGGTTCGCGCCTGAACTCCAATACCCGGCTGATTTTGCTGGACAATGACTCCCGCAACGAAGCGTCCAAAACATTCGGAAGCATCGAAAACACGCCGGTAAGCTCCATCACGATGGGTGTTTCCACCATCCTCGCTGCCAAGAAGGTATACCTGATGGCATGGGGCGAAGAAAAAGCCAAAATGGTGAAAGAGTGTGTGGAAGGTCCGGTCACCGATACCATCCCCGCCTCCTATCTGCAAACGCACAACAATGCGCACATCGCCATCGACCTTTCCGCCGCTTCCAACCTCACCCGCATACACCGCCCTTGGCTGGTGACTTCGTGCGAGTGGAACGACAAGCTCATCCGCAGTGCCATTGTCTGGTTGTGCCAGCTCACGGGCAAACCTATCTTAAAGCTGACCAACAAAGACTATAACGAGAACGGCCTGAGCGAGCTGCTGGCGTTATTCGGCTCTGCCTATAACGTAAACATCAAGATATTCAACGACCTGCAGCACACCATCACCGGATGGCCGGGCGGCAAGCCGAACGCCGACGACACTTACCGCCCCGAGCGTGCCAAACCATACCCGAAGCGCGTCATCATCTTCTCTCCCCACCCCGATGACGATGTCATTTCCATGGGTGGCACTTTCCGCCGCTTAGTGGAGCAAAAACACGATGTACATGTAGCCTATCAGACTTCCGGAAACATTGCCGTGGGCGATGAAGAAGTAATCCGTTTCCTGCATTTCATCAACGGGTTCAACCAGATTTTCAACAACAGCGAAGACAAGGTCATCAGCGACAAATATGCCGAAATCCGCAAGTTCCTGAAAGAGAAAAAAGACGGTGACATCGATACTAAGGACATCCTCACCATCAAAGGTCTGATTCGTCGTGGCGAAGCGCGCACCGCCTGCACCTACAACAACATCCCGTTAGACCACTGCCACTTCCTCGACTTGCCGTTCTACGAAACCGGCAAGATTCAGAAGAACCCCATCAGCGAGGCCGATGTGGAGATTGTACGCAACCTGCTGCGCGAAGTAAAGCCTCACCAAATCTTTGTTGCCGGCGACTTGGCCGACCCGCACGGTACGCACCGTGTTTGTACGGATGCCGTATTCGCCGCCATCGACTTGGAAAAGGAAGAGGGTGCAAAATGGCTGAAAGAGTGTCGCATCTGGATGTATCGCGGCGCATGGGCCGAATGGGAAATCGAGAACATCGAGATGGCCGTCCCCATCAGCCCCGAAGAGCTGCGTGCCAAGCGTAACTCCATCCTCAAGCATCAGTCGCAAATGGAAAGCGCCCCATTCCTCGGCAATGACGAGCGTCTGTTCTGGCAACGCAGCGAAGAGCGCAACCGCGGAACGGCAGAGCTGTACGACCGCCTCGGTCTGGCATCGTACGAAGCAATGGAAGCGTTTGTGGAATACATTCCGCTGTAATAATCTCACGGAAATAATATAATGGATGAGCGGTGTATGATGGATTGCTACCATACACCGCTATCTTTTTATAATAAAGAACCGCCTGCGAATCAAAGCGATAAATAATCCGCCGAAAGACATCCGGTTTCTACAAAAAAGCATATCTTTGTCGTGACGAGAAACAGAGAGAGACAGAAAACATTATTATCCATTATTAATACTTTAGCCCTATGTACACCATACAAGCCAATCCGAGCGGAACCCGCAGTCTGGAAATTTCGGAAGAAAACCTTGCCACCATCGAGAAATACGGACTCTTCCGCCACCTCATAGACAGCAACGGAATCATTGACGAAACCGTACTCGACAAGTTGAAACTGAACATCCGCTCTCTCATTGCCGCGCAAGAGGAAGACAGCAAGGACCTGCTCGACCTTTGCATCGACGTCATTTATCACAACAACATGAAGGCTTTCGGGTTGCAACAGCTCGTCAAGCTCTATCTGCACCGACTCTCCGAACAAGAAAACATAGAGGAAAAATAAATGAAAACCATAGACACCCGCGGACAAAAGCATTACAGTCCCCTTATCCCGGCCATCACGGCCATGTGTAGTGTCGCAGAGGGCGAGAAACTGGAAATCATCATGGATGATGCCGCCGCCTTCAACGATTTAAAAGAATACCTTGCCGAGCGGCAAATAGGTTTCCGCGAAATATACGACGGTGAACAGATGACACTGCAATTTACGAAGCATAGTGATTAGCGGTGAGTGATGAGCGGTGAACGGTGAGTGATGAGCGGTGAACGGTGAGCGGTGAACGGTGAGTGATGAGCGGTGAGCGGTCGGTATGCAATAATTAACCACTAATCGCTCACCGCTTACCGCTATATTTCCTATCTTTGCGCCATGAAAGAGTATCGACTGACCGATTGGCTGCCTACCACCAGGAAAGAAACGGAACTTCGCGGATGGAATGAACTGGATGTAATTCTTTTCAGCGGCGATGCCTACGTAGACCATCCCTCGTTCGGAGCAGCCGTCATAGGGCGCATCCTCGAAGCAGAAGGACTGCGCGTGGCCATCATCCCCCAACCAAACTGGCGCGACGACCTGCGCGACTTCAAGAAGCTGGGACGCCCCCGCCTCTTCTTCGGCATCAGCCCCGGATGCATGGACAGCATGGTGAACAAATACACGGCCAACAAACGCTTGCGCAGCGACGACGCCTATACCCCCGACGCACGTCCGGACATGCGCCCCGAATATCCCTCCATCGTATATACCCAAATACTGAAGAGACTATACCCCGACGTTCCCGTCGTGCTTGGCGGCATAGAGGCAAGCATGCGCCGACTGACGCATTACGACTACTGGCAAGACCGTGTACGCCCCAGCATACTCGTGGACAGCGGCGCCGACGCCATCATCTACGGCATGGGAGAAAAGCCGATTGTGGAACTTGCCGGCCGGCTGAAGCGGCGGTTGCAGGCAAGCGGCACGGACAACGGAGAAACCGCCTCCCTGACAAAAGAGGGGTTCAAGCAACTGATTTCCGACATTCCGCAGATGGTTTATCTCAAGAAGGAGGTCGCCCCGCAAGAGGGAGACATCACCCTCTTCTCGCACGAGGAATGCCTGAAGGACAAGAGGAAAGAAGCCGCCAACTTCCGCCACATCGAGGAAGAGAGCAATAAGTATGCCGCCGCGCGCATCCTCCAGAAAACAGGACGGCAGACGGTGGTCGTGAACCCACCCTATCCTCCCTTGACAGAGGCCGAACTGGACCACTCGTTCGACCTGCCCTATACACGCCTCCCGCATCCCAAGTACAAGGGGAAGCGCATCCCGGCCTACGACATGATAAAGTTCTCCGTCAACCTGCACCGCGGATGCTTCGGCGGATGCGCCTTCTGCACCATCTCGGCCCATCAGGGCAAGTTCATCGTAAGCCGCAGCAAGGAAAGCATTCTGAAAGAGGTAAAGGCACTGACGGAGCTGCCCGACTTCAAGGGTTACTTGAGCGACCTGGGCGGCCCGTCGGCCAACATGTACCGGATGAAAGGACGGGACGAGGCCGTTTGCAGGAAATGCCGACGCCCCTCGTGTATCCACCCGCGGGTATGCCCCAACCTGAACACCGACCATCGGCCGCTGCTCGACATCTACCGGGCTGTCGACGCGCTGCCGGGCATCAAGAAGTCGTTCATCGGAAGCGGTGTGCGCTACGACCTGCTTCTGCACCAAAGCAAAGACGCCGAAGTGAACAGAAGCACCGAGGAATATACCCGCGAGCTCATCGTGCGCCACGTCAGCGGCCGCCTGAAAGTGGCGCCCGAGCATACTTCCGACCGCGTGCTCGACGTCATGCGCAAGCCGCCGTTCGCCCAATTCGGCGAATTCAAGAAGATATTCGACAAGATAAACCGTGAGGAGGGACTGCGCCAGCAGCTCATCCCCTACTTCATCAGCAGCCACCCCGGATGCAGGGAGGAAGACATGGCAGAACTGGCCGTCATCACCAAACGCATGGACTTCCACTTGGAGCAGGTGCAGGACTTCACCCCCACGCCGATGACCGTGGCCACCGAAGCATGGCATACGGGCTTCCACCCCTACACGCTGGAGCCGGTGTTCTGCGCCAAAACACCGCAGCAAAAGCTGGCGCAACGCCGCTTCTTCTTCTGGTACAAGCCGGAAGAGCGGAAAAACATCATCAACGAGCTGCGGCGCATGGGCAGGCACGACCTGATAGACAAGCTCTACGGAAAGCGGTGAAAGCCTCCGCAGGCAGGGAATAAAACAAGCAATCAGGAGTCATGCACATGCTTAATCCATTTAATCATCCGATAATACCAAGCCGAACATGAAACCACTCATCATCCTGTTATTCTGTCTGCTCGTGCCGAACGGAGCAAAGCTCTACGCACAGGCCACCGAATGCCTTCCGCAGAGATACAGCCTCAGCATCGGCAGCGGCCTGGCACTGCCTGCCGTGGACGGCAACCGCAACGACTTCTTCAGCAAGAACGGCAACCGGCCGGGCTACGGCCTGACGGCGGAAGGACGCTACCACTTCGGCCCCCACCTTGCCGCGGGAGTGCAATACGACTACCTGCGCGCGGCAGCCGGGCAAGACAAGATGCACGTGCACTTCGCCCGTCCCGAACTCGTGCTGCGCCACCTCTGGAGCCGGGGCAATCAGGCGGCCTTCTTCTCGCTGGGCATCGGCTATCTGGACTATCAGGAGCGCACCTATGCCGAAGGCCGGCGCCACGGCCACCTCTACCATAAGGGATATTGCGGCATATCGTTCGCCCTCGGCTGGGAGTTCCGCATCAGCCGGAAAGTGTCGGGCGTGCTGCGTGCCGACGTGCTGACGGCCGACTGGTTCGCCAACCCCGAAGCACGCCTCTTCAACCCCGACAAGGACCATGACGACGGCATAGACCATCGCTGGTTCAAGAGCCACATCACGTTCGTCAACCTCGGCTTCGGGCTTCAGTTCGGCAAGTGAGCGCCACAGGCCGGGGCACGCAAAAGACCAAAATCGACATCCGCAGGAAACCGAAACAGACATCCGCAGGACAAGCAGGCCGACATCCGCAGGACAAGCAGACCGACATCGGGAAGAAAAGTTTCCGACATCGGGAAGAAAAGCTTGCGAGTATGGGAATTTTTTTCTATCTTGCGGCCTGCGATATACAACGCAAGTGCTGCGATATGCATCGCAAGGCGTAAGATGAACTTCTTGTCGGTATGTCGATAACTTCTCATAAGGACGAGGACAAGTTTTCATAAGGCATCAGAATAACTTTTTATCTATAGGAATCATGGCAGAATATCAAATGCAAGAACTGACGCTTCCCAATGAGGACGGGAAGAAGGTGCTCTATCCACGGATGAGGATACAGGGGCAGACTGACCTGAAACGGCTGGCAGAGAGCATGAGCTTCGCCACTACGTTCGCCTCGGCCGAAATAATCGGCGTGATACGGCTGCTGACGAAGACCATGGCTTGGGAGATGGCGCAGGGGCACTCGGTGAAGATTGACGGACTGGGCATCTTCACGCCCTCGCTCGGACTGCGCGAGGGCGTGGAGCGCGAAAGCGGCGAGGCGGAGGGCACGAGGCGCAATGCGGCCAGCATCCGAGTGAAGGACATTAACTTCCGTGCCGACAAAGAACTTGTGGACGAAACGGCTTCGAACTGCACACTGGAGCGTTCGGCACGGAAGTTCCGCCGCTCGTCCGGCCGATACACCCCCGAACAGCGGCTGAAGCTGGCGCAAGACTTCCTGAACCTGCGCCCCACGATGACCGTAGGCGATTATTGCGCATTGACGGGACTGCTGCGCGATGCCGCCGCCCGCGAGTTGAAGCGTTGGGCCGACATGCCCGGCAGCGGCATCGGCTATACAGGTAGGGGGTCGCACAAGATGTACGTAAGGCGTGAATAAGGAGCCGGACTCCCCTTCTTGCCCGTGCCTCCACGAAGGCCGCTTTAGTCTTCGGGTGCGGATTGAGCGGATTACATTCGCCTTTAATCACTGAAGAGCCAATCCGTGTCATCCGTGCCCGAAGAGACACTCTCTCACTCCTCTTCGGCCGGCGTTGCCACAATCTCCTGAAGCACCGAGACTGCCTCTTCCACGCTGCTCACGTCCTTCACCGACATGCTGCGCTTGTTGTTCTGCTCGCGCAAGTCGCAGCGACGGGTATATTTCATCATATAGGCAATCATCTTGCCGAATGCCTGGCTTTGGAAGTACGGGCTATCCGGATTGGATACGAAGAACATCGACATCCTGCCCCCCTTCAGGAACACCTTCTCAACGCCAAGACGTACGGCAAGGCGGCGGAGCGAAACGATGCGCAAGAGTTCTTCCGTTTCGGGAGGAACAGGGCCGAAGCGGTCTTCGAGACGGCTGCGGAAGGCTTCCGCTTCCGTATCGAGCGTCAGCCCGTCCAGTTCGCGATAGAGCAGCATACGTTCGCTGCTGCCCGTAACGTAGTCGGCAGGCAACAACAGTTCGAGGTCGCTCTCCACCTGACACTCGTCCACAAAGCGGTCGCCACTGATGGCGGCGGCTCCGTCCGCTTCCGGCCCGTCGGCATAGAGGTCGGCAAACTCATCGGTCTTCAACTCGTGCACGGCCTCCGAAAGAATCTTCTGGTAAGTCTCATACCCCAAGTCGGCAATGAAACCGCTCTGCTCGGCCCCCAGCATGTTGCCCGCACCACGGATGTCGAGGTCCTGCATGGCGATGTGGATGCCGCTGCCCAGATCGGAGAAGTTCTCGATGGCCTGCAGTCGTCGCTTCGCCTCCGGCGTCAGGGACGACAGAGGAGGCGCCAGCAGGTAGCAGAAAGCCTTCTTGTTGCTTCGCCCCACCCGTCCGCGCATCTGGTGCAAATCGCTCAGGCCGAAGTTCTGCGCCTGATTGATGATGATGGTGTTGGCGTTGGGGATGTCGATGCCGCTCTCTATGATGGTGGTGGCCAGCAACACGTCGTAATCATAGTTGACAAAGTCGAATATAATCTTCTCCAGTTCGGCCGGCTCCATCTGCCCGTGCCCGATGCAGACGCGGCAGTCGGGAATGCGGCGTTCTATCATCGCTTTCAGCTCCGGCAGGTTGGAGATGCGGTTGTTGACAAAGAACACCTGCCCGTTGCGGCTCATCTCGAAGCCGACGGCATCGGCAATGACCTCTTCGTTGAAGGTGTGCACTTCCGTCTGAATGGGATAGCGGTTGGGGGGCGGCGTCTGTATGACGCTCAAGTCTCGTGCCCCCATCAGCGAGAACTGCAAGGTGCGGGGAATGGGTGTGGCGGTCATGGTCAGCGTGTCGACGTTGACCTTCAGTTGCCGCAGCTTCTCTTTGACCGATACGCCGAACTTCTGCTCTTCGTCGATAATCAGCAGTCCGAGGTCTTTGAACCTGACGTCCTTGCCCAAAATGCGGTGAGTGCCGATAAGAATGTTCACCTCTCCCTCGGCCAGCCCCTTGACGATGGTCTTGGTTTGAGCGGCCGTACGGGCACGGCTCAAATATTCCACCCGGCAAGGCAATCCTTTCAGCCGCTCCCTGAAGGTTTGGAAATGCTGATAGGCCAACACGGTGGTGGGAACCAGCACCGCCACCTGCTTGTTGTCGGCCACGGCCTTGAAAGCGGCGCGCACAGCCACCTCCGTCTTTCCGAACCCCACGTCGCCGCACACCAGGCGGTCCATCGGGCGGCCGCTCTCCATGTCGGCCTTCACATCGGCAGTGGCCTTGCTTTGGTCGGGCGTGTCTTCGTATATGAAAGATGCTTCCAGTTCCCTCTGCAGGAAGCTGTCCGGGCTGTAGCAGAAGCCTTTCTCCTCGCGGCGTTGCGAGTAGAGCTTAATCAGGTCGCGGGCAATGTCTTTGATTTTTGTCTTCGTGCGGTCCTTCAGTTTCTCCCAAGCTCCGGTTCCGAGCTTGTTCAGGCGGGGCGATTCCCCCTCCTTGCCCTTGTACTTGGAGACTTTATGCAGGGAATGAATGGAAACGAACACCACATCGTCGTTCTGATAAACCAGCTTTATCACCTCTTGCGTAGTGTCGCCGTTGGGGATGCGCACCAATCCGGCAAAACGCCCCACGCCGTGGTCGGTATGCACCACATAATCGCCCGGAGTAAACTGGTTCAGTTCTTTCAAGGAAAGGGCCACCTTGCCGCTCCGTGCTTTATCGCTCTTCAGGTTGTACTTATGAAAACGGTCGAACAACTGATGGTCGGTGAAAACGCAGAGGCGCAGCACGTTGTCGGCAAACCCCTCGTGCAGCGTGCGCTCCACAGCAGTAAAGGCGATATTGTCTCCCCGGTCATCGAAGATGGCACGGATGCGGTCGGTCTGCTTGCTGCTGTCGCTACATATATATAAGGTATAGCCGTTTTTCAGATACTCCTTGAACGAATCGGCCGCCAAGTCGAAGTTCTTATGAAAGATGGGCTGCGCGGAGGTATCGAAAGTCAGCACGGCATCAGGCGTACCGGTGGGCTTGCTTCCGAACTCCATCCGGCGGAAATCGAGCGCACGCAACGTAAATTCGCCTCCCTCTATCAAACAGCCTTCCGGCGCGACCGTCCCGTCTTCTTCCGCCTCGCGGGCAAAGATGGCTTGCGGAGTAAGCGCCTCGTCATATACGGCCTGTATGCGCTCGCGCAACCAAAGGAAATCGCGCATGGCCAACACGGTATCGGCCGGGAGAAAATCGAGAAACGACACCATGCCGTTGCTACTGCCATGCTCCAGACTACGGCTCAGGTCGGGCACTATCACAATGCTCTGTTTTCTTTCCTTAGAGAGCTGCGTTTCCACCTCGAAGGTGCGGATGCTTTCCACCTCGTCTCCGAAGAAGTCGATACGGAAAGGATATTCTGAAGAAAAAGAAAAGACATCGATGATGCTGCCTCGCACGGCATATTGTCCGGGTTCGTAGACATAGTCCGCATACTCGAAACCATAGCTGCGCAGCACCTCGGTGATGAAGCCCATGTCCACCCGCTCGCCGGCGTTCAGCTTCAAAGTTTTCTCATCCAGTTCCTTGCGCGAAACCACTTTCTCGGCCAAAGCATCCGGATAAGTGACCACGCAAAGCCCCTCTTCCTTCTTCTGCAACCGGCTCAGGACTTCCGTGCGCAGTATCTCGTTCGCCGCGTCTCTCTGTCCGTACTTGATGGCCCGGCGAAAAGACGATGGAAAGAACAAGACTCGCCCCGCACCCAGTATCTGCGTCAGGTCGTGATAGAAATAACCCGCTTCTTCCAAATCGCCCAGAATAAAGACAAACGGAGCCATCCTCCGCTCTACCAATACGGACGAGAAAAGCGAAGCCGCAGAAGCGCACAAGCCTCCGCAATACAGATGTCGGACAGAAGAGTTTTCAAGTAATCTGCTCATCCCCTCTACATTGGGATGGGCTGCATAAAGATGTTGCAGTTCGGTGATAGTCATTGCCATTGGCTTTTATTTTTCTACAAGCGGCACACCTCCGCAGAGCAAGTCCGCCGGGACAAATCCGCCGCAAAATTACATAAATAATCCTTAGAATTACCTGCAAATGACAAAAAAGCATTACATTTGTTCTCGGTTACAACCCCCACACACAGTTTTTAGTATGCAAACATCAGACAGCATTGTTATCATCCCCACCTACAACGAACGGGAGAACATAGAGAACATCATCCGCGCCGTTTTTGCACTGGAACATGGTTTTCACATCCTTGTCATCGAAGACGGTTCGCCTGACGGAACGGCCGCCATCGTCAGGTCGTTGCAGCAAGAATTCCCCGAACGCCTCTTCATGGTAGAACGCAAAGGGAAACTGGGATTGGGCACAGCCTATATAGCCGGCTTCAAATGGGCGTTGCAGCGCAACTATGAATATGTGTTCGAAATGGATGCCGACTTCAGCCACAATCCCCAAGATCTTCCTCGTCTCTATCGGGCTTGCTCCGAAGAAGAAGCCGATGTGGCCATCGGTTCGCGCTACGTCAGCGGAGTCAATGTGGTGAACTGGCCCATGGGACGTGTGCTGATGTCCTACTTCGCCTCCAAGTACGTGCGCCTCATCACGGCCCTGCCCATACACGACACTACCGCCGGCTTTGTGTGCTATCGCAGCCACGTACTCAAGACCATCGACTTAGACAGCATCCGCTTCAAGGGGTATGCCTTCCAGATAGAGATGAAGTTCACCGCCTACAAATGCGGTTTTAAGATAAAAGAAGTGCCCGTCATCTTCATTAACCGTGAGCTGGGTACATCCAAAATGAACAGCAGCATCTTCGGCGAAGCCATCTTCGGTGTCATCCGCCTGAAGTGGAACAGTTTCTTCCACAAGTATCCCACGGGAAAAACGGAAAGAGGAAAGGAGAAAGAGAGAATATGAAAAGAACACTGATACATAACGCCACCATCGTCAACGAAGGACAATCAGTCAGAGGTTCCGTGGTCATAGAGAACGGACGCATAGCAGAGGTACTGACCCACGGGAAACCGCTTTCCGCCCCTTGTGACGAAACGATAGATGCCACAGGATGCTTCCTGCTGCCCGGTATCATCGACGACCATGTACACTTCCGCGACCCGGGACTGACCCACAAAGCGGACATCCTGACCGAAAGCCGTGCGGCTGCTGCGGGAGGCGTCACCTCCATCATGGATATGCCCAATACCAATCCGCCGACCGTCACCCTCGACGCGCTGAATGCCAAGCTCGATCTGCTGAACGAGAAATGCATCGTAAACCATTCCTGCTATTTCGGTGCCACAAACAGCAACTATAAGGACTTCCACAAGCTGGACAAGCATCGCGTTTGCGGCATCAAACTCTTCATGGGTTCCAGCACCGGGAACATGCTGGTGGACAAAATAAACAGCCTGCAAAACATCTTCAACGGAACGGACATGCTGATTGCTGCACACTGCGAAGACCCGGCCATCATCAAAGAGAACACAGCCAAATACAAGGCCATGTATGCCAAAGAGAATGACGTACCCATCGGCAAACACCCCAACATCCGCTCCACAGCGGCATGCTACGCTTCTTCCGGTCTGGCTGTGAAACTGGCCGAACAAGCCGATGCACGGCTGCACATATTGCATGTTTCCACAGCCAAGGAACTCCGGCTATTCAAGAGCATCCCGTTGGCAGAAAAGCATATCACGGCCGAAGCGTGCATCGCCCATCTCTTTTATTCTCTCAGCGACTATCGCACGTTGGGCACCCGCATCAAGTGCAACCCCGCCATCAAGAGGAAAAACGACCGCGATGCACTGCGTGCGGCCGTCAACTCCGGCCTGATAGACGTCATTGCCACCGACCATGCCCCGCACCTGCTTGCAGATAAAGAAGGAGGCGCGCTGAAAGCAGCATCGGGCATGCCCATGATACAGTATTCTCTCGTCAGCATGCTCGAACTGGCAGACGAAGGCATATTCACACTCGAAACCATCGTAGAGAAAATGTGCCATGCCCCCGCCGAAATTTACCGCATCAACGAGCGCGGCTACATCCGCGAAGGCTATCGGGCCGACCTTGTGCTGGTACGCCCCGATGCGCCGTGGAAGGTAACAACCGACAAGATTCTGAGCAAATGCGGTTGGAGTCCGATGGAGGGCCATACCTTCAATTGGAAAGTGGAAAAGACCTTTGCCAACGGACACCTTATTTACAGTGACGGCACCGTGGACGAGTCCTACCGTGGCAAGGAGTTAAGATTCAACTAAAGACAAAGATTGCAAATGAACCAAACAGTACCCGCGCTGTCTCACGGCATACTCTCCTATCGTGTACACGAGACAGCCCCCTACATCAACTGGATTTACTTCTTTCACGCATGGGGGTTTCAGCCACGCTTTGCAGCCATTGCCGACATTCATGGTTGCGATTCCTGCCGCGCCATGTGGCTGGCCTCTTTTCCTGAAGAAGAACGTGCCAAAGCCGCCGAAGCCATGCAGTTGTTCAAGGAAGCAAACAGAGTGCTCGACCAATTAGACGAAAAGATAACCATCCGATGCATCTTCAGGCTCTGCCGTGCCAATGCCGACGGTGACGACCTGCTGATAGACGAAACACGCTTCCCCCTGCTTCGCCAGCAAACACCACACCCCGACGGCAGTCCGTTTCTCTGCCTGAGCGATTTTATTCGTCCCTTATCTTCCGGCATCCCCGACGTCATAGGACTTTTTGCCTCCTCCATCAGTTCGGATACCGAAAAATTCTACAAGGACGACCCCTACAAGCATCTCCTTATACAGACACTGTCGGACCGGCTTGCCGAAGCAGGCACGGAGAAGCTGCACGAATATGTGCGCAAAGAAGCATGGGGATATGCTCCCGATGAATCTTTTTCCATTCCCCAACTGCTGAAGGAGGAGTATCAAGGCATTCGTCCCGCCGTGGGCTATCCTTCACTGCCCGACCAGTCCGTCAACTTCCTGCTGGACGCACTGCTCGACATGAAGCAAATCGGCATCACCCTGACCGAGAACGGGGCCATGCACCCCCATGCCTCTGTTTGCGGCCTGATGATGGCGCATCCCGCTTCCCGCTATTTCGCCGTAGGAAAAATAGGAGAAGACCAACTGGAAGACTATGCCCGCCGACGCGGAATGCCGGTCGAAAAGATGCGGAAGTTCCTTGCGGCTAATCTTCCCAAGTAGAAAACGCATAAAGAGAAGCCAGTGAACGGCCAAAGATACAGTTTTGGGTCATTTTTATGACAGGAGCTGTGATTTATCGCCTTTCCTTACGACTGACAGTATATAAAAATCCGAAAGAAGCCTACAAAAATGGAAAATACAGAACAAGAGTTCGTATCCGTGGTTAAGGAGTATGAGCGTGTCATATATAAAGTGTGCTATTTGTACACCACACCCAATGCCACCCTCAACGACTTGTATCAGGAAGTGGTACTCAACTTGTGGAAGGCCTTTCCTAAATTCCGAAAGGAATGTAAAATCTCTACTTGGATTTATCGCATTGCACTGAATACGTGCATTAGCTTTATCCGAAAAGAAAAGAACATCCCCGAAATAGTCTCCCTCACCTACGAGGCTGACCGAGTGGAGGAAAGTGACGAAACACAAGAAATGCTAAGGCAGCTTTATCGGATGATCAACTGCCTGGGGCAATTGGAGAAATCCATTATTCTGCTTTATTTGGAAGATAAAAGTTATGAGGAAATTGCCGAAATCACCGGACTAACCGTGACAAACGTTGCCACGAAACTCAGTCGAATCAAAGATAAACTAAGAAAAATGAACAAGGAGAACTGATATATGGAATTGGATGAACTGAAAAAATCATGGAATGCACTGGACGAGCAACTACAGAAGAAAACTATTGCCGATAAAAAGCAAATAGAAGAGTTGATTGCCAGCTACAAAGCAAAAACCCAGAAAAGTATGGGACGTCTTGCCATTATACAACGTTTCTCCATAGGTATGGGGGCATTGGCATTGCTCATCATCCTATTAGTATGGCTGTCACTTCCGGCTTTCGGTATCAACGAAAATACTCAAAGCAAAATGACCGTTTTCCTTCTGTTTTTGACAGCCAGCATCCTAACAGGCATGTGGTGGGACTGGAAAACCTATTGTTGGAACAAAGCTACGCACGTCGATAACATGAGTGTTGCCGAGGTCAGCCGCCGCATGACTGTTTTCCGCCGATGGACCCAATATGAGGTGGTGGGTATTTCCGTATGGATTGTACTTTTCAACGCCTTGAATTATTGGATGATGGAGTATCACTTAGAACCTATCGGACGGCAAGTTCTGCTGATTAGTTTTTTTGCCGTAATCAATGTCGCAATAATCTACTTCCTCTATAAAAAGCTAATCTACAAGCATCTGGATGACATCAAAAAGAATATCGAAGAACTGAAAGACATATGCACCGAATAATTCTCATCTTGACCCTTTTCCTCTTCATTCCCGATATCTATATATACGGGATGTATATTGTGAGGAAAACCCGAAAGAGGCTTCTGCGCACTGCTTATTGGCTCCCTACCGCATTGTTGGTTGCAGGCTATGTCTACTTCATGATGTTGACGGGCGACAATGCAATGGCTAATCATACACAGGGCATAGGCAGACTGGCCATTATCACCCTGCTGATTATAGTTCCTAAAACGGTTTTCATGCTCTGCTCCTTGATAGGGGTCTTGGCGCATGCCGTTATCCGTCGCTGCCCCCGCAAGTTGTTTACCGCCATCGGACTGATACTGGCCGTTGTCAGCTTTTTCAATATCCTTTACGGAACACTTGTCGGAACCACACGCTTTGAAACACAAGAAACCGAATACCGCTCCGCCGCTTTGCCCCAAGGCTTCGACGGCTATCGCATCGTACAGATTTCAGATATCCACATCGGAAGCTGGCGAGACAATCCGGAAGCCATCGACCGGCTGACAGATAAAGTCAATGCCTTGAAGCCCGACCTCATCGTCTTCACAGGTGACCTCGTGAATCAACAAAGCCACGAAATAGACGGTTTTCAGGAGACACTATCGAAATTGCATGCATCGGACGGAGTTTTCTCCATCCTCGGAAACCATGATTACGGCGATTACTACCGATGGCCCTCACCCCAAGCTAAGGAACAAGACCTCGCTTACCTCAAAGAGCAGCAAAAGGCTATGGGGTGGAAACTCTTGAACAATGAACATGCCGTACTCCATCACAAAGGCGACAGCATCGCCCTTATCGGTGTGGAGAATGATGGAGAACCTCCCTTCTCTCAACATGCCAACCTATCGCAAGCCTTGAAAGGAACCGATGGAATGTTCCGGATATTGCTCAGCCATAACCCCAGTCACTGGAGGCGCGAAGTGCTGCCGAAGTCGGATATTCCATTGATGCTGGCCGGACATACACATGCCATGCAAAGTATCTTTCTCGGGCACTCGCTTGCCGAGCTGATTTATCCCGAATGGGGTGGCATGTACTACGAAGGCAGTCGCGCATTGTACGTAAATATAGGTATCGGATACGTAGGCCTACCCTTTCGTCTCGGAGCATGGCCCGAAATCACTGTGCTTACATTGCGCAAAAATAAATGATTAGTGTTATCTTTGTAACGATAAAAAAATCCCGCATTTATGAAGATACTCTACACGATTTATCAAGTCTGCTTTGCACTTCCCATCCTCTTGGTTTTGACTATCCTTACGGCGTTGGTCACCATCGTTGGGTCTCTCATTGGAGGGGCACATACGTGGGGCTACTATCCCGGTAAGATATGGTCGCAACTCGTTTGCTACATATTGCTCATTCCGGTAAAGGTACATGGAAGAGAGAAACTTCATAAACATACATCATACGTTTTTGTCCCCAACCATCAGGGAGCTTTCGACATATTCCTCGTCTACGGATTCCTCGGCCGGAACTTCAAATGGATGATGAAGAAAGGACTGCGAAAGATTCCATTTGTGGGAAAAGCCTGTGAAAGCGCAGGACACATCTTTGTAGACCGTTCCAGTCCGAAGAAAGTATTGGCTACCATGCGCCAAGCGGAATCTTCGTTAAAAAACGGAGTATCATTAGTTGTTTTTCCGGAAGGTGCGCGCACTTTCAGCGGACACATGGGCTACTTCAAAAGAGGAGCTTTCCAATTGGCAGATGAGTTACATTTGGAAGTGGTTCCCGTCACTATAGACGGTTCGTTCGAGATTCTTCCCCGCACAGGGAAATGGATACACCGACACCGTATGATACTGACCATCCATCCTCCCATTCCCCCTAAGGGACAAGGCATAGAAAACATTAAAACAACAATGACCGAAGCTTATGCAGCTGTGGAAAGCGCATTGCCAGAGAAGTATAAAGGAATGGTCAGAAATGAAGATCAGGACTGAACATCTAAACAATTCGCCTCAATCTCCCTCATTCTGCTTGTGCTATTTTTGCCCTTCGCCCAAGATTATATTCTGCCGCATGCGGCGTTGCTCTTCGAGCAACTGCATATTCTCTTTGGCTCTTGTCAGAAAATCCTTAATTTGCTTGTTTTCTTTAAAAGACAGGGGAGCGGTTTTCATTATTTCTTCTATTTGCGGAGTCATTACCGGATAAGGCATCGTACTGCACATCATCATAAAGACACTCGGCCCCAGTACATTCTCAAAGTTATCGGTAATAAACTGTTTGACGTAGTCGTTCATCTCCTTTATCAATGTTGCACTTTCTTTCGAAAGTTCTTGACGCACATTCTCCAAGTCGGCGCCATCCAACACCATACGTGCTTCTTTCCGTTCCAATTCTTCAATTTTCACTTCCAGCGCATTGCGTTTATCTATAAATTCGTATAGTTTGTCGTTCAAGGGAGTTCCTTTGGCAAGCAGTTGAGAATTGGAGATGGAAACCTCTATCTTTCCATCTTCCAGCACCAGAGGCATTATGCCTTCATTTCCCATATACAGTGTCACCATCATGACAGAATCGGCCGGCCCGTTCATCTTAAAAAGGCCATGAATAACCTCTGCCGAATCAACAGATACCCATTGTCCGTCCTGAAGCATTTTAAGGAATAACATTTTTCCGTCAAGGCCGATTACCGAAGAGTTACCCTCTATCTTATACTTGCGGCTGCAAGAGACAAAGAGAATGAGCAAGAGCAAAAAAGGCAAAATGCGATTCACACTTATTCTAATCATGCGCGAGACTATTTTTGAAATTACACCTGACAAAGGTATTAATATTCCTTATAAACCAAATAGAAAGAAAGGATTTTTCATTCGGTTTACGTATTTTTGCACAATTACAAAGCATAAGAGGCTTGTTGAATTTTGCACAGAGCAACAAGCTGAATTAAAACAAGAACCCTTAACAGAAAGAACTACACATGTCGACCTACGCTCCTTTTGCCAAACCGCTCTATGTTATGTTGAAACCCGTAGGTGCGGTATGCAATCTGGCATGCGAATATTGCTACTATCTGGAAAAGTCCAAACTATACAAAGAGAATCCCAAGCACGTGATGAGCGAAGAACTTCTGGAAAAGTTCATCGAGGAGTATATCCATTCGCAAACCATGCCTCAGGTTTTGTTTACTTGGCATGGCGGAGAAACATTGATGCGTCCGCTGTCGTTCTATAAAAGGGCGATGGAACTGCAAAAAAAATATGCCGACGGAAGAACGATAGACAATTGCATTCAGACCAACGGTACGCTGCTGACCGACGAATGGTGTGAATTCTTCAAAGAAAACAATTGGCTGGTGGGCATCTCTATCGACGGACCGCAGGAGTTTCATGATGAATACCGGAAGAACAAACAAGGCAAACCGTCGTTCGTAAAAGTGATGCAAGGCATCAACCTGCTGAAAAAGCACGGCGTGGAATGGAACGGAATGGCGGTGGTGAATGACTTCAACGCCGATTACCCATTGGAGTTTTACCGCTTCTTCAAAGAAATCGGATGCCGGTACATCCAGTTTGCGCCCATCGTAGAACGTATCGCTCCTCATCAAGACGGACGGCATCTTGCTTCCTTGAACGACAAAGAAAAAAGTACGGAATTGGCCGACTTCTCCGTCAGCCCGGAACAGTGGGGCCACTTTCTCTGCACACTGTTCGACGAATGGGTACGGCAGGATGTGGGCACTTATTACATCCAGCTGTTCGACTCCACTCTCGCCAATTGGATGGGCGAACAACCGGGTGTCTGCACCATGGCAAAGACTTGCGGCCATGCAGGAGTCATGGAATTCAACGGCGACGTATATGCTTGCGACCATTTCGTTTTCCCCGAATATAAGTTGGGCAATATCCATCAAAAGACTTTAGTGGAGATGATGTACGGCGAAAAGCAGCAAGCCTTCGGCCTGATGAAACAGCAATCGCTACCCTCCCAATGCCGCGAATGCGAATGGCTGTTCGCCTGCAACGGCGAATGTCCTAAAAACCGTTTCGCATATACATCCGACGGCGAGCCGGGACTCAATTATCTTTGCGCCGGTTATCATGAGTTCTTCGGTCATGCAGCTCCCTATATGGACTTCATGAAAAACGAGCTGATGAACCGACGCCCGCCTGCCAACGTCATGGAAGCAATAAAAGAAGGAAAGTTGAAATAAAGATAAAAGCATAAACCATTAAACAAAAAAAACAATATGAAAGTAACAGTAAAGAAATGTTTGCTTGCAGCCGTCGCTGCATGGACGGTCTGCTCGGCACGCGCAGACGAAGGAATGTGGTTGCTGCAACTGATAAAACAGCAGAACTCCATCGAAATGATGAAGAAACAAGGGTTGAAATTAGAGGCCGACGACTTGTACAATCCGAACGGCGTATCTCTGAAAGATGCCGTAGGCATTTTCGGCGGTGGCTGTACCGGTGAGATTATCTCGCCCGAAGGATTGATTCTGACCAACCATCACTGCGGCTACGGTGCCATTCAGCAGCACAGTTCTGTGGAGCACGATTACCTGACGGATGGCTTTTGGGCCAAAAACCGCAACGAAGAGTTGCCCACTCCGGGATTGAAGTTCCGTTTTGTGCATCGCATTGTCGATATCACCGACTTGGTGAACGAAAAAGTGAAAGCCGGAGAGGTGGACGAAGTAAATGCCATGACACGCCCTTTCCTCAACAAGCTGGCAAAGGAAGAGCTGGAAAAGAGCGACCTCAACGCCAAGCCGGGCATTGTGGCTCAAGCCTTGCCTTTCTATGCGGGGAATAAATACTATCTGATTTACTACAAAGTGTACAGCGACGTCCGCATGGTTGCCGCTCCTCCCTCGTCGGTAGGGAAGTTCGGCGGTGAAACGGACAACTGGATGTGGCCCCGCCATACGGGAGACTTCTCCATGTTCCGCATCTATGCCGATGTCAACGGCGAACCTGCCGAATACAGCGCAAGCAACGTACCTCTGAAAACGCCTAAATTCCTGCCCGTCTCCATCAAGGGACTGCAAGAAGGAGACTATGCCATGATTATGGGCTTTCCCGGCAGCACCAGACGCTACCTGACCCGGAGCGAGGTGAAACAGCGCATGGAAGCTGTCAACCAAGCCATGATAGATATGCGCGGCGTTCGTTTGGAGGTATTGCGCAAGTTCATGAATGCCAGCGACAAGACACGCATCCAGTATGCCAGCAAATTTGCGGGAAGCAGCAACTACTGGAAGAATTCCATCGGCATGAACAAAGCCATCATAGATAACGACGTGCTAAACACCAAAGCCGAAATAGAGAAGCGATATGCCGAATTTGCCAAAGGAAAGCCTGAATATGAGGGCGTGGTAGAGCAGATAGACGCCATCATAGAAAAGGGTACCCCCACCTTGCGACAGCTCTATTACACCAACGAAGCACTGCGCGGAGCTATTGAATTCGGAAGTACATACCTGATTATGGACAACATCAAGAAAGCGCTCGAAGAGAAAAACGACTCGCTGCTACAAGCATCCAAGAAACAGTTGGAAGAAGCTTATGACGGCATACACAACAAAGATTATGACCACGAAGTGGACCGTGCCGTAGCAAAAGCCATCCTGCCCGCCTTGGCCAAAGCTTTGAACGCAGATGAATTGCCCGATTTCTACAACACCATCCGCAACGAATTCAAGGACGATTACGATGCCTATGTGGACAATCTGTATGACAACTCCATCCTCTCAAACCGCAGCAACCTCGACAAGTTCTTGAAGAAGCCTACTGTGAAAGCGATAGAACGCGACCCGGCAACAGCCTACTCGCGCTCCAAGAACCTCAAAATACAGGAACTGGGCAAGGTACACGGCGAGCAGAGCAATGGACTTGACCTGCTGCACAAAGCTTACATCCGTGGTTTGGGAGAGATGAAGCAACCCGTGCCATCCTATCCGGACGCCAACTTCACCATCCGCCTGACCTATGGCAATGTGAAGGCCTACAGCCCGAAAGATGCCGTACGCTACAATTATTATACGACCACCGACGGCATTCTTGAAAAAGAAAATCCTGAAAACCGCGAGTTCACGGTTCCTGCCAAACTGAAAGAGCTGATTCAAAAGAAAGACTTCGGCCGCTATGCCATGAAAGGCGGTACGATGCCGGTTTGCTTCCTCACCACGAACGATATTACCGGCGGTAACTCCGGAAGTCCTGTCATCAATGCCGAAGGCCATCTCATCGGTACCGCCTTCGACGGCAACTGGGAGTCATTGAGCGGAGATATCAACTTCGACAACAACCTGCAACGTTGCATCAATCTGGACATCCGCTACGTACTCTTCATCCTTGAGAAGTTGGGCAACTGCGAACATTTGATAAAAGAAATGAACATAATCGAGTAATTTTTCTCTCTTGGGGAATGACTCGCCGACTGAACCACAATCAGTCAGGGACTGAAACCATTTCACTCGGCGACTGAAATGGTTTCAGTCACCGAGTGATTCCACCCCCTCTCAGAACACCTTCTAACGCAGATTATCATGAAGAAGACATTATTATCACTTTTCTTTACATCAGCACTGTTCATGGCACGAGCCGATGAAGGCATGTGGATGCTGACCGACCTCAAGAAACAAAACGAGGTTGCCATGACGGAATTAGGGTTATTGATACCGACAGACCAAATCTATAATCCCACAGGCATTGCCCTGAAAGACGCCGTAGTGCACTTCGGAGGCGGATGTACCGGCGAAGTCATTTCAGCCGAAGGGCTGGTACTGACCAACCACCATTGCGGATACGGAGCCATTCAGCAACACAGCAGTGTGGAGCACGACTACCTGACGAACGGTTTCTGGGCCATGTCGCGCAAAGAGGAGCTTCCATGCAAGGGGCTTACAATTACATACATCGACGAGATTCTGGACGTGACGGACTACGTGAACCAACAGTTGAAGACAGATGCAGACCCTAACGGAACCAACTATCTATCGCCCAAATACCTCAATATGGTGGCCGACCGCTTTGCCAAAGCCGAAGGCATTGTCCTGACTCCGGGACGAAAACTGGAACTGAAAGCGTTTTACGGTGGAAACAGATACTACCTGTTCGTGAAGACAACTTACAGCGACATACGCATGGTAGGCGCTCCTCCCTCCTCCATCGGCAAGTTCGGCGCAGATACCGATAACTGGATGTGGCCCCGCCACACCGGCGATTTCTCCATCTTCCGCATCTATGCCGACAAAGACGGGAAACCGGCGGCATACAGCAAGGACAATGTTCCGTTGAAAGTGAAGAAGCACCTCACCATCAGCCTCGACGGTTATCGTGAAGGAGAATTCACCTTCATCATGGGCTTCCCCGGCCGCAACTGGCGCTATATGATTTCCGACGAAGTGGAAGAACGCATGCAAACCACCAATTTCATGCGTCACCATGTGCGCGACGTCCGCCAGAAAGCCCTTATGGAACAAATGGTGCAGAACGATGCCATACGCATACACTACGCCAGCAAGTATGCCTCTTCGGCCAACTATTGGAAAAATGCCATCGGTATGAACGAAGGACTTGTCCGGCTGAAAGTTCTCGACACCAAACGAGCGCAACAGGAGCAACTACTTGCCTACGGACGTTCAAAAGGCGATGACTCTTACCGGAAAGCCTTTGAACAGATACGCGACATCGTGCAGCACCGCCGCACGGCCCTCTATCATCAGCAAGCCATTCAGGAAGCCTTGATAACGGGGCTGGACTTCATGCGCATCCCCGGCACCGCGGCGCTGGTTGCAGCTTTGAAGAGTAAGGACAAAGCACGAATCAAGGCGGCGGCAGACAGCCTGCAAACCGCAGCCGACAAATATTTTGCCTCCGTCCCCTTCCCCGAAGTGGAACGCGCGGTAGGCAAAAAGATGTTGCAGACGTACATGCAGTATATTCCGGCAGAGCAACGCATCGGCATCTTCAAGATAATAGATAAACGCTTCAAAGGAAACAGTGACGCATTCATCGACGCTTGCTTCGACCATTCCATTTTCGGGAGCAAAGAGAACTTCGCCAAGTTTATACGGAAACCCGGTCTGTACAAAATCAGTTACGACTGGATGATTCTGTTCAAGTACTCCATTACCGACGGCCTGTTGCAGACAGCCGTCGCCATGAAGGATGCCAACACGAACTACGATGCCGCCCATAAAGTCTGGGTAAAAGGAATGATGGACATGAAACTTGCCGACGGGAAGCCGATCTATCCGGACGCCAACTCCACCTTACGCCTGACCTACGGCCGGGTACTACCCTACTCGCCCGCCGACGGCGTGGAATATGGCTACTACACCACTTTGAAAGGCGTCATGGAGAAGGAAGACCCGAATAACCGTGAGTTCGTGGTTCCCGCCAAGCTGAAACAGTTGTATCAGGCCAAAGACTTCGGCCGCTATGCTCTTCCCGACGGAAAGATGCCCGTCTGCTTCATCGTCAATACGGACAACACCGGCGGTAACTCCGGAAGTCCCGTATTCAATGCCAAAGGAGAATTGATTGGTACGGGCTTCGACCGCAACTACGAAGGGCTGACGGGCGACATCGCCTTCCGTCCCTCGTCGCAGCGCGCGGCATGCGTGGACATCCGATACACGCTGTTCATCATCGATAAATTTGCAGGAGCTTCGCACCTCATCAAGGAACTAACCATAAAATAATAAGGCTGATGCTTGTACTTTTCTCCTTGCGACACAACAAAAGGAGGGTACAAGCATCAACTCTTTGAACAAAGCATTTGTTTCTTTTGTTATACGATGAAACAATAAACATTATAACAGAAAGGAATAATTTATGGAAAAGTTTAAAGAAGTGATACAATCAGAGAAGCCGGTTTTAGTTGATTTCTTCGCAACTTGGTGCGGACCCTGCAAAGCAATGCATCCGGTATTGGAAGAGCTTAAAAGCGAAATTGGTGAAGCCGCCCGCATTGTAAAAATAGATGTAGACCAGCAAGAAGAGCTTGCAGCCAACTACCGCATACAAGCCGTACCGACATTTATCTTATTCAAAAAAGGAGAAGCCGTATGGCGTCACTCAGGCGTAGTCAGCGGCAAGGAATTGAAAGCCGTCATTGAACAAAACTCATAATCAAGAAGCAATGAAGAAAACTATAACAATGGCCGCCCTGCTCTTTTCGAGCGTACTGACCTTTGCTTGTACAGACAGGGCCAAACAACCCGAGCAGACAAAGACGGGAATTACCGCTCAAAAGGAAGGAAGCGTAATCGTTATGACCAAAGAGATGTTCATCAAAGAAGTCTTCGATTATGAGAAATCCTCGGATTGGAAATACAAAGGAACCAAACCCGCTATCATCGACCTGTATGCCGACTGGTGTGGACCATGCCGCATGACGGCTCCCATCATGAAGGATTTGGCCAAGGAATATGCCGATAAGATAGTCATTTACAAGGTCAATGTGGACAAAGAGAAAGAACTGGCAGGCCTATTCAACGCCACAAGTATCCCTCTCTTTGTATTCATCCCCATGAACGGAACACCTCAATTCTTTCGCGGTGCAGCCGACAAGGCAACCTATAAAAAGGTAATCGACGATTTTCTGCTGAAGACGGAATAGTCGTACAAGAGACTATGTATTGAACACGGAAACACGGAGTCTTGTGACAATCCCCATGTGATGGCATTCTCTGTGTTTCTGTGTTTTTGTTATCCGAAGAAGCTTTAATGCCTGCCCTACCCGATAGTTTACAGTTTGGGAGAGACATTCAATCTGAAAGCAATCTCTTTATGGGTGATTTTTTGCTTCTATTGTAGATAGAGATATCTATTGAATTTTAAAGAGATACTGTCCTATTCGCACATGGAGCAGTATCTCTTTTATTGTATTACCCAATGTCCGGAAATAATGAGAATATTGAGCCTGTTGGGCCGTTTATATTCCCTCCCGGTTTACTTTCCCTTAAATGTGGGATGAGGTTTCCTGAAGTGTCAGGTTAACTCCCTTAAAGTGCGGGAATGTCTCTTCCAAAGTGTGGGCTTACAGCCAATAAAGTGTGGACTTATAGTTCATTAAGTGTGGGCTTACGGCCCATTAAGTGCGGGCTTATGTTTACGCAAGCAATGGCAGATTTTATTGAACGTTTAGACTATCTTTTTATAACACTCCTTTAGAACTGGGTAACTCAAAATGATAAATGTCCCTTTTCACTGCCATTTTCAGTGCACGAGCCAGCGCCTTGAAGATTCCTTCTATTTTATGATGCTCGTTTTGCCCTTCGGCTTTAATGTTAAGGTTCATTTTAGCTGCATCGCTTAGCGATTTAAAGAAATGCAGGAACATCTCTGTGGGCATCTCCCCTATCTTCTCGCGTTTGAATTCTGCATCCCACACAAGCCATGGACGTCCGCCGAAATCAAGGCAAACCTGACAAAGAGAGTCATCCATGGGAAGAGCATAACCGTAACGTTCGATTCCTCGTTTACTGCCTAAAGCCTGATAAATACACTCGCCTAAAGCAAGAGCCGTGTCTTCTATGGTATGATGTTCATCCACTTCCAAATCACCTTTCACGCGAATTGTCAAATCGATGCTGCCATGCTTGCCTATTTGTTCTAACATATGATCGAAAAATCCCAGTCCGGTAGCGATATCGCAATGTCCGTTTCCATCCAGATCTAAAGCCACGTGGATATCTGTTTCTTTGGTGGTGCGCCGCACTTCTGCTTTGCGTTCGCCGGCGAAAAGGAACTCCGTTACTTTATCCCAATCTTTGGTGATAAGGGCGCAATAAGCTTCGAGGCCTTCGCATGCAGTAGCACCTCTCTCGGGATTCAACAAAGTAGCGTCGTCTTGCAGGAAGATGGCACGACATCCCAGATTCTTTGCCAATTCCACGTCAGTAGGACGGTCGCCGATGACAAAACTGTGTGCTAAATCATATTCTCTGTCATCCAGATACTTAATGAGCATACCAGTACGTGGCTTGCGGGTCGGAGCATTGTCTTCGGGCATACTGCGGTCTATGCAAACATCATCAAACGTAATACCCTCTCCCCTCAGCGTCTTCATCATCAAATTATGTGCCGGCCAAAAGGTTTCTTCCGGAAAGGAAGAGGTTCCCAGCCCATCTTGATTGGTCACCATTACAAACTCAAAATCCAAGTTGTTGCGTATAAAACCCAAATTACGCATGACCTTCGGATAGAACTCCAACTTTTCCAAAGAATCCAACTGATAATCAACTGGAGGTTCAATCACCAAAGTGCCGTCACGGTCTATAAAAAGTACCTTTTTCATCATCATTCTCTTCTATATGTGTTTATCGATTGGGTATTTCTTCAATGCTTCAATCAGTTTCTCATTTTCTATGTGTGTCCCTACCGTTACGCGCAGACAATTTCCGCAGAGTGAGACAAAATGGCGATTGCGTACAATGATGCCCTCGCTGACCAAATAACTGTATATGTTCACGGCATCCGTCATGCGGGCCAAAAAGAAATTAGCATTGGAGGGAAAGAGGTGTACCGTACAAGGCAATTTAGCAAACTCTTTTTCCATATTTTCCCGCTCTTCTTTCAAAGTCTTAACCCAATGCTCTATTTCATAGTAACGGTGTAGTGTTTCTACGGCTTGCTTTTGTGTCAGCAAGTTCACATTATATGGATATTTTATTTTGCTGAGAATGCCGATAATATCCGGCGAAGCAAATGCCATACCCAAACGAATGGCAGCACATCCCCATGCTTTGGAGAAGGTCTGAAGAATAATAAGGTTGGGGTATTTATCCAATTCTTCAAGGAAAGAAGGTGCTTCGGAGAAATCGTTATAAGCTTCGTCCAGTATCACTAATCCGTCGAACTCCCGAAGCAGCTTTTCTATTTCACTGCGAAGCAAGTCGTTTCCGGTCGGATTGTTGGGAGAACAAAGAAAAATCAGCTTGGTATGTGCATCGGATGCTGCCAAAAGTTTGTCTGTCGAGAACTGGAATTCTTCATCAAGTAAAACTTTGCGATATTCCACGTCATTGACCTCGGCACAAACTTGGTACATCCCATAGGTGGGGTCTATGGCCACCACATTGTCTATGCGAGGCTCGCAAAAAGCACGGAACACCAAATCTATTGCTTCGTCGCTGCCGTTGCCGAGAAAGATGCGGTCGGGACTGATCTTTTTTATACGCGAAAGTTCTTTCTTCAGTTCCCACTGCATTGGGTCCGGATAACGGTTGTGAGGTGTGTTATAAGGATTTTCATTTGCATCAAGAAAGACGGATGCTGTTGCGCCTTTATATTCATCGCGTGCCGAAGAGTAAGGCTTCAGTTGCCAAATGTTCGGACGGCTTAACTCTTGTAATGGTTTCATGATTATATGGACGATTAAACGATTATTTTTTGCTATCCATGTTATTCAGTCTCACGGTGACGGCATTTTTATGTGCTGCCAGATTTTCATGGGTTGCCATCACTTCAATGGCAGGACCGATGGAACGAATGCCTTCGAGCTTCATCTCTTGGAAAGTAATCTTACGGATAAAGCTGTCGAGACTGACGCCGCTATATGCCTTGGCATAGCCATTTGTAGGTAGGGTGTGGTTAGTTCCCGAAGCATAATCTCCGGCACTTTCCGGGGTGAGTGAACCTAAGAATACGGAACCGGCATTTATTATACGGTCGGCCACGGACATATAATCTGAAGTCTCTATAATAAGATGTTCGGGCGCATAAGCATTGGTCAGTTCAATTGCCTTCTCCATGCTATCTACCAGAATCAGCTTGCTGTTGGCAAGAGATTTTTTTGCAATCTCTTTGCGAGGCAATAAGGCCAACTGACGTTCTACTTCGGTTTGTACTGCTTGTTGCAACTTTGCAGATGTAGTGACCAGCATGGCCTGGCTGTCTGCCCCATGTTCCGCCTGGCTTAATAAATCGGCAGCGACAAAGACCGGATTGGCTGTTTCGTCGGCCAAGACCTCCACTTCAGAGGGACCGGCAGGCATATCAATGGCCACGTCACTCAGGCTGACCAGTTGTTTGGCAGCCGTGACATATTGATTGCCTGGGCCGAAAATCTTATATACCTTAGGTACGCTTTCCGTGCCATAAGCCATTGCGGCGATGGCTTGTATACCACCGATTTTGAAAATACGATTCACGCCTGCCACTTTTGCAGCAAACAGTACGGCCGGGTGTACTTTTCCATCTTTTCCCGGAGGTGTGCATAGCACAATTTCCTTACATCCGGCAATCTTGGCAGGGACAGCCAGCATCAATACAGTAGAAAATAAAGGGGCTGTTCCTCCCGGAATATATAATCCAACTTTCTCAATGGCAACGGCCTTCTGCCAGCAAGTTACACCCGGTTGTGTCTGCACTTGCTTACCTTCAAACCGTTGTGCGGCATGAAAAGTCTCGATATTCTGTTTAGCCAGATAAATGGCAGCTTTTAAATCTTCGCCTATCAGTCCATCGGCTTCTTCTATTTCTTCTTCCAGTACGGGCAATGATGGTAATGACACTCCGTCAAACTTCTTTTCATATTCCAAGACAGCTTGATCACCTGCTGCTTTCACACGTTCGATGACACTTCTTACCGTATCAAACAGATTCTCGGTATTCATCATTGGACGTTTCAGAATTTCAGCCCATTGCGGTTTATCCGGATTTGATATTAATATCATAGTATATTATTTTAGTTATAAGTTGAAAAAAGAAAACTTACTTTCATCCATTTACCAAAACCTGCTTGCTAAACGATCATTTTTTCAATCGGCAAAACCAAGATACCTTCCGCTCCCAACGCTTTCAGTTTCCCAATGATTTCCCAAAAGCATCTTTCATCAAGTACCGTGTGTACAGAGCACCATCCTTCCTGTGCCAACGGCATTACAGTGGGACTCTTCATGCCCGGAAGCACGGCAACAATCTCTTCCAGTCTCGTTTTCGGAGCATTCATCAACACATACTTCTTGTCTTCGGCCGTTCTCACGGCATCCATACGAAACAGCAATTCCTTTAATATCTCCGATTTTTCCTCACTCATATTCTTGCAGCCAATCAGCAGGGCTTCCGACTTCATCACCACCTCTACTTCTTTCAACCGGTTACTCACCAAAGTTGAACCGGAACTTACAATATCAAAAATCGCGTCTGCCAAACCGATGCCCGGAGCAACCTCTACCGAACCCGTAATGACATGTATCTCGGCGCCAACCCCTTGCTCTTCCAAATATGTGGAGAGAATCCCAGGATAAGAAGTCGCTATTTTTTTCCCTTCAAACCATTCTATGCCCGGATATTCAATATCTTTCGGCATTGCCAGAGATAAACGGCATTTACTGAACCCCAAGCGCTTGATAATTTCGGCGCTCTCTTTCTTTTCAACAAATTCATTTTCGCCTACAATACCGATATCAGCTACTCCGGTGGCTACCGATTGCGGAATATCATCGTCTCTTAGAAATAAAACTTCAAGAGGAAAATTAGACGATTGCACCAACAGCGAGCGTTTCATGGCACTCAACTTAATGTCCGACTCTTCCAAGAAGGTCATTGTCTCGTCATAGAGGCGGCCTTTGGCCTGTACTGCGATTCTTAGCATGATTATTCTTTCTATTTTATGATTTATAATTCACTTATCGGGTCAATCCTAAAGAAACGGTTGTTCATATTCCTTTCCGATTACTCCTTTTAGACGTGTTAAAAGCAAAAACGAGACTTACCAAATAGTCGGTAAGCCTCGTTTTTTTGCTTTTTATTATACACAACACTCATACGCCCACCGAGTTATTCGCCAGGATGATGATGGTGATGATGTGCAAGAATAATATTCATTGTTTCATTATTTAATGCGACAAAAATAAACCTTCTATTTGAAAACACAAAATATTTGTCACATAAATTGCGGGAAATTCTTCCATACTATTAACAGCTGCGCAGCGCTTTCCAAACTTATTCGGAAATCGACACATTGGTCACTCGTTCCTGTTTAAAACAGTTCCGGTTAGGGTGAAAAGGTTTATAATCCGTATTTCGCTTTATCGTATTGTTGCGGAAGACCAATCCATTTACAGATTTGGCATAGAGAATTGGCATATCAAAACTGTCAAATTCATTGCTTTCAATAACAATGCTTTCCTTTTCTCCACCATGAAAATATTTCTGTTGCTTTTCCAAATCAGGTATCTCCGGATAAATGGAGATTACGGCTTCGGTAAATTGGTAAAGGCTGGTCAACGCATTGATGAAGCGGTTTTTACAAATAAGAACTTGACGGCAAGCACCGGTCTCGAACCAACCGTTGCAGTCGCCGCATAGCAAAATAGCGGTACCGGAGGTATGGTCAAACAAGTTGTTTTCAACGACAGTCTTTTTCGGAGTGCTGAACAAGGCTCCGCGTGCCCGATTGTTGCGTACAACATTTCTGGCAAACAGAACTTCCGGAGACCAAGTCAGATTTTCAATGCCGAATCCTTCTACCTCGCTGATGCAGGTATCCACAGGAGATTCGAAGGTTATAAGAAATTCGCGCGCACCATCCACAGTCTCTTTGTCATAAGATTGTATAGAGGCTATCCGGTTTTGCTTATTCGTCAGTTCCATCGTAATTGAGCGGACAAATTGCACTTCGTCACCCGGCCGTCCCCACTCCAATCCCCATGTCTGCCCATGCATGTAACGTCCTATCAATGTGTGGTCGTTCACACGTCTTACCACTTTTAGATAAGTGCCGTGCACATTGATGGCATCGTCCATCATGCCTTCGTATAAACCATTGCAAGAGATTATTTTTCCTTTACATCCGGAGAAGTGGGTGGCATCGGCCTGAGTAGTGAAATAACGAGGGTCATCGTCGCTCTTCAGACAAACACAGAACTTTTCAAGTGTAATGTTTTCACAAAGCTGTGCCAACAGCCCCATACCTTCGGCATAGTGTACTTTCACGTTTTCCAAGACAGTATTGACATTATGCGAGAGGAATATTCCCGGCGTAGGGCGTCCCCACCCGCGCATCACAAAGCGTGTTCCGGGTTGCAGGCAAGCATCTTTCCAGTTCGGAGCGCAGACTCTTCCGGGGGAAACTTCATATACTCCTTTAGGAGGACAACCGCGATCGCCTGAATTATAAACGAGATGTTTGGTTTTTTCCTCAAATGCTATTCCCCATGCCGGTCGTATGCTCCACGATGAGCCATAGACCTCGAACAGGCTGTCTTTAGTAATGCGATAGTTCACCCACGTCGCCGGTTCGAATGTGATGCCGTTTTCAGGATTATTCTCCACAATCGTGACTTGCGCAATGTGCGGATTATCAAAATCTATACTGAAGTTTTTGAGTGTGCAGTTGACAGAATAAAGCAAAGATATAGGAAGCATGCGTCCATGAAAGATGAATGCCGCCCCTGCCCCGTCCAATGTCAGTTTTTTCATATCCTCCAATGCTATACCCACCTTCTTGGGTTGCTCCTGATCATGATTGGAGATATAATACTCCCGTACGGCAGAACCCTTTTCATAAAAATCATAACGTCCCTTGCCAAACCGAATAACAATACTATCACCCTCCTTACATTCTGTTTTTATTTTCCGCAGCATCTTTTCTACCAAAGGAGATGCGTTCTTTTTACTGTCGGGAAGTAAACCGTACTTGGAGGCTTCGTATACTTTGATATCTTGGGGCTTGACTTGCGATGTCAAGCAAAACAGAAGCATACTGACAATTAAGATTGTTTTTTTCATAATGAAGTGATTTAAACTTTTCTTTTTCTCAAATATTTCCTTAGCAGAATTACCATAAATGCAATATAGTTCCATGATTCGCAATTCCTAACCGTTG
>NZ_SLXB01000024.1 GCF_004342845.1 Prevotella heparinolytica | reverse complement strand
CTGTTGAAGATAGGTCGCTAAATCATTACCTACTGCATTTCATAACTCATAAGGCTGTTCATAGCCAATTACTTAGACCTAAATGATAGATTTTCAACAAAAATAATCAGAAAATAGGAAGAATAGGCAGCGACGGTCGGATTTTCTCTAAGACCAATTCTATGATCGGTAAATTCAGCAATGGTTCATATTACAATAAAAACAACCAGTTTATCGGAAAAATAGGAAAGGATGGTTCTGTCAGAAACAAGAACAACCAACTCATCGGAAAAATCAGTAACGGCAGAGTTGCCAATGCAAGTAATCAAACCATCGGCTATACCAAAGCAGACAGGAGATGGGCGGCAGCATTCTACTTCTTTAATTATTTCATCTGGTAGTAGAAATCACAACAGCGTAAGCGTAAAACATCCAATGGGAATTATTTTCTAATGAATAAAAGAAACTAATTGGGAGCACCCTTAAATGGAAGTGAAAGGATGGGAGTCATATATTTCTCTAACTCCCATCCTTTTCTAATAAGTATAAAAAAGGTAGCACTCATTTCAATCTTCGTAACCTCTAAAAACGTTCAGATACAAAAAAAGAATACTTAGGAAGGCAAAGAAAGAACTTCATCATACCTTTTCAGAAGAAAGCCCCACTTATTCCTCTCCCCTCTTCTTCCTTTAGAAAGCGATACTCCAGACCATAAATTCAAATAAGAATGATGGAATAACTCACGATTTTACCTTATCTTTGTGATTGGATTAACAATAATCATACCATGCCTCACTACGATTTAATCACCATATTGGGTCCCACAGCCTCAGGGAAGACCCTGTTTGCCGCGACATTGGCCGCCGAACTTCATACGGAAATTATCAGTGCTGACTCACGACAAGTTTACCGAAGCAT
The DNA here is from genome assembly GCF_004342845.1 of Prevotella heparinolytica. GTDB lineage: Bacteria > Bacteroidota > Bacteroidia > Bacteroidales > Bacteroidaceae > Bacteroides > Bacteroides heparinolyticus. The sequence continues at coordinate 61,378 of NZ_SLXB01000024.1, read as the reverse complement.
GGATCTTGGCACCGGAAAAGACCTTGCTGACTACATTGTAAACGAGAAACAGGTTCCATATCATCTTATTGATATTGCCAATCCGGGCTACAAATACAATGTTTTCGAGTATCAACGCGACTTTCTCAATGCTTACGAAACCATTCGGCAAAAAGGATGCCTGCCCATTGTGTGCGGAGGAACCGGAATGTATCTCGAATCCGTATTGAAAGGCTATCGACTATTGCCCGTGCCGGAAAATCAGGAACTGCGCAACCGTCTGGCCGGCAAATCATTGGAAGAACTGACCAAGATACTGAGAGGCTACAAAAATCTGCACAACACCACAGATGTGGATACCGCCAAACGTGCCATACGCGCCATCGAGATAGAAGAGTTCTATGCCCACACTCCCATAGAAGAGCGTCCGTTCCCTGCCCTGAACAGTCTCATTATCGGAGTGGATATCGACCGGGAACTACGTCGGGAAAAAATAACGCATCGCCTGCGTCAACGGCTGGCAGAAGGAATGATAGACGAGGTGAAGCAACTGATAGAACAAGGCATCCATCCGGAAGACCTTATCTATTACGGTCTGGAATATAAATACTTGACGCTTTACATAATCGGCAAGCTGAATTACGATGAAATGTTCCATCAGTTGGAGATAGCCATTCATCAATTTGCCAAACGGCAGATGACATGGTTTCGAGGTATGGAACGGCGCGGATTCACCATTCATTGGATAAATGCCCGATGCCCGATGGAAGAAAAGATAGCCTTTGTAAAAGCAAAACTCAAAGAGATTTAGTATCTTTGGCGAAAAGACTGCAACGCTGATGTGAAAAGAAAATGTTAGAACCTACTGAAAGGAACAATTCTATGAGTACAGAACCTGAAAAATGGGGAGTGATATACAATCCCAAAGCCGGGACACGAAAAGTGCAGAAACGATGGAAAGAAATCAAAGAATACATGGACTCCAAAGGCGTGGCTTACGACTACCTGCAGTCCGAAGGATTCGGCTCGGTAGAACGTCTGGCAAGATTTCTTGCCAACAACGGCTACCGTACCATCGTTGTAGTAGGAGGTGACGGTGCATTGAACGATGTCATCAACGGTATCATGTTTTCCAATGCCCCCGATAAGAAAGACATTGCCATCGGCATCATCCCCAACGGCATAGGCAACGACTTTGCCGACTATTGGGAGATGAGCCAGGACTACAAAAAAGCCGTGGATTGCATCATCAACAACCGACGCCGGAAGATTGATGTAGGAACCTGCCATTACTACGATGGCGAAAAGCATCTGACCCGCTATTTCCTCAATGCCATCAACATAGGGCTGGGTGCCCGCATCGTGAAAATCACCGACCAATGCAAACGTTTCTGGGGCGTCAAGGTCCTCTCCTATTTCATGGCACTGCTTTCCATTATTTTCGAACGTAAGCTGTACCGGATGCATCTCAAAATAAACGGCGAACATATACGCGGACGCATCATGACTGTCTGCATAGGCAGTGCATGGGGCTACGGACAAGCGCCAAGCGCAGTGCCCTATAATGGCTGGCTGGACGTCTCCGTCATTCACCGTCCGGAACTGCTGCAACTTTGGTCGGGACTATGGATGCTTATCCAAGGCCGGATTCTCAACCATAAGGTAGTTATGCCCTACCGCACCCAGAAAGTAAAGGTGTTGCGGGCACAAAACGCATCCGTCGATTTGGACGGACGTATTCTGGACCGCCACTTCCCGTTGGACATCGGTATCTTACACGAGGCCGTCACTCTGATAATTCCCGACTAAAACCATACTTTTCAGAAAAGCGGAAGAGGCTTATCGTCGATAAAGCAGTTGCTTCGTATCAAGTTCGTACCAAGTTCTTATCAAGTTCTTATCTGCTTCGCATATAGAGATCGAAGAAAATACGAAGAAAAGACAAAGGAAGGAAGGCGTTGGTACGGAGTTGCCCCGGAGTAGAGACGAACCTCAGAAGAAAGCGAATTAACAAAGAGACATATAATATTAAAATAAAAGATATGATTGAACTGAAAAACAATCCTGCCGGCAATTTCTTTCTTCTGGCAGGCCCTTGCGTCATCGAAGGAGAAGAGATGGCGATGCGAATTGCCGAACGTATCACGGCTATCACCGAAAGACTGCAAATCCCATACGTATTCAAAGGTTCGTACCGCAAAGCCAACCGTTCCCGTCCGGACTCCTTCATGGGTATCGGTGATGAAAAGGCACTGAAAATACTGAAAAAGATACATGAAACTTTCGGAGTGCCCACCGTTACGGATATCCATGCGGCCGATGAAGCCGCGATGGCCGCCGAATATGTAGATATCCTGCAAATTCCGGCTTTCCTCTGCCGACAGACAGATTTGCTGGTAGCCGCAGCCCGAACGGGCAAGACCGTCAACATCAAGAAAGGGCAGTTCCTCTCCCCGCTTGCCATGCGCTTTGCAGCAGACAAGGTGGTGGAAGCCGGCAATAAGAACGTCATGCTTACGGAACGGGGAACCACGTTCGGTTATCAGGATTTGGTAATCGACTACCGGGGAATTCCCGAAATGCAAACATTCGGCTTCCCCGTGATTCTGGACGTGACGCACTCTCTGCAACAACCCAACCAAACCAGCGGAGTGACGGGGGGTATGCCGCAACTCATAGAAACGGTGGCCAAAGCCGGTATTGCCGTAGGCGCAGACGGTCTGTTCATCGAGACGCACGAAAATCCTGCTGTGGCGAAAAGCGACGGCGCCAATATGTTGAAACTGGATTTACTGGAAGACCTACTGACGAAATTGGTGCGCATCCGCGAAGCCGTCCGATAAAGTTTCATCCGGCAAATCAAAAAAACATTCATCTGCTGTGATTTATCCTTCACGGCTTCGACAGATAGAACAAGAACCAATTAATATTACTTAATAATGAAGCACTTATTACACTGTTTCTGGATGATTGCACTGCTTATTTGCTGCAATATCCAACAAGTATCTGCGCAAATGCAGATGCCTCCTATTCCGGTTGACAAGAACGTCCGCATCGGAAAGTTAGACAACGGCCTGACCTATTATATCCGCCACAATGCCTTGCCGGAACATCGCGTTGAATTCTACATCGCCCAGAAAGTCGGCTCTATTCTCGAAGAGCCCCAACAACGCGGACTTGCCCACTTTCTGGAGCACATGTGTTTCAACGGAACCAAGAACTTCCCCGGTAATGAAAAAGGATTGGGTATCATTCCTTGGTGCGAGACAAAAGGAATCAAGTTCGGCGTCAACCTGAATGCTTATACCAGCGTAGACGAGACGGTTTATAACATCAGCAATGTGCCTACCGAGAACCAAAACGTGGTAGACTCCTGCCTGCTCATCCTGCACGACTGGAGCAATGCCGTATTGCTGGAAGATAAGGAGATTGACAAAGAACGCGGCGTCATTCACGAAGAGTGGCGCAGCCGCAACAGCGGACTCTTGCGTCTCTACACCGAAGCACAACCCGTCATATATCCCGGCTCGAAATATGCCGACTGCATGCCTATCGGCAGCATCGATGTCATCGACAATTTTCCCTACCAAGCCATTCGCGACTACTATGCAAAGTGGTATCGTCCCGACCTGCAGGGTATCGTCATCGTAGGCGACATCGACGTAGACTCCATGGAACAGAAACTGAAAGCGACTTTTGCAGATGTGAAAGCACCCGTCAACCCCGCAGAACGCATCTACTTCCCCGTATCGGACAACAAAGAGCCGTTGGTTTATATCGGCAAGGACAAAGAAGTGGACGATCCCAGCTTCATGATTTTCTTCAAGCAAGACGCTACGCCGGATTCCATCAAAGGAAACATGATGTATATGTTGCAGGACTATCTGTTGGACATGTCTATGGATATGTTGAATAACCGCCTGAACGAACTGCGCCAATCGGCCAACCCTCCTTTCATATACGCCAGTGCCGGATATGACGACTTCTTCCTATCTAAGACCAAAGAAGCCTTTACGCTAAGCGCCGGCAGTAAAGCCGAGGGCATAGGCGAAGCCTTGAAAGCCGTATTGACGGAAGTGGAACGTGTCCGCCGTTTCGGTTTCACGGAATCGGAATACGAGCGGGCCCGCGCCAACTACCTGCAACGTCTGGAGTCGGCCTACACCGAACGCGAGAAGAACAAGAACGACGTTTACGTAAGGCAATATGTGCAGCATTTCTTGAATGCCGAGCCCATTCCCGGCATCGAGTTCGAGTACAACACCATGAACCAAGTGGCTCCCAACATCCCGGTAGCTGCAATCAATCAGATAGTTCAGACTCAGTTGGTGGCAGACACCAATCAAGTGGTATTCATTGCCACTCCTGAGAAAGAAGGCATTAAGTATCCTACCAAAGAGGAAGTTGTGGCCCTGCTGAAAGGAATGAAGGATTTCGATGTCACAGCGTATGTGGACAAGGTTTCGAACGAACCGCTTATGAAAGAAGCTCCCAAAGGCGGAAAGATTGTTTCGGAAAAGCAGGATGCCATCTACGGCACTACCGAGCTGACGCTCTCCAACGGAGTGAAAGTGTACGTCAAGAAGACCGATTTCAAGGCTGACGAAATCCGTATGAAAGGATACAGTGCCGGCGGAAACAGCTTGTTTGAAACCAAAGATGCGCTGAACTTCAACCAGCATGTGATGAATGGTGTACTTTCTGCCGGAGGTATCGGCAACTTCAGCAAGGTAGAGCTGACCAAGATGCTTGCCGGAAAGAAGGTTTCCGTCAATGCCGGCGTGGGTGGTACGCAGGAATATGTAAACGGTAACTGTTCGCCTAAAGATTTCGAGACGTTGATGCAGCTCACCTATCTGACTTTCACGGCCCCGCGTAAGGACGAAGAAGCGTTCGCTTCCTTCAAGAGCCGCCTGAAAGCGCAATTGGAAAGTGCGGAAGCCAACCCTTTGTCTTCCATAGGCGACACCCTTAGCAAAGTGATGTACAACAACCATCCGCGCATCATCAACCTGAAACCGGATATGGTGGACAAGATCGACTACGACCGTGTCATCGAGCTTTACAAGGAACGCTTTGCCAATGCAGGCGACTTCAACTTCTACTTTGTGGGCAACATCGACCTTGAAAAGGACAAACCGCTGATTGAACAGTATCTCGGCGCGCTGCCCGCTACCGGTGCCGCAAAAGAGAGCATCCGCGACAACCATGTAGACATACAGAAGGGCAACATCGTAAAAGAGTATGCCAAAGAGCAACAGACGCCCATGGCCACCATCATCATGCTATACAGCGGCCAATGCAAATACAATCTGCGGAACAGCATCCTGATGAGTTTCCTCACGCAGGCCCTCGACCTTGTCTATACGGAGGAAGTGCGCGAGAAGGAAGGCGGTACGTACGGTGTAAACACTCACGGATCGCTGACCAAAGCCCCGAAAGAGCAATTGGTTCTGCAAATCGTCTACCAGACCGACCCTGCCAAGAAAGACCACCTGAACGGCATCATCGACCAGCAACTGCAAAAGGTGGCTGCCGAAGGTCCTACTGCCGAGCATCTGCAAAAGATTAAGGAATATATGCTGAAGAAGTATAAAGACAACCAGAAAGAGAACGGCTACTGGCTGGGCAATCTGGACGAATACTTCAGCACCGGCATAGACAACACCAAGGATTATGAGGCTACGATAAGCGCTGTTACCGCCAAAGACATACAGCAGTTTGCCGCCGACATTCTGAAGCAAGGCAACAAAATCACAGTTATCCTGACTGTGCCCGAAACCAAATAAGCACAGGCAGAGTGTCATAATCCGACTTACGGAAAAGGGTGTATCAAAAAAAAGAATGCCTATGTGATTTCTTTCAGGCACGGATTGCACGGAGACCACGGGTTTAGCTCATAAAACCGCATCAATCAGTGAAGCCCGTGCCTGAATCATATCATGGCAATGCCGGCCATTCAGCCTTTGTCACATCCTCTTTTTACATACCAACTAAATACATATCCCACAATGAACCTCTTTTTAGTATTGCGAAAACACGGAAGGCTGGCCGACAAGCGCAACCCGATGTACGAGAAGAGCCGTTTCGCTAAGTTCTGGATATATCTGATGACCGCTTTCTGGGCAGGCTATCTCATCTTTTTCGGCACGATGCTTGCCTTTGCCATGCAAGGCGAATCCACGGAGCCTTATCACATTCTGAATTCCGGTCTGATGTTCATTCTTGCACTCGACTTTGTCACCCGCATGCCTTTCCAGAAGACACCCACTCAAGAAGTAAAGCCCTACATGCTGTTGCCCATCAAGCGCCGCCGGCTCATCGACTGTCTGCTGCTCCGTTCGGGGCTGGACTTGTTCAATCTCTTCTGGTTCTTTTTCTTCGTACCGTTTGCCGTCATCACCGTCACCCGCTTCTATGGAGTTGCGGGAGTCATCACCTATTTATCAGGTATCTGGCTGCTGATGCTTGTCAACAACTACTGGTACTTGCTCTGCCGCACGCTGATGGGGCAGCGTTTCTGGTGGCTGTTGCTTCCGGTGGGTGTTTACGGAGCCATTGCCGCCGTCATGTTCATACCTGACAATAGCCCGGTGTTCAGCTTCTCCACCGACGTGGGGGAGGGATTCATTCAGGGCAATCCGCTCACTTTTGCCGGTACATTGGCCGTCATAACATGCTTCTACCTGATAAATCGCTACGTGATAGGCCGCATGGTGTACAACGAAATAAACAAGGTGGAAGACACCACCGTGCAAGTGAAGCGTGTATCGGAATATCGCTTCCTCGAACGTTACGGACAAGTGGGCGAATACATGAAACTGGAACTGAAACTACTGCTGCGCAACAAGATATGCAGACGCGCAATCTATTCAGCCGGAGGCGTGGTCATCATGTTCAGCCTGCTTATTGCCTTTACCAATACCTATCAGGGAGGGATGAAAAGTTTCCTCGTGATGTACAACTTCGTCCTTTTCGGCATCCTCTTCCTGAGCACCATCATGGGCTATGAGGGCAACTACATAGACGGGCTGATGAGCCGCAAGGAGAGCATTTACGCTTTGTTGCAGGCCAAATATACCATCTACACCTGCGGGCAGGTTATCCCGCTCCTGCTGATGATACCGGCCATCGTGATGGGAAAGGTCACGCTGCTGACCTGCCTTTCGTGGTTCTTCTTCATCCCGGGGTTTGTCTACTTCTGCATGTTCCAGATGGCTGTCTACAATAATAAGACGGTGGACTTGAACAATAAAATGACTCAACGCAACATAGGAACAGGAATGCAGAACCTCATCTCGTTTGCTGCTTTCGGTGTACCTCTGCTCTTGCTATACACGTTGCAGGCGCTGTTCGACGAAAGCACCGTGGCCGTCATCTTCATCTTTATCGGCATCGCATTCATCGCCACCTCGCGCCTCTGGCTGCGAAACGTCTACCATCGCTTCATGAAACGCCGCTACCGGAATATGGAAGGATTCAGAGACAGCAGACAGAAATAGAAATTCAAGCAAACAAGAACGTTAAAACCCAATAGACCAAATGATACAGATTACAGACCTTCAGAAACGCTTCGGCAGCAAGGTTGCCGTCGACATTAAGAATTATACCATCCATCAGGGCGACATGCTGGGGCTGGTGGGCAACAACGGTGCCGGAAAGACCACCCTCTTCCGCCTCATCCTCGACCTGCTGAAAGCCGACAGAGGAAACGTCACCATCGACGGCACCGACGTAAGCCGGAGCGAAGAGTGGAAAAAAGGCACGGGCGCCTTCATCGACGACGGTTTCCTGATAGACTACCTGACGCCCGAAGAGTATTTCCACTTCATCGGCAAGATGTACGGACTGAAGAAAGAAGAGGTGGACGAACGTCTCCTTCCCTTCGAGCGATTCATGAACGGCGAGGTGCTGGGACAGAAAAAGTTCATCCGCAACTTCTCCATGGGAAACAAACAGAAGGTGGGCATCATCTCGGCCATGCTTCATCATCCGCAACTGCTGATTCTGGATGAGCCGTTCAACTTCCTCGACCCAAGCTCGCAGTCCATCATCAAGCACCTGCTGAAGAAGTATAACGAAGAACATGGTGCCACCGTCATCATCTCCAGCCACAACCTCAACCATACGGTAGACGTGTGTCCGCGCATCGCCCTGCTGGAAAACGGCGTCATCATCCGCGACATCAAGAACGAGCATAACTCTGCCGAAAAGGAACTGGAAGACTACTTCAACATCCGTGTGGAAGAGGAAACCGCCGGGGAAGCGGCGGAGACGACCGGACAGGCGCCGACGCAGGAAACGCAGGCAACGACCGAACAAGCAGATTAAACAATTCACACTCTTAAGACAAAAGAACAAATGAAGAAAATCATCAGCCTCCTCCTGCTCATCTGCCTTGTGCAGAGCGCCCATGCGCAACTCTTGTGGAAAATCTCCGGCAATGGATTGGAAAAGCCGTCGTACATCTTCGGCACCTACCACCTCTCGCCCCTCGGCATCAAAGACAGCATTGCCGCCCTGCCGCAAGCCGTGAACGAAACCACGCAGGTTTACGGCGAAGTAGTGATGAGCGAAATGATGTCGCCCGCTTTCATGCAAAGCATGCAACAGCAGATGATGATGCCCGAGGACAGTACGCTGCAAAGCCTCTTCACGCCCGAACAGTATGAAGAAGTGGGCAAAGTGATTAAAGAGAACATGATGGCGGACATCGCCATGCTGGCGCAGCTGAAGCCGGCCGCCATCAGCCAACAGCTTGCCGTGATACTCTACATGAGACATACGCCGGGCTTCAACCCGCAGGAGCAGCTCGACGCCTACTTTCAGCGACAGGCACAGCAGCAGGGCAAGAAAGTGGGCGGACTGGAAACAGCCCAATCGCAAGTGGACATCCTGTTCAATAGTCAGACATTGAAACGTCAGGCAGAACTTCTGCACTGCATGGCGAGTGACATCGACAGAACCGTGGGACAGGTCAAACGTGTGATTGCAGCCTATCAGAAGCAGGATTTGAATATCGTGCAGCAACTGCTGGCCGAACGTCGCGGCGACGCTTGCGACCCTCTGCCCGGAGAAATGGAAGCATTGATTGACAACCGCAACAAAGCATGGGCAGAGAAGATGCCCGCCATCATGAGCGAGGCCCCCACCCTTTTCGTAGTAGGTGCCGGACACCTGCCCGGCGACAACGGCCTGTTGAACCTGCTGCAACAGCAAGGCTACACGTTGGAGGCGCTGAAGTAATGCGGTGACCTCCCATAACCACCATCCACCAGCCTCGCCGTCGCCTCCACCAACCGGTACTTGCGGCACACCTCGAGTATGATTCTCTGCGGGATGTCCGTCACCATCGGCCGTGTCCTTCCGTCTTCGCCGGTCATGTGCCGAAACGGCAGTTGCGGGTATATGGCGTGCAATATCAGCGCCGAGCGGTCGTAGGCTGTGGGCAATGCACCCCTCATGTCGATGTTTATAAGGCAACTCTTGCGGAATTTCGCCGCACGTATTCTTTTGATAGTTCGATAGGGGGCCATGGTAGTAGTGTTTAACGGTTAGTCGATGAGCGGTTAACGATGGGTGATGAACGGTTAACGATGAGTGGTGAACGGTGAGCGGTGAGTGATAAGTGGTGAGCGGCAAGTGATGAGTGCTTTCTGTTTTTCACTCACCACTCACTAATCGCTCACCACTGACAACTAACCACTAACCGCTAACAACCGCTAACCAAGCGGATTCTCTCCTTGGCCGCCCGAGCCGCCGGGAGTACCGCCGCCCGTGCCGCTACCGCCCGTGCCGCCGGGCGTAGGTTCGGGAATCCCTTTCGCTTTGCGGTAGTCGGCCAGCGAGGCGTAGTTGATTTTGTTTTCCAGTACGCCGCCGTTCTCGTAGCTGATGCCTTGCAGAGTTCTCTCACGCAGTTCTTTGGCGGGGGTGAAGACGATGCGGGGCGATTTTATCATCTGCCCGGCATTGAACTTGTCGATGTCTTCCACGCCCTCACTCTTGAAGGTGAGGCGGAATGTACCCATACCGGGCACGTTCACCGTGTGCCCCTGCTGAAGCTGTTGCGGGATAAAGGCCGCCAGCAGCTCCATGGCTGATTCCAATTCGATGGGTGCCGTGGTGGTGTTTGCCGTTGCGGCACGGGTCAGGGCTTTCTGCGCCAACGGCTTGTCACTGTTGGGGATGGCATACCACTTGGCAGGATCGTTCTTCTTCATCGGGTTCTTTTTCTGTAACAATTTATACTTTACACTCATAATCTGATTCGTTTATTTGGTTGATAATAAAAGGATTGTCTCTTCCCCCGGTGTCCTCACCGGGGACTTGCCGGGCTGTTGTCAAGGCTCGCATATTCGGGGCTGATTGTTTCGTATATTCGAGGCTGCCTGTCTCGCATATACGACGTTGCTTGTCTCGTATATGCGACGTTGACAGTCTCGCATATGCGAGCTTATCGGCCTCGTATATGCGGCATTTCCCGCTTCGCATACTCCTTCCTTTAACATCTGCATGCGCACCTCTTTTCGGTGGAGGCAGGTAGGTTTCAGGCAGGATGCTTGCTTGCAAGAAGCCGGCGCTCGGATTTGTTCTCTTTTCATGAATGTTCGTTTTGTTTGATTAATATTATATGAAAAGTAGGGGAAGCCCACGCGGTCGCTTCGCTCCCTTTATTCTTCTTGGGCCGCCCTCACCCCGAAGCCGAGGCTCCGATGGTTGCCGCTCAGCGGGAACATGTGGCCCGTGGGGAAGCCCAGGTTCCACCCGCCGCCCGTGTAGTACGGCCCCGACCAACAGGTGCCGTCGTAGCCCACCAAGCTCGGCACTGAGCTGCCGTTCCGCCAGCCCGTCCCCGGGAAAAATACGGTTTGGGTCTTACTCGGGTCGCAATAGAAGTTCCAACCGTTGTTCCAAGGTCCTTGCACATTGAACTGAGATGAGTTACTCGTGTTTTGTCCCGTTGTGGTAAAACCTGTAAAGACATTGCTCGGAGGCATTTTATATCCTGCGGGGCAAGGGTCGTAGATGGTCTTTACAACAGGGTTGTCGTTAGCTGTGTAAACAGTGTTGTTCGCACTCCAAAGGTTGGCGTATTTATAATCCATGTAATTATTAGTACAGAACGTGTTAGGCTGGGTGATACCGGAAGTGATGCAGACATCTTCGTATGGGAAGCTGCTTGTTGCAGGAAGCTCGTCGGTGTGGGTTGCCCCCGATGCATCATACCAAGTCTTGTTGATGTTTCCCGCATGCGCCCCCACGAATGGGTCTTTACGTCCCCACTGGAAATAGGTATTATCACCTAAAATAATATTAGTATGTGCTTTCTGTTTCACCGTCACCGTCTCTGTCGTTCCTGCATACCCTTGGGTAGTTTGTTGTTTGAAGCGTACTTTCACCTCCCGTCCGGCATAGTTCTCCCTTCTCTCGTCGCACCAGCCTATGTTCACGGGCAGGATGGTGTAATTATAGTTTTGGAAGTTGGTAATGGTCTTCAAGCCTGTCCCCGGCACATAGTCCGTCACCCAGATGTGCCAGCTCCAGAGTATGGTGTTGGATGCGTCACGCACCGCCACCACAGCATTGCCCTGCTTGATGGTGCTTTGCGCCACCGTGAACGTCAGGAATCCCCCCGACAGCCCCACACCGGTCACAAGGTCCTGCTCGTCCTGCCACACGAGTGTGGCATTGGCAGGCGTGCAGCCCGCATTGCTGCCTATATAAGGATTGGTAATGGCATTTCCCAGATGGTTGATGAAGTTCACCAGCACGTTGGTTCCGGTTGCCGCGGAGGTATAGGCCGAAGGGTTAGGATTGCCATTTTTGATGGCGTTCCCGTACACCAGCGGCAGGCGGTACGTTCCCGGCGCGTTCACTACGTAGCAGTTCGCCGTGTTCTGCACGGCGTCCGCACCGGTGGCGTTCGAGAGGTTCCAGTTCGTCTTCGGCGATGCAGCCCGCAGGTTGTCGTTGTTAGGCTCATACATCACCTTCACCTGTGCCGCGGCCGTGGCCTGGTGCGCCGCCGGGGTGTTACCCCCGGGCCCGCTCTCGGTGAACGTCGTCAGCCACGTCGGTTTAGTATTGCTCCAGTTCAGCCCGTTGTCCGTGGAGTACTCCACCGTCCACGCCATGGGCAGCGTCTTCGTTGCGTCTCCCAGACGTGTCACCTCCAGATAGCTGGATACGGTGTAGTTCTGCGTGCCTCCCGTATGCTCGAAGTCACCCGGGGCGATGACGTTCAGCCTCGGCACCACCGAGATGCTCGACGTGCTGATGCGGTAGGTCACCGTCTTGCCCATAGGCCATGCCTTACCCGCTATGCTTGCCGTGAGCGTGCGCTGCGTGTTCGTAAGCTTGTCGGTGTAGACAACTTCCAGTTGCGCACCTGCGGGCAGCGTCTGCGGGATCATCATGAACGTCGCCGCCGGCTGCGTGATCGGAGCACCGAGCACGTTGGGGTCGGGCGTGGTCACGTTCAGCACCTGCGCAAAGTTGCGTGTGTTGGAGTATGCGCTCCATGTGCTTTCCCCTATGCGGTGCGTCGCCGTGCCGTACACTCCCTTCAGCGTTATCTTCGTCACCGTACCCGGCAGCAGCGGGTTGCCCGTCTCGAAGCGCACGGCCGTCAGCGCGTGCCTGAATGCCAGCGGCGCAGGCGCGTGCAGCACCCCCGCCACGTCCACCGACGAGGCCGTCAGCAGGTCGGTCTGGGCGGCCACGGCCGCCGGAACGGTGTAGCTGAACGCCGGTGCTCCGGGTGTGGTGAAGCCCGTGGTCAGGGTAACGCCCGCGCAGTGGTGAGGGGCGTAGGCGAAGAAAGCCACCCGCTTGTTCGTGCCCGGCCAGTAGTAGGCAGTCGTCCAGCTTTCCGACTTCTTCACCTGCGTGTCGAAGAAGTAGTTAGGCGCAACGGTGTTGTTCCACGTGTCGGCGGACGGATATACGGCGGCGAACACCGTGGCGTCGGCATGCATGGTGGCGGTTGTCACCGGGGCGCCCTTGGTGGTTGCGCCGCCGCTTTCTTCGGAAGCGCCGGCACCGGCTTCCCGTGCCTCATCCGTGGCGATGCCCTCTTCCGTCAGGGTGTGCAGGTACAATTCCTGCCCGCCGTCCGACGTCTCCCCACCGATGGGGGTTATCTCCAAGTGCGGAACGCTGTCGGCAGCGGCACGCGTGGTTGAGGGGGCGTCCCCCGCCCCCTGCGGCGCGGTCACGGCAAACCCGATGGACGTCCCCGCGCGGTGTCCGGTTTCATGTTCGTCCGAGCACGCCGCAAACAGCAGGGCGGACAGCAGCACGACGCCCGGAAGCAACCGGAAGGTCGTGGCCGGGCGGATAATTCTCATTGTTACAATAGTTCTCATAAGCAAGCGTTTATTAGTGGTTAGCGTTTATTAGTGGTTAGCGTTTATCAGTGGTTAGCGTTTATCAGTGGTTAGTGGTTGGCGTTAATTGGCGGCCAGTGGTATTAAGCGGACTGCGGGGGACAGAGGGATTGCGCCCTCCCCGGCCGGATGTATGGGGCCGGTCCAACCCCCGCAGTCCTGTTGATGTGGGTCATATGCCCGTGGAGGGCATCCTCTTACAGGCTAACTTCCTCCTCGGCCAGCTCGTCCCACTCGTCAACCGTAACGGTGAACTTGATCGGGCCGCCCAATACGGGGTCGCCGCCGTTGTTCTGCGTGGGGTCCACGTTCGGGTCGCTCGGGTCGTCGGGGTTGGTCTGGTTAGGGTCTACCTCACCCGCGCCGCCGCTGCCAAGGAACTTCAGCTTGTAGGTGTACTTCTTGCCCGGAAGCCAGTTGGTGCTGACAGGAACGGCGGCGTAGGCATACTTGCCAGACACCTTGGGGAAGATCTGCGTGGTGTTGCCCCCGCTCTTGCTCGAGATCTGGCAGAGCACGGCGATATAAGCGCCATTGGCGGTGCTGCCTCCGTCCCACGCCGTAAGCTGCTGCGGGATCATCAGGAAGTTGTCCTTGGTCACCTTCTTGGCAGAGCCGTCCAGCGTAACCTCGGCATCCAGCTTCGTGCCGTAGTCGGCCGGCGTGGCGGCTGCAGACCATTGGGTCTGGGGCAGCGTGCCCGTCGCAACAGACGTCGGGAAGGTGAAGTTGGCCGTGGAGGGGATGCGGCCCAGCTTGGTGCCCAGCACCTTGATCTCATAGCTTGCCACGGCGGAGGCGTCAATCTCGGCCTTCACCTCGATCTGCGAGAGGATGTGCTTGAAGGTAAGCGCCACGCCCGATGCCTCGTTGGCGGCTTTCGTGCCGGTGTTGTAGGCCACCACGACGTCCTTCTGGTTGGCAACGGCCTGTACGGGCGAGAAGTTGTTGATGGTCTGTGCCGTCGGAGTCACCGACACCGTGGCCACGTCCACCGGCGAGTAGGCGAAGAAGCGCAGCGTGCCGGTGCCCGGCCAGTAGTAGGTCTGTGCCGTGTTCCACTGCGAGCCGGCCTTGTTCACCTGGAGGTCGGTGAAGAAGTTGGCGGGCGCGGCAGCGATGGAGGCGCTCACCTTGAACGAGGCGATGTTGCTCGTGGTGAGGATGGGGCCGCGCGTCACGCTCCCCACGTTGGGGCGGAACTTGATGGCGCCGCCGTTGTCCAGACCGGTGGTCTCGTCCTGCGAGCAGGAGGCAAACGCCAGCAGGCCCGCAGCTAAAAACAATACATTCTTTTTCATGTCGTTGATAATTTAAAATAGTTAATAAAACAATTGATAAAAGGGTTAATAAAACAGTTGATAAACAATCGGCAAGGCAGCCGGTATCCGGCGGCCCCGGCCCATATAATAGGGAACCACATCACATAAGGTCACATCTCCATCTCTATCGTCTCGCCCACCCAGTCGTCCACCGTGGGTTGGAAGCCCCCGCCGCCCGGCTCCACTATGGGGTGCGGCAGCTTCAGCCCGTCGATGACGATGCGCACCTCCATGGGGTTCGGGGCATCGTTCACCTGGCCGCTCACGTCGAACGGGTAAAACTGCTTGCTCCCGTCCGTGAGGATGACGTATATCACCAGCGTGCGGAGCCTGTTGCCCGAGGCCGAAAGCCCGAAGGCGTGGAAGCTTCCCGTGGCCGTGCCGGCGTCGGCATCCGTGCGCCCCTCGAAGGGGATGGTGGTGCGCAGCGCGTCGCGGGTGCCGGAGGCCACCGCCAGGCTGCCCGAGAGTCCCGACAGGGAGAAGCTCATGGCCGAGACGTAGCGCAGGTTCTCGGCGTTACGCACCTCAACCGTGTAGCGCGGGGTCTCCCGCTCGGGGAAGAAGGTCAGCTCCTGGTCGTAAGCGGAGTTGGGTGAGGCTTTCGCGGCAAGCACCTCCACCGCGTTGTCCCTGCCGGCCCAGAGGGGGTCGGCGGGCAGCGCAACGGCCTCGCCCGTGGGGTTGGCATCCGCCGGGCTGCCTTGCAAGCCAAGCGGCTCGAGCAGGTGGGCCTGCCGGGTGTAGGCCTCGAAAGTGCCGTAGCCCCCGGTGCCCCGGAAGAGCACGTTCTCCGTGTCGTTGTTCAGGAACAAGGCCTTGTAGGTGCCGGGGGGGATCTCCACCACGCCGCCAAGGGCGTTGTCGAAGTCGTAGCGCAGCGCCTCGCCACCGCTTTCGGGGTAGAGGTACAGGCTCATGCCGGTGACGGCGGCACCCGGCGCCTTGCGCCAGTCGAAGATGACGCGAACCCTCGACACCGCCGGGTCGGGGTCGCAGAACCCTTTGTGCTCGCAGGATGAGAGCGTGCCGGCGATGAGCGCGGCTACTAAGGCCGCGCAGAGTGCCAGCAACGTGGCGGCCGCCGTGGCGCCGAGCGCCCGCAGGGTGCGGGAAGGGAACGGGTGCTTTCCCGTTTTCATCGTATTATAGGTTTTCATCTCTTGCCTCCTTTCTTTTTGTTTACGTTATCGTGGCCCAGCAGCCACACGAGCGACACCTCGGCCTTCGTGGGGCCGAACCACCGCCGCTGCTTCGTGGCCTGCCACAGGTAGCACTCCCTTTGGTGGGTCTCGCACCAACCCTTGGGCACGTACTCGAAGTACTCGCCGCCAAGGTAGCCGACGCCTATGGTGAAGTCGAGGTTAAGCCTGCGCCCTACCGGAGCGGAGTAGCCGTAGGAGATGCCGCCCCCGTAGCTCCAGCGGTCGCCGAGGTACCCCTTGCCGCCCCACTCGAGGTCGTAGGTAAGCAGCTGCCCGTACACCCCTATGTGGTGCCCCGTCAGCGGCTTGCGCCCGTAGCTCAGCCAGCGCCGCACCTCGAGGTCGCCGCCGTAGATGCGGTGGTAGCGGTGGCGGCGGTCGCTCTTGAGCCACGTGTACATCCAGTTGCCGGCTACGGACCAGCCGCGGCCTAAGTAGAACTCCAGCCCGAGGTTGGGGAGCGCCACGGCGTCGTAGAGCAGGTTGGTCTTCACGGCCATGTAGAAAGGCCTGCGCTCCAGGGGCGCGGGTACGGACTCCGCAGGTTCGGGGGGCAGGATGTAGACGGTGTCCTTGGCGGCTTCCCGAACCTCCTCCGACTCGTACCACACGCGCAGGGTGGAGGCGCGAAGCTCGGGGAAGAAACGGCTCTCCATGTAGCGCCAGGCGTAGCCCCCGCCGAGCATGCCCAGCCGGCGCTTGCGGCCGTCGCCCACCTGGCCGTTGTGCGTGATCCATTCGGGGGTGTGGCGCAGGATGTCGAGCACCTCGTGGCGGTAGGGCATGTACTCGTCGGAGAGCACGAGGCGTTCAAGCCCCTGCCAGTCGATGCCTTGCGGGACGGTGGAGAGCCAGCCGAACTCGTGCGGGAAATAGCCGGAGACCATCCGGCGGATGGCCTCGGCACGACGCTCGGAGAGGCGTTGGTTGAGGGCGGTGCTCCCCTCGGGGGAGGCGCCTGCGGTGACCCGCAGGCCCCGTATGCGCCGTGAGGGGTCTTGCAGCAGGGTTCTGAAACGCTCGGTGAAGGCGCGCACGCGCGCGCCGTTCTCACGGAAATAGGGGTCGAGGCGCGATTCGCCCTGACGGAAATAGACGCGCACGGAATCCGTGCCGCGGCGGATGCCGGGATCCTGCGCCCGGGAATGCCCGGACAGGAGCAGCAGCAACAGGAGGAGGATAAAGGGTCTTTTCATTGCCTGTGAATAAGGGTTATACATCTTTTTCATCTTGCTTGCCCTTGTGCACGGAAAGGGGGAGGAAGCCTGACGGAATCTCCCGAAAAGGCCGTGGGCAAAGGGGCTCAGGGCAGGCCGCCTCTTGCGAAGAGGTGGGAAGGAAAGAGGGAGGGGGCATGGAAGGGGCTTTCCGGGGAGGATTAAAAACAGAAAACCATGCCGTCCGCCTCCGGGGAATGTCCTTCTTACTGGGGGCGGCGGGGAAACTTTTTACCGGCAGGTGCGGGACTTTGCCGGGAGGGGTACGGCGGACGCAAACGTTTGTGTAAACGATATTTGTAAAATATTCGTCCTAAAGCTTGTTAATATGGGATAAAAGTGGTTTATTTGCAGGGACTTACGGGCAAGGCAACACCTCTTCGCAAGAGGTGGGATGTAAAACGTTGTCGGTAAGGCGAATGCCTTGGGGGCTCATGCCCCGATCCTCTCCAGCAGCCCGCGGTTGGCCTCCGCCAGCCGTTCGTCCTTTATCCCTTCGATATATATGAGCGTGGTCTTGGTATCGGTATGACCCAGCGCCTTGGAGATGACGGGCAGGTCGACGCCTTGTTCGTAGGCGATGCTCGCCCAGGAGTGGCGCGCCACGTAGGAGGTGAGGTTCACCCCGATACCCGCCTGCCGGGCAAGCTGCTTCAACGAGCGGTTGTAGCGGCGCAGGGCGCAGGGATAGGAGACAGGGCATATCCGTCCATCCTTCACCTTATATAGTATAGGAAAGAGATAGTCAGTGCCCTCCGCCTTATACTTGGCAAGTATATGGAGCATGCAGGGCTCCAGCGTCACCCTGACCTGCCGGCCAGTTTTGCGGCGTTGGTAGGTCAGCACCCCGTCCTTTACCTGCCGTTTCCTCAAGTGCGCCAGGTCCGTGAAGGGCATGCCCATGGCGTAGAAGGAGAAGAGGAAGAGGTCGAGGGCGGAAGCACCCGGAGCCGATGCGGCCCCTTTCCCGGAGCCTCCCCCGCAGGGAGGGGGAAAGGAGGAAAGGACCAGCCTGCGCATCTCCTCCGCCCCGATGCTACGCTTCACGGTGCGCTCGTTGCCCGTGAACACGCCCTTGAACGGCGCCCTGTCCTTCACGAGCCGCTTTGCCGCCGCCTTGTTGTAGATGGCGCGCAGGGAGCGCAGGTAGCACGAGGAGGTGTTGGGGCATACGCCACCTTCGCGAAGCCAACGCTCGTAGCGGCGCAGGGTCTCGGCATCGAGCGCCGAAAGCGGCACGTCCCTGCCGGAGTTGAAGCGGACGAAAGAGCGCACCGCCGTGCGGTAGTTCTCGGCCGTGGAGCGGCTTAAGCCACGGGATGCCGCACCGGTGAAAACCGAAAGCGTGGGGACGGCGTTCCGCTCTTTACTTGCTCTTGACTTCTTTGTACTGCTCTCCTTTGCAATGCCTGCTCTCTTGAATTTGAATAGGAATCCTAACATCTGTATTATGATTTATGTGATTAGCAGGCAAAAATACGGGGTAGGCCTTGAATAAAAAAGAAACCCGTCGTTGATGTGAGTCACATAAACGACGGGCAACCATGATGTATGGGTATTATATCGGTATCCTCTTCCGTGCTTATCGAAGCTTGAAACGCAAGTGCCCTCCCTGCACCAATTCTTCGTGAGAGATGCGATAGCGCAGCAGCTTCTTGCCGCCCAACTCCATCTCACGGATATAAAGAGAGGTTTCCGAGGGACGCTCGGTTTCTATTACCAACCGGTCGCGCCCACAGAACTTCGGGTCGAGCCGGATGGTCACCTTATCGAATATCGGCGTTGAAAGCGTATAAGCCGGCTCGCCGGGACAGTCGGGATAGAAGCCCATCATGTTGAAAACAGCCCAAGCAGACATCGTGCCTGTATCGTCGTTGCCGGGAATGCCGTCGGGGGCATTCTTGAAATGCTTCTGAAGCAAGCGATGCAACTCCTTCTGCGTGCGCCACTCTTCGCCCTTGAAGTAAGAGAACAGATGGGCGTAGGCAATGTCCGGCTCGTTGGCGGGGTCATAAAGCCCCTCATCGAACACACGTTGCAGCTTGTCGACAAACGGCTTCTTTCCTCCCATGAGCCGTGCCAGCCCTTTGACATCGTGGGGCACATAGAACGTGTAGTTCCAGGCGCATCCTTCGTGGAAACCGGGATTAGGTTCGAAGTTCTCGCCTTGCTTCGGGTCGAAAGGAGCATAAAACTCACCGTCCGGCAAGATGGGGCGGAATGTGCCTGACTGCTTGCTGTAATAGTGCTTGTAGCCCAACGAACGCTCATGAAACAGGCGGGCATCGGCCTGATACCGGCGTGCCTTCTCTTTCTCTCCACGCGCTGCCGCCTCCTTGCCAAGTGCGGTGGCTATGCGTGCAAGGGCATTGTCGGCAATGTAATACTCCAACGCATGCGACACGGAGTTGTCGTATTGTCCGCGCAGCGGAACGTATCCCAAAGACATATAATCGTCGTTGTCCGGACGCAGCAGATTTTCCGCTCCCGGCAAGGTGGCTCCCTTGCGCATGGCTTCGTAGGCAGTTTCAATGTCAAAGTCGCGCAGGCCTTTCAGCCAAGTATCTGCAATGACGGGAATGGAAGGGTCTCCCTCCATGGTGAGCGTTTCGCGGCCATACAGTTCCCATTTGGGCAGCCACCCGTGCTCCCGATACATATCGAGCATGGAGCGCACCATCTGCAACTGTCGTTCGGGATACACCAACGTGAGAAGCTGGTGTACGTTGCGATACGTGTCCCATAAAGAGAAGACGGTATAGCGGTCGCCTTGCGTGGTGAGTACCTTGTCGCTTTCCATGGCCGGATATTGTCCGTTGACATCCTGTAAGATGTTAGGGTGCATCAACGTATGGTAGAGTGCGGTATAGAACACGGTCTTCTGCTCGTCCGTACCTCCTTCCACCAGAATGCGTGACAGGTCATCGTTCCAGCGGCGACGGGCTTCGTTTTGTATTTGTCCGAAGTCTTTGCCTTTCTGCTCGGTCTCCAGATTGAGACGGGCATTCTCCATGCTGACGAACGAAACGGCCATCTGCACCTCAATCTGTTCGCCTTCGCGGGTGTTGAACGTAAGGTATGCGCCGATGTCATCGCCCGCCAGCTCCCTGCCATAGTGGGTATAGAGTTTGTAGCGTCCGTTGTCGGCATCCCATTCGGCTTCCACTCCGCTCATGGGACGTTGCTTCTTCCAGTAGCCCGAAGCCGCCGGCTGCTTGTTGACACGCATCACGAAATAGATGGGAAACACAGCCTGAGGATTATAGCAGAATGTGCCCAACAGCTTCATGCCCTCGAACTCGCAGTCGCTCGTCCGCCGCAGGAAAGCACCGGTTTCGTTGGTAAGCCCCTCACCCAGATTCAGCAACACATGACTCTGCCCGGCGGGGAAAGTGAAGCGGGCCACACCGGTGCGCGGCGTGGCAGTGACCTCGGTCTTCACCCCATAACGGGTCAGGAAGTTGCTGTAATATCCCGGAGAGGCCTGCTCGTCCGTATAACGGCTTCCATATTCCTTATAGTCTACGGAAAGCTCGCCCGTAGTGGGCATCAGCAGCAATGAACCTAAATCAGGGCATCCTACTCCGCTGAGGTTGACATGCGAATATCCGGTAAAGAAGCAGTTGTGATATTCGTAGGGAGTAGACCACCAACGGGCGTCCTTGTCGTATTTATTATCCTCCGAACCCATCACATTGAAAGGTACTACAGACATCATCCCGTTGGGACAAACGGCACCGGGATGAGTGGTGCCGAAGTTGGTGGTGCCTATGAATGGATTGACATAGTCGACAGGACGTTTTCCCGTTGCCGAAATCGTCGCAAATAGGCCGTAAGCAACGATGAGAAAGGATATCAGTCGTTTCATGACAGCGAAATCAAATGCTGGTACGCTTTGTGAACTCTATGATGTCAGAGATATATCCAAAAGCCATCCCTACCACCGTGTCGGCTGCACCGTAGTACACCGCCACTCGTTTGCCGTCTTGCAAGGCTGCACAAGGGAACACCACATTGGGCACATCGCCTTGCAATTCATAGGGGGCAGCCGGTGCAAGCAGATACTCGCGCGTGCGATACAGCACCTTCGCCGGGTTCTCCTTGTCGAGAATGGCTGCGCCCATGGAATAGCGGAAGCCGTTGCAAGTAGTAATTACACCATGATAGAACATCAGCCAGCCTTCGTCCGTAAGGAACGGCACGGAACCTGCCCCTATCTTCGTACATTGCCATGCACTCTCAGGGAAAGGGGTAACCTTCATCACACAACGATGCTCGCCCCAGTATTTCATGTCCGGACTATAACTGATGTAGATATCGCCGAAAGGCGTATGTCCGTTGTCGCTCGGACGGCTCAGCATGGCATAGCGTCCGCCCACCTTCTGCGGAAGCAATACCCCGTTGCGGTTGAAAGGCAGGAAAGCGTTTTCGCACTGGAAGAATTCCTTGAAGTCGAACGTATAGCCTATGCCGATAGTGGGTCCGTGATAACCGTTGCACCACGTAATCCAATAACGGTCTTCAATCCACGTCACACGCGGGTCGTACTTATACTCCGACTCTATCATGTCCGTGTTTCCGGCCTTGAAACGGATAGGCTCGTGATTGATTTCCCAATGGATGCCGTCTTTACTGAACCCGGCAAAGATGTTCATCTGCACCGCCTTGTTGTCGCAACGGAACACACCGGCAAAGCCATCACCAAAAGGTACCACGGCACTATTGAAAATACTGTTGGACGAGGGGATTTGATAACGTCCGATAACGGGATTCTGGGAGTAACGCCACATGACGTCCGTGCATCCTGCCGGACAGTCTTCCCACGGCATGGTAAACTTGCTGTTCATATCAACTGTTTATTGGTTAAGTTAGTAATTAAGATTAATCATATTGCAAGGTATCTTGCCCGAAAGGACGATACCCCTTCTTCAAATCAGGTTTTCGAATCATCATGCGTGAACGGGATGAAGTACGTTATCAGCAACGACGGAATGGCCGCCAGCAACACATAGATAAAAAACTTCTCATAACCCAGCCAGTCACTGAAGAAACCGCTCATCATGCCCGGAAGCATGACGCCTAAGTTCATGATGCCTGATGCAAAGGCATAGTGAGACATCTGATGTTTGCCCGGGGCAATCTGCTGCATCATGAACAACGTCAGCCCCACAAAGCCGAAACCGTAGCCGAAGTATTCTGCCACGATGCCTGCGCCTATCACGTAAAGATTCTCCGGCTGATAGATAGCCAGCAACGTATAAGCCATGAACGGGAAGTTGAACACGATGCAGAGCGAGAACAAGGTCTTCTTCAGCCCGCGCTTCGACACATAGATGCCTGCCAGCAAAGAGCCCAGCACAAAAGCACCCGATCCCAGCACACCGTTGAGCGTACCGATTTCGGTCAGTGAAAGCCCCAGCCCTCCGGCTTCGCGCGAGGCGCGCAGAAACAGCGGGGCTATCTTCATCACAAAACCCTCGGCAAAACGATAAAGGATAATGAAACAGATGTAATAGATAATGTGGCGCTTCGTGAAGAAGTTCTTTATCACCTCCCACAGTTCGCGCATCACTGCGGCACCCGAACGCTTGGTGTGTTCGCTCACCTGCGTGCAAGGCAGCATTTTGGAGTGATACAGTCCGAGCACCACCAGCAGCACGGCAATGACGATGAAGATTATCATCCATGCTTCTTTATAGGCCGGCATATTCTCCTGCACCGACCTGCCTTCCACAGCCCCGAAGCTCTCGGCCAGCATGCCTGCCAATGCCACCAAACCGCCATTGGCCACCAGCTTGGCGATGTTATAAAAAGCCCCCTGCACACCGATGTACCTGGCTTGGTCGGCAGGCGAAAGCTCGGCCATGTACACACCGTCGCAAGCAATATCGTGCGTGGCGCCGCTGATGGCTATGACCGCCATCGTGGAAATGCTGACGGCAAAGAAATAATCGAACTTCAAAGAGAAAGCTACAAGGCCGAACAAGAGTCCGCTCAGCAACTGAGTGACGATAACGAAGAACTTCTTCGTCCGATACATCTCCAGAAAAGGACTCCAAAGAAACTTCAACGTCCAAGGCATCATGATGACCGATGTCCAGAAAGCAATCTGCGTATCGGATATGCCCAAATCCTTGAACATGAACGTAGAAACCAGGTTCACTGCAATGAAAGGCAGTCCCATGGCGAAATAGACGGAAGGTACCCAAGATATCGGGTTTCGAGAATTATTGTGATTCATACCTATTTCACGTGTTATCTGTTATTCATTCTTACAGGCTTATCGCCCATTACCAACTCCAGAGTACCTCCGTCTATTATATCCTGATGTGTAAAGAACGGTTGGACAAGTTCCTTTCCGTTCAGCAACATTTTCTGTACGTACTTGTTCGTGCGGCTGTTGCCGGTGGTTTTCACCGTAAACTTCTTCCCGTCTTTCAGGTTCACCGTAGCCTTGTCAAAGAGTGGGCGGCCGATGGAATAGACCGGACGGCCGGGACATACCTGATAGAATCCCATGGCATTCAGCACATACCACGCCGACATCTGCCCGCAGTCTTCATTGCCGGAAAGACCGTTCGGGTTATTGAAATAAAGCGTCTGCAACACTTCGTCCACCAATTCCTGCGTGCGCCAAGGTTGCCCCACGTAGTTGTAAAAATGAGTGATGTGGTGGCTCGGCTCATTGCCGTGAGCATACTGTCCAATCAAACCGGAGATATCGGCAGACACCAGTTCACCTTCCAAGGAAGAATCTGCCACGAACAAGGAATCCAGCTTGCCGATGAAAGCTTCACGGCCTCCCATCAGTTCTACCAGTCCTTCCACATCGTGGGGCACAAACCAAGTCCACTGCCAAGCAGTACCTTCGCAATAGTCGTCGTTACGGTGATTGGAGGAACGGGGATTGAACGGCGTACGCCAATTGCCTTTACTGTCCAGCCCACGCATAAAACGGGTGGAAGGATCGAAATACTTCACATATCCCTTACTGAAATCGGCATATTTCCGCAGGTTCACCGTGTCGCCCAGTTCACGAGCTAATAGGGAGATGCACCAATCATCATACGCGTATTCCAATGCTTTGGCCACCGCCTCATTGTCTTTGTCGCAAGGCACATAGCCAATCTTGTTCTTCCAGTATTTGGCTTGCGGCATCAGATGCGGCAACACCAAAGGCGGACATTTGATACCGGCCGTGTCATATTCGGCGGTACGCAAGCAACCGCGATATGCCGCCTGCACATCGAAGTCACGATAGCCTTTCATATAGGCATCGGCAATGAGGGAAGCCGCATGATAACCAATCATCGTACCCGTATAATTGCCGGCCAGCTCCCACATGGGGAAAACACCGCCCTCGCGTTCCTTCTGTATCAGCGAACGGATAAAAGCCTGATTCAAATCGGGGTCTATAATTGTCATCAACGGATGGTAGGCACGGAATGTGTCCCACAAAGAGAAGATGGTGTAAACGGGCTGTTCCACACTGCCCTGATGCGCTTTCAAGTCCATACCCAGATAGCGGCCGTCGGCATCCGTAAACAAATTGGGGTGCATGCCGGTATGATAGAGTGCCGTATAGAAGATGGTTCGTTGGTCCTTATCAGCCGTTTCAATGTCTATCTTGGAAAGGTAGTCATTCCATGCTTGGCGTGCCGAACGGCGTACACCGTCAAAATCCCATTCCGGCAATTCGGTTTCCACATTCTTGCGAGCACCATCCATGTCGACAGCCGAGACTCCAACTTTCACCAATACCTGCTCGTCTTTTTTCGTTCGGAACTTCAACAACACCTTAGCAGTAGGCAGAAGAGGACCGCCCT
This sequence comes from Prevotella heparinolytica, assembly GCF_004342845.1. GTDB lineage: Bacteria > Bacteroidota > Bacteroidia > Bacteroidales > Bacteroidaceae > Bacteroides > Bacteroides heparinolyticus. The sequence continues at coordinate 36,438 of NZ_SLXB01000024.1, read as the reverse complement.
CATCCAACGCCATGGAATCCGTCACCATGGTATAAGTAAACGGTTTGGAGAACTTGGCATAGAAGTTGATGTATTGGTCGAAAGCCCAATAAACGGTCTTCTTACGCCCGCAAATCTCGGTATCACTGACCACTTCCAATTCTATCTCTTCATTTTTCTGACGCTGAAGGCTGTAATCCAAATCCAAGATAAAACCGGATTCTTCCGATTCGGGGAACGTATAACGGTGGATGGCCGCACGCTTGGTGGCTGTCAATTCGGCCTGCACGCCATAACGGTCAAGAAATACGGAATAGTATCCCGGTTCGGCTTTCTCGTTCTCGTGAGAGAAAGCAGAAGCATAAGCCATCTGCTGGCTCTTTTCGCCCATGGCATGATACTCCTGACGGCCTACGGTAGGCATCAGCAACACGTCGCCGTAATCACCGCATCCCGTACCGCTGAGGTGCGTGTGCGAGAAACCGTTGATGGTGGAATCCTCATAATAGTAACCCGAACAGGCATCCCACTGGTAAATACGTGTATCGGGACCGGGTTGAATCATTCCATTGGGAACTACCGCACCGGGATAGGTATGTCCATGTCCGCCCGTACCGATGAAAGGATTTACGTAAGAGGCATAATCTTCTTCCGAAGCAGTGGAGGTACAATTGCATACCGCCATGCCCAACAGCAAGAGGCAACCAGCCTGCAATGCAATCATTTTCATGTTCTTCATGCTTAATTTAAGTTTATAGATATACATATTGTTCTTACACACATAAATGATACAATTTATTCAGCTTGACTACTAATATTAATCATTTACTTTTTTAATTAATTAGCAAAACCACCGCCTTCATGGGGCGCTGTACAAGCACCCACCACCAACTCGTCCATAAAAATCCAACTGCCGACTATACCGTTGGATTTTGCCCGCAGGCGTACATACCGTGCTCTACAATCTCCCTCCCAGACATACGTTTGCAATGTCAACTTCTCGTCTGTCACCGATATTTCAGTTTCTATCCGCTTCAAATCCGTAAATACTTTTCCATCGGCAGAAACCGAGAGTATCACCTCTTTAGGCAACCAGACATACGGCCCTATCAGTTGCATAAAGTCCGCAGCTATCCGACCGATATACTCCTGCCGCTCCAAGTCGACCGTCACCTCTACATCCGAGTTTAGAAATCCCTGCCAACGACGGTCTCCATACGTCCATCCGCCGTGCAACCCGTCCGTCAAAGCCGAATCTCCTCCTGCCTTATATTGCGAGGCGTAAGGGTACGCATATTTTACACTTTTTCCTTTTGCCAGATGATTGTCTACCGTCAAGGCGATGGGGCGTTCGCCCACCTCATTCTTCAGGTCGAACGTATGATAGCCGCAAGACCGCAACCTATCCACCTCGCGCAAAGCAACTTCACGAAAACGCTTCCAGTCTTTCCGGTCGACCGGTGTCCAAGCTACTTCGGACAAAGCCAGTACACGGGGATAAATCATGTATTCCGCATGGTCGGCAGTAGGTATATATTCTGTCCAGACATTGGCCTGCACACCGCGTATGCCGACGGTTTCTTCCCCGGCAAGTTCTTCGGGAATCGGATTGTAAGAATAGACTTTCTGCAAGCTTGTGTAGCCGCCTATCGCCTCCGGCTGTGTGGCAGGCGCATCCTGATAAAAGTCGAAATAGCAATGGCTGCCGGGAGACATCACTGTGTAAAGTCCCCTGCGCACAGCCTCAACACCTTTCGCTTCGTTACGCCAGACCGTAACGCCGGTTTCTTCGGACAATTCTCCACTCAATATTTCATCCCAACCTATCATCTTACGTCCATGCGCTTTCAAGAACGTTTCGATACGACCTATCAAATATCCTTGCAGTTCACTTTCGTCTTTCAATCCTTCTTTCCTGATACGTTCCTGACAATCCGGACACTTTTTCCAATGAGCCGTAGACGCCTCATCGCCACCTCTGTGAATGTATTCTGACGGGAAAAGCTCCATGACCTCCGTCAATACATTTGTCAGGAAAGTATATGTTTCTTCTTTACCCGGACACAATTCCGAACCTGACCGTCCATTGCCACCGCAAGCCAACCGGGGATAGGCTGCAAGCACCTCTTCCGAGTGCGACGGCATCTCGATTTCGGGGATGACCGTAATATGCCGTCGGCGGGCATATTCCACCACCTCGCGGATATCCGCCTGCGTATAGAAACCTCCCTGAGCACCCGGAGCATCTTTTTCACAATAACTCTTTCCGCCTTTCCACCAGCTTTTCCAGTCCGGAAAAGGACGGTAGGCAGTCTGCCGTGTCAGCTCAGGATACTTTTTTATATCTATACGCCAGCCCGCTCCATCTGTCAAATGCCAATGAAAACGATTGATTTTATAATGTGCCAAAGCATCCAGTTGTTTCTTAATGAACTCCTTGGTACGAAAATTACGGGAAACGTCGAAATGCAATCCACGGTAGGGAAAGCGCGGAGCATCTTCTATTTCCACCAAAGGCAGACGCCAGCCTCCCTTTCCGTCCGGTTGCGCCAGTTGCAACAGCGATTGGAAAGCATAGAACAATCCGGCAGATGATGCGGCTTCGGCTTTAATACCTTGCTTGTTCACCGTCAGCCGATACCCTTCTTCACCACAACTTGCCAAACAAGACGCTTCTTGCACAAAAACAATGGGCGATTTCTTACCCCCTTTCTTCAGTTTCCAAGGAGAGTTTTCGAGATAGCGAGCAAAATCATCTTTCTCCTTTGAAGGCAGATTACAGTAGAATGCAACATGCCGGGACACGTCATATCTTCCCGCCTTGACATGCAGGTGACGGGGTTGGGGAATGATGCGCACACTGTCTGAAGGTAGTGCAACGGCATCAATTGCTGTCATAGCAAGAGAAGCAAGAAATATCAAGAATCGTTTCACTGTGATACCAAAATTTAATTCTAAATCCATTTGAAGTTTACTTCCACTCTATCCCTTATTTCCTTTTCAACTCTTTTAATTCGTTCGAAAAAGAATAAGGATAATCTTCCGGCTGTGTGCCCCTATCCTTATTTGGCCGGTTACCCATGTTGAACATCAGCGTTCCGCCATTCAATAAATCCTCATGCTTCAAATAATTCTTCGTATAGTCGCTATCATTGAACCGAAGCGATTCAACATACGGATTATCCGGCGTATTATTGGCTGCGTCGATAATCAATGACTTGCCATTTTCGAAATGAAGTGTGGCTTTCTTAAACAAAGGAGTGCCCAAGACATATTCGTCCGCTCCCGGACAAACCGGATAGAAACCCAACGCCGAGAACACATACCAAGCCGAGGTCTGGCCGTTGTCCTCATCGCCGCAGTAACCGTCAGGGCCTGAAGTGTACATGCGGTCCATCACCTGACGCAACCAATATTGCGCCTTCCAAGGCTGACCGGCATAGTTATACAAATAAATCATGTGCTGAATGGGTTGATTGCCGTGGGCATAGTTACCCATATTCATTACCGTCATCTCACGAATTTCGTGGATGACCTGTCCGTAATAGCTTTCGTCGAACAAGGGCGGAACAATAAAAACCGAGTCGAGCATTTGCACGAACGATTCTTTGCCGCCCATCAACTCTATCAGGCCTTGCGGATCGTGAAATACCGACCACGAATAGTGCCAACTATTGCCCTCGGTAAAAGCATCACCCCACTTCAAAGGTGAGAAAGGCGACTGAAACCGTCCGTCTTTATTACGTCCCCGCATCAGTTTACTCTCCTCGTCGAACACATTCCGATAGTTCATGGCACGCCGGGCAAAGAGTTTTTGTTCTTTCTCAGGCCTATTCAAAGCTTTGGCCATCCGGTAGATGCACCAGTCATTGTAAGCATACTCCAGCGTGCGGGCTGCATTCTCGTTGATCTTCACGTCATAAGGCACATAGCCCAGTTTATTGTAATACTCGTACCCCGAACGGCCGGTAGAAGAGACCTTGGGATGAACATGACCCGTTCCATGAATCAAGCCTTCATAAAGCGTTTGCACATCCTCTACCCTCACTCCTTTCAGGTAAGCATCGGCAAGTACCGAAGCCGAGTTATTGCCAATCATACAATCACGGTGTCCGGGACTGGCCCATTCGGGAAAGAAACCGCTTTCCTTGTAGGTATTGACAAGCCCCTCCTGAATCTTCTTGTTCACCGAGGGATACATCAGGTTCAGGAATGGGAAAAGGGAACGAAAGGTGTCCCAAAAGCCTGTGTCGGTGTACATATACCCCGGTAGTACCTCGCCGTTGTAAGGGCTGTAATGAATCGGATTGCCATCCTCGCCGTACTCGTAGAATGCACGCGGGAAAAGCAAGGAGCGATACAAACAGGAATAGAAGGTACGGTATTGATCGAGGCTGCCTCCTTCTATCACGATTCTGCCCAACACCCTGTTCCACTCATCCTGTCCTTTCCGTACCAATGTATCGAAAGCATCGTTGCCAAGTTCCTTCAGATTCCTGTCGGCTTGCTCAAGGCTGATAAAGGAGGAAGCCACGCGCACATGCACCTTTTCGCCCTTACGGGTTTTGAAGCCGATAATGGCACCGGTATGTGCGGCCTGCTGCTCATCCACGTCTTTGTGCAACGCTCCATTGGCAACCGATGCTTTATACGTAAAAGGCTTGTCGAACTCTATCACGAAATAGTTTCTGAAGTTCGTGGGCACGCCGCCACTGTTGCGGGTGGTATAGCCGATTATCCTATTCCGTTCCGGTAGTATCTTCACATACGAACCCTTGTCAAAGGCATCGACCACAATATAAGAGTGCTCATTTTCGGGAAAGGTGAAGCGAAACAGGGCAGCACGTTCTGTGGGTGTAAACTCGGCCAACACATCATGTTCGGCAAGATACACCTTATAATAATGTGGAAGGGCAACCTCCCCCTTATGGGAGAACCAACTGGCACGTTTCTCTTCGTCAAACTCCGGCCTGCCCACTACCGGCATGATGGAGAATTGCCCATAGTCGTTGATCCAAGGACTGGGCTGGTGGGTCTGCTTGAAGCCTCGGATTTTATGAGCCGTATATACATATTGCCAACCGTCGCCCATCTTGCCAGTCTGAGGCGTCCAGAAGTTCATGCCCCACGGACGGGCTATGGCGGGATAGGTATTTCCGGTGGACAGCTCGAAAGTAGACAATGTGCCCACAAGCGGATTTACATATCGGGTAAAATCTTCAGTGGAATGTGCTCTCAAGGCACAACTTACAAAGCAAATCAAAACGAATAGTTTTCTCATGGCATTATCATTCGGATTATAATAGTCTGTTTAAATCTTATCTCCCATTTCAAATTCAAGAACGCCGCCGCCCATTATCTGTTCGTAGGTAATATGCGTTTTATCATAAACCTTACCGTTAAACTTCGTAGAGCGGATATAACAGTTGGTCTTGCTTACAGCAGGCGCCAATACCGTAAACACCTTTCCGCCGGGCAGATGCAACTTCATCTCCGGATATAGCGGAGTACCTATTTCGCATCTGCCGCTAACCGGATCTACCGGATAAAAACCCATTGCGCTGAACACATACCAAGCAGACATCTGACCGCAATCTTCGTTGCCGCACAAACCGTCCGGCGTGTTCTTATAGAGTTCGTGCATCACCTTGGCTGCATACTCCTGCGTCTTCCACGGCCGGCCGGCAGCATTGAACAGATAGATGACATGATGGCTCGGCTCATTGCCGTGTACGTATTGCCCAATCATGCCGGTACTGAAAATAGGAAGCTCGTCATCGGCAGAAGGGTGGTAGGTGAACATGCTGTCCAGCTTTTGGGCAAAGCGTTCTTTACCTCCTACAAGGGCTATCAATCCATCGACATCATGCTGCACCGACCAGAAATATTGCCAGCCATTGCTTTCGCAAATATGCGGGGTGTAATCATCGGGCGAGAAACCTTCTATGAACCATCCTTTGTCATCGCGCGGCTGCATGAAAGAGGTCTGCGGATTATATACATTCTTATAATTCCCGGCACGCTTATAAAACTCGTCCGCCGTCTGCTTCTGCCCCAACTTCTCTGCCATACGGGCAATGCAATAATCATCGTAAGCATATTCCAGTGTTTTAGAGAGCGACCAGTTTTCCGCATTATAAGCATCCGTCAGATTGTAAGGGACATAGCCCAGTTTCTTATACAATCCGATGCCACGATACGAGTCGATGTTGGCCGTGTTGACACACGCCTCCAAAGCCTGCTCAGGGTCAAAATCGCCAATACCTTTCAAATATGCGTCGGCAATGACCGCCGCAGCATGATAGCCTATCATCATATCCGTCTCGCTGCCATAGAAGTTCCATACGGGAAGGCGCCCGTTCTGCTCATAAAAGGCGAGGAATGATTTCACCATATCGTTCACCCGTTCGGGGGCGATAAACGTATAGAGGGGATGTGCCGCACGGTAAGTGTCCCACAAAGAAAAAGTACTGTAATTGGTCCACCCCACGGCCTGATGGATTTTCCTGTCAGGGCCGTAGTAAGCTCCATCCACATCACAGTAAACAGTAGGAGCCAGCATGGAATGATACAAAGCCGTATAGAACTTGGCTTTCTCATCAGGGTCGTCACAGGTGATTTCTATTTGGGCGAGGTGTTTGTCCCAAGCTTTGCGGGTAGCACCCAAGTACTTGTCGAAATCATCTTCGGGCACTTCGGTTGCCAGATTGCGTGCCGCCCCTTCCATGCTTACTCCGGAAATAGCCGTGCTGACAAGTATCTGTTCGCCGGCCTTGGTTTTGAAATCAAACCGTGCAACGACCGACGTCCCGATTCGCCGGCCATCCTTCAACACAGCCGCTGTGTCGAGCTGCATCGAAATAAAAGGTTTGGAAAAACGGGTGCGGAAGTAGACGCGCTGACCACGAGCCCAACCGTCGGAAAAACGATAACCTTGAATAGTGACCGAATCGACCGCCTCAACATGCGAATCGTTTGTAAAGTCCCAGTTCATGGCTTTCCGCAAGTTCAGGAAAACTGCGGCATCGGCTTCAGGAAAGGTATATCGCTGGATGCCGCAACGCTCCGTAGCCGTCAACTCCACATTGATATTATAATCTTTCAGACGCACTTGATAATATCCGGCACTTGCCGACTCTTCCGAGTGGGAGAACATGGAATGAATGCCTAACGGAGCTTCCGCTTCCCGATAAGGCAAAGTCACCGGCATAAAGGAAATATCATACAGGTCGCCTGCTCCGGTTCCGGAGAGATGCGTATGGCTGAAGCCTGCAATGGTGCTGTCCGGATAAAAATACCCGGAAATCCTGTCCCACCCCGGCAGCCCGTTGTCCGGACTGAGCTGAACCATGCCGAACGGTGCTTGAACACCCGGATAGGTGTTTCCTGTAAAATCAGTACCGATAAAGGGATTCACCAAATCCGCATAAGAAACGGGGTTTGCATCCGGCATCCGGGTTCCACATGCCCAAAGAGACAGAAAGAGGGCAAAGAGACTACAAGCTCTGATCAATTTCATTACATTAAGGGGGTTAACATCTATATTATAACAACTCACTTTATTCTATTGAGTTGTTCATCACATTACTTTATTCGCGCAAACAAAAATAATACAATATTCCGAAACTATGATATAAAGGAAGAAGATAAGCTGTCATGCGACCTAAAAAACAGGTAAAATCTTTTATATCAGACTCGTTTTTACATATCTTTGCCACAAAAAGCCAGAATGAACTATACGACCTATCTTTTCGATTTCGATTACACTCTTGCCGATTCATCCCGAGGCATCGTCACATGTTTTCGCAATGTGCTCACCCGGCATGGCTATACGGAAGTCACGGATGATGTAATCAAGCACACTATCGGAAAGACGCTGGAGGAGTCTTTTTCCATACTTACCGGAGTGACGGATGCCGGACAACTGGCCGGCTTCAAAGCAGAATACCGGAAGGAGGCCGACACGCACATGACGGTGAACACTGTGCTCTTTTTAGAAACCAAATCGGTATTGACGGCACTGAAGGACGGCGGCGTACAACTTGGCATCATCTCCACCAAATACCGTTTCCGCATCAAGGAGCTGCTGGACCAGCATTTCCCGGAAGGCTTCATAGATATCATCGTGGGCGGCGAAGATGTGAAAGAAGCCAAACCATCGCCCGAAGGCTTGCTGTTCGCCATCAAGCAGCTACGCACCACCAAAGCCGAAACATTATACATAGGCGACAGCACCATAGACGCAGAAGCCGCCCAAGCTGCCGGAATAGACTTTGCCGGCGTGACCCACGGAGTGACTACCGCCAAAGAATTGAGCAAATATCCACATCTAAAAATAATGGGCAGCCTGGAGGAACTTTTAGAGGATAAGGAAAAGCAACCGGCTCCATGCGAGGTAGGAAAGCCCATCTACCAGGAAAGCGACACCACCCTCTCGCCCGGAAAGAAAAAAAGAATCAATATCGGCCAGATACTCGTGTTATTGTTCCTCTTCTGTTTGGCTGTAAGAAATCCGACAACAGGCGGAAACGGCATTTTCCTTTTCCCCTTTTTCTTCCTGTTCATGCTATGGAGCATCCTGCGAAAAAGGAGAATACTTCCTGTACGGGTAAGAATCTTTATCAATGCACGTTTTCGTCCTTATATAGTACGGCTACGCGCCCTTCATATCAGGATGATTCGAGGAAAAACAACTCTTCCACTCGACAACGAAACAAGTGTTTGCAGAAATTGTGGAACGACCTATACCGGCAACTATTGTAACCGTTGCGGACAAAGCCGCAACACACCGCGTTACAACGTGAGTAATGCTTTGAGAAACATAGCCGGAAGTTTCTTCAATATCGACAACGGCTTCGGGCGTACCCTCATCGACTTGCTACACCGTCCGGGCTACATGATTCACGATTTCATCGGCGGCAAACGCATTCCTTATTTCCGCCCGTTCCAAACCCTATTCGTGCTTGCCGCAATCTATATCATGACCGTGCAACTGATAGACCCTGACGCACTGAACGGGAAAAATGCCCCCTTACAAGGAGAAGAAAACCATTCTGCCATCACCGATAAGCCCGCACTTTCCGATAATAGCCTGCAAGATGAAAATACCGTTTTCATAGACCGCCTGTTCCAAAAAGACGAGACTGCCGAAACCCGAATCAATCGGTTCGTCCGGCAATCTCCCTTCTTGATGAAAATATGGAATCTGCTGGAAAGCTGGACACACAACAACAAAGCTTTCCGAATCATTGCAACCCTGCCTCTGTTTGCAGTGGCCACCCAATTCGCATTCCGCCGCAAGAAGTACAAGCTGAACTACAATACCACAGAACATGTCTTTATACAAGCCTACATTGCCTGCCAGATACTTTTGCTAAGCATCATCGCAATTCCTTGCTACGGCTATGCCCAAATTGACGATCTGTACGACCTGCCTCTATGGGGCATCTTCGCCTTATATTGCTGGGACTATAAGCAGTTGTATCACTGTAGCTGGTGGAGAAGTTTTTGGCGCACCGCACTGATGTTCGCCTACAGCCTCCTGCTATTGCTACTCATTGCCGCACTGATAACCTCTATAGCTTTTGTAGCCATGTCATGGTTTGAAACCCCATAGCCACACCCCTCTGGAAGGGGAGGGGCTATACTGAGCAGGTCGACAACCTCACCCGGAGGCTTGTGTTTTAAAGTTAAATTTCATTGGTTATCAATCGCTTATCATTGTCTTGTCAGACGCTTGTGTCTGACGGCTCAAACACTTGTGTCTGTCACGGCAAACACAAGTGTCTGTCGGCTTGAACACTTGCCTCTGTCACGACAAAGGATTGCAGCTGTCAAAACAGGAGGAGGGAGGTCGGCCTGAAAGGCTCTCTTCTGCCCAATCCCGCTGTAAACCGGTGCATTCAAGAAATATCTTTCCGACAGGATGCAGCCCCCATCTTTAGCAAAAGCAACCGCCTATACCGAAATCAGGTAGTTTCATGGCAGCAGAGGACACTGAAACTATTTGTCTCACCCCTTGAAACTCAAAAAAGATAACAGAAACATTTGCCCATATCAAATAAAAAAAGTAATTTTGTGCCCGATTATTCCGCACCGGGTTCGACCAAGTGCTTTCTAAGTGATTAGAGACCACCCGACGGAGCTAACTTATACATTATATATAAGACAATGTACGCAATTGTAGAAATCAACGGTCAGCAATTCAAAGCAGAAGCTGGCAAGAAGCTGTTTGTACACCACATTCAGAATGCAGAAAACGGTGCAACAGTAGAATTTGACAGAGTCCTTTTGGTAGACAAAGAAGGCTCTATCACCGTAGGCGCTCCCACAGTAGAAGGCGCAAAGGTGGTTTGCCAAATCGTATCGAACATGGTAAAAGGCGATAAAGTGCTTGTTTTCCACAAGAAAAGAAGAAAAGGTTATCGCAAACTGAACGGTCACCGTCAGCAATTCACAGAGTTAACAATCAAAGAAGTAGTAGCTTAATCAATTAAAAAGTAAGAAGAAAATGGCACATAAAAAAGGTGTCGGTAGTTCTAAGAACGGCCGCGAATCACACAGCAAAAGATTAGGCGTTAAGATATTTGGTGGCGAAACCTGCAAAGCAGGCAACATCATCGTTCGTCAAAGAGGTACTGAATTCCATCCGGGTAACAACATCGGCATGGGTAGCGACCACACTCTTTACGCTTTAGTAGACGGTACTGTAAAATTCAAAGTAGGTAGAGAAGACAGACGCTATGTATCTGTTGTTCCCGCCGAAAATACAGAAGCATAAACTTCTTGAAGAAATAAAGGGAGGGGGATGCAATCCGAAAGATTCGCATCCCTCTTCTTTTTATGCAAAAGACAACACACTGTACGTTTTTTCCTTATCTTTGCACCCGAAAACATTGAAAAGATAAACTATTTCAAAACAGCTTCTTAGAGAACTAAAAAACATATAAGACATGCTTACCATCAAACAAATTACAGACAATACCGATGCAGTGATCAACGGACTGAAGAAAAAACGCTTCAGAGATGCCAAAGAAACCATCAGCCAAGTACTGGCATTCAATGACAAAAGGAAAAGCATACAAGCCGTACTCGATAAGAATCTCTCGGAAGTCAACTCTCTCTCCAAATCCATCGGCATGCTGATGAAAGAGGGCAAAAAAGAAGAGGCTGAAGCTGCTAAAGGACGTGTAGCCACACTGAAAGAGGCCAACAAAGACTTGCAAGCCGACATGGACAAAGCTGCAGAAGACCTACAGGCATTACTCTATACCATTCCTAATGTGCCCTACGAAGAGGTGCCCGAAGGCGCAGGAGCCGAAGACAATGTGGTTGTGAAAACAGGAGGCATGGAAAACGAACTGCCTAAAGATGCCTTGCCCCATTGGGAATTGGCAAAGCAATATGACATCATAGACTTCGACCTCGGAGTAAAAATCACAGGAGCCGGCTTTCCAGTGTACAAGGGCAAAGGAGCCGTCCTGCAACGCGCGCTCATCAACTTCTTTCTGGATGAGGCCCGTGCATCCGGCTATACGGAAATCATGCCTCCCACCGTGGTGAATGCAGCTTCGGGCTATGGCACCGGACAGCTTCCCGACAAGGAAGGACAAATGTATCATTGCGAAACGGACGACCTTTACCTGATTCCTACGGCCGAAGTTCCTGTGACTAATATCTATCGTGATGTTATCCTGGAAGAGAAACAACTGCCCATCAAGAATTGCGCCTATACCCAATGCTTCCGCCGCGAAGCCGGTTCTTACGGAAAGGATGTACGCGGACTGAACCGCCTGCACGAGTTTTCTAAAGTAGAGTTGGTGCGCATCGACAAGCCGGAGCACAGCAAGCAATCCCATCAGGAAATGCTGGAACATGTAGAAGGGCTGCTCAAGAAGTTGGAACTTCCCTACCGCATCCTCCGCCTCTGCGGTGGCGACATGAGCTTCACAGCCGCCATCTGCTACGACTTCGAGGTTTACAGCGAGGCACAGAAACGTTGGCTGGAAGTAAGTTCCGTCTCCAATTTCGACACTTATCAAGCCAATCGCCTGAAATGCCGTTACCGCATAGCCGAAAAGAAAACCGAACTGTGCCATACGCTGAACGGTTCCGCGCTGGCTTTGCCCCGTATCGTCGCCGCCTTATTGGAAAACAATCAGACGCCAGAGGGTATCCGCATACCGAAAGCTCTGATACCCTATTGCGGATTCGAAATTATCAACTAACCCAAGAATCATAAAAGCAAGGCGTTTCTGATACGAAATGCCTTGCAACCTACTTTCAGACATCTGTTATGCGAGAAAGACCTGGTTAATATGACAAGTTTTTTCTTTGAGAATGTCTTTGTAATCCGGAAAAAGGCTACTTTTGTCGCATACAACAAATCTTAACGCCCAATCTCACATGGAACAAAAACAGGTTTTAAGTAACTACATAGGAAAGGTTTTCAACCAGTCCCACTGGCTGGAGTCCACCAAATCGACCTTTATTGTCGTAGACCACAACCTGAATATACTTTACCTGAACGATAAAGAAGTTGGTAAAGACGATAAATGCCTGCAACCGGGAGACTTATTGCGTTGCAACAATGCCATCCACAGCCCCGGAGGTTGCGGAACGTCTGAGTTCTGCCCGGAATGCAAGCTCCGCAATTCCGTAAAAAAAGCACTGACCACTAGCGAAATCATCCATGAAGAAGTGGTGTTGTCAGTAGACAACAACCAAAAACTGATTCTGCAAGAGACTGCTACGCCGTTTGAATTCGAAGATAACAAATATGCCGCTATCTTTGTAATCAACATCTCTGACCGCAAGCAGGAACAAATGTTGGAACGTGTATTCTTCCACGATATGATGAATCTGGTAGGAGCATTAGGAAACTTTGTGAACATCTTGAAAGAAAGCCCTGAGCAAGAGATACTCGATGAAGTAAAACGCCTCACCGACCAATTGATGGACGAACTGTCCACACAGAAAGAGTTGATTTATGCCGAGAACGGCATACTGACTTTACAGAACGGCGACATCACGGTAGAGGAATTCATGTCATACGCTTCTTATTCCCTCTGCCCGATGGCAGAAGCCAAGAACCACAAACTTACCACCTGCAACAACTGCAAGGACGAAACCACCATCCATACCGATATAAAACTGCTGCACCGCATTATTCTGAATATGGTAAAAAATGCAGCAGAAGCTTCTGAAGAAGCCAGCACCATTACCCTCACCGCTTCACCGGATGAAGATGCGGTACTTTTTTCCGTCAATAACTCCGGAGTCATTCCGGAAAAGCTCCGCGGTTCAATCTTCCATTTTGGTCAATCCAGCAAAGGTGAAGGGCGTGGCATAGGCACATACAGCATGAAACTCTTCGGAGAAAACTACCTGAAAGGCAAAGTTTGGTTTACAAGCAACGAGGCCGAAGGAACGACTTTCTTTTTCCGGATACCACTGAAAGCTGTAGATTAATTTGCACTCTTTGCAGAATGTAGAGGTCGGTCGAAGTTATTTACCGACCATCATTCTATAAAAAACATGATGAAAGGAATCTCTTCTTTTCATCATAAAGGATAAAATTCTTAGAATCTCTCTACCACTTACCGCCAACTACAACTACGTTCCCTAAACCCTCTTTTTATCCTTTTTTCGAAGGATTTTATTCGCAAATAGAGCACGTTCTAATAAATAAAACATATCTTTGCACAGAATATCAATCTGACAGGTAATACGTAATTATACCAACAAAAATATTAGATAATGAATAAAATCATTAGCAAAGAACAATTTTCAGAGAAGGTCTTCAAGTTTGAAGTAGAAGCACCGCTCATCGCAAAATCGCGCCGTGCCGGACATTTCGTTATTATCCGCGTAGACGAGAAAGGTGAACGTATGCCGCTCACCATTGCGGACGCCGATATTCCCAAAGGTACAATCACATTAATTGTGCAGAACGTAGGTCTTTCTTCCGCCAAAATGTGCAGGATGAACGAAGGCGGCTACCTCCTTGATGTAGTAGGGCCGTTGGGACAAGCTACCCACATCGAGAACTTCGGTACTGTGGTCTGTGCCGGAGGCGGTGTAGGTGTCGCCCCCATGCTCCCCATCATACAAGCCCTGAAGGAAGCCGGCAATCGGGTAATTTCCGTGTTGGCCGGCCGAAGCAAAGAGCTGATCATCCTTGAGGAAGAAGTCAGAAAATCGTCCGATGAAGTTGTCATCATGACCGATGACGGTTCTTACGGTAGCAAGGGGCTTGTTACCGAAGGTATCGAAAGCGTCATCAAACGCGAGAAGGTGGATAAATGTTTCGCCATCGGACCTGCCATTATGATGAAATTCTGCTGCTTGCTGACCAAGAAATACGAAATACCCACTGATGTGTCCTTGAACACGATTATGGTAGATGGTACCGGCATGTGTGGTGCCTGTCGCATCACCGTAGGAGGGAAAACCCGCTTTGTTTGCGTAGATGGACCGGAATTTGATGGCCATCAGGTAGATTTCGACGAGATGTTCAAGCGCATGGGCTCCTTTAAAGATGTAGAACGTGAAGAGATGAGCCACTTGCAAGACAACACCTGCCAAGCCCTTCCTTCAGATAACAGGAATGACTCTTCAGCTTCTTCATCAAGAATAGCCAACAATACCGGAGCACAGCCCTCCATGGAGGAACTCTTGGATCGCAAAGCTCCTTGGCGCGAAGTTCTTCGCAAAAACTTGAAACCCAAAGAACGTACTGCCATTCCTCGTTGCCCGATGAACGAACTCGATCCTGTGTATCGTGCCACCACCCGCACCGAGGAGGTGAACACCGGATATACAAAAGAACAAGCTATCACGGAAGCTAAACGCTGTTTAGACTGCGCTAACCCTACATGTATGCAAGGTTGTCCGGTCAGCATAAACATTCCTTCCTTTATCAAGAATGTGGAACGTGGAGAATTTCTACAAGCTGCCCGCGTACTGAAACATACTTCTGCCCTACCTGCGGTCTGCGGCCGTGTATGCCCACAAGAAAAGCAATGTGAAAGTCAGTGCATCCATCTGAAGATGAACGAACCTGCTGTAGCCATCGGTAACTTGGAACGCTTCGTAGCCGATTATGAACGCGAAAGCGGAAATATAGCCTTGCCGGAATTGGCTCCCAAAAATGGAATGAAGATAGCCGTAGTTGGTTCAGGCCCTGCCGGTTTGAGTTTTGCAGGCGACATGGTGAAATACGGTTACGATGTCACTGTGTTCGAAGCATTGCATGAAGTGGGCGGTGTACTGAAATACGGCATTCCGGAGTTCCGCTTGCCTAACGAAATTGTAGATGTGGAAATCAACAATTTAGAGAAGATGGGAGTCCGCTTTATAAAAGACTGCATCGTAGGTAAGACCATCAACGTAGAGGATCTGCAAAAAGAAGGATACAAAGGCATCTTTATTGCCAGTGGTGCCGGATTGCCCAACTTTATGGATATCCCCGGAGAAAACAGCGTGAATGTCATGTCAAGTAATGAATACCTGACACGTGTCAATCTGATGAATGCTTCCGATCCGTCAACCGATACACCGCTAAATCCGGCCAAGAGTGTCATCGTAGTAGGCGGCGGAAATACGGCTATGGATTCTTGTCGCACGGCCAAACGCTTGGGAGCTGAGAAGGTACGCATCGTCTACCGACGCAGCGAAGCCGAGATGCCCGCCCGTTTGGAAGAAGTGAAGCATGCCAAAGAAGAAGGCATTGAGTTCCTTACCCTACATAATCCTATCGAGTATATTGCAGATGAAAAAGGTGCAGTGAAGCAAGTCATCTTGCAAAAAATGGAACTGGGCGAACCTGATGCCAGTGGACGCCGTAGTCCGATTGCCATTCCGGGGGAAACTGTTACATTGGATATCGACCTGGCTGTGGTCGCTGTTGGTGTATCCCCTAACCCCATTGTTCCAAAATCCGTCAAAGGATTGGAATTGGGACGCAAAAACACAATTGCCGTGAATGACAATATGCAAACGTCCATTCCCACGATTTTCGCCGGAGGCGATATTGTGCGCGGTGGAGCCACAGTAATCCTCGCGATGGGCGACGGACGACGAGCCGCAGCAGCCATGCACGAGAATTTGAGGAAGTAGTTCGTTCAAATCACGTACCCTTTCCGAAATAAAAGGCATCTTTCGGGTTAATCTGAAAAATTGAGAAGCAATTTACCTGAATTCGGGATAGGCTGTTCCTTTTTTAAAGATGAGGGGCGTATCTTATCGGTCAGATATTCGTTGAATGCAGCGGTTTACAGCGGTCAGGCAGAATAGAAGAGAGCCTTTTACGCCGATCGCCCTCCTCCTGTTTGACAGGTGCAAGCCTTTGTCGTGACAGACGCAAGTGTTCAAGCCGACAGACACAAGTTCCTGACGTGACAGACACAAGTGTTTGAGCCGTCAGACACAAGTGTCCGACAGGGCAGGATTAAACGTCTGATAAACAATGGGCTTTGATTAAAAACACAAGCCGCCGGGGTGAGGTTATTGACCTGTTTCTTATCCCGAACTCAGGTAGCAATTTGAGCTCCTCTCCCGATTCGTACAGATGCCATCTTCCTATAGGGAAATAAAAAAGCCCCGCTTATGCAATAAACACAAGCGGGGCTTTTCTTATTCCTCAAAGAAATTACTTCACCACTACTTTATTCGTAGCAGGATCAGGAAAAATAACTGTCGGCTTAAACGACTTAGCCTCTTCAAAATCCATCAAAGCATACGACATGATTATAACAATGTCGTCAGGCTGAACCTTACGAGCAGCAGCGCCATTCAGGCAAATCTTACCTGAGCCGCGCTCCCCCTTAATGATATAGGTTTCAAAACGTTCGCCATTATTATTGTTGGCAATATACACCTTTTCACCGGCAATCATGTTGGCGGCATCCATCAAGTCCTCGTCAATCGTTATACTGCCCATATAGTTCAAATTAGCCTCGGTGACACGGGCACAATGGATTTTCGACTTCAACACTTCAATCATCATAAGATTGATTTTTTATAGTTTATTATTCTTTGTACTTGATATTATCAATCAAACGCACTTCACCACAAAATACAGTAATGCAACCCACCGCATAAGAAGTATCTTCCCAATTAGTTATCTTCTGCAATGTATTGCCATCTACCAGTTCAAAATATTCCAAACGCAATCCGGGAGCCACTGCAATGGCATCTTCTACAAATTTCTGTGTCTCAGCTACCGTATGCGATGCTGCAAAGGTACGACTTTCAAACAAAGCCTGCGAAATTTTCAAGGCATTTTTACGTTCTTCAGCAGATAAGCGAGCATTTCTACTACTCAAAGCAAGTCCGTCAGCCTCACGAACAATCGGACAACCAACGATTTCCAAAGGATAATTCATCCGACGCACCATTTCACGAATAATCGTTAACTGCTGGAAGTCTTTTTCACCAAAGTATGCTCTATCCGGTTCCACTGCATCGAAAAGCTTACTCACAATCTGGCAAACCCCATTGAAATGTCCCGGACGAAAAGCTCCTTCCATCACGGTATCTAAAGGTGCATAGCTAAATCGACGCGTATCCGGTTCCGGATACATCTCCTCCACCGAAGGAGCAAACACAAATGCCGCACCGCAATCTTCCAACAAACGGCAATCAGCCTCCAATGTACGGGGATATTTTATTAAATCATTCTTATCGTTGAACTGAGTAGGATTTACAAAAACGCTTACTACAGCAACGTCATTCTCGGCCACACAACGCTTCACCAATGAGGCATGACCAGCATGCAAGGCACCCATCGTAGGCACTAAACCCACCCTTTTGCCCCGAACTCTTAAATCCGAAAGAGCAGCCTGCAAGTCCTTGATAGTATGTACTATTTCCATCTTTATCGTTATATAACAACTTTTCGTTCGTAAAAGCGCTGCAAAATAAAGTATTATTTACCACATAAAGAAGAGATATCGTAAATTAATGCAACTACCATCTCACTTCTACGCCTTCCAGACTTCCATTATTTCCGTGACAAACAAGCAGTTAACAAATCATAAGGAATTATAGAATGGTGCAATTTGCTTTATTGCCCGTTTTTTTTTATATCTTTGCAAAATAATTGAGAACATTGTTATTATGATAAAGGCAAATAAGGTTTTATTTATTACACAAGAAATTACCCCTTATGTTTCAGAATCAGAAATGTCTCTTGTAGGCAGGAACCTACCTCAGGCTATTCAAGAAAAAGGCAGAGAAATCAGAACATTTATGCCTAAATGGGGAAACATCAACGAACGTAGGAACCAATTGCATGAAGTGATACGCCTCTCCGGCATGAACCTTATCATCGACGATACCGACCATCCGCTCATCATCAAAGTCGCCTCTATTCAATCTGCACGTATGCAGGTGTATTTCATTGATAACGATGATTATTTTCAAAACCGTATGCAAGTAACCAATGAAAACGGTGAAGAATATGAAGACAATGATGCCCGTACCATCTTCTATGCACGCGGTGTATTGGAAACGGTGAAAAAGCTACGTTGGTGTCCGGACATAATCCACTGCCATGGCTGGATGACCGCATTAGCTCCTCTATACATTAAGAAGGCCTACAAAGACGAACCTTCTTTCAGAGATGCCAAGGTAGTATTTTCTCTCTACGGAGAAGAATTTAAACAACCGTTCCATCCTGATTTCTCCAACAAATTAACCCTGAAAGGCATCACAAAGAAAGATGTCGCCGGATTGAAAGAACCTGTTGATTATACCGCACTTTGTAAATTGGCCACAGACTTTTCTGATGGCATTATCCAACAAAGCGAACACGTCAATGAAGAGGTCATGAACTATGCACGCGAATCCGGAAAAATGATATTAGATTATCAATCGCCCGAGAATTTTGCCGATGCTTGTAATGACTTTTACGACAAAATATGGGAAGCAGAATAATATAAAATAGATTTATACGAAGAGAGATATGAAAGTAAAACATATAGGAATGTTGCTTTTAGCAGGCCTGACTATCTTTGGATGCGATGATACCACCGGCACATTAGGAGTAGGAATGCTACCGGGGGCTGACGGCATGTCAGCACATACCACAACTTTTGATGTAACCACACGTTCCTTTGTCGTAGATTCCGTGTTTGCCAAAACAAGTACCGGCTATGTAGGCAAGTTCTCTGATCTTGATTTCGGATATTATGAGACAAGCTTCCTCACTGAATTGAACTGTACAGAAAACTTCTCTCTTCCTGAAGTTTATAAAATAACTGCACAAGACAGCAATGGAAATCCGACCAAGGCAACCGGTACAATGGCAGGAGACTCCGTCGTATCCGTTCAATTGTCCGTCTTTTATACCAAATGGTTTGGTGATTCTCTGAACGCCTGTAGAATGAGTGTATATGAACTTGACAAAAAACTTGACAAGAATCGTTACACCAACATTGATCCGGAAATGTACTATAATAAAAACAATCCCAAGTCTCTGCTCGGACGCAAAGCCTATTCTGCTCACGACACCTCTGTTCCCGATTCGGTCAGAAAGGCAAAAGACAGCAATGGCAGCCCGCTCTTCTACCCGAATGTTACCTTCCCTTTGGACAAAAAGACATTCGGTGAAGAAAGAATCTTGAAGGTGTATAGACAACATCCCGAATACTTTAAAGATGCCGCCACTTTTATCAATAAAGTTTTCAAAGGAGTATATATAAAGAGTGATTATGGAGATGGCACTATCTTATATGTAGATCATGTAGCTTTGCGAATGCAGTTCCGCTTCCATCATGTTAACGATACAACCGGCTTAGCTCTGAAGAAAAAAGATGGGACTGATTCTTTGTTCTATAGTACACGGACAGTGTTCGCCTCTACCAAAGAAGTGGTTCAGGCCAACCGGTTTCTGAATTCTGACCTGATAAAAGAGAAAGCGGCCGAGACAGCACATACATATA
This sequence comes from Prevotella heparinolytica, assembly GCF_004342845.1. Classification (GTDB taxonomy): domain Bacteria; phylum Bacteroidota; class Bacteroidia; order Bacteroidales; family Bacteroidaceae; genus Bacteroides; species Bacteroides heparinolyticus. The sequence continues at coordinate 16,513 of NZ_SLXB01000024.1, read as the reverse complement.
TCAAATCTCCTGCCGGCATCTTCACCGAAGCAACCATGCCATACGATGAAATATACAGTAAACTGTCCAATGATACTCTCAATGCCGTGAAGTTGACCTTTACGAACTATAACATAAACAGCAACTATAAATACAGCATGAGTGCTCCCACAGATGTGTTGCTGATACGTAAACAAGATCTTAAAAGCTTCTTCGAAAAGAACAAGATAAGAGACAATGTTACATCATTCACGGTAAGTCACAACGCTTTTGCTACCAATCAATACGTATTCAGCAACATAGCCCGTTTGGTCACCACTTGTATCAATGAGAAGCAATCTGCCAAGAAAGCCGCCAAAGAAAAAGCAGGCGCTTCTTGGGATGAAGCCAAGTGGGAAAACGATTGGAGCCACAATGAGGCTACTAAAGACTGGGATAAAGTATTATTGATTCCTGTATCAATAACCTACGATAACAGTTCCAGAAGCAACAGCAAATCCATCACCGGAATTGAGAATGATTTGAAACCCGGCTATGCCAAGCTAAAAGGTGGTCCGGAAAAGAGTGCCAATGGGCAAGTAAAATCCCCTCTAAAGATTGAAATTACTTATACCAGCTTCAACAAGAAGTAAAAGAGGAACACTCACATAAAGAACTCCTCCCAGCCATAATGAAGTGCACCCCAAAAGTTTATGTCCAACTTATTGGGGGCACTTTATAGATTCTCTCACTGCATAGGAATAAAGAGCTTTCGTTATTCCGTTTTCTTTTTAGCAAGCTTTTTCGTTGTAGATTTTGAAGCGGCAGCTTTAGGTTTCACAGCCTTGGCCGCAGTAGCCTTGACTTTTGTCTCTTTCTTCTTCTCCACCCCTTTGGTTTTTCCTTGTTTAATTTGCGCCTTCTCCAATTCCTCTATCTCGGCACCTTGATTCTTAATGGTGGTCAGCAAGGCATTTAGTTCTTCATTATCAATATCTACCGGATATAGAGAATCTACCCGCTTGATAAAGTCTCCAAGAATATTCATATAATTGGTAAACGCATCATAAGGAGATTCGTAGATGCCACGATTCAAACCGACACCACTTACTTTGGTTGTCATAAACCGGAAATTATTACTTGCTTGTAGATAATCCCAATCCTGCTTAATGCGACGGTCATTACAAAGGTAAACCCGCTCGGCAATGCTATATAGTTTATTGAACGCCTCACGCTGCATCACATTGCCCAACCAACAGCTTGTGTCTCTCTCCTCGTCTACCCAAGACATCGGATAAGGCACATCCAATTGAGATACGGATTTCAGCTTGGTTATGATTTCAGTAGGCGTGGAGAAGGTAATACCTTTTTCCTTAGCACAAACGGGCAAAGCCTTCAGAAATTCCAAAATATTAGAAGATAACGGTTGCGACATGCCCAAAGCAGAAAGTTCCATAAAGACATTGACTACCTGCTCTTCTTGCGGTAAGGCATTGATCCAGCCAATATACTTGTCGGCAAACAGAGGATACTCATTCCATTCGGAATTGGAAAAGCGCAAACTGATATCATCAGATAACTTGAAATCACGCAATAACAGTTTCAAGCCCGGGTTCATGGAACAGTGATATACGTAATGCGGACTCTTCCATCCTAAAACATGCTTGGCACCTTCGGTCAACATTCCTTTAAAGCCCCAAGAAGCCACCATAGCGCCGATCTCATCATTATAAATCAGACCGGAATTACGGATCACCTTCGGGGTTTTACCAAACATTTGTTTCATTTTCGCACTCTGCCGCATCACCTCTTCCTTAAAACAATCTTCGTTGGCCAAAGAAGCAAGTCCGTGAGAATAAGGCTCGGCAAGAAACTCGCAACAACCGGTGTCATTGAGCTGATGCAACAGATCGACAACAGCAGGAGCATAGATTTCTAACTGCTCAAGCGCTACGCCCGAAATGGACAAAGCAACTTTGAATGCTCCACCAGACGTCTTCACCATCTCAATCAATGTGGTCAGTGCCGGTATATAGGATCGTTCGGCAACCTCATTAATACTCGTTTCATTGGCATAATCATCGTAATAATAATGATCGGTACCTATATCAAAAAAGCGATAACGCTTTAAATGAATGATTTGATGTATCTCAAAATAAAGACAGATAGTTCTCATATCCATTAGTTTTTTTGTTATTTACCATAGTTTCTTAACACATCCTCGTAGAGAGCACGAATCTTCAGACCGACTTTCTCCCAAGTAATTCCATCCACCTCTTTCTTTCCTTCTTCCTGCAAATAACGGAAAAGAGCAGAGTTTGTACAAATGGAATAAATAGCATCGGCCATCGCATGAATATCCCAATAATCGGTCTTTATCACTTTATCGAGAATCTCTCCACAACCCGATTGTTTTGAAATGACAGAAGGAGTGCCGCATTGCATAGCCTCAAGCGGTGCAATACCGAAAGGCTCGGAAACGGAAGGCATTACAAACACGTCACTGTTTTTGTACACCTCATACACCTGTTTTCCCTTCATGAAGCCCGGAAAATGAAACCGATCTGCAATACCCCGTTCGGCCGCCAGATTGATCATCGCATTCATCATATCTCCCGAACCGGCCATCACAAAACGAATGTTTCGCGTACGCTTCAAGACAAGAGCCGCAGCTTCTACAAAGTACTCGGGTCCTTTCTGCATTGTGATGCGTCCAAGGAATGTTACCACCTTCTCTTTGGAATGATCAGGGCGAGGGATGTCTTGATACTCCTGTGAAAGCGGATAAACGGCATTATGCATCGCAAACACTTTCTTAGGATTTTGATGATACTCATTAATAACCGTGCGACGAGTGAGTTCGGACACACACATGATGCAATCGGCATAATCCATACCATTCTTTTCCATGGCATAAACTGTGGGATTGACTTTACCGCGTGAACGATCGAAATCGGTGGCATGTACGTGAATACACAGCGGTTTGCCACTCACCATTTTGGCATGCACTCCTGCGGGATAGGTCAACCAATCATGCGCATGAATAATATCAAAATGTTGCTGACGTGCCACCACACCGGCAATAATAGAGAAGTTATTTATCTCTTCATGCAGGTTTCCAGGATACCCCCCGGCGAATTCCATGCAACCGATGTCATTGACATGCAAGTAAGAAAAATCAGCATAAATATGGTTGCGGAAAGACCAGTAATCCTCAGGGGACATCTTACCTATCAGACGAGACTTCAAATAGTTGTAATCAACATCACGCCACACAACAGGCACTTGATTCATACCCACGATTCTCAGGAAGTCTTCTTCCTCTCCAGTGGGCTTGGGCATGCAGAATACTGTTTCCACATCGCCCTGCAGACTTAATCCCTTGGTAATCCCGTAAGAAGCAACAGCAAGACCGCCATATATCTTGGGAGGAAATTCCCATCCAAACATTAAAACTTTCATCCTCAATTCCTCCTTTTATAAATTATACTTAGACAATAGCTTCAAGATGCGCAGGATTTCCGCTGTATTCATGGCAAAAGACACCGCTCCTCTACCTACAAACGGAGGATTACCATCGAAAAGCTCGGGTAATGCTCCGATACAATGGGAGGTCATTTCATCTTCCATTCCAATCAGGTATCTCTCAACAAACGATATACCGCTCATTTTATAAATGCGTAAGTATGCTTCCATATAGAAGCCCATCAACCACGGCCACGCCGTACCTTGATGATAAGCATAGTCTCTTTGTATCTGAGGACCGACATAGTTAGGGTTATATCCACCACTCTTAGGGCTCAACGTGCGCAGGCCTTTCGGAGTCAGCAATTCTTTCGTCACGATGTCCAGCACTTGTTTTTTCTGCACCCTGTCCAAAGGAGAATAGTCGAAAGCTACGGTAAATATCATATTTGGACGAACACTCCAATCCATCATATATCCATCGACATAATCGAACAGATACCCATATTCATTACGGAAGACCTCAACAAAGGAATTGCCGGTCTTTTCTGCCCGGGCATCCAGATTATCGGCAAGGAGTGTGTTTCCACCCTCACGGAGCATATCGGCCGTGAAACGAAGCGCATTATACCATAAAGCATTCACTTCTACAATATATCCTGTACGAGGAGTTACCGGCTTTCCATTGACTGTAGAGTTCATCCACGTCACGGCTTTCTCTGCGCCGTTTGTATAGAGCAGCCCATTCTCATGTAGAAAAAGATTGCTATGCTTACGACCAAGAATATAATTCATGATTTCCTCAAGCAACGCACCATACATCTGCCTACAACGCTCGCGAGACGTCTCCTTGGCGTATTGCTGCAATGCCCATACAGCCCAGAGAAGCACATCCGGATGCTCCATTTCGTAAATCTTGTAAGTCAAAGGCTGTCCGTTGACAAATTGCCGGATAGCTTTTTCCGCTGTTTTCATGACATCCTCAAATTCTTCTTGCTCCTCAACGGCCAACGTCAATCCCGGCAAAGAGATAAACAAATCGCGGGCACGGCATTTAAACCAAGGATAGCCGGCAAGAATGTAGTGCTCGTCTCTCTGCTTGTTATGGAATTGATGCGCCGAGTTTTTCAGGCAGTGATAGAAACTGTCGCGTGGAGTACGGTCGGCCACTTCAGTCTCGAAAGTCTGTTTCAACTTGCGAGGAGATATCTCGGAAATACCGGCAGAAAAAACTACACTCTCTCCTTTCTTGATATCTATTTCGAAATATCCGGGCACATAAAGGTCTTCATTGAAATCATATCCGCGCTCTTGCTCTTTGGGATACTCGATGCCACGATACCAATCGGGCTGGAAGTGGAACTCATTTTTCTTGTTCAGTTGCATGAAAAGTTCCGGATAACCGGGATACATGCAAGTCTTGATACCATTCTCTATCGGCTGAAAATCACGGCTTGCCTGTGCATTTTCATGCGTGTACTCGCGCACGCTGCGAAAAGCAAGGAAAGGCCGAAACCGAAGCGTAGTAGCCGAATGGGCATCAACCAAGGTATAACGAATCAGAATCCGGTTTTCATGATGTACGAAAATCTTTTCTTTACGAAGAATAACACCGCCTACACGATAGGTGGTAGCCGGGATTTTCTCACAATCGAATTCCCGGATATACTTATGTCCGTTGGGGCTGAAGTGATTTCCCTGATACTTGTGCAACCCTAAATTGAACTCCGCACCGTGCTGGATTACAGTCTCATCCAAAGAAGACAGCAGCACATGGTTTTCATCATCCAAATTAGGGACAGGTATCACCAACAGACCATGATATTTGCGCGTGTTACAATCTACAATTGTTGTACAATGATAAGCCCCGGATTTATTTGTCCGAAGAATCTCCCTTGGTAAAGATTCTTGCAGATTAATCATCAAGGTCTTGTCAAATCGTAAATAACTCATAGTTGTGCATTATTTAAAGGTTAATTATTCAGGCAATAGGGCTACAAAGCATATAGTAATTCCCAAAAATACAAATTAAAGCTAACAGCCAAAATAAAAAGTACGTTTTTTTTCGGCTTTCAGTCAAATATTCCGTAGTATTGTAGAAAAAAACAAATCAACTTGATAAACGATGAAAAATGAAATACGAAAAATGGCATTGGCAGCCGTTGTACCGATGTTTCTACTATTCATTCTATACACCCTGAAAGTTCTGGAGGCAGGTATGGATTGGGACTTCACCCGGCTGGGCGTGTACCCAATGGAGAAGTGCGGTGTATTTGGAATTTTCGCACACCCTTTGGTGCATAGCGGGTTCAAGCATCTGCTGGCCAATACAATGCCGTTATTCTTCCTAACGTGGTGTCTTTTCTATTTTTACCGACACATAGCCCCCTACATTTTCTTTTCCATTTGGATAGGTTGCGGTATGTTCACCTTTCTGATAGGCAAGCCGGGATGGCATATCGGCGCCAGCGGCATCATCTACGGATTGGCTTTTTTCCTCTTTTTCAGCGGCATACTGCGCCGGCACGTACCGCTCATCGCCATCGCCCTACTGGTAACATTCTTATATGGCGGCCTGGTGTGGAATATGTTCCCGCAATTTGTCCAAACAAACATTTCTTGGGAAGGGCATATCAGCGGCGCCATAGCAGGAACATTATCTGCCATAGGATTCATACGCCACGGACCGCAACGCCCCGAGCCGCTTGTTGATGAAGAAGAGGAGGAGGAAGAGATTAAAGAAGAAGAGATTACGATGAATGAATAGCACGTTTAAGAAATAATAAAAAAAACAAAAAGAGACACTTGGAGTTTAGCGTACATATTGATAATGCCTACTTTTGTCATCGAACCAGAAGAAAAGAACCATCATGAATACAATGTTCGATACCATCTTGCAACTGCCGCTCTTCCAAGGTCTCGCCCAGGAAGATTTCACCAACATTCTGGGAAAGATAAAACTAAGCTTTACAAAGCACAAAGCCGGTGAAGTCATCGTAAAAGCCGGTGATGTATGCAATAGACTAATATTCATTTTGAAAGGAGAAGTTGCTTCAACTACTTTATCCAAGGATATGTCATACAGTTTCACGGAGTATTTCCAAGCCCCTTGTCTTATAGAACCGCAATCGCCATTCGGCATGAACACGGTTTATGTTTCAACGTTTACAGCCCGGACAGAAATACATACGGTAAGTGTAAGCAAGGATTTTGTCACGACCGAACTCCTCAGATATGAGATATTCCGCCTGAATTATATAAACGTCATCAGTAGTCGCACCCAGAACTTAAACAATCGCCTGTGGACAAGAAATGCCAAAAGTCTTGAAAAGCATATCAAGAATTTTATTTTGTCTCATATTGAGCGTCCGTCAGGAGAGAAAATACTAAAAATTAAGATGGAAGTTCTGGCCCAAGTAATGAACGATACTCGCATGGGGGTATCGAAAACGCTGAACAATATGCAGGAAAAAGGACTGCTTGAACTGCATAGAGGTGAAATCGTTATCCCTGATGCGGAGAAACTCTTATAAGCAGCGCCGTCATCAGATAAAAATTCCACGGATAGCCTGTTCTTACTGACTTGATCCGTGGAATCCATATCAATTTATACCTAAAAGGAAAGCCTTATTCCCACTCTATGGTGCTGGGCGGTTTTGAAGAGATATCATACGTCACACGATTCACTCCTTTCACCTTGTTTATAATATCATTGGATACTTTGCCCAAGAATTCGTAAGGCAAATGTGCCCAATCGGCCGTCATGGCGTCGGTAGAGGTAACGGCACGCAAAGCCACGGCACGCTCGTAAGTACGTTCGTCGCCCATAACCCCCACACTCTGCACGGGCAGCAGGATAACACCTGCCTGCCATACCTGATGGTAAAGCGAGGTTTCGTTGCCATCGGCATCTTTCACTTTCCAATCACGCAAGCCCTGAATAAAAATATCATCGGCCTCTTGCAGCGTGCGTACTTTCTCGCGTGTGATATCGCCCAGAATACGAACAGCCAGTCCCGGCCCGGGGAAAGGATGGCGGGTAATCAAATGTTCGGGCATGCCCAATTCGCGCCCCACACGGCGAACTTCGTCTTTAAAGAGCCATTGCAACGGCTCGCACAACCTAAGATTCATCTCTTCGGGCAGGCCTCCCACATTGTGATGGCTCTTGATTGTCTTACCCGTAATGTTCAGGCTTTCGATACGGTCGGGATAGATGGTGCCTTGCGCCAACCAGCGGGCATCGGTAATTTTATGCGCTTCGGCATCGAACACTTCGATAAAATCGCGTCCGATAATCTTACGTTTCTTCTCAGGGTCGGTGACGCCTTCCAAATCTTTGAAAAACTTTTCGCTGGCATCTACTCCAATCACGTTCAGACCCAGGCACTCATAATCGTGCATCACATTCTTGAACTCGTCTTTACGGAGCAAACCGTGGTCCACGAAGATACATGTCAGATTCTTACCGATGGCACGATTCAGCAATACGGCAGCCACAGAGGAATCCACACCGCCGCTAAGTCCCAAGATGACACGGTCGTTGCCAAGCTGCGCTTTCAACTCTGCCACCGTGGTATCTACAAACGAGGCCGCACTCCAGCTCTGGCTACATCCGCAAATCTCCACAACGAAGTTACGCAACATCTGCGTACCGTCTTCGGAATGGAATACTTCCGGATGAAACTGCACGCCCCATACATCTTCTCCCTGTATCTGATAAGCGGCAATCGCCACTTTATCCGTAGAGGCTATGACCTTGAAGTTATCGGGAATAGCTGTAATCGTATCTCCATGACTCATCCAAACCTGTGTGTTCTGCTTAACCCCTTTGAACAGGACATTTGCCGGGTCGAACAAACTGAGATGCGCCCGCCCGTATTCGCGGGTTCCTGCAGGTTCTACCCTTCCGCCGTTGCTATAAGAAATGAACTGCGCACCGTAACAGATGCCCAAAATGGGGTATTTCCCACGAATTCCACTCAAATCTACCTTGAACGCACTCTCGTCATAAACAGAAAAGGGGCTACCCGAAAGGATAACTCCTTTTACACTCGCATCTCCATATGGAAATTTGTTGTAAGGTACAATTTCGCAATAGACATTCAGTTCGCGCAGACGGCGACCTATAAGTTGCGTGGTTTGCGAACCAAAATCAAGAATTACAATTTTTTCTTGCATATCAAATCGTTATGGTTTTCTTTATGAAGTGCAAAAGTAAGAAAAAAAACATAACCTAATAATATAACCCTCCCAAAATATGATACCTGCTCGCTTGCAGAAGAGGACGGGGATTTTCAGGCGGCAACTTCTCCTGCCGCTGCTGCGGAAGTGTCCGAAGCTTGCGCAGCGACTCCGGACGGACTTGTAGCCGACTGCCTGCCGATTGCCTGCTGACTCGCAGTCGGCAAGCAGTCCGGAAAGCGGCAAAAAGCGGGATAACATGCAGCCTATTAGCGAGTTATCGTGCGGGTCTCTCCTCGCGCGCGCGAGAGAAGAAAAGAATAGAGAAGAAGAGAAAAGAAAATACCTCCTCCATATAATTCCTCCTCTTAAGGTGGAGGAGGTGGAGGAACGCCACACCGTATGCGTCGTAACGTGAGGGCGCAACGGTTGCAAGGTGTGAGATTGCAGACGGTGAAGTGCGGGCTTACGGGTGACGAAGTGCGGGCTTACGAACGACGAAGTGCGGAGTTGCGGACGACGAAGTGCGGAGGGGGGGGGAGGGAGATAAAAGTCGTGCCCTATACACTCTCCACACGAAAAGCGTATAGGGCACGACAGATTAAAATAAGTCCTGACGGACCTTGCGTCAGGAATGGAGCACCGCTATGCAGGAGTGAATTTACTTTTTCTCTTTCAACAAATCACGGATTTCCGTCAGCAGCACCTCTTCTTTCGTCGGTGCAGGAGAAGCAGCCGGAGCTTCTTCCTTCTTCTTCTTTTCGCCCAACTTGGCAATTAATTTTATAAACAAGAAGATAGAGAAAGCGATGATCAGAAAGTCGAAGGTTGCCTGCAAAAAGTTGCCATAATTCAACGTTACGGCAGCAACCTCTTCTCCATTCACCATCTCGGCAGATTTCATCACCCACTTCAAGTCCGTAAAATTCACGCCACCTACCAGCAACCCGATAGGAGGCATAATCACATCAGCTACTATGGAAGAAACAATCTTCCCGAACGCTCCGCCAATGATTACACCGACAGCCATGTCTACCACATTTCCCTTCATGGCAAAGGCCTTAAACTCCTGCAAAAATGAACTTTTTCCCATCTTTTCAATTATTTAATTATGATTTTCAATGCGAATATAAAAACAATTTCGTACTTTTGCACCGCAAAATAAAAAAAATGCATTTTTAATGTGAGAGATATTTGAACAAATATTATAAGAACCTTTAAAAGTTTAAACAAAATGGTTAAAGTAGGTATTAATGGATTCGGACGTATCGGACGTTTCGTATTCCGCGCTGCACAGAAAAGAAACGATATTCAAATCGTTGGTATTAACGACCTTTGCCCGGTAGATTACCTGGCATACATGCTGAAGTACGACACAATGCACGGACAGTTCGACGGAACGATCGAGGCTGACGTAGAAAAGAGCCAGCTGATCGTAAACGGCAAAGCTATTCGCATCACAGCAGAGAAGAACCCTGCTGATTTGAAATGGAATGAAGTAGGTGCAGAATATGTAGTAGAATCCACAGGTTTGTTCCTGTCCAAAGAGAAAGCTCAAGCTCACATCGAAGCCGGTGCAAAATACGTTGTAATGTCTGCTCCTTCCAAGGACGACACTCCGATGTTTGTTTGCGGTGTTAACGAGAAGACTTACGTCAAGGGTACTCAATTCGTATCTAACGCTTCTTGTACCACCAACTGCTTGGCTCCTATCGCTAAAGTATTGAACGACAAATGGGGCATCACTGACGGTTTGATGACTACCGTTCACTCTACAACTGCTACTCAGAAGACAGTTGACGGTCCTTCCATGAAAGACTGGAGAGGTGGTCGCGCTGCTTCAGGCAACATCATCCCCTCTTCTACCGGTGCTGCTAAAGCTGTAGGTAAAGTAATCCCTTCACTGAACGGCAAATTGACCGGTATGTCAATGCGTGTTCCGACTTTGGATGTATCTGTAGTTGACTTGACTGTAAACTTGGCTAAGCCTGCTACTTACGCTGAAATCTGCGCTGCCATGAAGGAAGCTTCTGAAGGCGAATTGAAGGGCATCCTTGGTTACACTGAAGATGCAGTTGTTTCTTCCGACTTCTTGGGTGACGCTCGTACTTCAATCTTCGACGCTAAAGCAGGTATCGCCCTGACTGATACATTCGTTAAGGTTGTATCTTGGTATGACAATGAAATCGGTTATTCTAACAAGGTTCTTGACCTGGTTGCCCACATGGCATCTGTTAACGGTTAATATACAGTTAGAAAATAATAAAAAAATGGTGGCTTCTATAGAAGTCGCCATTTTTTTTTGCAATTTTGCGAACTATTCATTAGAAAAACCGACCGCCATGAGAAAGAATATACTAACTTTTATATTACTCTGTTTTATGAACAACCTATCATCACAAAATATATTTTTTGAGCCATACTCCACGTTGCACGGAGTTGTTCCCTTCAACAAGATAAAAACAGAAGATTACCAACCTGCCATAAACGAAGGCATCCGCAGACAAAATGCAGAAATAGAAGCCATCATTACAAACCCCGAAACTCCAACTTTTGCCAACACCGTGCTGGCTTACGAGAAATCCGGCGAGATGCTTCAACGCGTCAGCACCGTATTCGGTAATCTGCTCAGTGCAGAGACCAACGACGAGTTGCAGGAACTTGCCAAGGCAATCATGCCTCTGATGAGCGAACATGCCAACAATATCAGCATGAACGAAAAACTGTTTGCGCGCATCAAGATCGTTTATGAGCAACGCAACAAAGAAGCTTTGTCCACCGAACAACAGAAACTGCTGGAAGAGGTTTACAATGGTTTTGTACGCAACGGGGCAAACCTGCAAGGAGAAGCCAAAGAGAAATACCGTGCTTTATCCAAGGAACTCAGCCTGCTTACATTGCAATTCAGTGACAACAACCTGAAAGAGACAAACTCCTATCGAATGGTCATCACTGATAAATCACAGTTGGCAGGCCTGCCGGAAAGTTCAATAGAAGCAGCCAAAGAAGCAGCAACTGAAGGTTGGATATTCACCCTGCAAGCCCCAAGCTATGGTCCCTTCATGATGTATGCCGACAACCGTCAGCTACGTCGTGAACTTTACATGGCCTACAACACTAAATGTACCCATGACAATGCTTACAACAATCTGGAGATTGTAAAAAAACTAGTCAATGTCCGTTTGGAGATAGCGCGTTTATTGGGCTACGACAACTTCGCCGCATACAACCTGCAGGAACGCATGGCTCAAAACAGCGATGCCGTGTACAAACTACTTAACCAGCTACTGGAAGCGTATAGCCCCACAGCCAAACAAGAGTATGCAGAGGTACAGGCATTGGCACACCAAGAGCAAGGAGACAGTTTCACCTTGATGCCATGGGATTGGGCCTACTATTCCCACAAGCTGAAGAATAAGAAGTTCAACATCAACGACGAGATGCTACGTTCCTATTTCGAGTTAAGCAAGGTAAAGGAAGGCGTCTTCGGATTAGCAACCCGTTTGTATGGCATCACTTTCAAGAAAAATCCTACAATCCCCGTTTACCACAAAGACGTGGATGCCTACGAAGTATTCGACAAGGATGGTAAGTTCCTTGCTGTGCTCTATACAGATTTTCACCCCAGAGCAAGCAAACGTGCGGGCGCATGGATGACAAGCTACAAGGGGCAATGGATATCCGAGAACAGCGACGAGAATAGTCGCCCGCATATATCCATCGTGATGAACTTCACCAAACCTACAGCCGAAAAGCCCGCTTTGCTCACTTTCGATGAAGTAGAGACATTCTTGCATGAGTTTGGCCACAGCCTGCATGGCATATTTGCCAATACCACTTACGAAAGTTTAAGCGGAACCAACGTTTATTGGGATTTTGTGGAGCTCCCTTCTCAAATCATGGAAAACTTCGCCATCGAGAAAGACTTCTTGCATACCTTTGCCCGCCACTACCAAACCGGAGAATTGATACCCGACGAATTGGTACAGCGCATCACAGACTCCGCAAACTTCAATGTTGCCAATGCCTGCCTGAGACAAGTCAGCTTTGGTTTGCTCGATATGGGATGGTACACACGTAATACTCCTTTCGACGGCGATGTGAAAACATACGAAAAGAAAGCGTGGGAAAAAGCGCAAATACTTCCTGTAGTTGAGGAAGCCTGCATGAGTACACAATTCTCCCACATCTTTGCCGGAGGATACTCTGCCGGGTATTACAGCTACAAATGGGCGGAGGTATTGGATGCCGATGCATTCTCTCTGTTCAAGCAAAAAGGTATCTTCAATCAAGAAGTAGCCGATTCTTTCCGCGAGAACATCCTCTCAAAAGGCGGCATAGAACATCCTATGACGCTCTACAAGCGGTTCCGTGGACAAGAACCTACAATCGAAGCATTATTAATCAGAAATGGCATAAGAAAATGATAAACAGAACAAGACACATCGGCTGCATTCTGTTTGTTCTCTCTCTGCTTCCTATGCTGAGTGGATGCAACAACAAGGATGACGTCATAGAAGTTTTCACCGGTAAGACATGGAAACTCAGTCGTTTGACTAACGAAGGCAGCAGCGCACAATTTTATCCCGGCCTGTGGCAAGACGAGAAAGCCGCCAACAGCAGCAAAGAAGCATTAAAGGTAGAAGATAACTTCACCCTGATTTTCGAAGGTTCCGAACTGAACGGTGAACTAATGGGAGCAAGAATCAGCGGACAAGGCATCCGCTCGAGTTTCAGCGGTAGCTGGAGCGCCAATGGAAAGTCGCAGACGGTGACACTCCACCCGGATATAAAAGGTTCTGAAAGCGATGCCTTAGCCAACGCGTTCATCAAGGGACTGAAAACCGTCTATCAATACGAAGGGAATGCTAATTCTTTAACTCTCTTTTTTAAAGACGGAAACACAATTCGGGTAATGGGATTCTCCCGTAAAAGATAAGCATAAGAAATCATGGACGATTCTGCAAAAGATAAACAAGAAGCATTGGACAAACGTTACATACGCATGGCAAGCATCTGGGCTGAAAACTCATACTGCAAACGACGCCAAGTGGGAGCACTCATTGTAAAAGACAAAATGATTATCTCTGACGGTTACAACGGTACTCCTTCCGGTTTCGAGAACGTATGTGAAGACGAGGATAATATCACCAAGCCCTATGTGCTTCATGCGGAAGCCAACGCCATCACCAAGATTGCCCGTTCAAACAACAGCAGCGACGGCGCCACGATGTATGTCACCGCCTCTCCCTGCATAGAATGTTCCAAACTAATTATTCAAGCGGGCATCAAACGGGTGGTCTATTCCGAGAAATACCGTTTGGAAGATGGCATCGAACTGTTGAAACGAGCAGGGATTGAAGTGGTATTTATTGGAAACGATTAATGGACAGTGATTAGCGGTTAGTGATAAGCGACGGAAGCAGAACGATGGGCAGACAAATCGCAAATCGTAAGCAATAAAGCCACAAACAGCAAACCGCAGATTGAAAGTAGTAAGTTGCAAACAACAAAATAGTAAATAAACATCATGGGTACAAAAAACACTTCCCGCTTTATGCCGCTTATCATAGCAATCAGCGTAGTAGTGGGAATCCTTATCGGAACGTTTTATGCAAGACATTTTGCCGGCAACAAACTGGGCATCATAAACAGTTCGTCCAACAAGCTGAATGCACTGTTGCGTGTCATCGACGACCAATATGTCGATACCGTCAACATGACCGACTTGGTAGAGAAAGCCATGCCACAGATATTGGCCGAACTTGACCCCCATTCCACCTATATTCCGGCACAAAAGTTGGAAGAAGTCAATTCCGAACTCGAAGGTAGCTTCAGCGGCATCGGCATTCAGTTTACTATTCAAGAAGACACGATACACGTAAACAGTGTCATTCCGGGTGGCCCTTCCGAGAAAGTAGGCTTGATGGCCGGCGACCGGATTGTGATGGTCAATGACAGCATCTTTGTGGGTAAAGGAGTAACCAACGAAAAAGCGATGCGTAATCTGAAAGGACCCAAAGGCAGCCAAGTGAAGCTGGGCGTAAAACGCGGCACAGAAAAGGATCTGCTTTCTTTCACCATCACCCGCGGCGATATCCCTCAAAACACCATCGATGCCGCCTATATGATAGACAAAGACTTTGGTTACATACAAATCGGCAAGTTCGGACGCACCACACATGCGGAGTTGCTGAATGCCATTGCACAATTAAGCCATGAAAAATGCAAAGGGCTGATTATTGATTTACGCGACAATACCGGAGGCTATATGGAGGCCGCCACGCGCATGGTTAATGAATTTCTTCCGGAAGGGAAGCTGATTGTATATACTCACGGCCGCAAATATCCCCGTATGGAAGAGTATGCCAACGGTACAGGTAGTTGCCAGAAGATGCCATTGGTGGTGCTGGTGAACGAAGGCTCGGCTTCTGCCAGTGAAATCTTTGCAGGAGCCATTCAGGACAATGACCGAGGCACCATTGTGGGACGCCGTTCTTTCGGAAAGGGACTGGTGCAACAACCTATTGACTTCAGTGACGGTTCGGCCATCCGTCTGACCATTGCCCGCTACTACACCCCCTCCGGTCGCTGCATACAACGTCCGTACGAGAACGGGAAAGACAGCAGGTATGAGATGGACTGGATTACCCGCTACGAGCATGGTGAATTTTTCTCAAAAGACAGTATCAAAATGGACGAAAGTCTGCGCTACTCCACAGGCTTGGGAAGAGTGGTATATGGCGGTGGTGGCATCATGCCGGACATCTTTGTGCCACAAGATACTACCGGTGTGTCTTCTTACATGATAGAGGTCAGCAACAAAGGACTGATTCTGCAATTCAGTTTCCAATACACAGACCGTAACCGCTCTAAGCTGAGCGAATACGAAAATGAGGAAAGTTTGTTGAAGTATCTCCGCCACCAAGGCATTATAGAACAGTTCGTGCGTTTTGCCGATTCCAAAGGCATAAAAAGACGCAATCTTCTCATCAACAAGTCTTACAAGTTGCTGGAAAGAAGTCTGTATGGCAACATCATTTATAACATTCTGGGCAGGGAATCCTACATCCGTTATATCAACCAAAGCGACCCGACCGTTAAAAAAGCATTGGAAGTTCTGGAAAACGGCGAGGCTTTTCCAAAAGCTCCGGAAAAAGAATCTCCAATCATGGAGGAGAAAAAGCATGATGGAAAGAAAAAAAGAACTGCGCAAACAGGTAGCTTTATTAAAAGCGCAACACCAAGTTTCCGCTACGCATCAGTCTGCTGAAATACTTGCCGCCCTCGAAACACATCCGGCTTTCAGAGCGGCAAATACCGTACTGCTCTACCACTCTCTGAAAGATGAAGTGGATACGCATGACTTTATCCGGAAATGGAGCCACGTCAAGCAAATACTGCTTCCGGTAGTTGCAGGAGATGATTTGGAGTTGCGGCTGTACACCGGGCCGGAAGATCTTGCACCGGGTGCATACGGTATCGAAGAACCTACGGGAGAACCTTTCACCCGCTACGAGAGCATCGACTTCGTTCTGATTCCCGGCGTAGCATTCGATCGCAATGGTAATCGGCTGGGACGCGGAAAAGGATATTATGACCGCCTCCTGCCGCGCATTCCCTCTGCCTACAAAGCGGGCATCTGCTTCCCCTATCAGCTTGTAGAAGAAGTTCCGGCCGAACCGTTCGATGTCCGCATGGACGAGATCATCACATTGCAAGGCTGAAGGCATGAGTTACCCTCACGGAGATGCGGCTTGCCATCCGCATCTTCATTTTCAGAATGGCAAAATGAATGCCATTGACAGATTGAGACCTCTGCAAAACCTTACCCCATTCTCTATCATTCTTGTTTTTGAGCAATATTGGCTCACCTGCAGTCTATATTTTTGATTTTTAGGCTGTA
>NZ_SLXB01000023.1 GCF_004342845.1 Prevotella heparinolytica | reverse complement strand
TTTCAATTCAAATCGTCACGCTACAAAAAGATACATAACTATGCGATTATCAAAGATTTCAAAGAACGATGTTTAATTTAAAGTGCCCACTAGTGATTTTGCAAATTTAAAGAAAAGATTTAGAGCCTGTTTAAATTTCCCTTAAAAAGTTTTTTTACCCGGCTTGTTTTGAGGCTATTCTCGGTCTGTTTTCCTCTTCTCGCCCGTCGTATAGCCCGCTATGCTCCTCATGAAAACAGAAAAGCATCCTCAAAAATAACTTCCAAAACAATGCAGGGTAAAATTTAAACAAGCTTGTAATTTAGAAGTTTTTCCCTAACCTCCTATTAGGATGATATGGCGCATATCGTTATCTTTGTAAATCTTTTAATTCGGATAAAACATGAAAGCCGACTATCTTTCACGAATATTTTTCTGCATTGTTATGTTGCTGTTCACTGCCATGACCTGCGAGGACGAGCATACGCCACCGGTGGGTGACGTATGCGGCTTGAAACTGGAATCTATGGATAATAGTGGCGAACATCCTGTAGGCATATCCGATGGCCGTTGCCCTAAAGAGGCATATTGGCTGAATGTGTTGCCGGAATTGAAAGCGGAGGAAGAAGAGGCGAAAGAGTGGAGAGAATATCTTTTGAAGCATCCCATCGCAGACATGCGTATCATAACGCTGACCGACTTTAATGCAGACTATCCTGCCGGAAGCGACATTTTCCATTTGTTTTATAGATACCATTCGCCCGGTTCGCTGAAATTTCCCATAAATTATCTGGCAAACGCTCCTCTTTCTATGGTACTGCTCACTTATCCGGCTTCGGGTGTTTATCAATTTCGTGTGGAGTTTGTTTTAGGCTCCGGAGGTGGCAATGGAGAAGATGATATGGAGGAAGCGCACCGCAGCTTTTCGGCCGAGACAGAACTTCTTGAATTTTACTAACATTGTTACCCAGAAAAATAGAACGTGATGATTATGACAAAACGTTTGTCGCTTTTCTTGATAGGATGTATATGTGTTTTTGCAATGCTCCGGGCGCAAAAACAACCTGCCTGCAGGGAACTTTTCCTTGAATCCTCCGTGGGAGGAGCATTTCATGTTACGCCTGAGCAGAGTATCAACCCATGGCTTTGCCTGAACAATTATTCTAAAAGTGATGCCATTGTTACCCTCGGAGCCAAATTTTTTTGGAGCAAGGCATGGGGAGCGCAGTTACGGGTGTTGTGGAATCCTGCTACTTTGGGTTATCTATACGATGGTTATACGGACGATGGAACAGTTCTTGATAATCAGCATGTCATTGTGTCCAGAGACCGGCTTGTCGGTAATGTCGCTGTGGGGTTGGTTTATCGTAGCTGTTTTGGCAGATGGAGGGTTCAGCCTTATTTTAATATAGGCATAACCAAATTCTCTGAGGCCTGTTTCTCTTCGTATATCCGGCATTTGGGAACCAATGATGTGGATAGTTTCTTTTTGAAGATGAAGAGAAAAAATAATATAAGTTTTTCATTGCTTCCCGGATTGCATATCGCTTACCGGCTGGAAGAGAATGTGTGTGTTTATGCCGATGTTTCTTACGCCATGCACTCCGGAACTGCGGTCGGAGAGTACACGTTGAACAATCTTTATACGCAAGAGCTAAGGGAGAGGCAGTCTTTCAAAGATAAACATGCCAATGCGTTGCTTTTGGGGGTGGGAGTAAGCGTGAAATTCTTTTAGCCGGTTCTATTCGTTTCTCCGGGCCAAACCGGTTTCTTCCTTAAAACCTCTCTTTTCCCCACAGCTGCTGCATTCGTTCTTTGTGTTTCTGTTCGGCGGCATTGAGTTGTGGTTCCCAGATGCGTCGGTCTTTCAGTTCGTCCGGCAGGAATTGTTGTTTGACGAAGTTTCCGGGGTAGTCGTGGGCATATTTGTAGTTGTCGCCATAGCCCAATTGCTTCATCAGTTTGGTGGGGGCGTTGCGCAGATGCAGGGGCACGGGCAGGTTGCCGGTCTCGCGCACCAATTGCAGCGCATTGTCTATCGCCATATAAGCCGAATTGCTCTTCGGGCTGGTGGCAAGGTATATCGTGGCCTCTGCCAGCGGGATGCGTCCTTCGGGCCAGCCCAGTTTCATCACCGCATCGAAACAAGCATTGGCAAGCAGCAACGCATTGGGATTTGCCAAACCGATGTCTTCGGAGGCGGAGATGACAAGGCGGCGGGCTATGAAAGCCGGGTCTTCACCGCCTTCGACCATACGTGCCAGCCAGTAGATGGCACCGTCGGGATCGCTGCCACGGATGGATTTGATGAAAGCGGAGATGATGTCGTAGTGCATTTCTCCATCCTTGTCGTAGGCCAGGGGATTCTGTTGCAGACGTTCGGTCACTAACCTGTCGGTGATGACAACAGGGTCTTCGGTTTCGGAATCTACCACCAGTTCGAGAATATTCAGCAGTTTGCGGGCGTCTCCTCCACTGAAGCGGAACATGGCGGTGGTCTCTTTCAGCTCTATTTTCCGCTCCTTCAGTATGGAATCGGTGGTAATGGCTCGTTGCAATAGCTCGGTCAGGTCGTCTTTTTCAAGCGATTTCAGTACGTAGAGCTGGCAACGCGACAACAACGGGCGGATTACTTCGAACGAAGGATTCTCCGTGGTGGCTCCTATCAGCGTCACCGTTCCTTGTTCCACCGCTCCCAAGAGTGAGTCTTGTTGCGACTTGCTGAAACGGTGTATTTCGTCGATGAAGAGAATGGGGCTTGCCTGTGAGAAAAAGCGGTTGTTCTTGGCACGATCTATCACTTCGCGCACATCTTTCACGCCACTGGTCACGGCACTGAGCGTATAGAAAGGCGTCTCCAGTTGGTTGGCGATGATTTGCGCAAGCGTGGTCTTTCCCACTCCCGGAGGTCCCCACAGGATGAACGAAGAGATACGGCCTGCATCAATCATCTTGCGCAGCACGGCACCCGGCCCCACCAAGTGTTTCTGGCCGATGTATTCATCCAATGATTTAGGGCGTAGCCTCTCCGCTAAAGGTTGCATGGTCGTTTAAAATATCATCATGATCATAAAACGTATTCCGTCTTTCTTCACGCCGAGAAGGTCTGTGTACGTCAGTCGGCGTACATATTCGATATGCAGCAGCTTGAAGATATTGTACACCCCCACGCTGGCTTCTATGTAAGGCGTCTTACCCATGACGTAGCTGGTAGGTATGCCGTTGCGCGTGGGGAAGAGGAACAAGTCGGCATTATCGCTCTTGTACGGATTGTTCTTATCCGTCAATGTTCCCCACAGACCGCGTACACGGAATGTTTCGCGCCACTTCAGTTTCTTGATGAGCGGAAGACGGTTGAAGAGCTTTCCGTTCATGTCGTAGGTCAGGGCGAGCGAAGCGTAGCGGTCGTTCAGGAACTCCATGTTGTTGATAAGGTTGAACGATTCGTTGTGCTGCGTGATGTACGAAAGGTTGGCCATCGGCAGATTCAGCAAGGGGAAGGGAACGGTGTTCCACTGTGCACCGGCACGGGCGGTGACGTCTATCTTACCCCATGCACCGAGCCAGAAACGTTTGCGGACACTCGCCTCTGTCATGTTGAAGTTATACTCGCCTCCAAGCACGCCTTTGAAGCCGGCCGTGTGCGAGATGCTGAATATCGGAGCATCCAATGATATGGGAACGCGGCGCTGTTTGGTGTTGACGAATGTTTCTCCCGGAGCATAGCGCAGCGTTACGCCGAGTTCGGCTGTGGTGATGTCGCGCACGAGCGTATTGTTGTCACCCCTTACACCGGGAGTCCTTCCATCGTTCTTCCAATATTGCAGGATACCGGCAGGCTGGTCGTTGCGATGGCGTGCCATGGCATGGACGGAGAATCCGGTGTTGGTCTCCAGTTCGTAGTGCAGGGTGGCGTCGCGCATGTACGACATCTGGTCCACCGTAGTCCACTTCCAGCCCACGAATACGTTGTCTTTGTCGGTGGCAAGATACTTGTCCATCGGCGACATCACATCGTAGGTATATTTAAAGGCAATGTGATGTTTCGGGAACTCCCACAACACATGTTCGCGCTTGTTGAAAGAGTAGGCCGCCTCGCCGGAATAGAACCATTTCTTGTCCTTGGTACCATAGGCTCCGTATCCGCTGAAGAGCCAGTGGGGGTGGAGCTTTCCGGTGCTCATGCCGCTCAGACGGAAACGCGTGCCGTTCACATAGTTGCTTGTGATCATGGTGTTGATGGGGCCGAGGTCGAACTTGCTGGGATGATTCTTGGTACCCGTCTCCACGAAGTTCTCTATCAGGGCTTTGGCTCCGAATATCACGTATTTGAAGCCCGGTATCTGTTCGATGCGGTTCATGAATACGTCCATGGTACTCTCTTTCTTGGTGAGTGGCACTTGGCGTACTTTTGCCCAATATTCATCACTTTTGGCAAGCATGTTCGCTTCCTTGATGACGCTTCCTTTCAAGCGGAAGAGGCGAGGTTCTATCTCTTGGAATGAGTAGTCGGAGTATTTGGTGGTACGCTGTACTTCCAGGCCTTGGATGCCTTTCACGAATTTGAGTTCCACGGTCATGTCGTCGTCGGTCAACACCCAGTTATTGTCCGGCAGTTGCTCAAATTCCTGAACGATGTCGAGGTTCTCCACAAAGTTTACCCCCGTCTTCTTGGGGAGGTTCATGGTGCATTTCTTCACGGCATAGGTAGAGTCCTTCACCACGTACAGGTGTCCTGTAAAGCCAAAATCCTGCGGGTTTTGCGGCACAAAAGTAAGGTGCACGCACTCTTGCTTGTCCACCATAAGCGTGTCCATCAGGTAGTATTTGTAGAAGCTGATGGCTCCTTTGCCGATGGGGCTGACGAAGCGTCTCCGCATCAGACGGATGTCGTCGTCATAGATGTTGATGTCGCAGAACACTTCCGACAGGATGGTTCCCAGCATGTCTCCGGTACTGAAGAATTCTTCGATGCCGGTGGAGTTCATACCCTCGATGATGGTCTTTTCGCTCTTGGGGTCTTTGCGGTAAATGGTCTTGCCGGCTGTTTCCTTTACGGAGATGGGGAGGATCATCTTGTTGGTCTTAGGCGACAACTCCACCTGATCCTTGAAGAAGGAGAACTTCTTGTAGATGCCCTTCTCCATTTTCTCCGGTGTGATGTCGTTGACAGACATCTTCATCTTTTCGTATTTCCGGTATTGGTAGTAGTCGTTCTCCTCCAGTTTCAGGGCTTTTTTGTTCTCGATGACCTTTTTCATGAACTCCACGGCCGGATTATTCTTGCGCGAGTATTTCTCTTTCTTGGGTTTTACCACTACCTCGGAGAGCATGATGTCGTCTGCCAGCATCTTCACGTTCAGTACCTTGGTTCCGGGTTCAAACTTCACTTTCTTGGTGATGTATCCCACGGCAGAGAAGGTAAGTTCATTCCAGCCTTTGCGGGTTTCCACCTGATATTCACCATTGCCGTTGGAGATGCCTCCCACGCCTTTTCCCTCGTATTGTACGGTGATATACATCAATGGCTCGTTGGTGAGGGAGTCTGTAACTACGCCTTTTATTTGTGCCGATGCAGGTACGCATGCGAACAGGGACAGCAGGAAAAGGGCGGAAATAATATATATATGTTTCATACTTGTTACACAATAATCAGGCTGCAAAGTTAGCAAATAACTGCCAATCAAGAAGCAAAAAGAAGTTATTAGTGATTAATGAAATGATTATCTTGACATTACGGCTTCTTAACTTTACATAATTTTTCTCTGTCGGGGCTTGGCGGATGATGCCTGCGTGGCATCCGCGCGATGCTTCTACATACAATTGACGCTAATGGCACAGATGCAGAAGATCTGTGCCATTAGCGTCAGTTCCTGTTCTTTCCGGATATTTTTAAACCGACTCCTTGTTCAGCAAAGTCTGTACGATACGTTCCGCAGTCCGTCCGTCCCATCGATCGGGCAGGGTGGTGTGCTTCCAGCCTTCGTGAAGCAGTTTGTGGAGCGAGGCGGAAAGGGCGAAGGAGTTTTCGCCTACCAGCTCGTTCGTTCCGATGCGCCAGGTCTCCGGATGTTCGGCATAGGTGTTTAGGGTGATGCAGGGCACGTCGAGGAAAGTGGCTTCTTCGGCGATGTTGCCCGAATCGGTGACGATACCTTTGGCTTGGTTGATGAGGAAACCGAAGTGCAGATAGCTCTGCGGCGGCAGTATGTGCAGGTTGGGGGCATTCGGTTCCAATGATTTCACGGCATTTTGCACGTATGGATGCAGTGGGGCCACGATGGGCATGCCGTCTGCTTTTTCAAGCAGCGTCTGCAGCAAAGATTGCAGCACGGCTTTCTTGGCCAGCAGGTCGTGCCGGTTCAGGGTGAGCAACAGGTACTCTCCTTTTTTCAAGCCGAGGGTAGAGAACCATACCGGCTGTATCAGGCGATGGCGGTTGAAGCGGATGGTATCGATCAGGATGTTTCCCACGTAATGGATATAATCAGGTATCATTCCCTCCTGGTTAAGGTTGCGGTTCGCCACCATGCCGGCAGTGAAGAGATAATCGGAGATGGCATCCACGATGGTGCGATTCACTTCACGGGGCATGTTCATGTCGAAAGAACGTGTTCCGGCTATGACGTGCGCCACTTTCAGCCCGCGTTTTTTGGCTACGATGGAGCAGCTCATGGTGGCGGTCATGTCGTCTACCACCAGTACAATCCGGGCGGGATGAGCGTTCAGCTCTTTTTCGAAAGCCAACATGATGGAGGCTGCCACTTGGGAGTGGTCGCGTCCCGAAACACCGAGGTAGGCGTCCGGCTGCTTCATGTCAAGGTCGGAAAAGAGCGAGGCATCCAAGCTGGTGTCATCTTGCGGTCCGGTGTACACTATGCGGTAAGAGATGTTTTTCCCGGCTTCTTTGGCCGCATCGATGGCACGGCATATAGGAGCTATTTTCATGAAGTTGGGACGTGCTCCCGATACAATCGTTATCTTCATTGTCATAATGGTGAAAAAAATGATGGAACAAAAATACGTTTTCTTAGGGAATTTATTTGTTACTTTGCCCATAATTTTAGATACTTCTTGAAAATAGTGGAATTTAAATACTCATTCTAAATCTCAAATACAGTATGACAATGCCTACATTTGTTCAGGTTCTCGATTTTGTCGGCACGTTCGCGTTTGCCATCAGCGGCATACGTCTGGCTTCGGCCAAGCGGTTCGATTGGTTTGGTGCTTATGTGGTAGGTTTTGTGACGGCCATTGGCGGCGGTACGATACGCGACCTGTTGCTCGATGTCACTCCGGGCTGGATGACAGATCCCATTTATTTGATTTGTACCGGTCTGGCTTTGTTGTGGGTCATTCTTTTCGGGAAATACCTCATCCATTTGCACAATACGTTCTTCATTTTCGACAGCATCGGACTGGCTCTGTTCACTGTGGTGGGTGTAGGCAAGAGTCTTGCCGTGGGCTATCCGTTCTGGGTGGCCATCATCATGGGCAGCATCACCGGAGCTGCGGGAGGCGTGATACGCGATGTTTTCATCAATGAAATCCCGCTGATATTCAGAAAAGAGATTTATGCAATGGCCTGCGTGGTAGGCGGGACGTGTTATTGGCTTTGCGATTCGCTGGGGATGCAATCCTACGCTTGCCAGGTGATGGCGGGCACCACCGTATTCATTGTCCGCATATTGGCGGTGAAATTCAAGATATGTCTGCCCACCTTGTCGGGGCATGGGGGAGAAAAAGAGGAGCGATGATCATCGCTCCTCTTCCATTGTTTACCTTTTTAGTAATTAAAACAAGGCATCCTTGGTGTTGAACAACTTGCGTTCGTTCAGTCTCACCACTTTGCCGTATTTTTCCAAGCGTTTCAGGTCGATGTCTTTCGGGTTACCCATGATACCTATGGCATAAGGTTTACCCTTGATGTTCTCCTCATAGAACTTCACGATGTCCTCGAATGTCAGGGCGTCGATCTTCGGCAGATTTACTGCGGCAGGATCTCCTTCATAGCCCATCTGTTGCAGTCTCTTGAGATAGCTTGCCTTATAGCGGAAGCCGGGATGCGTGCTCAAGGCCTCTTGACGCATGTAGCTTTTGATGTTGTCCATGCGTTCGGCGTTCTTCGGCATATTGTTGATAAGTTCCATGAATACATCTATGGCATCATTGGCTTTGTCGTTTTGTGTGCCGATGCTTCCTGACAAGTACGTCGGATTCCCCTTTACCTGCGGGGTTACCACATAAGCTCCTGCGGTGTAGGCCATCGAGCGTTTTTCGCGTATTTCGTTGAGCACCAATCCGTTGAAACCTCCGGAGAAGTATTGGTAGAAGGCGTCGCGCAACACGTCGTCTTTCTTGTCATAACCTTGCATAGGCAGGTAGAAAGAGATCTGTGCCTGCTCGGTGTCGGAGTTGGGCAGGAAGTAAATGATGTTTTCCGTAACCTGTGCCAAGGCTTTGTCCTGGGGCGATTGGCTGGGGCGCTCATTGGCTACCAGCGGCAGGTTCTTGCTCAAGATCTCGTATACATTGTCGAAGGGCAGGGAGCCGCAATAGAAAATCTCGGCCTCGTAGTTGGCGGCACGGTTGATGTCTCCCGTCAGCTCGGCTATTTGCAATTCGTAGATTTCCTTGTCGGTCAGCTCGGTGATGTAGTCCGACTTGTCTTGGTAGCGGACATATTGGCTCAGTGCCTGATTCAGCAGGGAAACGTTCTCCTTGCGTTGCTGGCGCATACCCAGAAGGCTTCCCTTGATGCGGCTCAGCTGTTTGGCGTCCAGCTTGGGCATCAAGATCTGGCGTGCCAAGAGTTGGCAGGCCTGTGGCAAGGTCTCTTCATATCCTCTCATCGTGATGTAGAGGTAGTTGTCGTCAGCGTTCACGGAGTAGGTGGCATTGAGCTTGCTCAACTCTTCTTTCAGTTGCTGGGGTTCGTATGCTCCCATGATTCCGGCGTCGTTCATCAGGTTGGCGGCAATGCCCAGCTTGGGAAACTCGCGTTCTCCTGCGCCATATCTCAGGGTCAGACTGAAGATGTTGTTCTCCGGATTCTTCGTGTAGAACATTTGCGAACGTTCGTTCAGCTTCTTGGTCTGCACATCGCTGAAGTCGATGAACTTTTCCTCCACCTGTCCGATGGGCATGTTCTTGAACTGTGTGGCATAGAGCGACTGCCGGCCTACCGGAGGCTCGATGGCTTTGTAGCCGGGCTTCTTCAGCTTGTTGTCTTCTTTGTTTTTTCCTTTCTCTATGTACAGTGCCAGGTAATTGTCCGCCAGATATTGTTTGGCCACGCGCTTGATGTCTTCGTTGGTGACGGCCATTACTTCTTCCTTGTAGTTCAGCACTTTGCTCAGGTCGGCCTCGTTGATGAAGGCTTCCATCAGTGCGTTGGCCTTGCTTTCGTTGGCCTCCATCCGCAAGTCGTAGTCGCGGCATATATTGTTCTTGATGGCCTCTACCAGCCAGTCGGGGAATTCGCCTTTGGCGATCTGCTCAATAGCCTTCAGTGCTTTCTTCTCGGCGCTCTTGTTCGATTCGAACCGGCGTTGGTTCTCGTCGTACAAGGGCATCACGCTTACGATGCAGCGTCCTTGTTCGCGCAGCGTGTTGAGAAATGCGTATCCGTTGGTCAGGTCACCGCTTATCACCAATTTGTCCAGCGTTCCGGTGTTGTTGCTGTTCGACAGTAATTCCATGGCGATGTCCAGCGCCTTCTCGTCCGGATGTCCGGCGGGCACGCCCTTGTATACCAGTGCAACGCTGGGGTAATAACCTATCTTGGCGGTGTGTTGAGTACGTCCTTTTATCTCAAGTTCCGGATAGCTCTTTCTTTCGGGGATTCCTTTCTTGGGCAAGCGGCCGAAAGCTGCGTTGATGCGTGCGCTCACTTGCCGGGCATCGATGTTACCCACCAGCACCAGCACCATGTTCTCCGGCGTGTACCAAGCGTTGTAGAACTCTATCAGTTTGCTCAGGCGCGGGTTCTTCAGGTGCTCCGGAAGTCCCAATATGGGGCGCGAATAGGGGTGTCCTTCGAAAGCCTTGCCCATAAGGAACTGGTTCTGCATTCTTCCGGGGTTGTCTTGCGCACGGTTATACTCTTCGTATACGGTCTCCAGCTCCGACTGGAACGTGCGGAACACCGGATTGAGGAAGCGTTGCGACGAAATCTCCAGCCATTTGTTGATCTGGTAGGCCGGGAAAGAGTTATAGTAGACCGTGTAGTCGTAGCTGGTTCCTGCATTCAGGTTCTTGCCTCCCATGCTTTCCATCAGGTTGGAGAACTCGTTGGATACACTCACCTTGCCTGCCCGGATGGTCAGCTCGTTTATCTCCTTGCCGATGGCTTCTTTCTTCACCGGGTCGGCTTCTTCGGCCATTTCGTCATATTTGGCGATGATTTGCTTGTAGAGGGGTTCTTCGGCACTCCAGTCGAGCGTGCCGATTTTGTTCGTACCTTTGAACATGACGTGTTCCAGGTAGTGCGCAAGTCCGGTGTACTCTGCCGGGTCGTTCACCGAACCCGTGCGTACGCCAACGGCTCCATACACATCCGATTTCGTGTTGTCTTCCCATATATATACGGAAAGACCGTTTTTTAACTTGAAAGCCTTCAGCCCTTGTCCGAAAGAGGGCAGGGCAACTGCAAGGGCCATCAATAAAAAGAGTGATTTGAATTGATTTGGTTTCATGTAATGAAGTGTTTATAATTAAAGTGTTTTTGCCGGGAACATATTCAAGAATAAATTCCAGACGGCTTCTACATATGTAGGCAAAATTATGAAAAAATCACATTGCTTTTACGATTCTTTCGGAAAAAATGTTTCCGGGCGCGAAAAATGTGTCGTACAAGCAGTCGGACATCCGACAATATGATATATAACATATAATTCCGGGTGGATTTTTATGGGTTTCCATTAACTATATGTCAGAAGATTATTCTATATTTGTATATGTTAAGTTAACCAAAGAAAAAACATTTATTATTAACCACGATGAAAAAGGAAATCAAATTCAGTCTTGTTTACCGGGACATGTGGCAGTCTTCCGGTAAATACCAACCCCGGGTAGACCAATTGGAGCGCATCGCCCCGTTGATTGTTGAAATGGGCTGTTTCGCAAGAGTCGAGACAAACGGAGGAGCTTTCGAACAGGTGAATCTTCTGTATGGCGAGAATCCCAATAAAGCCGTTCGCGCCTTTACCCGTCCTTTCAGGGAAGCGGGCATCCGGACGCACATGCTCGACCGCGGTCTGAATGCGTTGCGCATGTATCCCGTTCCGGCCGACGTGCGCCGCTTGATGTATAAGGTGAAGCATGCGCAAGGGGTGGACATTACCCGCATCTTCTGCGGACTGAATGAGACCCGTAACATTATTCCTTCCATCAAGTATGCGCTGGAGGCAGGAATGATACCGCAGGCCACGCTCTGCATCACCTATTCCCCCGTACATACCGTGGAGTATTACGCCCGGATTGCCGACCGGCTCATCGAGGCCGGCGCGCCCGAAATCTGCTTGAAGGACATGGCGGGCATCGGCCGTCCCGGCATGCTGGGCATGTTGGTCAGGACCATCAAGGAGAAGCATCCCGACGTGCTGATACAGTATCACGGGCATAGCGGACCGGGTCTTTCGATGGCTTCCATCCTTGAGGTATGCGAGAACGGAGCCGATATCATAGACGTGGCCATGGAGCCGATGTCGTGGGGAAAAGTCCATCCGGACATCATCTCCGTGCAGGCCATGCTGAAGGATTTGGGCTTCCAAGTGCCCGATATCAACATGAAGGCTTATATGAAGGCTCGTGCCATGACACAGGAGTTCATAGACGACTTTCTGGGCTATTTCATGGATCCCACCAACAAATACATGTCTTCGCTGCTGCTGAAGTGCGGTCTGCCCGGCGGCATGATGGGCTCCATGATGGCCGACCTGAAAGGGGTGCATGCCGGCATCAACATGATATTGAGGGGCAAGAACGAACCTGAGCTCAGCATCGACGACTTGCTTGTGATGCTGTTCGACGAGGTGGAATACGTATGGCCTAAGCTGGGTTATCCTCCGCTGGTGACGCCTTTCAGCCAATACGTCAAGAACGTGGCGCTGATGAACCTGATGCAGCTGATGAAGGGCGAAGAGCGCTGGACGATGATCGACAACCATACCTGGGATATGATTCTGGGCAAGAGCGGGCGCCTGCCCGGTGCGTTGGCACCCGAAATCGTGGAGCTTGCCAAGTCCAAAGGCTACGAGTTCGTGGATACCGACCCGCAGCTGAACTATCCCGACGCTCTGGACGAATACCGGAAGGAGATGGACGAGAACGGCTGGGCGTATGGCGATGACGACGAGGAACTCTTCGAGTTGGCCATGCACGACCGCCAATATCGCGATTACAAGTCGGGCATTGCCAAGAAACGCTTTGAAGACGATTTGCAACGCGCCAAAGATGCTGCCATGGCGAAGAGCGGATTCTCGGAAGAGGAAATCAAGAAGCTGAAGCGTGCCAAAGCCGACCCCGTTGTTGCCCCCTCCAAGGGACAGGTGCTTTGGGAAGTTTCCGTCGAAGGGCCTTCGTCCGAACCTTTCATCGGTCGCAAGTACCAGCACGACGAAGTGTTCTGCTACGTCTCCACACCGTGGGGAGAGTATGAGAAGGTGTGGACCGGCTTCACGGGGCGCGTGGTAGAGGTGTGCGCCAAGCAAGGCGATGTGGTCAACAAGGGTGATGTGATTGCATATATTCAGCGAAGCGACATCTTTGCTTGACGGCACGCGTACACTGAATAGGCGTAGCACGTTTGTCGGACAAAAGATACAGTGGTTTCTCCTTAAAACAAGGAATATTTCAGGCGAGATACCGGGGCAAAACCGGTGTCTCGCCGTTTTTTTTATTATCAAGTGTAAGAAGCTTGCTCCCTGTCGTCCTTGATTCATACGGCTGCTTGCGCATTACAATGATTCTTAAAATAATTATGCTTAAAATAAGTACGATTAGATTATAATGCTTATCTTTGTAATGAACAATATAATATTTGTTAGTGGGATAATATCGCAGTTATGAATAATATAATAGCAATTAATTTTTCTACTCCCGACGAGGTGGCGCTACAGATGGCGGCCAGAGTGAAGGCTCGGAGATTGGAACTGAATTTAACCCAGGAGGGATTGGCTGCAAGAGCCGGAATCAAGTTTGCCACTTACCGCAGGTTTGAGCAGACAGGAGAGATCTCCTTAAAGGGATTGCTCCGGATAGGATTTGCCTTGAATGCGCTTGCTGAGTTCGATGCTCTTTTTGTGCAGAAGCAGTACCGGTCATTGGACGAGGTGCTGAACGAACAAAGTATTACCCGTAAAAGAGGACAGAAGAATGAATAGTATCAGACAGATAGAGGTCATCCATTGCGATTTGTTGGTTGGGCGGTTGGCTCTGACCAAAGAAGGGTTGTGTGCGTTCGAGTATTCGGCCGGATGGCTTAATTCGGGATTTTCCATTTCGCCGTTTGAGTTGCCGTTGAGGAGTGGTGTCTTTATAGCAAAACCGCGTCCATTTGAGGGGGGCTTCGGTGTTTTTGATGACTGCTTGCCTAATGGGTGGGGCTTGCTTATTCTTGATAGGTATTTGCAGCAGAAAGGCGTCAGGCTGCATACTCTGTCGTTGTTGGATCGTCTCGCATTCGTCGGCTCTGCAGGGCGCGGAGCTTTGGAATTCCGGCCGGACAGAAGCGTTGTTTCCAATCAGGAATATGCGGATTTTGAGAAGCTGGCATTGGAGGCGGAACGGATACTCGACAGTGATGATTATGCAGGAGAGGGGATTATTGAATTTCAGGACAGGGGAGGCTCTCCCGGAGGTGCGCGTCCCAAAATTTTCACCCATTATGAGGGCAGGGAATGGTTGGTGAAGTTTCGTGCAAAGAGAGATTCTCAACGTATAGGGATAGAGGAATATCACTATTCGCTTCTCGCTAAGGAATGCGGGGTTGAAATGCCTGATACACGTCTTTTCGAGGACAAATATTTTGGTGTCGAACGTTTTGACCGTACGGCGGAGGGTAAATTGCATGTGGTAAGTGTTGCCGGGCTTATCGGTGCCGATTATCGTTTGCCCGGTATCGACTACAGGCATATTTTTCAGGTATGTGCGGCATTGACCCGTAGTGTCGCCGAGATGTGGAAGGTCTACCGTCTGATGGTATTCAATTATCTGATAGGCAATAAAGATGACCATGCAAAGAATTTCTCCTTTATCCGTCGCGACGGAGATTGGCATTTTGCACCGGCTTATGATTTGCTGCCTGCCGATGGCATCAACGGCTATCGTACAACTTCCATCAACGAAAGTATAGAACCAACGAAGGAGGATATTTTCGCTGTGGCCGTAAAAGCCGGATTGAATAAAAAGGAAGCGGTAGAAGTTTTTGAGAAGATGTGCGGCATCATTCGAGGGGCGTAAATGAATGTGCCTGATGTTTAAGGAGGGGGCTTTCTTCCGGGCATCGGGCACATTGTCCCTACAACTCCCTGTACTCCTTCCTTGCGTCGAAGCAGGGGCAAGCCTTGCGCACGGATGGGCCGAGCTGGTTGTGCCCCAGGATACGGGCATGGGGATAGTCTTTCCGCAATCGGCGCAGCAAATCCATCAGGGTGCATTTCTGGGCATAGGTGCGTGTGTCGGCCGGATGTCCGTCTTCATCAAGACCGCCTTCGTAGCAGATGCCGAGGCTCTTGTCGTTCCAGCCGGCGGCGTGGGCGCCGACCTGGTGGGCGAGGCGTAGCCCACGTCGTAACCATGGTCGTATTCGTCCCACAGTACGTTCAGCACCTCCTCCTTGCGTTCGCCCACGGTGATGATGTCTGCTGTGTGCTGCGGCTTGGCCGTGTCAATGATTTCGCGCACCACGTCGATGCCGTACTTCACCACCACGCCGGAGATATCCTTGCAGTCGTGCGGCAACATTGTGAGCAGGCATCGGTTGCCGAAGTAGTCGGACAGGTACTTGGTCCGCGTGCGCCCTGGCAGGTCGGTGTCGCCGCAAATCACGATGCTCTGCGCATAGTCCAGCCACGGGTCGAAGGCCTCGAAACTCTTGTGCAGGTCGCCCGCCGCCCCGTTGGGCACGCTGATGACAAACAGATAGCCCGCTTCGCCGAGGGTGAGCGCATCCTTTCCGCCTTCGGTGATGATGAGGTGGAAGAACCTCCCCGCTTCGTTCGTTCCGGGCGTGCAAAGAGAGCACGTCCGGCCCCCCCCCTTTTTTGGGGGGGCGAAAATTCTTTACCTTCATCTTCATTTTCTCCGAAAGACCTCCCGGAGGGTATATTATTGTTAATATAATTAGAATCTGTTTTGAATTTATTTCAGCTTTTCAACAGTTTGACACGATTGGAAGCACATAAAAGAAGTAGCCATCTTACCTTCGTACCAACCAAGTTCCTATCATGTTCTTATCATGTTCTTATCATGTTCTTTTGGAGGCGCTCGCCATAGACAAGAAGAAAACAAGAAAATGATAAAAGCGCATACCCTCTGTGAAAGACAGAAAACAACTTCTTAATTCGATTTTCTCGGATAGCCTGTACCCATATGTGGGTACAGATTACCGTGCAATCCTGTTTATTTAATAAACTTCATTATTTATGACACACTTGAAGGCCCGTAAAGCCTCCAATCACGAAGCTTTCGGCACTTTTCTGATGCGCGAATTGAGCCGTCTGCACATCAGGCGCAACGACTTTCGTGATGTCTGCCACATGAGCCAGACCTACCTTGAGGAAATCAAGCAAGGCAAAGGCAACTACGAGGTAGACTATTACGAGCACATTCTGCGTGCTTTCGAAGAGTTCACGGATGAGGAAGATGCCCATCGCATCTATGTGGAAGGCGTGCGCCTGCTCTTTCCCGGTCTGACGAAGAAAGACGGAGGACAAGAAGAGGTATGAAGCGGCACGCCGGTATGAAACCCTTTGTCAAGGCACGTGCGCCGCCTTCCTCCTTGAGCCGGGAATCCCCGCCGCCTCTTCTTATATTCTCCTCTCCTCCAATCCCTGACCTCTCCAATCTCTATTTTTTTTACTTTTTTCCTTTGAGATAAGCGGTAGAATATAAAAAAAGTTGTACTTTTGTCCCCGACAGTCGATTCCCGAATCGGGAAGAAGTGTGTTTTTCAATACGGAGCCGTTTTTTTATTTTGTCTCGCCTTATCCAAGTTCTCTTTCGGCAACTTTTTTTTGTGAAAGAAAACGCGTGGGGGAAGCCCGAAATTAAGGTCGAAAGGAATTGAAACAAGCTCCGAACCTTTAGTATAGGTTGTGGAAAAAAATAAAAAGATAAGTTCGCCTAAGCCCTTGAAGATAGCGCCGGTTGCCGAAACCGACGACGCCGTAGGCGTATCTTTCCCCGATAAAAAGCCCGAAACCAAGCAGTGGTACATCGCCATTGTGGGCAACAACTCCGAGCGCATCTGTCGCGACAAACTCGAAGCCCGCATAGTCCGGCAGGCCGATGACGCCAAAGACTACGAAGTCTACGTCCCCGTCCGGCAAGAGCTTCGTGTCCGTGCCGACGGCAAGCGCCGCACCGTAGAGCGCATCCTTTTCCCCGCCATGCTCTTTATCCGTTGTACGGAGCAGCAGCGCCGCCGGGACATCGTGCACCTGCCCTACATCAAACGCTTCATGGTGAACATTGCTGCCAAACGTACCGACAGTGGCATGCGCTCCGTAGCCGTCATCCCCGACAGCCAGATGCGCAGCCTGAAACGGATGGTGAACGACGGCGACGGCGAAATAACCATCGAACCTATAGATATCCCCCTTGGAGCCAAAGTCCGTGTCAACGGCGGCAAGCTCATGGGGCTGGAGGGATATGTGCTGGAAACCGGCGACGGAAAAACCAATCTGGTGATACGCGTGGATATGCTGGGATGCGCAAGGATGGAGATTGCGGGGGGAATGCTGGAGGTGATGGGGTAGGAGTTGCGACTGGAACTAGCAAACAAACTATACAGTTGATGAACTTGTGTTATTTGTATTTTTTAATAGAAAGTATTCAATGCTGTTTGGATTAGCAATTTTATAATAATAATATAATATTATGTCAGTATTCAAAGATAAAGTCCTGTTAATCACAGGTGGTACTGGATCATTTGGTAATGCAGTATTAAGGAGATTCCTTGATTCAGATATTAAAGAAATCAGGATTTTGAGTCGAGATGAGAAAAAACAAGATGATATGCGTCATTTTCTTCAGGCTAATCGTGCTGATGTGGCCCACAAAGTGAAATTTTACATCGGTGACGTACGCCAGCGCGAGGCTGTAGATTTTGCAATGGCCGGCGTAGATTATGTTTTTTCAGCTGCTGCATTGAAGCAGGTTCCTTCGTGCGAGTTCTATCCGATGGAAGCTGTTCGTACTAATGTGGAAGGTACTAATAACGTGCTTCTTTCTGCCATCTCACATGGTGTTAAGAATGTCGTTGTTCTCTCTACTGACAAGGCTGCTTATCCGATTAATGCTATGGGAATTTCTAAAGCTATGATGGAGAAAGTTGCTATCGCTCAGGGTCGCGCACTTGGTGCTGATGCAAAGACTACTATATGTTGTACGCGTTATGGCAACGTTATGGCTTCTCGTGGTTCTGTTATTCCTCTTTGGGTAGAGCAAATGATGGAGGGTAAGCCGATAACAATTACAGATCCTAATATGACTCGCTATATGATGACCCTTGATGATGCTGTGGATCTC
This sequence comes from Prevotella heparinolytica, assembly GCF_004342845.1. GTDB lineage: Bacteria > Bacteroidota > Bacteroidia > Bacteroidales > Bacteroidaceae > Bacteroides > Bacteroides heparinolyticus. The sequence goes on along the minus strand of NZ_SLXB01000023.1, from coordinate 45,019 downwards.
GTCATTTACGCTTTTGAGCACGGGAATAATGGTGATCTTTTTGTGCAGAAAGCTCCTGCAGTTACATTAGAAGTACTCGCAAAGGCTCTCAAGGAGATATATGCAAAAGTAAATCCTGAGTTTGGTAAGACAGAAGTCAAGGTTATTGGTACCCGTCATGGTGAGAAACTTTATGAGACTCTTGTCACTCGTGAGGAGATGCTTCGTTCAGAAGATATGGGTAATTATTTTCGTATTCCTTGCGATTCTCGAGACCTCAATTACGACAAATTCTTTACCGAAGGTGATGATGCAATCAGCCGTACAGAGGATTATCACTCACACAACACCCGCAGGCTAGATGTTGAGGGCATGAAAGAGCTTCTCCTCAAACTTAATTTCATTCGTGAAGATCTCGGACTCCAATCTTGTGCAAAATCACGTGATTATCGTTCTGAATAAGAGTTGCATTATGGACAAACTTCCCAAATTAGATTATAGTGATATCCACTGGCAGGAAAACGGTAAACTTAAACTTATCATAGTAGTAGGTACTCGCCCTGAGATAATCCGTCTTGCTGCCGTTATCAATAAATGTCGCAAGTATTTCGATCTCATTCTGGCTCATACCGGACAGAATTATGACTACAATCTCAATGGTATTTTTTTTCGTGATCTCAAGCTCGCCGAACCGGAAGTTTATATGGATGCAGTTGGTGATGATCTTGGTGCTACTTGTGGAAACATTATTAATTGTTCGTATAAGTTATTCGCTGCTTTGAAGCCGGATGGAGTACTCGTTTTGGGTGATACCAATAGTTGCTTGTCTGTTATTGGTGCAAAGCGTCTTCACATTCCTATATTCCATATGGAGGCAGGTAACCGTTGCAAAGACGAATGTCTTCCGGAGGAAACTAATCGTAGAATTGTGGATATCATTTCTGATGTCAATATGGCTTATTCAGAACATGCTCGCAGATATTTAGCCGATTGTGGCTTTCCAAAGGAGCGTACTTATGTAACTGGTTCTCCTATGGCAGAAGTCCTCCATGAGAATCTTGCAGAGATTGAAGCATCTGATGTTCACAAACGTCTTGGACTTAAAAAGGGGGAATATATTCTTTTAAGTGCTCATCGTGAAGAAAACATTGATACTGAGAAAAATTTCCTTTCTCTCTTCAATGCTATTAATGCCATGGCTGAAAAATACGATATGCCCATCCTCTATAGTTGTCATCCCCGGAGTAGAAACCGGTTACAAGCTTCAGGCTTCAAGTTGGATAAACGCGTTATTCAGCAGGAACCACTTGGTTTTCATGATTATAATTGTCTCCAGATGAATGCCTTTGCTGTGGTATCAGATTCTGGTACACTTCCCGAGGAATCCTCTTTCTTTACCGGTATAGGTCATCCGTTCCCGGCTATTTGCATTCGTACCTCCACAGAACGTCCTGAGGCAATTGATAAGGCAGGCTTTATCATTGCAGGTATTGATACGAAGTCACTCCTTCAAGCTGTTACCACTGCAGTTGAACTTTGTAAAGACGGTCAGCACGGGATTCCTGTTCCTGATTACATAGATGAAAATGTCAGTACCAAAGTCGTTAAGATTATTCAGAGTTATGTAGGCATCGTCAACAAGATGGTGTGGAGAAAATTTTAAATCTATGAAAGTGTTAGTTACAGGATCAAAAGGGTTCGTCGGTAAAAACCTTTGTGCTCAACTTAATAACATCAAAGATAATAAGGCTCGCTGGTATAAACTTCCCGAAGCTATTGAGGCTGTTTATGAGTATGATATTGATTCCACTCCGGAACAACTTGAAGAATGGTGCAAGGAATGTTCCTTTGTGTTCAACCTTGCAGGTATCAACCGACCAAAGGATCCGGAAGAGTTTATGAAAGGAAATTATGGTTTTACCACTACACTTCTTAACACACTTAAGAAATATGCTAATACCTGTCCTGTTATGCTTTCCTCTTCTTCTCAGGCTGCTCTTGATAATCCTTATGGACTTTCCAAAAAGGCAGGAGAAGAACTGATGTTTCAATATGGAAAGGAGACAGGAGCCAAGGTGCTTGTATATCGTTTTCCTAATCTTTTTGGAAAGTGGTGTCGCCCTAACTATAATTCTGTAGTAGCGACTTTTTGTTATAATATTGCTAACGGACAACCTATTCAGGTTAATGATCCAAGCGTCATGCTCAACATGGTTTATATTGACGATGTGGTTGATGCTTTAATAGCATGTCTTTCTGGCCATGAATATAAAGAGGGTAAGTATTGTTATGTACCTAATGTATATAAGGTGCGCCTCGGTGACATTGCCGATCTTATCTATTCTTTTGATAAGGGGAGATATAATCTTCAGATTCCTTGTGTGAGCGATAGCTTTCGCAAGGCGCTTTATTCTACTTACGTTTCATATCTTCCGGAGAGTAAGATTGCATATCCTCTTGAAATGAAAATTGATGATCGAGGAAGTTTCTCTGAGTTCATTCGTACTGAAAACCATGGTCAAGTATCTATCAATATATCCAAACCCGGTGTCATAAAAGGACAACATTGGCATCACAATCTTGTAGAACGTTTTCTTGTAGTCAGTGGTCATGGTCTCATTCAACTTCGTAAGGAAGGAGTTGACGAGAATGGTGTTCCTTATCCGGTTCTTAATTATGAGGTCAGTGGTGACAAATTACAAGTAGTTGAGATGATAGCCGGTTACACCCATAATCTCATTAATTTGTCAGATACCGAGAATATGGTGACTGTTATATGGGCAAACGGTTGTTTTGATCCTGACCGCCCTGATACATATTTCGATCCTGTGGAATCTAATAATAAGTAAATATAATGTTCAATAATAAAACAATACTTATTACAGGTGGTTCTGGGCTTTTTGGCCGTTGTTTCATTGAAACAATCCTTCGCGACTATCCTGGGGTTAGAAAAATTATTGTTTTCTCACGTGATGTACAGAAACATAATGATATTCTTCAACTATATCCCGGGAAACAGTTTTCGCAGTTACGCTTTTTCTTAGGTGATGTGCGTGATAAGGAACGCCTGATCAGAGCTTGCGAGGGCATCGATATTATTATTCATGCAGCTACCATAGCATCCGTCGAATCTGCAGAATATAATCCGGAAGAATGTATTAAGACTAATATAATCGGTGCTCAAAATGTAATTGATGCGGCTTTCAAGTGTGGAGTGCATGATGTGGTTGCGCTATCATCTGATAAAGCATGTGCTCCTCTCAATCTTTATGGAGCTACCCAATTAGTCTCTGACAAGCTTTTCGTTGCTGCTAATAACATGAAAGGCTCAAAGGATATCCGTTTCTCTGTAGTGCGTTATGGTAATGTGATGGGTAGTAAAGGTTCTGTTATTCCATTATTTCTTTCTCGTAAGGAACTTGGCGGTAGAAGCCTACCCATTACAGACAAGCGAATGACCCGTTTTATTATTTCTAATCAAGAAGTCGTTACAGCTGTAGAGTTTGCTTTAGAGAATCATATTGGAGGAGAAATTTTTATTCCAAAGGTTTCTTCCTATCGCATCACTGATCTTGCTACAGCCATTGCTCCCGAAATGGAGCAAAAGGAGGTTGGCATTCGTGCCGGTGAGAAGATTCATGAGGAACTTATCTCGGCGGCCGATAGCATCAACACTATTGACCTTGGTGATTATTATGCAATTCTTCCTTGTATCTCTTTCACTGGTCATCGTGGCAAAAATAATTATACTGCTCATTACAACGCCCAACCTGTTGCTGATGATTTTCACTACAGTTCTAACGATAATCCTGTTCAGGAGACAGTTGAATCCCTTCGAGATAAGATTAAACTCTATATCAATCCGTCATTAAAATTATAACTAAATGATAGAAAATGTTATTCCTTATGGTCGCCAATATATTTCCGATGACGACATTCAGGCTGTGATAACGACCCTTAAGTCTGACTACTTGACTTGTGGTCCTGCTATTCCCGAATTTGAAAAAGCGTTTTGTGAATACGTGCATGCAGACTATTCGGTAGCGGTATGTAATGCTACAGCCGCTCTCCATATCGCAGCAATGGCTCTTGGGGTAAAGGAAGGCGATAATATTATCTGTACGCCTATGACTTTTGCTTCCTCAGCCAATTGTATACGTTTCTGTGGAGGCAATGTCAAGTTCGTTGATATAAACCCTACAACATTTCTGCTTGATATTGACAAATTGAAAGAAACTCTTGCAGCTTCTCCAAAGGGTACTTATAAAGGTATGGTTCTTGTTGATTTTGCCGGCTATCCTCATAATATGGAAGAATATCGTAGAGTGGCTGATGAATATGGAATGTGGATTCTAGAAGATGCATGTCATGCTCCTGGAGCTTATTTTATAGATAGTGCAGGTGATAAGGTTTATACAGGTTGTGGCAAGTATTCTGATATCACTGTCTTTTCTTTCCATCCTGTTAAACACATTACCACAGGAGAAGGTGGTATGGCATGTACTCAAAATAGGAATCTCTATGAGAAGATGGCACTTTATCGAACTCATGGTATCACTCATGATGTTGACAAACTCCAGCGTAAGGATGGACTTTGGTATTACGAGATGCAGGAACTTGGTTATAATTACCGTATTACTGATATTCAAGCAGCTCTAGGTACATCTCAACTCAAACGTGCACGTCGTAACGTAGAGATTCGCCGTGAACTTGTCCGTAAGTACAATGAGGCTTTGGCTGATGTCGAAGGTATCAAGACACCATATGAAGCTCCTGATGTTTATCATGCATACCATCTCTATATCATTCAAGTGGAAGACCGTCTTGGACTCTATAACTTCCTGCGTGAGAACAAGATCTACGCACAGGTGCTCTATTATCCGCTCAACCTCATGCCTTACTACAAACAGTTTGGAAATAAGGAGGGTGATCTTCCAATAGTTGAGGATTATTACAAGCATTCTCTCGCACTTCCTATGTTCCCAACATTGACAGATGAGGAGCAGCAGTATACAATCTCTGAGGTCAAAGAATTTATATGTAAGTAAAATGAAAAACTTATGTATTATACCTGCACGAGGTGGTAGTAAGCGCATACCTCGTAAGAATGTGAAGCGTTTTCTTGGTAAGCCAATGCTTGCTTATTCCATTGAAGCGGCTCTTAAAACAGGGCTCTTTGATGAAGTTATAGTTAGTACCGATGATGAAGAAATAGCAGAAGTTGCGCGTCAATATGGGGCTAAGGTTCCATTTATGAGAAGTGCTGAGACGGCAAACGACTTTGCAACAACAGCGGATGTCCTTAATGAAGTAATCAGTAATTATAAAGCTTCCGGGATAGAATTCGATAATTTCTGTTGCATTTACGCTACAGCTCCAATGACGCAAAGTGAGGATATTACAGCAGCTTACGAACGTCTTCTTTCTTCTGACTTCACAGTCGTATATCCTGTGGTTCAATTTTCTTATCCTATTTGGCGTTGTCTTGATTTGGCGGAAGATGGAACCATGAAACGTCATTGGCCGGAGTATGAAAATAGCCGTAGTCAAGATCTTCCAAAGGAGTATCATGATACGGGTACGTTCTATTGGTATAAAACAGCAGGATGGCTTTCTGGAAATATCAAAATCGGTGGTGTCGAGGTTGATGAAACTCGTATCCAAGACATTGATACAGAAACCGATTGGAAGCTTGCTGAAATGAAATATAAATTGTTGTTTAATGACAAAGCGTAAAGTCTACTTTCGGGCAGATGCAAGTGCAGATATTGGTTACGGTCATTTCATTCGTAGCCTTGCACTTGCCGATATGCTCAAAGATGATTTTGAATGTATCTTTTTTACCCAAAATCCTTCAGAATATCAGAAGAATGAGGCAGAAAATGTATGTAAACTTGTAGAATTGCCTTGTGACAATAGTAAATTTGAAAACTTTTTATCTTATCTGCAAGGTGATGAGATTGTAGTATTAGACAATTATTTTTATACTACTGAATATCAAAAGCTAGTAAAGGGCAAAGGCTGTAAATTGGTATGCATTGATGATTTACATGATAAACATTTCTATGCAGATTTAATAGTAAATCATGGAGTTAACGATAAATCATTATATGAAAATATCATAGAACCTTATTCAAAATTATGCCTTGGTTTAGAATATTCACTTCTTAGAAGGCCTTTTTTACTCCAATCTTCAATTAAAACTAGAAATGAAGATATTGTAGTTTGTTTTGGAGGTGCAGATCCTCTTCGTTTGACAGATAGAGTTGTATCAATGCTATTAAAAATAGCTATACCTTATAATATTAAGGTTATATTAGGCGAAAAAGTATATCTGTCAGATGAAAATCGAAAGAGGGTTGATGTTTTAAGTAATCTTAGAGCGAACCAAATGGCAATGCTTTTTGACCAATCAAGTGCTGGAATTTTTTCAGCAAGTACTGTGTGTATTGAAGCCTTAAGCAGGAATTTGCCTATAATAGCAGGCTTTTATGTAGACAACCAATATGATTTTTATCGTATGTTAGAACAAAATGGTTACATAATTCCATTAGGTCAACTTCAAAATGTGACGACTGGTAGATTGGAAAATGCAGTAGAGAAATTAAAAATCTTTGTTTCAAAACATTTAGAAAGAGCGGATATAGCTTCCAATATTATAAAAGCATTTAGATCGATTTGATAGTATAGGTATACATTAGAAGGCATCAAGAACTTATGATAGATATTAATAAAAAGCAAGAATATAAGAGTAGTAAATATATATTTAAGTCTTTCTTGGAATTATCAGACCAAGAAAAGAAAATGATACTGGAATGGCGTAATTCTGAGTCGATAAAAAAATGGATGTATAATAAAAATGAAATTCAATTAAAGGAACATCTTGAATTTATAGATAATTTAAAAGAACGCAATGACAGGTATTATTGGCTAGTTATGTCATTTAAAGGTAATTATATTGGTGTAGTTAATATAAATGATATTGATAAAGCTTCTGACACAGCGGAACTAGGTTTGTATATGAATCCTAAATCAGGAGAGCTGGGCTACAACTATGTTCGTGAATGTTTTTATTTTTTCTTTAATATTCTTGATTTTGGTCATTTATATTGTGCAGTGGCAGAGAATAATCGAAATGCCTTATTGATAGATGCGTTTTTGGGTTGTGAATTCTCTTCTCAAAAGAAGGTGGATGGAGATAATTATCTAGTTAGTACAAACTTAGATAGAAATCTCTTTATGGAAAAGTATGATCTTAAGATTAGAGACTATATTAAGTTTTGTAAAGCAGGATTGAAGTAATAGAACTGTAATACTGCTAAATATCATACAACGAAATGAGTAATAATATTAATTCAGATATAATGAAAGCAAAGGTTTTAGAAATTATCAACGAAATTCGTGTAGCTAAAGAAATGGCACCAGTAACTGTACTTAACAATGAGGATAACCTTCGCGATGACTTAGGTTTGACTTCATTCGATTTGGCAGAGTTGACAGTAAAGCTTGAGGATGAATTCGACATCGATATTTTTGAGGATGGTCTTGTTAATACTATTGGAGAAATCTATAAGAAGCTAGAGGCGTGATGATTTTTTTGATTGATGGTGAGAGGACTTATTCTTATGATGAGCTGTTGAATGCCATTAACGGGAGTAAGGAGTATATACCAATGATGCGTACAAAGAAACTCTTTGAGTACTTTGTAAACGTCATCAAAGCGTTAGTCGCTAATAAGCCTTTAATCCTGATTGATTCAGATATCAATGCGTCTGAAATTGATGGTGTTGAGGAAGAGGATATTAACAAGGTTGTAGCCATTGATGAAGTACATGTAAGCAGCATGGGGGATGTGGTAAAAGGTGTGCAGGAATCTCAATCAGAGATTACTATTTTCACATCTGGTACCACTGGCCAACCCAAAAAAATCGTTCATCATATCAGCTCTTTGACTCGTGCGGTTCGCCTTGGTGATAAGTATAGAGGGCAAATTTGGGGGTATGCCTATAATCCTACCCATATGGCAGGGCTACAGGTTTTTTTTCAGGCTTTTGAAAATGAAGATACCTTTGTGAATGTCTTTAATAGGAATCGTGCAGAGGTGTATGACCTGATTGATAAGTACCAGATCACACATGTTTCTGCAACTCCTACTTTTTATCGTTTGTTGTTGCCTTTCGAGAAGTCTTACGAAAGTTTGATACGCGCAACATTAGGGGGGGAGAAGTCTGATCAGCATCTTTATGATTCTATTAAGAAAATATTCCCAAATGCAAAAATTAATAATGTGTATGCTTCTACAGAAGCTGGTTCGTTGTTCGCTGCAAGAGGTGATGCTTTTCAAATACCTGAGAAAATCCGTGATAAGTTTAAGGTTGACGAGAACTCTGAGTTGCTGATTCACAAAAGTCTGTTGGGATTTTCAGATAGCTTCAAGTTTGATGGAGATTATTATCACTCAGGCGACCTTATCGAATGGACAAACAGGGAGGAAGGTTTTTTCAAGTTCAAGAGTCGCAAGAATGAACTCATCAATGTAGGTGGCTATAAGGTCAATCCTAATGAGGTTGAGGATGTTATCAATGCAATTTCGGGTATTCGCCAATCGTTGGTTTTTGGTAAGAAGAACTCTATCCTTGGCAATATTTTGGTAGCAGAAGTTCAATTAGAAGACAATGTGGAACTCACAGAATTAGAGATTCGCAAGGTACTCAAGGAACAACTTCAGGATTTTAAGATTCCCCGTAAGATTAAGTTCGTGGAGGTATTCTCTCTCACACGTACAGGCAAGTTAAAAAGAGTGTAAATAATAAATTTATTTAGCATGAATATATTAGTTACAGGTTGTTCTCGTGGGGTAGGATTAGAAATTTGTCGAGTCCTACTAGAACAGGGCCATACTGTTTATGGAATTGCTCGTAGCTGTCCCGATGATTTCAAGGCTCTGCAAAGCGAGTATGAAGGTCGACTATTTTACAAGAGTGTTGATCTCTCTGATTGTGATAATATTCGCCAGAGTGTTTTCAAGGATTTCTGTGGCAATAAAGTACAGATTAATGGTTATGTCAACAATGCAGCATTGGCTTATGATGACATTATAACCAACTTGAATCTTGAGCGTTTGAAAGCAATGTATAATGTGAATGTCTTCACACCAATGATGATGGCTAAGAATGTGATTCGCAACATGATTCTTCATCATACTAAGGGCTCTATCGTTCATATCTCTTCTATCAGTGTCCACACTGGTTATAAGGGGCTGGCAATGTATGCCTCTTCAAAGGGGGCACTCGAAGCTTTTTCAAAGGATACAGCTCGCGAATGGGGACAGATGGGTATCCGCTCAAATGTGGTAGTGCCAGGATTTATGGCTACAGCAATGAGTGCTTCCTTGACTAAGGAACAGAGAGACAAGATATATGCTCGCACTTCATTGAAGGCTGCAACATCGGTAAGATCGGTTGCTGAGACTGTGGCATTTCTGTTGAGTGACAAGGCAGAGAGTATTACTGGTCAGAATATTCATGTTGATAATGGCACTATTTAATTAAGCTAATTAAGGTGAAGCAAGAGCTATGGCTACTTGTAATATTTGAATGTTGATATGAATACATTTATTATAGCAGAGTTATCTGCGAATCATAATGGTAGTCTTGATATTGCATTTCGCACAATGGATGCTGCAAAAGAAGCTGGAGCAGATGCGGTCAAAATACAAACATACACAGCTGACACCATTACACTTGATTGTGATAAGGAAGACTTTCAGATTGATAATGGCCTTTGGGATGGTTATAAACTTTATAATTTATATAAAGAAGCATATACTCCATGGGAATGGCATCAGAAGCTGTTTGATTATGCAAGATCAATAGGATTAATTTGCTTTTCAACTCCTTTTGATAATACTGCAGTTGATTTGCTGGAGGAGTGTGGCAATCCAATATATAAGATTGCTTCCTTTGAAATAACAGACGTTAACCTCATACGATATGCGGCAAGTAAAGGTAAGCCAATGGTTATCTCGACGGGTATTGCAACAATGGAAGATATCGAACTGGCAATTAAGGTTTGTCATGAGGTAGGTAACACAGATATTACTCTTCTTCGTTGCGTATCTGCTTATCCTGCCCCTCTTGAGAATGTAAATCTCAAGACAATGCTTGACATGAAAGAACGTTTTGGCGTTAAAGTAGGATTGTCTGATCACACAATGGGGTCTGATGTGGCAGTAGCAGCAGTGGCATTGGGTGCAGAAATAGTTGAGAAGCACTTCATCATGGATAGGGCTATTGGGGGACCTGACGCTGCATTCTCTATGACTACAGAAGAATTTGCAGCAATGACAATCTCTATTCGTAATGTAGAAAAGGCCCTTGGTCATGTTGATTATCCTACAGACCCTTTCAAAATTAAAGGACGCAATTTCTCTCGTTCTCTCTATGTTGCTGAAGATATGAAAGCTGGTGATGTTATCACAGAAAAGAATGTGAGATCTGTGAGGCCGGGTTTTGGATTGCATCCAAAATATTTCAAAGATATACTAGGGAAAAAGGTAAATTGTAATCTTAATAAGGGGGATAGAATGAGTCTTGATTACATAAAGTGAAATATACCATGAAAGTAGTACTTTTAGCTGGTGGTTTTGGCTCACGCATCAGTGAGGAAAGCCAATTCAAACCAAAACCAATGATTGAGATTGGCGGCATGCCTATTCTTTGGCATATTATGAAAGAGTATGCCTACTATGGACATATAGAGTTTATTATCTGTGCAGGCTATAAGCAGGAATATATCAAGGAGTGGTTTGCTAATTACTTTTTGCATAATTCTGATGTAACCTTTGATTTTCGTAATGGTAAAGATGAAATGACGGTTCATCAGACAAATATGGAGCCTTGGAAAGTGACTGTTGTTGATACTGGTTATAACACCATGACAGGTGGTCGTGTTAAGCGCATTCAGAAGTATGTTGGTAATGAACCTTTCATGTTCACTTATGGCGATGGTGTATGTGATGTTGAAATAGACAAATTGCTAGAATTTCATAAGTCTCATGGTAAACTTGCAACTCTAACAGCAGTTAAAATGGCTCAAGAGAAGGGGGTGCTTGATATTGAGGGAGGAGCGGTAAAATCCTTTCGAGAGAAGAATATTGCTGATGGGGTACCTATCAATGCTGGATATATGGTACTTGAGCCAAGAATATTTGATTATTTAACAGATGATACATGTGTGTTTGAAAAGGTCGCACTTACCAAACTTGCTGAAGAGAATCAGTTGATGTCATACATTCATAAAGGTTTCTGGCAATGTATGGACAACGTTCGTGAGAAAGCTATGTTGGAAAAATTGCTAGCTGAAAATAAAGCACCTTGGCAACGTTGGAAACGTGCGATTCCTAATATCCCTAAAGGTTTTTAAACAATATGGTGGATATTTTCAATAGTTTTTATAAAGAAAAAAGGGTTCTTGTAACCGGCCATACTGGTTTCAAAGGGTCTTGGCTTTCTATTTGGCTTCATGAGTTAGGAGCTGAGGTTGTAGGTGTTGGTCTTGAGCCATATTCTGAGAAAGACAATTTTGTTCTTTCTGGTATTGGCTCAAAAATCAAAGCAGATATTCGTGCTGATATTTGTGATGGCGAAAAGATGAAGCAAATCTTTACTGAATATCAGCCAGAGATTGTTTTCCATCTTGCTGCTCAGCCATTGGTTCGCTTGAGCTATGTGCAACCTGTCGAGACTTATCAGACAAACGTGATGGGAACTATCAATATCATGGAGGCTATTCGTGTTACAAAGAGTGTGAAAGTTGGTATAATGATTACTACCGACAAGTGCTATGATAACAAAGAACAGATGAAAGGGTATGTTGAAACTGACCCATTCGGTGGTTATGATCCATATTCTTCCTCTAAAGGTGCTTGCGAAATTGCCATCCAAAGCTGGAGAAGGAGTTTCTTTAATCCGGAAGATTATGGTAAGAAGCATACCGTTAGCGTTTCATCAGTTCGTGCCGGTAATGTAATTGGAGGCGGCGATTGGGCTCTTGATCGTATTATTCCAGATTGTATTCGTGCGCTTGAAACAGGTAGTCCAATCAAAATTCGTTCACCAAAGGCTATTCGTCCATGGGAGCATGTATTAGAGCCTCTTTCTGGCTACATGATGCTCGCTCAGAAGATGTGGGAGAATCCTACAGAATATTGTGAAGGCTGGAACTTTGGTCCTGAAGCTGAAAGTGTGCTTACTGTTTGGGAGATGGCGACTGCTATCATCAAGACCTTTGGTTTTGGAGAATTGCAAGATGTTTCAGATTCTGAGGCACTCCATGAAGCACATTTGTTGATGCTTAATATTGATAAGGGGAAGACACGTCTTGGATGGAAGCCAAGATTAAATGCCATGCAGTGTGTAGCTTTAACGGCTGATTGGTACAAGAGATATAAAACAGAAAATGTATTTAACCTCTGTTTGGAGGAAATTGAGAAGTTTCTTAGGTAATGAAAGCATTTGTAACAGGTGCAAGTGGGTTTATTGGGGCATATTTAGTTAAAGCTCTAGTGGATGATGGTCATGAGGTGTTATGCCTTAAAAGGCCTAATTCTAAACTTAACGGCTTGGAATCATATAAAGAAAAAGTACTATGGGTTGATAACTCAGATGATTGGAAATCAAGATTTCATGATTTTAATCCAACTATTGTCTATAATCTTGCTTGGAATGGAGTAGCGGCTGCAGATCGTATTGTGTGGAGTAAGCAGGTGAGTAATATTTATTTACAACAGGAGCTTCTAGATATAGCATTGGAAACTAAATGCAAGAAGTTTGTAGGCATTGGCTCCCAATCAGAATATGGAAACTTCACTAAAAAAATTGAAGAATCTGATCCTATCAATCCCAAGACAGCTTATGCAGCAGTAAAATCTGCATCTCAAACAATACTGAGAAGTTTCTGTGAAATTCATGACATGGATTGGTTCTGGTTTCGTCTTTTCCCTCTATTTGGCCCTCATGAAGCAGACAGATGGTTAATTCCCAGTTTAATAAAGAGTATATCAAATGAGGACCACATGGATTTAACACCTGGAGAACAGAAATTGGCATATCTTTATGTAGGTGAATGTGCGAAAGCTATTGAGATGGCAATTTATGCTGATGGAAAGAGTGGTATTTATAATATCTGTTCTGACAATCCAACATCTTTGAAAGATTTGGTTAGTAAGATAAGGGATGCAATTAATCCAAGTTTTAAATTGAATTTTGGTGCACTGCCTTATCGTTATGGGCAATGTATGTATATGGAAGGGGATACTACTGCCCTTCGTAAAAATATCTATAATCTAAATACATCGAACTTTGATGAAAGGTTGTATGAAACTATAGAATTTTATCTCAATAAGTATAATGATGGAAAAAAAACAATTATTCGAACTGGCTCAGTCAGTTCGTTATAAAGCTCTTGAAATGGCTCATAATGCAAATGAGTCGCATTCTGGTGGAGCTTTATCTATGGCGGACTTACTTGTTACACTTTATGCCAACTATCTAAATAATACTCCAGAAACAAAGGAGGCTCCTGGACGAGATCGATTTATATTGAGTAAGGGGCATTGTTGTGCCCTATATTATGCAGTTTTGGCAGAAATGGGATTCATTGATATGAATGAACTTATGGAGAACTTTGCAAAGAATGGAACTCTTTTTTTTGCTCATGCCACTCATAAACTTCCTGGTGTAGAGCTTTCTACAGGTAGTCTTGGTCATGGTATGCCAGTAGCTTGCGGATTAGCTCTTGGCGCGAAACGCAATGGTCTAAACAACAGTGTGTATTGTTTGATTGGTGATGGCGAAATCAATGAAGGTAGCAATTGGGAAGCTATTATGTTTGCAGCTCATAATCATTTGGATAATCTTTGTTTGATAGTAGACAAGAACAAAATGCAGGCCTTGGGGGATACAAAGGATGTGTTGTGTCTTGATCCTCTTCCTGAAAAATTGAAGACTTTTCAATGGAATGTTATTGAAATCGATGGCCATGACTATAATCAGATTATTTCTGCTTTCGATAATTTTAAAGAATGCACAGGCAAGCCAACCGTAATCGTTTCAAATACAATAAAGGGTAAAGGTGTTAGTTTCATGGAACATAATCTGAAATTTCATTATAGCGCACCAAATGATGGTGAACTTAAACAAGCTAAGGAGGAGTTGTTATGAGAACGAATTTTATAAAGCAATTAATTGAAGAAGCTCGTCATAATGATAAAATTTTTCTGCTTGTAGGTGATTTAGGTTATCATGTTATCGAGCCATTTGCAGAGGAGTTTCCTGAACGTTTCCTGAACGTGGGAATTGCTGAACAGAATATGGCAGGAGTAGCGGCAGGTTTATCAATGGCAGGTTATAATGTGTATTTTTATTCAATAGGTAATTTCCCAACTATCCGGTGCTTGGAGCAGATACGTAATGATATTTCTTACCACAATGTGAATGTGAAGATTGTATCTGTAGGAGCTGGTTATGCTTATGGTAGCCTTGGTGCTACTCATCAAGCGACTGAGGATATTGGTGCCCTTCGTGTTATACCCAATATAGTGGTAGCAACGCCGGGTGACCCGATCGAAGCTAAGGCTATAACGAAGTTATCTGCTATATACGATGGTCCTATGTATATTCGTTTGGGTAAAGCTGGTGAGAAGGTCGTACATACTAAAGAGGTTATAGATATTAAGATTGGAGATATCTGCCCGCTAATCGTTAAGAAAGGGAATGAAAAAGCGGTATTAGCTTGCGGTAATATTCTTGACGCAGCTAAGCATCAAATAGAGGATGAAAATCTTCCCTATAATCTCTATAGCGTTCCATTTGTAAAGCCTATTGATATTGATCAGTTGAAGAGGGTTATTAACTCTCACCCAAAAGGATTGATTACAATAGAGGAACATCAGAAATCTTGTGGTATGGGGTCTGCTGTTGTTGAGATAGTAAATGATCTTTATGCTGATGGTGGGATAGAAACATATCCAAAGATTAAGAGAATTGCTATTCCTGATGAGTTTGTTGAGGTTGTAGGTTCTCAACTATTTTTACGAAAATACGAAAGGCTTTTTTTATAATGGCTAATATAGTCAAAGAACTTGCTAAGAAAATAGGAATTGATAAGTCTATAGCCTATTCTTCGGGAGCTAGAATAATCGGAGGGTTTACAGGAGTAGCTTCTGTATTCTTTATAACAACTTTTCTAACAGGAGTAGAACAGGGATTCTTCTATACATTTGGTTCATTACTTGCAATGCAGGTCTTCTTTGAACTTGGATTGACTAGCATAATGACCCAGTTTGCTGCGCATGAGGCTTCTTGTCTTCAACTCACGGATGATGGGCATTATTCGGGAGATCCCTTTTTTGTCTCTAGGTTAGCTTCATTAGTTCGGTTTTGCATTAAATGGTATGCAATTCTGGCCCTTTTAGTGGTCTCGTTTCTTTTAATAGTAGGTTTCTTATACTTTAAGCGTTTCGGAGAAACACAATCCACTGATGTGGAATGGAGATTGCCATGGATAATTATTTCTATAGCCACAGGTATTAAATTATACGAAGGACCTCTAACTTCAATATTAAGTGGATTAGGCTATGTTAAAGAAATGTCGATTATCACTTTTGGACAACAAATAATAATTCCTGTATTTACATGGATAGGACTTGCCGTAGGACTTAAATTGTATGTTGTAGGATTAGGATATCTGGTTTCTGTTATCGTATGGCTGACTTTTGTAATAAGACAGGGATTACTAAGAATTATAATTAATTTATGGAATGAGAAGATTGAGAATAGGGTTTCTTACATGAAGGAGATATTCCCCCTTCAATGGCGTATATCTCTTTCTTGGATTAGTGGTTATTTTATATTTAATATCTTTAATATAGTATTGTTCGTAGTAGAAGGAGCGGTGGTTGCTGGTCAGATGGGAATGACACTTCAAGCATTAAATGCAATACAGACCCTGTCTTTTAGCTGGATCGGCACTAAGGTTCCGCTTTATAGCAAACTTATAGCTTTAAAAGATTATGTACAGTTAGATAAGCTTTTTAAGAAAACATTACGGCAAATGACATCAGTATGTGCTGTCCTTTTGTTTCTCTTTTTATTATTTATTTTCTTTTTAAGAATAACTGAGTTAAAGATTAATGGAAATGTTTTTGCAGATCGTTTTTTGGATTATATTCCACTACTCCTAATGATAATACCTGTTTATACTCATCAATATGTGAATTCTTGGGCAACATATCTAAGATGTCACAAGAAAGAGCCTTTTCTTATTAATTCGGTAGTTGCGGGAGGCTTATGTATGATATCAACATTAGGCTTTGGACATCTATATGGACTATACGGTGTAACGATAGGTTACTGTATAATCCAGATATTAATGTTTCCATGGGGTTATTATACTTATTATTCATACAAACGAAAATGGCATAATGGAAAATAAAAAAGCTTTGCTGACAATAGGTATTCCGACTTATAATCGAAGCAATTATTTGAAAGAGTGCTTAGAGCATATTTGTTCACAGATTACAGATGATATCCAGATTGTAGTTAGAGATAATAAGAGCACCAATTATAATTTTGAAGAATTTATAAAACCATACATTGTAGAGTATGGTGTAATACCATACCAGAATGAGGTTAATGTAGGTGGAGATGCAAATATTATAAGGCTATTTGAGTTCTGTAATACGAAATGGCTTATTGTTTTGGGAGATGATGATTATTTATCAGCAGGTGCATTAAAGTATATTATAAAAACACTTAAAGAGCATCCTGATGAAATTTTTATCAAATTTAATTCGTCCTATAATGGTCAAATTAAAGGTTTGCAAGGCTTTGCCAAAGCTATGTCTAATAAATATGAGTTCTTGTCTTCTTTTTTTACATCAGAAGGTGCACATAATATAGAAAAAACGAAAGATGATTTATTCTATCATTATAAATATTTGTCTTTGAAGATTGCCCAGATTGTAAGAGTGATGATACATCTAAGAAATATTCCCAATGATACTTGTTTCTTTACAAATCAGGCAATTCTTAAGACACATGGTGGTGATATAACATGGAATAGAAGTGAATTGATAATACCTTATTTAACCATGTTAGATCTTTTTTATAGAGAAAGAGAAATCTTTAAGGATAATGTATTCAGAACAATTATTGGTACTCTTTTTAGGTATATAAGCATATCTGATATGCCAATGAAAGAGAAAAGATATTTCTATAAACAAATTTACGCAAAGTATGGTATCTTTAATACACTTCATTATAGTTTTCGATCTGTAATTAGGGTTATTCTATTTCACATCTTGGGAAATAATTTGTATGCTAAAATGATGGGGCATCATAATTGTTAGAAGAAAGTATTGTGTCGTTTGAAACACCTGAGAGGGCTTGTGCTCTGTGAAACCATAAAACAACAATGAAAATAGCAATAATAGGTAGTAAAGGCTATATTGGTGAACATTTGAATTTTTATCTTAAGCAGAAAGGTTATATTCCCATGGAATATGATGTTTTGGATGCTAGTGAGCCTAATTATAAAAAGATAGATATAACAAATCCTGCATCTGTAGCAGAAATAGATCTTAATGTGGATTATATATTCATGTTTGCAGGTCTTACAGGCACTTATGTTGGATTTGATAAGTATCAGGCATATAACGCTATCAACGAGATCGGCCTGATGAATCTTTTGGATGCTATTCGCAATAGTAAATATCGCCCTAAGATAATATTTCCTTCAACTCGATTGGTCTATAAAGGCGAAGATAAGGCGTTAAAGGAATCTGACACGAAGGAAACAAAAACCATTTATGCTGTCAACAAGATTGCATGTGAGGGATTGCTTCAAGCTTATAAAACAAGCTTTGATATTCCTTATGCTGTTTTCCGTATTTGCATTCCTTATGGTAATCTGCTCTCTACAGATTATAGTTTCGGAACTGTTGGTTTCTTTATAAAGCAAGCGAGAGCCGGCAAGGATATTACTCTTTATGGGGGAGGTTCTATTAAGCGTACTTTTACCCATATGCAGGATCTTTGTTATCAACTGGTGGAAGGCGCTTTCAATCCAAATAGCAATGGTGAGATTTACAATATAGGTGGTGAAACTTTCTCTCTGAAAGAAGCGGCGGTACTCATTGCGAGCAAGTTTGGAGCAAATGTGACGGCGGTTTCTTGGCCAGATCGTGATCTTCGTATTGAGAGTGATCATACTTATTTCGATGATGCTAAAATTCAGTCACTTATAGGTGTCTTTGAATATAAGAGATTGGCAGATTTTATACAAGATATTTAAGTATTATGAGAACAAGAAATGTAGAAGATGCTCAATTAGATTTTTTGATTTCTGCTCTTAGTCATGGATCTTTCATGGGAACACAGGAGATTCTTGATTGGATGAAAAAACGAAATGATGAAGTTGTTTCTAATATTAAGCAGATTTCTATTAGCGAATTGAAAGGTTGGAGTTATCGCGATGATCGTATTCGTCACAATTCTGGTAAATTTTTTAGTATAGATGGTATTCATATTGACACCAATTATGGCAATACCCCATCATGGGATCAGCCAATTATCAATCAGCCGGAGATTGGTTTTCTTGGTTTTATTGTTAAGAAGTTCAATGGTGTAATGCATTTCTTGATGCAGGCAAAGATCGAACCAGGAAATCTCAATATTGTTCAATTGTCGCCAACTCTTCAGGCAACTCGAAGCAACTATACTCGGGTTCATGGCGGGAAATCTCCAATCTATCTTGAATACTTCAATGGTGAGAAAGATGTTACAGTTCTTGTAGATCAGTTGCAGTCTGAGCAAGGAGCCCGCTTTCTACATAAGCGCAATCGTAACATCATTGTTGAAGTTGATGAAAATGAGGAGCTTGAGATTAAGGCAGGTTTCATTTGGATCTCACTTGGTCAAATTAAGGAACTACTTCGTTATCCTAATGTTGTCAACATGGATAGCCGTACTGTTATTTCTTGTATTAAATTTGGTAGCTATTCAGAACGCTCGCTCAAATTGCTCGATTCTGTCAAGAAAATGACAGGTATTAAATCATGTAAACCAGACTCTTTTCTCTATTCTGTTTTGAGTTCAGATAACCACCTTCATGATTTGCAGGATATCATCCAATGGATTACTTCTTTGAAGTTTAAGTATGAATTGGAAGTTAAACCTATAGGTCTTTCAGAAATGCTGTATTGGACATACAATGGTAATACTATCCGTCATGAGAATGGTAAGTATTTCGAAGTTATTGGTGTGCGTGTTGAGATTGGTAACAGAGAGGTTGTATCTTGGGACCAGCCGATGGTGCGTTCTGCTCAGGAGGGATTGATGGGCTTCATTGTGAAGAAAATTAATGGTATATATCACTTTTTGGTACAGGCAAAACTTGAATCGGGAAACTTTGATGTTGTGGAAATGGCGCCAACGGTGCAATGTCTGACTGGCAATTATCGCAAGGGTAAGAATGAATATACTATTCCTTATCTTGAGGAGGTTCTGAATGCAGCAGAGGATAAGATTTGGTATAGTAGTTATCAGAGTGAAGAGGGTGGTCGCTTTTTTCAGGAGCAGAATCTGAACATTATTGTTGAGGTTGGTGATGAGTTTCCTATTGAAGTAGAGGAGAACTATTGCTGGATGACTCTCAATCAAATGCTTTCTTTCGTTGCGTATAATAATTATTTGAATATAGCTGCCCGCTCTTTGCTGTCGGCTATTAGTTTTTACTAGAAGAATGATAAGAATTGGTATTATATGTCCTTCTGAAATTGCATTCAGAAGATTTCTACCCGCTTTGCAGGAGATGGGTGATGATATAACGTTTGTCGCTATTGGCATTGCGAGTCCGAAAGAATGGTTTGGTGATATAATCAATGTGCCTCAGAAAGCTATTGATGAGCAGCAGGCTCGTGAGAGTGTAAAGGCTCAAACATTTATTGAGCAGTATGGTGGTGAGATTATCGTTGGATATGATAATCTCATAATATCTGATAAGATTGATGCTGTTTATATTCCACTTCCTCCAGCACTTCATTTCCTATGGGCGAAGAGAGCCCTTGAAGCGGGTAAACATGTATTTGTAGAGAAGCCCTCAACTACTTGCTTGAAAGATACTGATGAACTTATTCGTATAGCTAGTGAGAAGAAACTTGCTCTTCATGAGAACTATATGTTTATTTTCCACTCACAGATAGAGGCTTTGAATAATGTAGTTGATAGTGGCGAAATAGGTGATGTACGTCTGTATCGTATTTGCTTTGGATTTCCTCTCCGCCAGTTAAGTGACTTCCGTTACAATAAAAAATTAGGTGGGGGGGCTCTTCTTGATGCTGGTGGTTATTGCATGAAATATGCTCGTTATCTACTTGGTGATACGGCAAAGATAGTTACAGCTCAGGCAAACTATATTGATGGTTTTGAGGTCGATATGTATGGATCTGCTACTATGTCAAATGATAATGGAGATATAGCGCAAATAGCTTTCGGCATGGATAATGATTATCTGTGCGAGATTGAAATATGGGGTAGTAAAGGTACTATAACATCGAACCGAATTTTGACAGCACCTACTGGTTTCACTCCTTCATATACCATCAAGAAAAACCAAGAATTCGAAAAACGTGAGCTTCCTGCTGATGATGCCTTTTTGAAATCAATCAAGTATTTTATTGCTTGTGTAGAGTGTGAGGTAACACGCAGGGACAATTATCGATTGTTGCATGAGCAGGAGGTACTTGTGGAGCAGTTTATTGAAATTGCGAGGAACTATTAATATTAAAATATGCCAAAAGTATCTTTTATTGTAGCAGTATATAATAGTATGCCATACTTAGAGCAATGTTTGAATTCTCTAATAAATCAAACAGTGCGTGATATAGAAATAGTATGTGTTAATGATTGTTCTCCTGATAATTCAGAAAAAGTTATTAGAGACTATAGTGCTAAAGATAGTCGTATTAAGCTAATAAACCATGAAGAAAACAGACATCAAGGGGGGGCATGGAATACAGGTGTAAAGGCAGCTACAGGCGACTACCTTTGTTTTGTTGATGCTGATGATTGGCTGGAATATGATTATTGTGAAGTTGTAGAGTTAGGTGCTGATATTATAATCGCAAAAAAATTCTATAAAGGATTTGTTAAGTCAGATAATATTGATGAAAGGAAGTTCGCTGATTGTGGCTATGATATTCGGAAGAATATTTTACTTAATGGGTTATTCTTTATTACGAATTTTTATAAAAGAAGTCTATTTGAAAGATTGGTTTTCCATTTTGTAGAGAATAATGCATACCACGACTTTATGACCACTCTACTTTATTTTAAGACAGAAAATATTAAATTTACTGAGAAAGTAGGATATCATTATAGAGTAGATAATGTATCGCTTCAAAGATCAATGAATCAAAACGCTTTCTGGGGTAGGTTAGATACCGCAAAATTGGAATATAATTCTCTAAAAAAAATGGACATAGCACAGCAATATGAAAGTGAAATAGATTATCATTTTTATAAATTGTTTTATTGTAATTCATTGATAAGAGCTTATTACGGTTTTACTAAAATAAATTGGAAATTTGTAGATTGTATAATTGAGGAAAAAAAACGTCTTATTCCAAATATTGAAGAGAATTCATACGTCTCAAAACTGAATAGTGACTATTCTTTCATTATGAGACTTCCTCTATATATGTTCGATGCTATCCCTAAATATATGATAGATGCATCGCATTGGTTCTATATACTATTAAGAAAAATTGCCAGGTAACCACTAAATGTCTGAACTTTAATTTATTATAATGTTTGTATTATAGTTTTTTTGATCATATGCATACATTTTCTATAATATATATATTTTTTGCTTTTTATTTACTTGTAATATTGCTTTATAGAGGTTATGGTTTAAAGCAGGGAAAGGTGGAAAATATTTTTATGCTCATTTCATTTCTTATTTTGACCATTTTTCATGTAGGTGTAAATGTCGAGAGCGTAGAGGATCTTCCTTTATATGAGTCGGCCTTTAATAGAATTGCTGCTGCATCGGGATCTGATATTTTTAATCAGTACAGAAGTCAGGAGTATTTATTTATTATTGCAAATAAGGTGGTGGCTTTTATTTCGAAAGATTTTGTTTTCTTTCTTTTGATTTATAATTTATTCTTTTTTTTATCTCATTACTTGATTATAAGAGAGTACTCTCCATATGTTCCTATATCAATAGTCGTTTTGCTTATATATAATTACAATCAATCATTGTTCGTCCTCAGGCAGTATATGGCTATTTCAATTTTATTGTTTACAATACCATGTATTATTAAAGGCAAAATTATTCCTTATTTGGTATTGTGTGTTATGGCATTTTTTACACATTACTCAAGTATTATATGGTTGCCCATATATTTTATGTATGGAATAAAAAAAAAGCGAGTATTTATTTTATCAGCGGTTGCTTTCACTTTGTTTTTTATTTTGATGCGCTCTGATCTTGGGAAGTTGATGATATTTGTGTTTAATATGGATGCTTATGATGCCTATATGGTTGAAAATAAAATAGATATTAAACAAATAATCATTCCATCTCTTTATCTGGTATTTTATGTTTTTTCTTTGAAGAAGCATATTTTCGATTTAGGTATGAATAAGATCTGTTTTATTGCTTTACTCATAATTGTAATAGGGTATGCTTTTGCTCCAGGCATGAACCAAGTTGGTCGTATGCTTCAATACTTCCAAACATTGTCCATTATTTCAATCCCTATTACAGTTTCATATATAAAATCAAAACCATTACGATTCGTATATCTTTTTTCAGTAATCACACTAAATGGTTATCTCACTAATAAAGGACTATATGAATTTTATTTTATTCATTATAAATTCGGCGGATTTAATATGACCTATTACATAATAATTTTTCTTGTTGGAATATGGCTTATGCGAAAATCTCAGTTAGCGTAATCGTAAGATCTTCAAGTTTTAATTTTGAAGATGCGGAAAAATAAAATTATCAGGAAAGAGAGCTGTGATATTTAGTTAATCAGCCTGAAATAACTTTTAGGGGGGCTAATTAGTTTTAAATTTCTCCTAGAGAATAGATTACGAGAGTTATTCTTTTATGCTGATTGATTTTTAGGAATACATGTGTGTGAGTTAATAAACTGAATAGTAACGTTTTTAGATTATGATTTGGAGTTAGGATTTCAACTGCAAATGCACATTGTTTATGAAAATACTAATGATTGGACAATTACCCTCTGAAGTGGGGGGGACTTACACCACGGGGGTATGTAATGTGGTATATGAACTTAGTCGGTGTTCGACTATTGGCATAGATCTTATCGTATACGCTACGAATATATCTGATAATGCTGCAAAAAGAATAAATGGTACTACTTGTTATAGAGGTACATTGTTGAGACCTTATAGGGTATTATTTGAGATGTTAATGAATCCAGTTAAAAGATTTAGACAGTGGTGGTTTTATAAGAAGCAATGTCATGCAAACTTTATTCATTATGAGATGTATCGAGACAATATTTATCGTATTATCCAAGAGGAAAAGCCGGATATAATACATTGTATGAATTTAGTGCAGATGTCATCTGCGTATTTCGCAAATGAGAAATTTAATATACCTTTAATTCTGACATTTCATGGTGTAAATAAGAATAATGATACTGAGGCTAAATCAATTGTTGACATGCCAGATTATACTACATGTCTTACAAATGAAACACTTGCAGAGATTATTAAACGAAATTATCCTAAATCAAGGAGTATAATCATACCTAATGGTGTAGATACGAATAAATTTTATTTTTGTGATGAAGAGAGAAGAATTGTAAGGGAAAATTTGGGCATTGATGATATAACAACAGTTTTGCTGACGGTCGGTTCAATACAGCACCGAAAAGGCCAATACAGCTTCATTCAAAAACTCAGTAGTCTTGGTGTAGATTTTAAATATAAATATATCCTTATAGGAAGAGGCCCTGACGAGGGAAAAATCAGGAAATATATTTGTGACAATGGTCTTGAGGATAAAGTGATTATAATTGGTTATGTTGCTAATGCAGATTTATATAAGTATTATTCTGCTGCTGACGTATATATCCATGGAAGTTATGAGGAAGGACAGGCTTTGTCTGAAGTTGAAGCATATGCTACAGATCTAAAAATAGCTTTGAATAAAGATGTTTTGAGAACAGTAATTACAGATACAACCAATAAAAATGATTATTATGTGTTTGATTATAATAAATTTGATAGTGATGCATTTGTTTTATGGGCAAGAAATCATAGGAAAAAACGAATAAGTAGAAAGCAATATGACTGGAGAGAAATATTTAAACTATATGTTGCATTGTATTATAAAATATTGAGTGAGAAATAAGATGAAAAGATTTGCGAAGCGGATATATTTAAAAATGAAATTGCTGATGGATACTGCTATTTCCGTGCTATCAATAATATTGTTTAGTAAATACAATGTGGGTTCTTTTTTTAAGAAAGAACGTGAGAAACATAAAGGGGATGTTTGCTATATATTTGGCAATGGCCCGTCTTTAGCTAATTTTATCAAAAAGGAAGATGTGAATGGCAGGGATCTTTTTGCTGTTAATTTCTTTGGGAACACTGATATGTTCTTTATTGCCAAACCCTCAAATTACATTGTTCTTGATAATATTTTGATTGGAACTGCTCAACGAGATTATAATAAGGAACAAGTAGAACAACTTTATGATATTATAAGTAAAGTAACATGGCCTATGACTTTTTATTACCCAAACAATGGTAAAAAAGATATAATTGACGGATTGACAAAAAACAAGAATATAACAGTATGCATATATAACATGACGCCTGTTTCCGGTTTTGATAATGTATGTTTTTGGCTATATAAAAAATCATTAGGTATGCCTTTGCCTCAGAATATATCTAATGCGGCTGTTTTTTGTGCCATAAATGCTGGTTATAAGAAAATATATCTATATGGTGTGGAACATTCATGGCTGAAAATTTTTGATGTTGATCCAGAAACACATAGAATTTTTATGAATGATGGACATTTTTATGAGAATAAGAACATGAGATATTTTGAAAAAGGTGAGTACTGCAAGTGGGTACTCGATATCCATAATGCGTTAAAGTCTCATTTTGTCTTGCGAGATTATGCAGACTATCTAGGAGTGAAGATCATTAATAAAACTCCAGCATCTTTTATTGAGGCCTATGAATTTGAAGAATATAATACTTCCCAAAACAGACATAGGTTAAGATATCCATAAAAAAGAAACAATGGAGTCTTTAATGAGGAAGATACCCTAATCAAGAAGTGCGAATTTTTATCGGACACATTTCAGCATAGAAAGTTCAAATATTACAAATTTTATTAGATATTCAGCTTTATGTAAAAAAGCTTTGGTTAAATGAGGATACTTAATAATGATAACCGGTAAAATGATAGCCATTGATGATGGCAACATGTTTTGTTATAGAGCCGATGCTATAAATGTGCTCAATATTGATGGTAATAAGAAAGTTAGTTATCATCTAGAGGGGTGGAAGTACTCCAAATACTCTTTTTCTAAACTTATCCGTAGATTGGTGCGTGCAGAAGTTACTGGATATTATAAGTTTGCGGATGGTAATACTATAGTTGTAGCCAAGAAAGGGCTTTTCAAACTGAGAGATAATGTTACTTTTGCAAGGGTCTTTAATATCCCCAAAGGCTCCAAACCATTGAATCTTTGTATTCTGCCCAATGGACATGTTTTCTTTGGTGAGTATTTCCAGAATTTAGATAAGACTGCAGTAAATGTATATGGCTCTTATAACAAAGGGGATACATGGGAAGTGGTTTATACTTTCGAATCTGGCAATATCAATCATATACATGGATTGTTTTACGACAAGTATACGGGACGAATGTGGTACTTGACTGGAGACCGTGAGAATGAATGTGTTATCGGGTATACCGAAGACGAATTTAAAACGGTTCATGAAGTGTTTCGTGGAGGGCAGGAATATAGAAGTTGTCAGTTGTTTTTCTATAAGGATTTCATTGTGTATGCGACTGACTCACAGTATGTGGAGAATGAGATTAAAAGAATTGATCGTGAAACATTGGAGGTTACATCTTTGTTTAAAATTCAAGGATCGGCTATTAAAGGTGGGCAGGTAGAATGTGTTTCTTATTTATCTACAACCATTGAGCCTTCAAAAGTGAATAAAGACCGTTTCTCACATATTTGGGTTACTAAAGATGGAGAGAAATGGCAAGAAGTTTTTAAGGCTGAGAAAGATTGCTGGCCAGCAATCTTCCAATTTGGTACATTTGAGTTTCCACAGAATGCGTATTGTGATGGAAAGCTCTGGTTTTCAGGAAGAGCTTTGAAAGGTTATGATGGGAAATCATCTTATATAGAAATATAAAATGCAAATATTATTAGTTACACAATATTTTTATCCAGAGGTATTTAAAAGTAATGATTTAGCTTTTGAATTGGCAAAAAGAGGGCATCATGTGGATGCCCTTGTAGGTATTCCCAATTATCCTGACGGGAAATTCTTTGATGGATATGGATTATTTAGCAAGCGGTATGAAGTTGTAAATGGTGTTAATGTATATCGTTGTTTTCAAACACCAAGAGGGAAAGGGGGATGGAGGTTACCTTTCAATTATTTGTCATACGTAATCAGTGGATGCTTGTGGGTGCTTTTTTTCTTTGCATGGAAAAAGAAGTATGATTGCATTATCGGTCATGAGCCTTCGCCTATTTTCCAAGCTTATCCGGCATTATTGCTGAGAAAGCTTAGAAAAATTCCTTTCTATTATTGGATTATGGATTTATGGCCAGATGCTATGAAGTCTGGGGGGGGGATAAAGAACGAGAAAGTAGTGAACTTTGTTGATAAGCTGGTTAAAAATATTTATAATCAAACAGATAAGATATTGATAACAAGTAAACGTTTTCGAGCGCCTATCGAAGAAAAAGGTGACTTTAAGGATAAAATTATTTACTTTCCAAATTGGAGTGATGATATTCTTGAGATGTCTGCCGATTATGAAATACCACAAGTTCCGGAAGGCTTTAAAATTATGATTGCAGGTAATCTGGGTAAGTCTCAGAATCTGGAAGCTGTAACTGAGGTGATGTTAGGATTGAAAGACGAACCCGAAGTGAAATGGATATTTGTAGGTGGTGGCTCGCGAAAAGAATGGCTCGAAAACTTCATCAAAAGAAATGGGATGGAGAATAAAGCTGTTTGTCTTGGACAGTATCCTTTTGAAGCTATGCCAGCTTTTTACAAACAAGCAGATGTAATGCTTGTAACCTTGAGGGCAGGATTTCCTCATTTAGAAGCTGTTGTTCCAGCTCGCCTACAATCATACATGTCGGCTGGAAGACCTGTCCTAGCCATGATAGGATGTGGCGGAGCTGATATCATTGATGAATCACAGTGTGGATATGCCGTACCTGCAGGGGATTCCGAAGCATTGATAAGGGTAATTAGAGAAAAGGTTCTAACGAATCGCGAATCTTTTGAAAAAATGGGACATAATAGCCGAGACTATTACATGAAGAATTATCGAATGGATATGTGTATTGATAATTTAGAGAAGATTATAGGAGCAAAATAAATCATGAAGAAAGTTTTGATAACAGGTGTCGGCAGTTATGTTGGTCTCAGAGTAGAACATTGGCTTGATGCTGCATTTGATGGTAAAGAAAAGCTATTTGATATTGATGCTGTAGATACGATTGACAATCGTTGGAAGCAAGCCGACTTCTCAAAATATGATGTTGTTTACAATGTGGCTGGTATTGCCCATGTTAAAGCGGCTAAAGGTAAGGGACCTCTGTATTATGCTGTTAACCGCGATATGGTGATAGAGATAGCCAAAGCGGCTAAAGCTGCAGGTGTGAAGCAATTTATCCATATGAGTAGTATGATTGTTTATAAAGAAGTGAAGACTCTTGAAGGTAAGCAGATACATAAAGATACAAAACCAGCACCTAATGGCTTTTATGGCGATAGTAAATTACAAGGAGAAGAAGGAATCCGCACCTTATCAGATAATAACTTTAAAGTGTGTATTATTCGACCACCAATGATTTATGGCCCAGGATGTAAAGGTAATTTTCCTAGATTGGTATGGTTGGCTAATAAGACTCCTATCTTCCCGGCTTGGCATAATAAGAGAAGTATGCTTTATATAGATAACCTTTGTGAGTTCGTTAAGCAGTTGATTTTACACGAAACAGGAGGTATCGTGTTTCCTCAAAATGCAGAATATGCTGATACTGTAGAGATCATTCGCTATTATGCGAAACAGAGTGGAAGACATGTTTGGATTACAAGATTATTTAATCCTCTCATATGGATGTTCGGGAATCATGTCCGTCCTTTGGGTAAGATGTTTTCTAATAGTACATATGATATGGAAATGAGCAAATATGCATTTGAATATAGAGTGGTAAGTTTGAAAGAATCATTCGCAGGTATTGAACCTAAAAATAAAAAATAATCGATTTAAGATATGAGTAAGCAGAAAAAACTAAGTACGACTTACAAAATGTTGAGAACACTCGGCTTTAACTATTCAGAAGAAGAATATGGTGATGTAAGTGTAAGTAAGGTTTTTGGAAAGTTTTTTGGTAACATCTATCGTAAGAGATTGGAAAAGATGATGGATTGGCCGATATTGCAGTCATTCAATCCTCGCAAGATTAGACCTATACTTATGCGAAAGATGGGATGTCATGTTGGTAAAGAATGTTTTATTGGAGATTATGTACGAATAGATCAAGGACATGCTGATATGATTACACTGGAAGATCACGTTAGTATAGCTTCTGGAACTCGTTTGCTTTGTCATCAAAGAAATTTTTGTGATTATTGTGTTGGAGATGATTATATGGAACTAGGATATATAGTGAAGCCTATTGTTCTAAAGAAAGGGTGTTTGATAGGAATGGAAAGTTTTGTGATGCCGGGAGTGACAGTAGGTGAAGGTGCCATCGTAGGTGCAGGTTCATTTGTTACAACGGATATACCGGCTTGGACAGTGGCTGCCGGGAGGCCTGCAAAGGTTTTGAAGCAAATACCACATAGAGGAGATAAATCAAAATCTTCTAATGAATAGAAAGTGAATTGTAAGTATCGGTATTATGATTTACAGAATAATAAAGCGAATATTTGACTTTGTGTGTGCACTACTTGGTATTATTGTTACCAGCCCTTTGTGGATAATCGGTATAATTGGCATCCTGATTTCTGACTGGGGGCCTATTTTCTATACTGCTCATCGAATAGGAAAGAACAATAAACTTTTCAAAATGTATAAGTTTCGTTCCATGCGAGTGCTGAAAGAACCAAAGAAAGGAGCAGAAGCTTCTCTCCGTCCAGAAGAAGACCGAATTTTCCCTTGTGGCCATTTTATCCGTAGGATAAAGATTGATGAGTTACCTCAATTGCTCAATATCCTTAATGGTACTATGAGTCTTGTTGGTCCTCGACCTGTAGCAAAAGATCAATTTGATATGTTCCGCTATGGTAAATGGGATGAAGCCAAGAGTGTACCAGTAGGACTTAGCGGACCTGCTGCACTTTATGACTTTGTTTATGGTGATAATTTCACAGATGAGAAGGAATATATGGAGAAGGTTTATCCTACTCGCAGAGAATTGGAATATACATACGTTAAGAAAGCTGGTTTTTTCTATGATTTGAAGATGATCATTTATACTGTTATCTGCATTGTATATACTTTTCTTGGCAAAGAAGCCACTTGGATATTGAGGGAGTTTCTTGCTGACGCTAAAGCGTCAAATTCTGAGATAGAAGTGATGCCTAAGCTTTAATTGTGTAATAAAAAAAGAATAAATTATGAGGCGTTTAATTGTAGTGGCTCATCCTGATGATGAGGTCTTGGGAGCTGGTGCTTCTATGTATAAGTGGAGTAAAGAGGGTGATGAAGTAGAAGTTGTCATTATGTGTACGGAAGTTAAAGTACGTGCTTTCCGTCCGGAGGACAATGAATTGGAGGATGATACGAATGCTTCCAATAAGTTCCTCGGAGTAAATAAAATTTATGAAGGTACATTTCCTAATATCGAGATGAATACTGTACCTCACTTGCGGTTGGTACAGTTCATAGAAAGTGCAATTAAGGAAAGTGAACCGGATATTATCATCACTCATCATCCTGCAGATACTAATAATGACCATTTACAGACCTCAATGGCGTGTCAGGAAGCTATCCGTCTGTTCCAAAGACGCCCAGGGGTAAAACGTGTGAAAGAGTTTTGGTATATGGAAGTACCTTCTTGTACGGAGTGGAAGATAAATAGCGGCATGAATACTTTTAATCCTAATTGCTTTGTAGAAGTTGGCAAGGAAGGTGTGGAAGCTAAAATTAAGGCTCTCTCAATGTACCGTGGTGTTATGCGTTCATATCCACATCCTAGATCGGCCGAATATATCTCAGGTCTTGCGGCTATGAGAGGTGGTCAGTGGGGGCAGATGTACTCCGAAGCTTTTGAGGTGGTGCTCAGGGCGTATTGATAGAATGAAGTATTGTTCATTGAAACTATATTATCCTCTGCATGAGGCATATCTGGCATCGTTAAATAAATGATTGTTATATAATGAACAATTTATTTGATAAGAATTTCTTGGACAGTTTGTTGGTACAGGCTGCTGAATCTCCAAGACTGCGACAGAATTATGACTTGCGTAACTCGTCGGAGGATACGTCGCAACGGATGCTGAATGCGTTGCTTCCAGGCACGGAGGTGTCAATTCATCGGCATGAGGCTACAGCGGAAACGGTGGTATGTCTACGTGGAAAGCTGGAGGAAATTTTCTATGAAGAGGTGGAGGAGTATGCGTCGGATGCGCTATCGAATATAGGGGAGGTAGTGGGGAAAAGAACTTTCAGGGAAGTATCAAGGCAGTTGCTTTGTCCGGCCGAAGGGCTGTATGGTATGCAAATTCCTGCAGGTGTATGGCATACGGTGAATGTACAGGAGCCCTCAATTATATTTGAAGCGAAAGACGGAGCTTATATTCCATAAGAGAAGCGATGCATGGAACAGCCATTTTTGACTGTTATGGAGGATGTTGAGAGGCAAGAATATGCCTTTATATAACAGATGGTAAAAATATTGGGATGAATTTGGCGTATTGAGAGAAAAATAATATCTTTGCATAAAGTTTATAAGTGATTAGTTATCATCAAGGCTTGATATATCAAAAGATTGGGATTATGAATACCATATTAGAACAATTAAAGCAATATTTTAATAATAGCCCACGGGCTATTATTGAACAAGAGTGGGAGGAATTTGATTCCTATAACACAGGACCTACAATAGATGATTTTTTATCATTTACAAGCAATTGGTCATTCAAATGGAAAGGAACGTCAGAAAATAAAAACAAGAAAACTCCGGATTTGTATTCGGAGTTTTCTTATATTTGTACCCAATATTCACCAATAATATTCTTTTATCATGAATAAGGCTGCTTTTTCTTTGGAGAAATATATCTTTAATAGAGTGAGAATTGATTTTGATTTAAACAAGTTGTCAGAATTGGAAATTGATTTTAAACCTTCGGGAAGTTTTAAGCAAATGAACCCTAATTCTGTTTTTGACCTAAAGTTTATATTTTCTGCGAAAGATAAAGGTGCTTCGGAGTCTTTTGTCTCGGTTGAGTGTCATGCAACTTTTAAATTTGCAAGCAATATCCAATTTAATGAGATTCCTTCTTTTTTCTATGCAAACAGTATTGCAATAGTGTTTCCATATGTTAGAGCTTTTGTGAGTACAATAACGCTTCAGGCAAATGTTCCTCCCATTGTTTTACCGACAATGAATTTGTCTTCCTTGGAAGAACCTTTGAAGAAACACACTAAAGAAGTGCAATGAGATGAAGCTTTTCCAGACGGTAGAGGATAGAGATAATCCTGATTACATAGAATCGAATGCTCCTTTTATTTGCAAAGCTGCAAATGCATGGCTGGGAGAGGGATATTATTTCTGGGATACATTGATTGCAAATGCACATTGGTGGGGCAAGGTGAGGTATAGAGAAAATTATGTAATTGTAGAATATACGTGTGACTTATTGAATGGAAAATGCTTTGACCTGCATGGTAACATGGAACATCTGAAATCCTTTAATGAAGTAATTGATTTCTTGAAGTCCCAAAAGTTGGTTACTAAGACTACCACGGTTGCCAAAGTGATAGAGTATTTGAAGAGTAAAGCCGGTTTAGCTTCTAAGTATGATGGGATTAGGGCTTATGGTCATTTCTCGAGATCAAATCCTATTTTTATTCCATTTGAAGATAGTGAAAAAAGTTGCTTAGAATTACTCCCTGCTGTACAGATTTGTCTGTTTCGTAAGAAATCTTTCAATTTAAGTGCCGGCAAAATCATCTACCCCAATCATTATAACATAAATTACTTGGTGTAATAAAAACTTCTTTTTTAACGATATTATAATATCATCTGTTATTCTTATCTTTGCCCCTGTTTTGTTCCGCCTTCTCCATTCGGAGAATATGGATGAAAAGGGAATCGGGTGAAAATCCCGGACAGTCCCGCTGCTGTGAGTTTCGCGGAGGGTGCATCAATACCAATGCCACTATCCTTGAAAAAAGGATGGGAAGGCGATGCACCGGAAACAAGTCAGAAGACCTGCAAAACAAAGTCGAAAAATTGTCCGCTCGAGGAAAGCGGACAATGCACGGATTTTTATAAGATTAATTTTAATTGTCTGTATGGCCGGATATATGAGGAGGCAACTGGCTTGCATCTGTATCTTGGGAATAAGCGTCTTGCCGCTTGCCGCTCAGGAGGCGGGAAGGGATACCATTGCCGGAAAGGTGCACGAGATAGAGAAGGTGGTGGTGACGGCACGACGGCTACCGAACAAGGTGACATCGGCCGTGCCCGTGCAAACCATGTCGAAGCAGGAGATGGAACGGCTGGGAATACAGGGCATGGCAGATGCTGTGAGACGATTTGCCGGCGCCAACGTGAAGGATTACGGGGGAATAGGCGGACTGAAAACTGTGTCGATACGCAGCATGGGAGCACCGCATACGGCTGTCAGCTATGACGGGGTGGCGGTGAGCAACTGCCTGGCGGGGCAGATTGACATCGGACGGTTCTCGACGGACAATGTGGCGATGCTTTCGCTGGCAGTGGGGCAGGAGGAGGATTTGTTGCAGTCGGCCCGTTTGTATGCCTCGGCGGGGGTGCTGAATATTGAGACGGAGAAACCGTATTTGGAGGAGGGACGGAACACGGCTTTCCGGGTCAGGATGAAAGGCGGGTCGTTCGGCTATGTGAGTCCTTCGTTGCGATGGTGGCAGCGAGTGGGCGACCGCACGCGCCTGTCTGTGAATGCCGACTACATGAGGGCCGATGGGGTATATCCGTTTACGTTGGTGAACGGGAAGTATGTGACGAAGGAGAAGCGGCACAATTCGGCCATCTATTCGTGGCAGGGCGAAGCGGCTTTGTATCATACGTTCGGGGATGGCGGCGAACTGGATGTGAAAGGGGGCTATTACTATTCGCGAAGGGGGCTGCCGGGTGCGGTGACGCTCTACAACCCGTTATCGGACGAGACGCTGTGGGATGAGAACCCGTTTGTGCAGGCGCGCTACAAGAAGCGTTTCTCGCCGCGGTGGAGCGTGCAGGCGCAGGCCAAGTATACGCATGGATGGAACTTGTATGAGGATAAGGGGAAGGAGTATGAGCAGGGAGTATATCGGGGCGTGCACCGGCAAGACGAGTATTACCTGTCGGCAACGGCATTGTACAGCCCGTCATTGGCTTGGTCGCTGTCGGTGGCGCAAGACGGGGCGGTGAATAAGTTGCGAAGCAACCTGAACGACTGTCCGTTTCCCACGCGATATACTTCGCTGACGGCTTTTAACGTGCGCTACCGGCAAGGGGCGGTGACGGCCACGGGCACGCTGGTGCATACGTTTGTGACCGAACGGGTGAGGGTGGGAGAGGCGCCCGATGATTTTCAGCGTCTGGCTCCGTCGCTCTCCATCAGCCTGAAACCGTGGAAGGAGGAGGAGCTCTTCTTGCGCCTGATGTACAAAAGCACGTTCCGTATGCCTACATTCAACGATTTGTATTATTACAGGCTTGGCAACCGAAGCCTGCGCCCGGAGAAGGCGAACGAGTATAACGTGGGCATTACGTGGAGCCGCTCGGCTTGGCGGTTGCCGGATTATCTGTCCGTTACGATGGATGCGTATTATAACGACGTGACCGACAAGATTGTGGCTTTTCCCACCACGTATGCGTGGCGGATGGCAAACTATGGCAAGGTGCGTGCCGTAGGGGTGGATATTACGCTGGCCACGGCGGTGGCTTTGGGCAGAAGCATGAAGCTGGCCATGTCCGGAGGGTATAGCTATCAGAAGGCGGTGGACGTGACCGATGCAACGGCCAAGAACTACAAGGAGCAGTTGCCTTATACGCCCGTGCATACGGGAAACGTATCGGCCGTGTGGGAAACGCCTTGGCTGAACATGGGCTATTCCGTGGTGGGAGTGGGAAAGCGTTACCGGCTGTCGCAAAACATCCCGGAGAACCGGATAGACGGGTACATGGAGCATACGGTGAGCGTGTCGAGGGAGCTGGCGATGAAGCGGTGCAAGCTGCGGTTGCAGGCTGAGGTGGTGAACCTGACCGATGAACAGTATGAAGTGATAAAATATTATCCGATGCCGGGACGTTCGTGGCGGCTTACGGGGACATTGAATTTTTAAAACTTAATTTTTTAAAGACTGGTATTTATGAAAGTGAGAAGTTTGCTATTCGGCATGCTTTGCATGCTGGCGTTAAGTGCCTCGCTCGTTTCTTGTAGCGACGAGGATGATGTGTTGGACGACAGCGGCTCGACGGTGAGTCTGCCACAGGTGCGTGCTTATTTCCTGAATGAGGGCACGCAGAAGGAGAACAATGCGGGTATCATGTTTTATGCTCCCAACGGGGATGCCGCATCCATAAGCGACATCTTCAAGAAGCAGAACAATGCGCAGTTGGGAGATGTGGGACAGGACATGATAGTGTATGAAGAGTGTCTGTATGTGGCTGTGTATGGTTCCAATTATCTGGTGAAGCTGAACGCTGCCGGTGTGGTGCAGAAGCGGGTGTCTTTTGTCGGTGACGCAGACTTGTCTGCCGGTATCCGCAGCATTGCCGCCGAGGATGGCTATATCTATGCTTCGTTTTACGGAGGGACAGTGGCCAAAATCGATGCCAATACGTTGCAGGTGGAGAAGAAACTGACCGGAGTGGGAAACAACTTGGAGGGGGTGGCCATAAGCGAGCGGATGCTCTATGTGGCGGATTCGTATAAGGTTGTGGACTCCAAGTATGTTTATAACAAGGAGGTGGCCGTGATAGATCTGAACACGTTCAGCCTGAAAGAGAAGCTGACCGTGACGCAGAATCCCAACATGATGACAGAGGAAGATGGCCGGGTGTATCTCATTTCGTGGGATTACAGTGCCGAAAGCTATGTGTTGCAGATGATAGAGCCGAAAAACGGAAACAAGGTGTCGCAACTGGGCTATGCTACCCACATGGCCGCGAAAGGCGACCTGCTTTATCTGGTGGATTCGAGAGTGGACTACTCGCACTGGCCGGAGGTTTCCGCCCGCAATTCGTTTGCTACCTATGATGCGAAGTCCGGGAAGATGAATGCGACCTCTTTCTTGAAAAATGTTCCGGAAGAGTTGAATACGGCAGTGGTGTATATGATTGAGGTGAACGGGAAGAACGGTGATATCTACATTGCCACTACCGGACACGGCAAGACGAACGGCAATGTATATCGTTTCAAAAGCGACGGCAGCTTTGTAGAGAAGTTTGATTGCGGTGGTCAGAATCCTAAGAGGGCGGTTTTCTTTAACTAAAAACGGATGAGAAGATTTTTCGTATCGGTTGTTGTATGCTCTGCCATTTGGCTCTTTGCGGCTTGTGGCGCAAGGGGCAGGAGTGCTACGGCGGTTGCCGGAGGCGACACGGTGGCCTTACGCTATGCCGATAACCTCGTATTGGTGGATTATCCGGGTTACACCGTGGCTTCGTTGCGAAACCCGTGGGATACGTTGAAAACGCTGCATACGTATGTGCTTGTGCCTGCTGCCGATCCCTTGCCGGAGAATCTGCCCGAAGGGACGGTGGTGCGCACGCCACTCTCGAAGGCGGTGGTCTACTCGTCGGTGCATTGCGCGCTGGTGGGCAAGCTGGGCGCTTGGGGCAGCATAGGCGGCGTGTGCGACCTGAAGTATATCAAACTGCCGACCGTGCAGGAGGGATGTCGCAACGGGACGATAGCGGACTGCGGCGACGGCATGAATCCGGATATGGAAAAAATCATCGACCTGCATCCGGATGCCATCTTGCTCTCGCCTTTTGAGAACAGTGGCGGCTATGGACGTGTAGAGAAGCTGAATATTCCCATCATCGAATGTGCCGACTACATGGAGACCTCTGCCATGGGGCGTGCCGAGTGGATGCGTTTCTATGGTCTGTTGTTCGGCAGGAAGGCGCAAGCCGACAGTCTTTTTGCCGAGGTGGACAGCTGTTATCGGCAGTTGAAGATGCGTGCCGAACTTTCGTCGGTGCGTTTGTCGGTGGTTAGTGAATTGAAAAACGGAACGGCTTGGTATGTGCCGGGCGGACGCAGCACCATGGGTGGTCTCTTCAGGGACGCGTGCGGGAATTATGCCTTTGCCGACGACACGCACAGCGGTTCCGTGCCTCTGGCCTTCGAGACGGTGTTCGACAAGGCGGGAAATGCGGACGTGTGGACCATCAAATACAACCGCGAACGGGATATGACCTATGCGGATCTGAAAGCGGACTTCATGGGATATACAGGCTTCAAGGCCTTCAAGACCCGCAATATTTATGGCTGCAACACAGGGAAAGTGCCGTATTATGAAGAGACGCCTTTCCGTCCGGACTATCTGCTGGCCGACCTGATACAAATTCTGCATCCTGAAATGGGA
The DNA here is from genome assembly GCF_004342845.1 of Prevotella heparinolytica. Lineage (GTDB taxonomy): Bacteria > Bacteroidota > Bacteroidia > Bacteroidales > Bacteroidaceae > Bacteroides > Bacteroides heparinolyticus. Next base: position 7,906 of record NZ_SLXB01000023.1, on the reverse strand, counting down.
GATTTGGGCGGTTTGCACTATTTTTGCAAACTGAATGAATAAAGGTTGGAGATACGGCATCGGCCTGGGAGCAATCATCGTACTGCTCTTTCTGGCGAATCTGCTGGTGGGGTCGGTTTCGATTCCGCCGGCCGATGTGTTCCGTATTCTTTGGGGGGCTGAAGGAGTGAAGGCTGGCTGGGCTTTTATCCTATGGGAGTCGCGGTTGCCTCAGGCATTGACGGCGTTGCTGTGTGGCAGTGCCCTTGCCGTTTGCGGACTGATGTTGCAGACAGCTTTCAAGAACCCGTTGGCCGGCCCCTCTATTTTGGGTATTAATTCCGGAGCAAGTCTGGGAGTGGCTTTCGTGATGCTGTTCTTCGGAGGCAGCATCACGGCAGGCACATTCAGTCTGTCCGGATTCTTCTCCGTGCTGGCAGGGGCGTTTGTGGGGGCTATGCTGATTATGGCGCTCATCCTTTTCTTCTCTACTTTGCTGAAGAGCAACATCATGTTGCTGATAACGGGTATCATGATAGGGTATATGGCCTCTTCGGCCATCGCCTTGCTCAACTTCTTCGCTACTGCCGAGGGGGTGCAGTCCTACATGATATGGGGCATGGGTAACTTTGGCGGAGTGTCTTTGCAACAGATGCCTGCCTTTGCCGCAATCACCCTGCTGGGCTTGTTTGCCTCGTTGCTGCTGATAAAGCCGTTGAACGCACTGCTGCTGGGCGAACGCTACGCGGAGAATCTGGGTGTGAACATCCGTAGGGTGAGGAATTGGCTGCTGGTTGTCACCGGACTGTTGACCGCCGTCACCACTGCCTTTTGCGGGCCGGTGGCTTTCATCGGGCTGGCCGTACCGCACGTGGCCCGCCTGATTCTGGGGACATCCAACCATAATTTGTTGCTGCCCGTCACCATCCTGAGCGGAGGGGCGGTGGCTTTGATCTGTAACCTGGTGTGCGTACTTCCGGGCGAGTCGGGCATTATTCCGCTGAATGCAGTAACGCCTATCATCGGAGCGCCGGTCATCATTTACGTCATCCTTAGTCAAAGAAATCCACAACATTTTAATTGAAAGGTCCGAAGGCAGCTTCTGCTTTTACGCTTGTACAAGTATCACCTTACAGTTGTACAAGCGTGAGCTTTCACTTGTACAAGCATAAGCCCTCGCTTGTACAAGCGTGACTCCTCACTTGTACAACCTTTCCATTGAATCTCTCTGAATAGTGGAAGGAGGGAATGCAGGACACGGATTTTCCTGATTGTCCGTGGGCTATGGGTAAATCGGGTTTCCGGAATGATTGCAAAATCGCTATCCGGTAAAATGACGAAAGGCAAGCCATCTTTTTTATCGACTGCTTGCCTTTCGTTGTGATTCCGAAGCGATTCGAACGCTTGACCCACGCCTTAGAAGGGCGTTGCTCTATCCAGCTGAGCTACGGAACCATCCTTAATTGCGGTGCAAAAGTACGGTTTTTTGATATTACTGCAAAATTTTGCAGTAAAAAAATGTACCGGGATGAAAAAACTCCCGGAGATGCGCCGTGCATGTCCGGGAGGATTTTGTTATTTCTCCTTTTTGAGTTCTGCAAAAATCAGTCCTTCCAATTCTTCGGCCAATTCAGGATTGTCGAGAATGACTTGTTTCGCTGCATCACGCCCTTGAGCAATTTTGGTGTTGTTGTAGCTGAACCAAGAGCCGCTTTTCTTGATAATCTCCATCTCCACACCCAGGTCTATGATTTCGCCGGCACGCGAAATGCCTTCGCCAAACATGATGTCGAACTCTGCGCGACGGAACGGGGGAGCCACTTTGTTCTTCACCACTTTGACCTTGGTCTGTTTGCCCAGAATCTCCTCACCATTCTTGATGGCTTGCCCCGGACGGATGTCAAGGCGCACGGAAGCGTAGAACTTCAAGGCGTTACCGCCTGTCGTGGTTTCAGGGTTGCCGAACATTACACCTATTTTCTCGCGTAGTTGGTTGATGAAGATGCAGGTGGTGCGTGTTTTGCTGACAGCCGACGTGAGTTTGCGCAAGGCTTGCGACATGAGACGCGCCTGAAGTCCTACCTTGTTCTCGCCCATATCGCCTTCTATTTCGGCTTTTGGGGTTAGTGCGGCAACGGAGTCTATCACGATGATGTCGATGGCAGAGGAGTGGATGAGCTGGTCGGCAATGTCCAACGCCTGCTCGCCGTTGTCGGGCTGTGAAATGAGCAGATTATCTACGTCCACACCTAATTTGGCGGCATAAAAACGGTCGAAAGCATGCTCGGCGTCGATGAAAGCGGCTATGCCTCCCATTTTCTGCGCTTCGGCGATGGCGTGGATGGCCAGAGTGGTTTTACCAGATGATTCCGGGCCGTATATCTCGATGATGCGTCCGCGTGGATAACCGCCTACGCCGAGTGCCACGTTCAGTCCGATGGAGCCGGTAGGGATTACTTCTATCGGCTCGATGCTCTCGTCGCCCATCTTCATGATGGAGCCTTTGCCAAAACTTTTTTCTATCTTGTCTATGGCAGCCTGCAAGGCTTTCAGTTTCCCGGCAGGTGTTGCAGCGCCATTTTCTGTTTCAAAATTAAGTTCGTCTTTTTTTGCCATAAAATTTTTGCTATGATTTAAAGAATCTGGGCGGAATGGTCCTTGGTCTTCACCTCTTTAGGGGTGATGATACGTTCTATAACGCCTTCTTCATTGATGATAAAAGTGGTGCGGAAAGTTCCCATGTATTTGCGGCCGTACATGCTCTTCTCTCCCCATACGCCGAATTGCTCCACCAGTTTCTTGTCGGTGTCTGTAATCAGGCTGAAAGGGAGATCGTACTTTTCGATGAACTTTTGGTGTGACTTCTCGCCATCCACACTGACGCCGATGACCTCGTAACCGGCTTTGCGCAGCTCACAGTAATTGTCGCGCAGGTTGCAGGCTTGTGCGGTGCACCCCGACGTCATGTCTTTGGGGTAGAAATAAAGTACGATTTTCTTTCCCTTATAATTGCTCAGGCGTATTTCTTCGCCTTTCTCATTGATACCCAATATGTCGGGGGCTTTGTCTCCTATGTTCATGGCCTTTCGTTATTAAACTTCCAAATCTCCGTCGAAAATCTCGTGCCAGGGCAATCCCTGCTTGTTGAGTTGTTCCATGAAAGGATCCGGGTCGAACTCTTCCACATTCCATACTCCCGGTCTTTTCCAAAGACCTTTGAGGAACATCATTGCTCCAATCATGGCAGGTACGCCGGTGGTATAGCTTACACCCTGCATGCCGGTCTCTTTATAGGCTTCCTGATGGTTGCAGTTGTTGTATACATAATAGGTGCGCTCCTTACCGTCTTTCAGTCCGCGGATGCGGCAACCGATGGAGGTCTCGCCTTCGTAGTTCTCGCCCAAGTCCTGCGGATTGGGAAGTACGGCTTTGAGGAACTGCAACGGAACAATCTTGGTTCCGTTGTATTCCACCTCGTCGATACGCGCCATGCCGATGTTCTGGATTACACGCAGGTGCGTCAGATACTCCTGACCGAACGTCATCCAGAAGCGCGCACGTTTGATGGTGGGGAAATTCTTGACCAGCGACTCCAGCTCTTCGTGATAAAGCAGATAAGAGTCGCGCGGACCTATATTGGGATAAGTGAGGTCTTTATGAATTTCAAGCGGACGGGTAGTCACCCATTGGCCGTTTTCATAATAACGTCCGTTTTGAGTGATTTCGCGGATGTTGATTTCCGGATTGAAGTTGGTGGCAAATGCTTTGTGATGGTTGCCTGCATTGCAATCCACGATATCCAGATACTCGATCCGGTCGAAGTGATGCTTGGCTGCGTAAGCCGTATAAATGCCGCTCACACCCGGGTCGAAACCGCAACCGAGAATGGCGGTAAGTCCGGCTTCTGCGAAACGTTTCTTATAAGCCCATTGCCAGCTATATTCAAAGTGGGCCACATCTTTCGGCTCGTAATTGGCCGTGTCCAGATAGTTGACGCCACTCTTCAGGCATGCTTCCATGATGGTAAGATCCTGGTAGGGGAGAGCCACGTTTATGACAATTTCGGGTTTGAAACGATTGAAAAGCGCTACAAGTTCATCCACACAGTCTGCATCTACTTGAGCGGTCTGGATGGCAGGGTTTCCGATGGCTTTGACAACGGCGTCGCACTTGGACTTGGTTCGGCTGGCTATCATGACTTCTGTAAAAACATCAGGATTCTGAGCCACTTTGTGCGCAACAACGGTACCTACACCGCCCGCACCGATAATAAGAACTTTACCCATTTCTTTACTACTTATTTTTATATTATATCTTGTTTGTGAAAATAACGGAGAGCAAATATAAGGGTTAATTCTCATAAAATCATTATGAAGCGGTTTTATTTTCCCTAATATCCTTTTAAGCTTTCTTTTAAGCGCCGGATTTGTGGGAATAAAAGCTTTACGTTATATTTGTCTCTCCGCTTTGGTTTTCTAAAGGAGGATTAATTTGAACACACTGAAAGGAATAATGAAAAAATTGATTTTATCTATCTGTATGGCAGCTGCCTTGGTGGGAGTATCGTCCTGTGCTTCGACTAAAAACGCGACTGAGATTTCGTCTATCGACGGTGAATGGTATATCATCGAAGTGGACGGTACGGCAATGGTTCCTGCTCCGGGACAATCGTATCCTTACATCAGCTTTCGCACAAAGACCGGCATGATGTACGGCAACAGTGGTTGCAACAGCCTCACAGGCACGTTTGATGTGAAGGCCAAACCGGGAGTTTTGCATCTGCATGCGTTGGGAAATACTCGCATGGCATGTCCCGATATGGCAGTGGAACAGAAGGTGCTGGCTGCTTTGGGCAGAGTGAGAAGGTATAGACAGCTGGATATGAAAAATATGGGGCTGTTCGGTTCTTCCGGACATGCCGTAATCGTATTACAGAAGAAGCCTAAGCCTTCAGGCAAAGAACTGCCTCCCGTTCTGCATTTTGAAGGCATGGCGGAAGCTGGTTTCTGAACAAGAACCGGAGTAAAAAGACTATTTAGGCAGAAAAGAGCATGCGGTTTCTGACAATTTGACAGCAAGTTCTGTCACTTCCCGATTGTGGTTGCCCTTACATGCTTTGGCACGGCATTTGTTTTTGGATTGGCGTCTGCCGATGTGGTGGACGGCTAACAATGAATAATAACAAATAAAATAAAACAATCATGGGAAAAATTATTGGTATTGACTTAGGAACAACAAACTCTTGTGTTTCCGTTTTCGAAGGTAACGAGCCGGTGGTAATCGCAAACAGTGAAGGCAAGCGAACCACTCCTTCGGTAGTGGCATTTGTAGACGGTGGTGAACGTAAAATTGGCGACCCTGCCAAGCGTCAGGCCATCACCAACCCGACGAAGACTGTATTCTCAATCAAACGTTTCATGGGTGAGAACTGGGAACAGGTGCAGAAAGAAATATCTCGCATGCCATATAAAGTGGTGAAAGGAGACAATAACACTCCGCGTATAGATATTGATGGACGTCTGTATACTCCGCAAGAAATCTCGGCCATGATTCTGCAGAAAATGAAGAAGACTGCCGAGGATTATCTGGGACAGGAAGTTACGGAAGCAGTTATTACCGTTCCTGCTTATTTCTCTGACTCTCAACGCCAGGCTACGAAAGAAGCCGGCCAGATTGCAGGTCTTGAAGTGAAACGTATTGTGAACGAGCCTACTGCCGCAGCCCTTGCCTATGGCATCGACAAATCCCATAAGGACATGAAGGTGGCTGTATTCGACCTTGGTGGCGGTACGTTCGATATCTCTATCCTTGAATTCGGTGGCGGCGTATTTGAGGTGCTGTCAACTAATGGTGACACTCATCTTGGCGGTGACGACTTCGATCAGGTGATTATCGACTGGCTGGTTCAGGAATTCAAGAATGACGAGGGCGCCGATCTGACGCAAGATCCGATGGCTATGCAACGTTTGAAGGAAGCTGCCGAGAAAGCGAAAATAGAACTCTCTTCTTCTACCAGCACTGAAATCAACCTGCCTTATATCATGCCGGTGGGTGGTGTGCCCAAACATTTGGTGAAGACGCTGACTCGCGCCAAGTTCGAAGCTTTGGCCCATAGCCTGATTCAAGCTTGTTTGGAACCCTGTAAGAAAGCCATGAGCGATGCAGGTTTGAACAATGCGGATATTGACGAGGTAATCCTTGTAGGTGGTTCTTCGCGTATTCCTGCCGTGCAGAAGCTGGTAGAAGAATTCTTCGGCAAAGTTCCCTCCAAGGGTGTTAATCCGGACGAAGTGGTAGCTGTGGGTGCGGCTGTTCAAGGTGCAGTTCTGACAGATGAAATCAAAGGTGTGGTATTGCTGGATGTCACTCCGCTGTCTATGGGTATTGAAACGATGGGTGGTGTGATGACTAAGCTGATCGATGCCAACACAACTATTCCGTGTAAGAAAAGTGAAACATTCTCTACTGCGGCCGATAATCAGACAGAGGTGACTATCCACGTATTGCAGGGAGAGCGTCCGATGGCTTCGCAGAATAAATCAATCGGTCAGTTTAACTTGACCGGTATTGCTCCTGCCCGTCGCGGTGTTCCTCAAATTGAGGTTACATTCGACATCGACGCCAACGGTATCTTGAAGGTTTCGGCCAAGGATAAAGCCACCGGTAAAGAACAAGCCATCCGCATTGAAGCTTCCAGCGGCTTGAGCAAGGAGGAAATCGAAAAGATGAAGGCAGAGGCGGAAGCTAATGCCGAAGCGGACAAGAAAGAACGTGAAAAGATCGATAAGCTGAATCAGGCAGACTCCATGATTTTCACTACAGAAAATCAGCTGAAGGATTTGGGCGATAAGTTGCCTGCTGACAAGAAAGCTCCTATTGAGGCCGCTCTGCAGAAACTGAAAGATGCTCACAAGTCTCAGGATTTGGCTGCTATTGATTCTGCCATGACAGAACTAAACACCGCTTTCCAGGCCGCAAGTGCTGAAATGTATGCTCAAAGCGGTGCGCAAACCGATTCTGACATGAATGCCGGACAAAACGGCGGTGCACAGGATGGTAACAAGCACGGAGATAATGTGCAGGATGTGGATTTTGAGGAGGTCAAATGATTCCGATAAGGAAACAGACAATAAACAATAAGCAAAAGCGTGCAGCTCAATGAGTTGCACGCTTTTTGCGTTTATGGGGTTCATGGTTGCTATGTGTTTTCTATGGGCTTTTTTATCTCTTATTTGCGACATGTTTGCGACACGTCTTATTTGGCGATAAGGTACAACTTAAATTGATATAAACCATTTAAAACGAGAAGAATATGCCAAGAGGAAATTACATCATTCAAAGAAGTTGCGAGGAGTGCGGTAAAATCTTTACTCCTCCGACATTAGTGTCGAAGTATTGTTGCCCTGCTTGTTCCAAGAGGGCGTATAAGAAAAGACAAATCGCAAAAGAGAAAGAAGCGATACGCCAAGCACTGATTAGACGAATACCATCCAGTAAGGGGTATCTAACCGTAAAGGAAGCTATGCTGATTTACGGAATTAGTAAAGACGTTCTTTATCGTATGATACGGCAAGGCTTGATACCGTCATACAATTTTGGTCAGCGTCTGATACGCCTTAGTCGGCAGTATATGGATGAACACTTCAAAACAAAGGCAGGGAGTAGAAAGAGAAAAAAGGAGGCATTGTCCTTTGAACCCAAAGATTGTTACACCATCGGAGAGATCGCAAAGAAGTTCCATATCAATGACAGCAGTGTGTTTAAGCACATACGCCGTCATTCTATTCCTACACGCCAAATCGGTAACTATGTTTATGTTCCCAAATCTGAAATTCACTACTGTCCCGTAAAAGTGGATAAATAGTTCTTTGAAATTATTGAAATATAGTCAATTACACGTTTTTTGAAATGAAACGGACTTGATTTT
>NZ_SLXB01000022.1 GCF_004342845.1 Prevotella heparinolytica | reverse complement strand
ACACGGATAAAATATTGTCAATCTCTCTATTCATCGGCCTTTCATTGCATTTTCACTCATCCACGTGTTACATACAAAGTGATTTGTCCCCCTTATATCAGGGTTTCTTTTTTTAAAATAATGAAAACCAAAAAGCCACAAGGAGGTAAAAAAAAGAAAAGCGGATAGAGCTTCTCAACTCTCTCCGCTTCAGTACCCAGAACCGGTACAATGTCGTGAAAACAAGAAAAACCAAAAGAATGTATTATATTGATAATCAGCTATTTGAAATTTTCTTATGTTTGGTAATTTTGCCTGTTTTTGCCTGTTTTTTGTTAGATAGTACACTTTTAGTACACTTTGATATTCCAAACTTTTTAGTATCTTTGCAAAATAAGAAAACATCTGAAAATAAATGAGTTAATGATTTTACTCGGTTTGATACACATTTAGGTACATAACTATCAACTATGGCAAAATTAGAAAATAAAGCAAAGGAAAACCCGAAATTGGAGCAAAATACGCTTTCTGATGGTCGGATAAGTCTTTATCTTGAGTATTATCTTGGTAGAGAAGAAACGCCTGTGTTGGATAAAAATGGTAATCCTGTTTTGTATGAAACAGGTAAAATGATGGGTAAGCCCAAGGTACACATTAAGCACAACAGGCGAAAGGAAAATCTGCAGTTGTATTTAATAGCTAAGCCCCGTACCCCTATAGAACGACAACAAAACAAAGAAACGCTTGAATTGGCTGCTAAAATTCGTGCAGAGCGGGAACAACAGTTTAAGGAGAGCATGCTTGGCTATCGTTTGAAGAAGGATAGAAATATCAATTTCTTGGACTATTATGAGGCTTATATTGACAGTTACACCAAGAAAGACCTGCGAATGATAAAGATAGCCTTGAATCGTTTTAAGGATTTTCTGAAAGAGCAATACCCACTCTATGAGTTTAGCATTAAGCCCGAACTAATAACCAAAGATATGATGGAACACTTTGTTGAATATTTGCAATCACGAAGTGTTGGTGAAGGAGCAAAAAGTATCTATCAGCGTTTCAAAAAAGTTGTACGCTATGCCATTGACCATGAAGTGATGCTGAAAGACCCATGCAAGGGTGTTGTGTGCAAGGTGGATGAACAGATTTTACGCAAAGATGTGTTGTCAATGGATGAGATTCAAACCTTGATACAATGTCATTACGACAACGAGAACCCCAATGTGAGGCGTGCCTTTATCTTCTGCCTGTATTGTGGGCTACGCTTTTGCGATGTGAAAGACCTAATCTATAAGAATATAGATTACACCAATCACCTACTGAAATTTGAGCAGAATAAGACCAAAGGATATTCGGCACATAGTGGTGTCGTCATTCCTTTGAACGATGGTTTACTGTCATTGATAGGCGAAGCACCTGCCGATTTGAATTCATCTATATTCAACTTGCCTTCTTATGAAAGTTGCTGCAAATCGGTAAAACGATGGGTAAAGCGTGCTGGCATTAATAAACACATCAGTTGGCATTGCGCCCGCCACAGCTTTGCTGTGAACATTCTGAATAACGGAGCCAATATCAAGACTGTTGCGAGTTTGTTGGGACATAGCGGATTGAAGCACACAGAGAAATATACTCGTGCCGTGGATAAATTGAAGTCTGAAGCTATCAATAGCTTGCCAGAATTGAAGCTGTAAGCATTTGGTTTAGATTGTCAATTCAATGTTTTAGTATTTCTGCTTACAATTAAGCAAGTGTGGTGAGAAAAAAGATAATTTAGTGATGTTATTGGCTAAACAAAGCCGTTTTCTGCATTATATTCAATAATATTGTGTATATTTGTATCCTTATTATAAACTATCCATTATGGACAAGGATATCAATCGCATAAAAGTAGTACTTGCGGAGAAGAAAAGAACTAACAAATGGTTAGCAGAACAGTTGGGGTGTGCACCAACCACAGTTTCTAAGTGGTGCACCAATGTTTGCCAACCGACTATGGGGACTTATCTCAAAATAGCGAAACTACTCAATGTTGAACTGACAGAATTAGTGAGAAAAGAAAACAATGTATAAAATAACTTGGGATAAAGAAACGGGGGGTGTATTGCTTCATTCACGCATTGTGGATGGAACTCTTGGTATATCACCTCGTCCTGTATTCTGGGAAGAACTCGATTTGCTTAAACTTAATGAGTTAGGATGGAAATATCCTCACACAGAGGCTCCTTTGTTGTGGGCAATTAATAAGCAATATTGGTATCTAGGAGAACTTATGTTCGAGGCTAAAGGTGCCAATATCTACGACCCTGCTATGATCATATTTCAGCCCGGTAAGGAAAATGTCGAGTTGAAGCCCGTTAATGTAAATAAGATGTTGGAGCGCAACGCTGAATTTATGTTCTTATTAGAAAGTGAAGCTATTGAGTTCATTCGAGAAACATTCATTCAATATGCAGGGGCACGAAAAAGCGTGGCCAAGATAGCTGCTAATCAACTTGACTACGAGGCTCTTGCGAAGCGTATGGAGATGAAGACAAAGAAGAAAATGGCCATTGTACGCGAAGATTGCGATAGTTTTGAGATAATGCCACTTAACACAGCCGAAGAGCAGGGTAAAAAAGTGTTCCATACGACGAAGATTGATAAGTTTCTCGCCTCTTTCTCAGGAGGTAAGGATTCTCAGGTGGTGCTCGATCTCTGTACTCGTGCCATTCCAAGTACCGAGTTTGAGGTTATATATTCAGATACTGGCTATGAGTTGCCGCCATCACTCAAACTCTATCAGAAAGTGCAAGACCACTATCATAAACACTTTCCTGACTTAAAATTTTCACTAACTCGTAACCATGAGAGTGTACTCAATTATTGGGATAAGATTGGAACGCCAAGTGATACGTTGCGATGGTGTTGTACTATTATGAAAACAGCTCCGTTGTATAGAAGTTTAAAAAATGAAGACGGTAAACAATTGCATGTATTGACATTTGAAGGTGTAAGAGCAGAAGAAAGTGTGAGACGTTCAAGATATGAACGCATTGGTAAAGGAGTTAAACACGATACTGCTATTAATGCACGTCCGATACTACACTGGAATACGGTTGAAATATTTCTGTACTTACTGAAATATCATCTACCAATCAACCCTGCATATCGTTTAGGAAAAGCGCGTGTTGGCTGTATTATATGTCCGTATTCAACGGCTTGGGATGATATGATTGTTAATCTGCGCTATTCAGAATCGCTTGCACCATTCCTTAATCGTATCGAAAAACTTTCCTCCTCAAGTGGTGTGAAAGATATACAAGATTATATCAAAGAACGTAAATGGAAATTTAGAGCTAGTGGCAATATACTTGGCAACTCTTCATCTGTTTCTTTTGAGAATAAAGGTACTGATTTTATAGCAAGAATTAAAGACCCGCAATTAGATATTCTCATATGGCTTCCTGTTTTATGTCCATATTCAGTCTATACTAAGTCAGATTCAGAATGTACTGGGGAACTTAATTTTGAAAAGAAATTGTACTCATTCAGCATAAATAAATCAAAAAAAGGAGTTTATTTCATCATACATAATGCAACTAACCCTAATTTACAATCTCTTGTAAGAAGAGTTATTTATAAGACTACCTATTGCATTAGTTGTGAGGCATGTGAAGTTGAATGTCCGACTGGTGCATTAAAAGTACTTCCCTTTGTTGAAATAGACAAGAAGAAATGTATTCATTGCCACAGATGTCTTAATTTCCATGAAAAAGGTTGTGTTGTGGCAACATCCGTATCAACAACTATAAATTCAAATATGAAAGCAAAATCAGGTATAGACCGATACAATACATTTGGTTTAAAAGAAGAGTGGTTAAGTGTGTTTTTCAGCGACCCAGAGTCATTTTTCACAGAAAACACAGCAGGATTAGGCGTGAAACAAATACCAGCAATGACTAATTGGCTTAAAGAAGCGGAAATTATTGATGACAAGAAAGAACTTACCGAGGTAGGCAAGATATTGTCAAACGCCTATGTTAACGAGCCCGATAGTGTTTGGGAAATAATATGGGTCAATCTAGTTAGAAACTCATTCATTGCTCATTGGTTCTGTTCTCGCATTAAGCCCAACAGCCAATACAATAAGAAACTTCTTACAGATATGTTTATGGATGAATTCCAATCTGCATATGGGAAGAGAACTGTAGAAAATGCAATAGCTGCACTTGTTGCTACATTTTCAAATTCTCCTATTGGGGAAAGGTTTGGACTTTATGTAGACGAAGAAAAAGGAACTGCAAACAGACGTAATTCTATGGAACTTTCAGACCTTACAGTTGCATATTCCACTTACAGATATGCTGAAGATCATAATACAAAAAGCCTTCGTGTAAATGATTTCTACAACGAAGATAATGTGAGTGGTATATTTGTAGAATTTGGTTTTACCAAAGAAAGTGCTAAGAAAAGTTTTAGAAACCTTAATTCTACTTCAAATCGGGTACTTATTGCAGAACTAAACATGGGTCTTGACAGCATTACACTTAGAGAAGATTTAAGTTCTATGGATATACTCAAACAACTAGTTTTATAAATATGACCTCTCACTTAATAATTGAATATTACAAAAATTTACTTCGCACTATGACTGTTTCGAGGTATAATGGTAAGAATAACCTTGCCAAACCTATATTCATGCTGTCAATCTTGCACGGAATAAAAAACGAGAGTGTAATTGATAATCGCATAGTATTGACAGAATCTTTGTTAAGTACCTATAAGGCTTTCTTCAAGGAATACAGCCAACAGTCTATGACATCACCTATTTATCCTTTCTACTATTTGAAGGGAGATGGATTCTATCATCTTATAGACGACTGTAGTCGCAAAAGCCCTTCTGTCAAATATCTTCGTGAAAACGTAGAGTCTGCGGCCTTGGACAACGAGTTGTGGCAGTTGTTACAAAACGAAAAAGCAAGAAACGAGATAAAAGAGGCCATCATTAGTTACTTCATAAGACCTGTCAAAGAATAAAATAACAGCCATATGTCATATAGTAAAATAGTGACGCTTAGAGAAATGCGTCCAGCCTACAACATTAAGGAGGAAAGCAGTGGAGAATGGAAAACCTTCATTGCTAACGACCAGTTTAACGGAGTTTTGCAACGCACCATTCGTGCCGTGCGCAATAATGATGCGGACAATCATAAGTCCCTATGGATTGCCGGCACATATGGTACGGGAAAGAGTCATGCAGGTGCTGTCATTCAGCATCTATTGTGCGACCCCATAGACGATATTCGTGAATACGTTGAGGACGAATATAAAAAGGAAAAGTATGATGTCATACGTAATAGTCTTTTGCAACTTCGCGAAACAAAACGCCTCTTCCCCGTGAACATGTATGGCCAACAGAGCATTGCCCACGAGGAAGACCTTTCTCTGCAAATGCAGCGTGAGATAAAACGTGCACTCATGGCTGCAGGATTGGATATCACGGTGCAGACAGACTTTGACATGTATGTTCAGCACATCGAGAACCAACCACAATTTTGGGAAAATCTTATTGAACAGAGTGCTCAACTTTCAAGTGTCGCACCCGACACTAACAGGCTGAAGCAACGCCTAATGGCTGCTGATACAGACGTGCTTGACAGTGTGCGCCAAGCCCTACGTATGGGCGGTTACGATATTCGCTTGCAAAGCAACAATCTTCAGCAATGGATCTTTGAGGTACAGGATGCCCTTCGAGAGAAAACAGACTATAATGGTTTGTTGATTATTTGGGATGAATTTACCGAAGTAATGACCTCGAGCATAGGTATCCGTTTGTTGGTACAACTTCAGGAAATTGCAGAGGCCATGATGAATGCGGAAAATGACACTTACTTCTTATTTATCTCTCACCCTTCGGCACTAAATACACTTAAAGAAGAAGAACGCGAAAAGACCAAAGGACGGTACCACTATGTAGTCTACAACATGGAACCTGTTTCGGCATTCAAAATTATGTCGAAGAAGTTCAAGATTGTAAATTACACGTTATACATGATTCGTCAGGAACGTTTCTTTGGCATCCATCCAGAGTTGTTGGAAATGTTCAGTACAACAAGTACAGATACCGAACAGACCATAGAAAACATCAAGAACTTATTTCCATTGCATCCAGCAACAGCCAATCTTGCAACTTACTATGCACGTGAAGCCGGATCCAGTAGTCGAAGTGTATTTGAGTTTTTGGCCAGTGATGCCGTTCGTGATTTCTTAGATGATGGTGCTGCTTATACAGATGAACGCACTATCACGGCAGATTATCTTTGGGACTACGTTCAGGAATACTTTGAAAGCGATAGTACTAAGTTTGGTGCCGTAACAGAGCGATATAATAGCCACCACTTAGCAGTAGAGAGTCAAGGAGATAATTATTTGAAAACTTTTAAGGGTATTCTATTGCTTAATGCTTTGAATAACATTGCAAATAGCGATACTGTTACGCCCAGTACCGAGAATATTGAAAACTTATTCTCCGGTACAGAAGTGCAAGACGAATTACCAACCATTCTTGATTTCTTCAATGACAAAAGTATCATTCAACGTCAACCTAATGGTAATTTCTCTATTTTGTTCACCGCTTTGCCTGGTGACGAAATACAGAAAATTAAACAAGAATTAAGAGCTTCTCGATTCTTATTTACCGACCAGGTAATCAAATTTAGTGACACAGCTACTAATATATTTAACCGAAATTTCTCGCAAGTGGCTCGCCCATATGCGTTCCAATTTTTCAGCATACAGGGTAATGAGTACACACTAATGAACCAAATAGGTAATTCGAAAAAGCAAGCTCAACCCTATGAGACTTTCCTCGCTATCATGGTGGCTCGCAATAACCAAGAACTTTTGTTATTAAAAGAAATTGCAGAGAAAAATTGCAAGGACGAACGTTACACCACCATTACCTTTGTTGTAATTGAGACAACGATGGGCGATAAAGAATACGAGCGTTTCATCGAATATCAAGCTAATGCACAGTGTGCCCAAAGCCACGGCTTGCCCCAGCAGCATCAGACCTATACGAAACAGGCAGCAGAAATGATACAGCAATGGGTGAATAAGATGCGTGGCAGCAATGTGACTTTCTATCTCAATGGTGACAGCATGACTATTGTTGGCAGCAAGATGACCAGCACCATAAACAGTAGCATTGCACCAAGTATTTTCACGAATGGTCCTGAATCATTAGAAACTATACGCACGAAATTCAGCGCGACCTATTGGAAGAAAGCATCAGTGAAAGCCACGGTCGATGCGGTGTTAAATTACAATACGAAGCAAGATATTATTGACAAATGTGGAGGTCCAGCCCGTCACGTAGAGTTTTTGCTACAAGACAGCGTAGATGATAACTTGCAATGGAAGGATACAGTCTCGCCTAATCATCCACTAAAGAAAGTCTGCGACTATGTAGACGAATGGCTTAGTGGTCGTCACACGAGCAAGAACCAAAGTTTCAACATTGGTGATAAGCTCATTGGCTTGACAGAAGCGCCTTTTGGGCTTTTCCAGAGTTATGCACCAATGGCAATGGTAGCTTTTGCCATGCGCAAGTACATCAATGTTATCTTTGATACTAACGGGAAACAACGTACGGCACAGCATCTTGCAGATGATGTCGTGGAGATGTTCAAAGCTTGGGAAAGTGGCAGAACTAGCAACAAATTGAACTTTATATTTGAGAGCAAGGAAGCTGGACGGGTTTGCAAGAGCCTTATCAGAATGTTCAACCTGAACAAACTGAAAGGTTATTCTGATATTAGCAGTCTTAAAGATGCTCGTTGGGCTGTACTTCATGTATATTGCAAAGAGAAAGGCTATCCGCTTTGGTCATTAAAAAATATCGAAGAATGTACATCAGAAATGAAGGAATTTATTGACAATCTCATACAAGTTGTTAATAATCCAGAAAGCATGAAGAACCCAAGTCTGCTGGAAAACACCATCAGTGGCTACGATGCGCTAAAAACAGATTTTGGTAATTTGCTGATACCATCTGCCGACAACTTTCACAAGGGCTTTGTCAATTATATGCAAAGCATAGAGAACGTGAATGTAATGGATGAAGAAGTGAAAGAAGCACAAAAATATCTTCACGAGCATTTGGAAAGTGAAGTCGGTATGTGGACAGAAGAAGAGGTGAAAGATAAGTTGAAGGATTGGCGTATATCTAAGTCCACTCCAACGCCTATTCCAATGCCTACTGTACAGCTGCAGCCACCTGTTATCCCAGCGCCTCCTATTCAGCCAGTCAACCCCGATGAGTTGAAAAAGAAACGTAACAAGGCCATTAACCGAATAAACAACAGCGAGGACTTGCGTCAAGCTATTGAAAATATGATAAACCAAGAAGAGAGTTACGTCATAGATATATTGTTGAAATATGTATAAAGAACCGTTCAGAGAAATGGATGCCCTCAAAGCATATGTTGAGGACGATAAACAGGCGAAAGGTGTTGGTGCTTCTACTCTCGACAGGTACCCAATACGGTTTGTGCTGTTTGACAACTTCCGCGACTGCTATGAATTTGTGGATTTCTTGCAAACAGAACAAGGGGCACATGTGGAGAGCGTGGATCATTGGATAGACAACAACTATCCTGACCTGCTTATTACACATGTTGAACTTGCCGATCGTATCACTGATCATATAAAGAAAAAGAGTCCCAACGATTGTGTGATTGCTCCATTCTCTGAATTGGCACGATTCTATGACAATGAAGAGAAAAAAGCCTTTGATGCTTTGATAAAAACGATTAAAGCTATTGAAGCAACTCCTGAGGCCCAAGAAAAGCACCAACGTGTTTATGTCCCACTTGTCGGTCTTGAAGGTAAGATGGAAACTTTCAAGGATGATAGTCAAATCAACATTTGGAGATTGATATCAGAAGACAAGGACCTGACATATAAGCTAATTCTTACAGAAGACACAGACTTTGGCGTAAGTGGGTTGAAGGCTAACTATACCATCGTGAACAACATCAGAGAGTGGTTGAATATATGGAAAGATAGCAAAAAACAAGTATCACCACAAATCATTTGTAAATCGAAAGCCATTTTTGCTAATGCTCGATTTGCACAGCCCGACAACGCCTTTTCTTATCAGGCCTGTCACACTGCATTCCAATTTTTAACGGCAGGTTTGAGTCTTGGATTTGGTGGTATTGTGCCATTAGAAAGCGATGGAGAGAACTGGAAGATATTGGCAGAGAGCATTGATGTAAGCAATGGATTCAACTTTGGCAAATTTGTTAAACAATACTTTGGCATCAATGACATAGAAACATATAAAGATTTCATTCGTCTCTGGTTTGACAATCCTTATGTATTCAATCGTTGGCTTTTGGCACGTTTCTATATTAACAAAGAAAATGGTGAAGGTTATTTATGCAGATGCCTTAATGCTACATCTTCATATGGCACTAATGAACTGATAGAGAAAATGGCAGAGGATATAACGGAAATTGCGGCAGAAATGGAAGTACGCAAATACAGCCTTATCTATGCTGCCCAAAAGAATATTCAACTGTCGGATGCTGCAGAAAACATGATAGCAAAATCTTTACAGACTTTGCCTACAAAGATTGGCTATTCTGGCACTTTAAGATATTTTACGGGAATCACACACAAGGAAAAAGAATTTGCAGTAAGTTGGTTGGGTCAAGAACTTATTGCGCTTAACGACATCGCAACGTTCTTCCCAGAACTTTACACCTATATGTCTGAAGGTATTGGAGTTGCAACAGGAGTCCCAGACTGGGTGAATCCATACATTGAGCAATATAAGAAAGCTAAGATTTCCAATCGATACACAACTGATATTAAACAATTTATAAATGAACTTAATGGCTCAGAGTCTTCTTTTGATATGTGGTACAATTCATTCTGTTCCACATATACCTTACTACAAAACCGTGGCGACATTGAAGTTTTTTATTGGATTGACGGATTGGGGGTCGACTGGATTCCTCTAATTAAAAGCATAATTGCAGAGAGAAAAGACCAACAGATTTTCCTCAACGAGATAAGAATTGCTCGTGCCCTTCTTCCTACTAAGACTGATATAAATAAGAAAGATCTACAGCGCCTTCTTCCTCAGGGTGTTCAATTGGAGAAGTCTGGAGACCTTGATACATTAGCTCATCGCTCAGATAATATAAGTCCATTTACAATTATCAAGGAGATAGATGTTGTACGAAGAAGCATTGAAGAAATTTTGCAGAAATACATAGGCAAGAAGATTGCGATTATCTCTGATCATGGGCTGACCTATTTGTCGCAATTACTTAATGGTAAAAATATGCCTGGTGTTGATAGCGACCATCACGGACGCATTGCCATTCGCAAAAAGGCGGAATCTACTATGGATAGTAGCTATTTCCGTTTGGAGGATAATAAAACTTTGTGTGCACTAAAGCATGAATCGCTTTGCGCCAAAATACCATCGGGACAAGGTATTCATGGTGGCTGTACACCAGAAGAGGTACTAGTACCAATTTTTATCATTTCAAGTGCACCTGCAGCAACCAACTGGTCGTTCAATCTACTCACTTATGAAATAAGTGGCTCAAATCCACGCGTACAATTTGAAATTAAAAATATGCCGTCAGCTGATGTTCCTTACGTGCTTTATAATGGAGCGAAATATAATGTTCATCATCTGAATAGCGATACATATGAAACAGAGGATATAATGTTAGATGCCAATGTTTCAGATTTCACGCTTCAACTTGGAGGAGTTGTTCGCCCAATGAAGATTAAGGTAACAACAGGCGTTCAAGAAGAAGAACTGTTCGACTTTTAATAAATGAATATTTATGAAAGAAGAAATTTGCAACAAGATAAGACAGCATTTTTCGGCAATGTCTATTTACAAAGATCCTGCATCAACAGGTAGTCTTTTTGCTGGCCGAAACCTTCCTGCGTTTGTTAAGGATTTTCTGTTGAAACGTTATCTGAACATTCAAACTGGCGAAGTTGATAGAATGGCACTCACTCAGTTTTTAGATAAAGTTATTCCAGCAAAACAAGGCAGTGTTAAAGACAGACTGCAAAGTGGCGAAGAAGTTACGCTTTTGGCTCGTTTTGTGGTGTATATTGACATTGTAAAGAATGAGCGTCAATTTGCCATTCCTGATTATGGCATCAAGCAACGTGAGGGGCTAATTCCAGAATATGTCTATTCTCGCAACTCTGGCGAATTTGTTGAGGGTGAGAAATGGGGTATTATCAAACTTTGTCTACTGCCAGACGATGATGGTAAAAAAAATCATATTCAAATGGTAGATTATAAACCATTCAAGCCTTATAGTTCTGTGGATATCTCCTATCTTGCAGAGGCACGTCACTGTTTCACTACTTTAGAATGGATTGACGTATTGTTGTCTGCCATGGAGTATGACCCTAATGGATTCACATCGCTAACCCAAAAGTTGGAGTTCCTTACCCGTTTGCTCATTTTTATAGAACCACGTCTGAATGTGATCGAATTGGCTCCTAAAGGAACAGGGAAAAGCTATGTATTTGGCAATCTTTCTAAGTATGGCTGGCTGGTAAGTGGTGGTAAGGTGACACGTGCTAAGTTGTTTTTTGACAAAACAAAACAGCAGAATGGTATTATCAAAAACCATGACTTTACAGTATTCGATGAAATACAGACTATCGTTTTCCAAGAGCCTGCCGAGATTCAAGCTGCTCTAAAATCATATTTGGAAAGTGGTAAGACTACCATTGATAATAATGAGTTTTCTTCAGAGTGCGGCTTGATGCTTATGGGAAACATTCCTCTGTCTGCTCAACACTTGCCTGTGTCGCCTTTTTATTTCAGCAACCTGCCAGAAAATTTCCGTGAGTCGGCATTGCTCGATCGTTTTCACTGCTTTATTGAAGGGTGGCTTCTTCCGCGAGTGGACAAAAGCATGATTTTCAAAGGATGGACTATCAATGTGGAATACTTTTCTGAAATTCTTCATACCATGCGTACACAGAACACCTATGGATTATTGTTCGATCAACTCGTTCGCTTTGAAGAAAAGGCCGATGTGCGAGATAGTAATGCCGTGAAGCGTATTGCTACAGCTTATATGAAACTGCTATTCCCACACTGGCAGCGTACCGAGGATGTAAATGAGGAAGAATTTAAGATGTATTGTCTTGACCCAGCGGTACATCGTCGTGGCATCATAAAGGAACAATGCCATAACATCGATCCAGAGTTTAAGAGTCTAATGCCATACGTTGAAGTTCTACAAAAAGGTTTCACCGAAAACAAGCTTTTTTAATCGATGGTTGTCTATTATATAAATAAGGTAAGCGATAATCTGAGAACATATACCTTTCCTTTTAAGGAAGGTGATATTTGTATGCTCCATGAAGGAGATATTGTAAAAACGGTTTATATCGATAGCGAGGTGGAAAATAATTCTATCTTTCGAGACTTCCGTTATGTTGATACAAAATCTTTGAGGAGTTATCACTTTCCAAATATAGACACCATTCTTTGTGCCCCATATGGGAGGAGTAAGGCAAAAGGCGATAAAACTCTTGTTTCGCTCCTGCTGACAGATTGTAACGGAGAATGGCTTTCCGACTTCCTAAATGACACGCAAGCTATTCTGGAGGGTACACGTGACTACTGGGACTTAAAAGTTCTTTTTCAATTAACAAGAGAAGAAAATATAGACATCGTTTTTGAGACTCCTATAGAAGAGTCATTTGCAAACAGGATGCCGAAGCTGGTATACTTACCTGAAACCGATAATTTTAGAATTCATTCCGAAGAACTTAACTTGTCTGTTGGTGACTATTGTTTTTGTCATATAGCCAATGGCATTGTATTGATTCAAATAGACAAGGAATCCAATATAATAGACAATGTATCAGATTTCAAATTGATAGAAAGTGTCAATGAACCAGAAATCATGTTGCCATTGGGTACAACAATCCTCTACGATAACACAAGTGTCAGAGAGGACAAGTTTTTGTCTCGTTTTGATAGTATAGTTAAGCAACCTGTATCCAAATCCATTTTATTTTGTGCTCTTAATGATTTACCTTTGTCTGAAGACGAAGATGTTAAGGATTATTTAGATGGAAAAGATGAAAGCGACATTTTTTCTGAAAACAAGCATTTGTCTTCTCTTTTCCTTGAGATTATAGGAATCTTCGAAAAAAAAATAGAGCAAAGAAACTATTCCATCTTACAAGATCTTGTTAACGGGGTTCCTAGAAGTGAAGTTGCCAAGAAGAATAATCTTACACAAGAAAGGATACGACAACTATATAAGAAAATACTGGAAGAGGTTAAGTTTATTCTTATAAATGAAGTTCATGAGAATGAGCAACTACGTAAGGACAATGCGCAACTACATGCACAGGCTCAACTCTATATAGAGGAAATACAGCGATTAAGAAGCGTGGTAAAGGATGAAAGTTTGAGAGAGACTACAAATCAAGTTGTAGATATCAACTCCCATGTTGCGGAATTACTTAATACTCCTGTCCAAAATCTAAATCTTTCAGTAAGAGCTATCAATGTACTGAATGTTTTAGGTATCTCCACTTTTGGTGAAATACCCAAGATTGATGCAGCTGTTACCCTATTTAATGTGAGAAACAGCGGAAGGAAAACAGTACATGATATTGAAGTTTTCATTGGCAAGTTTGGCCTTCAATTAGGAATGACTTACAGTGAAATAGTCAATACATTGATTAATGTTGACTTAAGCAATATCTCCCATTTTCTCAAATAAGGATTATGGCTTTAATTGTTGCATGCTTTTTGATGTCTATCATAATAGCAAAAATAAAAATATATGACAATACAAGAAATACAGACTCGCAAGGAAGATCAGACGTTTGACTGCAAAAGCATTCAAATTTCCCCCAAGGCATTGGCTATTCCAATCGTCGCATTTGCTAATGCTGACGGTGGTGATATTGCTATCGGTGTGTCTGACAAGAATCGGAAGATAGAGGGTGTGGAACAATACACAGAGAAGCTAAATGAGTTGCTGCGTGTTCCTCTAGACTTTTGTAATCCTTCAGTGCCTATTACCAGCGAATTGTTGCCATGCACGGATAAGAACGGAAACGAGAATTATATTTTATTGATGCACATTCCTGCAAGTTCTGAACTACATGCTAATCAGGCAGACGAAGCCTATATGCGTGTTGGGGATAAAAGCAGGAAGCTGTCTTTTGAAGAGCGCATACAGTTGATGTACGATAAGGGAGAACGCTACTATGAAGATACGGCTGTGTATGGTGCTACGGCTGATGACATTGATATGGCTGCTGTCGAAAGATATACGGAATTGATTGGTTATACCAAATCAGCCAAGCAATATCTACATGAAAATAATGGCTTCATAACTACCAATGCAAAGGGAGAGGAGCAAGTTAGTGTGGCTTGTGTTCTGCTGTTTGGTAAATATCCTCAAAAGTTCTTTCCTCGTGGGCGCACTCGCTTCATTCGCTATAAAGGTACAGAGGAGCGAGTGGGTGCAGAAATGAACGTTATCAAGGACGTAACCTTTGAAGGAACGATACTTGATCAGGTGAAAGCCACAATAGCTTATCTTGAAACTCAGGTGGAGGAACACACATTCCTTGGACTGCACGGCCAGTTTGTAACCAATAGAGATTATCCAAAGTTTGTGATTCAAGAAATGGTAGTCAATGCTTGCTGCCACCGTGCCTACAATATCAAGGGGACTGAAATTCAAATTAAGATGTTCGACAATCGTTTGGTATTTGAGTCGCCGGGCAGACTGCCTGGAACGGTCAAGCCCTCTAACATTCGTCATACACATTTCTCGCGTAATCCCCAAATAGCCCAATTCCTTAAAACATACGACTTTGTAAAGGAGTTTGGTGAAGGTGTGGATCGTGTATGCAGGGAGTTGGAAGCTAATGGTACACCACATCTATCTTTCCATCTTGATGATTTTATTCTGAAGATTACAGTGCCGAAGGTGACAGAAAGGGTGATAGAAAAGGATGTCAACGTGACAGAAAAGGTGATAAAAACTCATCAAGAGGTGATAGAGAAGGTGATAGAAAAAGCGGTGGCTCTCAATGAAAAATTAACAGAAAATCGTATTTCTATCATCAAGCTAATAATAGAGAATCCATATATTTCTAAATCGGAACTTTCCAAACATGTGGGAATCAGTGAAAATTCTATATCTCGTAACATAGAAGCTATGCGTGATAAATACCTTCGCCGTGTCGGTCCCAATAAAGGCGGCTTTTGGGAAATCATAGACTAATATGCAGCGCACAAGCCCAACCAAACGAGAACTTAGGTTGGGCTTGCTTCATATAGGATTATTTCTATTTCTTTTGCATCAAGCTATCTGCCTTTTGCTTCAAATCCATATCGTAACCATCGGCTTTCTCCTTGATTAGCTTGATTGTCTTTTCATTGCGATGAATGTCAAATACATCGTTAAGCCATAGGATTTCCTTAGGGCTGCAACCTCGCCATACTCTAATGATACGAAATTTCAAGGCATCATCCTTGTATTGCTGTTTGCTTTGCCATAAGAAAAAAATACCGACCAAAGAAACAAAACAGAGGACAGACACTGCCACCACGGTAGTAAAGACTTTCGATGACTTGATGTCAAAACTGTGTCTATGGATGTGCTCTTGTTGCTTTGGCTGTTCTTTCTATTCCTGCCACTCGTGCAACATGGTCAGGACGTTTGCCACCAATTTGTCAATGGACTTAGCTTCCTCGTCTTTGATGCGCACTTGCACACCAATGTACTCGTTGAGCACATCTTTTGTTCGCTGCTCATACTGTTTGAGCAATTCTTGTTCTTTCTGCTCATCACTTTGTGCTGGTGTAGATTGAACAGGGAGGGAAACAGAACCATTCTCCTTTTCTTTCAACTCCTTTAGTTCCCTGTAAATTGTCTCCAGTTTATTTTTGATTTCCTCAAAGAGGACAAATGTATTATTATCGGCCATACTTATAAATGTATTTTACGTTTTTTCTTTTTCTTCTTTTTCTTCTTTTTATCGAGTGTGTTATAAACCTCCGCAGGGACAGTACCATGAGTTTGAAACAAATCCAATCCTCCTTCTATGAGGTTGTTGGTAATTTCGCTCGTAACACTTGCAACATTGGATATGAGGTTTATCATTCCTTGTGTCTGCTGTTCGTGTTCCCTGTTATTCTGTTGCAGGGCAAAGTCTATCTTGGAATAACTGAAACTCCTATCCACTTTAGAGCCATTGAAATGATAACCGTTCTTTTCAAAGATGATACCCTGCACCTCCTGTGAGTTGCTTTTGTACTTGAAGCGGACATCAATATCTTGTTTTTTCAAATGAGTAAGAAGGTCTTTCCATTCCCTGCACCGAGTAATTTCTGTTTTCAACGTCTGATAGATTTCATACTTGGTCTTATCAGGTTCTTTCAAGCGATACTCTTTGACTTTCTCCTTGCCATCGGCAAAGTATAAACCATATTTGGTGGTCAGTTCTTTGCAAATCTTCTCACTTTTGAATCTGTCGTTACGGTCAGAGATCGTCTTGCCGTTATTGTCTATCCGATTGAATGCAATATGCACATGCGGGTGCTCCTTATCGAAATGGCGACCGATGATATATTGCGTATCTTTTATTCCCATCTTATCCAAGTACTCACGAGCTACTTTCACTATCCACTCATTGCTGAGTCTTGGGGAGTCTTGTGCAGAGAAACTTAGGGAGATATGCCCCACAACCTTACCCACTCGTGGATTAAGTTCTGTTTGGTCGATGAAACTTTGAACAATATGGTTGATACTGTCTGTTCTCACTCCGGAACTGTCTATAAGTTCTGTTCCTTTCTTCGGGTCAAGGATGTAATTGATAACACCCTTGAAGCCCGAACCTTTCATAATTTTGGCTATCATCTTCGTATCAGATTTAATATTTCATCTATCTTGCTAATGATGATTTTATGGAAAGGAGCAACTGAATGAAACCCTTCCGCATTGGCACGATGTGCCAACTGATTGAGATTATTTGCCATTCCACACAGCTTGCGAATGAAACCTGCTTGCTCTACTGTCAGTCGTTCAATGACATTTCCTTCCTCAAGAACTTTCCTTACAAACTCACTCATGGATATTCCTGCGTTCTTGGCTTTACCTTTAAGCGTATAATAATCCTGCGTATTCAGTTTCACCGTGATACGGTATTTCTTCTTTTCGGCTGCGCCTTTGGTTGGGCGACCACCTTTTTTATATTCTGTTCTTATCATACTTGTTTCGCTTATTGATTTGATGGAGACCAACGGGATAATCCTCCAAACCGAGTGATAGGAGGTGGAGCAAGTGGTTTTGGTATGCCCAAAACATAAACTTGCTCCCCGAAAAACAGATTATGCAAAGCAAATCCTGCAATCATAACTTAATCCCTTTGGTCTTCTTATTTTCAGCTTTCTCTGAATGCTTGAATTCAGCACATAAATACTCGTTTAAGTCCTTGAAACCATTGTATAAATTTGAAGCATCTGTAACTGAATTTCCTAATTTCTTCGATAATCGCAGGTAGGCATTTCTTCCTGCACCGTCATTATCCAAGAAACATTGAACGCTGTCATAGCGTGATAATCTCTCTATCGTCTTATGAATATTCGTTACAGAATTGAGTATCAAATAATCCTGTTGCCGCAGTCTTGTAATCTGTGGATTCTCTTTCCTTTTCAGTGTCATGAATGACAGAAAGTCCATAAAACCCTCAAAAAGAAAACATACTTTCTTCGGCTCGTCGGCATAGAAATGGCTGATGTCTTTCGGTGCAATGCAACCCTTGAAGAAAGGATTGCGCAACTCATAACCACCACCACAGTTCGGAAAGCCAATAGCAAAATAACGTTTGTTGTTGACCTCATAATGTACCTCCTTGCAAACAGATTTGGCGACTTCTATGTCAATACATCTGTCCTGCAAGTATCTAATCAAAGCTGGATGCGACAAAGGAAGTACTTGCAAGTTCTCAAAAGTTGCAGAACTCTGTTTAGGCTTCACAACTCCAGGAGATGCAGAAACCATACTTGGAACATTGTGCCCAATCTGATGAATGAGATACGACACATCAGAGGATTTGTAGAGTTGCTCTGCCAAATCTATGATGTTTCCACCCTTGCCAATACCGAAGTCGTACCATTGGTTACGCTCGGTGTTTACCTTGAATGAAGCATGGCTCTCCTGACGAAAGGGGGAAAGGTACCACAACCTGTTGCCTTGTTGCTTAGTGGGAGTATATCCCAGACTCGTAAGAAAATCCTGCAACTTTATCGTTTTAATTTCTTGTATGTTCATATTAGAGTGAAGTTGAATGGTTTGAAAAATTGATGATTTGATGAAAATGCACATAACCATTTCATAACAAATAAATTACTTGCTCATCATGGTTTCATCACAGGGCTTACCAAAAGAAAAATATGTATTTCTCTTTTGGACAGTATCGTCTTTTTCTTTCATCATTCTTTCATACTGATGAGTGGAAAGATGAACTAAATAGGCATTGCCAATCAATCTGTTATATATACCTTTCATCATTTCATCAAAATAATGATTAAATGTTTGTGAGTTGTTCTCTGGTTACGGTATAGTACCTGCCTGTCCGTTTGATGGGCGAATAGTTTCGCAAACTGTTGTAATCCATCTGATAAGTCAGATATGTCAGCGTGTTGGAGGCAGGAGTGAGTTTCCATATATCTTGCACAATTCTGCGGACTTGGCTTTTATCAGCCTTGCAGCCTGTGTTGTTCAGCAAACATACCATATCATTGATACAGAATGAAAGCTCGGTAACAACCATCTGATCCATAACCTCCAAACAGAGTTCAGACATTTCCAACTCAATCTTATTACGGTTGCTGCGGATAATGCGCTGCAAGGCTGGTGTAAAGGTCAGTTTGGGCGCAAACCACATACGGCTTTCCTTATGGGTGGACAGAGTTCGGTGTTGCAGAAAATAGAGAAAGGCAGGTATTTCGGCTTTCAGCTTTTGCAGAAAGTCGGTATCATCGCTTTTAAGACGTTCTATCTTCCTTACCCAATATCGGGTTTCTCCCACGTCGATGATGACTGGGAGTAACTCGTTATTGGAACACAGCACGAACTTGGCAAAGAAGGAGATTTCGTCTCGGTCTTTGCCCTTTGCTTCCACCTTATAAGAAAGTGTTGTGCTGAGGTTTTTTAATCTCTCGCTATCTTCCCTACGATTGAGCAATACTTCGTCCACCACAATAAGCAGTTTACCTGCCCAATCCGCATTGAACTGACTGCGGAAGTCTTCGTTGGTATTGAAGGTTACGTTGTTCTGGAATACGGCTTTGAGAAAATTAAGGAACGTGCTCTTGCCTGTATTGCGTTCTTCTGACACCATCAGGAGGATGGGGAGTTTCTGCACGGGTTGGAGGTAGAGCAACTGCAAGTAGTCTATACCCAACTCGTATTGTTCTCCGAATATATGCCTTATCAGGGATTCAATGTGTGGGAACTCTCCTTCTTTTGGTTGGTGTCCTATCGGTTCATAGAGATTGAGGAACTTGTCAACCACTTGTTGGTAGTTGACATGATTAGGAACAGTGCAGAAACCATCGTACTTTGGAACAGTAGCCAGAAAATCCTTACCATGGTCTTGGCGGAGTGTTTCAACATTCCATGCTATGCGCTTCTTAACAAAACCACCTGTAACGCGAGGTTGGTTCACAATCTTGTACAATGTTGTGCCAACACGAATGAAATTCTCGTTTTCCATAGCCTTACTTCTGCATTAAAGTTTTGCTACCCATGATATATCTCTGTGCTTCTTGAGCTATTTGCGCAGAAGTCTTGATAGGATTCTGACGTAGCCATGCTTCGAGTTCTGCTTTCTCAAAATAAAGCATCTTACCTTGTGGCTTATAATGAGGAATCAGATTGCCCGATGTGAGCTTGTAGAGATAACTCTTTGATAGATTGAGAAACTTGCTTGCTTCATCAAAGCTAAGCACTTTTTTGTTTGTAAAGAGAAGTTGTTCGAGTTCATAAACTCGTTCCTCTATGGTCTTTTCCATATTTTTTATTTGTTAGGTAAAACGATAGAGGGTGCGCACCCTCGTTGCTGTTAACGAGGGCAAAATTATGGAAGAAAAGAAAGGTTACGGTTGATAGATGTTTGACATCTCAACCTTTGCTCAACCTTTTTTCAGTTGTTTGATATATTTGTCAATGATTTCTGAACCTTTCGGCTCTGGTCTGGCACTGTCGTTGGCAGATGAAAGATCGGTACGGGTTAATGGCTTTTCTTTTGCTTTACCCAAAACAAGCTGTTGGGAAGCAATGACTGATTGCCATTCGTTTGTGATATAATTGCGTGCGCTTAGTTGCGACATTAAATAAGCTAATAAGCGGTTGTTATTAGATACTAATACGCCTTCTAACTTCCCATTGAAGAAGTTTGTCAGGTTTTGTATAGTGATTGATGTGGTAAAAACTCGTGCTTCGTTGATACAATTGGTGAGGATTTCTATTTGTTCGGTAGTAAGAGTAGAATGGAAAATATTAGCTTTACCAACAACCTTCTTTTCTTCTTTTCGCTCGTTAGCCTTAGGAGTATGAATTTCGTTGATGACAATAGAGTTAGGTGCCATTGGAGTTGCCATAATCAAGAAATCTATTTCTTTTTTAAGATAAACAGCACATTTCTCAAGTACAATCGCTTCAATCAAAAATGAAAATAATGGAAGTCTATCATTGTAAAAAGTTGGCTCTGCTGAGTACTTTGCAAAATCAAAGTCTAAAGGATTGAAGTCCATCCATTGCGCTTTTTCCTCTCTTGTTAAAGATTCATAGAAGGTACTTTCCCATAATAATTCTTTTTCTTCATAGTATGCCTCCACACAAGATATAGCAGGGTATGAAAGATATAGTCGAGATAATTCATCTGTTCTACGCATAGACTCTTGTTGAAGCATAGACTTTGCTTGCTTCAATTCGAGGAACTCTTTCTTTCGATAGATGCTATCTACATAATTGGTATAAGCTGATGAAACACACCGGTCCATCAACTTCTGTAATCTATCAAATTTCTTTTTTCGTTCTAAGTCTTCCATACTTAGAGGTGTTTCTGCGGTTACTTCATACATTATACATTGCAATGTAAAAAAGAAGTCGGCAAAGATAAGTATTAATATTCTTAATAGCAGTTTTTAATATTACCTAGAATAAGATTTGGGAGTAGTTTCCTTCTCCCAAATCCTGGTTATTTCACGTTTTCCTTCGTTAGGAAATAGAATTACCTTTTCATCTTCTTTTTATATTCTTCGGTTTTACCTAAATTGTATTCGCGGAGAGTTATCTCTATGCTGACAATGTCAGATAGGATAAGTTCAGCCTGCTACTAACTATGACACTTTTGAAAATTATGGTAGTCACCTATCATAAGTACAATATACATCAAAGTGGTCAGAATACAAATCTACAACTTACTTGGGGTCTTCTTTATCCATGAAGACCCCTTCTAAAATACATCATTAATTTTCATATTGCTAAATAATTAAAATTAGTATAAAATAGGAATCTCTGACAACGTCTTACTCTCCCACATTCATGCAGTACCATCAGCGTGTATAGGCTTAACTTCTCTGTTCGGAATGGTTTAAGAGGTGTGTCACTATAGCTATAGTTGCCATTTAATTGCAAAGATAAGAAAAGATCATGAAATACACAAAAAATAACTATTACAACATGAAGAATGAGAATAAAAGAAAAATTTGCAGAGTAACTATTCAGCGATAAGGTGTATAAACTATTATTGATTATCAATAAGTTACATAAATAGATACATACAAATTCTAATAAAGAATGTCATTTCGAGCCTTTTTGCCACAATGTTACGTTTATAAGTTCTTGATATTCAACGTTCATTATCGCTGAATAGTTACAAAGGGAAAAGTTGTCGTTAATTAAATATAAAACTGAGTACTGGAAAACTATGAAAGTACACTTTTCTCATGGTATTGTTACAAAGTACACTTTTAGTACACATTGAAAAAGTAAAAACCCTTATAAATCAGCGATTTACAAGGGTTTTATAGTACCCAGACCCGGGGTCGAACCGGGATGGAAGTGAATCCACTGGTGTTTGAGACCAGCGCGTCTACCGATTCCGCCATCTGGGCATACATCATTTCTGAAATGCGCTGCAAAGATACGGTTTTTTTCTAAACCTGCAATACTTTCCATGAAAAAAGACAAAGAAAATGAGAAAAAACAAACGAATCATTCTTCCTTTGTAAAATATACAGTACATTAGCGGAAATTTAAAATAACAAATAATATGATAACCAATAAGGACAACTTCTGCGTCATCATGGGTGGAGGAATCGGCAGCCGTTTCTGGCCATTCAGCCGTAAAACAATGCCTAAACAGTTCCTGGATTTCTTTGGCACAGGACGTTCATTGTTGCAACAAACTTTCGACCGGTTCAAACAAGTAATTCCTGTAGAGAACATACTTATCGTAACAAATGATTTGTATGCCGACCTTGTAAAAGAGCAACTCCCGGAACTCAAACCTGAGCAAATATTACTGGAGCCAACACGCAGAAATACCGCTCCCTGCATCGCATGGGCCTCTTATCATATCCGCGCCTTGAACCCGAATGCCAATATAGTGGTCGCCCCCTCGGATCATCTCATCTTAAAAGAAGGAGAGTTCTTAACAGCCATTGAGAATGGCCTGGGATTTGTTTCAGAATCGGACAAGCTATTGACACTCGGCATCAAACCCAATCGCCCCGAAACCGGATATGGCTACATACAGATAGACGAACCGGCAGGTAACAATTTCTATAAAGTGAAAACCTTTACGGAAAAACCGGAACTGGAATTAGCAAAAGTTTTTGTAGAAAGCGGTGAATTCTATTGGAATTCAGGACTGTTCATGTGGAACGTAAATTCCATCATCAAAGCAGGTGAAACATTGTTGCCGGAATTGGCCGCAAAGCTGGCTCCCGGTAAAGATGTTTACGGCACCCCTCTGGAAAAGCAGTTCATCGACGAAAACTTCCCGACTTGCCCCAATATTTCCATTGACTTCGGAGTTATGGAAAAAGCCGACAATGTTTATGTCTCGTTAGGTGATTTCGGATGGTCCGATTTGGGTACTTGGGGATCATTATACGACTTATCCCCGAAAGATGAAACCGGGAACGTCTCTTTAAAATGTCAGTCCTTATTTTATAACAGTAAGGACAATATCGTAGCATTGCCCAACAATAAGTTAGCAGTGATCGAAGGGCTTGAGGGGTATCTCATTGCCGAATCGGACAATGTGTTGCTGATTTGCAAAAAAGACGAAGAACACGCCATCCGCAAATACGTGAATGACGCACAGATCAAGATGGGAGAAGATTATACTTAAGCTCTTATTAAAAACATACCGAACAAAATAAAAGATGCGGAAGCCGGACAATGATTGCGTCCGGTTTCCGCTTTTTTATTTAGGGAGGAAATTAATTATCAGAGTGCTGCACGTATAGCCTCTGCCACTGCGATAAACTCTTCATTTGTCAGTTTCAACTTAGGATTGGAGAAAAGCATATCCTTCTCATTTTGCATCGGTATCAAGTGTATGTGCGCATGGGGCACTTCAAGACCCAACACCGCTTCACCCACTTTTTTGCACGGAAAAGCTTTGCCAATGGCCAATGCCATTTTCTTGGCAAAAACATGCATCGCCGCCAGATCTTCGTCGGACAAATCGAAGATATAATCCACTTCTTGTTTGGGAACAACCAAAGTGTGCCCTTTCACCAACGGGTTGATGTCAAGAAAAGCAAAGAACCGTTCATCCTCCGCTATCTTGTAGCAAGGAATTTCACCTGCGATAATTCTGCTGAATATTGTTGCCATAACTGTAATGTATAAAATAAGGCAAGCCCGCACGCAGACCTGCCTTTCTATTAAAATGAGATGTTTACTACTTCCAAATTAATCATGCCCTGCGGCACCTTGATTTCAGCCACATCACCTACCTTCTTACCAAGCAAACCTTGTGCAATCGGCGTGTTCACAGAAATTTTCCCTTCCTTCAGGTTGGCCTCGCTTTCTGAAACGATAGTATAAACCATTTTCATCCCGTTCTTCACGTTCTTCAGCTCCACCTTGTTGAGAATCTGTACCGAATCCGTCTTCAGTTTCGATTCGTCGATAATTTTGGCATCGGCAATCACAGCCTTCAACTTATTGATTTTCATTTCAAGCATTCCCTGAGCTTCTTTTGCGGCATCATATTCCGCATTCTCGGACAAGTCTCCCTTGTCACGGGCCTCAGCGATAGCAGCTACTATTTTCGGGCGTTCCACCGCCTCCAAATGTTTCAAGTCGGCAAGCAATTTATTGTAGCCTTCTTCTGACATGTAAGCCATACGTTTTCCTCCTTAAATATTTTAGTTTTTAATGGTACTATAAACAAAAAAGAATTCCAACATGGTCAGCATGCTGGAACCCTCTTCCTAAATTTCTCGGCAAAGATAGTCTTTTAATCAATGCGTGTCAAGCAAAAAAGACTGTTTTGCAACATATTAAAAAGCAAGCCACTGACTTATACCATTTTACAGCAAAGCTTTTACAGCTGCTTCCAAGTCTTTCACCGTCTCTCCACGGGCGCTCAATTCATTGTTTTTATTCACAAGAAAGACAGAGGGAAGATTTTGAACGTTATACGTAGCAGCCACCGTAGAGTAGATGCCATTGACATCGCGCACACAAATCCAAGGCAGATTGTCGGCCGTTGTTTTCCAATAATGCTCGTCGGCATCCAAAGAAACCTGATAAATCTCCAATCCCTGAGATGCATACTTATCATACAGGTTGCGCAGCATATAATTATGCGTAGCAGAAACAGCGCTTTGATAAACCGTAAAATCCAGAATCACAGCTTTTCCTTTCAGCTCGCTCAGTTTGCGCACATTGCCTTTCATGTCACGCAGACTAATATCGATGAGCCCGGTTTCGGAGATATTCTCCTCGGATATTTCCATGACTTTCTGCTTAGGGGTACGTGTGTTCTTCATCCCCTTTATCACAATGTTATAAAGATTTTTGGAACGGTCGGCCTCCGGATAAAAATTATTCAGGCTGGTTGCCACGGCCGCAAAGCATTTGATGTCATCCTTGCTATTCAAGGGATCGAATATCAGATAATCATTCAACTTCTGAAACAAGGCAAAGTAGGCAGCGGCCGTATTGGGAGCAGCGAAAATATAATTCAACTTCACTTTATCCTTATAATCTTTCAACAAAGCCGCAAGACTGTCTTCAAAGACATCGGCATCCATCTTCCGGGCTTGCACGGATTGAAACAAGCTGTTCACGTCGTTCTGAAGCTTCATCTGCTTCAACGTCAAATCTTTTATCTTGGAGCTATTGGGTGAGCCTTCTACCGTATAAGCTGTGGCAAAATCGGCAAAGGGAGCTTTCACCGACACAGTCTCTGTAGAGTCGACCGAAAAATTAATAACTTTATCTTCCACCCTCAAACGATAAAATTCCGGAGACGCCGGACGCGCTTGTTTGAAAGAAAAAGAGCCATCGCCTTTCAGCTTCACCGAATCCAAAGGTACAATACCCTCCAAAGCCGAAGCTTCCAGATACAGCATTTTCCCATCGGCACCGGTGACCTCGCCTTCCACTTTGAATTTCGAATCGGAATTACATGCACTCATCGCAACAGCAACAAGTGTCATAAAAAAAATTTTCTTCATATCATTATTAGTTTTACTATCCTTCATACTTCCATTTATTTTCCGCATCTCAACCATATCCGAAAGGCATCTACTCCGTACCAGCTCCATATCTATAAGAACGGGGCAGATACGGAGTTGGTACGGAGCAAATGTGCCTGCAAATATACTTCTTTTAAGATTCAGTCAAAGCATTTCCCTTGTTCTTACATGCAGATATTTGCAAAAAAGCAGTTAAATACAAACTTTTTATCTCATTCCCACCATCTTACAAGAATAAAATATGTATCTTTGCGCGAATTTTGAAAGAAAATTAGATATAAAACATTTTTTATGATTAACCCTATTGTTAAGACAATCGAGCTTCCAGATGGCAGAACCATCATGCTCGAAACGGGAAAGTTGGCAAAACAGGCAGACGGTTCTGTAATGCTTCGCATGGGCAACACCATGCTTTTAGCTACTGTTTGTGCCGCCAAGGACGCAGTTCCCGGAACAGATTTCATGCCGCTACAGGTAGAGTACAAAGAAAAATTCTCGGCATTCGGCCGTTTCCCCGGCGGTTTCACCAAACGTGAGGGCCGCGCCTCTGACTACGAGATCCTCACTTGCCGACTCGTTGACCGTGCTCTCCGCCCCTTATTCCCTGACAATTTTCATGCAGAGGTATATGTAAACATTATCCTCTTCTCGGCCGACGGCGTAGACATGCCGGATGCTTTGGCCGGCCTTGCAGCCTCTGCCGCACTTGCTGTTTCAGATATTCCTTTCAACGGACCGATTTCCGAAGTACGTGTAGCACGTATTGACGGACAGTTCGTTATCAACCCCACTTTCGAACAACTGGAAAAAGCCGACATGGATCTGATGGTGGGTGCCACATACGAAAACATCATGATGGTGGAAGGCGAAATGAACGAGGTTTCCGAGCAAGATTTGCTGGAAGCCATGAAAGCCGCACACGAAGCTATCAAGATACAATGTAAAGCTCAGATGGAGCTGGCAGAAGAAGTAGGTTCTACCGTAAAACGTGAATACTGCCACGAAGTGAACGATGAAGAGCTTCGCAAGGCTGTTCACGATGCTTGCTACGAAAAGGCTTATGCCGTTGCAGCATCGGGCAATAACAATAAGCACGAACGCATCAATGCTTTTGAGACTATCTGCGAAGAGTTCAAAGCCCAATTCTCGGAAGAAGAGCTGGAGGAAAAGGGCGCGCTGATAGACCGTTATTATCACGATGTGGAAAAAGAAGCCATGCGCCGTTCCATTCTGGACGAAGGCAAGCGTCTTGACGGACGTAAGACTACCGAAATACGCCCCATCTGGTGCGAAACCGATTATTTGCCGGGTCCTCACGGTTCGGCAATCTTCACACGCGGAGAGACCCAATCTTTGTCTACCGTTACTTTAGGAACGAAACTGGACGAGAAAATCATCGACGACGTATTGGAACATGGCAAAGAGCGCTTCTTGCTTCACTATAACTTCCCGCCGTTCTCTACGGGCGAAGCGAAAGCACAGCGTGGTGTGGGTCGTCGCGAAATCGGCCACGGACACTTGGCATGGCGTGCGTTGAAAGGTCAAATCCCTGCAGACTATCCTTATGTAGTGCGCATCGTATCGGATATCCTCGAATCCAACGGTTCTTCTTCGATGGCTACCGTATGTGCCGGAACACTTGCATTGATGGATGCCGGTGTAAAAATCAAGAAGCCGGTATCGGGCATCGCAATGGGACTGATCAAGAATCCGGGCGAAGAAAAATATGCCGTATTGTCCGATATCCTCGGCGACGAAGACCACTTGGGCGATATGGACTTCAAGGTGACGGGAACCAAAGACGGTATCACTGCCACTCAAATGGACATCAAGTGCGACGGACTGACGTATGACATTTTGGAGAAAGCCCTGTTGCAAGCCAAAGAGGGCCGCGAATTTATCCTCGGAAAAATCACCGAGTGCATCGCCGAGCCTCGCACAGACCTGAAACCTCATGCGCCGCGTATCGAAACAATGACCATTCCTAAAGAATTCATCGGTGCCGTCATCGGTCCGGGTGGAAAAATCATCCAAGGCATGCAGGAAGAAACCGGAGCTACCATCACGATTGAGGAAGTGGATAACGTGGGCAAAATTGAAATTGCCGGAACAAACAAGAAAAGCATCGACGACGCCATGCGTCTTATCAAAAGCATCGTAGCCGTACCCGAAATAGGCGAAATCTACAAAGGTAAAGTGCGCAGCGTTATGCCTTACGGTGCATTCGTAGAGTTCTTGCCGGGAAAAGACGGCCTGCTCCACATCTCCGAGATAGACTGGAAACGTTTGGAAACAGTAGAGGAAGCCGGAATCAAGGAAGGTGACGAGTTGGAAGTAAAACTGCTGGAAATCGATCCGAAAACCGGTAAGTTCAAACTGTCCCGCAAAGTTTTGTTGCCGAAACCGGAAGGTTATGTTGAACGCCCCGAAAGAAACGGCGAACGACGTGAACGCCGTGACAGAGGTAACAGAAACGAGTGATTTTTTACCACACAATCTAAAGGGCTTTGATATGAACCCCGAAAGTTTTTTGTTAACTTTCGGGGTTTTATCATGTCTACGCAAAAAAGAAAACCAAAATCTGTGCATGATTTACTATCTTATATGTATATGTTAGAAGATGGACTATCCTTTTGTCATATCCACAAGAACTATGGAATAAATGAAGAGCGACTAAAGGTTTTATGGTTACGCTATCAGAAAGAAGGGATATCAGGATTGCAAAAACAGCAGATCAAGGATGGCATTACCAGCATACGCAATACCAAAAGATGCTAAAGAATAATGGTGTTATACAAAGTATGTCTCGCAAAGGTAACTGCATAGACTACTCTATGATGGAGAACTTCTTCGAGCTGATGAAGAATGAATTGTTGTACGTAAACCACTTCGAAAGCCTTGACAGCTTTGAGACTGAATTCAAGAAATATATAATGTGGTATAATACGAAAAGAATAAAACTTAGATTAAAAGGAATGAGCCCAGCACAATACCGAGCTCACTACTATAGAGAATTTAATAATTAACGCTTAATTTAACGCCAACTTTTCGGGGGCACTTCACAATTATGCACTTTTTTATTCCACGGCTCTTTCATTTAAGAAAAAAGAATCATCCGACATTTAAAGTGATAACTTGATAAAAAACTGCATCTTTATGGAAAATTTCATCCAACAAAAGTCTATCGCACCTCTCAAAAGGATGTATGTATTCTTATCATTTTCTTGTTTTCTTCTTGTCTATAACGAGCATCTCAACAAGAACATGGTAAGAACATGTACCGAAGGTGGTACGAAGATGGTAGGAAGATAGAGGTATATAGCTACGACTTTATTTTTAGAATGAGATTGACCGAAAAATTATGCAACAAACAGTATACGGGGTAGTGTAAAATAAACTGTGTCACGCATTATTTCCCATTAGAAAACTCATCGGTCGGGGAACGGCCAGCGGCAAGGGGCGGGCCCCCCGTCCCGACGAGCGTAAAATTACAATAATTTAAATCGTTCTCCAAACTTTATGGCCAGTGGCTGTGAGATTGTAGCCCAATTGGCCAGTGGCATAGTCCACTTCTTCCGTATATTAACGTGAGTTCGATATAACGATTACAATTATTTGTTTGAATAATAGGAACATAGCGATAAAAGTATTAAATTTATAGTGTCCAATTATAACCTTTAAACGATTATCACTATGTTCACAGAGTCTAAAGTTACGGAGATTTATTGTATGGCAGATGATTTTTGCAAGGAATTTACAGTTCAACAAGAAAAATATCTGGTTGAAGATAATTCACTCCCGCATCGCAATAAGCCCAATCGTATGAGCGATGCGGAAATTATGGTAATCCTTATTCTGTTCCATTCGGGTGGTTTCCGTTGCTTCAAACACTATTATCAGGAATATGTCTGCAAACATCTGACACACCTGTTCCCCCAGAGAGTTTCGTATAACCGTTTTGTGGAACTGGAAAAGGAAGTGTTGCTCTCGCTGACTATCTTCATAAAACAAGTTCTGTTGGGAGAATGTACCGGAATCGGTTTCGTGGATTCTACGCCTTTACGCGTCTGCCGTAATCAACGGATTCTGATTCACAAGACATTCGAGGGCCTTGCCGAACGGGGGAAATGTTCCATGGGATGGTTCTTCGGGTTTAAACTGCATCTGATTATCAATGATAAGGGAGAGATACTGAACTTTATGTTCACTCCGGGTAACGTGGATGACAGAGAGCCTTTGAAACAGAGTCGGTTCGTAAAGAATGTAAAAGGGAAATTGTGTGGCGATAAGGGATATATCGGACAAGCATTGTTTGAAAATCTATTCATGAATGGAATACAACTGATAACCAAAGTCAAGAATAATATGAGGAGTTCCCTTATGAGTATTGCTGATAAAATCATTCTCAGGAAACGGGCACTGATTGAAACGGTCAATGACGAGTTGAAAAACATTGCACAGATAGAACATTCCAGACACAGGTCATTTCATAATTTCATAGCAAATGCGCTGTCTGCCATTGCTGCATATTGTTTCTTTGAAAAGAAACCAGCCATTGATGTGAGTTACATAAATGACGGGCAACTAAGAATCTTCTAAAATTATATCGAACTCACGTTATATTACGGTATGCAAGATAAACCAGTTTCTCAAGGGCTGTATCCGACGGGAACACGCCCTTGTTTTTTGTTACCTTACGGATCTGACGGTGATATCCTTCAACAGTATTTGTTGTATATATGAGCTTACGGATAGCCGGAGTGTACTGGAAGTATTCGGATAGCTTATCCCAATTGTCCTGCCAGGACCTGATAACGATGGGATATTGTTCGCCCCATTTTTCTTCCAACTTAAGAAGTTCATTTTCTGCCGATTCTTTATTTACAGCCTGATAAACGCATTTCAAATCCTTCAGGAATTCCTTTTGATTTTTGGAGCCTACACATTTGATGGAATTACGAATTTGATGTACAACACAAAGCTGTACAGATGTATTGGGATAAACACTTTGGATTGCTTCAGGAAAGCCTTTCAAGCCGTCTATACAGGCAATAAGGATATCTTCAACTCCACGGTTCTGAAGGTCTGTCAGCACACTGAGCCGGAAGTTTGCTCCCTCATTTCTTGATATATACATTCCGAGTAGCTCCTTATGTCCTTCCCTGTTAATACCCAACACATTATAGATTGCACGTGCAACAACACAACCACGTTCATCCGTTACTTTATAATGGATGGCATCCATCCAGACTATAGGATAGACGGAATCAAGCATACGTGATTTCCATGCCTTTATTTCCGGAAGTACACGGTCCGTAATGGCACTGATTGTATCTGCCGATACACGATTACCAAGATTCTCTTCCATCCAATCACTAATCTCACGTGTGCTGTTACCAAGAACATACAGGCCGATTATACGGTCAGCAACACCTTCTGCCGGAATGGTCTCACGCTTCTTAATAAATTGTGGATCAAAACTTGAATTACGGTCACGGGGAGTGGATACGGTTACCTCACCCAATGGAGTCTGCACCTGTTTCTGCATCTTACCGTTACGGCGGTTGCCCATTTGACGTTCTTCTTCTGTAGGATATGCATCCATCTTAATCCTTGTTGTGATGGAAGTAGACTGTATTAGAACGGAAACTTGACTTCCTCTACTTTGAGTTGTCTTAATCCTTGTTGTGATGGAAGTAGACTGTATCTCGAGAAAGCGTTTAATGTTGATAGTGAGGGCAATGTCTTAATCCTTGTTGTGATGGAAGTAGACTGTATAGTCGTTTGTGTAATTAAACTTGTGTAAAGCTATGTGTCTTAATCCTTGTTGTGATGGAAGTAGACTGTATATTTAAGGGTTTAAGTGAAAAAGAGATAAAAAGGTCTTAATCCTTGTTGTGATGGAAGTAGACTGTATAGAAGAAAAGACCGTTAATATTAACGGGAAATTGGGTCTTAATCCTTGTTGTGATGGAAGTAGACTGTATTATTAAAAAGGCGGACACGTTCTCTGGATTCTACGAGGTCTTAATCCTTGTTGTGATGGAAGTAGACTGTATCTGATAAATGGTATGAGGGCAGATTAGCCTTTATCGTCTTAATCCTTGTTGTGATGGAAGTAGACTGTATATGTAATGTGACCCAATTCACAAAGAAACGGCAGGAAAGTCTTAATCCTTGTTGTGATGGAAGTAGACTGTATGTTCTACGAGGAAGTGGAATATGGTGAGGAAGTCTTAATCCTTGTTGTGATGGAAGTAGACTGTATAGCAGGTGTGTATAATTGGAAAGGGGAACAAATCGTCTTAATCCTTGTTGTGATGGAAGTAGACTGTATTCTTAAAGAGAATAGTTTATGAAAACAAAAATTGAGTCTTAATCCTTGTTGTGATGGAAGTAGACTGTATATTCTGACTATCAATATGTTGCTGTAACTCTTTGCAATAAGCTATGGATATAAATCATTGTATTTTATCGTTTTACGCTATTTCTTCTAAAATCTTCGCAAAAGTACTGTTTTTTTGAATACAAAAAAAGGGGATTTTGCCATACGTTTTTATACTTCCATTGATAATCAATAGATTGCGACTAAAAAAACTTCGCAAATAGAACGAGCCATTTGCATTCATCATGGATTTGCGAAAATCGTCGCTTTTAGGTCCGCATATACCTCTGATTATAAACAGATTGCAAACAGACCTACAGGAATTTTCGCAAAAGGCGGTGGTCTTTTGGCATCAAGTGGGGATTTGCGAATGGTTTGCGTAGATGTCCTTTCATCGGAAAAACAGCTTTACTCTTATTATCAACCTATTACGCATCTTCTGAATTTTCGCAAATGATTTCTCCTCCCTTCTATACCATCCGCACCGTTTCAGGAGGATGACGACGATCGGGCTGGTAGACTATCTTGGTGTAGCAATTGACACAAAGAAGATAATAGACCACCGTGTCGCTCTGTTTCTCTATTACGTCTGCTATCT
The DNA here is from genome assembly GCF_004342845.1 of Prevotella heparinolytica. Lineage (GTDB taxonomy): Bacteria > Bacteroidota > Bacteroidia > Bacteroidales > Bacteroidaceae > Bacteroides > Bacteroides heparinolyticus. Next base: position 36,675 of record NZ_SLXB01000022.1, on the reverse strand, counting down.
GCTCTTGCAGCTTGGCTAAGCGCGACTCGGTCAGAAAGCACTCGAACACGCTATAATTGATGCGGACGCCACCGGCTTCCAGTATTTTCACCACGCGGTTGCGACGTTTTTCGTCGGCAATATCGTATGCTACGACGACGAAACGTTTTCTTGCCGTTACTTTCTTTACCATTTTGCGATATAGGGTTTAAAAGTTTGTCCGCTTTCCACATAAGCGGCTATCTCTTTGGCTTGTTCCACAAAGATGCGTTCGAAGGGCATCTCTTCTCCTCGATACTTTTCATACCGATTCATGCGCTCGAGTACACTTTGGGTGAGTATTTTTTTTGTATTATCGTCGAGGAGGGCACCGTTCATCTTCAGGCTGACCCCTCGTTGCACCAGCCCTATCACTACTCTGTCGGTACCTTGCGCCCGGAACAGTTCTACCACATCAAATACCAATGTGGGTTTTCCGGCTTGCCTTTTGTGCAGTACGCTGTCCATAGGGTTCAGCCCCTCGCTGAGCAATGCTTGCCATACCCTGTTGTAAAGGAACGAATAGGCATAATTCAGCATGGAGTTGACCAGATCGGAGGCTCCGCGACGCACTCTTCCCTCAAAATTGATTTCGTCGTCTTCGAGCATCTTCTCTATATATCCCCAATAACAGAGGGCCGCTTGCGCTTCTTTGCCCATCAACACCTCTTGATAGTTGTCGGTAAAGGGCAATTCCTTTAGTTCGTCAATGGTGGCGGATATCTTGGCGGTTGCCACCACGAACTGTTGCTTGATGTCCTCTCGCGTGGTCTTGTGATACTTGTGAAAGTATTTGATCAGATTTACTTGGTTTTTCAGTTTTCCCAGAATCAAACGCTGGGCAAGCGTAAATCGTTGTTCCTCGGTCATCCTGGCTTGCGCCTCCCAAAGGGTGTTTTCGACAAATTTGGGACTCACCACCGAAGCGTAATGCGTGGCGCCTTCAAAGAAATCGATGGGAATTTTTCTTTCCATACAAAATCGGATCACATTGCTCGAAAGTGAAACTCCCTGCCCCGTAACGGTAAGATGTCGCAGCGAAGCGGAAGGCTTTTTGTATGCCACCTTACCTTGTATGCGCACAACGATATTCTGCCCGCTGACGCCGATATGACTACCGGGGGTACGTATCACCAATTCAGATCCTTCGGCTTCTTTTTTCCGGTATTCAGCTTTTCGGCTGTTGATAAGGTCGCGATTTTGGGCATCGGAAGATTTCGAGGGCTTTGCACCTTTCACGGACAGATAAGTTTCCGCCAGATGATTGACGATGTTTTTCCGCTTGAGCTGCATCTCGTCCGACAGAAATGCGGCTTCAGCCAATCCGTTTTTCAATCCGCTGATACTTCTTATCTTATCGGGCTGCTGCTCTATCATGGTTTGCAATCTCTGTACGAGCGCCTTGTCCAAGTCTATCAATATACTTTCGGGAAGCAGTTTCCCATAGTAGTTGCGTATGCCTTGCCAAATGCTCTTGTCTTTATCGGAAAAGAATCCTCCGCGAAATTCTATGTTCTCTATTCGCTGCAAAAGCTTCTCTCTTTTGCTGGCCGATAAGGATAGCCCCTTCTTGTTCAGGGTAATGCCGAGAAACTCGAATCCATCTTCTATTTTTCCGATTTCCGGAGTGTTGAGCGAAAGCCGAAGCCTTTCTTTTAAGAAACCGGCAGCTTCTTGCATCACCTCTTCCGCTTTTTCACGTGTCTCGCACAAGATGATAAAATCGTCGGCGTAGCGTACATAGGAGTCGGCGTGTGTCACGATGAACTGGTCGAACTGATGTAGATAAAGATTCGCCAGCAAGGGGGAGAGGACGGCGCCTTGAGGTACACCGCAGCTGATCTCCTCCCACTTCAGTTTCCTGGTCACCATACCCATTTTTACCGAAAGCTGAATCAGCCGATTGATTTCCTCATCGGGGATCAAGGCGTGAAGCCTTGCAAAAAGAATATCGTGGCTGATGGTGTCGAAATAATTATCGATATCCAAGCGAAGTAACCACTGATTCTTTTTGTTATTGCATTCAAACAAAGCCCTTCGAACGGCCTTTGTATGCCCTTTTTCAGGACGATATCCATAGCTGTTCCCCATAAACAGGTTTTCGAAACGCGGCTCCACAAGCTGCTTTATGGCTGTCTGCACCACTTTGTCTCTCAAAGAGAGCAACCCTATCGTCCTTATTTCGCCCGTCTTCTTGGGGATGCCCATCTTTTTGTAGGGTTGCGGCTTCCATGTTCCTGCTTGCAGTTCGGCAATCAGTTCGGACAAATGTCGGTCAAGGTGGCTCTCAAACTCAACGATGGTTAGCCCATCGATGCCTCCAACACTGTTCTTGGCTTTTACCACCCTCCATGCCAACATCAGTTGTCCGACTGAACACAACTTCTCAAATAATCTCTCACTCATATTTTCATATTTTATTTCAATATGTCAAAGAACGTTCGGCAACAGCTTTTCCGACTATTCCATCAGCCATCAAATCGATGCACTGCTGTATGTACGGAATTGCACGAACTTAAACCGCACCTCGCTACTGCCATCGTCAAGTTCCCTCACCGCGCGTTCCGTTGTAGAAGCCACGCAGGGGTAACCCAATCGTTGCAAACGACATACAAGTGCAAAGGTGAGCGTCATTTCGCCCATCAGGTGCACGGTGGCAAAGCCATCGGCAGCCGCGGCGATAACTCTTGATACATACTCATCGGCCAACGATGCAATATACCCCTCATCGCCATTGCTATCCACTTGTGGAAAGGGAATATCGACAACCCTGCCATACTGCTCTGTTGCGGCTTGCATCTGCTCATCGCCCCACTTGGCGGATGGATGGTTGGATAGATTAATCAGCATACCGTTTTATAAAGATTTACCCAATTTTTTCTCTGTTCTTTCACGCTCCTCATATACAGCATTAGCTTGTTCCTCACTGATAATCTTGTCTTGAACATCAAATATCCATTCCCTGTTTCCGGGCGTATGGAGGTCATTGTCCCAGCAAACTTTGTAACCCTTTTTTTCCCAACTCGACAGGAAGAAGGTCACTTCATAATGCCTGAAATATTCCTTCTCGTTTTTTTCGATTGTGGTAGGCTCTAATTTTATGTAAGGATAGAAAGACAAACTATGGTTTTCGTTCATTTGGAAACCTATCTGCTGCCCCATCTGCCTGATGTCGCTTTCGCCAAAGAGGTAGGCCTTATGGCAAGTAAAGACATAGCTGTCTTTGTGTTTGAAATGAACGGTCAACTTCTTAGGCAGCTGATTTTCCCATTCTTCCTTGATGTTCCGTGCTCCCAGCCAAGCCGCGATAAAGAATGTGCCGAGCGTGACCACCGGCTCGAGAATATTGACATAGAGAACCCCTTCACCAAACCTTATATCACACCCGCTGATCATCCAAAGAACAAACAGGGAGATAACGAAGACAGAGACGATAGACACCGTGTAACGTCCCCTCTTTCCTTTAAATAAGGCTATCGAGTATTGACGCAGCCAATTTACCCGCTTACTTTTATTCAATTCTCGCTTCATCATTATTTGGCATTAATATTGAGCAGTTCACTTTCGAGCATGAGGAACAAAGCCCTCTCGGCCTCTAACAAATGGGGTTCTTGCAATGAGAAGGTTATAATGCCATATTCCTTGCATTTACCCTTAGCCATATCGGTCATTCTCGCATCGGTAACGAACAACGCCTTGCTGGCTGTTCCCCCATATCCCCTTACCACAGAATTGAACTTGTCGATGTCTGTCGTACTATTGATCTGCGTCTTGCATTCAACGAACAGCAACTTGCTTCCTGCGTTGACAATGATATCCACCTCGTTCTTATCTACGTTGGCTTTGAAAGGGAATCGGCAATTCATGCAAATATCCTTTGCCCTTTTCCAATGGCTCAGCATATTAGCCACTTTGTATTCGAACCATCCGGAATTGAAAGCCAATTCAATGGCATGAGGAGCCTTGAGAGTGATTTCCTTACTTCCCTTTTTCCCTTGGAGAGAAATGCGGACAAACCCTTTCTTTTCATTGGTGGGCTTTTCCCAAGTCACCGAAGAGCCGTTCTTAGTCTCAAAAGTGTCTGAGGGTTGATTTTTCAAGACATTTTGTTGCGGCTTGCTCAAAAGCGTCAGCAAGCTATTGAACTCCGAATGAAATTCACCCGTTCGGATTTGCTCTATTTTCTTGTAACACTCCTCATCTGCCTCGGTGTATTCATCAAAAGGGGTAAAGTGATTGTCTATCGGATTTCCATATAGCCGGAACAACTTGAACATATCAAAGCTGAAATCGCTGTTTCCCTGCATGGTGCGGTAATTCCAAAGAACATTGTTCTGATCCATATAAACCACCGTAGCATTGGACTCCTTCTCGAACTCTCGGCCGAAAAGATGCGACCATGACTTCAGTCCGCTCGATATGTTCAACGTAACTTCATCACCCACATATTTTTCCTTCAAAGCACGAATGCGTGCCATGATTTTTTGCGGGTCCGTCGCGTCCAAAGGATCTTGCTCGTCTTCGGGCAAATCAACTTCCTTCCTCAAGGTTTCCACTACCTGTAGGCTTTCTTGGGAGTAGATATAAACCACCCTGTCGGGATTGGTCGCAACTATCCCGTTATAAACCGGGGCCGGCTGGCCGCCGACCAATGTGATATGAATTTTTGCCATACGCATATCCATAAAATTACAAAACGGTCAGCTTAACAAATCCAAGCAATTCGCAATCCTCATCCACTCGCCTTGATTTGGGAAAATCGAATTTTTGGTACTTATAGTTGTCACGCCGTGCTGCCGGCACTACAACCGACTCGAAATTACCTAACTCTTCAGTCCATGCTCCCGTGATGAACCTCCACCCCGAGCCATATCCAACCCGCAACACACACTCCTTGCCCGCTCTGCACGAATTGGCAGTGTCTAACATCTTCTGCATGTTTTGAATGTAAACAGCTATTTGGTTGGAGTCATCGTGCAGCTCTTTGTCCTGCCAGTACTTGATTTCAGAGGCGATCAATCCCCTTGTATGCTCATTTATCAAGCTAAACAAAGCAGCCATTGTCTTCATCTCGTCGGGCATCTTGCCCAACGATCTTTTTTCATTCTGTGACCAGTTTCTTTGAGCAAAATCGTAATACTCCGGCAACAGCTTCATTTGGAATTCGGTCTCATCGTCCGGGCAGATGGTCTCAATAAGCTGTTGCTTATCAGTATCCCAGAAACCCTTGCTCGGACGTTCATTGATACTTACCATTTGAGCAGCAAGTTCGTAGTTATCGCCAAATATAGCATCCCCCACATGTAAGAAACGGAACACATCAGTGGTAGGGTCTGCGCCAAACAGCTCGCCTTCTACGCTCTTTGCCCCAACTTTCGAACGGTTATTCTTATCTTGTCTCTCAATCTTCCCAGCTACACCATTTACTTTACTCGCCAACGAAGCCAATACAGCTGTACGGATAGCACCTTTTATGGAGCTCCCCGGGATGTACGGTTTCCCCATACCATCATGGATAAGTTCTTTGAGCGTGTCGTTTTTCCTTATTGCCGAGTAATTAACTATCACTCTCGCGGTATAATCTTCGATGGAAGCCTTTGGAGCAAATTGCTTTACAATTACGTCGGTGGAGCTTTTCCGATCAATGGCGGCTACCCAATGCGATATATTTTCTTCTCCTATCAGGGATAGAACTTTCTTGGGGTCAATGATGCCCACAACACTGATGCGTCCATCATCGCTCGCTATGCCGCCGGTCACAAAATCGGCCCCATATTGTAGGGTTACGCCATTGCCAATATGAATAGGGGTCAAGGTCGTTATCTTAATTTTACTCATCTCTATCCATTTTTACAGGTACTACAAAAGGTTTTCCGCTTCTAAACACAGGGTGCATCTCTTTATCGTTCCAATCGGGCTGCATGTCTACTATTTTCCCATGCAGTGCTTCGGTGGTATTAAATACTGAGCCTACATTGAAACAATAGATGGACTTCTTACGCAAATGCCTGAAAGAAGGTGTCCGGCTACCTGCCATATATCCGCTACGTTGCATGAGTTCATACTTGGAATTGGGCAAGTCCAGCAACTCGACCTCCTGCTTCGTCGGGATATAGAGAGACAGCAGCATAGAGGCATTGGGAGAGTTCGCGGGTAAGAATAGTTGCCTATCTTTCACCCTTTCCACCTCGAACATGCCTCCACCAACACTCCTGTCCGTTCCCAAGCCAAATTCGCCAAGCATCTTAAAAAGCTCTTCAATTCTATCCATCACACTTTCCTCTGCCTCAACGATACAATACAATCCTGCTTGGGCGTGAAAATATGTCCAATCGAAGAAGAAAGGGGCGGCATCTTCACCCTCTTTACGGGGAATAGTCACTCGCTGCATCACTTGCGACTCAAAAGGCTTTTCAAAACCATGGAGGGTAGTAAGAAAAGCATCTTGAAGCTGTGATGCTTCCATTTCAAGTGTTTCTCCGTTCATGAGCCTATTCCAAAGCGACGCCTCGATAAATCTAATTTTTTTCAGTCGCTTCCGATAGAGATGTTGCTCTTGATCCGGCACTGTTACTTTGATTTTGCCCTGCGGCTTGGGCAGAAAAAATTGATCTTTCATGAAAGGGAATGCCGAACTAATGACAAAAGAGTTCAGAAAACGGGCTATCTCATCCGCTTTCCCTTGGTGTGCAAGCATCGAAGCCAGTGCCGCCGAAAGGGTGTCGCTGTGCAGGTCAGAAGCCGAAAAGTCGTAATTTTCCCTTCCAGTTCCGATATGTAATGGAGTGAGATCCTTAAGAACAAAAATGGAAGTTGCCATAATCAATAAGTTCTAGGTTCTTTCTTTGACCATTCAATTTTCACTTGACCATATCCTCGCGAGCCATGACCACCGAGATAATCGTCCTCTAAAAGTCTGAAAGCTTGATCTAATGTCGCTTGCAACTCTTTTTCGTCCTCGCCTTCAAAGATATTCAGCACCATGTTCAGTTTGAACTTAGCTCCGGCCGGAACACGCTCAAAGGTTCGGGGAGTGGCTTTGGCCGTCACACGGTCAATGGCAACCTCGGTTTTGCTCTCGGTGTATGGCAGGTCGGTATTGCTAAAGTCGGCAGCCTCCGTATCCAATTCCGCATCACGTACGATGAGTCGTGAAGGTTTGCTTTCGTTACTATCGCCGGATATGCCAAAGAGTGCTCCCGCTTTGGACTTCGGATTGTTAGTAGGCTTACCGCCTTTGGTCTCTCCATTGGCAATCTCCACCAACGAACGCATTTTACCTTTCAGCGAACTTCCGGGTATATACGGTATATTGGAAATGGGATTACGAACTACGAACTTATCGGGTCCTCCGATATTCAGCGAAGCATTTGTACCACCAATATGCAAACCGGTCTTTAATGTTATCGTGCCGGTATAGATTATTTTTTTCTCCAATTTTATATCAGACATAATTATCGTTTTTTATGTTTATAAATCAAGCTAGTCTTTCCCTCCGTATGCCTTGTGATAGGCAAGAATGGCCTCGATAAAGTTGCAAAAATTCAGATAACTCTTCCTATCCCTTACTTCATTCGAAGCCCTATCAAAAATAAGTTTAAACAGCTTAAGCCCCTCATTTCCAGAATCACGCCCCAAGGCATAAGCCATCTTAGGCCTCAATAGGTAGAACGAGGTTTTTTCTTTTTCAAATTCTCCCATCTGAATGCGTTTGATCTCACCGTATATGCTACGAAACTTAGAACTTGTCAACTTTTTGTCTGCCATAAACTTGCCCGCCTCCTCGGCATACGCAACAAGTTCAGGGGTAGCTCCTTCGGTTATCCATTTAGGCTCATAATTCAATTGGCCGAATTTTGATTCCGCCGTCTCATTCGGATAACTGTTCCCGCGATTGAAGCCACCTCCACCTTGACGTTGGGGGCCGGTTTGTCCATATCTCGATCGATCTGGTTGTTTGTAATTGTAATCTGCCATAATTATACATATATTATTGATGAAACATTTTTAACTCCTATACTCTAACTCTGCCCAACGTGCGGCAAAATTCCATAACTCCAACGGATGATAGTCCGTGATGATATGCTCACCGTTCAAAGTCGCTCCTTTTTTATTACATACTTCGTTGATACATTGCTCTATCATAGCCTTAACCGCCTCGGTACTGCGCATTTTCATCCGACTGAGGTCATATGTTAACAACCAATAGGTCTTAGGAACGGTTATTCTATGACCTTTAATCTTTGCATTGGCACAATGCGACATTATTTTTGAAAGAAAGGACTTGGGCATCTCACCTTTTTTAAGCAAGCCCACCATCTCCGTTTTTAATCGGGCTACCACACCATACTCCTTATCCCAATTCAAGGGTGTCTGCATGAACGAAATAGAATTTTTCTCCCATTCTGCACACGTATGTTTTTTTGCGTTATTTTCTTCACGGTCGCTTTCATCGGCTCCTTTCATAATCGGGAACTTAGGCGAAATGAAAGCTATTCCGGCAGAAAGCGAAAATATCGGATTATCACAGGCGAATTTCTTGAAGTCTTCGTTGATTTTTTCGGCTAATAGAATAGTTACGTCCCAGCTTCCAACGATAAAGACATCATCACCTCCACTATATACGATAAACGACTTTTTAGGGTCAGTCTCTTGCCATAGTGTATTGAGATAGCCGGAGAAAAAGAAGTCGAACGAACGACTTAAGGCTACATACCGCGATAAAGAGGTTTTTTCCGGTAAAAGGCCACGCTGGAAAATGCTTCCCAAATTATCCACATCCATGCGTAATACCCCCAAACGGGAGAACTTATCACTGTTGTCACACATCTCCTCAAAAGTAGAAAACTTAGTGCCATCCGTTTCGTTTCCCCCATAGAAATCCAACCCATAAACAATGTTATTGATACCGTCCACAGGTTTCATAAAAATGCAATCACCATCTTTTCCGTTCATTGTGACAACTGATAGCAAATCCGTATTTTTCAGGTATTTACTTTTGTCAGCCAAATCTTGTTCTTTCAAGAAATAGTACGTAAAATCCAAGTCGAGTGGAGTGATGTGCAATTTATTGTCCCAAAAGTCGAGCGGAGTTCCTTCCTTTACTACCATTATATCAAAATCCCGAAGTTTGGCACCAAGTTCTATTTGCTTGGCATTGATGGGTTTTAACAGTAAGTCTTCTTTTCTCACCATCTTTTCTCCATCGAGGAACTCCTCTCCCGTGATAGTATCTCTTTGGGCATTACCACCTTTATGAGATGGAGTAAATAGTTGGTCGTAAGAAGCTATGGCTTGAGCAGCAAATTTAGTCGCTTTCTTTTTGTCTCGCCGGTCGAACAACTCTGCCCAAACATCACCTAAGCTACCACTCTTACGCATCAATATCTCTTTTGACACCTCTACGCTATCGATAGCCACAAACAATGTTGTACCGTGGGTCTCGAAAAGCTTCTGCTCAATGTTAAGCACCGCTTGTTTAAGTTTCTCCTTAACAAACTCTGTATTGGGAGCCAGCAAATAGAAACTACCCCCCGAATTGTACATAATATTAGCTTGAAAAAGATCTAACTCCTTCAGTAAATAGCGTACAACCGTATCGGACAATAATCGGAGATAAAATGAACGCCCTTTAAGGTTTTTTCCCGCATACTTTGAAACTATTTGATATATATACGATTGGATGCCGCTAAAATCAGCTCCTATCAACAAGAAAGGAGATTCTTCTTGGCTGCCGGCTTTGTTGTAATCGTAAAGAGATACGGCTAACGCCGCAGTCGTTTTTAGATGGTCGTAAAGCGAAACATCAGCAAAGTCAATTGTGCTTGATGGGATACATGAGGTATATTTCAATAATAGACTCAACAATGTTTCCGAAAGAGCACGATAACTACTTGCCCGAATAAGAGTGAACTCTGTAGTGAATTCTTCCCACAGTCGTAGATAATCAGGAGCTGAATCAAAACTCTTTTTGGGGAAATAGTCTTTCGAAAGTTTCATTTTATCAATGGGATAATGATACCAGTCCTTCTTGATAACATCGGCATTGATGGTATCCAATATTGAGACCATTCTCTTTTTCTTAAAAGCATCCCAGCTCGTATCGGTCTCGTCTTGTACGTCTTTTAGTCCATCACCAGATGTCCTGTCCATACCCGATGAAAGACAATCGGCCTCTTTGATTATTTTGCCCAAATCAGAGAGCCTATCGGCAAGCAAATGATGTCCGGCAGCAATGTGAATCAACTCGTCCAGTACCTTGGCATCCTGCTGCGGGAAAATGGATTTATATTCATCCATAAATTGAGCTGTCCATAGCACATGCCTGTGCGTGTACCGCCCATTGTACATCGGACAGAAAGGACTTTCGGACTTGTATTCTCCTTTCAAGAACATACTTTTTGACACACTACCATGATCAGCTCTTTGATAGAACTTACCAATATCGTGAAGTAGTGCTGCTAAATAGAGTTTTTCTCTCACATTATCCATATTATTCTTACTTATTGTTTATTTTCTAATTGTTCTTTTCACCACCCCGAATCCTACACTCACACTCTTTCCAAGTCCTATGTAGTCGGGTAGGCTTACATTGCTCTTGAATTGTATATCGAAGCCCTGCATCCGAATACCTTTGTACGAATAGGTACGAACATCTTCTAAGGCAGTGATATGTACCTTCACCTCTTGGTCAAAGTGGATATTTAGACCGGAAGCAAACGAAAGCAAATTGCCCGTCAAGACTCGTTCTAAAAAAGCGCATTGTTCTGAAAGACTTTCCAATTGCATATACTCTTGATAGTTGCCTTGATTGAGTGGTAGCCATTTTCGCAAAGTATATGAAAAAAGGTCGTCCCAGACCTGTATCAATACCTGCTCTGCTTTTATCTGAAATACCTCCAAATGCAACGGAGTGTTGCCCAATACGATATCAAAGTTGCAGTTGGAGAAAAAATCGCCAATCACTTCTGTCCCATCGCCAACACAGACAATAGCGGCATTACCACCGATACGCTTGTATTGAATAAGAGGATACGAATAACGAAAGCCTCCTTCCTCATGGTTGTGAAACAGCACATTGGCCGACCCCATAGCTTGAATAATAGCTCCACGAAAATGTTGTATCTCCCTTTGTGGAATTGAATTGATAAATCGTATCAGAAGTAGTTTAACTCTATTCATAATGATCAACTAATGCTTTTTGCAAAATTATATTTATTCATCAGTCGACCTTAGTAATTGAAAAATAGTAGGTTAACGTGAGACCGATATAATCTGCCAGATATTTTTCTTATTATCAGAAGTTTAGCGATAAAAGTATTAGATTTATGTGCCTAATCATAACATTTGAACGATTAGCGCTGTGTTCACTGTGCCTAAATATACAGAGATTTATTATACAGCAAGTATTTTTTGCAAGAAATTTGCATCACGGATAAAAAAATACATGATTGATGGGAAATGTGTAGGTATCTTCCATAGAATTGGTTTTAGGAGGAATCAATCTAATCGAGAGATTTTTGGGCAGACACAAAGATTTTCGATACGAACCTTCAGAATAAAAAAGATCGGAAAGTACCCCCATACTTTCCGATCCGAAACAGTCAAAAATCGACCTTAATCAATTTATTAACTTAACACAAAGACAAAGATATAAGTTTTTTTTCTTTACGAATACTTTTGCCTGAAAAATTTGAATGGGCACGATTATGCCGACGACGCGGCTTTCCCACCCAATGCCATTACCGATAAACCTGCACTGCCAGTTCTCCACGCAACGCACCCAAGGCATTCAAAGCCAATGCCTCCAATTCATCCTCACCCGGATAGATGTGAACAGGAGCAAGAAACGAAATACGCTCCTTCAATCGCGAAGTGATGTATTCCGAATGAGCCATCCCTCCCGTAAGCAAAACGGCATCTATCTTGCCATAGAGAACAACGGCGGCAGCTCCCACACATTTGGCAATCTGGTAAATCATAGCATTCAGCACCAGCTCGGCATGCTCGTCGCCCGATTCGATTCTCTTCTCTATGGCCGGGATATCCGTTGTGCCCAGATGGGCGGCCAATCCTGCACTGCCGGAAATGCGCTTCTTCAACTCTTCTTTCGTAAAGCGGCCGGAATAGCATAAGTCTATCAGTTGACCTGCAGGAAGAGTACCGGCACGTTCGGGCGAGAAAGGTCCTTCGCCATCGAGCGCATTGTTCACGTCGACAGCACGTCCCCGAAGGTGAGTACCTACGGAAATGCCACCTCCCAGATGACAAATAATCAAGTTCAAATCTTCGTAGCGGATGTTTCGTTCGGAAGCATAACGGCGGGCGATGGCACGCTGATTCAGAGCATGCCAGATGGTGATGCGAGGCATCAGGGGCGAACCGGTGATGCGGGCCGTTTCGTCCAACTCGTCCACCACTCCCGGATCGGCTATGAAGGCACGGCAACCGGGCGACATGGCAGCCAGCTCGGCAGCAATGACGCATCCCAAGTTACAGGCATGACTGCGCATGGCGTGGGAAATATCGTCCAGCATGGCATCGTTCACTTCGTAAACTCCGCCGGAAATAGGTTTCAATAAGCCTCCACGCCCCACGATGGCATCGAACCGGAAAGGGATGCCATTGGCCTCCAGTGCCTCCAGCACCAGATTCTTGCGGAATTCAAACTGATCGACAACATGGGGATATTTGGAGAGTTCTTCTACCGAATGACGAATATTATTCACCAATAGGGGCGTTTTGTCTTCATACACAGCAATCTTTGTTGATGTGGAACCGGGATTTACGGCAAGTATATGCATTGTTGACATTAACAAATTACGAGTTATAAATAAGATAAAGAGAGACACACGGCAAGTTCCGTCCCATCATCACAAGTCGCCTTCGCAAGTCAGGCACGCCATCGCCATGCTGTAATATTTGGAAAGTCCGGAGTCACTGCGCGACGGCAATACCACCGGACAAACAGGTCCTTGAAGTAGCCCGGCCATGTCGGCATGAGAGAAGAGGGAAACAGCCTTATAAAAAGCATTGCCCGACTCTATATTAGGAAATATCAGAACGTCCGCCTCGCCGTTGATGGGCGAAACGATGCCTTTGATATCGCCGCTTGTCTTCTCGCAGGCGGTCTTCACGTCCAGAGGGCCGTCGATGATGGCATTGCCAAACTCTCCTGCTTCGGCCAGCTCCACAATATTCACATAATCCAATGAGTGCGGAAACTTTGCGCTGACCTTCTCTGTGCAATGAATCAGCGCAACGCGCGGCTGTTCTATGCCGAAGTGACGGCAGGTGCCAAGGGCATACCCTATCATTTCGATGCGTTGTTGCAACGTGGGACGTGGAATAACGGCCGCATCCGAAAAGAATAACAGTTTATCGTATGTAGGTATCTGCATCACGGCCAGATGGGTAAGGATTCGCCCTTTGGGCAACAAACCATGCTCTTTGTCGAGAATGGCACGAAGCAGATTATCGGTATTGATGATGCCTTTCATCAGGATATCGGCTCCGCCTTCGCGGACAATGCGGACAGCTTCGCGCGCAGCCTCATCGGGATCGTCCACATGCACGGTCTTGACGTATCGGGGATAATTCTTCAAGGTTTGATATTTCTCCAAGATGGAAGAATCTCCAATCATCAGAAATTCTGCTATACCTTCTTCAAGCGCGCGTGCAATGGCATATTCTGTATTGGGATCATTGGCGCAAACTACCGCAATACGTTTCCTTCTATTCAAGGTTCTCAGATGAGCGGTCAACTGATTAAAACTCCGAATTGGTTCCATAACGTTAGATTTTCAGCAAATATCGAGAAAAATGTCGAGAAAAACAGTATATATTACCCTGAAATTTTGGATGCTTAATATCCTTTTGACACAAACCGCCGAAAGAAGAGGCAGAAGAGGCGAAATATCAAAGCATTTCTCCTCGAAAAAGCAGCTCTGCGAAAAGAGGAAAGACAATTATTCTGCGATTGCAGCAGTGAAATAAACAAAAAAACTCTGCGGCACGCAGTGTCCTCTGTGGTGAATTATGTACTTTTGCAGAAAATACATCGCAGATATGAGCAACAGCCTTATTTTTCCTCCACACCTGCAAGAGGGTGACCGGGTCATTATTCTTTCTCCTTCCGGCAAAATAGACAAGTCATTTCTGAAAGGGGCTTGCAAACGCTTGGAGTCGTGGGGACTTGAAGCAGTACTGGCAAAGCATGCCGACGGTTCGCACGGAACGTATGCAGGAAGCATCCGCCAACGTCTCGAAGACCTGCAAGAAGCAATGGACGACGAAAAGGCCAAAGTCATATTGTGCAGCCGCGGCGGATATGGAGCCGTGCATCTGGCCGGGAAACAGGACTTCACCCGATTCAAGCAACACCCCAAATGGCTCATCGGATTCAGCGACATCACGGTGCTTCACAATATTTTTCAGCAGAACGGTTTTGCTTCCTTGCACGCTCCCATGGCACGACACCTCACCGTAGAGCCGGAAGACGACTTTTGCACGCTGTCGCTAAGGAATATCCTCTTCGGCAATGCGTTCGGAGAAGAAGCAGACTGTGGCTATACCTGCGCAGGACACAAACTCAACCGGAAAGGCAGAAGCAAAGGTATCCTGCGTGGCGGCAATCTGGCCGTGCTCTATGGCTTGCGCGGTACCCCGTATGATATTCCGGCCGAAAACACCATCCTCTTCATCGAAGACGTGGGCGAACGCCCTCATGCCGTGGAGCGCATGATGTACAACCTGAAACTGGGTGGCATACTCGAAAAGCTCTCCGGCCTCATCATCGGTCGGTTCACCGAATACGAAGAGACCAGATCCTTAGGAAAAGATTTATACGGAGCACTGTCCGACTTGGTAAAAGAGTACGACTATCCGGTATGCTTTCATTTCCCCGTCGGTCACGTCAGCATGAACGTCCCTCTGATAAACGGGGCCGAAGTTGAGCTGACTGTAGATAAGAAAGAAGTCAAATTAAATTTTAATACAGAACAATGAAGAAGCGAAATTACACCTTCATCCCGATGCTTATGTTGCTGGTCATAGCAGCAGTGGCATGCAGCAACAAACGTGATAAACCGGCCGACAGCCCCGAAGCCTCCATCACCTCGAACTCCGTGAACGTGCCGCCCTTCAATGCCGACAGTGCCTACCACTATATTCAGATTCAGGCCGACTTCGGGCCTCGTGTGCCCAACACCGCAGCTCACAAAGCCTGCGGTAACTTTCTGGCCGGTAAGCTTGAAGCCTTCGGAGCCAAAGTCTACAACCAGTATGCCGACCTCGTGACGTATGACAACACCATACTGAAAGCCCGCAACATCATCGGTGCCTACAACCCCGAAAGCAAAAGACGGGTTCTGCTCTGTGCACATTGGGACAGCCGTCCTTATGCCGATGAAGACAGCGACAAGAAGAACCACAAGAAACCTATTCTCGGCGTAAACGATGGTGCCAGCGGTGTGGGCGTGTTGCTCGAAGTAGCCCGCCAACTGCAACAACAAGCTCCCGCCATCGGCATAGATATCATCTTCTTCGATGCCGAAGACTATGGAATACCTTCTTTTTACAAGGGAGAGTATAAAGCGCACACTTGGTGCCTGGGGTCGCAATACTGGGGACGCATCCCCCACGTAGAGGGATACAATGCCCGCTTCGGCATTTTGCTGGACATGGTAGGCGGAAAGAATGCCACCTTCTATCAGGAACGCTTCTCCTTACGCACTGCCAACAAGCAGGTAAAGAAGATATGGGATACCGCTCACCGTTTGGGATTCGGCAGCTTTTTCCCCAAAGAACAGGGAAGCGAGGTGACCGACGACCACTTATATGTGTATAACCTCCGGAAGATTCCCTGCGTAGATATCATCAGCTACGACCCCGAAAGCGATAAGGGGTTCGGAGACTTCTGGCACACGATGGACGACAACATGAGCCTCATTGACAAAGCTACGCTGAATGCCGTGGGGCAAACGGTACTGGAGGTGGTGTATGGAGAGAAGTGAGGCGTTAGAAAAAAAGATGTCAGAGAAAGTAGAAAAAAGAAATTAGAAAAGAGAATAAAAAGGAAAGAGATAGATATGAGTATCAATGAACTACAAGATGAAGTAATAGCCGAATTCAACGATTTCGATGACTGGATGGATCGGTATCAACTCCTCATCGACTTAGGGAACGAGCAGGAACCGCTCGACGAGCGATATAAAACGGAACAGAATCTGATTGAGGGATGCCAAAGCCGTGTGTGGCTTCAGGCGGACGAAGAAGAGGGGAAACTCGTGTTCCGGGCAGAAAGTGATGCTGTGATAGTAAAAGGTATCATCGCATTGCTCATCAAGGTGCTTTCAGGACACACTCCCGAAGAGATATTGAACGCCGACCTCTACTTCATAGATAAGATTGGTTTGAGAGATCACCTCTCTCCCACCCGCAGCAACGGATTGCTGTCCATGGTGAAACAGATACGGATGTACGCACTGGCATTCAAGGTAAAGGAAGGGGAATGAGTTATTCCTCTTCCTCCCCCTCCCGATATTCCAGAATATCTCCCGGCTGGCAATCCAGTATTTTACAAATAGCTTCCAGTGTGGAAAAACGGATGGCTTTCGCCTTTCCCGTCTTCAATATGGAAAGATTGGCCGGAGTAATATCCATCTTCTCTGCCAGCTCGCCCAGAGAGATCTTCCTTCGGGCCATCATTATGTCAAGGTTTACTATAATCATTCGCTTCTTCTCCTCATTTTTTATATAGTCAAATCCTGCTCCTCCTTCATCTTCAGCCCGATGGCAAACACCTCGCCCACAATCAGTGCGCAAAGGCCAAGCACCAAAGTGGTGACATTCGCCATTTCAGAAAGGCTTAAATCATAACCGCGAAGCGAAAAGACTTCACGCACAGAGGCCAAATCCATATAGGCTCCCGCCAACACAGAGCAGAAACCAAGAATCAGCACCACGCCCAAACGACGCAAACGACGCACATTCCGCCAGTTGAATATATCAGACTTATTAATGGAAATTATCAACCGAATAAATAACACCATCCCCCAAACCGAGAGCCCCAGATGCAAAAAGACCAGCAATACATTCACCGTTCTCTTCCAAGCAAGAGCATGGGTTTCCACACTGATTACCATAGAAGAATAGGATGCAGGCACATATCTCCCACTCTTTTCATTGTAGACCGAGTCGGATAGAAGACGTACGCCTTTTGTAGAAAGCCCATGCGGCAACAATCCAATAACTCTCAGATTCACCATCTCCCGATATTCCGAGGAGTCCGGTTTGTTGTTCTTTGCTATCTCTATGCCGGCTTCCGCACCTAACTTTACACCAAGAAAAAGATAATAACCCGCTTCGAGCACCGAGTAGCTCAACACCAGCATCACAATCACACAAAGGATGTTCAATCGTCTTTTCATAATTCAAGATTTTTTATATCAGTATCAGGCA
Source organism: Prevotella heparinolytica (assembly GCF_004342845.1). GTDB lineage: Bacteria > Bacteroidota > Bacteroidia > Bacteroidales > Bacteroidaceae > Bacteroides > Bacteroides heparinolyticus. The sequence continues at coordinate 19,197 of NZ_SLXB01000022.1, read as the reverse complement.
GTTTATATTTATTCAACATCAGCAGTGAAAATATCAGCAGCAGAATACTGAAACCCAGACAAACAGGATAAACCGATTCCCCCAGAAGTTCGCGTACGGTATCCGCATCGGGGTAGGTAACACTAAGGTAAACGCTCAGCGTATTATTCAGTATGTGGATCAGGATACCCGGTATCAGGCTTCCCGTCCGGTAGTAAAGCCAAGCCAATAGGAAGCCCGAAAGGCAGGCGCCCACCACTTGTGCAGGATTGATATGGAAAATGCCGAAGATCAACCCCGAAAGCAGGATTGCCGTCCATGGATCGTATTTCCGAAGCAGCACTTTCGTAATGGCACCGCGAAATAAAAATTCTTCCAAAATCGGCCCCAGCAGTGTGATACAAAGCAATCCCAAAACGTCAGATTGCAGAGCTTCGAACGTGGAATCCAACCAATCCGGCAGGAAGTGAAGCCCCGACACTACGAAATCCACCAAGAAGATGATGCCCCATCCGGCAATCAGGCTTATTACCAAATAAGAAGCCGAAACAGGCGAATACAGTCGTCCATCATTCTTCAAATAGCCCTTGCGCCACAAATAAAGCCCCATAAACAAGAAACCGAACAACATGGCCATACTCATGAGCATGGGCTGTATTTCGGCCACAGCCAGCTGACCGTAAACAACGTAGCCATACACCAAGCCGATAGGCGCAGCAAACAATGCCCCTAAAATCTGCATTAAAAAATATATAAATACCAGCTTAACCGAAGTTCCCATAATCACCTGCTTCTTCTTATGCCACAAAAAGATTTACCAACACCGTTGCTGTAAAAATCAGTATCATTACCAAAGTTCCCATCGTTTTTCCCTCCTATTTAAGATGAATTATTATTTTGTTTTTCGATATGCATTTATCGTTTTTCGATATGCAAAGAAAAATCTTATTTTTGATATGACAAAGAAAAACAGCAAATATTTATCGAAAAACAATAAAAAAAGAACGAATCACGATAAATAAAGAGAAAATATATCCTGTCCCCATATAATCCTTGTCGGCACACAGCTTCCCTTTCATCGTTTTGAATGAACCTGCCTTGTCTCGACAATCCCCCCGGCATCCATAAATTTAATATTTTATACCTGCATTCGGGATAAGAAGCAGGTCGATAACCTCACCCGAAGGGTTGTATTTTAAAGTGAAATTCCGTTGGTTATCAAATATTTACCCCTGCCTTGCCAGACACCTGTATCTGACGGCTCAGACACTTGTGTCTGTCACGTCAGAGACTTGTATCTGTCGGCTTGAACACTTGCATCTGTCAAGACAAAGGATTGTAGCTGTCAAAACAGGGAGAGGATACCCGGCTTAAAAGGCTCTCTCCTGCCTGACCGCTGTAAACAGGGACATTCAAGGAAATAGCTGTCCGACAAGATGCAGCCCTCATTTTAGCAAAAGCAACCTGTACCGAGCTCAGGTATTTTATCGCTATGCTTCTAATAATCAGAAAAGTGTTTGTAGAATTATATCGAACGTTATTATAGAACACGGCGCACTCCAATAGGATTATCCAACGCCTTTTATTTTCTTTATAAAATATATTGTTTCCTAAAAGTTTGTTATATATTTGCCAACAAATTCATTATTACAATATCTCTTCAAGACATAAATAAAAACAGATATTTATTGCTTTCAAAATATAAATACAGACAAATCATTACTTAAAGTCGCTTTATTATGAAACATGCTTTCAACCCATCGTGTATTGTACCAACTTGGCAGGATTTTAGGTCATAAACTTTTTAACATATAATTGGTTATGGAAAAACATCGTTTATTTTTGCTGAAAAGAACATGGGGCTTTTTATGCAGCTTCTTCTTTGTATCTACATTGGCGGCTCAAAGCCTGACGGTGAGAGGTATAGTCACCGATTCCGGTAAGCAACCGGTGATAGGCGCAACGATTATTGTGAAGAACGACCAAACATTGGGTAGTACCACTGACGTCAACGGCAAATACACGTTGTCGGGCGTAGCACGAGATGCCGTGCTGATGATATCGTATGTAGGTATGAAATCGCAGGAAGTGCCGGTGAACGGACGCACCGTTATCAACATCGAGATGAAAGAAGATGACAAACTGCTGGACGAGGTAATGGTAGTGGCCTATGGTACGGCCAAACGGTCGGCATTCACCGGTTCGGCCACATTCGTCAACTCGGAGAAACTCACGAAACGCTCCACGACCAACGTTTTCGAATCGCTGGCCGGGCAAGTGGCCGGCTTGCAAATGACTGCCAGTTCGGGACAACCCGGCAGTACTCCTGCCATTATCCTGCGCGGCATAGGATCAATCAATGCGGGCACCTCTCCTTTGGTCATTGTTGACGGTATTCCTTATTCCGGCGGATGGAACAACATCAATCCCAGCGATGTTGAGTCTATATCAGTGCTTAAAGATGCCGCCTCCAACTCGTTGTATGGTGCGCGTGGAGCCAACGGCGTCATCATCATCACCACGAAACAAGCCAAGGCGGGTGAGGCAGTGGTTACGGCTACAGCCAAATGGGGAGTAAACTCACGCGGAACCATAGATTACGACTACATCAAGGACCCGGGCGAATATTACGAGATGCACTATCGCGCACTATACAACCAGCTGATGGCCGATGGCAAACTGAGTGCGGCCGAGGCTCATGTAAAGGCAAATCAGAATATGCTCTACGGAACCAAAGATAAGGGCGGACTGGCCTACAACGTCTACTCTTATCCCGAAGGAGAATACTTGATAGGAACAGATGGAAAGCTCAACCCCAATGCAACCTTGGGACGTATGACGGGAGACTATCTGCTCTATCCCGATGATTGGGTGGACGAAGCATATAGTTCCTCACTCAGACAAGAATACAATATCAATGTATCAGGTGGAACCAATGCCCTTCAGCTTTACGGTTCGTTCGGTTATCTGAAAGACGATGGCATATTGCCAAACTCCAACTACGAACGTTATTCGGCCATGGTTAAAGGAGCTTACCAGGCAAAAAAATGGATGAAGATGGGGATAACAGCCAACTATTCCCGAAGGAAAGTGGCTTCGCAAGCCGAATCGTCTTCGGTTACATTGCCGGGATATACGGAGGCCATTGCGCCAATCTATCCGGTCTACCTGCGCGATGCCTCCGGAAATATTCTGACGAACGAGGTAGGAAAGGTTTATGATTACGGAACCAAAGAGTCTTTACTCGGAATCAATCGCCCATTTCAACCAAACACTTCGTTGCAAACGGCAATTATCGACTTGGGGAGTACCACAGGCAATACACTGACCGGGAATGCCTTTGTAGACATAATCTTTCTTAAGGACTTCAAATTCAACTTTACGGTAGGCACCACAGTCAACGAAGGAAGGGGGTTTGCCACATCCAACCCGTTCTATGGTTACTCTGCCAAAGATAAGGGATACATCAGCGTAAGTCACGACCGCACCACAACGCTCAATCTGCAACAATTGCTGAACTATTCACACGCTTTCGGAAAGCACAACGTTTCTGCATTGTTAGGTCATGAATACTATAAATATAACTATGTAACATTAAGCGCAGCCAAGAAAAACATGTTCTCCTATTGGGGAAATCACGAGTTGGACGGTGCCGTCGTCGATGCAGGTCAGGCATCCTCATCGGCCAGCGATTACAACACCGAAGGGTTCTTCTTCCGTGGCCTGTACGATTTCGACAATAAATACTTCTTCTCGGCCTCGTTCCGCCGCGACGCCTCTTCACGATTCCATCCCGACCACCGATGGGGAAACTTCTACTCACTCGGAGCAGCTTGGCAGGTGGCCAAAGAAGAGTGGTTCAACCTCTCTTGGGTAGACGAATTGAAGCTGAAGGGGTCGATTGGCCAGCAAGGCAATGACAACATCGGCAACTATCACTACACCGACCGTTACGCCATAGATAACAGCAATGACGAACTGGCTTTGCGCTTCAGCGGACGAGGTACGCAGAATATCACATGGGAAACCAATACAAATGTGAATATGGGTGTGGAATTTTCATTTTTCAAACACAAACTGTCGGGCGGTATCGAGTATTTCTACCGTAAGACAACAGACATGCTCAACTGGTTTACGGTTCCCCTCTCCATGGGTTATGCCGGCTATTATGACAACGTAGGAGATATGAAAAACAGCGGCGTGGAGTTAGAACTGAACTATACCCCCATCGACACCCGCGATGTGCGTTGGAACATCAACATGAACCTGACTGCTTATAAAAACCGAATAAGCTTTTTGCCCGATGAGAAGAAAACTCAAGAGGTAAACGGCTATCAGGGCTACTTTAACGGTGCACGCTACTACGGAGAAGGATTACCCATAAACACTTGGTATATGAAGCGCTATGCCGGCGTTTCCGACAAGGGGCTTTCGCAATGGTATTATACCGACAAGAAAACCGGCGAAGAAAAGACTACCACAACCTATTCTACCGGTGACTATTACTTGTGCGGCAATCCGAATCCCGATGCTTTCGGCGGTTTCGGCACTTCACTCAGCTTCTATGGCTTCGACTTTTCCATGCAATTCACTTACTCGCTGGGCGGAAAGACGTACGACTACGGTTATGCTTCGTTGATGGGCAACCCCACTCCCGACGGATTGGGATATCGCATGCACAAGGATGTAGCAAAAGCCTGGACGCCCGAAAATACCGGTTCGAACATTCCGCGCTGGCATTTCAACGACCAAAACACTGCGGCTCAGTCCGACCGCTTCCTCATCGACGGCAGCTACCTGAACTTCCAGAATGCACAATTTGGATATACACTGCCTCGAAGCGTACTCTCGCATTTGCAGGTAAGCAGCTTGCGGGTATACGTATCGGCCGACAACATCTATTACTGGTCAAAACGGAAAGGGATGGATCCCCGAATGTCGGTCACCGGCGTAGGAGCCACACAAACCGTATCGCCCGTGCGTACTTTCTCGGCAGGACTTACGCTCCAGTTTTAATTAAGTCACAACTTCCTAAAAAAAATCGGAAATCATGAAAACAAGAACAATCTTTCGTAACGCTGCACTTTGGTTGCTGTCTGTACCGTGCATAAGCAGTTGCATCGAAGAGACTTTTCCACAAAGCGGCATAGCCACGGCACAACAAGTGGCAGAATCATCAGCAGCTCAAATGGGACAGATCAATGCGATTGTGAACTTTGTGAACGCATACAACACCTACGGACTGGACTATAGTTTCGACTTCGGCTATTCGGCTTTCGGCATCACACGCGATGTAATGTGCGAAGACTTCTATGTATATGATGCCTATTACGACTATTTCAGTTGGTTCGGCACATGCCAAGAACTCTCGGCAAACGCTATGGCAAATGCCATATACTATTACTATTATAAATTCCTGAACAATACGAATAACCTGATTCGGGTGGTGGACGAGGCCACGGCCGATGGAACAAGCAAACAATATATAGGTATTGCCAAGGCGTTTCGAGCCATGATTTATATGGATATGGCACGCTTCTACGAATATAAGAAAACCGGCATAGCAAAGCTCGATGACGAGGCACGTGAAAACGGCGTGTACGGATTGACCGTACCCATCGTGACCGAACAAACCACGGAAACCGATGCCCGCAACAATCCGCGTGCTCCGTTCTATACAATGTACAAGTTCATCTTGGACGATCTGGAGAGTGCCGGGGCACTGCTCAATGATTATGTACGCCCTCGGAAAAATCTGCCGGACAAAGCTGTGGTGAACGGATTGAAGGCTCGTTTGTGGTTGGATATAGCAACCCGCACGGAGAAGAATCCGGAAGCATTGGCTGCCATCAAGGAGCATGTCAATCAAGAAGTGGCGTCGGCAACAGATTGCTACGCCAAAGCTGCACGCTATGCACGCGAAGCCATCGAACAGAGCGGGGCTATTCCGCTGACCGAAGAAGAATGGTTCGGAGGCAAGGATTACGCTACAGCATTCAACTCCATCGGTTCCGCTTCATGGATGTGGGGCTCCATGCTGACCAAGGACAACATGTATTCGAGTTATATCAACTTCATCGGCATGATAAGCCCCGAACAGAATTTCGGTGTAGGTAATTACTACTACTGGGCCATCCGCACCATCAGCAGCCGATTGTTTGAGCAGATAGCGGACGATGACTGGCGAAAAGCCACTTGGATAGCGCCGAAAGATGCAGGCCAACTTCCGGGAAAGAAATACCGCACCATTCTTCCTCCAAGCTACTTTACCTATCTGCCGGCCTATACCAACCTGAAATTCAAGCCTAAAGAGGGCAATGTAGACGATTATAAGATTGGGGCGGTAGTGGATTACCCCTTGATGCGTGTGGAAGAGATGTATTTCATCGAAGCCGAAGCCATCGCCGGAAGCCGGGGAGTGGCCGAAGGCGTTGCTGCCCTCCAGTCGTTCATGCAGACATACCGCTATGCCTCATACACCTGCACAGCCGGCACGATGGATGAATTCCGCCAAGCGCTCATGCTACAGAAACGCATAGAGTTCTGGGGCGAAGGTCTCATTTATTGGGACTACAAACGGTTGAATCTTTCCGTCACACGCGGCTATCCGGGAACGAACTGTCCCGTCGGTTTCCGTCTTAACTCCATCGAAGGATACTGTGCACCATGGTTCACTCTTTACTTCAGCAAGTATGAGTCCAACCAGAACAAAGCCATTGTGCTGAACCCCGACCCGTCGGCAGCGATACCGGACTGGGAAGAATAACCTACCTGAAAAGATTCCGGTCCGAAGCCCTCAGCAGCCGCTTATAGGCATAAATGATGCGGGTTTCACGAATTCGGCTCATAAATAATCAAGCCAATCCGCGAAACCCGCTTTCGCTTATCTCAAAACACAAGCCCCACCCGACCATGCTCAAGACAATATTGCCTTAATCTCCGTTTCGTCTTGACGGATGCGGGCTATCAACTCGTCCACCGTATCAAATTTCTGCTCCGGACGCATATAACGTACAAAAGAAAGGCGCATCGGCTGATCATAGATATCGGCATTGAAGTGAAAGATGTGGACTTCGATACTGCGGTCAGACCCGTTACTTAGTGTAGGGCGATAGCCGATACTCAGCATGCCGCCATATTCCACTCCGGCTACAAATACACGAACAGCATAGACTCCGTCGGCAGGAATAATCTTATCCGGATCGTTTACCCGCAGATTGGCCGTGGGGAAACCTATTGTCCGCCCCACCCGATAACCGTCTACCACCGTGCCGTTCAAGAAGAAGTCATATCCCAGGTATTCCGCCGCCGCCGCAACGTTACCCCCCAGCAGCAATTGACGGATGACGGAAGAACTGACTGTCCGCTCTGCCGCCACGGCAGTGTTCTCCGCATCAGTTCCCTCTACTACGTTTGTCTTTTCAGCAACAGCGTTTTCCAAGGCTGTTGCTTTATGCTTATCTACAGTTCTCTTCTTATAAGAGTAGGCACGTGCAAGCAGCACCTCTATACCCAGCTCCTGTCCGTAGCGCACATAGTCGTCGAAGCCCTCGCTCCGGTTATGGCCGAAACGATGATCGTAGCCAATCACCAAAACCTGCACCCGGTAACTTTCTTTCAGAATCGACATGAACTGCCTTGCCGAAAGCCGGGCCACCTTTGGACTGAAGTCAATCATGATACAATAGTCAATCTCCGTTTGGGCAAGCAGGGAGACTTTTTCATCGCAGGTAGTCAGCAACTCAGGACGAAAATCGGGCTGCATCACTTTGTGCGGATGCACCGGAAAAGTGATGACCGATGCGACAAGTCCACGCGCAGCAGCAACCTCACGCACTTGTTCTATCAAATAACGGTGCCCCCGGTGCACTCCATCGAAAAAACCGATGGTGGCTACGCTTGGGCGGCCGGCAAAATCTGATGTATCACAAAGCAATTGCACTTCTCTATATTTCTTAATTTATCTTCTCGTCATTCACCACACAGCACGCATCATCTGCATGCACTCACTACCGGTGGCCGAAGAGGTGGCTCCAGTCTTCGTGAGCCTGCGGCGTGTAGGTAGAGATACCTAATGTCTTCGCAACGCGGCAGTTGGCCTCGGAATCATCTATAAAAAGCGTTTCTTCAGGAAGAATACCTGTCTCGTCCAACACCTTCTGAAAAATCACCGCGTCAGGCTTCGCCATTTTCATTTCGTAAGAAAGAAAGATTTGCTCAAAGTAGTCCTCTGCCCGAAAACCCTTGTAAGGAAACGCATGCTTGCACGCCCATTGCCAATGGATGTCGTTGGTATTACTCAACAGATAGACCACATAACTCTTACGCAGCTTCAAAAGCAGGTTCAGCTTAGCCACCGGGATGCCTACCAAAAAGCTGTTCCATGCATCGTCTATTTGCGCATCGGTCACCGGTTTTCCTATCTTTCCACGAATCACATCGCGGAACTCCTCACCGGTTATCAGCCCCTTCTCATAATTCTGAAAAAAATCCTGCTGATGATAGATATCCAGCATTGCCTCTACGTCCTGAAATCCTAAAGATTTGAAATTCTCGATACAACGTTGACGGTCTAAATCTATCAGCACGCCACCGAAATCAATAATAAGGTTTTTAACTCCTCTCTTTCTCATTTTTCCTATTTCCGTATTAAACGCTGCACAAGACGGACAAGTTCGCCCATCCACAATACAAGAGACGTGGAAGACACAATCGCCATCCAAGTGGACAAATCGAGCGGAACGGTGCGGAACACAGCACCGCCAAACTGCACGATCAGTATCTGTCCGCCCAAAATGGCAAGTATGATCAATTCCATTCCATACGACTTGGTGATACCCTTGAATGCCGAATCCGAAGTACCGAACACGCGTGCATTGAAGAGATTCCAGAACTGAAGCATGACGAAGAACGTGAAGAAAATCGTCAAGCGGCGAGGCGTCATCCCGCCCTCTTCATGGGCAAACCAAAGAAGCATCCCCATCAGTACAGCCAGAAAGGCCAGCCCCATGCCCAGTATATGAACCTTCATAGAGCCGGTAATGATAAAATCCGTACTTTTGCGCGGCTTCTCTTTCATCACACCCTCACCGGGTGGAATGGATGCCAGTGCCAATGCGGCAAACGTATCCATGATCAGGTTCACCCACAGCATCTGCGTCACGGTGAGTGGCAGTTCGGTACCCACCAAAGAGCCTAACAGCACGATGAAAAGTGCCACGAAATTAATGGTGAGCTGAAACACGATGAAACGCTGTATGTTTTTATACAAAGAACGCCCCCACATCACAGCCGTACCTATACTGTTGAAAGAATCGTCCAGCAAGGTTATGTCGCTGGCTTCCTTGGCCACGGAAGTTCCCGTACCCATCGAAAGACCTACTTGGGCATGGTTCAAAGCCGGGGCATCATTGGTTCCGTCGCCCGTCACAGCCACCACCGCCCCTTTCTGCTGCAACAGTTGCACCAACCTCTGCTTATCCGTGGGGCGCGCACGCGACATAATCTTCAAATCCATCACACGGTCCAACGCCTCTTCATCGGTCAGTTCGGCAAACGCTGCTCCCGTAATACGATTGCGCTCCGTATCTTCCGGCAGCCATAAGCCTATTTGGCGTGCTATCTCAGTTGCCGTACCGGGAGTATCACCCGTCACAATCTTTACGTCGATACCTGCCGAACGACATTTTTCGACGGCGGCAGGCACATCCGGACGAATGGGGTCGCTGATGGCAACCACTCCCAAGAACGACATGTCTTTTACTTTTTCCTGTATCTCTTTTCCTATTTCCTGTTCCTCCTCATCCATCACCCTGAATGCAAAACCAAGGGTACGCATTGCCATATTCTGGTAGTTGAGCAACTGTGCCTCTATTGCCGGGCGATATTCCGACGCGTCAACACGCTTGCCGTCTAAAATCACCTCCTTGCACTTGCCCAGCACAATCTCCGAAGCACCCTTCACATACAGAATCTTTTTTCCCAGCAGGGGAGAGTGCACCAAAGTGGCCATAAATTTCCGTTCCGTAGAGAAAGTCAGCTGATCAATGACAGTGGCTTGTTCGCGCAGGGCAAGATAATCTTTACCTTGCTCATTCAACCAGAGCAGCAAAGCCACCTCCGTCGGATTACCCACGCCTTTCGGCTTTTCGCCGGACGCACCCTCTTCCAGAAAAGCGGTGGAATTGACGCTGATTCCCTCCATCACCAACCGGCTGAGGTCGTCATTTCCCAACTCGCTACCATTCTTCAATCCGCCGAAATTCGCCTCATACACCTGCATCAGGTTTTGCGTCAACGTCCCTGTCTTATCGGTACAAATTACCGTAATGGCACCCATCGTTTCGCAAGCATGCATTTTGCGCACCAGGTTGTTGGTCGAAAGCATGCGACGCATGTTCAAAGCCAGGCTGAGGGTGACGCTCATGGGCAAACCTTCGGGCACGGCCACGACAATCAAGGTCACGGCCATCATGAAATATTGTAAAGTGGCTTGCAGGGCCGGCAGCCAGTCGCGGAAGGTATGGAAAGACGCAAAGTCATAAACCAGTGCCACATCCTTTACAAAGAAAATCAGGAAAGCCAGCCCCGCCACAGAGAAACCGATTTTCCCAATCAGGTTGGCCAGCTTGGTCAATTGAATGTTCAGGGGAGTAGGTTCCGTGCTCTGCTCAGTGCTCCGGCGAGCCACCTTACCGATTTCCGTGGCATCGCCCACTGCCTCCACACACATAGTCCCATGCCCGTCCACTATCGTGGTACCGCGCAATATGTGGTTGGAAGCATACGTAGCTTCCTCGTCAAAGTCCGTCTCCACAGTGGTTTTAGACACTACCGGCTCGCCGGTCAGGTTCGATTCGTTCACTTGCAGGGAAACAGCTTCCAGCAATGCACCGTCGGCGGGCACCTCTTCACCGGTCTCCAGCAAAACGATGTCGCCTACCACTACTTCTTTACGGGGAATCTCCTGCACACGACCGTTGCGAATCACTTTCACCAAAGTTTCCTCGTTCACGGCATTCAGCAGGTCGAACTTTTTTCCGGCGTCGTATTCAAAGAAAAAGCCGATACCGGTGGCCAGCAGAATGGCCATAATAATGCCGATGGTTTCGGCATATTCATTTTCCACGATGGAAATAAGCAGAGAAAACAGAGCCGCCACCAACAACACTCTTACCACAGGATCTTCGAACTTCTCCAGATACAGTTTCCACAAAGATGGGCGTTTGGGAGGTGTCAACAAGTTCACCCCATGCTCGATGCGGCTCTTCAGCACCTGTTCATCGGTCAGACCGATATGACTATAATCATCCTTTGTCGCAATCATGGAAATTTTCCGATTTAATTAGCGAGGCAAAGGTAGTAATAAAAAGTGATGTGCCACAGCATTTCCACACCGTTCAACAAAAAAACGACTCAAGGAGTAAACAAAACAAATGATTTGCGTGTTACAGATAGAAACAATTAAAATTTCAAGTTTTATGGAAAAGTACATTTGCACAGTTTGCGACTACGTTTACGATCCTGAATTAGGTGATCCGGACAGCGGCATTGAACCCGGCACCGCCTTCGAAGACATCCCCGAAGATTGGGTATGCCCCCTCTGCGGCGTAGGCAAAGACGATTTCGAGAAAGTGTCCTAAGACACTTTCTTTTCTTTTATATCGCTGCCGGCTTCCACCACATTCACCACATAGTCGCCCAGTTTTTCACATTCCGCAATGATGTCCATGTAGTAGACACCCATCTGATAATCGTACTCCTTATTATTCACATCCAGAATATTCTGGTTCTTCAGCTGATTGCGGTAGTTATTGATTTCATTTTCTATATTGAACGACTTGTTCACGTCACTGCTTGCATGCTCAGGATGCTCTATAACGACGATCATCTGAGAAAGAGCGTCGTCCGTCAGCTTCATCATGAAGTGTATATGTTCATATTGCTTTTCCGTAAAGTCCTGATTGGTCTGACGCTTGCGGTTGATGGTACGTGCCAGATTATAACAGCTATCGCCGATGCTCTCTATCTCCGTCACTTCACGCAACATGGCACGTATCTGCAACTTACTTTCCGAGCTCAACCGTCCCTCTGATACCTGATTCAAATAATTGGCAATCTCCAGTTCCATGCTGTCGCTGATGTTCTCGTATTTCTCCACACGGCTGAACAACTTGTTGAATTCATCGTCTTTCTCCGTATGCAACAAATCCTGCACCATCCCGAACATGCGGCGGATACGTTCGGCAAACAGATGAATCTCCTTGCTGGCCTGCAGGATGGAAAGCTCTGCCGTAGAGAGCATACCGCCGGAAATAAAGCGCAGGCGATACTCCTCGTCCTGCTCCTTCATTGGAATGATAGCGCAAACCGTATGCTCGATGAACTTCACGAACCAAATCAGTATCAGCACGTTGCAGATATTAAAACAAGTGTGGAACGCCGAAAGCTTAAAGGATACAGCCACCGCAGGGTCTTTCGTCCCCATCACATTCTCCACAAACCACGACACGGCTCCGGTGAAAGGAGTGAACAGACACAGCACCCACATCACACCGAACACATTGAACACCAAATGCGCCAAAGCAGCCCTGCGCGCCTGCGTGTTGCCGGTCAACGCCGCAAGATTGGCCGTGATGGTTGTTCCAATGTTTTCTCCCAGCACCAGCGCCGCGCCCAACTCAAAACTGATCCAGCCATTGGCACACATAATGAGCGTGATGGCCATGGTGGCTGCGGATGCCTGCACAATCATCGTGAGGATGGTTCCGATTCCTACGAACAGCAGGATGGAGAAATAGCCCATGTCCGTATAATCCTGCACAAAAGCCAGCATGTCGGGGTTGTGCCTGAGGTCGGGTGCATTGGACTGCAACAACGAAAGCCCCATGAAGAGAAAGCAAAAGCCGAAAATAAATTCTCCGATAGACTTACGCGAACTTTTTTGGGAGAACATCAGGGGAATGCCGAAAGCAAGAAGAGGAAGGGCAAAGGAGGCTATGTCTACTTTGAAGCCTAAAGCCGAAATAATCCACGCCGTGACGGTGGTACCGATGTTGGCACCCATGATGACGCCTATGGATTGCGACAGAGACAAGAGTCCGGCGTTGACGAAACTCACTACCATCACCGTGGTAGCAGAAGAAGACTGGATTAACGCTGTAATCAGCACGCCGGTCAGCACGCCGGTCACTCGATTGGTTGTCATGGCGGTGAGAATCTTCCGTAGTCTGTCACCGGCAAATTTTTGAAGCCCCTCGCTCATTATTTTCATTCCGTAGAGAAACAAAGCCAGCGAGCCGAGCAGCTTTAAAAAATCATAAAAAGAATATTCCATCTTTAATTAATTAAAGGGTTCGTTGCCCCATGTGTTATTATATCCTATATTTAGCGTTTAAATCAATAAAAAAGAAACATTATGAAACACATGTTACAAATTTGTTGCAAAAATAATAATATTTCCAAAGAATTCCCCATCGGAAGTTCACTTTCGGATATTTATTCCGGTTTTAATCTTGATTTCCCCTATCAGGTGGTCAGTGCAAAGGTGAACAATCGTTCCGAGGGATTGAACTTCCGTGTGTACAACAACAAGGATGTGGAGTTTCTCGACATCCGCGACTCTTCGGGCATGCGCACCTACGTGCGTTCGCTCTGCTTCGTGCTCTATAAGGCCGTCAGCGAGTTGTTTCCCGAAGGCAAGCTGTATGTAGAACACCCGGTTTCCAAAGGCTACTTCTGCAACCTGCGCATCGGCCGGCTCATTGAGCTGGAGGACGTAGCCGCCATCAAAAAACGAATGCAGGAAATCATTGCCGAGGATATTCCTTACCATCGTGTAGAATGCCACACGGCCGAAGCCGTGCGCATCTTCAGCGAGCGGGGCATGAACGACAAAGTGAAGCTGCTGGAAACCTCCGGTTCGCTCTATACCTATTATTATACGTTGGGCAACACCGTAGACTACTATTACGGCAACCTCTTGCCCAGTACAGGCTACATCCGCCTGTTCGATATCGTGAAATACTACGACGGCCTGTTGCTGCGCATCCCCAACAAGGAAAAGCCCGATGTGCTGGAAGAAGTGGTGAAGCAGGAGAAAATGCTCGATGTCTTCAAGGAGCATCTGCGCTGGAACTACATCATGGGGCTGAGCAATGTGGGCGACTGCAACCTTGCTTGCGAAGAAGGACATGCCACCGACCTCATCAATGTGGCCGAAGCCTTGCAGGAGAAAAAGATTGCCCAAATCGCCGATGACATTTATTGCCGCAGCGAGAACGGCAACCGCGTGAAACTGGTGCTTATTTCCGGTCCCTCCTCTTCCGGTAAAACCACCTTCAGCAAACGCTTGTCCGTGCAACTGATGACCAACGGTTTGCACCCATACCCCATCTCGCTGGACGACTACTTCGTAGACCGCGAAGACACCCCGCGCGATGCAAACGGCAACTACGACTACGAATCGCTCTACGCCCTCGACCTCAAACTATTCAACACCCAGTTGCAGGCATTGCTCCGGGGCGAAGAGGTGGAAATTCCGCGCTTCAACTTTGCCCTCGGCAAGAAAGAGTATAGTGGCGAAAAACTACGCATCGACGACCACACCATCCTCATCCTCGAAGGCATCCACGCCCTGAACCCCGAACTGACGCCGCACATTGCCGCCCAAAGCAAATATAAGATTTACGTGTCGGCCCTCACCACCATTTCTCTGGACGACCACAACTGGATTCCCACTACCGACAACCGCCTGTTGCGCCGCATCATCCGCGACTACAACTACCGCGGCTACTCGGCACAGGAAACCATCTCGCGCTGGCCCAGCGTGCGTGCCGGCGAGGACAAGTGGATATTCCCCTATCAGGAGAATGCCGACGTCATGTTCAATTCCGCCCTGCTGTTCGAGTTCGCCGTGCTACGCAACCATGCCGAGCCCATCCTCAACAGCGTGCCGCGCAACTGCCCCGAATATTCCGAGGCCTACCGGCTGCTGAAGTTTATCAAATATTTCACACCCGTTCAGGGCAAGGAAATACCGCCAACCTCGCTGTTGAGAGAATTTTTAGGAGGAAGCAGTTTCAAGTACTGATTATTTATTTTACCTTTGTATGCAAATAAAACAGAATAACGTATGAGAAGAATTTTCAGCATACTCCTTTTAGGTGCCTTATGCCTCTGCACTCAAGTCTATGCGCAAAACCGCGCGGACGAACTGATGAAACAAGCGCAAGAAAACCTTGCGAAAAAGGAATACATCAAATCCCGCTACCTTTTCCTGCAGGCCTACAACGCCTTTGCCTCACAAGACAAGTATGACAAGACCGTGGAATGCGGCGTCAACGCCGCCGCACTTTATCATCGGGAGAACTATTACAAAGAGGCTTTCGAGTTGCTGCGCGGTGCGGAGCAAGTGGTGGCTGCCGGCGAACAGAAAAGCGGCAAAGCACTGCCCGGCCTGCGTTTCCGCATCAACAAAGAGCGCTTGCAGATGTATATCAACCTGAAGAATCCCGCACGCGCCAAAGAGCAACTCAACCTGATGGAAGAAACGGCCAAGTCTGCCCGCAACGACTCCCTGAACAACGACCTCCTCTATACGCAGGCCAACTATTACTACACTTTCGGCATGAACGCGCAGGGCGATGCCGCCATCAACCGCCTGATAGGACAATACAAGGAGCAGAAGGAGTATGCCAAAGTGGACGACTGTTACAAGACGCTTATCGGCATAGCCCGCAAGGCCAATAATGCCGGACTTGTGGCACGAACCTACGACAAGTACATCTTATGGACCGACTCCGTAAAGGCGCTTACCGCACAAGACGAATTGAACATCTTGAAGAAGAAGTATGACGAAAGCCTCGCCACCATCGGCGAGAAAGACGACTCGCTGAGTGCCAAGCAATACATCATCATCGGCCTTTGCGCGTTGGCCGCCATTTTGGCCGCCGCTTTGCTGTTCGGGGGCATCGTGCTGCTTCGCTTCATCGTGCTTACCCGCAAACAGAAGAAAGCCATCAACATTGCCAACGAGCACAACGACCTGAAGACCAAATTCATCCGGAACATCTCCACCCAGATGGAACCTACCCTGAACACACTCGACGCCTCACTGCCGGGCGTAAAAGCGCTGCATGCCTTTTCCACCCACATCCAGGAACTCTCCGAGTTGGAGAACTCCTTGTCCGAACCTTATGAGATGCAAGAGAAAAACATCTCCGCCTTCTGCGAGAATCTCATGGATAAGATAAGGGGGAAAGTGCGCGAAGACGTCATACTCACCGTCAATGCGCCCAAGCTGAATGTAAAAGTCAACCCGGAACAGTTGGAACGGGTGTTGCTGCACCTGCTTACGAACGCAGCCGAATATACCCCTGCCGGCGGCAAGATATGGCTCGACTTCAAGAAACGCGGCGCACACACCCATCAGTTCATCGTCAGCGACACCGGTTGCGGCATCCCCGAAGAGCAACGCGAAAACATCTTCAAACCCTTTACCGAAGTAAAAGACCTGGCTCAGGGCGACGGGCTCGGATTGCCCATCTGCTCGCTGATAGCCATCAAGATGAACGGCAGCCTGACGCTGGACGACGGATATGCCAAAGGAGCAAGGTTCGTACTGGAACTGCATGCATAACGATATCACATCGAAAAAGCACATTCTTCACAAGAGGCTGGAGACGCAGCACCTATAGCGACGTCTTTCCTACAGGATGTAAGTTTTCTGTCGGGAAGACGCCTTCATGTAATAAACATTTACCATCCATCAAAACACGCTTCTACAAAGAAAGCAGAAAATTCCTATCCCCCTTCACAGAACACCTTCTGAAGAGGAGACACCTATGTATACGACCGAGATACCCTAAGAATCTGTTTTGAATTTATTCCGGCTTTTCAACGGTTCGACACGATTGGACACACATAAAAAAGCAGTCATTTTACTTTCGCACCATGTTCGTACCATGTTCTTATCATGTTCTTATCATGTTCTTGTGGAAGTGCTCGCTATGGACAAGAAGAAAACAAAAAGATGATAAAAGCGCATACCCTCTGTGAAAGACAGAATCAACTCCCGTTCGACGATTTTTTTTTGAAGAAAGGGGGGTAACTCATGGCATTTTTTATTCATTTCAAAACTACTTCCAAGCATACGGCTGAGGCAGCCTAAATATGGGAGTGAATCCCGGCAGTTGTTTTCATCTGCCCATACATGGTTTGTTCTATTCGTTTTTTGGTATAATTTTTCAACGTGGCATGGTTGCACATCCTTATCCCCAACTCTGGTTCCGGATATGGAGAAAAAACTGTAAATGATAATCGAAACAAAAAAAAATTATCTTTGCAAGACAAACAACAACCAGCCATAATGAAGAAACAGACAATCTTCTTTTCACTTATATCAGCCCTACTGTTGGCGGCCTGCACAAACAAAACAGCATACAGCACGATGTTGGCACAGGCCGACTCATTGCTGACATCACAACCCGACAGTGCCCTGCGCATACTGCAAAGCATACCGACAGAGGATTTGAAAACCGAGGCGGACATTGCCTACCATGCCTTGTTGCTTACACAAGCACGGGACAAGAACTACATCGCGCAGACGGATGATTCGCTGATACGGATAGCCGTGCAATATTACGACGCGCATAAGCAAGCAGAAATGCAAGCGCGAGCTTATTATTGCTGGGGAAGCATTTATAGGGATAAAAACGAGCAAGCCGCAGCGACAGAAAAATACCTGCTGGCTATTCCGTTCGCAGAAAAAGCAGACAATCAGAGACTGTTGGGGCGGATATACAATAATGCCGCTTTCTTGTATTTTCTACAGAAACTATACGAAAAAGCCGACTCCGCCTATCGGCAAACGGAGCTGATTGGTAGTCGGCTCGGTGACATCGGCTTGCATGCAGAGGCACTGCTTATGCAAGGCAGGATTAAGATTAAACAGAAAGACTATGCACCGGCCGAAAAGAAACTTCTGCAAGCACAAAGCATTTCGAACGAACACGGACAAAAGCGATTACGGGCAGAGATTGCAAATACAATGAGTAACTTCTACAGCCTCGTCAAAGACGCAGCAAAAGCCTTGCAATATGCCAAGCAGTATCTCGCTTTACAAGAAGATACCGTCCACTGCCATAAAGCATTCTACACCTTAGGCGAAAGTTTCTTTCGGGTAGGACAATATGACTCCGCAAGCTATTATCTGCATAAAAGCCTCGGTACCCGCAGTCATGGAATAAAGGCTGATGCCTACATGCGCTTGGCGGACATTGCGCAAGCACAAGGAAACACAGCTTTTTCTCTTGAAATGGAAAGATTGCATTCTGCATATAAAGACAGTGTGGCGCAATCCTCGCAGCAGGCAAAGGTTCTTGAAGTTCACTGGCGCATAAACGCCATGCAGCAAAAAGCGTCATACGAAACTTCCGTCAACAAGTACGTTTTTATTATTCTCTCTTTGATTGGTATTTGCGTCATTGTTGTTCTTCTTCTGCTCCGCCGATACTTAAAATATCGCAAGCGCGAGCGTCAACAGTTACACAGAGAAGATGAACTTCGCCATAATTACGCTAAGCAGCAAGAACTAATCAGGCACAAAGAGAAAGAGATTCTTACCCTGCAAGAAAAAATTGCCGAACAGCAAATCGGCGAAACGCAAAAGCAAGCCCTCCGGACAGAGCTTGCCGGTCTGAGTGAACAACACAAGACACTGATACAAAAAATCCGGAAATACTCCGATGTCATTCAGAAAATAGAGAATATTCTTTCAACTTATAAAGAGGGGAAAACACCTAAGATTTTTTTGGACGAAGAAGATTGGGCAAGGCTTTTGGTAGAGATAGACAAGAAAGAGGTTATCAGCCGTATCTATAAGGACTGCCGCCTCTCAACCATCGAATTCCACTTATGCGTCCTGCTTCTTCTGGATTACCCCGTTGTAGATATGGGAAAAATCATTCAACGCGACCGTACCGCCATTTATCGACTGGAGCGTTCTGTCATGAAGAAAATGGGAAGGCCTTACCAAGCAGGAGAACTGCAAAAACTACTAAAGAACATGATAAATGGGTATATAAAAGAGTAAATGCAACACGGAACACGCAAAATACTACACTTTTTGAAAAAAATCTATCCCCAAGGTTCAAGAAAAGGCGAAATAGCGTGAATGATTTGTGAGTCAGTCGGTTCTGACTTTCGAGCCTTTCAGTG
>NZ_SLXB01000021.1 GCF_004342845.1 Prevotella heparinolytica | reverse complement strand
CAGCTCAAAGATAACCAAAAGGGCTGATACTTCACTCACGAAGTACCAGCCCTAAATCTTATACACTAGAAAATGTTTTAGCGGACAGCAATGATATTATATATGAAACGCGGATGATGCGACTTTATTAGGTTCGCATCATCCGCGCTTCTTATAATCATGTGCGACTTGTCGGTGACTACCACACAGACACGCACCAACTTTTCAGCGTCTTTCAGCTCTTCAAGCCGTCAAAATAGGTATCCAGCAGATTCTTGGCCGCCACAAAAGAAGTAAGGTTTCCTTGCAGCACTTGCCCTTCTTTCTCTTCCAACATCTTTTGAATCTGCGGATTGTGGTAGAAGCTGTCGCGCAACTGTTCGTTGATGGTCTCGTACATCCAATACTTACTCTGCTCATTACGGCGATACTCAAAATAGCCGTTTTCTTTCACAAAGTCGATATACTTATAGACCATGTCCCACACTTCCTTTACACCGAGATTATAGAAACCGGAATAAGTCAGTACTTGAGGCTTCCAGCCACTCTCCGGGGCAGGGAACAGATGCAATGCATTGCGGAATTGTGTCGCGGCCAGTTTGGCCCGTTCCAGATTATCGCCATCGGCTTTATTAATGACAATACCGTCGGCCATCTCCATGATGCCACGCTTGATGCCCTGCAATTCGTCGCCCGTACCGGCCAACTGTATCAGCAGGAAGAAATCGACCATGGAGTGCACGGCCGTTTCACTTTGTCCCACACCCACCGTCTCTACAAATATTTTATCGAAACCGGTCGCTTCGCAAAGCACGATTGTCTCACGCGTCTTGCGCGCCACACCGCCCAACGAACCTGCTGACGGGCTGGGGCGAATAAAAGAGTTGGGATGAACAGAGAGTTGCTCCATGCGGGTCTTGTCGCCAAGAATACTTCCTTTGCTCCGTTCGCTACTGGGGTCGATGGCCAAAACGGCCAATTTTCCGCCATACTTCTCCAACACATGCACACCAAATACATCAATAGAGGTACTTTTGCCTGCTCCCGGCACACCACTGATGCCTATACGGACGGAATTGCCCGAATAAGGCAAACACTTCTCTATCACTTCCTGCGCCACGACCTGATGGTCCGGCTTCACACTTTCTACCAGTGTCACCGCCTGACTGAGTACCGTAACATCACCTTTCACAATACCTTCCACAAAATCGGCCACGGACAGTTCCCGTCTTTTCCGTTTCGGACGATTCTTCAAATAAGGATTGACAGACGATGGCTGCTCAATGCCAGCATTGACAATCAAGCCTTTATATACTTCATTATTTTCAGGATGCTCCATAACTACAATGTATTAATGTGAATGATTACCGACTATCTCTCGATATTGATTTCCACTTTGGGCTGTAGCGGGTCGTTTGTTATCATCAGCAAGCGTAAGTGACGCCGCTTTTTACCGATATTTTTTTTCTCTACCGTTACCCGCAGACGGGTAGTCTCGCCCGGTTGCAATACGCTTTTCTTCAAGTTGGCCCCTACTGCAGGATGAAACACCTGAAGTTTGCTGATTTGCAAAGGAGAACGCCCGCCATTTGTAATCGTTATGTCATGCCATGCTTTCGATTTTTTAGCTAACGCCGCACTCAAGTCTATGTTCTTCGTAGAAAGACGCATGACCGGAGCATTTGCCTTCTCAGTTTCCGTCATTCCCGAGAAGTCCGGTACAAGAATGGCCGAAACGGGTATCTCATTCTCATCCCCCACTTTGTCACCGGAGAAGCGGGAAAGATAAACAGAGGTCTGAGTCAATCCGAAGTCAGCCAGTCTCTCCGAATTCAATGTAAGGGTAATGACGCCTTTCTCTCCCTTTTGCAGCACACCGGGTTCTGCCTCCATTTGCAAATAAGTAGGCAGGTGCATCAGCACCGGTTCATAGGGTCGGTCGGAAAGATTGACCACCCCTATATGGATTACCGGATGCTCTCCGTATTGAATGTCGGGAAATTCAAGACTGTTCTTGTCAATACGTATCTGGCCGATAAGGTATGGATGTGACCGGGTGAAATCCTTTACTTCCCTCACCACTTCACCACTAAAATGCAGATAAGCCACATTGGGGTGTGCATTGCTATAGATTGTTACCGACTTCTGAAAATGTCCCAAAGCCTTGGCATCGAAAGTCACGTTGACTGTTCCTTTTTCTCCCGGGGCAATGGGCGTCTGCGTCCACTGCGCCACAGTACAGGCACAATCAGGTTCTACCTCCGTAAGCACCAACGGAGCATCACCCGTATTGGTTATGATATATTGTACGGTCGCAGGATGTTTCCATTCTATCTGACCGAAACTATACATCTCGGTATTAGAGGTGAAACGGGGTTGAGCCACAGCAGCCAATGCCACGACAGAAATAAGATATAAGGCAGTTAAGATACGTTTCATTTATATCGTTTCTAAATTAGAGCAACAAAAATAAGAGTTTTCGATGAGAATGACAAACTTTCATTCTCACTCTATATTTATTATTCCCCCCGTTGAATGTGAAGCATATTCCGGCGCATAAAGACATTGCATGGTGGCCAATCCGGTTTCGTACACTCCGCCGCGAGCTATACGGTAGCTATGCTCCAACACATATACTCCCTTGGTCAAGCGGTCGAAGAAGAAATTGGTTGCGGCATCTTCCACCTCTACATAGTAGCCGAAGCCATTTCCCCAACGATAGCCGGAGAGTGCACCTATCGGCTCGAAACAAGCACCGCGACTATCTTTTAGATGAACGAAATCCATGACACGGTCCAAGCGGATAACCAAACGAGATACAATTTTATCACCTACTGAAAGATGAGTGGTCTTTGTAACCGGTTGCAAAGATTTGATACCATCAGCAGCGACACGCTCTACATATAGTTTCTTCTCTACATTCAACTCGCCACCATGCTGTTTCACATCGGATATGGGCGAAAGATATTGGGCATAAGCAGCTCCCCAAGCGATTCCTTCATCCCGTTTTTCCACGGTGACAGTCTTCGCTTTTAAAACCGGATTTCCCTGCGTATAAGTCTGTTTGACGTAGCCTAAATCAGGAACTGTGGTCTTTGCGGGCGACCATGTTTCGAGCACTTCATCACCCAAAGTGATACGCACATCGCCACGGTTCTCCAACAAGTTGCTGCCCCGACAGAGCAAAGCATAGACAGCATCGGCGGTAGCTACCGGCGAATCCCATGCAGTGGTCTGCTTCTGCTTCAACAACCACAACTTCATCTCTTCCACCAAAGCGCCGTTACCTCCTGCCCTATTCAACGCTTCCATCACGTCCACATGGGCAGAGACCGGCAACATACCCCAACCGTAAGCTTGCTCATAGAACGCGAAATGCGCCCCTTTCTCATCGGTCTGCACCAGATGCTCTTTCAGAGACGCGATGAATCCGGCCGCTTCGGTCGTACGTCCTGCCGCAATCAAGATAATGGCGGACTGCGCCTTGCGCGCCATCGTTCCGCCCGTAAGATCAGCTCCCACTTTGGAAAGGAAATAACGATATGCCACCTGATTCTCCGTAGGAACTTTCTCACCGCTGAGAGCTATCAGATATAGATAATTCATTGCAGCTTCCGAATTGACAATATATTTCGTTCCGTTCTTCTCTGCCCTGCGAATATCACGATACTCCTCCAAGGCCTGCTTATGCAGATAGGTGAACGCCTGCTTCCTCATGGCACTAACTTCGGAGGGCAGACTATTCTTCGTCAGTAAAGAAAGACGAACAAGCAATTCGGTGATATAGGTAGTCACAAATCTGCTGGTTCTCATTCCCTTACACCAACTCCAGCCACCGTCTCGTCTTTGCAACTCTTTCAGCTTGACAAATGCCGAAGAGTTGCGATTGTTCAGCTGATTTATATCGAACAGAGTAGCGATGCGTGCCTGCCGTTCACTTTCGGCAGTAGCTTCCATCAACCACGGAGATTCGCTGAGCAAGATGTTTTTCACATCCTGATTCTTCTCCAACCGGCTCAGGAAAGTCTCTTTCGTTTCGTCCGACAACCTCCATTTCTCAAACACCGTCTTGATGCGAGGTTGGCTGTTGGCTATAAATCCGGCCAAACTGTTGGCATAATAGGCCGTGGCCCAAGAAATAGCATTGTCATGGTCAGGCAAACTCAATGCCGGCAAAGCCTGCACGGCATACCATGCCGGATTGCCTGTAAACTCTATCGTCAGACGACGATTGACGGCAGTAAGATTGTTGCGGTTAAAAAGGCTGTCCAACGAGAATGTACGGGTCTCTTCACCACGAACAGGCATGGCGATTGTCTCCGTAAGATATACCTTATTACTCAACACCGGCAACAGATGTTGCTCGCCGTCACTGAATGCACCTCCATCGGCAACAAGGCGCACCCCGAGTAAATCATAACGTTCGGTCACATCGAAAAGATAATCTACTGCAACGGTTCTTCCTGCCTCGACAGAAAACTTACGATGTTGAGCAGAGATGACCTTCTCCGTCATCGGATCAAAAATAGTCAGCGTAGCCGTCCCCTGCACGTTCTTTCCTGTGAGATTGGCAATGGAAGCGGCAATCTTTGTTTTGTCACCCACGCGGACAAAACGGGGCATGTTCGGCGTCAGCATGAATTCTTTGGAGGTGACCGCCGTAGCCTCCATCATCCCGGTCATCATGTCTTTGGTATGAGAGTAACCACGGAAGTTCCAGCGCGTAAGACTCTGCGGCATGGTGAACGCAAATGCCACTTCGCCTTGCTCGTTGGTGCGCAGTTGGGGATAGAAGAAAGCTGTTTCGGCAAAGTTAGTACGCAGTCCGGAAACCGGTTGCAGAGATTGCCCGTCATTCTCGTCAGCCTTCCCATCAGCGGAGGCAACCTCTTCCATGTCTTGCACTTCCGCTTCGACATAAGCCAACTCAACAGATTCCGACACAACTTTTTCTTGAAGTACGACTCCGCCATTCATCGCTTTTGTCCGCATTCCTGAGGCCGATATACCTCTTCGAGGACGGCCATACCCTATAGCCATCATCTCTTCCCGCGCCACATCGGGAGTAAAGAAGCGGTCGAACATCCATACCGGAACCGGACGGCTCTTCATCGGAAAATAAATAGAAAAACAGAGGGTTTCATGATAGCTTGTTTTGCGGTGAGCTGCATGGATTTTACTTGAATAATACACCCCTAATAACTGGTTGCGCTTATAAATTTTGTCCAATGAGGCGTCATACATCATAGCCAACATCTCGGCTGCGGCAGGCATACCTTGAGGAGTCTTTATAACCAACTTCCACTCCTCCTCCTGACCGGGACGCAAGCGATCACGGAACACTTCCCACTTCATGTCGAGTTTCCGTTCGACTTGCCGCTTACTCAAATAAACCAGTCGGTTATACATCTCGCCGTTCTTCACAAGATTGAACAGCAAAGTGATACCCTCGCCATAGCGTGCTTCATAGGGATATTCCATACGTACAATGGTATCGTTCAGTTGCAAGACCTTGCTCTCAATACGCTTGCCTTCGCAGAAGGCATCCATCAGTACATAGGCATCCCGACAGGAGGTTCCCAAAAGAAAGGCAGCCGGATGTTGCGCATCGAACTCCAGATTCTCCTTATGATAGAAAAGCGGGGCTGCCTCAATCGGACGTGTATCTTTTTTTGAGAATAGCGCAACACGGTATTTAAAAGATTTCTCGCAATACTCTTTACCATCCAAACTGTCGCAGACAGAAAGTTCCAGACTATAATGACCCGAAGGAAGGTTACCCCATCGCGAAAAGTCCTGAAGCCGATTGGCCATAAACTCACCTTCCATCACAGGACGTTCGGCCGTGATCTTTCCATTTACCGGATTGAGGGGATAAAGACGATAAGTACCTTTCACATCCAAAGGCACATTGTTGCGGTTATTCACACTGAACGTGAAATGCAGGCTGTCTTCCTTACATATATATTCGGGCAGACCGACATGAAACTGATAAGCTTCAGGAGCTACCTCCAGATGATATCCGGCAGTCTGCGTTTCACCGGCTTCGTCCGCCACGGTTACTTCTACATGGTAATTGGAATAATTACCATACAGGTCACGGCGACCGGAAGGAGCTTCCAAAACCAGAGGTATGGAAAAATCACCGTCGGCACTCAGCATGATGGTGTCTGCCGATAACTTTTCCTCCGAACGTCCCGGTCCCCATAAACTGCGGGTCACCCTATATGCCAACGGCACATTCTGCACGGTCATGCCGTTAAACGACTTCACGTTACCCGTCAACCGTACCGTTTTTCCATACCGATAGGCTTCGGTCACCGGATTAACAGTAATCTCGAACGTGGGACGTTTGTATTCTTCCACCCTGAAAGAAACTGAAGAAAGAAGAGAGCGAACCTGCACACTGAACACACCATTCAGACAAGCAGTGGGAAGTACGAACTCCGTCGTGAAAGAGCCGAAATCATTTGTAAGCAACTTTCGGGAAGCGAGTTCTTTCTGATTCACATCCAACAGCACCAATTCATACTCTCTACCCTCCAACACACGGGCACAAACACTGTCATCATTTTGTTCATAAGCCACCCCTTTTACGTATACGATTTGTCCGGGACGATAAATAGAGCGGTCGGTGAGTAAAGTCATTCGCTCCCACTTCTCATTGTATCGGTTGCTGCTCGGCTGATACAGATAGATGCTCTGCGGCCTCATCGCCCTGTCGTTGCCCTTGCGTGCCACATAGCTTTCTATCCCCTCCTGCCAAGGGAGTATACCTTTTCCGTCGGCACCGGTCACCAGCTCCTTCAGCAGTTTGCGATCTTCCCCGTAGCGCGAATCATAGAAACTTACTTTCGTTCCGGCAATCGGGTGTCCGGTAGAAGCATCCAGTGTGGCAAATTCCATACGCCCGTCTCCCAACGAAAGTGTCAGTACTTTGAAACGGGTAGTCACCATGAACCTCTCTTCCGCCTCTATATTATCGGCATCGGGCACCAAGCGGACAATATACACCCCTGTTTCTTGCGGCATCGTAACGGAGAAAAGCGTGTCCGAAGCCAGATAAGGCACATCTTCGGGCAGTTTATTCTTCTTGGGCAACGGCTGTAAATCGAAATGAGTGGAAGAGAGTTTGCGCGCCTGCTTGATATAGGTGTTTATTTTCATGTTGCGCTCCATTCGAGGCACTTCCGGAAAAGCAGTAGCATATACATTCAAGGTAAATCCTTTCAGGTTGCGGTAGTTGACATTCATCTTCACTGTTTCACCGGGATAAACGCTTTCCGGAAGAGTTACGCCCAATGCGGGCTGCAATATACCTTCCCGAATATTCTTCAACTCGTTGATGCGCTTGTAGGACGGATAACGCTTCAGTCCTTCATCGCATGCTTTCAAGGCTTCGGCCACGCTGCGGCCATTCGTTCCGGTACGCAGATATGCCGCCTTCTTGATATATGCCTCTGCACAGACTTCGCGATTGCCAAACTCCCTAATCAAATCATCCAATGCCCTGACAGCTGTTTCAGGCTCTTGTTCTTCCGGCATCCGCGTAACTCCACTATACGAGTTACCCTCCACTTTCCAGCTCCAATAATCCAGCGAGCAAAGCACCACGGCATCTTCCATGCCTGTCCGATGACGGTAGGCGTTTATCATATTCGCATACACGGCATGGATGCGCGCCTGCATCAGGCTGTCCACATCGAAACCGCTCCAATCCCCATAGACCGATATGGCACGGTTCGAAAGCAAATGGTAGAGGTCGTGCCGATAGAAACGACTGCCGTCTTCTTGTATAATAAAAGGTATGTATGCATCCGCCGAAGCTTCCAGCAAACGGAGAGAGTCCTGCAAAGAGGCGATGGCATGTTCATCTATTTTATTCAGAAACTGCGTCGTGCTCCACTCGCGCACATCATCGGGCGCTTTCTCCTCTTCCAGCAACGTCCTGTTCCGCAAAGCATATCGGTTGTTCCTCATCAGGCCGGCGTACTCATATGCAAGCAACGAATGCAAGATGGACTTGTTCACCAAGTTCTTCTCCGTCCGCACCCACTGTTCCATATATTTCAGGTTGGCATACAGGCTGTCCGGAGTTAGCTCTTCTTGATACTTCTCCCTACATACATACGCCTTCAGCATCTGGGGAGCATTTTGTTCCTCTCTCCCTTTCCGATAAATTTCATCGGTCAGCTTCACCACTGTTTGCGGCAAACTCTTCTCTTGTGCTTTTTTTACTTGCTTCCACAGTTCGTCATAAGTCTGAGCATGCAATGCAGACAGTCCCAACGTAAGCAGCAATAATAAGATGCTACATTCTTTCAGTCTCTTTCCCATATTCATTTTCTATGTTAGTCTTTGTAATTAACAAAGGAAACAAATAAAAACCAAACAATTGCACTTTTACAGATAAAAAATCTTATTCCGGCTCAGAGAGTATTTTGTTTCAACTTCAAAAAAAAGGATGAGGTTAATATCTCCTATACACTCCATTCCCGAATAGGTTTCATACAATGCACCTAAATTTTGTTGGAATCCGCACTAACCAACACTTCTTACACCAAAATCATCTTAATGCAAACCAATATAAATCAAGACAACGATGCCTGCTCGAAATTCTTTGTTCCCGCGTTTCGGATATTTGTTCGCACCGTGCGTTCGTTTGTCCGCACACTGCGTTTTTCTGTTCGCGCCTTGCGAACAGAAAACGTTCCGTGTATCGCACATCTTTATCACGTTCATCAATCAACTTTTCTATCTATGTAGAACAACTTCACTCTATAGACCCACCTCCGCATGATTGCAGCACGCCCTGCATCGGACAGCAGTCCATACTGCCTCTTCTCTTATCAGGGGCAAAGTGAGCCTGTTGCCAAAGAAGCCCATAGGCTTTATTACTGAAAGAACATTCATGGCAAGACTGTTTATAAACCAATCTCCTGAATAAAAAAGGGATGCACTTTTGTAAAGTGCACCCCCATCTTATAATAAACACACATGATGATATGCTTACATCTGAAGACTATAATAGCGCATAGCCTCCATCCAGTTCTTACCGGCCACGGCAAGGACATGCTTTACTGAGTTAACAACCTTTTTTGCCATAATTCTAAGAGTTTCGGAAACAGTTCTGATTCCATATTGATGAATCTCAAAACCATTTCTCAATTAATACCTGTTTTTGGATTCTTTCCATATCCCGGAACAAGAGGTTTCTCCTCTTATTTATTGATGGTATAGCCCATCATCAACATTTCATTCCGGCCCACTTCGGCAAGAATGCGCTTAAGTGTACTCATTACTTTTTTCATAACCTTAAAAAATTAAACTAATACCTGAAAACTTTCTTTAACTATCTATTATTCCTACTAAACCTTTCTTGTTATCCTATATAATTTGTAGAAAAACATGTTTTACAACACAAAAGTAGAGTCTTTTTGGATATCTACAAATAGAAAACGCAGAAAAAACATGTTTTACAACACATTTCTTGATGCATATCAAAAAGTAACAAGCTCAAACAAGAAGTATGGCCGCAAAAACAAAGAAACCGTCACTTGAACAACTGCTGCGCTGCAACTAACAAATGTCTCTTTCTCGTAGTCTATTTTGAGTTACTAAATTCTATACGAATGTACAGATTAAAAAGGTAATAGATGGTTTCTGTTTGTTACCGATAACACCGCGAAATGTATCTTTATCCGGACTGGCTCATACTGACCTCCTCTAAAAAAAGAGAATGAGTCAGAGCCGGAAAAAGAAAGGCATGCCGTAACAGCATGCCTTTCTTCGTTTTCTAACTTCCTTTTTACTTCTCCGGTGTCTGCGCCAAAGTAGCCACCAAGAAATCATAGAATTTTGCGACCGTAGGAATATAGACACGCTCGTCGGGAGAGTGAGGCGAACGCAAAGTGGGTCCAAAAGAAATCATATCCAGTCCCGGACAGTTGGCACCTATGATGCCGCATTCCAGTCCTGCATGAATCACTTTCACTGCCGGTTCCACTCCGAATTGCTGCTTGTAAGATAGCTTCATGGCATGCAGAATAGGAGAATCCACATTGGGCTGCCATCCGGAATACCCGCCACTCAGCACCACCTTCATGCCTGCCATGGAGAAACAAGCCGTCAGGCTGTCCGCCAAAAAATCTTTCATCGTGTCGCACGAGCTGCGTGCCAGAATGCGTACCTCGGCTTTTCCTCCGCCAATGAGTACGATAGCCAGATTGGAAGAAGTCTCCACTGTGTCGGGCACCGTAGGAATCATACGCATCACCCCGTTCTGACAAGCCATCAACACATTGAGCATGTTGTCCTGAATCTCTTCGGGGACGATTGCGGCAGGCATCTCCATTTCTTCTATCTTCAGTATGATGCCACTCTCTATGGGTGTATATTCTGCATTGAGCTGCTCTTCATATTCCTTGATATACTCTTCCAGTCCGTCTATGTCTTCGGGGTTAAAAGTCAGCACGGCATGCGCCTCGCGCGGAATGGCATTGCGCATGTTGCCTCCTTCGAAGCTTGCCAGCCGGCAATCAAATTCAATCAACAAGTCGTGCACGATGCGGGCCAACAGTTTATTGGCGTTACCGCGTCCCTGATTGATTTCCAGCCCGGAGTGACCTCCACGCAATCCCTTCAACGTTATCTTACGGGCTACGAAACCTTCAATGGAAGCTTCTTCTTTATATTCCAACGAAGCGGTGATGTCGATACCGCCGGCACAACCTATGTACAACTCGCCTTCGTCCTCCGAGTCGAGGTTCAGCAGGATTTCACCTTTCAACGTACCCGGTTTCAGACCGAAAGCGCCATACATACCCGTCTCCTCGTCTTTCGTAATCAGCACTTCCAGCGGACCATGTTTCAAGTCATCGGCTTCGAGCACCGCCATGGCGGCAGCCACGCCCAAACCGTTGTCGGCTCCCAGCGTAGTACCTTTGGCCTTCACCCAATCACCGTCGATATAGGTTTCGATAGGGTCTTTCGTAAAATCATGAACAGTATCGTTATTCTTTTGCGGCACCATATCCATGTGTGCTTGCAGAATGACGCCCTTGCGATTCTCCATACCCGGAGTGGCGGGCTTGCGAATAATGACATTGCCCACCTCGTCGACAAAGGATTCCAGACCCAACCCTTTGCCGAAGCTTATCAGGAATTCGGTAATCTTTTCCATGTGTCCTGACGGACGGGGGATGCGTGTCAGCGAATAAAAATGCTTCCACACGTTCTGTGGAGCAAGCTGTAAGATTGTACTCATAATCATATTAAGTTGGTTTTCGCAAATATAACGGTAATATTTCTGTTTCGCAAATGTTCTATTACTCATTTTGCATCGGCAAAATATTGCGACCGGGCGCCTGACACATATCATTTTGAAAGCCACTTCATATAATACAATCAGGTAATTCTAGAACAAAGATGTAAAAATGTCACAATGCGGATAAGCTGCCAAGTAACGAATATACTACTGAAGCAAGCGACCTCACCTTCCGTCAGCTTGCGTAGATTCAAAAGTGAAGATTCAGGAAGTCGGGAATATCGACGCGCTCTCCACCACGCCGGGCTGATATTTGCGTCAGTTCAGCCAGACACGACCATTCTGCTGCATCATAAACATCGATGTCGAGGGGCAACCCATGGCGCAAGCAGTATATCAGCCGGCAATCCATGGCATAGTTCATCTCGTTGGGCACACCGCGCTCACTCCCCTCACGCCATAAGTCGGCAGCAGGGCCGCGCATGTATTTGCGCAAGAAAGCCTCCGCGACTTCCCCCTCGAACAAATCGCTCTCGTGCTGCACCTGCGCAAGGGGATATTTGCGGGCAAAGCCTTCCGTACCGCATACAGCCTGAATACGTGAATAGGGACGAGGGGTGGTGCCATCAAACTGCAAGAGTACAGTCACTCCACGCTCGGTGGTGAGCAGCGTCGTGTTGCCATGCCCCAAGAGGCTTTCCGCACCCGCAGCTTGTCCCGTGACCGAGACCAAATGGCTGAACCTGTCACCGCGGTGAATACCCAACAACTGTGCTATCGGCCCTATGCCATGCGTGGGATATGGGTTGCCTCCATGCCAACAGCTCGTTTTGTACCAAGTCTGCGCACCGTGACTTCCCTCCGAGAAACGATTTCTCCAATCGTGGATATAGGCTCCCTCGCAATGCGTAATCGTGCCGAAAAATCCGGCATCGCGAAGCTCCAATGCGGCAAGCGAAAACCAGTCGTAACAACAGTTTTCCGTCATGAAACAATGCCGGCGGGTTGCTTCGGCAGTACGCACCAGTTCAAAGCACTCTTCCACCGTGGTGGCGGCCGGCACTTCAACGGCTACATGCTTTCCACAACGCATCGCCTCCACCGCCATCCGGGCATGACTGCTCCAATCGGTGCAGATATAAATCAAATCAAGATCATCGCGGCGGCACATCTCTTGCCAAGCCGTTTCCCCGTAAAAACACAAAGCTTCGGAACGCCCGCTCGTTCGTAACAACGCATTGGCTTCCTCGAAAGAAGAGTCGTCCAAATTGGCAAGGCAGCGCATTTCAGCCCCTTCCACAAAAGTATAACGACGCAAGGTTTGCAGACCGCGTTGTCCCAAACCAATCAAACCGATGCGCACCACGTCTATCGGTTCGCACCGCAAGCCCAAAGCCGGAGGAGAAATCATCATATTTTTATCGGGTTTCACGAAAGCGAAAAAATCACATACGCCTCCACTTCCATAAGACGTGCAAAGTTAATGGAAATGTGCCGTATCACCGACAAACTCCGCAAGTTTTTTTGTTTATCGGTTCTCTCAAAAAGCATGATATATATGAGTTCAAAATAAGAAAATCTCTTTTTAAATAAGATACTTAATCAGACGCGCATTCCGCAAACAAAAAAAGCGCAACCCGTTCTACATCGAACGAATTGCGCCATATAATAAAGCGACAGGAAGAGCCGACTTATTTCAACAGACTTTCCGGTTCCAGATGGTCTGCCTCGATATCCTTGAAGTAGCGGTAAGTGCCCACCTTCAGTTCGTCGGTAGCCGCATCGTCGCAAACGATGATACCCTTTTCGTGCATCTGGAGGGCACTGATGGTCCACATCTGCATAACGGGGCCTTCTACGGCATGATAGAGGGCACGTGCCTTGCCGTGACCGTTGACGATAATCATCACCTCCTTGGCGCTGAGCACTGTGCCCACACCTACGGTAAGCGCAGTCTTGGGCACTTTGTTCACGTCGTTGTCGAAGAAACGCGAGTTGGCGATGATGGTATCGGTAGTCA
This sequence comes from Prevotella heparinolytica, assembly GCF_004342845.1. Taxonomy (GTDB): domain Bacteria; phylum Bacteroidota; class Bacteroidia; order Bacteroidales; family Bacteroidaceae; genus Bacteroides; species Bacteroides heparinolyticus. The sequence goes on along the minus strand of NZ_SLXB01000021.1, from coordinate 64,575 downwards.
GCGTCTTCCGGCGGGTGCGCGACGACAGGGAAGAGCCCGGCTCGTTGAAAGCGATGTGTCCGTCGGGTCCGATGCCTCCCATAAAGAGGTCGATGCCGCCGTATGACTTGATTTTTTCTTCATAACGGGCACACTCCTCGTCCAAATCGGCCGCATTGCCGTTCAGGATGTTGGTGTTTTCGAGCAGGATGTCGATGTGGCTGAAGAAATTGTTCCACATAAAAGAGTAGTAGCTTTCGGGGTGTTCCTTAGGCAGCCCCACGTATTCGTCCATATTGAAGGTGACTACGTTGCGGAAAGAAACGATGCCTTTTTTGTTCAGGTCGATCAGTTCTTTGTACATGCCCAAAGGAGAAGAGCCGGTGGGGCATCCCAACACGAAAGGTTTCTCGGGTGTGGGGGCGGCGGCCTTGATTTTTGCAGCCACATAATGTGCCGCCCACTTTGACACGGATTGATAATCCGGTTGAATAATTAGTCTCATTGCGATTGTTTTATTAGGTTAATCAATTTAGAAGTCGGTTTGAATTTATTTTTTCACGTGCTTATCGGAACTTTCCGGCTTTATTTCCGGTCTTTTTTAAGACGTTGGGCCATGGCGCGCGCCAGATGCTCGCATTGCTCGTAGGTGATGTCTTTCATGGCTTGCTTCATCTCCACAGGGTCGCCCACCAGCTCGAACTTGCTCTTCTCGGCAAACTCGGCCATACGCTTCACCGCAGCACCCGCCCAACAGAATGAGCCGAAGTAGCCTAAATAACGTCCCTTAACCTCGCGTACAAGGATTTTGGATAGCAGGGATTCTACCTCCGGATAAACCTGATTGCTATAAGTAGGACTGCCGACGATGAGCCCCCGATACTTGAAGACATCGGCAAGGATGTATGACGGATCGCTCTTGCTCACATTGTGCATCACGATGTTACGGATGCCCTGCGCGGAAAGCCCGGCTGCAATGGCTTCGGCCATCTGTTCCGTATTGCCGTACATGGAGCCGTATGCAATGACCACACCTTCGTCGGCATCATAACGGCTCAGCTTGTCGTAAATGCCCACTACTTTGCCGATGTTTTCCGTCCACACCGGCCCGTGGGTGGAACAGATGGTGGAGATGGGCAGGCTGCTCAGTTTTGTCAAGGCTTTCTGCACCGGAGAGCCGTATTTGCCCACAATGTTGGAATAGTAGCGCACCATCTCGTCCCAACAGCGGTCGGTATTGATGCGGGTGTCGAGGAAGCCGCCGTCCACCGTGCCGAAACAACCGAATCCGTCGCCGGAAAACAGCACGCCTTCCGTTTCGTCGAAGGTCATCATCGTTTCGGGCCAGTGCACCATCGGCGTCATATAGAAACGGAGCTTATGGTGTCCCAAAGCCAGATAATCGCCATCGTTCACCAAATACTGCTCGCCCGTCACACCGTAAAATCCCTCGATCATGCCGAAAGTCTGCTTGTTGCCCACGATGACAATGTCGGGATAATGTTGCTTTATCAGGCGGATGGAACCGGAATGGTCGGGTTCCATGTGATTGATGATGAGATACTGTATGGGGCGTTCGCCGATGATGCTCTTTATCTTACGAAGATAGACTTCGAAATAGCAGATGTCCACCGTATCGACCAATGCCACCGTTTCATCGTCTATCAGGTAAGAATTGTACGAAACGCCATACGGCAACGGCCACATGCCTTCAAATAAATGTTTATTGCGGTCGTTTACTCCCACGTAGTGGATTTTTCCTTTTATCACAGCTTTCGGGTTCATTGTTTTTATTTATTTAGATTGATTCCACGTTTAAACATGCCACAAAAGTAGTTCTTTTTTCTCACATTTCATACTTCTTGCCTTGATATGCTCCAAGTTCTTTCATTCTTTTTTGCAGCCGGTGGTTGAATTCATAATTTTTCAATCCCCAATCGGGAGCGATGAGCAGTTCCTTGGGCGACTGCGATACGAAACGTTCCAGCACCAAGTCGGGACGCAAATGTTCGATATAGTCGATGACAAGGGCGATGTATTCTTCCACATCGAACAGATGGAAATCTTCGGGGTGTCGCTCATATTCCAATGCCATGCGGGTGCCGCGTATCAGTTGCAACTGGTGCATTTTCAGCGTGGTGAGGGGCAGGCGCGACAGTGTGCCGGCCTGCGCCACAATGTCGGCCGGCGTCTCTCCCGGCAGTCCGAGGATGACGTGCCCGCCGGTAAGGATGCCGCACGAGGCGGTTCGCTCCACCGCATCTGCGGCAGCCTCGAAGGTATGCCCGCGACGGATGCGCCCGAGGGTTTCGTTGCAGGTGCTTTCTATGCCATACTCCACCAAGAGGAAAGTATGCCGGTTCATCTCCTCCAGATAGCGCAGCAGGTTGTCGGGCATGCAGTCGGGGCGTGTGCCGATGACCAACCCCACCACTCCATCCACCGACAAGGCTTCCTCGTACTTACGTTTCAGGCTCTCCAGTTCCCCATACGTATTGGTATAAGCCTGAAAATAGGCCAGATATTTCATTTCCGGATACTTGTGGGCAAAGAACAGCTTTCCTTCTTCCAACTGCTGCGTGACGGATTTCTCCGTATGACAATAATCGGGGTTGAAAGTCTGGTTATTGCAATATGTGCAGCCGCCATAGCCCTTGCTGCCGTCTCTGTTAGGGCATGTGAAGCCGGCATTCAGCGATATTTTCTGTACCTTGTAAGGGAAATAACGTTTCAGGAACAAGGGAAATTCATTATAAAGATTCATTCTATCCATAATGCGCAAAGATAAGAATCTGTTTTGAATTTATTTCAGCTTTTCAACGGTTTGACACGATTGGAAGCACATAAAAGAAGCAGCCATCTTACCTTCACACCAACCAAGTTCCTACCATGTTCTTATCATGTTCTTATCATGTTCTTATCATGTTCTTTTGGAGACGCTCGCTATAGACAAGAAGAAAACAAGAAAATGATAAAGGTGCATACCCTCTGTGAAAGACAGAAACAACTTCTATTCGATGACTTTTCCCGAAAAGGGGTAACTCATATCAAGTTGTTACCCCAAATACCGGACGAATCTTCTTCTTTAATGGAAGAGCCGTTTTTAACTCCTGCAACAAACAATAAATCAAGAACAAATTGAAATATTCAAATTAAAATCTTATATTTCGACGGAAACACTATATAATCACTAAAAGCAAAATATGAAAAAGACAATCAACCAAAAAATCTCTGTTACTTTAGCTTCTGCAAACCTTCGATGATAATCAGCTGAAGGTTATACCACAAACAAATTTACTGCTATGCTGTTAGCATTCAAAAGAATATATGTATTTTTGTATCCAACCCGCAGAAATTTAGATTTTTACAGAAACAATAAAATGATGAAGCGATGGAGACCGTGGTAGCTAAAATTATATTTATGCCGGAAATAGAATATATGTATGATAATGAAAACAGACCGGGCACATGCCCGATTTGTCATAACACATTAGAAAAAATACCGGATGTTCATTACAAGGTCGAAAAAAAAAGAGCCGATATATTGTGCACATACGATGGATATTGTATTGTTACGGAGAAGTTCAAAGAGTTCTGCAATGAAAACAAGTACCCCAATATTACTTTTATAGCACTTACAGACTCTATCGGATACTACTTTTTTATGCCGCATGACATTTATAAATTGGATTACATCCACCGTAAGACTCAATTTCTGAATAAAAGAGAATGTTGCGGCAGTTACGATGAAATTATCGGAGCAACTCCCGCATACAAACTTTCAAGTTTTTCTACCGAATCTGATGATTTTATCAACCGGTCGGAATATCTTTTTGGAACTAAAGGATGCAAGGATCCTCTCATTATTATAGGACTAAAAACGCAACAAAAGATGAAAGCATTTGGCTTGAAAGGGATAATCTATAGAGACGTTTATTCCATTGAAATGACTTATGGGAAACCCAAACCCATGGAAGATGTGACCCTGCAAGACATGCAGAAAAATCCAATCTGGATATTTGCCTTGGATGAAGAAGAAAACGAGGAGATAGACGAAACTTGGCAAAAACCGGTATTGAATTACGACAACGTGACATACGAACTCGTCGAAGCGTATATCCTGATGAAAAGTACCGACGGACAGTATGACGTATCGGCAAATCTGGATATCGAAGAGGAAACGCTGGACGACGTCACTTATTGGGATTACGAGCAAGAAGGCTGGGTTCCAATCGAGAATATCGAGAATTACAAAGAACTGCAATTCGTTGCTATTCCTAAAATAGAAAAAGAAGCCGGCGTCATTTTCGGATTTGACGATACGAAAAATAAATTCAGCTCTGTAAGAAGTCAGGCACAGCCAAAGAAAAAGCGAAAAGGCGTGTTTTCTTTCTTTGCATCGCTATTTAAAAGAAAATAATTCAGAATCGTAGAAGGATGCTAAGAATAGAGGGTAAACAGATAGAAGCAGTAGATTTGGATTATCTTAAAAGAGAACCTGATGTAATTATTAATACGCTGAATTTTGAGTTACATTCTGGTTTGTCGATTAAGGACTCCATTATTGATACGCTTGACCTACCGGCTTTTCTCTTTCACTCAGAAGTAGTTATTCGTGATTGCATCATTAAAGAGGTACAACTCTCCTATTGTTGGTTTATAAATGGACTGGAATTTACCAATAATACTATTCTGCAAGAAGCAACTTTCGAAGCCGGAGGACATAACAAAAAGCCGTTCATAATGAAAGAAAATATATTCCATGGCTTTCTGAATTTCTTCGATTGTCAATTTGGAGATACCGTTTATTTTTCCAATAATACTTTATTAGAAGGCTGTAATTTGTTAGGAAATAAAGGGGAAGGATATGAAACCTTATTCGATAATGGAATTATTCAGAATGGAAACACAGGAAGGCTCGACATGGAATAAAGACAAAATAATTATACAAAAGAGGCAAGAAAATTAGGAGGAAACAAATGGTAAAAGAAGTAACTATGAAAAAAATAATCAATCAAAATATAGTTTTGTTTAATATCGCCCTTAAGTACAACATTATAGACATCTCTGTCATAACTTCTTGGACTGATGATTATATTCTGAATAATGAAATAGATGTAAATGATTATTTCATTATTGAATTATCATGGACTCATACGAAAGAACGCATACAAGAAATATTAATGGATGAAATTTATAAGAGAGAAATAACTAACCTGAAAATTCAGGGTAACTTATTCTTTCCCTTTTTGAGTTTATACGATTTATCTTCTGACACGAATTTCATATTCATTACAAATAAATTATTGGCATTGGCTTTAGATGATGAAGTAGAATTTTCAGAAAAAGAAATAGAATTAATCTACTATGTTGACGAATGTAGGGATGAATATATTGATGGGGTCATGAGTTTCGGAGAAGCTTTAGAAAATTTACTTTTACTTTTAGGAGAAAAAACTGTCCATCAAGTTTTGAATTGACTCAAGCATGTGGGCATTATGTATGATAATAAGCACAAACCGGAATGAACAAAATGGAAGAGAGTAGCTATTGCAAAGATGATATTTATAAACTTATTCATAAACTCATTGCGGGAGAAATAAATGAGAATGATTTTTCAGACGAATATTATGTTGCTTATATTTATTATAGCGATTATTGGAATACCTCAGGAAACTTAAACGAGACGGAGTTGTCGCTATTCAATCAATTAGCCAAAATAGCTAATAGCTTAGTCTCATTTGCAGAAATAAAACTCAACTACAATGAAGTTACGATACTAAAAGAGAGATTAAAAAGTAAAGCCATACAAATCTCAAAGAAAATGTTCATACCTAATCTTTTAGAACAATACTTTTGTGATAAAATCAGTACTATAGACTTTTGCAACAAATTCTACGAATGGTATGATATGGGCATCTATAGAGATGAAACGGATCAAAACAAAAAAATATGGTTTGATGAATTAAGTATAATAGCCGGATGATATTCAGAGTTCAGTGAAGATCATAAGATAACTCCAAAAGTTTACACTACAGAAGCTGAAATAAAAGCAAAAGTAAAAGATATTCTACAACTCCTTCAAACAAATTCATCGCGATGCTGTTAGCATGCAAAAGAATATTTGTATTATTGTATCCAACCCGCAGAAATTAGATTTTTACAGAAACAATAAAATGATGAAACAATGGAGACCGTGGTAGCTAAAATTATATCTATGCCGGATATAGAATACATGTATGATAATGAAAACAGACCGGGCACATGCCCGATCTGTCATAACACATTAGAAAAAATACCGGATGTTCATTACAAGGTCGAAAAAAAAAGAGCCGATATATTGTGCACATACGACGGATATTGTATTGTTACAGAGAAGTTCAAAGAATTTTGCAATGAAAACAAGTACCCCAATATTACTTTTATAGCACTTACAGACTCTATCGGATACTACTTTTTTATGCCGCATGACATTTATAAATTGGATTACATCCACCGTAAAACTCAATTTTTAACTAAAAGAGAATGTTGCGGCAGTTACGACGAAATTATCGGAGCAACTCCCGCATACAAGCTCTCAAGTTTTTCTACCGAATCTGATGATTTTATCAATCGGTCGGAATATCTTTTTGGAACTAAAGGATGTAAGGATTCTCTCATTATTATAGGACTAAAAACGCAACAAAAGATGAAAGCATTTGGTTTAAAGGGAATAAGCTATGACAATGTTTATTCCATTGAAATGACTTATGGGAAGCCCAAACCCATGGAAGATGTGACCCTGCAAGATATGCAGGAAAATCCAATCTGGGTATTTGCCTTGGACGAAGAAGAGAATGAGAAAATAGACGAAACTTGGCAAAAACCGGTATTGAATTACGACAACGTGACATACGAACTCGTCGAAGCGTATATTCTGATGAAAAGTACCGACGGGCAGTATGACGTATCGGCAGATCTGGATATCGAAGAAGAAACGCTGGACGACGTCACTTATTGGGATTTCGAGCAAGAAGACTGGGTTCCAATCGAGAATATCGAGAATTACAAAGAGCTGCAATTCGTTGCTATTCCTAAAATAGAAAAAGAAGCCGGCGTCATTTTCGGATTTGACGATACGAAAAATAGGTTCAGCTCTATAAGAAGTCAGGCACAGCCAAAGAAAAAGCGAAAAGGCGTGTTTTCTTTCTTTGCATCGCTGTTTAAAAGAAAATAATTCAGAATCGTAGAAGGATGCTAAGAATAGAGGGTAAACAGACCACATTATTGAGAATTAATACCGAGTGATTATCAAAAAGCATTCCTTGCGAGAGATATCTGTAGGCGGGGTTTGGTATATATATCTACCGTGCTACATCTATATTTCCGGCAGGCTGCATCTATAGTTCCGGATGAGGGCATCTATATAGCGAGCCGGAGCAAGGAGAAAAACTCTCTAAGAGGTAAATGTTTTTCTTTTCTTGAAAGACTTCGGGATTGGAAATGCATGGCGTATCTTTCACATAATCGGTTTTTATGGGGAGCGAAATAGTACGGACCTTGTGCGACAACTCGGCACGAACCGACGAGCGACTGCCTGCCGACTGCTTGCCAACTCCGAGCCGGCTCGGAGTTGGCAAGCAGTCGATGAGCTACCCCAAAAGACCATAACGCTCAATATATCAACAAATTATCAGTCCTTTTTCCCTCGCGCGCGCGAGAGAAGAGAAGAAAAGAATAGAAAAGACCTCCCCCATATCCCCCCCTCATTGTGAAGTGCATCCCAAAAAAGTTGGAGGTGGAGAAGGTGGAGGCAGGCCTGCGCCCACACTTTATGCACCGTAACATGAGGGCGGAGCGAGGCTAAGGTGTGGGCTTACGGACGGTGAAGTGTGGAGAAACTTTCCGAAAACCATTCGCCATACAATAAATCTTCGTAACTTTAGCCGCTGAAAACATTGCGGTAATCGCTTAAATGGCATGGTTCAATGCCATAAGCCTGCGAATGGTATCGCTATGTCGCTAATATTCAGAAGAATAATTTTATTATTATATCGGATTTCACGTAATATATATATGAGCAAGATAACAGCAAAAGAATGTCAGAACGTCGAATACAAGCGTAGCTGGCAAGACGAATATCTAAAGTGGATTTGCGGCTTTGCGAATGCACAAGGAGCTGTTATGTATTTTGGAGTGGATGATGATCTCGAAATATATGGTCTGAAGAACATCACGAAACTGATGGAAGACATTCCCAACAAGATTGTTAACAGCATGGGGCTGGTGGTAGATGTAAACCTCTATGAGCAGGACGGATTAGAATACATAGAGATAACAATTGACCCGAGTAACGTGCCTATCAGTTACAAAGGTAAGTATTACTATCGCTCCGGCAGTACTTTGCAGGAATTGAATGGCGCAGCCTTGCAGCAATTCATCTTAAAGAAGATGGGACGTTCATGGGATGACATCACGAATGACCGTGCAACACTGAATGACATTGACCGAAAGGCTATAGAATATTTCTTGCGCAGAGGTATTGAAGCAGACCGCATACCTGAAGACCAGCGCAATGCTTCAACTGAAGATATATTGACAAGCCTGCATCTGATGGATGAAGATGGGCATCTAAAGAATGCTACACTTTTGCTTTTTGGCAAAGATCCATTGAAATTCTTCACCGGTGTAAGATTCAAAATTGGCCGTTTTGGTGTTGACGAAGCAGATTTGTTGATACAGGATGTGATAGAAGGCAACATAATCCAAATGGCTGACCGCGTAGTAGAAGTGTTGAAAGCAAAATATCTGGCTTCGCCTATACGCTTTGAGGGCATGCTTCGTATCGAGGAATTGGAAGTCCCGATAGAGGCTTTGCGAGAAATACTATATAATAGCATCGCCCATAAGGATTACACAGGGCCTGACATACAGATGCGTGTATATGATGACCATGTGGAGATATGGAACGAGGGCACACTGCCGGAAGGATATGACGAGAGTGTGCTTTACGGCAAGCATTCATCCAAGCCTCGCAATCGGAACATTGCCGATACGATGTTCAAGGCAGGTTTTATCGACACATGGGGACGTGGCTATTCCAAAATCCGTGACGGATTCAAGAAAGTAGGGCTGCCTATACCCACGGTCAAATCTGATTGCGGTGGTACACTTGTAACATTTAAGCGTGGCTATGACGTCGCAAGCGGAAAGAAAATTATCGGTAGTGACGTCACCAGCAATGTCACGAGTGACGTCACCAGTTTGTCACGAGAGCAACTATCTGACAGACAAAGAGAAATCAGCAAAATGATTGAAAACAATCCACGTATCTCCGTGAAAGAATTGTCACTGGTTCTCTCACTATCCGAGAGGACAGTTAAGAGAGACCTTGCAGCCATGCAAAAGGTGGGTGTATTGATTCGCGAGGGAAATACAAGTGCAGGACATTGGGTAATCATTCAAGAGCAACGTTGAAGATGGCTATTAGTTAGTTTTTCAGGTAAAAAGTCATTCGCCATACAATAAATCTTCGTAACTTTAGCCGCTGAAAACATTGCGGTAATCGCTTAAATGGCATGGTTCAATGCCATAAGCCTGCGAATGGTATCGCTATGTCGCTAATATTCAGAAAAATAATTTTATTATACCGAATTTACGTTATATTGATGGATATGAAAAAAATCTGCTGTCTCCTCCTTTTCTGCCTCTGCACATTGGCAAGCCTTGCCCAAAACGGCAAAGCGCTTGACCTGAAAGAAATCGTATCGGGCAAATTCACGCCCAAGAACATTTCAGGCGTCATCCCCATTCCGGGCGACGGCGAACATTACTCGCAGATGAATGCCGACAGAACGCAAATCATAAAATACTCTTTCAAAACGGGAAAGCAGGTGGAAGTGTTGTTCGACGCCGCCACCGCACGCGAATGCCCTTTCAAAAGCTTCGACAGCTACAGCTTTGCTCCCGACGGCAGCAAACTGCTTATCGCTACGGAAAAAACCCCCATCTATCGCCATTCCTATACGGCAGTGCACTACATCTACAGCCTGAAGCGCAACCTCGACGGACGGATAAACAACATAGTGGAAAGGCTTTCGGACGGAGGCCCGCAACAAGTGCCGGTGTTCTCGCCGGACGGTAACCAAGTGGCTTTTGTGCGCAACAACAACATCTTCCTCGTGAAACTGCTTTACGGCAACAGCGAAAGCCAAGTGACGGAGGACGGCAAGCAGAACGAAGTTCTGAACGGCATTCCCGACTGGGTGTATGAAGAGGAGTTCGCCTTCGACCGTGCCTTGGAGTTCAGCGCCGACAATCAGATGCTGGCCTTTATCCGCTGGGACGAGAGGGAAGTGCCCTCCTACTCCATGCAGCTCTTTGCCGGACAGTGGCCCCGCCTCGCCCCGTTCGCAAAGTATCCGGGAGAATATGCGTATAAATATCCCAAAACAGGTGAGGCCAACTCCAAAGTATCGGTACATACCTTCGACATCAAATCGAAGGTGACCCGCAAAATAAACGTACCCGTAGAGGCCGACGGATATATTCCGCGCATACGCTTCACGAAAGATCCTGACAAACTTGCCATCATGACCCTGAACCGCCATCAGAACCGGTTCGACATGTACTTTGCCAACCCGCGCAGCACCGTAGCCAAATTAGCCCTGCGAGACGAAAGCGATACGTACATCAGCGAAGACGTATTCGACAACATCGTTTTCTATCCGGAGAACTTCAGCTTCGTAAGCGAAAAAAGCGGCTACAAGCACCTATACTGGTACAGCATAGGCGGCAACCTGCTGAAGCAAGTAACCTCCGGAGAGTATGAGGTACGCAAGTTTCTGGGCTACGATGCCGAAGAGGGCAGCTTCTACTTCAGCAGCAACGAAGAAAGCCCGATGCGCACTGCAATCTATAAAACAGACCGGAAAGGGAAAAAAATAAAGTTATCGGCACAAAGCGGAACAAACAGCGCTCAGTTCAGCGCCAACATGAAGTACTACATGAACCGTTACTCCGCACTGGACACACCTACCGTCATCACCCTGAACGACAACACGGGCAAGACACTCGCCACCCTCATGGACAACGCCGCCTTGAAACAGGAGATTGCCAATTATGACATGCCACGGAAAGAGTTCTTTACCTTCCGGACCACCGACGGCACCGCACTGAACGGCTGGATGATGAAACCGACCGGCTTCTCTGCCGGGAAGAAATATCCGGTACTGATGTACCAGTATAGCGGTCCCGGTTCGCAACAAGTAACAGACAGGTTCAGCGTCAGTTGGGAAACCTACATGGCATCGCAAGGCTATATCGTGGTGTGTGTAGACGGACGGGGCACCGACGGACGGGGTGCCGACTTCACCAAGTGCACCTACTTGAACTTGGGAGTCAAGGAAGCCAAAGACCAAGTGGAAACGGCCCTCTACATGGGCAGCCAACCCTATGTGGACAAAAACCGCATCGGCATTTGGGGATGGAGTTATGGAGGATACATGACCATTATGAGCATGAGCGAAGGAACACCGGTGTTCAAAGCCGGAGCAGCCGTGGCCGCCGTGACCGACTGGAACTATTACGACACCATCTACGGCGAACGTTTCATGCGCACTCCGAAAGAGAACGCCGAAGGCTACAAAGCCGGCTCGGCCTTTACCCGCGCCGACAAGCTGCACGGCCGGCTGTTGCTGGTGCATGGCATGGCCGACGACAACGTACACTTCCAGAACTGTGCGGAATATGCCGAAGAGTTGGTGCAACTGGGCAAGCAATTCGACATGCAGATCTACACCAACCGCAATCACGGCATTTACGGAGGAAACACACGGCTTCACCTGTACACGCGGCTGACCGACTTTTTCAAAAACAACCTCTGATACCGATACGAATAAGGATATGCCGGAAAGAGTACGCAAGCCTGAATGGCTCAAAATAAGCATCGCCGCCAACGAGCGATATGCCGAGACCAAACGCATCGTCGAATCGCACTGCCTGCATACGATTTGCAGCAGCGGCCGTTGCCCCAACATGGGCGAATGCTGGGGAAAAGGCACTGCCACTTTCATGATCGGAGGGAATATATGCACGCGCAGTTGCAAGTTCTGCAACACACAAACCGGAAAGCCCCTGCCGCCGGATGCCGAAGAGCCTACGCATGTGGCAGAATCCATTGCCTTGATGAAACTCGCGCATGCGGTAGTCACTTCCGTAGACCGTGACGACCTCCCCGATCTGGGGGCATCGCATTGGGCACGCACCATCAGGGAAATCAAACGCCTCAACCCCAAGACAACCGTGGAAGTATTGATTCCGGACTTTCAGGGACGAAAGGAACTTGTTGAGCAAGTCATCAACGAACGTCCGGAAATCATTTCGCACAACATGGAAACCGTGCGCCGCATCAGTCCGTTGGTGCGCAGCGCAGCCAAATACGAAACCAGTCTTGAAGTGCTGCGGCAAATAGCCGGAAGCGGCACCACAACCAAATCGGGCATCATGGTAGGTTTGGGCGAGACCCCGGAAGAGGTGGAGGAACTGATGGACGACCTGATAGGAGCGGGTTGCCACATACTGACCATAGGGCAATACCTGCAACCCACGCACAAGCATTATCCGGTAGCGGCATATATCACGCCCGAACAATTTGCCCTTTACAAAGAAATCGGACTGAAGAAAGGATTCCGTCAGGTGGAAAGCGCGCCTTTAGTGCGTTCTTCCTATCATGCGGAGAAGCACATCTGCCCCGCACAAAAAAAGAATGAAGGAAGAAACATTTGATACGCTCGGTTGTTATGATGTAAAGAAGAGAAAGAAATCATACAACGAATGAGGAGTCAAAAAATTCTATCATACAAATTCAACCTGTCGCTGGGATTCATACCTGTCATAATAACCTTTGTGTTATGCGAAATTATGACACAAGAGGGTGCCATCTATATAGGTGCGGGGATAGGTGTCGTTCTCAGCATGCTTGCCTTGCGGAAAAAAGACTATAAGATTCCGCAAATCATACTGTACAGCAGCACCGCAATGCTCCTATTGCTGGCAATAACCACACTGCTCATCCCCCATTATTGCCCCCGCTCCATGTTCCCCCTCACATTGGAGATTTGCGTCGTCATACCGCCGCTCATCATATACTTCAACCGGAAACGCTTTCTGCGGCATCAAACGGAGCAAGCACAGAAGTGCTGCAAACCGGTTTTTATGCAGGGAGCGGAGGCTACCGTCGTGTCTGCACGGGTCATTCTCCTCATCGCTCTTCTGCATTTCCTGATTATTCTGTGCGCCATGCTGGTAAGTCGTCCTTTGGGAAATGCCACCCGGCATTTGCTGTTCAACGTGGCTCCGCTTCTCGTATTTATTCTGGGTATCCTGTTCAACCAGTTCGGCATTCTCTATTTTAACTCACTTATGAGGAATGAGGTCTTTTTCCCGATAGTCAACATGCGGGGAGATGTCATCGGGAAAGCATTGGCTTCGGATGCCGTAAGCCGGAAAAACAATTATATCAACCCGGTCGTCCGGATTGCCGTCATGTCAAACGGCATGCTGTTTCTCCTGCCTCGCCATCAATGCTGCGCTTTCGAAAGAGGTAAAACAGATTTATTGCTGGAAGGTTATCTGATTTACAAAGAAACCTTGGAGGAAGGGGCAAAGAGGATACTGAAGGAAACATTACCCTCTGCCCCGGCGGAAGAGTTGCGTTTCAACTTCGTATATCACTTTGAAAACGAAACGACCAACCGGCTGGTCTATCTCTTTACACTCGATTTGAAAGACGATTCCATCCTATGCAATGACAACTTCAAAGGCGGGAAATTATGGACACTCCGGCAAATGGAAGATAATATGGGACAGAACTTCTTCGGCAGTTGCTTGGAACATGAATACGAAAACCTGAAAGATATTATCTATACAAGAGAAAAATACAAGGAATCTTAGACAGGTCGGGAGTGCGGCCCTGCCATTCCTTCACGGTTTTGGTTTTGATATATTCCCCCTCGCAAGTAATGTTTGCCGCAATACAGAGTTTGGTTTGCGGGCGGCAATTATGAAGGATGTCCTCTATCATCTTGTTGTTACGGTAGGGCGTTTCGATGAAGAGTTGCGTCTGATGTTCATTGTATATTCTATGTTCCAACGCCTTTATTTTTTTGGCGCGCTCCGCCGGCTCTATGGGAAGATAGCCGTGAAAGGCAAAACTTTGTCCGTTGAATCCGGAAGCCATGACAGACAGGATAATGGAAGAAGGCCCTACCAACGGAACCACTCTCAGGTTTTTGCGTTGGGCAATGGCTACTACATCGGCACCGGGATCGGCCACAGCCGGACAACCGGCTTCAGAAATTACTCCCATCGGCTGCCCTTCTATCAACGGTTTCAGATAACCGGATATCTCTTCGGGAGATGTGTGCTTGTTCAGCGTATAGAACTTCAATGCATCAATATCCGTTTCCTTATCCGCTTTTTTCAGAAAGCGGCGCGCAGAACGCACATCCTCCACTATAAAATGACGGATTCCCGATATCACCTCTCTATTATAAGACGGCAATACCGTGTCTATGGACGTATCGCCCAGAGTGACGGGCAAAAGATAAAGTGCGGGTTCCATTTGGGTAGAAATTAGAGAATAAATTCAGACGTTAGAAAATAGAGAATAGAAATATCCAAAGTCTAACGTCTATCTTCTAACGTCTAATAAAAAATCATCCGTAAATGATGTTTCCGTTTTCGTCCTTATACTCATCCAGACCTTTCTCATAAGTGGCCATGGCGCGAAGGCTCATGCCTACACTGGAGAAACCGCCGTCGTGGAACAGGTTCTGCATGGTCACCTTACGGGTAAGGTCGGAGAACATGACGATGCAATAGTCGGCACATTCATCGGCAGAAGCATTGCCGAGCGGAGACATACGGTTGGCAAAGTCGAACAGTTTGTCCATACCTTTTACGCCGGCACCGGCCGTTGTCATGGTAGGCGACTGTGAAATGGTATTGACACGCACATGGTGCTCGCGTCCGTAGATGTAGCCGAAACTGCGGGCAATGGACTCCAACAACGCTTTGGCATCTGCCATGTCGTTGTAACCGTAGAATGTACGTTGTGCAGCCACGTAGCTCAGTGCAAGGATAGAGCCGTACTCGGCAATGGCGTTCAGCTTCTTGGCTGCCTGTATCATCTTATGGAAAGAGATGGCAGAGATATCCAGCGTCTTGTCCAGCATATCATAATCCAAATCGTCATAAGTGCGTTTCTTGCGCACATTGGGCGACATGCCGATGGAATGCAACACAAAGTCGATTTGTCCGCCCAGCACTTCCATGGAGCGTTTGAATACATTCTCCAAATCTTCTACACTCGTTGCATCCGCAGCAATGACCTCGCAATTCAGTTTCTCGGCCAGTGCGGATACTTCGCCCATGCGCACGGCAACGGGGGTATTTGACAAGGTGATGGTTGCACCTTCTTCTACTGCTTTTTCTGCTACTTTCCAGGCAATGGACTGCTCGTTCAGAGCACCGAAAATAATGCCTCTTTTTCCCTTCAATAAATTATAACTCATACCTATATTTACTAAAAATTCGGTTGCAAAGATAGGAAGTTTCCGCATATTTCTGCATAAAAACCTCAAAAGTGTGCAAAAGAAAGAGGCAAACGACAAAAAATACACCAAAACCAACAAATAGTGCACATCGTTTCCGCCGAAGCCCGATACATTTGCAACCGGTAATTAAAGAGGTTTTTTCATAATATTTATTTAAGGTTAGAATTAGGTTAACATGAATCAACTTATTATTTCTTCCGCAGGCCACCCGTGAGGGCCGCTTGCGGAGAAATGATAAAACCCCTCTTCGGTTACGCCTCCCGCAATCTCGGTAATTTTATAATTTAATAATATAGTATCGCGAATGAACACACTTATCAAAAAATGGTTAGTGATTACTGCCTTATCGCTCCCGTTGCAGCCTGCACAGAACATCGCATCGGCACAATGCGGAAATCATATAGACGAAGCTATCTATGAGAATCTGCCATTCGATATGCCTAAAGTGGAACAACCCGTATTTCCGGATTATTCGGTAAATATCCTGCAATTCGGCGCAAAAAGCGATGGCATTACCCTCAACACGAAAGCAATCAACGATGCCATAAAAGAGGTAAACATGCACGGAGGAGGAAGGGTTATCATTCCCGAAGGGCTGTGGCTGACCGGTCCTATCGAACTGTTGAGTAATGTAAACCTTTACACGGAAAAGAATGCATTGGTGGTATTTACAGACGACTTCGATGCTTATCCCATCATAAAGACCTCTTTCGAAGGGCTGGAAACACGCCGTTGCCAATCGCCCATCTCGGCATGGAATGCTGAAAACATAGCTATCACCGGTCATGGTGTATTCGACGGTTCGGGCGACAGTTGGCGCCCTGTGAAGCAAAGCAAGCTCACGGCTTCCCAATGGAATGCGCTGGTAAAATCGGGCGGCGTGGTAGACAAATTGATATGGTATCCCACTGCCGGCTCATTGAAAGGCGCATTAGCTTGCAAGGACTTCAACAATCCCGAAGGCATCGAAACCGATGAGGAATGGAACGAGATACGCCCGTGGCTGCGTCCGGTGCTACTGAATATCGTCAAGAGCAGAAAGGTGCTGTTAGAAGGAGTAACATTCAAGAACTCTCCCAGCTGGTGCCTGCACCCGCTGTCGTGCGAACACATCACCATCAATAAAGTGAAGGTGTTCAATCCGTGGTACTCGCAAAACGGTGATGCGCTGGACTTGGAATCGTGTAAAAACGCCCTTATCATCAACAATATTTTTGATGCCGGCGACGATGCCATTTGCATTAAATCAGGAAAAGATGAGGACGGACGCAAACGCGGAGAGCCTTGCCAAAACGTAATCGTAAAAAACAACACAGTGCTGCACGGGCATGGCGGTTTCGTGGTGGGCAGCGAGATGTCCGGCGGGGTGAAGAATATCTATGTGTCCGATTGTACTTTCCTCGGAACGGATGTAGGGCTTCGATTCAAGAGTACCCGTGGTAGGGGCGGTGTGGTGGAAGGAATTTATATCAATAACATTCACATGATTGATATTCCTCACGAACCGTTGCTGTTCGACTTGTTCTATGGCGGCAAAGGTGCCGGCGAGGAAACGGAGGAGGAGCTGGCCGGACGCATGCGGGCAAGCGTTCCGCCCGTGACGGTGGAGACACCCGCCTTCCGTGACATCCATATTTCCAATATCATCTGCAAAGGGACCGGGCGTGCCATGTTCTTCAACGGACTGCCGGAAATGCCTATCAAGAATGTCACTGTGAAGAATGTCACTATCAGCGAAGCTAAGGAAGGAATAGTTGTCAGTCAGGCGGAAGGAATAATCTTCGAGAATATCCGCATCGAGACAAACGGGAAAACGCTGAACGTGAAGAGTGCAAAAGACCTGAAGGTAGATGGCAAAAGCTACAGAAACATCGACGTCAAAGGAATCAGATTGAACTTTTAAATGAAAACAGCTTTACTCATCATCTTTGTCCGGCTGTTGTGCAACGGCTATATGTATGCACAGACTGCCCCGCAAACCGCCGCATACTCCATGGAAGTGGTCAATTCTTGGGACAAGGCCAGAACGGATGCCCCCATAGTCATCAAACTGTCCGAACTGAACAGCAGGTTTCGCATACAATCGGCCGTAGTAAAAGATGGAGATGTGGAAATACCGTCGCAATTGGACGACCTGAACGGTGACTCGAAAGCCGACGAGCTGGTCTTCGTCATCGACATGCCCGCCAATGGCAGGAAAGTACTTTCCGTGACATTCTCGGCCGATAAAACCGCCAAGGTTTATCCTGCACGCGTATTTGCCACCATGCTGGTGCGCGATGCAGGGAAGCAGAAACATGCACCGGTACAATCAGTCACAGCACCCGGAACGACTGACTTCTATAACATGCTGTATGGGCACGGGCCGATGTTCGAGTCCGAATTGGCAGCCTATCGTATCTACTTCAACCCGAAACAGACAGTAGACCCGTACGGTAAATTCAAGAAAGGATTGGAACTCGAAGAGAGCCGGTTTTACCCTACCGACGAGCAGCTTGCGCACGGTTTCGGCAACGATGTGCTGATGGTAGGAAACAGTTGCGGCATCGGCACGCTGAAAGGTTGGGACGGCACTAAGGCCACCCACATCGAGCCGGTAACCTTCCGCACGGAACGTATCCTTGCATACGGTCCGGTACGCACCATTACCGACGTGGAGGTGAAAGGCTGGCAATATCAAGGCAAAGAGCTGACAATGACCAACCGCTACATTCTCTATGCAGGACACCGGGACTTGCTCGTGGAGACTTTCTTCGACCAACCTCTGGAAGAAGAGACTTTCTGTACCGGCGTTCAGAACATCATGGGCGGCGAAACCCTCTCTTATTCCGACCATAAGGGGCTGATTGGAAGTTGGGGAAGATACTGGCCCATGACCGACACGGCGAAATACGCCAAAGAGACGATAGGCATTGCTACCTATGTTCCACAAAAATACATCCGCGAGGAAGTGACTGACAAGGACAACTTTCTCTATACGCTTTCAGCCCCCGGCAGCAACCGCTTCCACCATTACACCATGTTTGCCTCCTGCAAAGAGACCTTCGGCTATTCCACCCCGGAAGCATGGTTCGCCTATATGCAAGAGTGGAAAGAAGCGCTGGAGCACCCCGTAAGTATTTCTCCCCTCATTCCTCTGCCTCGCAAAGAGGAGAAGTAACCACTAATCAGAGCGCCACCTTCAACCGCGACAATAATTAAATATCAAGCTTTGAAATCTTTTTAACCATGAAAACAAGAAACCTGTATTTAGCCCTTGGCTTATTACTTGCTTTACCGCTGGAGGCACAACGACAGAATCACGTCTCGGAAGTCTGGTGTCCGGACTTGGGAAACGGAAAGTATAAAAACCCTGTTTTATACGCGGACTATTCCGATCCGGATGCCTGCCGGGTAGGAGATGACTTCTACATGACCTCTTCCAGTTTCAACTGCCTGCCGGGATTACAAATATTACACTCCAAAGATTTGGTGAACTGGAGCATTATCGGTGCTGCCATACCCTATGCACTCCCTCCGATTGAAATGCCCGAACGCCCGCAACACGGCAACCGCATATGGGCACCGGCCATCCGCCATCATAACAATGAATTCTACATTTTTTGGGGAGACCCCGATCAAGGGGTTTTCATGGTGAAAGCCAAAGACCCGAAAGGACCGTGGACAGACCCCATACCGGTGAAGCCCGGAAAAGGCATTATCGATGCCTGCCCCTTTTGGGACGAGGACGGCAAAGTATACATGGTGCACGCCTATGCAGGAAGCCGTGCACAACTGAAAAGCGTCATCGCCATCTGCGAGTTGAATGCCGATGCCACCAAGGCCGTCACACAGTCGCGCATTGTCTTCGACGGTCATGAGGAACATCAGACCTGCGAAGGTCCGAAGCTTTACAAACGAGGCGGATACTATTATATCTTCCATCCAGCAGGCGGAGTTCCTACGGGATGGCAGGTTGTGCAACGTTCCAAGCATATATATGGGCCATACGAATGGCGAAAGGTATTGGAGCAAGGGAACACATCTGTCAATGGTCCCCATCAGGGTGCATGGGTAGATACTCCTGCCGGAGAAGATTGGTTCCTGCACTTCCAGGACGTGGGTGCCTACGGACGTCCGGTGCATCTGCAACCCATGAAATGGATAGATGGTTGGCCTGTTATCGGCATCGATAAAGACGGTGACGGATGCGGAGAACCCGTATCGACCTACAATAAGCCCAATGTAGGCAAGGTTTATCCAATCTGCAACCCGCAAGAGAGCGATGAATTCGACGGTTACACCCTCTCTCCGCAATGGCAATGGCAGGCCAACATCAACGAGAAATGGGCTTATTATGCCGGCGACCAAAGCCTGGTGCGCCTCTACTCATACCCGGTAGTCGACGAATACAAGAACCTATGGGATGTTGCCAACCTGCTATTGCAAAAAACTCCTTCGGACAATTTCACCACCACCATGAAACTTACGTTCAAGCCTTCGGAGAAATACAAAGGCGAACGTACAGGATTGGTTGTCATGGGATTGGATTATGCCGGGCTGATTCTGGAAAACACCGGTCACGGTCTGATGCTTTCGCAAGTATCCTGCCTGAAAGCAGACAAAGGCAGTCACGAAGAAGTGAACGGAACAACAAAGCTGAAGGAAAACACCGTTTATCTGCGTGTTGAATTCGGTTGCAAGGGAAAGAAAATAACCGAGAGTGAAGGCGGACACGACTTGGTGGTAATGTGCAACTTCGGCTACAGCCTGAACGGCAAGGAATATCATAAGCTTGGAAAACCTTTTCAGGCCAAAGAGGGAAAATGGATCGGAACGAAAATCGGCATGTTCTGCACCCGTCCCGCCATCATAGCCAACGACGGCGGTTGGGCAGATGTAGACTGGTTCAGAATCACCAAATGAAAAACGCACACGTCGGGTGCGGCATAAAAGACACACGCTGAAACCTGTCCCGTTCCGTCATCTGCCTCGCTCAAATTCCCTTTTTCCATCTCCATAAAAATGCTATCTTTGCCATCGAAAAAAAAGAAAACGAATGAAAAAGCTGATAATATTCGATTTGGACGGCACTCTGCTGAACACCATCGCCGACCTGGCACAGAGCACCAACCACGCCTTGCAGGCACTTGGCTACCCCATACATCCGGAAACAGCCTATAACTTCATGGTGGGCAACGGAATCGACAAACTGTTTGAGCGCGCCCTGCCGGAAGGAGAAAAGAACGAAGAAAACGTACTGCGCGTACGCAAAGAATTTATCCCTTATTACGACATACATAATGCCGATAAAAGCCGTCCTTATCCCGGCATACCCGAACTTCTGCTGCAATTGCAGGAGGCAGGATTGCAACCGGCCGTAGCATCCAACAAATATCAGGCTGCCACGGAAAAGCTGATTGCCCATTACTTCCCCGGCATCCGCTTTGCTGCCGTATTCGGGCAGCGCGAAGGCATCAACGTAAAGCCCGATCCGACCATCGTGCATGATATTCTTGCAATAGCCCGGACGGACAAAGAAGATGTCCTTTATGTAGGAGACTCGGGAGTGGATATGCAGACGGCCGCCAATGCAGGAATAACCGCATGCGGAGTGACGTGGGGATTCAGACCACGCACGGAACTGGAGGCTTTCCGTCCCGAATACATTGTGAACGAAGCAGGCGAAATCTTCACAATAGCCATGTCTCGTTGACCTGAAAACAGCAGGTCACTTCCTTTTCTTTTGCAAGAAGACGTTCCTTTCAAAGCTATTCGATATCCGCGGAAAAACTTTGCGATGTCCGCAGAAAAACTCTATTCCAAGCCTTGGAATATATATTTCAGGACTTGGGATACATATCCCGAGGTTTGGGATAGAGAATACTTCCCGTATTCGCAAACTTTTTCTGCCGACAAAGAGAACTTTTTCTGCGGACATCGCAAACTTTTTCTGCCGACAGAAATAATGTATGATATCGAGACTATTGCCGGCAACCGATACATACCGGCAACCGGAATGCAATAAGCTTCTGCCATGACACTATCGAGCAGAGCATTAACATATCGGCATGCCATAGATAACAAAAAGTACCAACCTAAAAACAGAATTTACACATCCGAGGTTTTACATCTCTATACATTTGCATCAATGATTTAACAGTGTGTGCGAACACATAGCAAAAGATGGAAACTTTTTTAAATTATAAACATGCAAAGGATGTCTAACAAAATGAAGAACATGCGCAATGCGCTACTATTTATATTAGTAGCCACGATATCACTCGGCATATCAGCGCAAAATGTAACCGTAAAAGGTACTGTGACAGACAAAACCGGAGAAACCGTAATCGGCGCATCCGTAGTTCAGAAAGGGAATAGCGGCAATGGCACGATTACCGACATAGACGGTAATTTCAGCCTAACCGTTCCCGCTAATGCCACATTGGTATTTTCTTACGTGGGTATGACCACACAAGAAGTTGCCGTCAAAGGGCAGAAAACACTCAATGTGGTTTTGTCGGATGATGCACAAGCTCTGGAAGAGGTTGTTGTCATCGGTTATGGTGCGGTAAAGCGCAAAGACCTGACCGGATCTGTGGCTACCGTTAACTCCGAAACTTTAGCAGCCGTTCCGGTAGCTTCGGCAACAGAAGCATTGACCGGGAAAATGGCCGGTGTACAAATCACCACAACCGAAGGTTCTCCCGATGCGGAATTAAAGATTCGTGTGCGTGGAGGCGGTTCTATCTCCCAAAGTAACGAGCCTTTGTTTATCGTCGACGGTTTTCCCGTAGAATCAATATCCGACATTCCGGCTACGGATATTGAAGATATGACTGTATTGAAAGATGCCTCTTCTACCGCCATCTATGGTTCGCGCGGTGCAAACGGCGTAATCTTGGTGACGACAAAATCCGGTAAAGAAGGCAAAATCTCAGTAAATTACAACACCTACTATTCATGGAAAAAGATTGCCAAGACATTGGACGTGCTTAGTGCCGCCGATTATGCGACTTGGCAATACGAGCTGGCCCAATTGAAAGGCAGCAGTTATGTTGCAGCTTACGAAAAGTTCTTCGGCTCATACACTGATTTGGATTTATATGACAATATTGCAACCAATGATTGGCAAAATCTGACTTTCGGCCGCACCGGTCATACTTTCAATCATAGCCTGAACATCAACGGAGGTAGCGACAAAATAAAATATGCTTTCAGCTACAATCACATGAATGATAAAGCCATTATGGAAGGCTCATCATATAAACGTGATAACTTCAGCCTAAAACTGAACACCAAACCCGCCAAGAATGTGACATTAGACTTTCAGGCACGTTATTCAGACACTGACATCAACGGCGGCGGTGCAAATGATGTCAGCTCTACTTACGATTCGGACAAACGCCTGAAATACTCCGTCATCTATACTCCGATACCCCTTGCCAATTTAGATTCTTCTTCTGGTAGTGCCGACGATGACTTGGGGAACCTGTATCACCCTCTGACTTCCATCTCAGACAACGATCGAATGCAGGAACGCAAAACATTGAATATTGCAGGCGGTTTCGGATGGGAAATCTTCAAGAACTTCAAAATCAAGGCCGAAGTCGGATACGATGATTATCGCAACAACGATCAGCGCTTTTGGGGATTGACCACCTATTATATAAAGAATGTGCCTTCCAAAGACAATCAGAAAAAACCGGCAGCTCAACTCGCCAATACCAATCGTCATAAGTTCCGCAGTACGAATACCGTCAGCTACGACTTCTCAAAACTGTTTAAGGGCGACAGTCATCACCTGAATGCCATGATAGGACACGAGTGGGTCATCAGTAAATCAACGGTTCAGACCAATGTCATTCATGGATTTCCCGAATCGTTCACAGCATCCGACGCATGGAAGTATTCCTCGCAAGGCAAACCTTTTACTATTGACAACTACATCAATCCCGACGAGAAGCTGTTGTCTTACTTCGGTCGTGTCAACTACGACTTTGAAAGCAAATATCTGCTGAGTGCCACATTCCGTGCCGACGGTTCTTCTAAATTCTCATCCGGCAATCAATGGGGGTACTTCCCGTCTGCCGCCGTTGCATGGCGTGTTTCTTCCGAACCTTTTATGGAAAGCGCAAAAAACTGGTTGGACGACCTGAAACTGCGTGTCAGCTACGGTACGGCCGGCAACAATAACATTCCTCCCGGCCAGATGAACTTAAACTATAAGTCATCCGCAACCAGTTGGATCAACGGATTTGACAGTTATTGGTCTGCATCCAAGATAATGCCTAACTCGGATTTGAAGTGGGAAACCACAATCACCCGCAATGTGGGTATGGATTTCACCGTATTGGGCGGCAAACTGAACGGTACTGTCGAAGTATACCTGAACACGACAAAGGATTTGTTGATTCAGTTTCCGGTTGCAGGAACCGGCTACGACTATCAATACCGTAACATGGGTAAAACACAGAATAAAGGTATTGAGGCCAGCATCAACTGGACCATTCTCGATAAAAAGAACTTCGGTTTGAGCTTCAGCGCGAATATAGGATTCAACAAGAATGAAATCAAGGATCTCGGCATCATGAACGACTTCGGTGAAGAAACCTATTGGGCATCTTCCGAAATTGGTTACGACTTCTGGATTGCCAAAGGAAGTTCCGTAGGACGGATGTACGGCTATCGCTCGGCAGGCCGTTACGAAGTAAGCGATTTCACAGGCTATGACGAAACTACCAAGTCATGGAAGCTGAAAGACGGTGTAGTGGATGGGACAGCCGTTCTCGGTAAGTTGCGTCCGGGTACCATGAAACTGGCCAATGTTGACGGCAGTGCGGACAATAAAGTAACATTGGCCGACCGTGAAATCATTGGTGATGCCAATCCGGTACATACAGGTGGCTTCAGCATCAACGCTCGTGCCTACGGTTTCGACCTGAGCGCAAACTTTAACTGGAGTTACGGAAACGATGTCTACAACGCCAACAAAATGGAATTCACCAATCCCGGAAAATACCAATACCGCAATATGATTGGCGAAATGGCTGCCGGCAAACGCTGGAACAACCTGAATGCAGACGGAACCATCTGTAATGATCCCGCCCAATTAGCTGCAATGAATGCCAACACCACTATGTGGTCGCCCTATGTCAATAGCGAAAAAATGATTTTCAGCGACTGGGCCGTAGAAGACGCTTCTTTCCTGCGTCTGAATACGCTGACCTTAGGATATACGTTGCCCAAGAGCTTGCTCTCTAAAGCGCACATACAGAACTTACGTCTCTATGTAACGGCTTACAACGTATTCTGTCTTACGAACTACTCAGGATATGACCCGGAAGTATCTACCATCCGCAGAACCAACTTAACTCCGGGTGTTGACTACTCCGCTTATCCAAAGAGCCGTCAGTTTGTAGTAGGTCTTAACTTGAACTTCTAACCAAGCAAAACAATTAAAGAAATGAAAAATATAATATATAAATCCCTTTTAATGTTGTCGCTGGCAGGCGCAATGACCTCTTGCGACTTGGAAGCTCCCTCCGTTTCTGCAATGGAAGAGCCCAACCTGTTTTCCGTAAGAGACTTGGCTGAAGGCGCCGTGATGGGCATTCATCAATCCTTTGGAGAAACCAACTCCTATCGAGGCCGTTTCCTCCCTTATTACGGTATAAACACCGACCTTGAATGGATAAACAACATAGACCCTGCAAAGATTGCCGATGACGGGAAGTACGAGTTATGTACATACGCAACGCGTCCTACCAACTCACAAATGAATACCGACAACAATGCTTGGGCAAAATTCTATGAAGGCATCGAACGTGCCAACCTATGCATACGAGGCTTGCGCACCTATGCCGACCTCACGAACCCGGATTTCAGTCAACTATTAGGCGAGGCTATCACCTTGAGAGCCGTACTCTACCTCGACTTGGTAAAAGGTTGGGGAGATGTTCCCGGCCGCTTCGAGCCTAATTCTTCGGAAACGGTTTACCTGCCAAGAATGGACAGAGACTCCATTTATATACGTCTGCTCAACGACTTGAAAGAAGCTTCGGACATGGTGTCTTGGCCGAACGGTTCTACTGTCACCAAAAGCACGGAACGCATCAACAAAGCATTCGTCAAAGGGTTGCGCGCACGTACCGCTCTTTATGCCGCAGGATACAGTCAACGCGCAGACGGAATACGCCGCAGCAATAGTCCGGAACTGACGGTTGACAAGATGTACGCCATTGCAAAAGAAGAGTGTATAGATATCATTAATAACAGTGGCTGTGTGCTGGGGAACTTTATAGATAACTTTAAGAAACTTTGCCAAGACAACACCACCGCAGGCGGTGAATCCCTTTGGGAAGTTCCTTTTTCTGCCGGCCGCGGTCGTGTACTTTATACCTTCGGCGTGAAGCACAAGGCAAAAGACCAATATACGGAGCAAGCACAAGGCGGCATAAACGGCCCCCTGCCTTATCTTTTCTATGACTATGATGTAGAGGATGTGCGCCGTGACATTACCTGTGTTCCTTACGAGTGGTCGTCCAATTTGGTAAATGGAAAAGCCAAACAAGAGGTGCGTAGCCTGAAAAGCTGGTGCTTCGGGAAGCTCCGTTATGAATGGATGAACCGCATTGTAACTTCTACCAACGACGACGGCGTCAACTGGCAGTACATGCGTCTGGCCGATGTATATCTGATGGCAGCAGAAGTTATCAACGAGTTGGAATCGCCTGCTGCCGCAGCTCCTTACTTGAAACCGATACTGGAGCGCGCATTGCCAGCAGCCAAAGTATCGGCATATATGACAAAAGCCACCGCAAACAAAGAAGCGTTCTTCAACGCCATCGTAGAGCAACGTGGTTTTGAGTTTGCCGGAGAATCTCTCAGAAAAGCCGATCTTATCCGTTGGAATCTTCTGAAAACCAAGATGGACGAGGCAAAAGAGAAGATGAAGCAACTGGCACATCGCGAAGGAGCATACGCCGACCTTCCCGAAAAACTGTACTATAAGATAGACAAAGACGAAGAAACACTGCTCTTCTACGGTTTGAACCACGGCGAAACAGGCAATGCACCCGCAGGTTATGAAAGCGTCACATGGATCAATACCGAAAAACTGACCGATGAACTAATCAACAGTCTTTATCAGAAGAATCCTGATGAGAACCAGTTTTGGCCAATTTGGCAAACATTTATCGATAACAGCAACGGCATGCTTTCTAATGACTAATTAATGAGAGATACATACAACAGATAAGATTATGAAGAAGTTTTCTAAATATACAATCGGGTTGGGGTTGGCTTTGGCTGCCCTGACCACGGCTTGCAGCAAACAAGACGACGAGTTGACCGGTGTTGAATATGCGCGCTTCTTTGCTCCCTTCGGGTTAGAGGCAAAAGTAAACAATAACATCAATGTCCGTTTAAGCTGGACTCCGATAGAAGGTGCAACAAGCTATGACATCGAAATCTTTCAAGATGATAGTCTGACTTTTGCCGGAACAGCGGTACGCACCTACACAGGCCTGACAAATAAGGATATTCCTTATGATGTTAAAGACTTAGTGGGCGATACCAAATATTCTGCCAGATTCAAGGCTCATGGTGAAGGCAGACCGGAGTCTAAATGGAACGGAGTGTACTTCAAAACCGACCCGGAACAATTGCTAAGCAAAGTGACGGAAGACGATTTGACTTACTCAAGCGCCACATTTACGTGGAAAACAAATAAACAAGTAACCGGCATTGTGCTTACTCCCGGAGATATCCGGCACATCTTCACACCGGAAGAATTAAAGGCTTGCACCGCGACTGTCGGCAAACTGCAAGGAAACACCAAGTACACAGCCCGTTTAGTCAATGGAGACAAGAATTGCGGCGAACAGTCCTTCACAACCTTAATAGATCCGGCTACGGCTATTTTAGTATCGGAAGGCGGAAAGTCTCTGCAAGATGCCATCAATGAAGCCACAGCAGACTTCAACCTTATCTTAGTTCGTGCAGGTACTTACGAACTCACCGGCATAGATGTCGACAAGGATGTGCGTATTGTGGGCGAACGAATCAACAACAGACCCGTCATTAAAGGAGGTAACTTTAATTTGAATGGGGGTAGCGTAGAAATGAGAAACGTTATCCTTGACGGAGACGGTAGCAAAAACCATGCGTTCGACTACAAAAAAGAAGCAACATACACAGCCCTGCATGTAGAAAATTGCGAAATAAAGAACTTCGACAAAGGTTTATTCTACATCAATACCGCCTCTTTGGTAGAATCAATCACTTTCGACAATTGTATCATACACGATGTAAAATGCAACGGAGCTGACTTCATGGATAGCCGTAAGGGGGCATACAATGCACTGAACTTCATCAACAACACCGTTTACAACAGCTGTGCAGAGCGTGACTTCGTGCGTTATGACAATACTGCCAAAGCGTTTCCTGATGTCATGAGTAAGATTAACGTAAGTAACAACACCTTAGTCGGCATATCGAACAATGCAAGCAAACGCATTATGTACGTAAGATTCGCATTAGAGGAAAAAGAAGAAAACGGTGTGAAAACGACTTTCAAGCATAGCATCAAATTCACCAATAATATTGTAGCGAATACAGCAGGTTACTTCTCCAAACAATCGCAAACGAACTCTGCCCCCACATTTAGCAACAACAACTATTATAATGCGGCAAATGCAGGCACCATTGAACTGACGGTTGAAGGCGTTACTCAAATTGTGGCAAAAGACGGAGGCAAGACACTCGACCCGAAGTTTAAAGATGCCGATAAAGGCGACTTCACTGTAACCAACGAAAATGTCAAGATAAACAAAGTCGGTGCACCCCGATGGTTGTAACAGACGGTTCATATTATTTTATTCACTTATTTCATAGAAAGCCGTTCAGGAAACCCTCCTGAACGGCTTTTTTAGATATATTCAGACTTAATATAGACGATTTACGACTTTAGCGCACCTGCGATCCCTTACTTTTGCAACGAGCATTTTGCTCAAGTTAACTTTTAAAATAATCTAAGAGTATGCAAAAAAGAAGAACAGTTTCATGCTTGTTCGGATGGATTGTAACGATCATGCTTCTGCTTTCACCGGCAGCCATGTCGCAGTCTTTATCTGTAACAGGTAGTGTAACGGACAAAAACAATCAGGAGCCTATCATAGGCGCAAGTGTATTGGTGGAAGGAACTACCAACGGTACAATTACCAATGCGGATGGTGAGTTTACGCTCTCCGGCGTTCCTTCCGGAGGAACCATCGTGGTGTCATACATCGGATATACCACGCAACGAATTGCTGTGAATGGAAAAACACGTTTAACTATCGCTTTGGCAGAAGATACCGAAATGCTGGACGAAGTAGTTGTGGTAGGTTACGGTGTACAGAAGAAAGTGAACCTCACGGGTTCTGTTTCGGCCGTAAAGGGCGATGCGTTGGAACGCCGTCCGGTAGCCGATGCCACACAAAGTCTGCAAGGATTGGTACCCGGTTTGATGGTAAGCAATTCAGGAACCGGTCGCCCGGGATCATCGGGAACATTGACCTTGCGCGGACAAGGAAACTTAGACAACACAGCCAATCCTTATATATTAGTAGATGGGGTGGAAATGAACCTCTCTGATGTGAACCCGAACGACATCGAAAGTATTTCGGTATTGAAAGACGCAGCAGCATCCGCTATCTACGGGGCACGAGCGGCTTACGGCGTTATCTTGGTGACAACCAAGAAAGGCGAAGACGGGAAAGCACGCATCAACTATCAAGGCACAGTGGGATGGAGTGCGCCTACCGTGTTGCCCGATATGGTAGACTCCTACTCTTTTGCCAAATATTGGAACGACGGATGTACCAATGCCGGCTCTCCCCGTCTTTACAGCGAAGAAAAAATGGCTTTGCTGCAACAATACATTAAAGACCCAAGCAGCGTGAACCCTTGGGCCGAATTACCAGCCAACTCCAACATGAACCCGGCTTTCGAAAACTCCGAACTGGGTGTAGGCAATGTAGATTACTTCGATCTGCACTATAAAGACTGGGCTTTCAAACAAAACCACAACGTCAGTCTGAGCGGTGGCGGAAAAAAAGCACAGTACTACGTTTCGGGCGGTTACTACTCGGAAGACGGTATCTTGCGCTATGCCAAGATGGATTTCAGCCGCTATAACCTCACCGCCAACGTCAATTCACAGATCACCGACTGGCTGAAGCTGAAAGTAAATACCAAATTTATGCACTCCGATACCGATACTCCATTCGGCGACGGTGGTATCAGCGAAGGTTTTTACCATTCATTGGCACGTTTCCGCCCTACGGTGTCGGTAATCGATCCCAACGGTCATTTCACCGAATTGAGTATGATTCCTTACCTGCAAAGCGGTACGTACACTACCACCGCACGCGATCGGCTGAGCCTGACCACCGGTTTTGAAGTACAACCTCTGAAGAACTGGTTTATCTTTTTCGACTATACATATAAACAGATGAACATGGAATACGAGGCTCTCAACGTAAGTCCGCTTATCTACGCAGCCGACGGTGTGAGCACCTCGAAAGGTCAACGCAGTGAATTGGGAATGTCGCCCGACGGCAAGTTTACCCGCAGCTACGCACGCACACGTTATCAAACAATCAACTTCTATACCAATTACCTTTTCTCATTAGCCGATAAGCATAATTTTACGCTGATGGGCGGTTATCAGGAAGAAGACAACAGCTACAGCTACATGAAGAACGCTATTACGGGACTTTACTCCACAGCCACTCCGAACGTGGGTATGGGTACGGGCGACAAAGTGGTGGTAGATACCCGCAACGGATGGGCCACCCGAGGATTCTTCGGCCGCATCAACTATGATTATGACGGACGCTACTTGGTAGAGGTGAACGGACGCTACGACGGCTCATCCCGCTTTGCTCCGGACCACCGCTGGGGATTCTTCCCTTCGGCCTCGTTGGGATGGAACATCAACCGGGAACGCTTCATGGAATCACTCACCGATGTAGTGAGCAACCTGAAATTGCGTGCTTCTTACGGTTTGCTGGGCAATCAGGCCGGTGCGGCTCTCTATACGTTTGCTGCCACCATGGAGCTGAACGGCGGCTTGGGAGGTTATATATTCAACGACGGACGCCACATTTACACCAAAGCGCCATTGGTAGTGAACCCCGCTACCACATGGGAGAAGGTAGAAAGCAAGAACATTGGTCTGGACTTCGGGTTCTTCGGTAACTCCCTGACCGGTTCGTTCGACCTCTTCCAACGCGACACGAAAGACATGTTAGGACCGGGCGAAGATTTTCCCGATTTCTTCGGAGCAGATGCACCCAAAACCAACAATGCCCGCATGCGTAACCGGGGATGGGAACTCACCCTGAACTATCGCGGCAAGATTGGCAAGGACATCGACTACAGCATCGGCGGTATGCTGTCCGACGCCACGGCAGAAGTAACGGAATACGTCAACCCCAAAGGAAGCGACCCTGCAGGAAGCTGGTATAAAGGACGCAAAGTAGGCGAAATCTGGGGTTACCGTGCCGACGGATTGATACAAACACAAGCTGAAGCGGACGAATATAACCAGAAATACGACTTGAAATATATCAGCGGTAAACCGTGGACGCCGGGCGATGTGAAATACAGAGACCTGAACGGGGACAATAAAATAGACAGGGGTACAAACAGCTTAGAAGGAGGTATGGGAGATATGACCATCATCGGTAACACAACTCCTCGCTACCAATATACCATCAACGGCTCAATCAGCTACAAAGGCCTTACGCTGAGCGCCATGTTCCAAGGCGTAGGCAAGCGCGACTACAATGCCGGAGGCGGTGTCTACTTCTGGGGGAGCGGCCCGTATGCACAAGTAACGGTCTTCAAAGAACACATGGACTATTGGCGCGAGGATAATAAGGATGCTTATTTCCCAAAACCGTATATCCATTCGGCCGGAGGTGTAGATCCGTTCCAGCAAAAAACAAAGACCGTGAGCGACCGCTACATACAGAGCGCCGCCTATTGCCGCCTGAAAAACCTCACTTTGAGCTACGATATTCCCCAACGGTGGACACAGAAAATCGGCATGCAGAAGGTGCAGGTATTTTTCTCCGGCGAGAATCTGCTGACCTTTACGCCGCTGATGGGCATGTTCGACCCCGAAGCTGTATTCACAAGCAATAGTTATACCGGCGAAGGTGGAAAGAACTATCCGATGAACAAGGTGGTATCTTTCGGTTTAGTTGTTAACTTATAATTCTATACGATCATGAAGAAAAGAAATATATTGCCGGGCTTAGCCCTGATAATCGGTCTGGCCGGCTGCTACGACTTGGACAAAACGCCCGAAGGCGTACTTTCCACAGCCACTCCTTTCTCAAGCACGGGTGAAATAAGAAACTACTTGGATCAGTTCTACGAAACAAGAAACGATAATAATAAAATATACGAAAGCGGTCTGCGCGCACAAGATTTTGCCGCCGGTGGAGGAAGCGGCATTGCCGGTTCCGACACTCACAGCGACAATATGGCATCCAGTGCGGTCAGCTCCCGATTGGCAGGAGAGCTTTCATTAAGCAATGCTTCCAAGTTAGGAGCATATACCCAAATCCGCAACGTGAACTTCCTGCTCAACAATCTGGAGAATACCTCCGAGAAGGGAACGGCTGCTTACAATCAATGCGTGGGCGAAGCCTATTATTTCCGCGCATGGTACTACTACCGCCTGTTCGTCAGCTACGGACAGTTGACATGGATTGACAAACCGCTCGACCCCAACATCGAGGAAATGAAACTGCCCCGTGACAACCGCACGGTGATAGCCGACAATATCCTGAGCGATCTGGACAAAGCCATCTCCCTGTTGAACGAAAAGAACAACAGTGCTTCCATGCGTGTGCACAAAGACGTGGCACGCACCCTGAAGAGCGAAGTGGCTCTGTTTGAGGGTACGTGGGAGAAGTATCACAAAGCGAAGAACGACAAGTTCTACGACCCCACCGTGACGGACGAAAAAATACGCAGCTACTTCACTCAGGCCGCCGATGCAGCCAAAGCTGTGATGGACCGCAACGTATGGCGCATATATACCACCGGCAATCCGTTGAACGACTACCGCCGGATGTTCCAGACCGCCGACCTTTCTTCAAACCCCGAAGTGCTTTGGTTTAAGATGTACGACGGCGACAAGATAGGCAACAACGTGAACCGTTACCTTAATCAAGGCGGAGGCGGAGTAGGTGTCACCGCCTCATTGGTGGACGATTACCTGACACGCGACGGAAAACCTTTTACCGGCGAAGCACGCATCGTGGCCAAGAAAGTGTTTGGCGACGAACTGCAACCCACCCTGCGCGACCCGCGTCTGGTACAGACCGTATGTGCCCCCGGACAGCAATTGCGTCCGGACGACACGGCACCCTATTACGTGGTTCCGCCGCTCATCGGTTCTTCTTCCTACAACCAGAACATGACGGGCTATTCATTGTTGAAACATGTGCAGATTGACTACACCGGCAACCTCGACGCAGAGTTTAAAGGCGCTACTCCCGGCATCCAATTCCGCTATGCCGATGTATTGCTGAACTATGCCGAAGCCCTTGCCGAACTGGATGGTGCAGGAAACGCACAACGAATCATCGACGCACTGCAACCTTTGCGCGACCGCGTGGGTATGCCTGCCGTCGACTTCGACCGCGAGTATAACCAAGAGGCCGATTATCCTTTCCGCAAGCTCGACAAATACATCCAAGCCGTGCGCCGTGAGCGCCGCATCGAGAAGGCTTGCGAAGGCAGCCGTCTGGAAGACATCCTGCGCTGGGCAGCCGCCGACGAGCTGATTGTAGGCCAATGGCCCAAAGGCGCACTCTATACAGGCAGCAATTTAGAGAACCATCCGCAATACGGAGGCAAGTTAGTGTACGACCAACCTTCAAAGAACAATCTCTTCCTGACAGGTAAGCCCGGCGATGCCTTGCGCTACATCATCCCCACCAATCCTGCCGGATATGCCGACGGATGGAAGTTCAATACCGACCGCGACTATCTGTTGCCCATCCATCAGGAGATGCTCAACAGAACCGCCAATCAGTGGAAACAGAATCCGGGATGGTAAGCGGGATATGTCAATTTGCAAATAAAATATCGAGTTAAAATGAAGAATTACAGCTCAACCTTAATCTACTCGCTTGCCGGGACGGCTGCATTGTCTTCGCTTGCCACCTACGGCACACCGAAGAAGCCGGTCTCCGAGGCGAAGAAGCCGATGAACATCGTCTACATCATGTGCGACGACCATTCGTTCCAAACCATCAGCGCCTACGACCAACGTTATACGCAAACTCCGAATATCGACCGGATTGCCCGCGAAGGCGTGCGTTTCACCAACAGCTTCGTGGCCAATTCGCTCAGCGGGCCGAGCCGTGCCTGCATGCTGACGGGCAAACACAGCCATGCCAACGGATTTACCGATAACACCACCGTTTTCGACGGCAGCCAGCAGACGTTCCCCAAGCTGCTGCGCGAAAACGGCTATCAGACCGCCATGATAGGCAAATGGCATCTTGTATCCGAACCCACGGGATTCGACCATTGGGATATACTTACCGGACAAGGGGATTATTACAATCCCACCTTTATCCGCAACGGTGAGAAACTGCAACGCGAAGGCTATGCCACCAACATCGTGACCGACGTGGCCCTGAACTGGATGGACAGCATCCGCAACCCGGAGAAGCCTTTCTGCCTCTTCATCCACCACAAAGCGCCCCACCGCACTTGGATGCCCGACACTTGCGACCTCGACCTCTATAACGACGTGGCGTACTCCTTGCCGGAGAACTTCTACGACAAGTACGAAGGACGCATCTCCGCATCGAAGCAGGAGATGAGCATCATCGAGGACATGGACTTGGTGTATGATTTGAAGATGGCTGACAAAGAAAACGAGATACATACCGGCAACGCCGGGCTGGAGCAAGCCGGACGCAGGATATACAACGCCATGAATCCTGCCCAGAAGGCTGCATGGGACAAGCATTATGACCCTGTCATCCGCCGTTTCAAGGAAGCCAAACTGACGGGCAAGGCGCTGGCCGAATGGAAATACCAGCAATACATGCGCGATTACCTGCGCGTGATTCATTCAGTAGACCGTAACGTGGGCCGTGTGCTCGACTATTTGGAGAAGCATAACCTGCTGGAGAACACCATGATTGTCTACACCTCCGACCAAGGTTTCTACATGGGCGAACATGGCTGGTTCGACAAGCGGTTCATGTACGAGGAATCTTTCCGCACACCGTTGCTCATCCGCTTGCCGGGCGGAAAGCGGGGAGATGTGGAACAGATGGTGCAGAACATCGACTACGGTCCTACCATCCTCGATTTGGCGGGTGTGCCCGTTCCGGCCGACATGCACGGTGTGTCGTTCTTGCCGTTGCTCCGGGGCGAGCAGCCGGCGGACTGGCGCAAGTCGCTCTACTACCATTTCTACGAGTATCCCGCCGAACATGCCGTACGACGCCACTACGGTGTGCGCACCGAACGCTACAAACTCATACACTTCTACAACGACATTGATTGTTGGGAACTGTACGACCTGAAAGAAGATCCTTCGGAGATGCACAACATCTACGGACAGCCGGGCACGGAGACCATCACCGCCAACCTGAAGGAGGAGTTGCTGAAGCTTCAAGTGCAGTACAACGACCCGATACGCGAAGTGTATAAAGAATAAAGAAACAGAGTTTAGCTTAACACGCAGGACGCTCCCCCAAGCGTTCACAACAGTGCTCACACCGACACTGTTTTTCCGATAATCCCCTTGTGTTCATCAGCTCTCCCATTCAGGGAGGACAGACGGAAGCGAGGGGATATCTCTTTCCCGCCTTCACCTATAATCCGTATTTTTGCATGCTAATCACATAAATCATAATACAGATGTTAGGATTCCTATTCAAATTTATTACTATCCACTAAACCATAATTATCTACTCCCAACCCATTAAATATTACGTGTTGGGAGTATTTCTGCTTTTGGAAAAGCCTCCTTATGTCAAATTCTCTTCTTCCGGAGGTTCTTCCGATGTTTGTTTTAGGAGTAATTTCAAGTCTTCGTCAGGTCGTTCGAAGAACGTATCCATATTGATGTAGTACATCAGGACGATTCTTACCATACCCATGGTTATACTTTTTTGTTTTGCAACTCAAAGATAACCAAAAGGGCTGATAATTCATTCACGAAGTATCAGCCCTAAATTTTATACACTAGAAAATGTTTTAGCGGACAGCAATGAAAAAAATACGGAACTCACTTTGAATCCCGTATTTTCCATTTACACAAAATATTTTATAATGCCGCCAAAATTAATCACATTTCCTCTGAATATAAAGAGAAATTAACAATAAGATTCCTTTTTCCATAGAGGTAGTTCTTTCTTAATCTGGTAAAGAAACAGAATCATTCCTTCTTCAATGCAACAGTAACTTCCGGCTGCGCCGTTACTTTTACCGTTGCCATACCTATATAGGAGATTACTAAAACGGCATTCTTATCGGGTACGGAAAGGACAAATTTTCCATCAATATCTGTAACCGAACCACGATTGGTGCCTTCTATCAGAACAGTAGCACCGATAATCGGTTCGCCTTTCTCATCCACCACTTTGCCTTCCACCTTCATATTGCCCTGAACCGCATATAAATTGTGTACTTTTTCTCCTTTTTTAATTGTAATATAAATCTTGCCTTTTCCATCAGAAGCTTTATCAACCTTTATGTTCTCTATCTTATCGGACGGCACAAGTTCGTCCAACTTCTTTTCTTGCAAATCTACCTTTACACCATCAATAAAGACCTCCACTTTGGATAGATCGATATCTTTGCCGTCCTTACCGGCTCCCTCCGGTTTCTTCTCCGGCATGTCTATCGCAGAATCGCCTTCCTTCAAGGTTATCACAACTACGCCATGTTTCGCTCTTTCTCCATAGATTGCCGTGACCGGCTTATCCTTCAAGACGGACACGCTTGCAATGCTTTCAGGTTTCAGCGCACGCATCACAGAAGCGGAGACCTCTTTGCCATCTACGATATAGAGCGGTATTCCTTTACCTCCGTCCATCGACGTACGCACTTCTTGAATGACAAGCTGCTCGCTCATTCTTACGTCAGCATCCAGCTTAAAGGGCACCGGAACTGCAAATTTCACCGCAACGGGTTCCCCGTTCTGTCTGCCCGACTCCCACTTCGACATGCTCTTTACCAAGCGCAATGCCTCCTCATCCAGCTCCTGATCTATCGAACGAATGACTTTCGGCTCCTTAATACTTCCATCCTTATCTACCACAAACTGAACCATGACACGTCCTTGCAGCCCTCGCTCCTTGGCAGATGCAGGATAGCGCATGTTCTCCTTGAAATACTCCATCAGAGCAGCCATACCTCCGGGATATGCGGGCATTTGTTCAACGACTGTCAAAACCGGAGTTCCTTTCAACTTTTCATTCACCTCGACAGGCACATACGTCACTCCGGCAGGTTTCGTGGTGTCTCCCACACTTTCTGCCACTTTTGTTTCTACAATTGCAGCCAAATCATTAACTTTGACGGCAGAAATCTCTTCAACTTTCTCGGAGACTTCGGGACGGGCAAAAGCTGTAACAGCAACAGCCGCTACGGGAAGTACATAAAGATACTTCAAACATGCCCACGGACTTGATTTTTCTTTTAACATCATAGTGATACGTTTTTTAAGTTTACTGTGATTAAAGCTGTTGGCCATAGAGTAGAGCCTTGTGCCGACAGCTTTTTTTATTAATAATAATTGGTATTGTTTCGCATCCACACCTTCCTCAATGACCGCCTCATCCGCTTCATACTCGTGTATATTCTGTAACTCCTGTTTCATCAGCCACGAAGCCGGATTGAACCACTGAAAGAAAACACAAACATCGGCCACCAGCAAATCCAAGGAATGCCTGTTACGGATATGGGCAAGTTCATGGATAAGGATTTCGCGTCCATTCTCTTCCAAGTCTTTACGGGAAATAACGATGTACTTCATCCAACTGAAGGGAGATACCTCCTTATTATGGACAATCAAAGTGACATGCTCTCTCCTACCCGGCAAATAGCAATCAACATGTTGTCTGCTTCCCGATTTCAACAACATCAGCAACCGCATCAACGAACAAGCATTACGGAAAGCAAAAAAAAGGATTCCCGACAGATAAGCCAGTAGAGCCATCTGCACCCACGTAACCGTTGCTTCTTCAACCGCTCCGACCGTTGCCGAACTCTCCGCATCCGCCATCATCAACAGCTGCTCCAGTGTCAGCATTGTCTGACGCACTTCAGTCTCTTGCTTTACGTTCACTTCGATCAACGGCAGGAGGCAAGACAACAGCAAGATACCCAGCAAAGCAAACCGATTGAAACGATGAAATGTTTCGCGAGCCATCAACAAACGGTAAAACAAATAAAATGCCGCCAAGCAAACGGATGATTTCAGTATATATACAAAGAAGAGTCCCATCCTTTTCTGTTTTTTATTGTTTTAAATTCCCGAACAGATCTACTTTTCTTTTTCCAGATTCTTCAAGCATTCCAGTAATTCTTTACGTTTGCGCTCGTTTGTACCGATTTCTATTTTACGTACAACCCCCTTCTTGTCAATCAGTACAGTTGTAGGGGTCTGTTCTACCCCAAACCGCTTCCATAAAACCTTATCATCGGCTATCTGTGTGAAAAGAAAATGTTTGTTAGCGACAATTTTTCTTATTTGCTCAGCAGTGTTCCAAGTAACAGCAAAGTAATTTGCTTCAGGACAAATATCCAACCATGTGCTCAGTTCGGGCATCTCCATGATACAAGGACCGCACCCCGTGTACCAGAAGTTAAGTACCAACGGCCTGCCCAAGGTCTCCTGTTGTGTCCACTGTCTGCCCGACACATCTTGCACATTAAAAAGTCCCAGTTCATCTCCTACTTTCAGAAGCAACTCCTTAGGTTTCCGCATCTGTATCCTCATCTTCCTCAAATCGGGAGTGCGATAAAGAGCCAGCATCTCTTCGGCACCTTCCACTCTGACAGAGGGCAAAGCATATTTCATATCCTCTTCCTCCAGTTTTCCATTCCAATAATAAAAAGGGATGGTGCATCCACTCGTGTCTCTATAAAAATGAACATCCATTATTTCATACTGAATGCGCGGCGGCATCTCAAAGAAAAAAACACCATTGAGCAACACTATCGCATTCTTAGGCTTCGAAACTACCACCACCTTAGTTTCCAAGCGCTTTCTAATCTCTTGCAGATGTGGGATTTTATCCTCCGGAATAGCTTTGTACACATCAACTGAATCAAGTCGGGCTCCTTCTCTCAAGTATAGTTTGCAGAATACATTACCGTCTTCATCCACCGTTTTATCCATTCCGGTAATCCAATCCATGTTGAATGAAGCAGGCATCTTGTCATAAAACTTTCCGTCTATCATAAAAATCACCCCTTGGGAAAACTGTGCTAAGACCGGTACACACAAACCGCACAGCATAAATAAAAACAATAATTTACGTTTCATAAATACTCTTTTGTTCCTGTCATTTCTTATCTCTTCCCTTTCTCCACTTCCAGTATCAGTTGTTTCAACTCCTCCAGCGAAAGTTCCTCTTCTTTCACCAGCGACGACACTGCACTGAGATAGGAATTGTCGAAATATTTACGGATAACATCTTTCAATGTCCGTTTACGGAAATCTTCCTCACTCACCACCGCATAATACTGATAAGTGTTTCCATAAGTGTGATGACTCAAAAAGCCTTTATCTTCGAGTCCTCTGACAATGGTGGACAAAGTATTGAAATGCGGTTTCGGTTCTGCATAGAACCCCAGCATCTCCTTTACAAACAATGGACCTTTTTCCCAGAAAAAGCCCATAATCTCCTCTTCTTTTACAGTCAATCCTTTCATCATTTTCTTATATTTTTTGCAAAGAACTAAAATTTATAGTTTACAAACTAATTTATCTCGTTAAATAAAACTAAAGCTTATAGTTCATTCTTTCCGACATCCACAGAGCACTCAATACCAACCGATTCCAAAATACCTACTAATAGCGATTGCTCCTTTCAAAGAAAAGTCGTTACTTTGCATATTAATTCAGAGCATAAAAAACGATACCACACAATGAACGAGCAACATAAGTACCGTGCAACAGATAAAATGAGCGATCTCATCTGCGATAATTACTCCCTATTGATGGTGATGAGTCGTTTCGGGCTCTCATTAGGGTTCGGAGACAAAAGCGTTAAAGATGTCTGTAAAGCGCAAGGCGTTGATTGCCCGACATTCCTCGCTGTCGCCAATTTCATCAGCGAAGAGCAATACTCCTATAACGGAAACGGGAACGAATTCTCCATCCTTGCCCTTATGGATTATCTGAAACGCGCCCATACTTACTTTCTGGATTTCAACCTGCCGGCCATCCGCAGCAAGCTGATCGAAGCCATCGACAGTTCCGGTACAAATGATGTGGCGTCCCTCATTTTAAAGTTTTTCGATGAATATGCCAAGGAAGTACGACGCCACATGGAATACGAGAATACAGCCGTATTCACCTACGTAGAACAACTGATGCAGGGCAGGCTGTCGGATAATTATAATATCGCCACTTTTGCTTGTAAGCACAATCAGATAGAGACCAAGCTGAAAGAGTTGAAAAACATCATTATCAAATACTACCCGGAAAAAGAGAACAACAATCTGCTGAATGCTGTTTTGTTCGACATATTCAACTGCGAGCAAGACCTTGCAACCCACTGTCAGGTAGAGGATTATATGTTTGTTCCCGCCGTAGCACAAATAGAAAAGGAGCTGAAAGATGAACAATAATGCCTCTTTGAAGATTGTTGTCGCAGAAACTTCGATTATCATCCGAAGTGGCCTTACGGCTGTACTCAAACGTATTCCCAACCTGAATGTCCACCCCATTGAGGTTGCTTCGCCGGAATCGTTGCAGAACTACATCCACATGCATCCGGCTGACATAGTAATCATCAACCCCACTTTCGGCGGATGGTTCGACTTAGCTTCTTTCAAAGCAGAACACGGACGAAGCAGAATCAAATATGTCGCTATGATATGTTCCGTCATAGACAACAACACGTTGAAAGAGTACGACGAGAATTTTGCCATCTGCGATGATGTAGATGTCATTTCTTCCAAAATCAACCGGTTGCTGCACACCGAAGAGGAAGAAGAGAAAGATAGCGAGCAGGAGACCCTGAGCCAACGCGAAAAAGAAATTATTACGTGCGTAGTGAAAGGCATGACCAATAAAGCCATTGCCGACAAGCTCTATCTTTCCATTCACACCGTCATCACCCATCGCCGGAACATAGCTCGTAAATTACAGATTCATTCTCCGGCCGGCCTCACCATTTATGCCATTGTGAATAAGCTGGTAGAGCTAAGTGACATAAAAGACACATTATAAATAATGTAATAATCATACATTATTATATAATATATTCTGCAAGCCTAAAATCAACGAACGCCCGTCCGTCCCAGAACCTACACTTTCCGGATGCACACTCCCACAAACCTGACATCAGCCCCACGGCATATCGGGGAAAAGCAATACATCGCAATAGTGAAAAAAAGAATAATCCCCTGATTAATTTGCTTCTACTTCCGGTTTACGCTATCTTTGCATCTCAAAGTGCCATCATATATGAAAAAAGAAAGCCAAGTGATATTCGATCGCAATGTCGTAGAGTTTGTTACAGTAGCCGCCGAGTTCTGTAAATTTCTGGAACAGGCGGAAGGGATGAAACCCTCCATTTTCATCGACACATCCCTGAAAATTCTTCCACTGCTTTACCTCAAGACCTCCATGCTGCCCGACTGCAAACCCATAGGGGATGAAGCACCGGAAACCTTCGTCACCGAAGAAACTTATGAGGTACTCCGCATGAACCTCTCCAATATCCTTGCCGGCAAGGACGATTATCTGGAGGTGTTCGTTTCGGACATGAAATATAGCGACCAACCCATCACCAAATACATATCCGAGGATTTAGCCGATATCTATCAGGACATCAAGGACTTCATTTTCGTTTTTCAACTGGGACTGAACGAAACCATGAACGACGCTCTTGCCATCTGTCAGGAGAATTTCCGCCTGTATTGGGGACAAAAGCTCGTCAATACCTTGCGTGCCCTGCATAGTGTGAGATATGCGCAAGACGAAAACGAGGAAGAGGAAGAGACAACTGAAGAGGTTGACTTAAAGTAAACAGCACATGGTCATACATAGAACAATCAACAAAGAGATACTGAAGGAGCTGCCGAAAGCTGCTTTCACAGGACAGATACATGTCGTACAAACTCCTTGGGAAGCCGAAAAAGCCGTAAACTATCTGAAAACTTGTCCGCAACTGGGTATCGACAGCGAAACGCGTCCCTCGTTCAACAAAGGACAGTCGTACAAAGTCGCACTGCTGCAAATTGCTT
This sequence comes from Prevotella heparinolytica, assembly GCF_004342845.1. GTDB lineage: Bacteria > Bacteroidota > Bacteroidia > Bacteroidales > Bacteroidaceae > Bacteroides > Bacteroides heparinolyticus. Next base: position 22,498 of record NZ_SLXB01000021.1, on the reverse strand, counting down.
CGGAAGAACATTGTTTCCTGTTTCGCCTGAACCTCACCGGACTGACCCTCCCCATAATCACACTGCTGGAAAACCCTTCCATCACGAAAATAGGCCTCTCGTTGAAAGACGATTTCATGATGCTTCACAAACGTGCTCCGTTCGAGCCTCGCTCCGTCGTCGAGCTGCAAGAGTTTGTCCGCCCCTTTGGTATTCAGGACAAGAGCCTGCAAAAGATTTACGCCATTCTATTCGGAGAGAAAATCTCAAAGAACCAACAGCTCTCCAATTGGGAGGCCGAAATACTGACGCAATCCCAGCAGCTATATGCCGCCACCGATGCGTGGGCGTGCCTCAACATCTACAACAGATTGCAGGAACTAAAGAAATCCGGCGATTTTATAATTGCCGCAGAAGAAGAGACAGAATAATATAATATCATATCCCATACTGCCAAGTTTCTGATTAAATTGACGATAGTAACCATCTCTTTCACCATTCATATCATAAAGAAAGCGTGTTCTTTGCGCAGAATGACAGAATGAGTGATAATATAAATAACCGTTCGTTTATGTATAAAGTATATCTCAAACCCGGTAAAGAAGAATCATTGAAGCGTTTCCACCCATGGGTGTTTTCCGGTGCCATCGCACATTTTGACGGCGAACCCGAAGAAGGAGAAGTAGTAGAGATTTACACTTCCCGAAAAGAATTTATAGCCAAAGGACATTTTCAAATCGGCAGCATCGCCGTACGTGTATTGACTTTCCGACAAGACGAAGCAATCGATACCGATTTCTGGAAACGCAAACTCAGCGTAGCCTATAACATGCGGCGCAGCATCGGTATTGCCGAAAGCGCAACAAACAACACCTATCGTCTGGTGCACGGAGAAGGCGACAACCTTCCGGGGCTCGTCATCGATGTGTATGCCCGCACAGCCGTCATGCAAGCCCATTCTGCCGGCATGCACCTCGACCGTATGACCATAGCCCGCGCATTGGCCGAAGTGATGGGCGATAAAATAGACAACATCTATTATAAATCGGAGACAACCCTTCCCTTTAAGGCCGACCTCTATCCCGAAAACGGTTTTCTGAAAGGCGGAGGCACCGACAATATTACCACGGAGTATGGGTTGAAGTTTCATATAGACTGGTTGAAAGGGCAAAAAACGGGTTTCTTCGTCGACCAGCGTGAGAACCGTGCCCTGCTGGAACGCTACGCTCCGGGGCGCAGTGTTTTGAACATGTTCTGCTACACCGGCGGATTCTCCGTCTATGCCATGCGAGGTAATGCCCAATTGGTGCACTCCGTTGACAGTTCGGCCAAAGCCATCGATTTGACAAACAAGAACATTGAGTTGAACTTCCCCGGCGACAACCGCCATGCAGCCTATGCCGAAGATGCTTTCAAGTATCTGGACCGCATGGGCGACCAATACGACCTCATCATCCTCGACCCGCCTGCCTTTGCCAAACACCGCGACGCCCTGCGCAATGCCCTGCAAGGCTATCGCAAACTGAATGTCAAGGCTTTCGAGAAGATTAAGCCGGGTGGCATTCTTTTCACTTTCTCCTGCTCGCAGGCGGTGAGCAAAGAAAATTTCCGCACAGCCGTGTTTACTGCCGCCGCCATGTCGGGACGCTGCGTGCGCATCTTGCATCAACTGACACAACCTGCCGACCATCCGGTAAGCATCTATCATCCCGAAGGGGAATACCTGAAAGGGTTGGTGCTGTATGTGGAATAAAGAAGAGCCTCAACCATCTGAGGCTTTCTCAAAACACAAGACTGATTCCATAAACAGACAGGAAAAACGCCTGTTATGTATTAACTATTTACTATGGTCATTTCATTTCCGGCAAAGAATCCAAAGAGCCGGAGACCCTTGCCAGAACACCTTCTGGCGAGGGGGTAGATCAGTATACGACTGAAGCCACATCAGTATACGACTGATGTACCTTCAGTACGGTAGTAATCCTGTCTCTTCTTTTTCTCTTACTCTACTGACAGAGATTTTGATAAGATTTTTCAGAAACGATGAGTACCGCGCCTCGGCGATACAACCGACTTTTAAGTTTCATGCCAAACACCGGCTAATCTCGTACGCAGCTTTCTTCATCCAAACCAAAAACCTTAAATAAGGTTAACAGATAGAAGAAACAGACAGGAATATTATGTTATATAACATAAACCATATACCTTTGCACTGTGTTTTTCATGGTATTAGATTTAAGGTTAATAAAGATTGGCTGTCTGGGATAGATGGCCTTCTTTTTTTATTATCCCCTCCTTCCTTTCTTCCTTTCCGAGAAAATACCTACATTTGCGGCAATGTATAAATAAGAAAAACACATAAAAAAGAAAGAAATTATGAGCATCAAAATCCGCTTGATTATCATGAACTTCCTGCAATTTGCCGTGTGGGGAGCCTATCTCACATCTATGGGCAGCTATCTGGTTAATGTAGGGCTGGCCGGTCATATCGGCATGTTCTACGCCATGCAAGGCATCGTGTCGCTCTTCATGCCTGCCATTCTGGGCATCATTGCCGACCGTTGGATACCGGCACAGAAGCTGCTTAGCCTCAGTCATTTCATTGCCGCCGTCTTCATGGGGCTCACCGATTATTACGGCATGGCCGCAGGCGCAAATGCAGAGTTCGGCATTCTGTTTACTTTCTATTCGTTAAGTGTCGCTTTCTATATGCCCACCCTCGCCCTCTCCAATTCCGTGGCCTATACCGCATTGGATAAGGCAGGACTGGACACTATCAAGACCTTTCCCCCTATCCGCATTTTCGGCACCATCGGTTTTATCTGCTCCATGTGGATGGTCGATTTACTGGGACTGCAAAACACCTATGGGCAATTCTTCGCCTGCGCCCTCATCGGACTGGTATATGGCGTTTATGCCCTGTCGCTTCCGGCTTGCCCCACCAGCAAGGGCGGACAGACCAAGTCTCTGGTGGAGGCCTTGGGATTACGTGCATTTACATTGTTCAAACAGAAGAAGATGGCTCTTTTCTTCATTTTCTCCATGCTGTTGGGCGTGTCGCTACAAATAACCAACGGCTTTGCCAATCCATACATCAGCAGCTTCGGAAACATCCCCGAATATGCCGACACTTTCGGCGTGCAGCATGCCAACATCTTGATTTCTCTATCGCAAATATCCGAGACGCTCTGCATCCTGCTGATACCATTCTTCCTGAAACGTTTCGGCATCAAACAGGTGATGCTGATTGCCATGCTGGCATGGGTGCTCCGTTTTGCCCTCTTCGGTAGCGGAAATCCCGGCGGCGGTGTATGGATGTTCGTGCTCTCCATGATTGTTTATGGAGTTGCATTCGATTTCTTCAACATTTCCGGTTCCTTGTTTGTAGACAGGGAGACCGATAAAGAAATCCGCTCCAGTGCACAAGGACTGTTTGTCATCATGACAAACGGTTTCGGAGCCACCATCGGCACGCTGGGAGCACAGGCGGTAGTCAATTATTTTGTCGATTTCAACAGTACGGCACCGCAAATCGCGCAGTGGCAATCAGCATGGTACACATTTGCCATTTATGCACTGGTGGTGGCGGTGGTCTTTTCAATCGTCTTTAAATACAAACACCGACCGGAGGAGAGAAAATAAGAAAGAAGGATTTATAGCCCTATGAATAAGAAAAAGATAGAATTACAAGTACAGAATATTTCAAACAGCCAAGCGCAGGCAGGCGCCTACGCCTTGGTTTTGGCCGAAGTAGGAGGAAACAGGCAGCTTCCGGTCATTATCGGCGCTTACGAAGCCCAAGCCATGCTCATCGAACTGAAAAAAATCATCCCGCCCCGCCCGATGACACACAACCTGTTTGCCTCGGTGCTCGAGATATTAGGCGTCAAACTGCTGCGCATCCTCATCTACAAGGCAGAGAACGGCATTTTTTACTCCTTCCTTTACATGAAAGCCGAAGAAACCATTCTACGCATCGACGCCCGTACCAGCGATGCCGTAACTTTGGCCCTACGGATGGATGCCCCTATCTTTATCTACGAGGATATTCTGGAAGCAGAGCGCCTGAAAACGGGAGAGCAATCTACCGCTCCTATGGGAGACGGCAGTCCCTCCCAAGATGAGTTTTTGCAAGAAGACTCGCTGGAAATGCTGAAAGCGGCTTTGCAAAAGGCCATCGAAGACGAGGATTATGAGCGGGCCGCCCGCTTGAGAGACCGGATTAGAAGTATGGAAAAAGAATAAAACGAACAGCCATGCATGTCTTCTATACACCTGACATACAAACTTGCGCAGAACTTCCTGAAGAAGAGGCCGCACATGCCGTACGCGTATTGCGCCTGCAAACGGGAGACGAAGTGACATTGACGGACGGAAAAGGAAACTTCTATCGTGCCGAAATCAGTACCGCCACCAACAAGCGTTGCCTTGTCCGCATTCTGGAAACCATCCCGCAAGCCCCCTTATGGACAGGGCATCTCCATATAGCCCTGGCTCCCACCAAAAACATGGACCGCACAGAGTGGTTTGCCGAGAAGGCCACCGAGATAGGCTTCGACGAACTGACATTCCTGAACTGCCGTTTCTCCGAACGAAAGGTCGTCAAGACAGAGCGCATTTCAAAAATACTTGTATCTGCCATCAAGCAGTCACTCAAAGCACGTATGCCCCGACTGAACGAAATGACCGACTTCAAGCAATTCGTTGCACAGCCTTTCGAGGGACAGAAGTTCATAGCCCATTGCTACGAAGGCGAAAAACCGTTACTGAAAGACGTACTGACACCCGGACTCGACGCCGTAATCCTCATCGGGCCGGAGGGTGACTTCAGCGAAGAGGAGGTAAAAACAGCCGAGGTACATGGCTTCCGCCCCGTCAGTTTGGGGAAATCGCGCCTGCGCACAGAGACGGCAGCCCTTGTGGCATGCCACTTGCTAAACCTACAAAACCAATAATATTGCGTATGAAAAAGAATTTATTATTCCGGTTGTTCCCCGTTTGGACACTGATATTGCTCCTTGGTGGGTCATGCAGTAAGACCGAAAAAACAGAATATACCCATGTCATCCCTGCCAATGCTACCGAAGTGGCTGCCATCGATATGAAAGCCATCGTCGAGAAAGCCGGATTGAATACCCCCGACAGCAGGGAAATGCGGCAGAAAGTATCCGGCCTGTTGCTCAATGGAAGCACTCCTGCCCTTTTCAAGCAATTGGACAACATGATGGAACATCCCGAAGAAACGGGGATAGACTGGGACTCACCGGTATACGCCTTCAAAGCACCTTCACTGCACAGCATGGCTGCCACGTTCAAAGTCAGCAACCTGAAGAAACTGGAAACGCTGCTCAAAACACTTGCCGAAGAGAAGTTCTGCACTGCTCCCGTCAAGGCCGACGGATATTATATTTCCAACATGGCAGAGGCAGGCATACAACTGGCTTTCAATGATGGGACATTGCTTGTCGTTTATGGCGGGAGCGCCACGCAGCTAAAGAAGTTGTCGGCTGCCGTCACTGCCCTGATAAAACAACCTGCCGATAAAAGCATACATGCCAACCCTTTCTATGAGCCCATGATGAAGCAAAAAGGAGACATACGCCTGTTTGCCACTCCCGACATACTGCCTTTCGACGTGCGCGGCGTTCTGAACTGGCCGCAAGGCACACAACTTTACGGCTATGTCCTGTTTGAGAACGGAAGAATATATGCCCGCCTGCAACGAGCCGACTCCAATGGAGAAACCAAAGAAAGCAACCAACCCTTCCATCCCCAAAGCACGAAAGACCTGCAATTGGCCATGGCACAAATGATGCACGGCGTACCTTTCAACATAGAACTGACCAGCGAGGAACTACTGACTGTGACCAACCTGCGGGCTCTCATGGCATTCGGCGCCGACGAGCCTGAAGTTCAGACCCTCTATCAACTTATTACCCGGATTGATGTCCTGAACGTACGGGGAGACAGCAACCGCACCACCTTCACCGTCATTCTGCAGGATAAAGAACAGAATTCCTTGAAACAGCTCGCCGACTTTGCCAGACAATTTATCGGATGGTGATTCAAAGAACCAACGAACAATATAAAAGAAATGAATAGCATTCGACTACAAAAGACGCTTCCCACGGTATTTGCCGACCGTAACACCATCACCTCGGATATATGGCATCAGGACATCACGTTCTACAAAGGAAAGCGATATCTGATAGAAGCCGCTTCCGGCACCGGTAAGTCCTCGCTTTGCAGCTACATCTACGGCTATCGTCACGACTATCAAGGCATCATCAACTTTGACGGACGGAACATACGCTCCCTTTCCGTCAACGAATGGGTAAATAGCCGCAGACAATCGCTCAGCATCCTCTTTCAGGAGTTACGTCTCTTTCCGGAACTCACGGCCTTTGAAAACGTTCAACTGAAGAACCGACTCACCGGATACAAAAAGAAAAAAGACATTCTTGTCCTCTTCGAACTTCTCGGAATTACAGACAAGATAAACGAGAAAGCCGGAAAACTCTCTTTCGGCCAGCAACAAAGAGTCGCCTTCATCCGTTGCCTCTGCCAACCTTTCGACTTCATCTTTTTAGACGAGCCTGTCAGCCATCTGGACGATGAGAACGGGACCATCATGAGCCGTATCCTTTCGGACGAGGCAGAAAAGCAGGGAGCGGGCATCCTGATAACTTCCATCGGAAAGCACTTAGTGATGGAATACGACAGCATCTTCAAATTATAATATCCCCCCACTTTCAACTTAATAAAAAGGGTATGAACAAACTTGTTTGGAAACTTCTCCGCCGGCATATCAGCATAGGTCAACTGACCGGCTTTTTCCTTGCCAATCTTTTGGGTATGACGATTGTGCTGATGAGCCTACAGTTTTACTCCGATGTACTCCCCGTCTTTACCTCCGGAGACAGCTTCATGAAGAAAGACTATATCATAGCCACAAGGAGAATCAGCGCTTTAGGTGGTATCACCGGGAAAGACAATACCTTCAGCAAGGACGACATCGAAGCGATGAAAGAACAATCTTTCACACGCAGCGTAGGCGCTTTCACTCCCTCCCTGTTCAAGGTCTCTGCCGGAGTAGGTATGCAAGAAGCCGGCATACACCTCTCCACGGAAATGTTCTTCGAATCCGTACCCGATGAATATGTCGACGTCAGTCTGGACAAATGGCACTTCGATGAGGGAAGCCATACAATCCCCATCATTATCCCCCGCAACTACCTGAACCTGTATAATTTCGGTTTCGCCCAAAGCCGGAGTTTGCCGAAACTATCCGAAGGCCTGATAAGCATGATACAAATGGACATCGTGTTGCGGGGCAATGAACAGACAGAGCAGTACAAGGGGAATATCGTCGGGTTCTCCAACCGGCTGAATACCATTCTCGTGCCACAGTCGTTCATGGATTGGGCCAACAACAGCTTCGCTCCCGGCAAAGAAGCCAAGCCGTCGCGCCTCATCGTAGAAGTGAAGAACCCCACGGACACAGCCATCAACGAATACTTCTCCGCCAACGGCTATGAAACCGAAGGTGACAACCTCGATGCCGGAAAAACCACCTACTTCCTGCGTCTCGTCACAGGCATTGTCATGGCAGTCGGGCTGTTTATCAGCATACTGTCATTCTATATCCTGATGTTGAGCATTTTCTTGCTGTTGCAAAAGAATACCGTGAAACTGGAAAACCTTCTGCTGATAGGATACAGCCCCACGCAAGTGGCCCTTCCTTACCACGTTCTGACGATAGGGTTGAATGTCGCTGTCCTGTTCCTTGCCACAGGTGGCGTAATGTGGATACGCACATATTATATCGAAAAGATTCAATCTTTCTTTCCACAGTTGGAAGAAAGTTCGTTGCTTCCCTGTCTCCTGACAGGCTTTCTCTTATTCCTTGCCGTGTCGCTGCTGAATATTCTCGCCATACGGAGAAAGATTTCCGGAATATGGAAAGGCGAGAAGAGGGAAGCTTAGCACACTATCCCTCTCAGTCCATTCAAGCTCAGAAAGGAAACAACAACGGCAGCACCAATATCATTACCACTCCCATGATAATCTGCAACGGGAGTCCCACTTTTATGTAGTCCATAAACGTGTATTGTCCTGCCGGCATCACCAAAGCATTGGGCGGTGTGGAGAACGGAGAAGCAAAACACATGCTTGCGGCAACCGTCACCGCAAACAGAAAAGGAACGGGACTCACACCAATCTGCACGGCACTTTGAAGGGCAATAGGCGCCATGAGCACGGCCGTCACCGTATTACTGATAAACATGGTCATCAAAGAGGTGGTAAAATAAATGCCTGCCAACAGCACAATAGGACCATAACTTCCCAACCCGCTCACCAGCGCATTGGATATATAAGCCGAAGCGCCGGTCTTCTCAAGGGCAAGCGACATGGGAAGCATGGCGGCAAAGAGCACAATCGTTTCCCAGTTTATCGTCTTATAGGCGGCTTCCACGTTTCGGAAACATCCTGTCAATACCATCAACAGCCCGGCTATCATTACGGCAGTCACCGGGGCTACGGGAATGAAATCGAACACCATCATCGCAACCATCAACAGCATGATAACGGCTGCTACCGGCGCTTTATAATCCAAAGTCACCTTAGCCGCTTCAGCCAAAGGCTGCCCCAATACCACCCATTCAGAGTCTTCCTTGCTTAAACGGGCAATGTCGTGCCAAGCACCCTGCACCAGCAATACGTCGCCGCTATGCATACGCTCGCGCCCCAAATCATGCAAGATGTACTCTTGCTTACGACGTATGCCCAGTACGTTCACATTGAACTTATCGCGAAATCCGGCGTCCTTCACGGTCTGGTTCACGATATTGGACGAAGGCATCAAGACTATTTCTGCAATGCCTATATCATAGAAATCGAGTGATTTGTCGGCTTTGGCTGCTTCTTCCGTCGTATGCCCGTCGAGCATTTCAAGCAGAAAGACTTCGGTAAAGCGGTTCACATTGGCAATGTCGCCCGTGATGTATAGCACATCTCCCACACTCAGGGTTGTATCGGGTGACGCCAGTTTCTGAGTCACGGTCTTCAGAAAACGGTGCTGGGAAGAATCAGCACACCGCACTTCTATGATGTTTAAATCATACTTGCGACGCACGTCCAAATCGATAATCGTCTGTCCTATCAGACGGGATTCGCTGTTGACACGCAACCGGAACAAATTGCTGGACAATCCGTATTCCTTTACCAACTGGTTGAGTGATTTTCCCGACAGCAAGCTGTCACTCTTCTTACCTTTCTTGGAAAGAAACCATTTGGTCAGAGGCAGCAATACCAATGTACCCACCGCTACACATACAATGCCCACCGGCATGAAAGAAAAGAAAGACAACGGTTCGTATCCGGCTCCGGTCAGCGTATTCTGAATAACCAAGTTCGGAGGAGTACCGATAAGCGTCATCATGCCTCCCATGCTGCTGGCGAAAGCCAAAGGCATCAACAGCCTGCCGGGGTTCATCTCTGCGCTTACAGCCAGACTGACCACAATGGGAAGCATCAGCGCCACCGTCCCCGTATTGCTGACAAAAGCTCCGATGGCCGAAGTGACCATCATAACCAGCAGAAACAGTCTTAATTCGCTTTTGCCTGCCAGCTTCAGTATATGCGAACTAATCATCTTTGCCAGTCCGGTCTGAAAAATGGCTCCGCCCACCACAAACAGTCCTACCATCATGATAACGACCGAATTTGAGAACCCCGATAAAGCCTCCTCCGGAGTCAGGATTTGAAAAACCAACAAACCGAGCAGTGCACAGAGTGCCACAATGTCCGAACGGACTTTGCCGCCAACAAAGAAAGCGGCAGAGAGAATCAGAATAATCAGTGTTACCAGCATAAGCAATAGTTCTTACGGTATAAAAATATGCAACCTAACAGTAAAAGATAAGCGCGCCGCAAATTTAAACAGAATAAATCATATTTGGGCAATTATTCCTCAATCCTGTGCCCCCTATTCCACATATTTCCACACTTTTCCAACTATCCGGCATCTACCATAGGCCATCTATCACACTGAAAAACAACAAAATAACTGATTCACTTATTTTTCGGCATCGCCTTTGCATTATAAATGCCAGAGACATTAACCTAATATATTCACTTAAAAAAATTACCATTATGAAAAAGGTATTAGTAGCATTAGCAATGATTCTGGGAATAAGTAGTTCTGTGGCATTTGCACAGGAAGTTGACAACTCTGTTGTAGCAGAAAGCCAAGTTGCACAAGACGAATTTGTAAAGATGGACCCTGCCGACTTGCCGCAAGCCGTGATGCAGACGTTGGCCAAAGACTATGAAGGAGCTTCGATAAAAGAAGCATACGTGAAAGAAAAAGATGGAGTGAAAATCTACAAAATAGTTGTTGTTGCCAAGGATGAGACGGAAACAACTATCATGCTGGATGAAAAAGGTGAAGCCGTAAAAGAATAACAGGCTTAGTGGTAAAGTACATCAATAGTACGCAAGAGGGGCTGTTCACAATGCGTAGGCAGTCTCTTTTTTGTTTCCCTGTTTGCCAAAAAAGAATAATGCTATTGTGATATTACCGCTCCGGACTTATCTTTGTCCCCGTTCATGCAATCTTCTGCATATCATGACAGAGAGAGAAAGCGCTTTGAGCATTCTCTGTTTTTACTAATTTTAAAAAGCAACGAATATGAAAAAGAAATGGTTATTTATGTTTGCGGCACTTTTGTCTCTAACCGCATCTGCACAAGAAAACATTTATGGATTTAAAGTGAAAAACGCCGAGGAGAAGGAAATCTCTTTAGATGCTTACAAAGGCAAGGTCTTGCTGATTGTCAATACGGCCACCCGTTGCGGATTCACCCCGCAGTACAACGAACTTCAAGCCATCTATGCCAAATATCGGGAGCAGGGATTCGACATTCTCGATTTTCCCTGTAACCAATTCGGAGAGCAGGCACCGGGCAGCAACGAAGAGATACACGAGTTTTGCACGTTGAACTTCAACATTCAATTTGAGCAGTTCGACAAGATAGAAGTCAACGGAGACGCGGAAATCCCCTTATATACTTATTTAAAGAAAATGCAACCGTTCAAAGGTTTCGACTTAAATGACAAGAGAGGAAAGTTCATGGACGAGATGCTGAAGAAAAAAGATGCCCGATATGCCGAAAAATCGGACATCAAATGGAACTTCACCAAATTCTTGGTCGATGCCGAAGGGAAAGTCGTGGCACGTTTTGAACCCACAGCAAGCATGGAAGAGGTAGAGAAAGCGATTGCGGCGCTCCTTCCGAATAAGCGTTGACGCCTCCCCATCATACCCCTTGCCGGAGGACGGCAGAACGTCCGGCGAGGGGCTACGACTGATTGTTTACCCCGTAACCGAACAGCGCAAAATCACCGAGGCAAGGATCATCGGGAAAAACCTCCGCCAAAGCCGCCGTAATGCGACGGGCGTTTCTCAAAGAGAAAGTATCGGTCTCGGTCAGCCCCAAGGCACAAGCCACCCGGCAAACATGCGTATCCAAAGGAACGATTAAATCCTTGCAATCAAAACTCTTCCAAAGACCGAAATCCACCTCGGAATTTTTCCGTATCATCCAGCGTAAAAACATGTTCAGCTTCTTCTGCGGACTTTTGGCGGAGACATTCAGAAAAGCGCACAACCGCTCCATCGGAGTGCCCGAATACGCGTGCAACGCATCTTCCAAACTCTCAAAAGCAGAATATGCCTTGTGCAGCCGACTGAAATAAGCATGAAAATCCGAGTAAGAAAGCATGCGATAAAAACTCCTCCTGTCTGAAGCGGGAAAATCGACTTCCCATTGACGGGCCAACACGTACCCGTAAGGAGATGCTCCGATCAGCCCATGAAGCTCGTCGGCTTTCTTCAATATCTGCCTGCGGTTTCCGAAACTCATGACGGCCGTCAGCAGACCGCTGATTTCAATATCCTGCTTCTGCAAGTAGCGGTGCGGAAACTGTACCGGGTCGTGCGGGATAAAACCGGCACAATGATAAGTTTCCGCCCACTCCAAAAGTTGTCTTTTAGTATCTTCAACCATCTTTCAAAACAATTATCTTCTTCATTCGGATTGCAAAGATATTGTAATTATAGCAACATCGGATAAATCAAGGATAAGAAACTTTTTGTTTTCCACATCTCCCCAAAAGCCTATTAATAACCATTTTTTACCATTAACCATTAGTCTTTTCCTTCGTTTCGACTTCACTGTCTACCCCTGCCAGAAGTACTTCTGAGAGGGGGTATAATCAGTCAGTGACTGAAACCATTTCAGTCACTGAGTGAAACCGTTTCAGTCGGCGACTGATTGTCGTTCAATCGGCGACTGAAACAATCTGCGCCGAGGAGCGATTGGAATTCTGGAAAAATTGTAAAATAAAAAGAACACAACTACACATATATCGGATGAATCCGGCAAGCCACTGCCCCCCTATATCCGCACCATGCATATCGGCGATCCGCTTGATTCAAATCAATAAATACTCCTTGTTTGCATTTTATCGGATAACAATCTTGTATGGGAGCCGGCAAAACAATATCTTTGCGGAGAAATAACTAAATATCAGAAAGATAGCGTAAATAAAGAACAATACACGTATGAAGAATTTATTATTGGCAGTAATGCTGCTCTTTTCATTGAGCACAGTGTGCATTGCAGGCAACGACCCCGAAGTGGAGCGTTTAAAGGCACAACAAGAGGTATTGAAGCTGAATGAGCAACTAACTAAGCTGAAAATAGCCTACGAGAAAGCCACCTCAGAAACAAGTGAACTGAAGAAAAAGGCAATGAAAGCCAACTCGAATGTCGACACATCTACCCCTAAACTCTCGACAGCCGATGCTGCCGCAACCGCAAAAGATGCAAAAGCACGGGCCAAAGCCTTGAAAAAAGTGAAAGCCGCCAACGATAAGCTGGCGAAAAACCAAAAAGAGATTGCCAATCTGGAAAAAAAAATGCAGAAAGTACAAAGCCGTCTGGACAAGCTGAGCAAGAAAATAGAATTTGTGAACCAATAAACGGCAAGTCTCCTTTTTTAGAAGAGAGGAAGAAGCCCTGAGCACCGTTGTATTTTTCAGGCACGAACATCGCAGACTTTTACGGATTTCAGTTCAAAGAAACCGTGAAGAATTGCGAAGTTCGTGCCTGATGTGATTTTTATCAGCAAGCATTGATGGCATCAACAATCCATGCCCCTACTTCCTTCGTGCCGTATTTCGCACCACCCTCCACCTGAATCTCCGGAGTGCGGACATCAGCCTCAAGAGAAGCATCGACAACCTTACGAATCAATGCTCCTTCTTCTTTCAAGTCGAAGTACTCGAACAACATGGCTACCGAAAGAATCTGCGCCAACGGATTGGCGATGTTCAGCCCCTTGGCTTGCGGCCAAGAGCCATGAATCGGTTCGAACACCGGTGTGCTTTCGCCGGTAGAGGCGGAAGGGAGCAACCCCATGGAACCGCTGATACAAGAACCTTCGTCCGTCAGGATATCGCCAAAAGTATTCTCCGTTACCATCACGTCAAAAAACTTAGGTTCCTGAATCATACGCATGGCAGCATTGTCCACATACATATAATCGGTAGTCACTTCGGGATAAAGGGGGGCCATTTCCTGGGCAATCTGTCGCCACAACCGGGAAGAAGCCAGCACGTTGGCCTTATCCACCACCGTGAGGTGCTTGCGGCGCTTCATGGCATACTCAAACCCTACCTTCAAAATACGCTCAATTTCAGAACGGGTGTACATGTTCGTGTCATACGCCTTGTCGTTGTCCTGATACTTTTCGCCGAAATACATACCGCCCGTCAGCTCACGGATGCACAGGAAATCTGCCCTGTCCACCAGTTCCGCACGAAGCGGGGATTTATGAAGCAGGCACTTGAAGGTCTGCACCGGACGGATGTTGGCAAACAAGCCCAGTTTCTTGCGCATAGCCAGCAGCCCCTGTTCGGGACGTACTTTTGCCGTAGGGTCATTGTCGAACTTCGGGTCGCCCACAGCCGAAAAAAGTACGGCATCCGCATTCTTACAAGCCTCATAAGTAGCTTCGGGAAAAGGGTCACCTACTTTGTCTATGGCATCTGCACCACAGATGGCATATTCATAACTCACTTTGTGTCCGAATTTCTCGCACACGGCAGTCATTACATCCACACCTACGGCGGAAATCTCAGGGCCGATACCATCACCGGCCAATACGGCAATTTTAAACTCCATTGTTTCTTCTATCTAAATCGTTTTTATTCCTTATAATAACTCGTGTTTTGGAGACAGATACATTACAGCCCCCTACCCCTTCTTTTCATACTCGCCCTCTATAATGTTCAGCATCTTCACCGTTGCTTTGATGGCAGCTTCCGTCTGGTCGGCATCAAGACCGCGCGTGCGAAACATCTTGTCTTCAAAACTCCATGTGATGACCGTCTGCACAAAGGCATCGGTGCGCCCGCCGGGAGGAATGGTTACGGCATAGTTCGTCAGCATCGGAAATTTACGTCCCAACGTCACCTTATATATCTTGCGCAACGCACGCACAAAAGCGTCGTATTGTCCGTCTCCACTGGAGCTTTCTTCGTATTCCTTGCCGTTGATTTCTATTTTCAGCGTGGCCATCGGCTTCAATCCATAGGCCAGATTCACGATATAGCTCTTCAGGCTGACACGTTCTTCCACCACTCCATGCTTCAAAACATCCGAGACGATGTAAGGCAAGTCTTCCTGTGTCACTAATTCTTTCTTGTCGCCCAGTTCAATGATGCGTTCAGTGACTTTGCGCATGGCCTCCTCGTCCAGTTGCAAGCCCAAGTCTTCCAGATTCTTCCGTATATTGGCTTTACCGCTGTTCTTGCCCAGAGCATATTCACGCTTACGGCCGAAACGTTCGGGCAACAGGTCGTTGCAATAAAGGTTGCTTTTGTTGTCACCGTCGGCATGAACTCCCGCCACCTGCGTAAACACGTTCTCACCCACAATCGGCTTATTGGCCGGAATAACGATGCCCGAATAGGATTCCACCACACGGCTCACATCGTTCAGACGGTTCTCGTCAATGTTGGTCACCGCACTGAAATGGTCCTTCAGGATGGCCTGCACACTGGCAAGCGGAGCATTCCCGGCCCGTTCGCCCAGACCGTTGATGGTGGTATGCAGCCCCTTGCAGCCGCTCAACACGGCGGCAAGTACATTACTCACGGCAAGATCGTAATCATTGTGCGCATGGAAATCGAAATGAGCATACGGATAACGCTTCACCATCTTGCGCATAAACTCAATGACCTGCAACGGATTCAGTATACCGAGTGTATCGGGCAACATATAGCGTTTTATATTGGTCTGAATCAAAGCTTCCATCAATTGGAAAACATATTCGGGAGAGTCTTTCATGCCATTGCTCCAATCTTCCAGATATACATTCACTTCCATGTCCCGCTTGTTCGCATAGCTCACCACGGCCAGAATGTCTTCAATATGTTCCTCCGGACTTTTCTTCAACTGACACATGCAATGCTTCAACGAACCCTTGCATAACAGATTAATGACACGGCAACCGGTAGCATGTATCCAGTCTACCGAGGTGTGCCCATCCACAAAGCCAAGTACTTCTACCTTCGGCAACAGATTGCGACGAGCTGCCCAGTCGCAAATCATCTTCACCGCCTGGAACTCTCCATCGGACACTCTTGCAGAAGCTACCTCTACCCTGTCCACCTTCAACTCTTCCAGCAGCAGACGGGCAATCATCAACTTCTCATGGGGCACAAAAGATACTCCGCTGGTCTGTTCGCCGTCACGAAGTGTGGTGTCCATGATTTCTATCTTCGGATAATCATGCTTCATTTTTATTCTCCCAAGCTTCTATCTTATCTTTATTTCCCACTAAAAAATCTATGTCGTCCAATCCATGCATCAGACAATGCTTCTTGTAAGCGTTAATCTCAAAACGTTCGCTCTTGCCTGTTGCCTTATTGGTGATGGTTTGTTCGGGCAAGTTCACTTCGACCTGCACTTTAGGATTGGCGAATATGGAGTCGAACAGTTCTTTCAAGAACGGCTCGCTCACTACCACCGGAAGCACGAAATTGTTCAACTCGTTGTTTTTATGGATATCCGCAAAGAAGCTGGACACCACCACACGGAAACCGTAACCGGCAATGGCCCAAGCCGCATGCTCACGACTGGAGCCTGAACCGAAGTTTTTTCCTGCCACCAGAATCTGCCCGCCATAAGCAGGATTGTTCAACACAAAATCTTTATTCAGAGAACCGTCCGGATTATAACGCCAATCACGGAACAGATTGTCTCCGAAGAATTTCTCCTCGCGGGTAGTGGCTTTCAGAAAACGCGCCGGGATTATCTGATCCGTATCGACATTCTCTAATGGAAGGGGCACGCAAGTACTGGTGATGATATTGAATTTCTGTTTCATCTCTCTATCTGCAATTTAAGTAAATGTACAAATCAATTTTTATGTTTCAATCATTTTGTTTTCATGACAACTCCGCATCCGCGATCCGGCTTCAGCCATACGTGCGAATCGTCTGCTTAACAGGAGTTCGATATAAGAAAAGAAGCAGACGGGACATCGTCCGAAAGATGATGAGACCTGCTTGAAAACATTCTCCCCTAACGGAAGAAATCTACTTATAAAGCACTTATATATAATTATCGCGCCTTTATATGTAAATATAAAGCCCTTATATGAAGTTTTCTCCCTAATCTCTTTCCGTCTTAGATAAGGCAAAGACAGGTTTTTATACGCCGATGAAAGGCTTTTTCTTGTACGGATGCAGTCCATATCCAACACGTTATATCGAATTCAGATTACTACTCAGCAATCAAAAGAGTTCTCTCGGGTCGGTAATAACCCCTGTCACCGCAGCAGCGGCAGCCACCATCGGGCTGGCAAGCAACGTTCTGGAACCCGGGCCTTGACGTCCTTCAAAATTACGATTGCTGGTAGATACCGCATATTTGCCGGCAGGAACTTTGTCGTCATTCATAGCCAGACAAGCGGAACACCCCGGTTGTCGGATGGCAAACCCGGCTTCTTTCAGAATCTTGTCCAACCCTTCTTCACGAATCTGCGCGTCTACCATCCATGAACCGGGCACCAACCATGCCACCACACCGTCGGCTTTCTTACGCCCCCTCACAATGGAAGCGAATGCACGGAAATCTTCAATGCGGCCGTTGGTACAAGCGCCCAAAAACACATAGTCAATCTTCTTACCCAGCAAAGGCTCTCCCGGTTGAAATCCCATATAATCCAATGACTTCTCAAACGAAGTCCGGGAGGCTTCATCCATGCCCTCGGTGGTAGGGATGGAATTTGTAATACCCATGCCCATACCCGGATTAGTGCCGTAGGTAATCATCGGTTCAATGTCCTCGGCAGCAAAGCGTACTTCCTTATCGAACACTGCATTTTCGTCACTCTTCAATGTTTTCCAATAAGCCAGCGACGTATTCCATGCTTCACCTATCGGCGCATACTCTCTTCCTTTGATATACTCAAAAGTGGTTTCATCCGGAGCAATCATACCACCGCGTGCCCCCATCTCTATGCTCAGGTTACACAAAGTCAACCGGCCTTCCATTGTCAGACTGCGCACGGCTTCTCCGGCATACTCTACAAAATATCCTGTGGCACCGCTGGTTGTCATTTTCGACATCATGTACAAAGCCATATCTTTTGCCATCACTCCTTTTCCAAGCTTACCATCAATCGTGATACGCATCGTCTTTGGGCGTGTTTGGAGAATGCACTGCGAAGCCATCACCATTTCCACCTCACTCGTTCCGATGCCAAATGCCACTGCGCCCATTGCGCCGTGAGTCGATGTATGCGAGTCACCGCAGACAATGGTCATACCCGGCAAAGTCAGTCCTCGTTCCGGACCTACCACATGGATGATACCGTTTTTCTCGTCCATCATGCCAAAATAAGTGAGGCCGAAGTCTTTCGCATTCTTGGCCAATGTGTCCACCTGAGTCCTTGAGATGGCATCCTCAATAGGTTTGTCCTGATCGTGCGTCGGAGTATTGTGATCAGGCATGCAGAATATCTTCTCCGGACGAAAACATTTAATGCCGCGTTCGCGCAAGCCTGAAAAGGCCTGCGGGCTGGTGACTTCGTGACAGTAAAGCCTATCTATATAAAGTTGTGTGGGACCGTCTTTCACTTCCTGCACAATGTGTGCATCCCAAATCTTATCAAATAATGTATTCATCTGTTCATTTACTATTTAGCTATTTTCTTCTCAAAATCGATTTTGAATTTATCTCTGCTTCTAAAAGAACGTTTAACCTTTGCCGGATATTTTCTGAATCTTCGTGAAATCATCCCTCCATTCTTACTCAATAAATCTTTCAACCATAAGGTCGTTTTACATCTTAAACTTATTGATACAATCAATATAAGCTTCAACAGAAGCGGCTATAATATCGGTATTGGCACCGAATCCATAATAAACATGATTATCATATTCCACCTGCATGTGCACCTTACCCATATCATCGCTACCCTTACTGATGGCCTGAATCGTAAATTCTTTCAATGTCATGTGGCGGTTGATTATTTTCTTCAGAGCCTTGATGGCAGCATCTACCGGACCATTCCCACTGGCTGCAGCTTCGAACTTTTCACCGGATATACTCAATCCCAAGCTGGCAACCGAACGTACCCCTACCCCACTGGTCACTTGCAAATACTCCAACTTAATGCGGTGGTGTTGCGAACGGTCTGCTCCTGCCAATACCAAAATATCATCGTCATTGATATCTTTCTTTTTATCTGCAAGCTTCAAGAACTCATCATATATTTCGTTCAGTTTATCCTGCGTAGGATTCACTCCCAATGCAGACAAACGATTTTTCAATGCGGCGCGGCCACTACGTGCAGTCAGTACGATGGAATTATCATCAATCCCCACATCACGCGGGTTGATAATTTCATAGGTCTGTACATTTTTCAACACACCATCCTGATGAATGCCCGAAGAATGGGCAAAAGCGTTACGACCTACAATCGCTTTATTAGGTTGTACAGGCATATTCATCAAGCTGGATACCATCCGGCTGGTCGGATAAATTTTCTGGGTATTGATATTGGTTTCAATATCAATATCGTTATGACACTTGATTATCATCGCAACCTCTTCAAGAGAAGTGTTCCCTGCACGCTC
Organism: Prevotella heparinolytica; assembly: GCF_004342845.1. Lineage (GTDB taxonomy): Bacteria > Bacteroidota > Bacteroidia > Bacteroidales > Bacteroidaceae > Bacteroides > Bacteroides heparinolyticus. The sequence continues at coordinate 3,300 of NZ_SLXB01000021.1, read as the reverse complement.
TCCTATACCGTTAACGGTCACTTCCACCTGACGAGCACCATTCTGCACACCGGCCATCGTATTTGCCGTAGCCATACCCAAATCGTTATGACAATGGGTAGAGAGGATGGCATTATGTATACCGTCAACATGTTCCATCAGATATTTTATTTTTGCACCATACTCAGAAGGCAAACAATAGCCCGTTGTATCAGGGATATTCACTACCGTAGCACCCGCCTTGATTACAGCTTCTACCACACGTGCCAAATATTCGTTATCCGTGCGCCCGGCATCTTCGGCATAAAACTCCACATCATCCACATATTTGCGAGCATACTTCACGGCAGCTACCGCACGTTCTATAATTTCCTCACGATTAGAATTGAATTTATACTTGATATGCGAATCGGATGTACCAATCCCCGTATGAATACGCTTACGCTTAGCAAACTGCAAAGCCTCTGCCGCTACGTCAATATCTCTTTGAACGGCACGTGTCAAGGCACAAATAGCGGGCCATGTCACAGCCTTTGATATTTCAATCACCGAATTGAAATCCCCCGGGCTCGAAACAGGAAATCCCGCTTCAATCACATCCACTCCCAGCAGTTCCAATTGCTTTGCCACTTGTATCTTTTCTACAGTGTTCAATTGACAACCGGGAACCTGCTCACCATCGCGAAGCGTTGTGTCGAAAATAAACAATCTGTCACTCATCATTTAATTGTATTTGATTCATTATATATTATTTTTCGTTATACTTTTGCATAAAGTTTCAACATCAGAGTGTGGAATAAGGCCGATGTTTCATTAGTCATAAAGACTGTAGAATATGTTTCACCTCCACACTCTTACATCAGAAACCGGATAGTTCAATGGGCTGTAATGATGGCTCACGATGTAATGATGTTGTTTTATTTAAAGTTTTAGACTATGACCTACGTTGGAATCGATGTCAGCAAGGCGACTTTCGTTGTCGCTTATTCGTCCGCCAAGACAGGCAGGACAAAAACATTTAAAAACACAGTAAAAGGTGTACATGAGTTTATACAGGCCGTTTCAGCGGCAGAACACCATTGCGTTTTGGAAGCAACAGGCAATTATAGTGCGTTGCTCGTCTATCTGCTTTCCGAAGCCGGGATAACCGTCAGCCTTGAGAATCCGCTGAAGATAAAGAATTTCGCCCGAGCCATGCTCTCCGTCACCAAGACGGACGAGATTGATGCTCGTCTGACAGCCCTGTACGGGGAGCGGATGCAACCGACTCCTTACAAGCTGAGCAGCGATTCAATACTCATCCTGAAGCAGAAGCGCACGGTACTGCGGCAACTCAAGAAGCAACTCGTGGCAACACGTAACCTAAGAGGCTCACTTGAAATCCTTCCTTCTTTCGACCCTGAATGCAAGAAAACCATCGAAAAGACGATTACTTTCCTGGAGAAGCAGATCAAGGCAATGGAAGAGACGATTGCTTCCTTGGCACAAGGTGAGTACAAGAAGCAGATGGACCTGCTCACCTCCATCAAGGGTATCGGTGCCACATTGGCAGCGGCACTCATTGTAGCCACCGGTGGGTTTTACCTACTTTGATAACGCCAAGCAACTTTCCCGTTATCTGGGCTTATCGCCTACTTACCAACAATCCGGTACGTCAGTCAATGTCAAAGGTCACATCAACCGAAACGGGGATTCAAACCTCAGAAGCCAACTCTATGTGGCGGCATTCTCATCACTCAGGTGCAATTCCGAGTGCAAGGCGTGTTTCGACCGTTTGCGGTCTAACGGCAAGCCCGGTAAGGTGGCGGTCGTTGCGGTCGCCAACAAACTTCTAAGGCAAGCCTTTGCAGTGGTCACGCAAGGGAAACCGTATGTCGATGGGTTCAAGTCCGAAAGACCATAAATACTCATCTGCGGAGGAAACGCCATGCGGCAAGGGGCTGAGCAGGCAGCCCCGACGAGCTTTCCATGCACGATAACCTGTATAAACATGCTAATTATCGTTAACCGTATTCAATTTTCTTATTATAGTTCATATTCTATATATAAAAAAGCCTTTCACACATGGAAGTGAGAAAGGCTTTCGTATTTCATTAAATCTTCTATATATTCATGCACAGTACCCACTTCCACTAAACATAGCTAGCAGAATAATAATACCACACAGTAGAATATATATAAAGTTCTGATTCATTCCGTTCTTTTTTATTTTAATGCCACAAAGGTATATATTATTTCGAAGCATGCAAACAATTCTCTTTCTTTTTCTTTTAAAAGTATCATTTTATAACTCATAAAATGATAATTAATCAAATATATCACAATAAAAGAATCTAAAACGTTCCAACCGGCTATTTACAATTCCTCCAACCTAATCAAACGACTCTTTCAAAACTTTGTATCCAAGAATGAGACATAATGCATCTCAAAAGTGTGACTCATACTTCCTTAAATGCAAAGTCATCTCCCTTCAAATGCAGCATGAACTTCTCTTCAGTGTTCTTGTACAAAGTAAGATTAAAAATATAAGTGAAAAAGAATACCTGCTATAGCATAGTGGGACACTTGTAAACTCCCCATAGAGGTACTTTGAATTATCTATTAAAGAGGGCAAAAATAGTGCTTTAAAAAGTGGATGAGATTCCTTTTTTGATATCGTTTTTATTAGCAATAAAAATTAATCACAATGGGAATAGCACAAGTATTAACATCAAGCACGGATTTCACGGACTAACCTGTTTATCATTAAAACGGTAAGTTCCATAAAATCCGTACCTTCAGAAAGAAATCACAAGAGAAATACTTTACCGCATCTCTCCCGTGATTTATCTATTCGATGCAAATTCACATTTACTTCTTATCACATGCTTTATCGCATTCTTTCTTGTCGCATGGCTTATCACAAGCCTTTTCACATTTTGCACTGTCACCTTCTGTTTTACAACAAGCCTTGGTAGAATCACATACTTGTTCTGTTTTTGCCGCGCAACAAGAGTCAGTATCAGAGGCATTAGATTCAGCCTTTTTATTCCCACAAGATGTCACAACAAAAGAAAATGCCACTGCCGCAGCAGCCAATAAAATTTTAGTTTTCATACTCTCAATTTGCTTTAAAATATTAATAATAAAAAGTTCGGCGGCAAATATAAATAAATTTCCCGAACTATCCAAAAGGCACAAAAGCAGAAAGCCCCTCCATCCGTTCCCGGATGGAGGGGCCACTTCAAAAAAAGACGGCGGCTACCTACTCTCCCACTGTTACGCAGTACCATCGGCGTGACCGGGCTTAACTTCTCTGTTCGGAATGGAAAGAGGTGGAAC
>NZ_SLXB01000020.1 GCF_004342845.1 Prevotella heparinolytica | reverse complement strand
CGAACGAGCGCACCGCCGTGCGGTAGTTCTCGGCAGTGGAGCGGCTCACGCCACGGGCTGCCGCACCGGTGAAAACCGAAAGCGTGAGGACGGCGTTCCGCTCTTTACTTACGTTCCTTACTTTCTTTTCCTTCTCCTTTTTACTAATGGGACTTACTCTCCGGAGTCCGTCCGCCCTTCTGAAATAAGATAGAATACTGAACATCTGTATCATGGTTTTGCGTTTCTTTGATTCGAACGCAAAAATACAGCGTGAACCTTAAATGAGAAAAAAAGCCCGCCATCGAACAGTATCTTGTTCAACGACGGGCAGCTTATGATATTCCCAATATTATATCGAGGTCGTTATTTATAACCCTCCGTGATGTTACACACAAAGTGTGCCTTGAATGTTTTATGTCAATGCCTATCCGAGGAACGAAATCAGCACGCCCGCAGCAACGGCCGAACCGATAACTCCTGAAATATTGCTCGACATACAATAGTTAAGCACATGATTCTTGGGGTCGTACTTCGTCGCAATGTCATTGCATACGCGGCTCGCCATAGGCACGGCACTCAGCCCCGTCGCACCAATCAGCGGGTTGATTTTCTTCTTGCCGAACAAGTTGAACAGCTTCACAAAGAAGATACCCCCTGTGATGGACAACGCAAATGCCAAAAAGCCGCCGATGACAATGCCGATAGTGGTCCAGTTCAAGAATGCCTCGCTGGTCATCGTGGCGCCTACGCTCAGCCCCAAGAAGATGGTGGCCGCATTCATTATGCTGTTGGCCGCCGCATCGAACAAACGGCCGGTATCGGAACCTATCTCCTTAATCAGGTTTCCGAACATCAGCATACCAATCAAGGGTACGGCCGTGGGTACGAACAACGCCACAACCGTGGTCACCGCAATCGGAAAGATAATCTTCAATACACGCAGATTCTTGATCTCGGTTTTTGAAGGATAAAGCTTCTCCTGCTCCTTCATATTAATCATCAGCTCTTTCTTGGTGCAGAACAGTTTCACCACCATAGGAATGATGACGGGCACCAACGCCATGTACGAATAAGCCGCTATGGCAATGGGACCGAGCAGATGAGGAGCCAGCTTGATGGTGGTGAAGATGGCCGTAGGCCCGTCGGCACCACCGATAATGCCCAGTGCACCGGCCTCTTTCGGGGTGAAGCCCATCAGCACGGCACAAAGCAGCACGGTGAAGATGCCCAGCTGTGCAGCCGCACCGAAAATGGACAGCCGCAGGTTGCGGAGCATCGGGCCAAAGTCCGTCAACGCCCCTACCCCCATGAAGATGACGGGCGGCAGGAAACCGGTCTTAATCAGCATATAGTAGATGAAGTTCATCAATCCCAAGTCGTGCGCAATCTCGTGAAGCGGCATCTCCCAGATGTTCTTCAATACCCCGTTCACCGCAACCATTCCGTTTTCATCTGCCTGAATCACTCCCATATCACCGCCGGGAAAGTTGGCAATGAGCACACCAAAAGCGATGGGCACCAACAGCAACGGTTCATAATGTTTCCTGATTCCCAAGTAGAGCAAGATGAAAGCAATGGCATACATCACGAGGAATGACGGATCGGCAATGATATTGCTGAAAGCCGTCATGTCATAGAGTTTTGCAAATATATCTTCCATCATCCAATCTTCATTAATACGTCATCTTCAGAAACAGAATCGCCCGAATTCAGGCAAATGGCAGTCACCGTCCCGTCAAAATCGGCACGGATGGCATTGTATGTCTTCATGGCCTCGATGTAGCAGAGCAAATCGCCCTTCTTCACCTTGTCGCCCACCTTCACGGGCGTTTCCTGCGCATTCTTCGTCAGGAAGAACTTGCCCTCAAGCGGTGCGGGCACATCCTGCCCTTCGCCTATATGGGAGGTAACTTTCTCGGTAGCCGAAGCAGGCAGGTCGATATCGCCGTAAGCCACCGTCACACGATAGGCCTGCCCGTCCACCTGCACCGTGAGTGTCTTCGGCTTGGCATCATCCAGGGGAGACCTGTCGCGCTCGGCACGGCGTTTCTCCACATCCTCCAGAAAGTCCTCCTTCGCTTTTCCGCTCATGTAGGCCTCGTATTGCGCCGGGTGCATGGCATACTCAAAGAGTTCCTCATCGTCCTCGCCAAGCTCCCACTTGTTCTCTTTCATCAGCTTGCGATACTTATCGAGCGCATCGGGATAGTTATCCTGCGGATTGCCTGTAAAGAACTTGCGCCCTTCGCGGTCGGCCTTCTCGATAATCTCGGGAGCCAATTGCCCCGGCAACTTGCCGGCTTTGCCCAACAGCATGTCCCAGATGTCATCGGCAATCATTCCCCAACGTTCCTTGCCTTTTTCCATGGCTATGACATTCATCATGGCCAGATTCTTGACGTACTGGCTGAAAGGGGTCACCAATGGAGGATAACCCACGCGCGGCCACACATAAGCCACTTCATTGAACAGCTTGATAAGCAGTTCGTCCTGCTTCATGAACGGCAGGTTACGCTTCGCCTTGTATTTGTTGATGGATTCCAGGTTCGACTCCAAATCGGCCATCAAGCTGCCCATCATGCCGCCCGGAAGTCCGGGAGCTATCAGCAGCGAATTCATCAGGCGGTTGCGCGGGCTGATGTACAAGCCGAGAAAATCATCCATAAACTCCTGAATAAGTGCACGCACTTTCATGTATGCTTCCATATTGATTTCGGGCACTTGGAAGCCTGCATCCTTCAGCATGGCCTGCACACTGATGAGGTCGGCATGGCCCGTACCCCATGAGAGCGGCTCCATGCCAACGTCGATGTAGTCGCAACCGGCCTCGCACACTTCGAGGATGCTTGCCATATTGAAGCCCGGCCCGGCATGGCTGTGATATTGCACGGGGATGTCCTTTATCTGCTTGATGCCTGCCACAATCTTGCCCAACGACACCGGCCGGCCGATGCCTGCCATATCCTTGATGCAGATTTCATCAGCACCCGCTTCAATCAGGGTTTTCGCCATATCTACATAGTATTCCACCGTATGCACCGGAGAGAAAGTGATGCAGAGCGAACATTGCGAAATCATGCCGGCCTCATGAGCATAAGTGATGGACGGAATGATGTTGCGGGTGTCGTTCAATCCGCAGAAAGTACGCGTGATGTCCGTACCCTGAGCTTTCTTTACCTTATAGAACAGTTGACGTACATCAGCAGGCACGGGACTCATGCGGAGTCCGTTCAACGCGCGATCCAGCATGTGCGTCTGTATGCCTGCCTCATGGAACGGCTTCGTCCACTCGCGCACAGCTTTATTCGGGTTCTCTCCAAACAGAAGATTTACTTGTTCAAAACCTCCGCCATTGGTCTCTACACGTGCAAAACAACCCATCTCAATGATGGCGGGAGCCACTTTCACCAGCTGGTCGACGCGGGGCACGTATTTTCCGGCACTTTGCCACATGTCCCTGAATACCAAACTGAACTTAATTTCTCTTTTCATGCTAAATGATTCAGTGTGTTTTATATTATAAGATTATTATCATCGGATTTTCTCTACTTTGGCCACTTTTCCCTTGCCTTGCGTCACCACTGTGACGGCAGCACCGATGGCCGCCAGAATGTTTCCGGAAATGGGAGCAGCTCCGTCAGCCGTAGTCTTGACAGACTGCGCTTCTTCGGGTGCATATTTATTCACAAGTGCAATAAGCCCTTTCCCTAAGTATATAACAATCAACAGGATGGCAAAGACAGTAGCCATACCTATTACCATAAGCAGAAGTGCAATATTCAGGTTTTCCATATATAATAAATTATTAGTTATTCAGTTGTTTTTATAAAAAAACGCTCGAAATTAGCGATAATCAGTGAAAGGAAGGCAGTAAAAAATAATAAAAGATGCTAAAAAAAAAGTTTCTCCTATTTCGGAAAGAGAACAGACATGGGCTTTATTTTCCGATTTCTCTATGAATTGTCGCACATAGAAACTAAAAACAATCGTTTTATCAGCTCCTCATCCCATCATCCGATTGTATTTTTACTCAATTCAGCGTTTCCTCGCCGAACTTCCTTAACGAGCACGCAGTTCCCAAAAAGCCACCGCTGCCGCCGCTGCCACGTTCAGCGAATCGACTCCGTGCGACATGGGAATGCGTACCACGTAGTCGGCTTCGGCTATCCTCGCAGGCGGAAGCCCGTCGCCTTCGTTACCCACTACAATGGCCAGCCGCGATTGAGATGCCAAGATAGGATCGTCAATGGAAATGGATTTGTCCGTAAGAGCCATTGCCGCCGTGCGAAAGCCGAAATCCGCAAGAGTGCCGAGAGGACCGTCCATCCAAGTCCAAGGAACAAGGAAAACGGAACCCATCGACACCCTGACGACACGACGGTTGAAGGGATCGCAAGCGTTACGCGCAAGCAGCACGCCATCCATGCCGATAGCGGCTGCCGAGCGGAAGATGGCACCTATATTGGTGCTGTCCGTCACTCCGTCGATGACAACGATACGGCGGGCTCCGCCACAAACCTCCGCAAGGCCGGGCAGAGCAGGTCTGCGCATGGCACAAAGCACTCCTCGCGTCAAGACATACCCCGTGAGACGGGCAAGCAGTTCCCTTTCGCCGGTATAGACAGGCACATCGGCGCAACGTTCAATAATCGCGGCCGCATCACCATCGATATGTCTGCGCTCACATAAAAGGGAAACAGGTTCGTAGCCGGCATCCAAAGCCACTTTTATCACTTTGGGGCTTTCGGCAATGAACATTCCTTTGTCCGGCTCGATGCGGTTGCGCAACTGGGCTTCGGTCAGAGTACTAAAGATTTCCACTCCCGGATGGGACAAAGATGATATTTCAACAATCGGCATATTTCACGTCTACAGAGTCGGTTTAAACTTTATACGGTCTCCTATCGATACTGTTTTAATGCGTCTTTTCATTCTTGTGGAGAGCCGGCTTCCTGTTTCTCACAGGTTTTCGACAGTTTTCATCAGCTGTTCGCCTAATCCGATGGTATATCCTTGCGATACAAAGACCACGCGATTGAACGTATCGGCAATAATGAATATAGGCAATGCCTCCTTGTGTTTCAGCTTCATGTTATTCACAATCTGTTCAGCTATGCCGTCGGTGTCGATGCCATAGCAGATGGTGGAGGGCAGGCCGGGGAAGGAAGCGGGAGCGAACTTTGCGGCTTTGGCCTCATCGGGGAAGAGAAGCACCATCGGGCGCCCCCACTTCTCCAACTTGTCCTTAAAGGCGGCAATGTCGCGCAACGCATGATTGGTGGGTTCTTGATTGAGGCCCAAGATGCCTACAACGAAATAACCTCTTCCGCAAGCCTGCAACAGGCTTCGTTTATCTGTTCCGCCATCGCCGGAGCGAGGAGTAAAGAGCGATTCGGAATTGAAGCTCCCGATGACCTGCACCTCATCCTTGCGCTCGCGCATCACCAGTTCAATCTCCGTCGTCTGCCCCGGAACGATACTGAAGAAAACAATCCGGGAAAGCACGCCACCGCCGGCAAGGCGCGTGCCTGTCACCAACACATAGCTTCCGGCATCCAATGCCGTGCCGTTTTTCAAAAGGCCGGCCCATGTAGTGCCGCCTCCCATATCCGCATCGCCCTCATCATAAGAGAGTAATTGCAGACGCCCTTGCGAAGTCAGCTTGGAGAGCGTGAAATGGGAGTAATATTTCGGATCGTCCAATGAGGCAACAGAACGGTATCCGGCCACAAGACGGCCTTTTTGCAGCATTTGGCTTTCAGGTTGCACTTGGTCGAAATTCACATCCACAGCACCGTTTGCCGTCATCAGTTGCACTTTTCCGGTCACTTCGTCGATGCGAGCCGGTATCGCCATGCTGCGTGCCATCGAAACGAAGAATATATCGCGACTGTGGGCATCTGCCACTCGAGCCTTCCACACGCCTTCAGGGGTGATGGGCGCTCCTCCCAGATTACACTCTTTCTCTATCCGGATATGCTCGGCCACCCATGCCACCAGTTTCATCGGTTCAGCCTCATAAGCCTCGGCATCGGCTTTCGACACCACATTCTTGAAAAAAGTCTTATAAGGCGTAAGCATCTCATTGCTCACGCGCGGATTGCGTACGTACTTGCTGAAAAGGCTGTTATCCTTGCACATGGGAGAGAGCATGTGGTCTATCAGCACCTCTTTACGGACATCGCGAAGATCTTTGGCCGAAATTTGCTGCAAGAGGTCGAAACCACCACGCTTTGACTTTTCAGAACGCAGCCGGGCCATGAAATCGGATATAACCCGATGATTGCCCCGGGAAGCAACCAACAAGCGGGAAGCAAGTTCTTCATCTAACTTGTAGCGTTTGGCAAACTCACGTGCCGTTTCATCGGTCATAAACGTTGATACATACGCATTTCGGATGGAATCTTCGCGAGCCATGCGGCGGTCGTTCTCAGCCCGTTGTTCGGGAGTCACCTCAGGCAAGTCGGCACTTTCGGGAGGCGGAACGATATCAAAGTCTACGGTATGGGCTTCGCCGGCCACCTTATCTATCTTCACCGTCAGTTCACTCTCCTTGCCGAAAGAAAGTTTGGCATAACCGAACTTGCCGTCTTTGGAAACCCACACCAGCATATCTCCCTTGCCTGCCGTCAGAAAGACTTTTCCTTTCTCATCGGTCTGCTTGCGGGCCACGGTATAAAACTCCGCATAGTTATAGAGCTTGAATTCCACACATGCGTCAGTCACCGGATTTCCCTGTTCGTCCTCCACCGTAACGATAGCCTTAGCCGTCGGCGCATAATTTTCCACTACATTGATTTCGGTATAATTGGGTGTGACGGACATCACCTCTTCTGCTCCCTCGTAACGTCCGAATACTTTGGTGTGCATCAGCATGCCACGACTGGCGGGCGCATTGAACCAACCGAGATTCAGCACCGGTTCCGGTTCGCAAGCGCCGAGGAAGTACCATCGTCCGTCGGCCCATGCCTCTACCCAAGCATGGTTGTCGTCCGTATGCGCCCAACGGGGAGTGTAGACCTGACGGGCAGGAATGCCCACCGAACGCAGGGCGGCCACCAGCAAAGTGGACTCTTCGCCGCAACGCCCGTAGGCTGTTCGCACCGTAGCCAAAGGCGAACTGGTACGAGAATCGGAAGGGGTATAGACGGCCTTTTCGTGACACCAGTGATTTACTTCCAAAATGGCGTCATATAGGGAAAGAGATTTCACCCGGTTTTTCAGTTCTTCATAAAACACCACCCGTGCGCTGTCCAATTGCTCATTGTTCACCCGCACCGGAAGCACAAAATGGCGGAAAATGTCTTCAGGGATGGTCTTTCCCCAAGGCATCTCCTCTGCCGCCTTCCGAGAGGCACGTATATTCATCAGATGGAACTCGCCGGGATAGTCGGCTATGTCGGCCAAAGGCATGTAAGCATAAAGAAACTCCAAGGCTTCACGCTCATATGCAGGCAAATCCATATCGAACACGGCAAACAAATCGCCTTGCGGCAACATTGCCTTTTTCCGGCTGAAATCCTGTTCCACACGCCGACGATAAGCAGCATCAGTGATAAAAGAACGTCCGCCGCAAGCGGCCAGCAAGCACATCAGTACTAAAAGAAAAGAAAATCGTGTAATTCGCTTCATCATAATCTATTTTAAGGTTGGGTCACAAAAGTAGTATAAATCAGGAATAAAATAAAATTTAAAGCCCGCTTATTCTCTTCAATGCAAATTAAAACAACCCTTTAAATAGAAGAATGAACAGCAGAGGAGGAAGCCATAAAAGCAGATTATCCCAAGAAGTCCAAGCCTCATCCGACATTGAAAAATCACACCAAAAAGAGAGCATAAACAGACCTTGAAAAACCAATAAGAAAAGAAAAGCCAAACAAGGTCTTATATCGAGGCAACCTAAGTAGTATACTTAGGGTACCTAAGTCCTATACTCAGGGTATCTAAGTCCTATACTTAGGTCTCCCCCCGTCAGAAGCTATTCTGACAAGGGGTATGCGGTCTTTCATTTTCATAGTCGGAAAGGAACTTTGAAAAAGTAAACGAATATTACATCACCAACACCTCTACGACTGAATCATGGAGGTATGCTTCTATCTCAAATGTATCACCAAAGTCGTATCTGCCGAAAAGATGAAACTGCATTTGTCGTATGACGGGGGGCCCATAACACCCTCGGCATCATTGCTGAAACCATACTTCTCCGTAGGAATGCCATAAGCTCCGGTATCCAGACTTCCGTTTCCATTTTCATCCTGAAAGAGAGAAACAGCATACGTCCCGACGGGTAGTCCCCGACAGGGAATAGAAAGTATTTTATCTTTCACATCTACCCTGAACGTCGCTATAGGCTTTTTCATAAACGCCTCCTCCGAATTGTAGATGGCTACATAAAGATGCCCCTCCGCCTTTTCAATGTCACGAACCTCAATGGTCAGGTTTTGGGCAAACAACAGTGTCACCGTGCCTTGAAACAGACACACTAAAAAAACAATCATTGCTTTCATTTTCTTCATTCTTTTAACGTTAATACTCGATAATATGTTTTACACTATCTGCTATCTTAAAAATTAGACACATCATAAGCCGCTTTCTTTCCCAAAGTGACATACACGCCCACACAGAAGAAATGGTCTGCCGATGCCAAAATCGCTTTACCGTCCACCTTGCCGAATTCGTTCTTCCTGCACAGAATATTGGTGGCGGAAGCGTGTATAATGACTTTTTTATTTGCCAGAAAAGTCACACCCACATCCAGACTGTTGTAGGGCTTCACTTCATCATTCATCAACCCCGGCAATGCGGGGTTGTGATAAGGCCGCCCACTGCTGAAACGATTGGTAAGGCCTATGATGGAACGCAGTCGGGGCAAAGAATACTTCACAACCAATGCGGCATTGTGCCGGGTGGCATACTGAGGAGTGGTCAGTTCCCGATAAATCCGGTACTTACGCTTGACTATATTATAAGTATAGGATAAGCAGTATTCCAGACTCTTGAATGAAGCCCCGTCGCGAAAGAACAAATCGACACCTTTGCTGTATCCGTAACCACCGGAGATAAGATGCCCGACTTTTGCATCGACACCCGTTTCCTCCAATGCCAACCGGTCGTAATCCTTATAATAAAGCTCTGCTTTACAGAAACGGCCTCCATCCTCATACTGCGCACCCAGATTATACTGCATACACACTTCGGATAACAAATCCTTTCGGCGTATCAGATAACTGTTTTCGGGTAATTGCGTATAACGCCCGATGGTTCCGGACAATATCACATTACCTCCGTAATAGTTCACAGCCAAACGGGGCGAAAAGTTCATCTTCCGATTCAACGACACATATTCCGTACGGAAAGAAAGTTCCGCTTTCCACTGTTCCCACGGATAATAAGTCGCAGAAAAGAACCCGGCGCAAACAACCGGACACAAGTGATTATTTTCTTTTATCTCCCCAAGCAGATATCTATTCTCATAACCACGAATATAACTCTCTACTCCCATATCTATCCGAAACACGGATGACAACCGTTTAGAAGCTTTTGCCTTCAAATGCAATTCCTGTTGGCGCTCCGACCAATTATCTCCCGAAACAACCGCACCATCGATCTTCCGATTATAATAAGAGTAAGCCATCCCTGCAAACCGGCTCCATCCACTGGACGTATGCTTGCGATATGTAGCATTGACATAAACATTGTCCTCGCCCAGCGCAAACAAACTGCGGGTATCTCCCTCATAAACGGAGAAGTCCGTCCGGTCATATTGCGCATAGATTTTCAGGAGTCCGGCATCACGAGGAGCATAGCGGAATTGGGTAGCTGCTGAAAACATACGGTATGGTTTCTCAAAATCTTTTCTGCCGGAATATATTTCATCATACAGGCCCAAGTTCTGATAATTCAAATCGACAGACAGAGACCCGCCGCGAAAAGTCTTTGTACCCCCTCCGCCTACACCAACCACAGAAGCATTCATTCCCACCTTGTCAACCCTGCTGTAATCTTTCGTTTCAAGTGGCAGGACAGCCGAAAGTGCTTCTCCATATTCTTGTGGAGCACCTCCCGAAGCAAGACTCACCCCACTGAACATAAAAGTGGAGTAGCGGCTACGGGCAGGAGTATTGATGCCGTTCGAAGTATAAGAATTCAGCACATGCATTCCATCTATAAAGGTCTGTGTTTCCCTACTGCTGCCCCCGCGCACCAACAATTCTCCGGTTTCGCCCTGCACTTGAGTGCCCGGCAGCGTCTGCAAGGCTTTATATAAATCTCCGTTCGCACCGCCCACAGTGACTAACTCCACAGGGTGGATATCGCTCCAACGGCTGTTGGCAACCGGCGTTTTCCTGCCTTTCACCACCACCTCTTCCAAAGCGATACTGTCTATATGAAATTTCAGACGCACCGTATCGGTCATATACTTCTGCGCAAATAAAGGATGTATCAGGAGCAGCCCGCTCAATACCAAAAAAAATGTTCTACTTCTCATTATTTTGCCATTTATCTCGTTTTCTGCCGCAAACATAAAGGAAGAATACAAGACAAAAAAATATCCGGGACAGACATCCCGGATATGTGACGACCAACAAGCTCTTTGTGATGAACTGTATATTTCTGTGACGAACGACTACCTTTTTATACGGTTCTCAATCAGTACTCTCACCTCTTTGGCATAAGCGCGCGAAACGGGAACTTCCTCTTCACACCCTTCAAGGTTCAACCTATACCCCTGTGAGTTTCCGTCTACTTTCACCACCATCCGTACATTCACAAGAAACGCCCTATGGCAACGTATGATGAAAGGACAAACAGCAACCGACTCCTCCGCCTGCTTCATGGTGGCACGCAACATCTTCTTGACAACCGTTCTTTCTCCATCCGGGCGATAAGCCACTTTCACATAGTTTCCCTCTGCCTCTGCATAAAGGAAATCTTCCGCCGCGACTTCCAATGAATCCTTGCTTCCTCCGGCGAAGGTCAGTACTCCCCCGAAAGAAGTCTTCTCTACCGGCCTGTTCTCCACGTCTCCTAAAGATATTTCTTTTGAAAGATGGAGGTTTATTTCCATAGCCTCCCTCAGGTTACGGGTCAGTTGCAGGTTTCTATTCCACATCAGAAAAATGACGATAGGAAACGGGGACAGCAGCAATACCCACATCAAGCAAAGCAAAAACAAACTGATATTCAAAGCAACTCCAAACTGCCAAGAAGAGTATAACCAAATACCAACGGCAACCATAAAACAGGTGATTAAAATATTCAGCAGGTTTTTTCCTAAAGTCCATCTCTCTTCTCTATAATAGGCAGGAAACAGCAAGGGAAACAGATATACTGCCAAAGCCGATGCAAGCAAAGTGACCGCCCCATAGCCCAATAATACAGGAAATTTATTATACTGCATTTCCGAGATTCCAAACGGCTGCAACAAATACAGTATCAGAAAAATAACAGCCGAAGGCAACACCACTGCCTTCCAGCGTTGATACAATATCGGATAGGGGCTTTTCAGGAGTTCCGCCCATTTACTCATAAACATGATAGATACATAGTTACACAGATGCAAAGATATGTAATATATTTGTTATATACAGATTACAAATCACTGTATTCTAAAGATAACAAAGGGAAAAATTCTATTTTTTATGTTATAAAACATGTTTTATCAAAATAAAGTCGTATCTTTGCAACGTGAAAGAAAAGAAGTAAAAACCCGCTTTCCGAAACGCGGAAAGCACAAAAGATGACAATTATGAAAAAGAATGCAAATGAAATTTTGATGTTACAGTACCAAATCAAGCGTTATCAAGCAATGGGAAACGGTACTATGTGCCAGACTCTGAATGGCAAACTGCAAAAGCTGCTCGCAAAGCAGCCTCACTTAACCATGTAAAAAACACTTTTAAAATAAAATGAGCGAAGGGCGGAAGACCGAAATGGTTCTCCGCCCTTCTTCTTTTATGACTTTGTGAATAAGCAATCAGGCTGCAACTATATCTTTTCCGAAAGGCGTCAACGCCAATCCTGCCAATTTAAAATGCTGCATGCCGAAAGGAATGCCGACGATGGTGATACACAGCAACAATCCGAATAGCAAATGCGAAAAGCTGATCCAGATGCCGCCCAAGAATATCCACACCACATTCATCAATACATAAAGACAACCGGCTGAACGCTCTCCGCTACGCACCTCCTTACCAAAAGGCCACAAAGCAAGGCTTGCCAGCTTCAAAGTCTGCATGCCGAAAGGAATACCAATAATGGTAATCATCATCAATAAACTGGCTGCAAGGTATTCCACGGCAGTAATAATACCACCGAACACCAACCACAAAATATTCATTAAACCCGCCATACCTTCATTCTCTTAATACATACTCAATGCAACAAATATAGAACATTCTTTATTCATAACCGGTATTTTTTCTCCGTGTCCCGACAACCCTCCTGATAAAAAACATTTCGGGCACTTGCCGGAAATCTTCCGACAGAGAGAACAGATAAAAGACCAAACCATTAAAACCTCCGGAAAACAATTAAAAGAAGAAACGGTTTTAATTCGGCCGACAAGCAGCAAATTGTTCCTCAGAATTGCCCGTCATTCTGCAACACAGAACTTTGAGCCAGATAATCCGGCGCTTCTGCAAAAATGTACATCACGCTCCCTCCCTTGATGGCATCAATAATAGGACGTGAAAGTTGCTGAGGTACAGCCGGACAACCGAAACTCCTTCCTAACCGGCCTCCCTTGCTCACCACCGACGGATTGGCATAGGCGGCTCCATGCATCACAATGGCACGCTCGCGGGCACGGTCGTTGATTCCTTTCTCCAAGCCATCCAGAACAAGTGAATAGCCATTCTTCCCCTGATAAGTGGTTCCGGTGAGATAAAAGCCCAACGAGCTTTTATAAGAGCCGTATTCGTTGGAGAAAGAAGTGGCGTATTTCTCACCGCTGTTCTTTCCGTGAGAAACAACCGAAGAAAAAAGCATCTTGCGCTCTTTCATATCGAAAACAAAAAGACGTTTGTCGGTCGAAGGACGGGAGAAGTCAATCAACGTCAATACATCCCTCTTCCGGTTTTCTATCTTATAATAACCCGCCACAGCTTGCCGAAAAGCCTTCCAATTCACAGTCCCTTCCAACTGCATGGAATGATACAGGTCGGCGCAAAAATCCGTGTCGCCCACACCTGCGGCGGAGGACATACCTTCTTCATTCTCCCATGATTTGCCATTCGTGGACAACACACAGGGGATAAACAAAAAGAGGAAAAATAAAGTAAACCGTCCCATAGGATTCCGCCAGAAAGATAATGGCGACAAAGTTAGTTTTTTTCTTTCATACAGCTATCAAACAGACAGTTAAAAATCCGTGTGTTCTATTCGATGACTACTACCAAAGACTTTTCAACAGGTGCCCAGTCGAAGATAAACTTAGCGTGCGAAGTTGCGTTTCGGACGCACATATGCGAACGGGGCGTTGTCCCCAAAGACTGGCTGTATTCAATCAGAGACGTACGCGGCACATTTACCGGCACTCCGTGTATATAAGCGCCATTGGTAAAGCGGCTGGCATAGGGCGCATAGCCTCCCGTGGCAGTAGAGCCGTCCTTTAGAAACACCATACGCGACTTCTTTTGCTGGAGCAGATACATTCCCAACGGCGTCTCTTGGGCATGAGGCGGAGCATAGCGTCCGGTAGTGGCCGGATTCATGCTGCGTATCTTCCACACACCCTCGGAAATACGCTCCAAAGCGGTTATATTCTGATCGAGCCGATCTACAAAAATCACGTGATTAAAAAACGTACTGTCTTCCAACTGCTTCAGATAACGAGAGGGTGATAACCATTCTTCTTCAAATGTTACGGGATGTATCAGGCAGAAACTCCCTACCCTGCCTCTGAGATAGGCCAATGTCCCGTCTCGTCCATAACGTTCGGGCACAAGGGTATCGGCAGGCAGATACAAGGGGACGGACTGATAACGTTCCACGCCCAATGTATCGGACACACGCCGATAGGCATCGCGCACAAACGTACGCACCAACGTAGCTTCTCCATTCAGGTTCTTATAGTTCTGCAACACCACCAACCTTGCCGTATCGAGCTGCATGTTCTCTATATAAGCAAGGCAATTGCAAATCACATCCCATTTGAAAGAACGCACAGTATCTTTATAAGGATAAGTGTCATTCAAGGTATACTTATCGTACAATAAATCTTTAGTAAGGGATATGTCGGCCGCACTCAACCGCTTAGCAGGGAGAGGCAGCCCGACTAAAGGCGTATCCGAAGCTGCGGAATCCGTAAAAGCCGAACTCCGGCCTGCTTCCGTCGGCAAAGGCAGTTCTTGCCGGTTATGACAGCCTGCAAGCAGAAAACAGCACAAGACAAACACACCGACAGAAAATGGAAATTGCTTCATAAAGACAAATTGAGGAACAAAGGTATAACATTTTTGAGATTAAATAACGATAAATCCCCGATTATTGTTACTTTTAAAGCAGCCCGCCCCATTTCTGCATCACCCATACAACCTACATACATGCTCTGTATCTGCACCGTACCAAGTCCGTATCAACTCCGCACCAATATAATTATAATACGGAGATGATACGAAGCAGGTACACATTCCTGACACGAAAATAAATCGGAGAACAAGACTATGAGATAGCACAAGTGTGGCAGAATATGGAACTTTGCAACTTGGTTGCATTCTTTTTCTATTATCTTTGTCTCGGAAAAAGATAAAAAAGGAGGAAACGATATGAGCTGCAATTGTTGCTGCACACACAAGCATGCAGTAGAGAACGAAAAAAAGAATAGTTGGCTGAAGGACTATTGGCGAATCGTCCTCTCTGCCCTGCTGCTTTTGGGAGGCATTATCTTGAATTCGACAGACTTTACTCTCTTTCAAGAAAGATATGCGGCATTCTGCTGGTATTTGCTGGCCTATCTGCCGGTAGGGCTACCCGTCCTGAAAGAGGCATGGGAGAATATTGTACGAAAGGATGTCTTCAGTGAATTTACCCTCATGTCCATAGCCACCGTAGGTGCTTTCTATATAGGGGAGTATCCTGAAGGAGTGGCCGTAATGTTGTTTTATTCTTTGGGAGAGCTTTTTCAGGAGAAAGCGGTGGATAGAGCAAAGCACAACATCAGCTCTCTGCTTGACGTACGTCCGGAAACGGCAACGGTAATCAAGGATAATGAATCGGTGGTAGAGGCTCCTCAAACGGTAAAAGTCGGTGAGGTCATCGAAGTGAAAGCAGGAGAACGAGTTCCCCTGGACGGTGTGATGTTGGGCGAAGTGGCAGCCTTCAACACATCTGCCCTGACGGGAGAGAGCGTCCCCCGCAACATTCGGCAAGGTGAAGAAGTGCTTGCCGGAATGATTTCGACCGACAGAGTGGTAAGGATACGGGTGACAAAGACATTCGAGAAAAGTGCATTGTCGAGAATCTTGGAACTGGTGCAGGACGCTTCCGAACGAAAAGCGCCGGCCGAACTGTTCATCCGGA
This sequence comes from Prevotella heparinolytica, assembly GCF_004342845.1. Lineage (GTDB taxonomy): Bacteria > Bacteroidota > Bacteroidia > Bacteroidales > Bacteroidaceae > Bacteroides > Bacteroides heparinolyticus. Next base: position 67,765 of record NZ_SLXB01000020.1, on the reverse strand, counting down.
GGTTTGCCCGCATCTATACCCCCATCGTCACCGGATTGGCAGTGCTGATTGTCCTGCTTCCTTACATCTACTCCTTGATAATTCCTGAATATCCGTTCATCTTCAACGACTGGTTGTACAGAGCACTGGTATTTCTGGTCATCTCCTGTCCCTGTGCATTGGTGGTAAGCATTCCACTGGGATATTTCGGCGGCATAGGGGCTGCATCCCGCTTGGGAGTATTGTTTAAAGGAGGAAATTATCTGGATGCCGTCACCCGAATCAACACAGTGATATTCGACAAGACGGGCACACTGACCAAAGGAATCTTCGAGGTGCAGTCCTGCGAAACTCAACCGGACATGTCGGAAGAAAAACTTATACGACTGGTTGCTTCTGTGGAACGCAACAGCACACACCCCATAGCCAAAGCGATTGCAAGTTATGCCGGACAGAGGGGCATAGAGCCGATGGCCGTGTCGGACATTACGGAAATCGCAGGTCATGGTTTGCAGACCTTCATGGACAATGACCGTATTCTGGTAGGAAACACCCGGCTGTTGGATAAATTTCAGGTGAAATATCCCGATAAACTTTCGTCCATCGCCGATACGGTTGTGGTTTGTGCCATCGGCACAACCTACGCCGGGCACTTGCTATTGTCGGATACGCTGAAAGAAGATGCCTTCAAAGCCATTGAAGGACTAAAGGCATTGAATATCGACAACATCCAGATACTGTCGGGAGATAAGCAAGGGATTGTCTTTAACTTTGCCCGAAAGCTGGGGGTGGCACAAGCATACGGAGACTTGCTGCCCGACGGAAAAGTGAAGCATGTCGAGGAGTTGCGTCGGGATGCAAGAAACAGAATAGCTTTCGTGGGCGATGGCATCAATGACACCCCCGTCCTTGCCCTCAGCCATGTGGGCATTGCCATGGGCGGTTTGGGCAGTGACGCTGCCATAGAAACCGCCGATGTCGTGATTCAGACAGACCATCCGTCCAAGGTAGCCACCGCCATCCATGCCGGCAGACAGACGCGTCGGATAATCTGGCAAAACATCTCTCTGGCATTCGGTGTGAAGCTGCTTGTACTAATCCTCGGCGCCGGCGGTATGGCCACCCTTTGGGAAGCTGTCTTTGCAGATGTGGGAGTTGCCCTCATCGCGATAATCAACGCCACACGCATACAAAAACTGATAAAATAGGAGTTGTAGAAAAGATGATAGAAGAAAAGAGATGCTTAGACCTTTTAGCAAAAAGGGAAATATCGCCTACCGCCATAAGGCTTTTAGTGCTGCAAGCCATGTTGCAAGCAGACCGTTCCGTATCATTGCTCGACTTGGAAAACATGTTGGATACCGTCGACAAATCCACCATTTTCCGTACCATCATGTTGTTTCTCTCTCACCATCTGATACATAGCATCGACGACGGAACGGGCTCATTCAAATATGCGGTATGCAACAGCAACTGCTCTTGCGGAGTGGACGACCTGCACACACATTTCCATTGCGAGAAGTGCAACAAGACTTTCTGCTTCACCAACATTCCCACTCCGGTAGTCAACCTGCCTGAAGGTTTTACACTAAACGGCATCAACTATGTGCTGAAAGGGCTTTGTCCGGAATGTGCGGCAACGGCAACAGAAAACAAAGGCTTTCATAAATAACGTGAATTCGGTACAACTTAACCTTAGTTCGGGATAAGAAGCAGGTCGACAGCCTCACCCAAAGGCTTGTATTTTAAGATTACAGTTCGTTGGCTATCAAGTATTTACTACTGCCTTGTCAGACACTTGCATCTAACGGCTCAGGCACTTGTGCCTGTCACGTCAAACACAAGTGTCTGTCGGCTTGAACACTTGCCTCTGTCACGACAAAGGATTGTAGCTGTCAAAACAGGGGGGGGAGGTCGGTCGACCTGAAAGGCTCTCTTCTGTCTGACCTCTGTAAACCGGTGCATTCAAGAAATATCTGCCCGACAGGATACAGCCCCTCGCCTTCAGCAAAAGGAACCGCCTGCCCCGAACCCGGGTTATCCCAAAGTTTGAAATAAAGAACTCTCTCCTCCGAACAGGAAGTTTTCTCATGGGAGTTTTCTTTTTTTCTCCCATAGAGAAGGAGTTATCTTTCCATACGCAGGCCGTCTTTTCCTCTTACATCAAACTAAGATTACTTACAGACAGGGTGTCTGCCATTGAACGGCCGTTACACCCTGTTCATAATCAGAAGAATTTAGAATTCTGCTCAACGTCAAGAACAAAAGCATGAACCGGAAAAGGGTTCTGCACCTCTCCATTGCAAGTTTCAACAACACGGATTACGCTTCGGGCAACTTCTTCGGAAGCAAAACTGAAAAACAGAATGGAATTGACTTTCGCTTCTGCCGCCGTGCCAAACCAATTCAATGCTACACGCTCTTTTTTCCGTTTATATCCGGTAATATCCATCAGGCTGAAACGGCTCACCCCGGCTTCATAGAGTAGTTTGGTCACCTGCTCCTGATACTCGGTTATACTTAATATCACAATCAGTTTCATACTTATTTCACTTTATTTTTCAACATCTTAAAGTACAGCAAAGGCACCACAACCAACGTGAGTACCGTCGAAGTGATGGTTCCGCCCATAAGCGAGATGGCCAGCCCCTGAAAAATAGGGTCGAACAGCATTACGATAGCTCCCAGCACCACACCTCCGGCTGTCAGGATAATCGGAGTGGTGCGCACGGCTCCGGCCTCGATTACGGCTTGTTTCAATGGTATCCCTATTTTGAGACGGATATCGATGAAGTCTATCAGCAATACCGAGTTACGCACCATGATGCCGGCCAAGGCAATAAAGCCAATCATGGACGGCGCACTGAAATAAGCCCCCATAATCCAATGCCCCAATACAATGCCTATCAATGACAGTGGTATGGCAGCCAACTGTACAAACGGAGTGACAAAACTTTGAAACCACCCTACGATGAGCATATAAATAATGACAAGAACAAAAAGAAATGCCAAACCTAAATCACGAAATACCTCGTAGGTTATTTTCCATTCGCCATCCCACTTGAGCGAGAAGTTGTCTTCCAACTCCGGTTGCATACTATATTCCTCCTGAAGCGTATAGCCTGCCGGAAGTTCAACCTTAGTCAACTCTTTCGATACGTCCATCATGGCATATACCGGACTTTCCAACTCGCCCGCCACCTCGGCAAGCACGTACACCACCCGCCTCTGATTTTTACGGTAGATGTTTTTAGGCTTTTCGCTTTCGGTCACGGTCACCAAGTGGCCTATTGGTGTAGACATTCCATGAGGATTGACCACATTCACACTCATCACCTCGTCGATATTCGATCGCTGCTCCTCGGGCAGCTGAAGCACAATACCCACCTGATTGACCATAGAGGGCTGATGAAGTACCCCCACAGGCATGCCCGACAATGCCGCACGCACATTCTGTACCACTTGCCCACTCGGAATGCCCAGCTTCATGGCTTTATCCTTATCCACTTCAAACCGATATTCGGTCTGGTTGCTTTCCACACTCCAATCCACATCCACTACATTTTCGGTTTCAGCCAGAAGTCCCTTTACCTGTTCGGCAATCTCAATCTGCTTTGTATAGTCATTTCCGTATATCTCGGCCACAATGGTGGACATGACCGGAGGTCCCGGAGGTACTTCAACCACTTTCACGTTGGCGCCATGTCTTTTACCAATCTCTTGTAAACCGGCACGCATCGACTTGGCGATGTCATGGCTTTGTTCGCTACGTTCGCCCTTGTCAACCAGATTCACCTGAATGTCAGCCACATTGTCTCCACTGCGCATGTCGTAATGGCGAACCAATCCATTGAAGCTGATGGGAGCCGATGTGCCTGCATAAATCTGATAGTCGGTCACCAGTTTGTGCCGACTAATGTAGGCACCCAATTCCTGCGCCACGGCAGCAGTGCGTTCCAGCGTTGTCCCCTCCGGCATATCAACCACCACCTGGAACTCACTTTTGTTATCGAAAGGCAACATCTTAACGGGCACCGATTCGGTATAAAACAAAACAAGCGACCCAAGTAGCACAACCGTCAGCCCGATCATAAAAGACCAGCGCTTCTTCCGGCTGTCAAGAAAAGGAGTGGTAATGGCTGAATAAGCCTTATAGATGCGTGTCTGCCGCACCTCTGCGCCCTCATCTTCAACAACACTGTTATCGTCGGCACCCTTTTCGTTTTTTCCTTTATACCTGAGGAAAAGGAAACCGAAATAGGGTGTGAGCGTAAGCGCCAACAGAAGTGAGAAAATCATGGCGATGGACGAGCCTATCGGCATCGGGCTCATATAAGGCCCCATCATGCCCGACACGAATGCCATGGGCAATACTGCGGCTATGACGGTCAGCGTAGCCAATATCGTAGGATTTCCCACCTCGTTAATGGCATGAAGAGCAGCCTGCATCGGCGGCAATTTCCTCATTTTAAAGTGGCGATACATGTTTTCGGCTATGATAATCGAGTCGTCCGTCACGATACCTGTCACAAAAACAAGAGCGAACAGCGTTATCCGGTTCAACGTATAACCCAGAAAATAGTATGCAAACAACGTCAGAGCAAAAGTGATGGGCACCGATAGGAATACGACCAAGCCACCCCTCCATCCCATGGCCAGCATCACAAACAGTGTAACGATGACAATGGCAATCGTGAGGTGCCAAAGCAATTCGGAAACCTTGTGCGAGGCAGTAAGGCCATAGTTGCGGGTCACCTCTACATTCAAATCGTCCGTAATAAGGTCTTTCTTCAGATGCTCCACCTTATTTATAATGACATCTGCCAGCTTCATTGCATCCGCACCTTTCTTCTTAGAGATAGAAACGGTTACGGCATCATATTCGTCGGGATGTTCGTTCTGTTTTTTCGGACTGGCGGCACCATAACCAAAGGAGACATAGGTATCGGGCAATTTCGGCCCGTCATTCACTGTCGCAATCTGATAGAGATAGACGGGGTGGCCGTCCTTGGTTCCCACAATGGCATTCTTTACTTCTTCCACATTGGCGAAGAAATTGCCGGTCTGCACAGAATAAACGACATCACCGGTCACCATATTGCCGCTTTGCATGTGGGCATTATTGGCTTCCAGCGAACGGGAAATCATGCTGAAATCCACTCTGCTTTCCGCCATCTTGTCCTTATCAAGCCAAACGTTCAGCTGGCGGCTTTGCCCACCCGATATATTGACCTGCGCCACATCCGGTATTTTCTTGATTTCATTGGATACCACCTCGGCTATCTGCCTGATTTGATAACCACCCATCCGGTCGCTCCACAACGTGAATGACAGAACCGGAACGTCATCTATCGAACGCGTCTTGACCAGCGGCACGGTGACACCCTGCGGCATCCGGTCAAGGTTTTTCATCAGTTCATTGTACAGCTTCACTAACGAGCGCTCCACATCCTCACCCACATAGAATTGCACCGTAAGCATGGCCATGCCGTTCATTGAAGTGGAATAAACGTCTTCCACCCCTTTTATATTCGAAAGGAGTTTCTCAACCGGCTGCACCACGGCTGTTTCCATCTCCTCCGGACTTGCTCCGGGATAGCCTATCATTATATCGGCCATAGGCACTTCAATCTGAGGCTCTTCTTCGCGCGGAATGGAGTAGATGCTGAATAGTCCGAGCAGCACAAAAGCAATCATCAGCAGGAGGCTCAGCTTGGACTTGATAAAAACCCTTGCTATTCTTCCCGATATTCCTTGTTCCATAGTTGTTCGTTTTATTTTTGTACACTGATTTTCTTTCCATTATATAACTTGCCTTCGGCATGGCGGATAATTCTGTCGTCCGCCTTCAGTCCGGATAAAACCTCCACTTGCCCGCCAATCTCTTTGCCAAGCCTCACCCAGCGAAGCAGGGCATAGTTATCGGTAGTAGCCACATATACACCGGTCAACTGGTCGCGCATTATAATGGAAGAAGCGTCTATCCAAACGTTTTTCGTGCTTTCCCTGCCCGTTTTTCCAAGGATGTAAATGCCGGCATACATACCGGCACGAAGGTTTTCTTTCTCCCCGGGAGCAATTGCAATCTTCATGGCATACTGTCCGCCACTGAGTGCAGAAGACGGACTGATTTCACTAACTTTCCCATCCAGACGTTTGCCAAGCGATTTAATATCCACTTTGACGGGATTGCCCACTTTTATGTAGGACACATGGTTTTCGGGCACTGAAGCTTTAATCTCCAGTTCACCCGATTGTTCCATGCTCAATAGAGGCATGCCCGAAGTGGCAGTACTTCCCTCGTCAATCATCCGTTGTGTGACTATGCCGGAGAAAGGCGCACGGATATCGGTATAAGCCAGCATGGCATTTACTTCGTTGTGCGCCTGACGCGCCATTTGCAATTTGGCATTGACAGAGGTTTGATTCAACTCCATGTTTTCAAACTCTTTCAGTGAAACACTCTTCCGTTCGTACAAGGCTTTGTAGCGTTCATAGTCCCGATTCGCATTTTTTGAGGCAGCTTCAGCCTCGGCCACCATAGCCTCAGCCTGTGCTTTTTTTGCTTTCAGGTCATCACTATTGATTACAAGCAACAATTGCCCTTGTCTTACTGCGTCTCCCTGCTTCACGTATACTTTATCAACAAACCCCATTACCCGGGTACTTATCATGGCTGTTTGCTTGGCCGACACCATTCCGCTTACAAAAAAGCCATTTTCATGCGAAGCGGTCGGCAAATAGGTTTCTACTGCAACAACAGTTTCTTCTGCTCTTTCATCGGTAGTCGATGAGCAAGCGGATAATGCAGCAATAAGTATAATCTCTGAAAAAAATATTTTTATAAATGTTGTCATAGTGATTTCTATCTTACTTATTTGACGGATGTCAGTAACTCTTGATAATAATAAGTGACATTATAACTCATCACAGCCTGAGCCAGCGAGAGCTTCTGCTGAGAAAATTGAGCCTGTGAAGCAAGCAAATCCGTTGTACTGGCCAAGCCTTCTTTATAACGGTTGTTCATTATGCGCAAAGCCTCATCCGCTTGCTCCACACTGGCCTGATGTTTCCTGATTTCTTGTTTCAGGTCTTGCAAATCCCGTGCGGTCTTATTCACCTCCATACGGCTTTTGTCCTTGTATTCCTCCAAATCCAGTTTCAGCTTATCCCGCCGGAGTATATCCGAACGCAACTTACTTGCATTTCTGTTTCCCGAAAAGATGGTCCAAGTCAAACTGACACCTGCCAGATAAGAATTATTATCAAATCCGAAAAACTTGGTATCGTTAAACTGATAACTGCCGAAAGCATTGACTTTAGGAAGGAACTTCATTACGGATGATTTCACCATGGCATTGGAGGCATCCACGACCCTCTGCATGGCAAGCACATCCGACCTCATCGGCGAAAATGAAGCAGCAATCCCGGTTTCCTCCTTCAACACCAACGAATCCGTCAGAAAAACATTGCCGCCTTCCACTTGTTCCATGCCGAGCAACAGTTTCAACCCGTCAGAAGCATTGGATATACTGCTTTCCGCTTTGGTAAGCGCACTTTCTATGGTGTTCACTTGTACTTGGGCATTCAGCACATCCGACTTCTGAACCAGACCCTGCTCATAGAAGTTTTGCACAGACCGAAGAATCTGCTCCACGTCCGATAAGGTTGCCCTTAACACCGCCCGTGCTTGATAAGCAAATTGCAGCCGGGTATATGCTTTCTGCACTTCGAATTTTATATAATCTACGGTATATTGCGCTTTATGCTTATATACGTCCTTCTGTATTTTTGCTCCCTGACGGGCATATATCATATCCGGATTGAATAAAGGCATTTGCACATCGACGCTTGCTCCATAATTCCGTGTAATGCCCGGATGATTCAATTTTGCCGGATCAAAGTCCTGCGCCGTCACCTTCTCTTGCTGAAGCAAGAAACCAAAGGCGTTCAACGGGTTATTTGTCACTACCGCTTGGTAGCCCGTCGACAACTGGGGCAGAAAAAGGGCGTCAGTCTGATGGAAATCAGCATTAGCCATTCTATGCTCCAACTCAGCCATCCGGATATTTTTATTGTTCTGCACCGCCATCAGCAAAGCATCGTCAACCGACAGGTAGGTGTCCTGCTGGGCTTTTAGCGGCAAAACAACAGCCAAGAAGCATAGTCCCACTATTAAAAACATATTCCTACGATTCATATGCTACAAACTTGTAATTATTCCGTTACTATCCCTTTAAGTTCTTGCCAGCTTCACCCCCAAGCAACACCTCTTCGATGGCACGTTTAAAGTCAGCCTTCGACATGGCTCCCATAGCCATTTGAGGACTCTCGTTCATCGGGATGAACAAAAGCGAAGGAATAGAACGAATGCCGAAAGCCGCCGATAATTCAGGCTCTTCTTCCGTGTTTATCTTATAAATGTAAATAGAATCGCCATATTCGGCAGCAAGCTCTTCCAGAATAGGAGCCACCATCTTACAAGGGCCGCACCAGTCCGCATAGAAGTCTACAATAGCAGGTTTATCACCCAAATATTTCCACTCGGAGGGATTTGTCTCATAATCCGCCACTCTTCTCAAAAATTCACCTTTTGTCAATTGAATTGTTTTCATCTTATCCTTATTTTTATATTATTCATTTTCAGTTTCTATAATCACTCATTTTTCATCTCCGATTTCCAGATTGATAAGGCTTTATCACATCTCCATAAACACGCTTCCGACTATTTGCAGTGGAGCAGCCACTTCCTCCGCAAGTGAGGTTCAGGGCAGCTTGCAACAGAAATGCCACAGCCGGTAGAAGAAACACGTAATCGGTCGAATACAAGGCATAAAAGCCAATGCCGATGCCGGCAACCAATCGTACAAGACGTATGGCGTCCCAGCTTTTCAGACTACGACTCATCTTTCGGTGCTTTTTGAAAAGAGTTAAACGCCAATCCTCCCAACAAACCACCCCACATACTACTATAAACAGGCGATGATGTGATCGGACAACTTCCGGTAGAACAGCCAACAAATCTCCAATAGAGATAACCTGCCAATACTCCCAGCAAAATGCCAAGCAGGGTGGGTCGATACTTTTTCCACATTTTTTCCATTCCAGTACAATTTTAACTGATTTATATTCCAATAAGACTATTTTCCACAAGAAAACAAATAAGGAACACAAATGTTTTCCATAAGAACATATTTTTATAAGAAAACAAATATTCATAGGGAATAAAACATTGGCTTAAATCTGTCGGCAAGCTTTTAAGTATTCATTTTGAGATTGTTTTTTCTGTTTACAGCAGAAGCATTGTGGGTCGTGCAGTAAATAAAAAGCAGAAGAGAAGCCAAACGTGAACCGGAAGAGGAGGCAACCCATACATAAGGATTATTTACCATAAGGACACCACTTTTCTCTAAAAAAACAGATATCGAAAGCAAAGCAGGACAATCCACGCTCAAAGTTTTATCCCGAAATGAGAGTCTGTTTAAATAAAGTTTTCGTATCTTTGCACCGAAGAAAGCGGGATAATCCCGTTTCTTCCACATTTTTGTTTTCCTGTAAGTAACAAAGTAAAGGGGTTGACTGGATTTGACAGCGGGCAGAAATGGTAAGTAAGCATGCAGTGCGTCGTTGATTTGCACTTAAATCTCAGTCTTCAAAATTTTATCTGGCGAAACTAATTACGCTCTTGCTGCTTAATCGAATCATAGTAGATTAGCTTAATCCCGGCACAAGGTGCCGGGACGAGACATCACTCGGAAGCTGTTGCTCCGAAGCATTCCGGTTCAGTGGTGCAGTCACATCGGGGATAGTTCGTGCCAGCCTCGTGGCGCGAATGAAAATTTAGAGGATAAGGCTGCGATTGATGGCTTTGATTCTGTCGCAGCACGAAAACCCAGGCAAAGATAAGCATGTAGAAAGCTTATGATTTCCTCGTTTGGACGAGGGTTCGATTCCCTCCAGCTCCACAAATGAAATGAAGGTGTGTTAAAGGACAACTTTAAGATTGGCTTTCAAGCACGGATTTTACGGATTCACGGACAACATCAAAGTTCGTGTCCATCGTAAAGTCCGTGCTTGTATCATATATGATGCAAATCTCTTTCACTGCCTTATCTTTTTCTTATATTGTGTCGGCGTCTCTCCCGTATATTGTTTGAAAGCAGTACTGAAATAAGAAGAGGTGGTGAAGCCCACTTTCTCGGCAATGTCGGAAAATATCATGTCAGTAGAGTGGATTAACAGTATAGCCCTTTCCATCTGGAATTTATTAATATACTCATTGGCGCTCATATCTGTCAGCACTTTCAGTTTATTGTAGAGAGAAGCGCGACTCATTCCCATCTCTTTTTATAGCCGTCTTTCTGGCTTTGCTCATCGTGGCGGGCAGTAAGCAATATGACCGGAATGTGACTGACATCAACATTCTTCTTGATCTCCATACAAAGTTGATAGCCGTTCATGCGTGGCATCATCACATCGCTCACAATGACGTCGGGCACATGTGTCTTCATTAATTGCAGGGCCTCTACACCATCAGCAGCCGTAATGACCTGTTTGAAAAACTCTTTCAGTGATTTCTTCAAGAAGTCTGTCATGTCCGGATGGTCATCTACCGACATGGTTTATACCACAGATGGTACCGAACCAACAGCCCGATCAGCCCGTTATGAAAGCCCCATCAGCTTCAGTACAAACGGAACACTGAAAATCGCCACTTTACTGTCTTCGGGCAAGTTGAGTAGAGTGCGCACTATCCTCATTGAGAAACAGACACCGATGCCTGCCATCAGAGCCGAAAATCTAAAACAAGGACTGACTGTCGAAATGACTTACGGCTACTATCTCAATATAAATGAACTGAATGCTTCCGCTAAAACTCCCGATGTCATAAAAGAAATAAAGCAACTCAACGAATTGACTTCCCAAGAGAAGTATGACGAGTCGATGCGCAGTGTCAAGCAATATGCTGCCGTGGGCACCGGTTTCCTGGAAATTCCCGCCGATGGGGTCTATTTCCTTTCGTCCGACTTAGAAGAAGTCTGGTTAGACGATAAGCTACTAATAAACAATAGTGGTGAAGTTAAACGCCATTCTCGTAAAGACACCTCTATTGCTTTAGCCAAAGGCCTTCATAAACTAAAAACCGTATTTCTGGGACATATTATTGGCGGATGGCTTTCCAACTGGAACGATGGAAGCATAAAGCTTCGCCGAAGCGATGAGGCTGAGTTCAAACCGGTAACAGGAAATATGCTGTGGCATTAAGCAATATATGGCAGTACAATGTATACATATAGAAAGCTTCTTGAATCCATAGAATAAAATCGTTTGCTGTAAACAGTAAACTTGTTCGAAGTTCGGATAAATCTCTGTTCGCGCCGTGCGTTTTTGTATCCGCACGGCGCGGACAGATATCCGCAACGTGCGAACATATATCCGCGCACTGCGAACAGAGACTGAAGCGAAGCATAAGAAAAGAAGAGAGTATCGTAAGTTGAAATACCGCGCATTTGCATTTGTCACTTTAAATGCCTAATATTGCGTGCTTATCGGTCATTACACAGACCGATGGGATATTTTCCTCATTTTTTAACAGCTTCTGCATGAAAACATTTCTTTTTTGTATGCTCGGATTAAGCATCTCTGCTTGTACGCCAAAGAAGGCAAGCAATAATCAAGACGAACTCGCCATGCTGGTAGGAACTTATACCAATGGAACAAGCAAAGGTATTTATACCTTTCGCTTCAACCAAGAAACGGGTATGGCCACTCCTCTCGACTCCATAGAGTTAGCCAACCCCTCCTACCTCACTCCATCCGAAGATGGGAAGCTGGTCTATGCCGTAAGCGAAATGAACGATAGCACAGCCTCCCTCAACACCCTCTCTTTCGATAAAGAAACGGGAAGCATGTGCCTGCTGAACACGGAACTCACGCTGGGAGGTGATCCCTGTTATGTGGCTACAAATGGAAGCAAGGTAGTGACAGCCAACTATAGTGGTGGAAACATGTCCGTATTCTCCTTACGTAAAAATGGAACAGCAACTCCTATAGACACTCTCTTTGAAGGTACTGCCACAGGTCCCGACACCATACGCCAAAACACCCCACACATCCATTGTGCTGTCTTCTCGCCGGATGGAAAATATATCTTTGCCACCGACTTCAGCTCCGATCGCATCCTGCGTTTTGTTCTGCACCCCAATGCGGCCACTCCTCATCCCTCAATGGAGACAACTGACATTGAAGCCGACTCCGGGCCACGTCATCTGATTTTCAGCCCCAACGGTAAATATGCTTATCTCATCACCGAGTTGTCAGGCAAAGTCATAGCCTTCAGCTACGACGATGGCCGTCTTAATCAGATACAAACCATCACCGCCGATACATTGGCCGCCCGCGGAAGCGCAGACATACACCTCAGTCCGGACGGCAAATATCTCTATGCCAGCAATCGCCTGAAGGGAGACGGCATTGCCATATTCTCCGTTAATCCCCAAAATGGGAACTTAGCCAAAGTCGGGTATCAGCAAACAGGCATCCACCCACGTAACTTTAACATCACTCCTAATGGAAAGTTTCTGCTCGTTGCCTGCCGTGACAGCAATATCATTCAAGTGTTTCAACGTGACGAGCACACCGGGTTGCTGAGCGACATCCACCGGGATATCATATTGGACAAACCCGTATGCATACAATTCACCAATTCAGTTAATAATCCCTAAACCACATCCGGACAACGATATCTTGATTAACTTTGTTCTCAAACAAGGTTTATCCAAACGAACGTATGCATTTATGAAGAAAAATATATTGATATTATCTGCCCTGCTACTGACCACTACTTCCATGGCTCAAACAGAAGTTACAACCGGTGTAATGCGTGGAAAAGATTACGGAGTGACCTATCTGTTGCCCAAAACGGAAATAGAAATTGTATTACAAACCACCAAACACAGCTATACTCCTGGAGAGTTTTGCAAATATGCCGACCGCTACCTCCGTCTCAACAACGTATCTGCCGAATCGGAAACATATTGGACATTGGACAAAGTGGAAAGCCGTGTAATCGGCCTACCGGACAAGGACAACGTGTATTTCGTCAAGATGAAAGACAAAACCGTGGCTCCTCTCATGGAGCTCACAGAAGACGGTATTGTCCGCTCCATCAACATTCCTTTCAGCGGCCGACAAAATACCAAGACACCTGAAGCGACGACCTCCGAAAGCAGCATTGACCCACGTAGTTTCCTGACGGAAGAAATTCTGATGTCAAATTCCACAGCCAAAATGGCCGAATTGGTAGCCAAAGAGATTTACAGCATACGCGAGAGCAAAAATGCCCTGTTGCGTGGCGAAGCAGACAACATGCCAAAGGACGGTGCCCAACTCAAACTCATGCTTGATAACCTGAATCAGCAAGAACGTGCCATGACAGAGATGTTCTCAGGTAAAGTGGAAAAGGAGTCCAAAACGTTTGTTATCCGCCTAACGCCCGAAGAAATGCAAAACGTAGTTGCTTTCCGCTTTTCCAAGAAGTTGGGCGTAGTAGCCGACACCGATTTAGCCGGTGAACCGTATTACCTCACGATTGCCGACCTCAAAACACCGGATATCTCTGCAACCGAAGAAAGCAAAAAGAAGGTAGATGGCATAGCCTACAACCTCCCGGGAAAAGCACAGCTAACCCTTGTATACAACAATAAAAAACTGCTTGACGAATCACTTCCTGTTACCCAATTCGGCACAGTAGAGTATCTTGCACCCGTATTGTTCAATAAAAATTCAACGATCAAAGTGCTGTTCGACACAGCAACAGGGGGACTAATAAAAGTAGATAGGGAGTAATTCAGGACTTGACTGTTAATCGGATAAAACCGTCCTTACGCAACTGCATCACATAGGCAGTGACACGCGTAGCATAGTTGCTTTCATCTTTAAAATGTCCGGCAAGCAGGGAAACAATTTCACTTACAGAGTGCTTTCCATCTATCAGTTGCCAAACGGCTGTACCATGCTCTTCGAGTGTCACACGAATATTGGGCGACATACCTTTCGACAACAAGAATCGACACACCCATCTGTATTTAAACCGAGGATAGGTGAGCACAGCACACTCACCTTCCCACTCGGTCATTATATGTTCGCAGCGCACCGGAACAGCATCTAACAGACTAATCTTTCCTTGAGACGCTCTATATTCATCTGCCACAGGTTTATTCTTTAATATTAGGCTCTTCCAATCCAAGGCCCTTCTTTCTATCTACCACTTTCAGAACAAAACCCAGCACCAAAGCGGCAACACCCAAACATGCCAACATCACCAGCGGAACTGTATAATCATACGACACAGCTGCTTCTTCAGGCGTAATCAGTCCATTCTTCAAATCCTCCACCAACTGCGGATTGGTTTTGTCAAGCACCTTACCTATCAACAATGGGAAAAGCCACAAACCAATATTCTGAATCCAGAAAATCAATGCATACGCACTCCCTATAATCTTAGCATCAACCAGCTTGGGCACACTGGGCCACAAGGAAGCCGGCACCAGCGAGAAACTGGCTCCAAGTACAAGAATCGTGAGATAAGCTATGAATATGCCGCCCACTGCATTGTCCTTGAACAACGGTAGTACAAACGCAAAGGTCAGATGGCATAAAATCAGCAATACAGAGCCTATCACGAGCATGGAAGCAGCCTTACCTTTATGGTCTACGTAATTACCCAATATCGGTGTGATGCCGACAGCCAACAAAGGAAATACGGCAAACACCGTTTCAGCACTCTGACGCATATAGCCCATGTAGCAGAACAACACCAATGCCACACCTGCCACCACCAGCAGGCCATACTTCATGTTGGCCTTCTTGGAGAAATTACTTGCAAAAGCCGCCGCTGCCACCACCAGCATGATGCCATACTGAATAATAGTTACAGTATTGGTAGCCCAAAAAGATTCAGGAGAAACCTCCGTGAATACCAAATTACATTGCAACATGTTCACCGCATATTTCTGGAAAGGGAAAATGGCAGAATAATAAAGCACACACAAAAGAGCCACCACCCAGAAGCCTCCGCTGGAAAGAATTTTTCCAAGATCACTGATTTTAAACGGGTCATCCTTTTCTTCCGCCTCACCGGTCTGCTCATCGAGCTTCTTGTCCATAAAGAAATAGACAATAAACATGATGAGTGCAATGAACAACAAGACAACACCGAATGCCACTGAGCGCGATACATCTATCACCCCACCCAACTTGGCAAACATAGGAGAGAATATCATACAGGTGGCCACACCCAAACGGGCAAGCGCCATCTCCGAACCCATGGCAAGCGCCATTTCGCGCCCTTTAAACCATTTTACAATACCGCGTGAAACAGTGATTCCGGCCATTTCCACACCGCAGCCGAAAATCATGAAACCCACTGCGGCAAACTTGGCCGATGCAGGCATACCCTTATAGAAAGGCGAGATTCCCAACTCATCAAAACCGGGAATATAATTCAGATTGTTATTAAACCAAGCTTCAAGTCCGCTTCCCTGAAAAGCCTCAGTCACGGCATACCAGTTGATAGTAGCGCCAACCAGCATCACCACTCCCGAAAGCAATGCCGTAAAACGCACCCCCATCTTATCGAGGATAATACCGGCAAAAATAAGAAAAAAGACAAATACATTGAGGAAAGTTTCAGACCCTTGCATCGTACCGAATGCGGTAGAATCCCATCCGCAAGTAGATTGCATCAAGTCCTTGATGGGTGATAAGATGTCCATAAAGATGTATGAACAAAACATGGCGAAAGCCAAAAACAATAATACCATCCAGCGCATTCCTGCAGAATCGCGCAATGTCTGATGAATTTTGTCCGTAGTAGTCATTTTTCTTGTATTGCTATAAAGTTAATAATTAAAAGCTCCGGATTACCCCTCTTTATAAAAGAGGGCGCGAATTACACGGCATTCACGAACTTATTTCTCTATCCGTGCTGTCCTGTGCAATCCGCGTCCCGCAAAAAGAGAGTGCACCGTTCAGACACACCCTCTTATATAAAGAATGTAAAATTCCTATTATCAGTTAGCCGCAGAATCGGTTTCAGCAGCAGGAGTTTCCGCTTGCGGAGCTGCCGTACCCACGGGCATATTATAAGGATTTGTTTTCTCTTCTTGCTGTGCCTGTTCCATAATAACATCGCCACCTTTACCGGAAGAAGAAGGTATTGTGTATGCAGATACAATACTGAAAACTACCATTGCGCATGCTAATGCCCAAGTTGCCTTTTCCAAAAAGTCGGTAGTTTTGCGCACACCCATAATCTGATTGGATGATGAGAAGCCTGATGCCAGACCACCTCCTTTAGAGTTTTGAATCAACACAATGAAACACATCAAAACCGATGCTATCAGCATAAAGATAATTAATAATAAGTACATTTTGTTATTTCGATTTAGCGTTAATAATCAATTTTTCCAAAAATCTAATTTGGTCTGCAAAGTAAGCATTTTTTTTTGGATAATTCAAACTTAATTTTTTAATAATTTCGAGTGCTTTGTCATATCTCTGCTGTTTGATATAGATTTTAGCCAAGGTTTCTGTAAAACAGCTGTCATCCAGTTCGTCTGTTACAGGAGTCGTTTTCCTCTTCTCCTCTTCATCAAAAAAATCCCCATTTTCACCCGAAGCCACTCCTACATCACCCGCTGTCTCTTCATCGCCCTGAGAAAGGGATTGCACCTCAAGCAGAGGTATAGTTTCCGACTCACTCTTACGAATAAAGCCATCTATCAGTTCATGCCCGCGTAAAGGAGGTACTTCAATCTCTTTTTCCAAATGTTCTTCAGAGGATTCGTCCTCCTCAATCAGGTAAGCAGTATAGTCCATGGCATAATCCAACTCAGAACTCTGAGAGTGCTCTTCGGGGATAGTGGCCAGGAAAGCATCGATCAAAGAAAGAGTACGATCCACGCTCGGTTCTGTCTCCAGCTCCTCGGAAAAGACAGAAGAGATCTTGCCAGGTTTCAAAGAAAAACGTTCACCCTCTATGAGATAGAACAATGCACGCCGGTCTGCCACATACAATACAGACTTGCGTAATTCTGCCCCAAAGCTGATGTCATGTAGCAAATAAAGATTTTTCAGATACAGCAAACGGAGTGACTGGAAATAAGGATAACGGGCTACCAATGTGCGAAGTTCGTACAAAGTATCCTTGTTTAATGTATCAGGATGCTCAATCCATTTTTGTAAATGAGTAAAGGTCATCATTCTACCAATTAGCTACAGTCGCATTGAAGATTTGTTCCGTAATATCTTTCACCATCACAGCAATCAACTGATCCTGCACCTCTGTGAGTAATCGCGAAGAATCGTATGTCTGAAAAGCCGAAAACTGTTGCTCGAAGTCTTCTTCATGATTTGTATTATTGACATAACGCACATTGACCGTCAGCGTCACTTTCACCTTCGATGAGTAGCCACTGGCATCCACAGCTTCATTGTATTGGTTATAACCCACTATTTCGCCGTCTATATCAAGATCACCGCCGGAGTTGACCAATTTCAAACGAGTCTGCTGTATAAACATGTCTTTCATTTTCTGGTTAAACTCCGTAGCCAAAGGTGCATATACATATTCTGCCCGATTCTGAAAATCGGCAATGGAAATCGATTTCACCCTTGTATAATCGATGGAGCTAATGGGCGCAAGGCCAAACTTCATCTGACAGGAATTTACCAGTAACAACAAGCTTATCAACAATGCGGCAGACGCCATTTTCTTAATCCAATCCATACTCTTTTATCTTTCTGTATAAGGTCCGCTCGGAAATATTCAAGTCCTGAGCTGCACTTTTACGCTTCCCACGGTGCCTTTCAAGCGCCTTGCGTATCATTTCTTTCTCCACTTCATCCAACGAAAGCGTCTCTTCCACATACTCTTCCGTGTCCAGAATGTCGTCATCTATCGAAGTCATGGGTTTCACCGAGGGATGTATGATAGTAGACACAACGGATGCTACCGGAGGAACCACAGCCGAAGGAGCCGACGTATAGTAAGCAGAAGCAGAAGCGACGGAGTTAGGCATCGTTCCACGTTCGGCCATGATATCATGCACCAACTTCTTCAATTCGGTCACATCCTGACGCATATCAAACAGCACCTGATAAAGAATTTCCCTCTCACTGCCAAAGCCCTTGTTCTCTCTCACTCCGAACAAAGCAGGCAGACGTTGTATATTGTTTTGCTCGGGCAGATAGCCTTTCAAGATGGCTGCATTGATTTCACGATTGGTTTCAATGATCGAGATTTGCTCGGTAATATTCTTTAACTGACGCACATTTCCTGGCCATGGATATGTCAGTAACATCTGCTTACCATCTTCCGTCAACTGAATGGCAGGCATACGATACTTCTCCGCAAAATCCGAAGCAAACTTGCGGAAGAGCAGTACTACATCTTCGCCACGCTCGCGCAACGGTGGAACTTGAACAGGAACTGTATTCAAGCGATAATATAAATCTTCACGAAAACGCCCTTCGGCAATGGCTTGTACCAGGTTCACATTGGTAGCGGCAACTATCCGCACATCCGTTTTCTCCACTTTAGAGGATCCTACCTTAATGAACTCTCCACTCTCGAGCACACGCAACAAACGAGCTTGGGTAGGCAAAGGCAATTCTCCTACTTCGTCAAGGAATATCGTCCCGCCGTTGGCCTCTCCGAAATACCCCTTCCTCTCTCCAATGGCACCGGTAAAAGCACCCTTCTCATGCCCGAACAGTTCGGAGTCAATCGTTCCTTCCGGAATGGCACCACAGTTCACAGCAATGTATTGCCCATGCTTACGCCGGCTGTATTGATGGATCATCTGCGGAAAACTTTCCTTTCCCACTCCACTCTCTCCAGTAATCAATACAGACAAGTCGGTAGGCGCCACTTGGATGGCGATGTCGATGGCACGCATCAGCACTTCGTTATTGCCAATGATACCAAAACGTAATTTCACTTGTTGTATCTCTGCTTTCGTCATTCTATAAATCCTCTTCTACACTATCAAGCTTCAGCTTGTCACTGTCATCACGTTTCTCGTAATATTGCTTGCGCAACGGATTGGCACGCGTCGCACTCTCACGTACACGGTTGCGAAATACATCTATCGCCACATAGATGGCCTGTCGAAATGAATCTTCTGAGGCAAGCCCTTTTCCGGCAATATCATACGCCGTGCCATGAGCCGGCGAAGTGCGCACCACCGGCAATCCCGCCGTATAATTCACCCCTTCGTCCATTGCTAATGCCTTGAATGGAGCCAATCCCTGATCGTGATACATTGCCAAAATGCCATCGAAATGAGTATAATTATCCGAGCCCATGAATCCGTCTGCCGGATAAGGCCCATAACAAAGCACACCCTGAGCAGCCATCTCACGAATGGCGGGAATTATCACTTCCTGCTCCTCAGTTCCCAACAAACCATTATCTCCTGCATGCGGATTAAGCGACAGGACAGCAATACGAGGTGCGTCAAGGGCAAAATCACGCTTCAAGGAGTGATTGAAAATCCTCAGTTTCTCCTCTATCAACTCCTTCGTGATAGTCGCAGCAA
This sequence comes from Prevotella heparinolytica, assembly GCF_004342845.1. Lineage (GTDB taxonomy): Bacteria > Bacteroidota > Bacteroidia > Bacteroidales > Bacteroidaceae > Bacteroides > Bacteroides heparinolyticus. The sequence continues at coordinate 48,182 of NZ_SLXB01000020.1, read as the reverse complement.
TCTCTTTCACCGGCAGATGTCCGGTCACCAATGCGATTCTGAAATCATCTTTCATCAAAATCATCAGCGCCTTTTCACCATTTCCCAGTTTTTGTTCGATGTATTCCGTATGTCCGGGAAAAGCGAATTCCTCCGACTGAATGGTATGTTTATTGATAGGAGCAGTGACAAGCACGTCTATCAAGCCCTTTTCATATTCCTCGATGGCTTTTTCCAATGCTCCCAGCGCAGCCTTACCGGCTTCGGGGTCGGGTTTGGAAAACTCCACCTTCACCTCATCATCGGTACAGTTCACTACACTCAACCGATTATGAATGGCTTCGGATGCAGAGTTGACTATGCTGAAGTTAGTGGGCAAATCCAATGATTTACGATGGTAGGCTGCCACCTTGGGTGAACCGTAGATAATGGGAGTACACAACTCCAACATGGCAGGTTCTGCAAAAGTCTTCAAAATAACCTCATACCCCACTCCGTTGATGTCGCCCTGCGTAATGCCGACTCTTATTTTGTTATCTTCCATTTTATTACTTATTGTTTATTGTATCTTTCGAAACCGTGTTGAGTTGAATAGCCATTCCTTCCTGCTTGCTACCGGGCAACTTCAGCGTATAGAGTGAAGCTTCCATCTGACGAACCAAATTCCGTTTCAGTTTATCAGGTGAGTAGATAAAGATCTCCGACACAATGATGCGCTGATTGGCTTTATCCAAGCGTGTATGAGAGACAAAAGGGCCACCCATGAAATCACCTTTCACACGCCATAAGCCACGAGCTTCCAGCGCATATTCACCCTGCACGCTGATGGGACGCACATCGGTCATCAAGGAATCCGTCATCATATACATTCCTTCTCTGGCACCCGGGATATTGGCTTTCATCACAGAATCGCGTTTGTGCACAAAATACTCCTTGGTAAACGTCTCTTTATCCGTATAAGGATAAGAATAAATTACGAAGTTCTGGTCACCGGTAGCTGCATTCGTTCCTGCCCAGAAGAAGCCCTCACCCTGCTTGGTAGAGGTCAGTTCGCCGGGAACCCACACATCGCAATCGAACATGCTTTTCACCTTTGTAGAGATATAGTCACTATGTTTATCCTCCAAGACCGAAATCTGCCGGTTCATTTCCGCATGGGTAAAGAAGTCGATGATGACCTGACTGTTCTCTTCCACGAATTGGGCAAACGACGGTTCATCAGGCGCCTGAATAGTTAGGATAGATTGCGGAGCAGCATAGACGTTCTTTGCCGACTTGAATTTGGGCTGAGTGTACTGGCTTTTGTTCACATCTACAACGATGATGTTGCGAATCATCTTCAACGTAGCATCATAATTAGCCGGATCGGTATACATGATACGGAATGAACGTTCCGACTGCGGCAATCCGGGTACATCCGAATCAAGCACATCGAACAAGGCTCTACCGGCAGGACGTTCCCACAATCCAGCGTTGACTACCACCAGAACTTCATACGCACGACCACTGGAAGTTGGTGTAAACACTCCCTTCTTGTCCTTTCCGCATGCAGCAAAAAGCATCAACACAAGAGCCATACTTACATAAAACAGGTGTTTTTTCATATCTCTGTCAATTTAGTTTTCACAAAGCTAAGAAGAATGCACAATATCCTTTCTACCAAAGCTAATAATTTATATTAATTTGCCCTTATTCTCCTCTTGCTTGGCAGTAGAAAGCATACCACACGCCGCAAAAATATCTTCACCGCGCGAAGAGCGTATGGTGGTGAACAATCCGTGCGACGTCAGATAATCGCGGAAAGCAGTCATCGTTTCCATATCGGCTCCTTCGAGATCCACATCCGGTATGGCATGGAAACGGATCAGATTAATCCTACAATCTACCCCACGCAACAACTTCAGCAATTCCTTGGCATATGTCAGTGAGTCGTTCACTCCTTTAAAGACAATGTACTCGAAAGATAGCCTGCGTTGCTTACTGAAATCATAGTTTCTTAGCAACTCCACAATCTCCGTGATGGAGAAAGCCTTTTCGGCAGGCATCAGATCCCTGCGCTGTAGAGGCACGGGCGAATGCAGACTGATGGCCAAATGACAGTCGGATTCTTCTATAAAGCGCTTCAATCCTTTCCGCAATCCCACGGAAGAGAGGGTGATACGTTTAGGACTCCATCCATACCCATAGGAGGCGGTCATAACCTCCAGTGCTTTCAGTACCTCATCCAGATTATCAAGCGGTTCGCCCATTCCCATCATCACCACATTAGTCAGCTTCTCTCTTTCGGGCAAAGAACTGATTTGATTGATAATCTGATGGGAAGTTAGATTGGCGGCGAATCCTTGCTTACCTGTCATGCAGAACTTACAGTTCATCTTGCATCCCACTTGAGAGGAGACACAAAGTGTGGCACGATCTTCTTCAGGAATATAAACCGCTTCCACAAAATGCCCCTCCCCCGTCCGATAGAGATATTTCACCGTACCATCTACCGAGCGCATGGCATCCATCGGAGCTTCGGCACCAACCTCATAAATCTCCTTCAACAACCCACGATGCTTCAACGAAAGATTGCTCATATCATCGATGGAAATCACTTTCTTATCGTACAGCCAAGAAGCTATCTGCTTGGCCGAAAAACCAGGCATCCCCAGATTCTTCACCACGTTTTGTAATTCAGCTAGGGTCAGCCCCAATAAAGGTCGTTTCTGCATTTTGTAGTTTTTTATTAAGAGGAACTTCCCGCCGAAAAACAACAAGCTTCATATAAGAGAACGTCCACTTCTCCCACCGGAATGCCCGACCTGTCGCAAAGACACAAATATTCCTCTGACAATGCAAAGGTAGCAATAAAGTTACATAAATTCAATGGAGCAAATGGAAAAAGGCACGGATTTCATGAAACCACACGGTTGTTATATAACCCATCCGTGCACTCCGTGAAATCCATGCCTATAGAGGTTCGAGATGCGTTGCAGCGCCTCTGAGCCTATCAGATTTCTACTTGTTTTAGAAGAACAAGTAGCGTTTATCCTTAACTTCTGCCTTCAAATACAAGTCATTGATGAATTGGCTTGCCATACGTGCATGCATATTCTTCAAGGCAACCTCTTCTGTCTCCTTGTTAAAGGTTTCATTCTGCTTTTCTTTTGCATAAGCCTGCAGAACGAAAACGCCGCCATTACCCTTGATGGGGGCGCTCAACTTATTCAGTTCGGCTACCGAGGCATAAGCACTTACCAACGGCTCACTGCTGCGAAGAGCTGCAACATAAGCAGGAGCACCGAAAGTAACATGCTTCACAGAGTCGCTGACAGCGTTCGTCAGGTTCTTATATTGGTCGAATGAAACGGCATTGGCAGCCTTCATGTCGGCCATGATCTTCTCAGCTTTCTTATCACGGAGGATTTCAGCTCTCAGTTGTTCTTTTACCAAAGCCAATGGACGATAGCCTTCCGGTACAATGCTTACCACACCTACCACCATCATGCGGTCGCTTTCGCCACACTCATACAGTCCCGAAACCTCACCGGCTTTGGCTTCAAACGCCCACTTCAATGCATCTTTGGTTCCTCTCACACCACCTATTCCGTGCTCCGAGCTATATAGATCGGTTCTGTCCAGCAATTTGTATCCTGCATCTTCCGCATTGGCAACCATCTTCTCCAACGTGTTATTGGCTGCTATGAATTGGCTGAACTCATTGTAAGCCTTACTATAAGTCTCCTTGCTGAAGTCCACCGGACGCTTGATAACAGCTACTTTATATTTATCTTTCACTGCTTTTTTGGCAGTCACCTGCAAAATAACATTTGCTTGCCCCAAGGTCAGATTAGTCAATTCATTCTGTGCCAAAGTAGTGACTGCAGTGATATATTTCAGGTTATCACCCTCTACTTGAGCACCTTCATAGTTAGTTGAAGAAATCCATGCAGGCTCACCGGTCTGACCATACTTTTTGGCAACCTCTGCAAAATCGGCACCACCTTTAATGGCGTTGTAAATGCTGTCGGCCAATGTCTTAGTCTTCGCAGCATCTTCGGCAACCACCTGAATCTGGCGGAACTCAATAGAGTCCGGCATAGAGGCAAAAGCCAACTTCTTGAAAGAGTTGATGGTATTGTCTTCTACATTATAATATGGGCCAAATACACCGCCTACTGAAACAGAATCCAGACGAGCAACCACGTCAGCCGGCAAAGAACGTGTAGTGTAAAATAAGTCAGCGTAGGAAACCTCCGAACCGGTAGAGCGGATAAAGAAAGCATAATCTGTCGGAGTACCGGCAAGCTGTTCCGTATATTCCTCCATTTCTTTCTGGAGAGCGGCCTTGTCCTCAGCACTTGCAGTAACCTGCACGTCGATGAACTTGATATTACGGGTTTCGGTATATTGCTTGAATTGTTCTTTCTTTTTGTCATAAGCAGCCTTCAGATCGGCATCCTTCACCACAATAGTAGAATCAACAATGGAAGAATAAGGCACGGCAGCCAACAGCAAATTCGCCTGATTTACTCTGGCATCGAATGCACCCTGTGCTTCCACCGGATTAGAGAACAGAGATTTCGTGATCAAAGCCTGATATTTCTCCTGCAAACGACCTTGTATAAGTGACTTTTCGAGGAAAGACCAAAATTTATACATCGACTCATAATATTCCACATACTGAGAAGGCATCTGCGCCTTGTCCATCTTGGAATAATCCACCAAGAATTTCTTCAGCATATCTTTGTCGAATACTCCGGTTTGCGGATTGCGAAAAGGTGTTTGTTGCAGCATCGGGTGCACACCGGCATCAATGATGGCCTGAACTTCTGCTTTTGTCACGGTCAGTCCCAGTTTTTTGGCTTCTCTCTCAATCAGTTTATTATTGATGTATGTTCTCCACACCTCATCCTTGATCTGATTGGTCTGTTCATCGTTCAATGCGCTGTTGCCACTGGAAAACTTAATCACTTCCGTGTACTCTTCCACCAATGCCTGATAATCCTGAGCAGAAATGCTCTCTCCGTTCACCTCACCTACATCTTGCGACTGGTGTGGCTGAAGTACTTTCCAAGCATCGCCTGCAATGAAAGCAAACAGCGCCAAACCAATAACAATCACCAATAAAGGTCCTTTTGACCGAATGTTTTGTAATGTTGCCATTTTAGTTAGTATGATTTATTTGTTTATTATTATTCTCTATCCAATTCCTTTTTAGCGCACGAAGATACAAAAAATGCTAATATACATCTATTTATTGCGTAAAAAAATACGCTTATACGGAATTATTCCACGACTTTCAGCTTTACCAATTCTATTTTCGTAGCCGTGACTTTGATTATTTTGAACAGATAGTTATCTACGGCAATCACCTCATGCAGTTTCGGGAAGCTCTGATAGCGACTCAAGATCAATCCGCCCACCGTCAGATACTCATCCGATTCGGGTAAGTCCAAACCGAATGTTTCATTCACTTTTTCTATTTCCAAACGTGCCGAGAGCACATACTCATGCTCAGAAATCTGCTTGCAGATATAAGAAGAATTGTCGTGCTCATCCTCGATGTCCCCGAATATTTCTTCCACCAAATCTTCCAGCGAGACAATACCTGCCGTACCGCCAAACTCATCCACCACCACGGCAATGGTCCTTTTCTGCTGCATAAACAGTTTCATCAGCTTATGCGCCGACATGGTCTCGGGAACGATAGGCATTTCCTTGATATTATTTCTCCAATCTGTCGGATTCCGAAACATTTCCGACGAATGGATATAGCCTACCACATTATCTATATTCCCATCATATACGATGATCTTCGAGATACCCGACTCAACAAAAAGGTTCTTCAGCTCTTCCAGCTGCGCAGTGCGATCCACCGCCACCACTTCCGTACGCGGCACAATGCAGTCGCGTATCTTTATATTAGAGAAGTCCAGCGCATTCTGAAAAATTTTTACTTCCGTATCCAGCTCCTCTTCATTGCCGGCATTCTCTATGCTCGTCTGTATGAAGTAGTCCAGATCCACTTTGCCGAAAGCCTTATCGGAAGCTTCCTTGTTTATCTTCACCCCGAACAACCGCAGGAACAGATATGATAATCCGGAAGCCAGTTTCGAGACGGGGAACAAGACAACGTAGCAAACAAAGAGAGGAAGCGCGCAGAAGCGCAGCATCAGGTTGGGGTTAATCTTGAACAAGGCCTTGGGAAGGAATTCTCCCGTCACCAAGATAATAAGCGTAGAGATAATGGTCTGCACCAGCACCATGACAAAATGGTTGGAGATGATACCTGCCAGCAGATTCACCTCTATAATCTGTGCCATCAGGATACCGTAGATGACGAGCGCAATGTTGTTACCGACCAACATGGTTGAAATGAAGTTGTTGGGATTGCGCAGGAAATAAGAGATGATGCCTGAAGTGACGCCTGATTTCTTTTCCATTTCAAAGCGAAGCTTATCCACAGAGACAAAGGCAATCTCCATTCCCGAAAAGAAAGCCGAGAAAGCCATTGTGATCAATAAAAAAATGACGGTATCCATCTTTGTATCTTTTCAGTTTATGCTATCGGTTTGCAGGCTGTCCCCTGCCAATGCCTCTTCGTCAATATAAAAGACGCCTTCCGGCTTATGGATCTTATAGACAGTCATCTGCTGATTTGACTCAAATCCACGCCCGGTGATGATTCTGTCCGGCTGTTCTATACGGATAAACCTGTCGGAATAAATTCTCTGCTCCCGTTGATTCCAATACAGCAATTCAGTGGAGAAACGTTCGCCTTTCAGGTTCTTGATGTCTACGTGCCCCATCAGTTTCCATAATTCATCTTTATTATAGTAGTAGGCCGTATCGGCTTTGATGCTGGCTTCCACTTGAAAAATGGAGTCGAATTTCTCCAGATACACCCCTCTTTCAAAAGCCCAGTGAGGAGGATCTTTACGGTCGAAGACCAGCCACTCTTCCGTATGGATACGATAGCGTGTCACGCCTGAATCGGAAATGAGCGAAGTCACACCGCGAGTATCGAGTATAGGCAAAGAATCGCGTTCGGTAATGGCCTTACCCAATGCCTTCTCCCTGTGCGAACAAGCCGAAAATAAAAGAAACATAACCATCGCCCCAAGGACAATGGTTATGCTAAAAAATCTATAATAGATCGCGTTTACGAAACGAAACAACATGATTTTATCTGATAGTTGTAGTCTCACCTATCCACCCACCGATGGTGATACGATCACCGGCCTTATACCCCAACATGAAGAGGTCTTTGGCCTGAGGTGTGTGGCGTGAGAAAGAAGCGATCAATTCATTGGCTCTTTCGGCAACGGAAGGATCCACTGCCTTAGCCCTCTGTAGCTTATCTATTGCCAAGAAATAAGTACACTTATTCAAAGCCGGCTCATCATTCCAATTCGGGTTAGAAGCATACAGCTGTGCCAACAGGATATAAGGTTCACCATAATTCTCCTTATAGCTGATCGCTTTCTGGCAATACATTCTCGATTGTGACAATCTCTTGGCCTGCATCAAGGAAGCTGCTGTGAGATAAGCCATTTCAGCCTTTCTTCCATTATCCGTTTCCATATCCAGCGCTTCATCGAAGTATTTCACGGCCACGTTATAATCGCCTTTCTTGTAATACATATAAGCCACACCTACGGCTGCATCGGCCGTCGGGTTAACTTGATACAGATAATCGGAAGCCTTGAAATAAACCTCGCTTTCGTTACACTTCATCATCTTCAAGATGGCAACGGTCTTAGCCAGGAAAGCAGAGTCGGTCTTATTCTCTTCCACTTTCGGACCATAGATATTTTGCAAAGATTCGCAGTCAGCAACGCCACTCTGCACGAACATGGCCACCAGATTGTCCTTGATGGTCTGCAGCACAGCTTTCTTCTGTTCGTTCGTTTCAGCGACAATCGCATCGTCGGCTGATTTGGAGGCATCGATGTAGCCTTGGAAGAACAAATCGGTATGATTACTATCGGCTTTCACTTTGTTCATGGACGTTTCCAAGAAATAGTGAAGAATGGCGCCATCCGGATCATCGGCTGTTCCCTGGACGGCTTCCTTCAACCATTTGTAAGCTTGTTCGTTATCCGGATTCGCAGCATATTGAATATAATCGATAGCTTTCTTACCCAATTCCTTAGCAGGACTCATCGGAGTCTTTAGACTTCTGTTGAGGTCCGGTAAATACTGTAATTCCTGATCATAGACCTGCATCAGTTCGTCGAAATATTTCTTGTAGTCCGCAGAATTACGGTCTTTAATGTCGCCAAGAAAAGCTCTCAAAATTTTAATAGCATCCAAATAGGTATAAAATCTCAACGTCGGGCAATTCTTCAGCACCTCCATACATGGAGCATACGCATCTTTAAAATTTCCCGCTCTTACAGCCTCGTGCGAGATACTGCTCTGAGCTTTGCAATTGTCTGTCTGTGCAAAAGCGCCGGTCACTCCACCCGAAAGGAGCAAGACAGCTACAAGCGTCTTCATTTTCATTGTATTCTAATTTTTAGTCGTTATTATAATCAAAAACCTTCATTCCCATTAATTCACCTTCCGTTTAAAGAACCAGCGTTCATTGAAAGTGACTCCGACGGAAACACGCAACACGTTTTCATTCAAGAATTCCGCACGGGAGCCATTCACCCTCGCATATTGTGCCGAAAGGCTCAGCATAGAACGTGTTCGCGGGATAGGCAATCCGAAGCCGGCTGTCACGCCATATTCATCGGCAGCACGTACACCATCTATCTTATAGTAAGGTTTGGAGTAGTAAGCTCCCAACCGGTACTTCACATGAGAGAGATAACTTCTTCCCACAGGATTGGGCAGATATTCTGCACCGACCGACAATCTTGTACGGTCGCAAAGTGCCGAACAGTCATTCATAAAAGTCACATCGCTCCACTTTTGGGTCAGCAGGTCCATACCCAGTGTCAGCCGTCCGTCGTACACATACGTCACACCCACGCCCAAACTTGCCGGAAGGCCGCAAGTGAGAAGGGTATCTTTCGTGGTAGTACTCACCCCGGTGGTGGAGTTACCCAATTGAGTCACCCTGTAAGCATCGTTATTCAAATCCTGCTTCGGCGAGAAGACCACTCCCAAAGTGGCGACATGCTTCTTTCCAAACCGATGGGTATATTGCGCTCCCAAGTCAATCTTATAACTTTTTATCGCCACATTCAGCTGCTTCTTATAGGGAAACACGGACGAAGCGGATGTAAAATTCATCTCCGAGGTTCTCGTTATGTCTCCCCAAAAATAGGAAACATTGGCACCCACGGAAAAGTTCTTAAGGACTTTAAAGCCTGCTCCCAAGAACAACTGATGCAAACCGCCTTCACCCGAATAGGTCACAGAGTTGGAATTGTCGGGATACTCCGTATTCTCGCGATATTCTCCCATGTTGTATCCCACGTTCGAATAGGGTAATAATCCCAAGCTAACGGCAGCCCACTTACCGGCGCGGAACTGCATCGTGATATAGTCGAAGCTGGAATTCTTGGCATTCCGTTTCACACTTCCGATACCGAAATTCACATTCTGGAAAGAAACCCCTCCATCGAAAATGAAAGTCAGCGAATCCACGGCCGTATAAGATGCCGGATTGGCAAAGTTGACCTGTGAATTATCGCGCAAACCATAAGCAACGCCCCCCATAGCCCTGCTGTTGCCTGAACCATGTTCCGCCAGCTGTCCGTATCCGTATCGCGTATAGGGAGAATTCGTATTATTTTGAGCGACTGTCGCTCCGGATAATATCATGAGCAAAAGCACCAAAGGTGTTTGTTTATAGCTTGCCATTATTATAGTTTAAAATTCTATTTAATCCTTTCAATACTAAAAATCTGTCTGCAAAGATGATATTTTTTAAGTTTGTATCAAAAGAAAAATCATCCCCGCCCGTTAAAAAAACCAAAAGTTCAGGATATTTATACTTCATAGCCTTTATGTAGCCGGCTATTTCGTATTCTATTCCTTTCAGCACTCCTGCACGGATGGCGGTATCGGTATCTTTGCCCATCGGAGGCAAAGCCCCCTCGGCAGACACCAAAGGCAATCGGGCAGTGAACCGGTGAAGCGCCTTGAAACGCATCTGCATGCCGGGCGAAATGTTCCCTCCATGGTAGCGTGCTGCCGCATCGATAAACTCGTAGGTGATGCAGGTACCTGCATCCACCACCAGTATATCCCTACTGGGATATTGCTCGTTGGCACCCACCACGGCGGCTATGCGGTCGTAGCCCAAGGTGTGAGGCGTATCGTAGAGATTCTCCACCGGGAGTAAGGTCTTTTCATCAAGCCACAGTATCGGGAAGGGCAGATTGTCCAAGCGTTCGCGCACCTGTCCGTCCACGTCAATGACAGTAGCCACGACAGCCTTCTCAAACGGATATTTACTACAAAAAACGGGCAGGTGCTCCAATGTGCAATTGGAGTCATACACCACCTCGACAATCTCCTTACCGTTGAATGCCGCCATTTTAGCCACCGTATTTCCTATATCGATAATCAGATTCACAGCACAGCTCCTTATCTTCAGTGTACAAAGATATAATCAATATCACTACCCCTCATCATTCTGGAGGCTGTTTTTTTAATTCGAGGTGTATAAACAAGGGAAATCAGAGAACTCTTTGTTTTCTTCGACAATGCAGATATCCGAAAAAAGGTTTGCGATACCGGAATCTTTTGCACGGCAACAGATAGAGTAAGCAGGATGCTTGGCTTCCGGGATGTCTTCTCGCAGAATATCTTTTTGCGCCAGATTCTGAATGTCGTGGTTGGCCGTGCCCTTTAACAATAGAGAGTGTCAGAATTAACCATGACAAGTTAATCTGACACACTATAAGCAAACTACAGATTCTTACCTGAGTCGGGATAAGAAGCTGGTCGATAAACTCACACTGAGACTTGTATTTTAGAGTTAAAGTCCATTGTTTATCAGACGTTTACCCCTACCCTATCAGACACAAGTGTCTGACGGCTCAAACACCTGTGTCTGTCACGTCAGGAACTTGTGTCTGTCGGCTTGAACATTTGCGTCTGTCATGACAAAGGCTTGCAGCTGTCAAACAGGGGGGAGGGCGCTCGGCGTAAAAGGCTCTCTTCTGCCTAACCACTGCAAACCGGTGCATTCAGGAAATATCCGACCGATAGGATGCAGTCCCTCATCTTTAGAAGAAGGAACTGCCTATCCCGAATTATTTCATATAGAAGGAATTAAACGAATGCGGTTTTAAAGTTACAATTAAAAATTTAGCTCCTAATTGTATTGTCAATTCCCGTGGTTCATCATTAAAGTTACCCGCTACTACCAAATATTTATTATCTGAAGTTAGAAAAACCATGGCGGGTAATTTATCATCACCTTTTTCTTTGTACTGCAACACCTTTGTGCCCGAAACTACTTTATCACTAAAATGCCTCACAGCATAATATTCCGGAGTATAAGTTACAGCACCGGTTTTAGAATTGACATGAATCAGTGCATTTTGTTTCCATCCCCATGCACTTGTACCCTCATCACACAATATCGCATTCCAAAAAGTATACTCTTCACAACCATTTCCCAAATAATGATTTATCAAATCAAACGTATGCTCCGCCGCTTTCCAGTCAAAAGTACCCGAACCGCATTCATTTTCTGTTTGCATATATTTATACTGAGGATATTTTTTACGAATGCCGGGCAAAATCTGTCCACCCCACCATTGAAATCCCAAACCGTCAACCGTTTCATGCATGCGAGGATCGGAGAGAATCTTATCAACAACTTCAAAACGATTGGTGTTAAGTGTTCCCAGGTAAAGAGAGACATCGGGATGCTGTTTTTTTAATTCCGGAGCTAAATATTCAACATTAAAACGAATGATGCCTTCCGGAGTCCATGCACAACCGGGGTATATGGTAAACGCCCATGGCTCATTTTGGAACATCACCCTTGTCACAGGAACATTTTCATCTCGATAAGCAGAAATGAATTTACAAAAATAATCTGCATAGGTTTTCAAGTAACGTGGATCTTGAATAAAGTAGTCATTTACGGCAAGTCTCCTCGGATAATAAGCATCATTCCTCTCTGTATTGTTTTCATGAAGAATAATATTAGATAAAGGAGACATCTTATTCACTTTATCGTTACTAAGAATCGAATAATAATGATTTACTTTCATCCAAGAAGGAGGTGACCATGGAGAAGCCCAGAAAGTCATATTCGGATTATAATGCAGCGCTCTTCTTATGAAAGGTATAATCGTTTTTTTATCACGATCAACATTAAAATATTTCAATTGAAAATCGCCATCGACCTCATCACAGCTATACCAATCACGAGCATAGTCATTAGCATTCATCGGTATACGTCCCATAGTGAAATGCAATTCCCCATCGGGTGAGAACAGCTTATTTAAAACGACATTCTGTTGTTCAAGAGATAACAGATTAAGGGCATCCCATCCCAATTCATTAAAACATGTCCCCCATTTTTTAAATATTTGTATACTTTCTGTTCCGAGAACCTTCAAAACGGGAGTCGTTTCACTCTTCGATTGCAGCTTTATTTTCGTCTCTTTCCATACATCGTTTTCCGTACTGCAAAACCATGTATAAGATTGAGCATACAAATCAGACATACTTATTGCCAAGCCGCTAACCAGCAATATCTTTTTCAAGAATCTTTTCATACTTCTTCTTTCCATTTTAAATTCAACTAAAATTGGATAATCTCTTATTTAATTAATAGTAGGATAGCCGGGATTCTGCTTCAGGTTAGGGTTCGTTTGAAGAACAGTACGTGAAAGAGGAATCCACATGGTGTGTTTATCCGCATCCGGTTTTTTATCCCACCAAGTCCCGGAATTATAAACTCCGAATCGGCATAAGACACGCCTTCGTTGTCCTTCACCAATAAATTCTCGTCCCCATTCATCCAATAACTCTTGTTTGGTAATTTGGCTACCATCTTCGTTATATAAACTGGGAGACCCTTCCGGATAATACCTCTTTCTTACGGTATTAAGCAATTTTGCGGCAGAAGCGCGATCTCCTTTATTAAATTTTATTTCCGCCAAGTAATAATAAATTTCTGCCAGACGAATCACGGTGTAATCAGATTCTATTTTTGCAGGATCATCCGACCTGTAAATAGGATACTTAATCAAACACCATCCCGAATTTTGGTCACCATAAGGCATAGCCGATTCAGGAGTCTCTTTACCGCTGGAAGGCGCAGGTGAGACACTTAGTGTATCCGTATCCTGAAAGATGCCTACTTGGTCTCGAATATACAACTGATAAGCATCATTATCCGAACGCACATATTTTGTTTTTCCATCCGCAGTAGAATAATCCAACGTTCCATACAAAAATAATCCTTCTCGTTTTCCGTTTTCCAAATTTCGATATTTTTTCAAACGCACATCATCCGGATAGTTCATAAATTTACGTACAGGTTTCCCATTATCAAACGTATATTCCTTTCCTTTCAAATCCAGTCCCGGTTGCAATGCATACTTAGGATTACATCTCCCCCAGTCTGTAAAACCAAAATACAGTGCTGACATGAAAGGAGCCACATACCAATGCATATTTCCCGTATATGCCCAATGGGCTCCTCCATAAGAGCTGGCAAATGCATAAATCACCTCATCGCATTTATCATTATCCCAATCAAAAGGAGCATCCCATCTGTCAGCTATTTTATAGTAACCATATTTGCCATTGATGATATCTTCACAAATTTTCTCACATTCAGCGCTTTTATCTTCATCGATCCACCAGCAGGCATTCATATAGAGCCGGGCTAACAATGCTGCCGCTCCGGCCTGATTCCATAATCCTTGATCCGGTCCATTTCCTCCACTTTCCGATTTGACGCTCAAAGTCGGAAGAGCTTCCAAAAGTTCTTTTTCAAGGAAAGCAAAAGTTTCTTCAGGAGTAGATTGAAAAGGCAACTCTTGACTTGGATATTGTGTTACAAGCGGAATATTATGCATTAAATCAAAAAGCGTCATATACATCCATGCCCGCAACACCCTTTGTTGTGATATAAAATCATTGAATTCTTGTTCTGAATACCCTAAACGAGCAGGATTCAATTTCAAGAAATCAGCTATCACCGAATTACACTGAATGATGCCCCGATAAGTATCTTTCCACATATTATTAACAAACCAGTCGTCAATGGTCCAAGTATGATAATGAAGGCGGAAATAAGCCCCTCCATCATACCAATGTTCTTCTCTCTGTACTATCATATATTGATCTGCAGAAAGTTCGCCGAACAAGTAAGAACTTCTGGAGCACAGCCAATACGCATGTCCGAAAGGCCGGACAAAACTTTGAAGCACATTCTCCCGCGTTCGATAAAATTCATCTTGAGGGATAATGCTATAAGTGGTTTCGGACAAATCGGTACAACCGGTTATCACAAAAATGCCTAAGCAAACCAATATTTGTTTTAAACTTTTTCTTTTCATAATGCAATAAATTAAAAGTCGATTTGAACACCCAATAAAAATTGCCGCGAAGAAGGATAGTAACTTATTTTGTTGGCAGACACTCCCGGCTCCATTCCGTTTACGGCAAATGCATCCATGTCCAATCCTTTATATCCGCTAATGGTGAATAAATTACGCGCCGTGAAATAAATACGTACTTTTTCCACCCACTTCGAATTTACGTTATAATTATATCCTAATGTGGCTACATCCAACTTTAAAAAGTTACCATTATGCACAAAATAATCACTATGCACATTTTTTCCTGTAGTAACGGCTATATTTTCTTTATATGCCGATTTTAAAACATTTGTGTTAGGTGCCGCCGATTGCAGACCATAATACAGATTATGGGTATCATAAATCTGAAAACCGAAATTACCACGAAAGAACAAACTCATATCAAAGTTCTTATATTTGAAAGCATGAGTCATCGACATCGTAAATTTGGGTAATCCGTTTCCTGCCACATGCTTATCCTCATCGGTACCTTTATCGATAGGAATGACATCGCCGGTTTTGGAACGAATCAACCATTGACCTTCATCATTGACGCCTGCATATTCAAACGTGTAGAAATTACCGATACGTTCTCCTTCCTCGATACGCTGCACCGGTCCCGGGTCGCCCGGATAAGTGGGAAATGAACTCATCCAATAAAAAGACTGTCCTTTATGCATCTGATTGGAAAAAGAGACAAAACGATTATTGGATGTAGCTCCGACAAATCCGACTGTATAATCAAATTTCCCGGTCTTGACCGCATGCCAATTTAAATCAATCTCCCAACCGGAATTCTTCATCGTACCTACATTCACAAAAGTGGTGGGAGAGCCATTGGGAGGAAGAGATACATTATAGCTGCCCAACAAGTCGGATTGCCTTCTCGAATAATAATTCATGCTTCCCGTCAAACGATGATTAAAAAAGACAAAATCAACGCCTACGTTCCAATTTTTACCTTTCTCCCATTTTATGTCAGGATTAGGATTAGAATTAAACGACCATCCTCGGATATATCGTCCTTTATAAAAATTCAAATCATAACTTCCCATTGTAGCCAAAGACTGGTAACTGTCGAAATCCTGATTACCCGTCACGCCATAATCTCCCCTGATTTTCAATTCATCAATCCATTTAAGATTCTTCATAAATTTTTCCTCACTAATTCTCCACCCCGCCGATGCAGCCGGAAAAGATCCCCACTTATTATTTATACCGAATTTAGAAGAACCTTCACGGCGCAATGAAAAAGTAGCGAAATATTTATCGGACCAATTATAACTGATACGCCCGAAGAATGCTATCAGTTTTGAATCATTCTTATACGACCCCATGCCCAAACGCCCGATTGCCGCACTATTATAAGAGCCTGCGCCAAGGTTGTTATATGACAACAGATCCGAAGCGAAATTCTTGTTTTCCGCATTAAAACCGGAGTTTACGAAATATTGATAAGAATATCCTCCCATCAACTTCAGGTGATGGTTGTTTTTATCGAACATATAGTTCACCAACCACTCTAAAGACTCCTGTTCGTGTTTATCATAACTTTTGCTGGCTTCTCCTTTAAAACCTTTCTGCTCCGCACGAGTAGAAGTCGAAGGACGGAAAAAGAATTTATCATAATCCATAATTTGCTGGGCCAAAGTTATCTGTGTGCTGAGATAATGAGATTTATTCCGACACAACAAAGGGAATAAATTCAATTTAAAGGTCCCGTCCCAGTTTAAGATCTTGCTCTTACCGCCATGATCTTCCAATTTCAGCGTCTCTACAGGATTGTAAGTATCCCACCCCGTCAGTTTATAATACTTATTGGGTTCTTTGGGATCCATCACGGGAATAGTGGGATTTACAGTCAAAGCAGTCCAGAAAACGCTATAATCCGCATGGTCATAATCTATTGTTCGCGGAGCCACATTCAATACTATATTATATAGTTCAGACTTAGCGGTATGGTTCAAACTGAGACGTGCGCCTATTTCTTTTTTAGAAGACCGTAAATCGATTCCTTCAGAGTTTTTTACATCCACCGTACCTTTATAATTATTCTTCGAGTTCCCCCCGGTCACCTGTAAAGTATGACTATGAGATATACCCACTTTTGTAATTTCGTCAAACCAATTGGTATCGGCTCCATAGTCATTTCCGCGACTATATTTTCTAAACTCATCCACATCCAGGACTTCCAGCTCTGTAATCGGAGTTGCAACATTCACAAATCCCGAATAGAACGTATGGATATTGCCATCGACAGAGCCTTTCTTTGTGGTAATGACAATTACACCGTTAGATCCGCGAGTTCCATAGATGGCCGAAGCCGCACCGTCTTTCAACACATCGATGGACTCAATATCGTTTTCATTCACATTGTCAAGACTTCCGCCGGGGATACCGTCAATGACAATTAGAGGGCCTAAACCGGCAGTACGTGAAGACACCCCGCGAATTTGTATGTTCGCTCTGCTATTAGGATCCGCCGAAGCCGTATTATCGATATTCACACCTGCAACCTTTCCTTGAATTTTCATGGCAGGGTTACCGTTAGCAATCTGTAACATATCCTTAGCCGATACGTGAGAGACGGCACTGGTCAGTTCCTTCTTCGAAACGGAACCGTAACCTATCACCACCACTTCATCCAGCAGTTCCACATCTTCCCTCATCGTGACGCGAAGCAATTTCATATCTTTCAGTCTTATCTCCTGCGAGACATATCCTATATAGCTCACCACAATCACGTCTCCCACCCCGGCAGGTAGCGAGAATCTTCCGTCCATATCCGTCACCGCACCTTGCGTGCCCCCTTTCAACCTCACAGTGACACCTATCAGCGGTTCGCCCGAGGCATCGGTCACCACTCCCGTCACTCTCTGCTGTTGTGCCGCTAACGCAGCGTTACGAGTAAGGATTATATGATTCCCCTCCATTTTGTAGCCGATGGAAGAGCCGGCCAGCAACAGCGGCAACACCTCCGACACAGGCTTGCCGTTCACCTGTATGCTTTTACGTGTCTTCACGTTTACGTCTTCCTTGTATATGAAAAGATAATCCGTTTGAGTCTCTATCTCATTCAAAATGGATTCCAAACGGGTATTACTACTGTTTATGGTCACCCTTGCGTTTTGTGAACGACTGTTCCCGGCCGTCAGGCTGAACAGACAAAAGAACAATAAGAATATCGATATTCGCATGATTCTAAATAAATGTTTTGATTTCGGATTTTCAAGGCAATAAAAATCCGGCAAAAGAGTATTTTTCATATCTTTGCAAATGAGTTATTGATACGATTGATTAAAAAATTGTATTAGTCCCGGCCGACGGATGGGGCAAACATCCGCCGGCCTTTGTTTTTCAACAGTATTGTTCCATAGGCTATTCTCCGGTTTTAGGTAGTTAATAGATTCTTTACTTTATATAAATGATATCATTTTCTTTACCTCTTCGATAGCTGAAAGACACATCATTTTGCAGCACACGCAACGCATAGTCCGGACCGTCGGATATGCGGAACTTGCCTGTCAGCATCACTCCGGAAACAGCGGAGTTGTCCATCTGTATCCTCAAGTCATAATACCGTTCCAAATCTCTCATAATTTCGGCAAAAGACTTATTCTTGAAGCAATATAATCCTTCCTTCCATCGATACACATTATAGTCTTCTATCCGGCTCACAACCAGCTTGCCATCCTTCAACGTCGTCTTATAATGAGGTGAAAGGACGATGGAGGCTTTCTCGTTCAAAGGAGACTTCACCCTCACCTTCCCCTCCATCAGAGAAGTCTCGAACACCTTGCGTTTTGAATAAGCCTCCACATTGAATTTTGTGCCCAGCACTTCCACATCCATCACAGAGGTATGCACCACAAACGGACTTTTCTCATGGCGCGTTACTTCAAAGTAAGCCTCTCCGTCCAGCACCACTTCACGTTTTCCTTTCATAAAGGCGGTGGGATACTGCATGCGGGTACCGGCATTCAGCCATACGTTGGAACCGTCGGGCAAATCCAGGTTCACACGCTGGCCGGCCGGTACGGTGATGGTCTGCATGTTCATATTTACTTCATCGCTATCTTTTCCTATTGAAAACAAGGCAGCCGTCACACTCACCGTTATCGCAATCACAGAGGCTATTTTCAGAAATTCGCCGATAAAGCGGTGCAGCCTCTTATTCTTCGTTTTCCACACATCGTCCCGTTGCGGCCTGCCTGCCAGAATCATGGCGTTAAACAACTTGCGTTCACGCAAGAACTGCTTGCGGTTCTCATCGGAAGCCTCGGCCCATTCCTCCACCTGCTTCATTTCTTCCACAGAGGCATAGCCTTCGAAAAAACGATATAATATATCCTTATCCATAAATACTTCTTATTTTGCGTATCTATGGTAATAGCGGATAGAAAAGAAACTCCCCTAGCGGAAAAACCGTTTTTTTTTAATGAAGATAGAAAAAAAGCAGCGCGGCGGGCAGATAGTCCTTCAAGGCAAGACGCAACACCTTGGTGGCTTTCGATATGTGAAATTCCACTCCTTTGGTGGTTATTCCCAGTGATTCGGCTATTTCTTTATGAGATTTGTTTTTATAACGGCTCATGACGAAGATACGCCGTGTCTGTTCGGACAGGGCAGACAGTGCCTTGTCCACTATTTCCTGTATCTCATGGGTGAAAATCTCATCGGGTTCCAGATCTTCCAATGACAGGATGCGGTTAGACAGGTCCCAGGCATACAGGCGGGATAACTCGTCCGAAATCTCTTGGTGAAGCCGCCGGCGACGCAGGTGATCGATGCACTTATGTTTAATGGCAGTCAGCACATAGGCCGGAATATTAGTGTCGGCAGCAAGGCGTCCCTTGTTTTCCCAATAATACATCATGGATTCGATGACAATGTCTTCGGCAACAGCTTCATCGTGCACATAAGTAACGACAAAGTGGACAAAGCGTTGTTGATATTCCCTGAAGAATTGATTGAAATCACTCAGATTAAAGGCCATCGTTCAATTAATAATAGTATTAAAACATAAGGAAAAGATGCTACAAATATACACTTTTACTTTAAAAAGAAACAAGATTAGGTGTAATAATTCAATCCTGTTAAAGAATAAAACTACTGTCATACGGTGCGACATGAATTAATAAGCCGGTTCGGGATAAGTTTTTCCGGAACAACTCCAAAAGAGGAGCGGAAGAAGAGGAGGCGATGACGGAAAGTATGAAGGTTGCCGAAGAAACAGGGCCGATGCCCGAAGAGACAGCGCCGGTTGTCGAAGAGGCAGGGTCGGCTGTCGAAGAAGCAAGCCCGCTTGTAGAAGAGGACGGGGATTTTCAGGCGGCAACTTCTCCTGCCGCTGCTGCGGAAGTGTCCGAAGCTTACGCGGCGACTTCGGACGAACTTGTAGCCGACTGCCTGCCGACTGCCTGCCGGCAAGCAGTCCGGAAAGCGGTAAAAAGCAGGATAACATGCAGCTTATTAGCGAGTTATCGCGCGGATCTCCCCTCTCGCGCGCGAGAGAAGAGAAGAATAGAGAAGAAGAGAATAGAAAATACCTCCTCCATATAATTCCTCCTCTTAAGGCGGAGGAGGTGGATTAAGGTGGAGGAGGTGGAGGAACACCACACCGCATGCGTCGTAACGTGAGGGCGCAACTGGTGCGAGGTGTGAGATTGCAGACGATGAAGTGCGGGCTTACGGATGACGAAGTGCGGAGTTGCGGACGATGAAGTGCAGAGTTGCGAGCGATGTATCCGGTTTGTTCTCTAAATTGATTTATAACTATAAGATTACAAAAAATAAGCGAGATTACCATTTTCTTATTCCGAATACGTATTAATAACCAAAAAAAGGAGACTTCCCCACCCGCAAACGCCTAAAAAAGACTATCTTTGCGCCCATATTACCAAAGAATAGTTTTATTGAGATATTACGAGAACAGGTATGAAACATTTTTCCTCCATTCTCCTCCGCTTCGTCTTCGTCGCTCTTCTCCTGCCCGTTGCCACCCTGCAAGCAACAACGACCGAGAACAATGCCCCCGAAGATTCCACCCGCATCAGCCTGCTGACATGTGCCGCTGGCGGAGAGATATATTACCTCTTCGGTCATACTGCTATCCGCTATGAGAACTTCACACGGGGCGTGGACGTCGTGTTCAATTACGGGGTGTTTGATTTCAATACTCCCAATTTCACCTTTCGTTTTGCCTTGGGAGATACGTATTATCAATTAGGAGTGACGGAATATCGGTATTTTGCCAACGAGTACACCGCTTTAGGACGTGACGTATGGCAACAGACGCTGAACCTGACATACGGTGAAAAAGAGCACCTCTTCCGACGGCTTCAGGAGAATTACAAACCGGAAAACCGCATGTATCTCTACAATTTCTTTTACGACAACTGCGCCACCCGTCCACGCGACCAAATAGAGCATGCCATAGACGGCACTTTGCGGTATGCCGAAAACATGACCGACAGCAACACCGGAATCAGCTTCCGCGATTTGCTGCATAAATACAGCGAAGGACATCCGTGGGCACGTTTCGGCATGGACTTGTGCATGGGCAGCAAGGCCGATAAACCTATCAGCAGAAGAGAAATGATGTTCGTCCCTTTCTATCTGCAAGAGCACATCAGCAAAGCGCAGATCACGGACCGGCAAGGACGAACACGACCGTTGGTGGCATCGGAAAAGAAAATCGTGCTGACAGGAAAAACTCCTGCCGACTTCCGCACCGGGGGCATCACACCCATGCAGGCGGCTCTGCTGTTGCTGACGGTGGTGGCAAGCGTCACCCTATGGGGAGTAAGCAGGCGGAAATCCTTGTGGGGGATAGACCTTATACTCTTCGCGGCAGCAGGTACGGCGGGCTGTATATTGGCTTTTCTGGCTCTCTTCTCGCAACATCCGGCAGTAAGCCCCAACTACCTGCTGTTCGTGTTTCATCCGCTGCACTTGCTCTGTCTTCCCTCTATGCTGATTCGGGTAAAAAGAAAGAAGGCAAGCCGCTATATGCGGGCTAATTTCATTGTTTTAACTCTTTTTATAGCCCTTTGGGTAATAATTCCTCAAGAATTCCCGCTGACAGTATTACCTTTGGCACTGTGTTTGCTAATACGCTCAGGAAGCAACCTCTTTTTGACATATAAAAAGAAATGAAAAAAGGACTGATAACCTCCATACTTGCACTGACATTCGGTGGCCTGCAAGCCCAACCGCTGCCTGCCACCCCCAAACTGGTGGTGACGCTCACCATTGACCAACTGCGCACGGACTATATGGAAGCTTTCTCGTCCTTATATGGGGAAAAAGGATTCAAACGCCTGCTACGCGAAGGCAAAGTGTTCCGTCAGGCAGAATTCGCTTTCAACGGAACCGACCGGGCATCGGCCATAGCCGCCATCTATACCGGTACAACGCCCTCCATGAACGGCATCATTGCCGAAAACTGGCTGGACGCCCATACGCTACGCCCCGTGAACTGTGTGGAAGATCCCGACTTCATGGGCAACTACACGGACGAAAGTACTTCTCCCTCACGATTGCTGACCTCTACTATTGCCGACGAATTGAGAATAGCCACCCGGAACAAAGGACTGGTCTATGCCATAGCACCCTTCAGCGATGCCGCCATATTGGGAGCAGGCCATGCTGGAAACGGTGCTTTTTGGCTTAACAAAAACACGGGAAAATGGTGCAGTACGACCTATTACAGTGAGTTCCCGTGGTGGCTGAGCCTATACAACGAACGCAAATCGCCCGACTTCCGCATCAAGGACATGGTGTGGACGCCTGCACTTCCTTTTGCTTACTATACTTTCTTACCCGAATGGCGAGACGAGCCTTTTAAATATAAACCGGACAGCGAACGGAGCAATAAGTTCCGACGGCTGCTCACCACTCCCTTCATCAACGAGGAAGTGAACTTGCTGACCGAAGAACTGCTGAACAAAAGCACCGTGGGGCAAGACGAAGTACCCGACCTGCTTTCGCTGACCTACTACGCCGGAAACTACAATCGCCGAAGCGTGCAAGAGTGTGCCACGGAGATGCAGGATACCTACGTCCGGCTGGACAGAAGCATAGCTGCTTTGCTTGAGATCATCGACCACAAGGTGGGATTGCACAACGTGCTTTTCTGCATCACCTCTACGGGCTATGCCGATGCCGAAGACGCCGACCCGGGCATCTATCGCACACCGGGCGGAGAGTTCCACTTGAACCGATGCGCCACGTTGCTGAACATGTTCCTCATGGCCACCTACGGCGAAGGCCAGTATGTGGAAGCTTATTACGACCGGCAAATCTACCTCAACCATAAATTGATAGAAAGTAAGCAACTGAACCTGGCAGAGATTCAGGAAAAGGCAGCTGAGTTTTTAGTACAGTTCAGCGGTGTAAACGAGGTATATTCGGCTCACCGCCTGCTGTTAGGCTCTTGGTCGCCACAGATAGAGCGCATCCGCAACGGCTTCCATCGCAAGCGTTCCGGCGACTTGACCATCGATGTACTGCCGGGTTGGACCGTGATGCAGGAAAACAACACCGATAATCGTGTGGTGCGCAAAGCCAATATCCCTGCCCCCCTTATCCTGCTGGGCAGTGGCATAAAAGCGGAAACCATCCGCATACCTGTCAGCATAGAACGCATCGCCCCCACCCTGGCCGGTATAATGCGCATTCGCGCTCCGAATGCAAGCACAGCTTCTCCCCTCGATTTCTAAAGCCTGTCTCGATAGAAGAATGGAAGGTCTCAGAAGGAGAACTTTTCGGATGCAAACAGCACGGATGACACAGATTTTCAAAAAACGATACTGCCTATCACTTGTGTCATCTGTACTTGATAAATCGAAATACAAAGCTTTCAGGACAACGTGGAATTTCTTTAAGAATGATTTCGGGAGGATTAAAATAATCTGTGCAAATCTGGGTAATCTATATAGAAATCAGTAACTTTGCACGCCTAATTAATTCAGCAATAATAATAAAAACAGATATATAATGGGATTCAATGAATTTTTAAGCTCGATTTTCGGCAATAAGTCCACACGCGACATGAAAGAAATACAGCCGTGGGTGGAGAAAATTAAAGCCACTTATCCGGAAGTAGCCAAGCTCGACAACGATGGTTTGCGCGCCAAGACTGAGGAACTGAAGGTCTACATCCTCGAATCGGCTACCGAACAGCGCACCAAAGTAGAAGAATTGAAAGCAAGCGTGGAAGACACCGAACTGGAAAAACGCGAAGACATCTTCAATCAGATTGACAAAATAGAAAAAGAAATATTGGACATTTACGAAAAGGCATTGGACGAAGTGCTTCCCACCGCTTTTGCCATCGTAAAGGAAACTGCCCAACGCTTCGCCGAAAATGAAGAAGTGACGGTGACGGCCACCGAATTTGACCGCCAACTGGCAGCCACCAAAGACTTCGTCCGCATAGAAAACGACAAGGCCATCTACCAAAACCACTGGATAGCCGGAGGCAATGACACCGTATGGAACATGGTGCACTATGACGTGCAATTGTTTGGTGGTGTGGTATTACACAAGGGAAAAATTGCCGAAATGGCAACGGGCGAAGGTAAAACACTGGTGGCTACCCTGCCGGTATTCCTCAATGCCCTGACAGGTAACGGGGTACACGTAGTGACTGTGAACGACTATCTGGCCAAACGTGACTCCGAGTGGATGGGACCGCTCTATATGTTCCACGGCTTGAGCGTGGACTGCATCGACAAGCACCAGCCCAACTCCGACGCCCGTCGAAAAGCTTATATGGCGGACATCACCTTCGGAACAAACAATGAATTCGGCTTCGACTACCTGCGCGATAACATGGCTATCAGCCCGAAAGACCTTGTACAGCGTCAGCACAATTATGCCATCGTGGATGAGGTGGACTCGGTATTGATAGACGATGCCCGTACTCCGCTTATCATCTCCGGCCCCGTGCCCAAAGGTGACGACCAGCTTTTCGAGCAGCTCCGCCCGCAAGTGGAACGTTTGGTAGAGGCACAAAAGAGAATAGCTACCCAATATCTGGCCGATGCCAAACGGCTCATTGCCTCGAACGACAAGAAAGACCAGGAAGAGGGATTCCTCGCCTTATATCGCAGCCACAAGTGTCTGCCCAAGAACAAGCCTCTCATCAAGTTCCTGAGCGAACAGGGCATCAAGGCCGGCATGCTGAAGACCGAGGAAATCTACATGGAGCAGAACAACAAACGTATGCACGAAGTGACAGATCCGCTGTACTTCGTAATAGACGAGAAACTGAACAGCGTGGATCTGACGGACAAGGGCGTAGATCTTATCAGCGGAAATGCCGAAGACCCCACTTTCTTTGTACTGCCCGACATCACCGCCCAGCTCTCGGCCTTGGAAAATGAGACCGAACTGACGGACGAGCAACGTCTGGAGAAGAAGGATGCTCTAATGACGAACTATGCCGTGAAGAGCGAGCGCGTGCACACCATCAACCAGCTACTGAAGGCCTATACCATGTTCGAGAAAGACGACGAATACGTAGTCATCAACGGACAAGTGAAGATCGTGGACGAGCAGACCGGACGTATCATGGAAGGTCGCCGCTATTCCGACGGCTTGCATCAGGCCATCGAAGCCAAAGAGGGCGTGAAGGTGGAAGCAGCCACACAGACTTTCGCCACGATTACGTTGCAGAACTACTTCCGCATGTATCACAAACTATCCGGTATGACAGGTACCGCTGAAACAGAGGCCGGCGAGTTGTGGGACATCTATAAACTGGATGTGGTAGTTATCCCCACCAACCGTCCCATTGCCCGTAATGACATGAACGACCGCGTTTACAAGACGAAACGCGAGAAATACAAAGCCGTCATCGAGGAAATAGAAAAGATGGTAGCAGCCGGACGTCCGGTTCTGGTGGGTACTACATCAGTGGAGATTTCCGAAATGCTGAGCAAGATGCTTGCCATGCGTAAGATAGAACATAGCGTATTGAACGCCAAGTTGCACCAAAAGGAAGCGGACATTGTGGCGAAAGCCGGTTTGAAGTGTGCGGTGACCATCGCCACGAATATGGCCGGCCGTGGTACGGATATCAAGCTGAGTCCCGAGGTGAAAGCTGCCGGTGGTCTTGCCATCATCGGTACGGAACGCCATGAAAGCCGTCGTGTAGACCGCCAGTTGCGCGGTCGTGCAGGTCGTCAGGGTGACCCCGGTTCCTCTGTTTTCTTCGTGTCACTGGAAGACGACCTGATGCGCCTCTTCTCTTCCGACCGTATTGCCGGCGTGATGGATAAGCTTGGTTTCAAAGAGGGCGAAATGATTGAGCACAGCATGATTTCCAAATCCATAGAACGTGCGCAGAAGAAAGTGGAAGAAAACAACTTCGGCATCCGTAAGCGACTGCTGGAATACGATGACGTGATGAACAAACAGCGTACGGTGGTCTACACCAAACGCCGCCACGCGCTGATGGGCGAACGCATCGGCATGGATATCGTAAACATGATTTGGGATCGCTGCGCCAACGCCGTAGAAGCCCCCGATTATGAAAACTGCAAGATGGATGTGCTCCAGACCCTTGCCATGGAGGTGCCTTTCACCGAAGAGGAATTCCGCAACGAGAAGAAAGAAAGTCTTGCAGACAGAACTTTCGAAGCTGCCATGACACTCTTCAAGCGTAAAACCGAACGCATGGCACAGATTGCCCATCCGGTCATCAAGCAGGTGTACGAAGCACAAGGTCACATGTACGAAAACATCTTGATACCTATCACCGACGGCAAACGGATGTACAACATCTCCTGCAACTTGAAGAAAGCTTACGAAACCGAATGCAAGGAGGTAGTGAAGTCGTTCGAGAAATCAATCCTGTTGCACGTTATCGACGAAGCATGGAAAGAAAACCTGCGCGAACTGGATGATTTGAAGCACTCTGTACAGAATGCAAGCTACGAGCAGAAAGATCCGTTGTTGATTTATAAGCTGGAATCCGTAAACTTGTTTGATGCCATGGTTGACAAAATAAACAACCAGACCATTTCTATCCTTATGCGCGGACAGATTCCGATGCAGGAAGCACCTGCCGAAAATCAGGAAGTTCAACGGTCGGCTCGCCATGTGGAGGTACGCCAGGCTGCTCCGGAACAACGTCAGGATATGAGTAAATACCGCGAACAGAAGGTAGACCTGAACGACCCGCATCAGCAGGCCGCCGCAGCGCAAGATACGCGCGAACAACCCAGACGGGAACCGATCCGTACCGAAAAAACAGTAGGACGTAATGATCCTTGTCCTTGTGGCAGCGGTAAGAAATTTAAGAATTGTCACGGAAGAAATGCCTAAAGCCAAACGGTATGAGGCAGCGCAGAGCTTGGTAATTCTTGCTCTGCGTTTTTTTATAGGATTCTTTTTGGGGGAGTGTTTGCCCCAATTCTTAACACAAGAAGAGATTAAGTCTCTTACGCACTGTCCGGAATGGATAGCTGACCTTCAAAAAGAGAGCTTTTCTCAGGCGCAGACGCCCCAAACGCTCTTTTTCTTTATTCAAGAGCTGTGTATCGGGATGCTATCTGCATCCAGCAGTTTAAAGATACATAGATGTTTTAGACATTTGCATTTTTTATTTTCGTCTAACCTTTTTATAACTTCTAATCTTTATATATATCAGCTTAAAAGCGTAATTTTGTTTTTAAAACAAGATCTTGAAGAAGATGGCAAAATATCACTATTGTCTGTTACTGACAATTTTACTGCTTTTGGGCAGTTGTCGGAGTGTAGAACAACTGTCCATTGAGTATATGCTTCCGGCAGAAGTCAGCTTTCCTACTACTCTGAAACGGGTAGCTGTTGTCAACAACATGCCTTCTGTTCCCGACAACAAACTGATTATCACAAAAGAAGAGCAGAACAAAGGAGCAAACGAGTGGATGCGGATGACCAACTACTATAATGGAGATGCCGCAACAACCGCCGAATCGCTGGCAAAGACCCTAGCCGATGAAAACTATTTTGAAGAAGTAGTGATCTGCGACTCCGCCTTGCGCAGCAAAGACATCAGTCCACGAGAAAGCACATTGTCGACGGAAGAAGTAAATCATCTTATCCAAAACCTTGATGTAGATTTCCTGATCGCCTTGGAGAATGTACAGATGCGTTCCACCCGCAAGATAAGCTATATACCCGATTGGGGAGTTTTTCATGGCACTGTAGATGTAAAGGTTTATCCCACAGTAAAAGTGTATCTGCCCAACCGTAAAGGTCCCATGGTGACTGTCAGTACCAATGACAGCATTTTCTGGGAGGAAGTAGGAAGCGGAGAAGCTTACGTGCGTAGCCACCTCATCAAAGAAGAAGATATGCTGAAACAAGCATCGGAGTTTGCCGGCACAATACCTACCAAACACCTACTCCCTTATTGGAAAACCGATAACCGATATCTCTTCAGCAGTGGTTCAGTGAACATGCGCGACGGTGCAATATATGCCAAAGAAGAGAATTGGGCAGAAGCCATCGCCCTCTGGAAGCAGACTTACAATAGCAAGAAGGGAAAGCAAAAAATACATGCCGCCTGCAACATTGCCTTGGGATATGAGATGCAAGACAGCATAGACACTGCTCTGGAATGGGCATCGAAAGCGCAAGCCCTCACCGATGGAAAAGGAAAGAATACATCGAAGGATAGTGCCGAACTCAGTGACAGCATGACTTCCTATTATCTCTTCACCACCTCATACGTGAACGAATTGCAGAAACGAAAGGAAGGAATGGCACGGCTGAACATGCAAATGATGCGGTTTAAAGAGGAAGAATAGCTATATATCTGTTTTTTTTCACCTTTAACCATACATTATAAATAATTTTCCCTACCTTTGAACAACTATTAAGAAAAAGCAATTATGAAGCTCAGTCAATCGTCATTATCACTCTTGGAGGATAGCATCAAAAAAGCAATTGGGAAATATACTTGCGGTTGCGAACAGACCATCGTTACGGATATTCATCTGCAACCGAACCAAAACTCGGGCGAGCTGTCTGTCTTTGATGATGAGGATGAAGAGCTTATCAATACCACTATCGAAGAATGGACTACTTACGAAGGGGATGATTTCTACGAGAATACGGAACGTATCCTCACCACCCTGCTCTGCAACATGAAAAACGCAGGAGTTTTTGACAAACTGACCATTCTAAAACCTTTCTCCTTTGTACTGGTAGATGATGAGAAAGAAACCCTTGCCGAACTCTTGTTGATAGACGATGAAACCTTATTGGTAAATGATGAACTACTGAAAGGACTGGATGAAGAACTGGACGCTTTCTTGAAGAATCTATTGGAGAAATAAAAGCGGTTAGAAGCTTCCCAAAGCTTTCTATTATACAAATAAAAAAGAACTCCGAGATGTTTCCATCTCGGAGTTCTTTTTTTCATACTAATTCTACTCATGCTTTACGCAACGCCGCTATGCTTTCTTTCAAAGAGTTGATAATGCTTTCGGCATCCGCCTGCTTCTTACGTTCCATTTCAATGACGGCAGCCGGAGCGTTGCTCACAAACTTCTCATTGCCCAATTTCTTCAGTACACCTTGAAGGAAGCCTTCCTTATGCTTCAGCTCGGCCTCCATACGGGCTATTTCGGCTTCCACATCAATCATATTGCCGATAGGCACTGCATATTCAGTCGTGCCTACCATAAATGCGGCAGCTCCTTCAGCCTTGGCCTCCACCACATTGATTGTCGAAAGGTTGCACATCTTTTCAATAACAGCATTGAATTCAACCGCCGGATTTTCACCGATGACCTGCAATTCCAACGCTTCTTTCTGGGCAATATTCTTTTGCAAACGGATAGAGCGTATGCTGCTGATTACTTCTTTTACGGTTTCAAAGCGGGCAAGCACATCTTTATATACCACGCTATCTATGGTTATCGTGTCTATCATCAGGCTGATGTGTTCCTCCTCTATCTCCTCTTCTGTACGATTGTAGAGATGCTGCCAGATTTCCTCGGTGATGAACGGCATAAAAGGATGCAACAAATGCAGCAAATTATCAAAAAAACGCAGGGTGCAGTCGTGGATACTGCTTGGAATTCCTTCGCCGTAAGCCGGTTTGATAATTTCCAGATACCAAGAAGAGAATTCATCCCAGAATAATTTGTATACAGCCATCAAGGCTTCGCTCAGGCGATATTTGCCGAAAAGGTCGGCCACTTCGGCAGCCACTTCATTTTGTTTGGACTCAAACCACTCGGCAGCCAGACGCGAGGCTTCGGAAACCTGCTTTTCCTCGTCTACCTTCCAGCCATTCACCAAGCGAAAAGCATTCCATATCTTGTTACAGAAGTTGCGCCCCTGTTCGCACAGCGCATCGTCGAAAAGAATATCATTGCCGGCAGGAGCCGAAAGCATCATACCCATACGCACACCATCGGCGCCATACTTCTCTATCAACTCCAACGGATCGGGAGAGTTGCCCAACGATTTCGACATCTTACGTCCCAGCTTGTCGCGAACAATACCCGTAAAATAAACATTTCTAAACGGCATCTCGCCTTCATATTCGTAGCCGGCCATAATCATACGTGCCACCCAAAAGAAGATGATATCCGGCCCGGTCACCAAGTCGCTTGTAGGATAATAATATTTGATTTCCTCGTTACCGGGGTTGTTGATGCCATCAAACAAAGATATAGGCCACAACCATGAAGAGAACCAAGTGTCCAAGCAGTCTTCGTCCTGACGGAGATCTTCCATTTTCAAGCCGGAATTACCGGTCTTTTCTTTAGCCAACTTCAACGCCTCTTCGGCAGTGGCAGCTACCACATAGCCGCCTTCCGGCAAGAAATAAGCCGGGATGCGATGTCCCCACCACAACTGACGGCTGATGCACCAGTCCTTGATGTTCTCCAGCCAATTCTTATACGTATTCTTATATTTGGCAGGATAAAACTTCAATTCATCATTCATCACCGGCGGTAATGCCATATCCGCAAAATGCTGCATTTTCAAGAACCATTGCATGGAAAGCTTCGGTTCGATGGGTACATTGGTTCGCTCAGAGAAGCCTACCTTATTGGTATATGCCTCCACCTTTTCAAGCAATCCGGCGGCGGCAAGATCTTTCTCTATCTGCTCGCGCACGTCGAAACGATCAATGCCGACATACAGCCCCGCTGCTTCGCTAAGTGTTCCGTTATCATTGAAGATGTCGATACTCGGCAAATTATACTTCTCGCCCAGCATATAGTCGTTCACATCATGCGCAGGAGTAACCTTCAAACAGCCGGTACCGAATTCGATATCCACATAATCGTCTTCAATCACCGGAATGGCACGGCCTACCAATGGAACAATCACTTTTTTCCCCTTCAACCAAGTATTCTTGGGGTCTTCGGGATTGATACACATTGCAGTATCACCCATAATGGTTTCGGGACGGGTAGTGGCAATCACCGCATAACGCCCTTCGGGATCACCTTCTACCATATATTTCAGATAATATAGTTTGCTATGCTCTTCCTTATAGATAACTTCCTCATCGCTGAGAGCAGTCAATGCCTTCGGATCCCAGTTCACCATGCGGACACCCCGGTATATCAAACCTTTATTATACAAATCTACAAAAACCTTCAGCACACTCTCGCTACGAGTTTCGTCCATGGTGAAAGCCGTGCGCTCCCAATCGCAAGAAGCACCCAACTTGCGAAGTTGCTTCAGGATGATTCCGCCATGCTCGTCAGTCCATTCCCAAGCGTGCTTCAGAAATTCTTCACGAGTGAGGTCGGTCTTCTTGATTCCTTGTTCGGCGAGTTTGTTCACCACTTTGGCTTCGGTAGCGATGGAAGCATGATCGGTGCCCGGCACCCAGCAGGCGTTTTTACCTTCCATGCGAGCACGACGCACCAGAATATCTTGAATGGTATTATTAAGCATGTGTCCCATGTGCAACACACCGGTGACGTTAGGAGGCGGAATGACGACAGTGTAAGGCTCGCGACTATCGGGTTTCGAACTGAATAATTTGTGGCCCAACCAATACCGGTACCACTTTTCCTCCACGTCAGCAGGATTGTACTTACTTGCTAATTCCATGTTTTTTTTAAATATCTACGATTAATTTATTTCGAATAACGCGTGCAAAATTAATGAATTAAAAATTAAATATATATTTTTGCCCCTATAAAACAATGGATAAAATGAGGTACAAGCTGAAATTCAGACATGTTATACTAATCGTGCTGCTGTCTGCCACATGGGCAACTCAACTTATTCCATCATTGAGCGACATGTATGCGCGCATCGTTTATCCGATAATCGCTTTCTGCCTATCGTCTTTTTCCGGGCTTATCCCTTTTGCCATAGGCGACTTATTCATCTTTCTGAGCATCATCGGCCTTTTTCTTTATCCCGTCAAAGCATACTACGTACAGAAAAAGAAATGGAAGCAGATTCTGTTGAACGAAGCGGAATATCTGGCGTGGATATATGCTTGGTTTTATCTGGCATGGGGGCTGAACTATTTTCAAAAAGACATATATGAACGGACGGATATGTCGCGGCGGGAATACAGCAAGACCGCTTTTCAGGCATTCGCAAACGATTATATCGACAAGCTGAACGGTTCTTACGTTCGTATCACTTCTATCAATGAGCCGTTGGTGCGCCGAGAAAGCGTCAACGCTTACCGCCAAATCAGCGATAGTCTGGGCGTGCACTACCCGCTCCAAGATTCTCCGCGTGCGAAAACCATGCTTTTCACTCCTCTCATCTCGATGGTTGGGGTCACCGGAAGCATGGGACCTTTCTTTTGCGAGTTCACGCTGAACGGCGATCTGCTCCCATCGCAATATCCTGCCACTTATGCCCACGAACTGGCACATCTGTTAGGCATTGCCGGCGAAGCGGAAGCCAACTTCTATGCCTATCAGGTATGCATCTGTTCCAAAGCACGCGGCATTCGCTTCAGCGGCTACTTGTCGGTACTCCCACATGTGCTCGGCAATGCTGCCCTACTGATGACCGAAGAAGAATATGCACTGCTTGTCCACCGCATAAGGCCGGAAATCATCGAACAAGTGCAGAGCAACCGGAAGTATTGGATGGAGAAATACAGTCCGCTCCTTGGAAAGATACAGGATAGGATTTACGATTGGTATCTGAAAGGGAACAACATTTCGAGCGGTCGTAAGAATTACTCGGAGGTTGTGGGATTGCTGGTCTCCTATTATGAATATGAACAAATAATACAAGCAACGAACCGCTTGAATGCCGAAGAGAAAGAAGGAGTGAGGCAACTGTCATTCCCAAGTGCAGATGATCTAAGAGAGGAAATGAGGCTATTTGTCCCACGATAAACAGAAATTACTTAAAAAGATACAGATAATGATACATAACAGAAAAGAACAGATGGAAGCTTTCGGACGCTTCCTCGATATACTCGACGAACTCCGCGAGAAATGCCCGTGGGATCGCAAACAAACCAATGAAAGCTTGCGCCCCAACACCATCGAAGAAACTTACGAGCTTTGCGACGCCCTGATGCGCGATGACAAGGATGACATCTGCAAAGAGTTGGGCGATGTATTGCTGCACGTGGCTTTCTATGCAAAGATAGGCAGTGAAACCGGTGATTTCGACATGAAAGACGTCTGCGACCGTCTTTGCGAAAAACTGATTTTCCGTCATCCTCACGTGTTCGGCGATGTAAAAGCAGAGACAGCCGGACAGGTTTCTGAAAACTGGGAACAACTGAAGTTGAAAGAGAAAAACGGCAATAAAACCGTACTAAGCGGTGTTCCGGCTGCTCTTCCCTCACTGATTAAAGCCTACCGCATTCAAGATAAGGCTCGCAACGTAGGGTTCGATTGGGAAGAACGCGAACAGGTTTGGGAGAAAGTGAAAGAGGAAATCAAAGAATTTCAAGCGGAAGTGGGGCAGATGGAAAAAGACAAAGCGGAAGCGGAATTCGGTGACGTCATGTTCAGCCTCATCAATGCCGCCCGCCTATACAAAATCAATCCGGACAATGCGCTGGAACGAACCAATCAGAAATTCATCAACCGCTTCAACTATCTGGAGGCACATACCATCAAAGAAGGAAAGAGCCTGCACGACATGACGCTGGAAGAAATGGATGTGCTATGGAACGAAGCCAAAGCATTGGAAAAGGGACGCAAAGCATAACCCCTTTTCCAATGCAAAACAGGTTAGATGCAAAGCTGCTTCTTACTTGCTACGTCCTTGCATCCTTCTTTGAGGCCTTTCACCTTTCTTGTGCATGCCCCTCAGCAGTTCGCGATGGAAACGCATTTCAGCTCTCTGTACCAGATATATTTTCTTGTAGGATAATATTTTCTTAAATTTATCGAAGTAAGTCTTATCCAAACGGTCGGAAGCGATACGGGCGTCGTATACTCCCTCCAAAATTTCCTGATACTGGGCTTCGGTAGTTTCTTTATCCTTACCCTTCCGAAGCAATGTCCATGCTTCATCGTTCAACTGCTTTTTCCGATCCTGCAACTCGAAATACAAGGGGAAGAATATAGCAGCTTCCTCATTTGTCAATCCGGCCTTTTCAATGATAAAGGCCTTCTGTTTGGTACGAAACTCATCGGGTGACAAGTATTGATTGATTCCATTACCAGCCCGAAGCAAAGGCATTACGCCACATACCATTACCAATAAAACGATTAGTCTTTTCATTTTTTCAATCAGCTAAGTAGTTGTTTTTTCATTCGGCATCAGAATCTGCCAAGAAGACGTACAATGAATAGTCGTCCATCATGGAGTTTTCCACAGCCATATTAATATATTCCATCTGGGCTTCCGTCTCATCGGCAACCACGCTATCCGCGGCAGGCGTACGGTCTGAAGAAGCCACCCTGATAATCAATGCCGCACCAATGAACATGGCAGCCATATACAGCCACGGTCTCATCCTTTCCCATCTTGTAGGCTCTCTTTGAGCGATAGCATTTTTCTCTCTTTCGGGAAGTCGGCTCATCACCTCCGAGGTAAGATTGTCAAAGTAACCGTCGGGAACGCGGAAAGGATTCTCCGCTCCTATCTTTTTCCGTATTTTATCTTCTTCCTTCATAAAGTTTCTTTCTCCTTCCTGTTCAATTAGACATTGTTTCACGGCAAAGGTTTAATCCGCTTCGCTTATAAACCTTTCGATTTTCTTCACGGCATGATGATAGGACGCTTTCAAAGCCCCCACCGATGTGCCAAAGATTTCGGACATCTCTTCATATTTCATCTCTTGATAATATTTCAGATTGAACACCATGCGTTGCTTTTCCGGCAAGGTGAGCAAAGCCTTTTGAAGAGTCATTTCCGCCTTGTCGCCGGAGAAGTACGGGTCGCTCTCCAGCTTTCGGAGCGCATCAGCCTCCGCATCGTCCAAAGAGACGGTAGATAAAGCCTGCCGCTTGTTCAGGAAGGTAAGGCACTCGTTCAAAGCAATGCGATAAAGCCAAGTGGAGAGCTTGGCCTCCGCCCGAAAATAGTCGATATTTATCCATGCTTTAATAAAAGTGTTCTGAAGCAAATCGTTGGCATCTTCATGAGAAAGAACCATGCGGCGAATCTGCCAGTACAGTTGTTCGCTATACCGGGCAACAATCATCTCGAACCCTTGTTTTTGCGTACTTTCGTCCAGCAAAAGGGCCAACACTTCGCGTTCATTATAAGAAGAGGTCATAAACTTCCGTTCGCATTTGTTGTTTTAGACTGCCAAAGATACAAAAAGTTTAATTCACACCGACACGCAAAGTGTCTCTTTAGCAAGCAGCGTATCGGGGAATATGGTCGAAGCCTCTTGTAGCAGTACAGTTTCTTCCTCATACCGGGCAGAGAAGTGGCCTATAAGCAACCGCTTCACTCCGGCGGCTTTGGCTATCCCGGCAGCTTGTGCCGCAGTTGTATGGAATGTTTCTCCGGCACGCGGCGCATCTTCTTCGGCAAAGGTGGCCTCATGGAAAAGCAGGTCTACGCCTTGTATCTGTCCGACGATAGAAGGCAGACAGATTGTATCCGAGCAATAGGCATAACGGCGGGGAGGGTCGGCAGGATGCGTCAGCAGATGGTTGGGAATGGTTTCTCCTGCCGGCGTCACATAGTCTTCTCCGTTCTTTATACGGTTCAGTTCGTACACCGGCACTTGGTAGAAGTCTACCATATCACGGATGATGTGGTTGGGGCGAGGTTTCTCCGCAAACAGGAAACCGCAACAGGGCATGCGATGACGCAACGGAATGGTTGTCACCGTCAGCGAGCGGTCTTCATAAATCAGCATGGGTTCCTTTGTCTCGAACACATGGAAGAGCACCTTGTACGACATCTGCCGATTGAAAAAGTCGAGCATCGGCGTCAAGAGTTCTTCCAGGCCTTTGGGAGAATGTATGTGCAGCTCGGCAGTACGTCCCAAAAGATTCAGCGTAGAGATTAGGCCCAACAGGCCGTAACAATGATCTCCATGCAAATGAGAAATAAAGACATGGTTCAGCCGGGAGAATTTCAATCGGGATTTACGAAACTGCAGTTGGGCGCCTTCCCCACAGTCTATCATAAACAACTTATCACGCACGTTCACTATCTGCGAAGTGGGGAAATGGCGTGTGGTAGGCAATGCGGAGCCGCAGCCGAGGATGTGTATGTCAAATTTTTCCATAACGGGGCAAAGATAATCAAAGCACCGCAAATACGAAAACAAAAAGGGAACTACGGAAACAATCCGCAATTCCCTTTTTATATCAAATATATGACCTGCATCAATACCGAAGAGGACGGAACAAATCCCAACATGTCAGAATCAGCAGGAACAGGAAAATATTGCCACAACTCACAGCCAATTCTCCATAAAGCTCCACGCCTATGTATTTCAGCAGAAAGCCGATTATCAACTCCGCCATGTAGCTGCATGCACAAATCCAGAGACGAAGTCTGAACTCTTGCCGCGCTTCAAGCGTATAATTCCCCATTCGCATCGCCTCCCGCTTATCGGCATAGGCAGACAACGGGAAAAACAATACAGGAATAAGAAGGAACAATACGGAAGCCCACGAGAACCATTGCTTTGTGTTTTTCGGGAAACGTTGTGCAAACAGTAGTAAAGCCAATGCCCATAAGGGCAGGCAGGTGCATAAAAGTATGATAGGTGTCATTATTTAATACCCGGATAATCAAACATACCAGCACAATCAGCTGCGGCTGTAGCAGCCAAAGCCGGTGCAACCAAATCTATAGTCATATCTGACACAAACTCACCCACAGCCTCTTGATATTCCTTTTTCAGAGCTGAATACTTAGCATTAAAGCATTTTAGAAAGTTAGATGCAGCTCTAGTAGTAGGAAATTCTTCTACCTCTATATTATAAAGTTTTCCTGCACCATTTATAAAAAAGAGAAGCCACTTTCACTCCTTCGACATAATGAGTTAATATAAAACTACCATCATTATTAAAGGTCTGTACCAACTGAGTTACAACAGTCTTTTTTAAATATTCAGATCTGATAATCAAATTGTAGGTTTTACTATCTTCAGTAATTCCTCTTGTCTGAGTAACAATAGGCATTACTTCACCATACATCTTACAACCCTCATAATCAAACGCAAACTGTCCCTGCTTCAACTCATGCTTCTCATGGACAGCAATCAATTCATTATCCACAGCCTGCTCACATCCAAGCATTATAGCAGACAACAAAATACACAAACAAATCTTTTTTATTTTCATTCAGTTTTAATAATATTATTACATTTTCTACATAAAAAAAAGAGCCATATCATCCTTGAACAAAAATATGATACGACTCTTTTAATAATCTATTGTATTTTCAATTACTTCTTACCGGCTTCCAATTGCTCTTTCAAAGCAGCCAAGGCGTCGATGTCGCCCAGAGTGGTAGATGCAGCCTGATTCTGGATAACAGGAGTTGCTTCTTCTCTCTTGCTGTTTGCTTTCTTGGCAGCCTTCTTCTCGGCTCTCTCTTCTGCCTTTGCAGCATCCTCAAAGATACGGCTGTGAGAGAGGATGATGCGCTTGGCATCTTTGTTGAACTCGATAACCTTGAATTCGAGTTTCTCGTCCAACTGTGCCTGAGAACCATCTTCCTTAACAAGGTGTTTCGGAGTAGCGAAACCTTCTACACCATAAGGCAGAGCAACAACAGCACCCTTATCCAGCATTTCGATGATAGTGCCTTCGTGTACCGAACCTACGGTGAATACTGTTTCGAATACATCCCAAGGATTCTCTTCGAGTTGCTTGTGGCCGAGGCTCAAACGACGGTTTTCCTTATCGATTTCCAGAACCTGTACGTCGATGTCGGCACCAATCTGAGTAAATTCTGACGGATGTTTTACTTTCTTCGTCCAAGACAGATCAGAGATGTGAATCAAGCCGTCAACGCCCTCTTCGATTTCAACAAATACACCGAAATTAGTGAAGTTGCGTACTTTAGCGGTGTGCTTGCTGCCGATGGGATATTTCTCTTCGATGGTTTCCCAAGGATCGGCCTTCAACTGCTTGATGCCGAGAGACATCTTACGTTCTTCACGATCCAAAGTCAGTACAACGGCTTCTACTTCGTCGCCTACCTTCATGAAGTCCTGTGCAGAGCGCAGGTGCTGCGACCAAGACATCTCGGAAACGTGAATCAAACCTTCTACGCCCGGAGCGATTTCGATGAATGCACCGTAATCGGCCATAACAACAACTTTACCCTTCACGTGATCGCCCACCTTCAATTCGGCGCTCAGTGCATCCCAAGGATGCGGAGTGAGTTGCTTCAAGCCGAGAGCGATACGCTTCTTCTCGTCGTCGAAGTCAAGGATAACCACATTGAGTTTCTGGTCGAGTTCAACCACTTCTTTCGGATCGCTGACACGGCCCCAAGACAGGTCGGTGATGTGAATCAAACCGTCTACGCCGCCCAAGTCGATAAATACGCCATAGGAAGTGATATTTTTAACGGTACCCTCAAGCACTTGGCCTTTTTCGAGTTTACCGATGATTTCTTTCTTCTGTTGTTCCAGTTCGGCCTCGATAAGCGCCTTGTGAGAAACAACCACATTCTTGAATTCTTGATTGATTTTGACAACCTTGAATTCCATCGTTTTGCCAACGAATACATCGTAGTCGCGGATAGGCTTCACGTCGATTTGAGAACCCGGCAAGAAAGCCTCGATGCCGAATACGTCTACGATCATACCACCCTTTGTGCGGCACTTGATGTACCCCTTGATAATTTCTTCGTTTTCCAAAGCCGCGTTCACGCGGTCCCAAGAACGGGTAGCACGAGCCTTGCGGTGAGAGAGGACAAGCTGTCCTTTTTTGTCTTCCTGATTTTCGATGTACACCTCTACGGTATCGCCCACTTTCAGGTCGGGATTGTAACGGAACTCACTCATCGGAATGATGCCGTCTGATTTGTAACCGATGTTCACAACTACTTCACGCTTGTTCATTGCGATTACGGTTCCGTCAACCACCTCGCGGTCGTTAACTCTGTTCAGTGTGTTGTCATACGCTTTTTCCAGTTCTTCGTGACTTGCACCGGCCACTGTTTCGCCATTTTCGTAAGCATCCCAATTGAAGTCTTCAACGGGAGATACATTCTTTAAATTTTCCATTAATAAATAAATTGTTTAACTCGTTTAATTAAGTGAGACATTATATCGACTCATTATAAATCGGGCGCAAAGATAGAAGTATTTTCTTGAATCACAAAACAAAAAGCTATCTTTGCGAAGTATCATTTTAGTGTTTTGTATATTTGCCATGAAAAAGATAATCGCGTGTGTTTTAGTTGCGTGCTGCGCACTGTTATGTTACGGTCAAAATCGGGGTGCCACCGAGAGCTACCGTACGCAAAAAGAGATATTCTATCTTCATCCGGGCGAGACGGATAGTTACAAACTGGAACGTTGCAAACTCGACATCCACTACCCCACGGACAAAAAAGGCTTTGCCACCCTTGTCTGGTTCCACGGTGGAGGCCTTGAAGCCGGTGAGAAGCATTTTCCCAAAGAGCTGATGGATAGAGGCTACGCAGTAGTAGCCGTGAACTATCGGTTGAGTCCGCGCGCCCAAAATCCGGCCTACACGGAAGATGCCGCCGAAGCGGTAGCATGGATGTTCGAGCACATAGAAGAATACGGCGGAGACAGGAATAAGATATACATTGCCGGCCATTCTGCCGGAGGGTATCTATGCCTCATGCTGAGCCTCGACAAGAACTACCTTGCCAAATGGAACATTGATGCGGACAAGCTGGCAGGTGTCTTTCCTATCAGCGGACAGACCACGACGCACTACACCATACGCAAAGAGCGTGGCCTCCCTTCCGACGTCCCCATCATAGACCGTTACGCACCTTCCAACAACATCCGAAAAGGCGCTTCCCCCATGGTGCTTATCACCGGAGACAAAGATTTGGAGATGCTGGCCCGCTATGAAGAGAACGCCCACCTATATGCGCTATTGAAAGCAATGGGGCAAAAGGTCACGCTCTATCAGCTGGAAGGTTTCGACCACGTAACCGTACTACCCCCTGCCTGCACGCTGATCGACCAGAAGATGAAGGAGTGACACGGATCGCTCCACGCAATCCGCACCCGCACACCTACCGTTCCTCTCCCCCTCTTGGGAAGCAGTTGCCGGATGTATAGATAAATGGAAATAAAAAGAGGGCTTCGCATGAGCTTTCACCGACATCCGTTTTCTTCCTCACCGAGAAACGAGGCCTCCGACACCGAGGAAGAGCTCGTTCCTCGGTGAGGAAGACATCGTTCCTCGGTGTCGAAAGAATAGCCCGCTCAGAAAGCTTTCTGAAGAGGGTGGCAGGCTGAAAGAGAGGCGGCTTGATTAATGTAAAGAATTATCACTAAATTATTCCACCGAAAGACGCTTCCGATGCCAAAATCTGCGCCGTGAGCATTTATACCTATGGAGCAAAGTCTCACGCCTTATCTTTGAGGTGAAACTTATAAAGCCAACTTTATTCCAACGCATGGGCAAAGATGTAAAATGCGGCAAAGAAGAATATGAGAGCTAATTTATTTGATTTTAATATATTGGTGTCCGCTAAAAATAATAGCAGTGTTTAGAAATGTCTGTTTTGTCGGACAGCCGATGTCTTGGACATGTAGAGAGCCTATTTCAGGGTTAAAATCGCAGGAAAAGGCTAAAAAACGCAAATAGGGGCATGCTTCATAGCTCCAATATCAAATACAGAGCCCAATTTTTAGCGGACAGCCGTTGAAATAGTCCAAAGGGGGGCTTGTCAAGCAGCGATTTCCGTAAATATGGGGATAAAAATAGGTTTAACGGACAGTAATAATTACAAATAAATCAACTCCCATGAAATATTTTGAAACCCTATCCAGCATTGCTCAATATTTAGAGCTCACTGATATAGAAGCTGAATTAAACGCTATAAAATATCGTGCACAGCAAGAAAACGCCAATATAGTATTACCACTGATTGGGGAATTTAGTTCCGGAAAAACAACTTTAATTAATGCACTCACTGATTGCAAAAAGTTAGAAACCGCCACAAAGCCTACAACCGCTACCATTTATGAAGTTCATTTTGGTTGTGATGTGTGCCATGCAACAATCCTCAATGAGGAATCAGACCATATTGAAGTGTCGAATATTGAAGACTTAAAAAATGAAACATTGGCTGACGCGAAAGTCGTGACTGTTTTCGACACTTCAACCAAGATTCCTTCAACTACTATTTTAGTAGATACTCCGGGGCTGTCTTCACCTGACCCAAAACATAGACAAACTCTGGTTGATTTTCTACCGAAAGCCGATGGAATATTATTAGTTATAGACATAAATCAGCAAATCACGCGTTCTTTGACAGATTTCATCGAAACAATGAAACTATCTCAAAAAACGATCTTTTTGATTCTCACCAAAAGCGATACAAAATCGGAGCAGGATATTGAAGCGGCAAAAGCATATATAAGAAAAGAAAGTCAGATACCTTTTGAACAAATGGCAGCAGTCTCTGCACATAGCAATAAGATGGAGGAATTATATTCCTTACTTGACAATATCCAAAAGAACAAAAAAGAAATAATCAAGCAGGTAGATTCACTAAAGCTGAAGAATATTGCTAAATATCTTATTAATTACATTGACGAACTTATAAAATCATCCTCCTCTGATGATGATTTGGAGAAAGCCATTAGAGAATGTAAATATGAATTGGAAAAAATAAATAGGAATATCGTTAGTTTGGTCGAATCAATGTCGGACGACATTAAAGAACAAGAAAAATCGATTTCCAGAAAATTCGAGGATGATATAACTTTAAAACTAGACAACCTAGTAACAGGCAAGAGCAAGAACCTTGATGCAGAAGCTGTCTCTATCATAAATAATACCGCGACCCTTCTTTTGAATAAATATAAAACCGGGATCCAAACCATTCTCAGTGAGAAGGCATTAAGCCAACGAGGAACAGACAATGAGTTAAAACTCAACTCCTTAAACAATTTAAACCTATCAGAGATGCAGATATCGGGACTGAGCTACAACCTTGACTTGGCCTCCATGGGACACAAATATGATAAAATGATTAAAAACGGACTCATTGCGGCAACTACAGTTGCCACTGTAGCCCTCACCGCTGGAGCTACTGGAGTTGCAGTTGCAAGAAGCGCTGCCTCTACTGTTGCGAGTAAAGCCATTGATATAATTGACACCGCATCTGATGTAGGAAGTATCATTTCAAACAGAAGAACTGTAGATAGAATTAGAAAAACTGTCAGTTTAGCTTCTAAAACCGCTGATCAGTATAACATCATCGACCGTAACCTAACAGCGAACACAAATATGATAGACTCTTTTATTGGTTCTATTACCGAGAAAATGTTATCAAAACCTCAACGTAAGCGCGCCATCCGAGATTATATTGAGAATTCACTTGCGCCTGACTTCAAGGAAAAACTCAATAATATTTCCGACGATTTGGTCTCCAGTATTCGCTTCAATTTGCAAGAAGAAGCTTCGCAAATGATAGAGCAAAAAACAAAAACTCTTAATCAACTAAAATCTGAATATAAAGAAAAGAAAGATAAGTTTGATGAGAGAATTCTTCAACTAAGAAAATATAAATCCTTATTAATGACCCTTTAATCATAATGAAAATGTTAGCTATAATCAGTTCCTTTATTATTGGTGGTGCTATCGGCATTACAATGAAAGACAAATTGTTCGGATCAGAATCACAAAAAGAAGATAAACAGAGAGAAGTAGACTCTCTCTACGCAGAGAATGAAAAGTTCAGTAAGCGTAACAAAGAGATGAAACGCCAAATCGAAGATTTACTATCCGAGCTCAACAAAGTTCGTAAACAAGCGAAAATCCATGATGATGAAAATGAAAATCTTGAAGATGATTTAGATAAGGCAAAGAAAGAACTTAAAGATCTTCGGCTACAGAACGAGGAGTTGGTGTGCAAGTTAAAAGAATATAGAACAGCTTGTGAGATGCAAGAAATAGAGATTACAAAACTTAAAGAGGGAATGAACATATGATGATAGATGTGCCTACAACAATCATGTTGCTTTTGGCTTTTACAGCAGGTACAATCATCGCACTCATAATAAAAAAAGGCAAAAAAAAGCCTGAAATATCTCAGCAAATAGAAATATTGATGGCTGAGAAAGAATCTTTATTGTCCAAGCTGTCCAGTATAGACAATGAAAGTAACATAAAGGTGAGCGAGATAAAAAAGCAATATGAACTCCTCCTTCAAGAAGCTAATCTGCAATACGAAAAATTAGATAAGCAACTCAAAAATGATTTAGATGGGATAATTGATGATTCTATCAAAAAACAATTGGCTGAAGTTGAAGAACTAAAGAAGAAAATAAAAGGATTGGAAGAAGAACTTGAAGAGAATGAAGAAGATTTGTCTGAACTTAAAAAGAGAGTAAAAAATAAAGATAATAATATTGCTGATTTACAAAACAGCCTTCATAAAGAGCAAAAAGAATCAAAGTTACTGAACGAGGAGCTTTCATCTGTCAGGCTGGAGCTTGAAGAGAAAGCAGAAGAACTTCATCTCAGAACAAATTCTCTGGTTTTTCTCCAAGAAATTTTATCGGCTAAAGAGATCACTGTTGAAGACATAAAAACCTTATATCTTCAGATTGATACTTTTGAGGCTTTTATCAAAGGACACTTCACTGA
Source organism: Prevotella heparinolytica (assembly GCF_004342845.1). GTDB lineage: Bacteria > Bacteroidota > Bacteroidia > Bacteroidales > Bacteroidaceae > Bacteroides > Bacteroides heparinolyticus. The sequence goes on along the minus strand of NZ_SLXB01000020.1, from coordinate 4,492 downwards.
GCTGAATGCATTTTTGTATGAGGAAGATAAATCACTCGATTGGAACGGCATTAAGGGCAGAAAGGGTTTCGAAGAGAAAAGAAAATTTTTCATTGATACATTTGACCAATGGGCTTCTACGAAGAGGAAGAGTTGGCTCGATGGTAAAACTACCATCGCCTTTGTCGGTGAATTTTCCGCAGGTAAGACATCCATCGTAAATAGGATTCTGTCTCAGGATAATCCAAACATTCCTCAACTTCCGGTTAGCACCAAAGCCACAACCGCTATTCCAACTTACATAGCAGGTGGTCCAACCATATCTTATAGTTTCATCTCAGGCGATGGAAAGCGAAAAACTATTGCAGAGGAAACTTTCAAGAAAGTTTCCAAGGATATCTTAGATCAGGTCAAAGGAGTCTCAGCCCTTATAAAATACTTCGTAATGACCTATAAAAATGCTAATTTGGACGGCTTAAGTATTCTCGATACTCCCGGATTTAATTCTAATGATAGAGAAGATAAGGAACGTACCATTGATGTAATCAATGAATGTGATGCTTTATTTTGGGTATTTGATGTAAATGCAGGTACCGTCAATAGAAGTTCCATCTCCATTATTAAAGAGAAACTAAACAAGCCATTGTATATCGTCATCAACAAAGTAGACACCAAATCGGAATCCGAGGTTCAGAAAGTGGAAGAACTGATAAAAAACACTTTGACCGATGAAGGATTAAGCGTCCAACAAGTGATTAAATTTTCTTCGAAAGCACCTCTTGACAAAATAATGCAACCTATTAAGGCTGTGAATAAACTTAAAGTCCGTGATACATTTGTCACAGACGTAGCAGATGACTTGCAGAAACAACTAAACAGCTTTGATGAGAAATTGAAAACCGTCAATAATTCCTACCATCAGGATAAGAAGGAAAGGGAGGAGCTGCTGGATAAACTTCTAGATAATATAAATAAGTTAAAAGATAATTGTGAAGAGATAAAAGAAATGCCTCAGTTGAAAAAACATTTTTGGAGTAGTAATCGCTATGAAATGTCAGAGGAAGAAGGATTTTTTTTAAAGAGCTATTAGAAAAAATAACCGAAGAAGATATTAAAGCATTGGTGAATCATATAGGGCTATGCCTCGAGAAGGTTCAAGATACCCAAAGTGAATACCAAAGTTTATGCAATCTAAAAGCTATTTGGCAAAGGATAAATAGTTGTCATGAATATTACAAACAAGTATCAAAATATTTTTCAAAATTATGACTCAAAATATATTTGAAGAGCTGCAAGGCAAAAAACAAAACTTAATCAACCTTGCAAATAAGGCAGCAGAGTATGGATGGATTCCAAAAGACAAGCAATCTATCTCCTTTGAAAAGAATGGAATTATTTCTGTGGAAGAGATAAAAGAAAAACTTGAAAAAGACACTCTTACAATTGGCGTAATCGGACAAATGAAGTGCGGGAAGTCCACATTTCTAAATGCTTTTGTTTTTGAAGATGATGTTTTACCTGCAGCAACAACTCCAATGACAGCTGCTCTTTCCGTAATCACTTATGGAGAGAAAGAACATATTATTGCCGAGTTCTATACTAAAGATGAATGGGAAGAACAAAAAATGCAGGCATCCAAAGATGAAAATGCTGCAGCAAATAGCCTTGACGAATCTAAAATTAAAGCGGCAAAAGAGTTAGTATCAAAAGCTATAAAATTAGGTTCCTCCTTAGATGGATACTTAGGAAAAACTCAGGAGGATAATTTTAGCAATCTAATTGACTACGTTGGTGCAGACGGTAAGTTTGTGTCAATAACAAAATCAGTTACCATATATTATCCGCACGAATATCTGAAAGGAGTTGAAGTTGTAGATACTCCGGGCTTTAATGATCCTATTGTTTCTCGCGAAGAAAGAACAAAGGCATTTCTGAAAAAAGCTGATGTGGTTATCATGATGCTCTATGCAGGTAGACCTTTTGATGCAACAGACCGTGATATCATCTTCAAAAATGTCCGTCAATGTGGAATAGGAAAAGTATTGGTTGGCATCAACAAATATGATATTCCTTATTGCAATGAAACGAATCCAGAGGATGAAAATCAAATAAAGGAGTATGTAAAGGCAGAAATCAAAAAAGCATGTCGTGACTGTAATGACAATACATTGGTCGAAATTCTTAATGATGTTGAGCCAATACCATTGTCTGCCGAAATGGCATTATTGTCTAAGCTCCCAATGAGTAAGATCACTTCAGCAGAAGCACTGGATTTTGCTTTTAGACGCCATTGCTCAAATTTTGGCATTAGCACACAGAGCGATCTGTATCAGTGGAGCCATCTTAAGGATTTTATCACAGCCGTCAAGAATCTTATTGAAAACGAAAAAAACAAGATTCTGTTTGCAAAGCCACTAAATGCAATTATGGCTGCTGGAGGCAAGATGAAGTCTGACAATGATAGCGAATTGAGATTATTAAACAGCAAGATAGAACTTCTCATGATGCCGGATTCAGAAATTAATGATAAGGAAGAAAAGCTTGCGAAAGCAAACAAGCGTATTTCTAAAAAAATAGATTTATTGGGTGAAGATTTGGATGCAGATATTCAAGAACTTGTTCGTAAAGGCAAAAACGAACTTGAAGATATCGTAGATAAATCATGTGAACAATTGAGAGGAATCGTTCGCAATAAGTGGGGCCTAACGAAGAGTTTTGAAAGCATACGACCTAGTATGGATGCCGAATTACAGAAGTTATTTACTCGAGATCTCAAAAGAGCCACAGAAAAATTAGCTAACGAAGGAAAGAAGAAAATCATACGTAACATTAACGATTTCTTTGCTGACACAGAAGATTTGTTGATGCGCTATTTGCCCGATTTTGAATCAAAAGATTTTGTCAAGTCCACTCAAAGTAAGATTAAAATGGATATAGAAGAAACAGATTTATTCTCGTTTGACTCTGAGTCAGATGAATCCAACTACGGATTTGGAGACTTCGTTCGATTCCTAAATAGGGTATCTTTGGGCCTTTTCTCTACGTTGAACAATATATTTGAGCATGAAGAGAATGTGAAGGAAATTAAAAAGGAAATCAATGGTATAAGTCGTGATTTTGATCCAAAGCCGTATCTTGAAACAGCTTTTGCTAGCAAAAAAACTATTATTAAGTTTGTTAAGAGTAGATTCATTACAGAACTGATCGAACCTCTTCAGCTGCAAATTGAAGAAATACGCTCTAAGAAATACGATAAAGAAAAAGAGCTTGAAGAAGCTCGAAAGAAACAGGAAGAAATGAAGATATTAAAAGAGAAAATCATGGAGCAACTTGAAGTAATCACGCAAATGAAGCAAGATATTGCTTAAATATCTACATCGAATAACCAAGTAAAAAAGGCTCAGAAAACTCTTTCTCAGAAATGTATCAGAGTAAAAAAGAGTTTGACTACAAAAAGTTTTTTAGCAACAATGAATATACCATCTTCTTTTGCAAACCTCTACGTAGAGGTTTGCAAAATTTCCGACACCGACATTCCTTCCGGCAACGGCGGCATTAATAAGGAAGGATATACTTATGGGGAACTGCGCCATCAGCCTATTATTCCGGAACTAATGGCGCAGATTACTCACCCTAAAATACGGCAAATGGCGGAAGAGTGCAACAGCCGTAATCGCAAAGAGGGTTTCACTATGTATAAAGTAGACGGTGAATACTGTTTTTGGGAACTCCGTGTGGGGCCGGTAGTGAAAACGCCAAGTAAAGAGGAGTTACTGAAAATACTCCCGGAGCGCCCTGTGACGGCAAGTGCCATCCGTGCCGTTACCTACGAGATACTTCGCAAAGAAATAGCCCTACAATGCAACATGTCTTTGAAAGAAGCTGCTGAAGCTATCGGTAATCAGTTGGATTGTGCGCCCCACGAGGATATTTCCGGACACATCTTCATGGTGCCCAATTGGGCGCACAAATGGTTCCGACATCGCGGATACGTGGCTAAAATATTAAATGGGAAAGAGTAACTGACAAAAAGAGAAGGCAATGGAACAATACATAATAGATAGGATAATAGATTATATTAAAAGCGAGTTAGAACCGGTAACTGATGCCGAACACCATTTAGTAGAGGAGCTGCCTACAGAGAACGTGCGCGAAGTTGAAAAACGGATAGCATTAATCAATGAAAAATACATGTCTGGCAAAACTAAAGAGCATGCCATAGAATGTATCGTTGGGCTAAAATTCCAACGATGGCGCCTAATGAGAGACCAATTTGAGTGGACTGACGAGAATATTGCTCGCATTGCGGCTATGAATGAAAAACTGAAGAAGGCTCTACTCGATATGCGCAGGCAGACTATCGAGGTATATGAATTACTGAAACATTGGCATCGTCGCGATAAGGAATTATTCGTAACTATTACTGTCCGCTAAACCATAATTATCTACTCCCAACTCGTTAACTATTACGTGTTGGGAGTATTTCTTTTTTCGGACAAGCCCCCTTATTTCA
>NZ_SLXB01000019.1 GCF_004342845.1 Prevotella heparinolytica | reverse complement strand
ACAACGGTTAGGAATTGCGAATCATGGAACTATATTGCATTTATGGTAATTCTGCTAAGGAAATATTTGAGAAAAAGAAAAGTTTAAATCACTTCAATGTAAAAAAAGGAACGTAGATTATCACAGTTATCCGCGGATTGTCAATGAATCTGCGTTATTACTGCGTTAATCCGCGTTCCCAATAATATTCTTCAGAAGAGGAATTAATTGCCTGCGGCAGCAGCGGCACCCCTTGCTGCACGAGTCAGCTTAACGGCACATACCACAGCTTCTTTTGCAGTCAGCAATTCCAAACCTTCGTATTTCAATTCGCCAACTTTAACTGTCTTACCCAATCCCAAATGAGAAACATTGATAATCAATTTTTCGGGAATTGCGTTATAGAGAGCTTTAACTTTCAGCTTACGCATCTGAAGTACCAATTTACCACCGGCCTTAACACCTTCTGCCAAGCCTTCCATCTGTACCGGAACCTCCATAACGATAGGTTTAGTCTCATCAATCTGATAGAAGTCAACATGCAGTATAGTATCCTTTACCGGATGGAATTGAATATCTTTCATAATGGCATTTACTTTCTTGCCATCAATAATTAAATCTACTACGTAGATATGAGGAGTATATACCAAATTACGCAGACCTTCTGCCGGTACTGTGAAGTGAACATTTTCACCGCCACCATAAAGTACGCAAGGTACACCGTTGTTTTTACGAATAGCTTTCAAAGCTCTAGCTTGGTCAGAAGAGCGTTCTGCAATAGTTCTTGCAGTTCCTTTTACTTCAATTGATCTCATTTTTTAATTTTTTTGTGTTACTCTAAATTAAGTAGTTCTTTATTTTGCTTAATTCACCATTACACGATGTGTCTTAGCACACAATGCCGCAAAAAAGCGGTGCAAAAATACAGTTTTTTTTGCGAATTATCAAAAAGTTATGGTCTAAAAATCAATATCTATTTTTATTTCCTCCTCCAAAGAAGAAGTTGTTTCCGAAGCGATGTCCGTTTTAGAACCATACTCTTCAGGACTCTCATCAGTCTCAGGCCTTGTATAACAACCTTGTTGCTCTTGAATGAAATCAATGGATTGTTGAAGTCCGTTCAAGAACTTCTCAAAGTCTTCTTTATATAAAAAGATTTTGTGTTTTTCAAAGCTTACTTGTGAATCATCCCCTTCTCCCATTACTACTTTCTTGCTCTCTGTAATGGCAAGAAACATTTCGTCTTTTCTGTTCTTCTTAACGTCTAAATAATAGATACGTTTACCTGCCTTAATGGATTGAGAGAATACAATCTCCTTTTCGTTCACGTCCGATGCGTTTTTCTTCTTAATGTCTTCCATATTTAAAAGTCTCTATTTGGATGTGTTCCTTTAATCATCGGTCTTATGAATAATGAGTAACAAGACCGTTCGGAATTTTATCTAATGTTTTTATCGGCTTCAAAATTGACGTTTTTTTTTAATCATCAAAAGAAAAATATAGGATTATCAACTTCTGCATTAAAAAATGTGATTTGTTTGTGTAAACTCATTTAAAATTTCTACTTTTGCACTTCAATTAAAAGAATTTACTATATAATTATGATCAACAGAGTTCTTATTCGTCTTAAGATTATACAAATTGTATATGCTTATTATCAGAACGGCAGTAAAAATTTAGACTCAGCGGAGAAAGAGTTGTTTTTTAGTCTTTCAAAGGCATACGACTTATATAATTACCTGCTGATGCTGATGATAGCTCTGACGAACTACGCACAAAAACGTATTGATGCAGCTAAAGCCAAATTAGCCCCTACAACCGAAGAGTTACATCCTAACATGAAATTTGTAGAAAACAAGTTCATCGCACAATTGGAAGTAAACAAACAATTAACGGACTTTATCACTAATCAAAAACGCACTTGGAGCAACGATGAAGATTTCATCAAAGGATTGCACGAAAAAATTCTAGAATCTAATATCTATAAAGAGTACATGGCTTCTTCTGATGATTCTTATGAAAATGATCGGGAGTTGTGGAGAAAGCTTTATAAAGCATTTATCTTTAATAATAACGATTTAGATGTGCTCCTCGAAGATCAAAGCCTTTATTGGAATGATGACAAGGAAATTGTAGATACTTTCGTTTTGAAAACCATCAAGCGTTTTGATGAGAAAAACGGAGCCAATCAGGCGTTGCTTCCCGAATTCAAAGATGATGAAGATCAAGAATTTGCGCGGCGTTTGTTTCGTCGCGCTATCTTGAACTGCGATTACTATCGTCATTTAATTAGTGAAAACACGCGTAATTGGGATTTGGATCGCGTGGCTTTTATGGATGTCGTCATCATGCAATGTGCATTAGCTGAAATTCTAAGTTTTCCCAATATTCCGATAAGTGTTTCATTAAATGAATATGTAGACATAGCAAAAGTATATAGTACGGCCAAGAGCGGTAGTTTTGTTAATGGAACATTAGATGGAATAGTTAATCAATTAAAAAAAGAAGGTAAGTTGACAAAAAACTAATACCTTTGTTTTAGTAATAAAAATCAAAATTGAGTATTTATGAATATTATGACTGTATTCTTTCTGCAAGCTCCTGCTCCAGCTCCGGGTGGCGGAAGTTTAATGTGGATTATGCTGATAGCCATGTTCGTTATCATGTATTTCTTTATGATTCGTCCTCAAAACAAGAAACAAAAGGAGATAGTTAATTTCCGTAGATCGCTTCAAGTGAACCAAAAGGTAATCACCGCCGGCGGTATTCATGGAGTTATCAAAGAAATCAACGATAATGATGTGACGCTTGAAATAGCTTCTAACGTAAAGGTTCGTATAGACAAGAATTCTATTTTTGCCGCAGCTGCCGATGCAAACAGCAATCAGGCTTCTAAATAAATAGGAATGTAAACCTATGTTCGAACGCAGAAATATAGGACATATATATCTGAAGACAACGAGACAAATGAAGAATTTTCTGCTTAGTGATAGAAGCAGAGAGTTCTTCATTTTTTTATTTTTCTTTTTTGTAGCAGGTGGATTTTGGTTATTACAAACCTTGAACAATGATTATGAAACTACTTTCTCTATTCCAGTACGCTTGAAAGGAGTTCCCAATAATGTTGTAATAACCTCTGAACCGGTTTCCGAACTTCACATCAAGGTAAAGGACAAGGGAACAGTGCTTCTCAATTATATGTTAGGAAAGAGTTTTTATCCTATCACTCTTGATTATGCCGATTATAAAGGGGTAGACAATCAAGTAAGAATATCGGTCACGCAGTTTGAAAAGAAAGTGCTGAACCAACTGAGCGCATCTACCCGCCTGCTTTCACTGAAACCGGATACTTTGGAATATATTTATTCGATGGGAGCATCTAAACTGGTGCCGGTAAGATTGCATGGTACGGTAAGTGCCGGACGCGAATACTATCTCTCGGATACCATATTCTATCCCGATTCTGTATTGGTATATGCCCCTGAAGCCGTATTAGATACAATTACCACTGCATATACACAGCACCTAAAACTGGAAGATATATCAGATACCCTAAAAAGTCTGGTATCTTTGAGCGTTCAGAAAGGAGTGAAGTTTGTCCCGGCTTCTGTTGAAATGAAGCTTCCGGTTGATATTTATACGGAAAAAACAGTGGAGGTACCGCTACGTGGCGTCAATTTTCCGGCGGATAAAGTACTACGCACCTTTCCCTCGAAAGTACAAGTTACTTTTCATATTGGCTTGAGTCGTTTCAGACAAATTACAGCCGAAGATTTTCATATTTATATCTCATACGAAGAGCTATTACATTTAGGTTCTGATAAGTATACGGTGAGAATAAAGAATCTGCCAAAAGGTGTTAGCCAGATACGTTGTAATCCGGCACAAGTAGATTTTCTTATAGAGCAAGTTTCTTCCGCATATGGCAATTAAAATAGGTATCACCGGCGGCATTGGTAGTGGAAAGAGCATTGTCTCCCATTTACTACAAGTAATGGGTATTCCGGTATATATATCAGATGCGGAAGCAAAGCGGCTTATATGTTCTGATCCTTTCATTCGCAAGGGGTTACAAGCTTTGCTTGGCAAGGATATCTACAGTGGAAATACACTGAACAAACAGTTGCTTGCATCCTATTTATTTGCCAGTCCGGAGCATGCCCAAATTATCAATGGCATCATCCATCCCCGCGTAAAAGAAAATTTCAGACAGTGGGTACATCATCAGATCAACACCTGGGTAGTAGGCATTGAATCGGCCATTTTAGTCGAAGCGGGCTTTACCGATGAAGTAGACGTGGTAGTAATGATTTATGCTCCCGAAGAATTGCGTATTTCGCGTGCGATCCGACGAGATACTTCTTCGCGCGAATTAATAGAGAAACGCATTCAAAGTCAGATGAATGATGAGAAAAAACGTGAATATGCCGACTTTGTGATTATAAATGATGATAAGACCCCTTTAATTCCGCAGATTTTGAATTTAATGAAGTCGTTGCGCGGAACATAGACTGCATTTCCGGAAAATAGCTATTATCCTTAGTCATAAAAATAAGCAAGCTTATTTTGTATTCTCTTCGGCTTACACTATCTTTGCTCCCCGAAAAACGCTACTAATAATAAAAATTGAACATATTATGTTGAAGACTATTTTGTCTATATCCGGTAAACCCGGATTGTATAAGCTCATTTCTCAAGGGAAAAATATGTTGATCGTAGAATCACTTATTGATAAGAAACGTTTTCCTGCTTACGGCAACGAGAAGATAATTTCTTTAGGTGATATCGCCATGTATACAGATGCAGAAGATATTCCTTTGAAAGAAGTGCTACTTTCCATGAAGAAAAAAGAAAATGGTGCTGCTGTGGCAATGGATTTGAAAAAAGCCTCTGCTGATGAGTTGCGTAGCTATTTGGCCGAAGTATTGCCAGATTTTGATCGCGACCGGGTATATCTTTCGGATATCAAAAAATTGATTTCCTGGTATAATCTGTTGGTAGCAAGCGGAATGACAGATTTTGAAGAAACTGCCGAAGAAGTAGAATAATAATTTCTTCTACAATTCTTTGGATATTTCTATCATAGACTTTTTCCAAATTCTTTTTATGCCTGTTCCGTTCGTAATTAAAGCATGATGGGTGTTTCCCTCCATTCGCCCGCATGCAATTCCATCACAGCTTTATAACCGGCCCGCTTTAAAGATGCCAAGGCTTCGGCCCGACCGTAGTTTATCCGCTCCGGATAATGCGAATCGCTGTTCACCTGCACGCGTATTCCCAAATCATGCAGGAAGGAGAAATAACGTTCGTCGGGATAGAAAGTTCCTGAATCGCAGTAAGCCTTGGTATTGATTTCAACCTGATATCCACGATGGGCAATCTCCGTAAAATATCCCCGGACAAGTTCGTCATACCAAGCCTCATCCGGCAACCCCGGTCGATAGCAGGCGGCATTGCAGTGTATCTTGTCGGCATGCCCTACAATATCGAAACCGCCCGATTCCAACATTCGCATCGAGCGTTTGTAATAGAGCCGCACCACACGCTCCAAGTCGCCACCGAAGCGCTCATCGACAATCTGCTTGAAAGCAGCGGCAGGCACATCCACATCGACCACCTCTCCTTTGTCATCATACAGCAGATGCACGGAGCCGATACGATAGTCCAATGGCAATTCTCTGAAACGGACAATGGACGGATTACTCGCTTCATTCAGATAATCTATCTCCAGACCGACATAAAGCTCTATACGCCCGTCGTACTTGGTCTTCAAACGATGGTATTCGGACAGATAGTCGTCCATACAATCCCACTCCATGGTCCAAAACGTGTGAAAAGGCAGTGGGGCATGCGACGAAAAGCCATAAGAGGTGAATCCCTCGCTTATGGCAAAACGTACAAAATCTTCCATTCCGGCACGTCCGTCACAGAATAGGCTATGGCTATGATAATTCGTCAGGTTCTTTCTGTTCTTCATCGTTTTTTTCGTTTCCTGCTCCTCAATCCGTTTCTATTTCGCTTAATTCAAGCCAACGCAGGGTCTTTTCATCAATCAGGCCGGACAATACGGGCAGCCTTTTCGACTTCTCCGTCAGCTCCTCCACCGACAGAGCGCCACTGCACAAGGCTTCTTCAATGGCTGTTTTTTCTGTTTCCAAATCGGCAATCTCTCGTTCCAGTTGCTCGAACTCACGCCTTTCCTTAAAAGACATGCGCCGCTTCTCATTCAAACGTATTTTCGCTGTTTTCTCTCCCTGCACCTTGACCGCTTCTTTTCCTTTCTCCTTTTCCGAATGAGCCTTTGCCTCCTTCCAGTCGCGATACTGCGTATAGTTGCCGGGGAAGTCGCGGATATCGCCCTGTCCGTTGAACACCAGCAGATGGTCTACCACCTTATCCATAAAGTAGCGGTCGTGGCTCACCACGATGACGCATCCCTTGAAACTCCGCAGATACTCCTCCAACACGTTCAGCGTCATGATGTCGAAGTCGTTGGTAGGCTCGTCCAACACAAGGAAATTAGGATTACGCATCAACACCGTGCACAGATAAAGCCGGCGACGTTCACCTCCACTCAATTTATATACATAGTTGTGTTGCGTTTCGGGAGTAAAGAGGAAATGCTGCAAAAACTGCGAAGCCGTCAGCTTCTTGCCGTTGTCCAGTTCTATCACCTCGGCAATATTTCTCACTACGTCAATCACCTTCATCTGCTCGTCAAACTGTAAGCCTTCTTGCGAGTAGTAACCAAAGCGAACCGTCTCGCCGATATCCAGCGTACCACTGTCAGCCTGCGTCAACCCCATCAGTATTTTGATGAATGTTGACTTTCCCGTACCGTTATTCCCAACGATACCCATTTTCTCGTAACGCGAAAATATATAGGAAAAATCATCCAGAATCTTCAAGTCACCGAAAGTCTTGAACAGATGTTCTGCCTCGAATATTTTACTTCCGATATAAGAGGCTTTGACATCCAGCTTGACGTTATCATTGCCGAAACGCTGCTTGGCCACCTTCTCCAACTCGTAAAAAGCCTCTTCTCGATAACGGGCTTTATGTCCGCGTGCCTGAGGCATCCGGCGCATCCACTCCAATTCGGTACGATATAGGTTATTGGCACGTTCTATCTCCACCGTTTTAGCCTCAATACGTTCTTCACGCTTCTCCAGATAATAACTGTAACTACCTTTATATTGATATATCTGCCGGTTGTCTATCTCCATTATTTCAGAACAGACACGGTCAAGGAAATAACGGTCGTGCGTCACCATCAGCAGTGTGAGGCTAGTGCGGCGGAGATATTCTTCCAGCCACTCCGTCATGTCAAGGTCAAGATGATTGGTAGGCTCATCCAATATCAGCAAATCGGGTTCGGTGATAAGGGCATTGGCAAGCGCCACACGCTTCAACTGTCCGCCTGATAATTGTTTCACCTGCCGGTTGAAATCACGAATCTTAAGTTGAGAGAGAATCTGCTTGGCTTTTTGTTCATATTCCCATGCTTTTTCGTGATCCATGCGCACCAAAATCTCATCCAGTCCGGGATGCCCTTCCGTCTCCATACAGCGCTCATACTCTTTGATCAGTTCAACAGTAGAGTTGCCATGATGAAAACATACTTCGAGCACAGTCAGTTCTTCAGGATATTTCGGATCCTGTTCCAAATAACCCACACGTATATCCCGACGGAAAGAGATGACACCGGAATCATATCCCTCTTTACCATAAAGAATGTTGAGCAACGTAGTCTTGCCGCTACCGTTTTTGGCTATCAGCCCCACACGCTGCCCCTCGGACAAACCAAAAAATATATTCTCGAATAATACCAAATCGCCGAACGACTTGGTCAGGTTCTCCACCTGAAGAATTGAATTTACCGCAGCCAATTTTCAATTGATATTTGATAGTTTCTTAAAACAAAGCATCGTAAGTCTCCGCCAGTTCGACTTTTGCCCCCGCTTTCACTTTACTCCAGACCAATTTCATGGGGTCTATCCATCCGCCGGTGGTGGTATTCAGCAATACGGGCGCTTCCCGGTTTCCATCTATCAGGGTGTGCCATTCCATACCGTCCACTTCATTGGCCAGAATAACACATAGCACAATTCCAAAGGCCAACCACGCATCTTTCTTTTTCGGGCCGATGTCCCCCTTGTCTATTACCTGCTGCATCTTGGCGATGTCTTCCTCCATTCCTTGAAAATCTTTCTTCAGCAGCTCCTTCACGGTGGCATCCACCCATTCGTATGCTTCATTAATTTGATATATCTCCGAAAGGCGCACCGGAATAATTTCTGCCGGGTATTTCGCTCCTTCTTTACGCACTTCCAGCGACGCGATAATCTTCTCGGCCTCTGCCGTAGCATCTCCTTTCTTCACCGTAAAAGAACATTCAAGAACCATATTCCCTTCCCCCGTTATCCAAAGATGGGAGGTGTAATAGTTCCCCTCTTCCTCGAACATTTCCTTACTGTAAGCACACTCCCGGCTTCCTAATCTGACAAGAGTAGCCGACTGATTCTCTTTCAGTTCTTGCCGGACAGCATCTTTGCCGTACGTCGCATCTCCTTTATAAGCCGAAATACGGAAATTCCCCGTCCATTCCGACGGATTATAGAAAAGGAAAGAACCTTCCCCATCTTCAAACTCATTCCAGTCCGCCGGATATTCCATGGAGAACCACGCTCCCGGAGAAATAAATTTCTTGCTTTGTTCCATATATATCATGCTAATCTTCGCATTTACAAATTCCTCACACCAATAAATCAAATCCGTTTTTATTATTTCCCGCAAAAGTAACATTACCTCGGTTGATATGCAAACAAACAAAACAAAAACAGTCGATTCTCACGAACCGACTGTTACAATCATCATCTATGCATGAAGACCTTTAAAGGCTTCAATATCTTTACCTAATCAACCTTTTTTATTCCTGATCAGAATCCCACCAGACATTGATGGTGAAAGCGTCATCCTCCGTATTCCACATGGCAGATGACATGTTTGCACCCGGCACTTGACTACCAATGGCCTGCAAGTTTTTGGAGTTATAGTTGAACTCGTGAGAGCACTGCATCCAACGACGATAGAATTTACCCTCAGGAATTCGCTTCAAGCCATCGGCACTAATCTTATGATATGCCGGCACACCCCATCCAAAGAAAATCTCAGGATTAAAGTCATAGCGACGCATATCATTCCAGATTTCCACGGAGAAGTGCAAGGCAATACGCTTTTGAGTCATTATCTTACCCAAAGTCAAGTCACCGGCCGTACCAATGCCGTTAGCTAAGAAATTATCAATATCCGCCTGTTCCATTGGAGTGAAAGACGGACACGATTTCAGTGACGCATCATCCGCACACCATTTATTCAATTTCTCATTCATACAATCAATGCTTGCCTTGATGCCGTCCCTATATGCCGTAAATGCTCCACTCTTATCATTCTGTTTGAATAGCACTTCAGCTTTGATAAAGCAGGCTTCGGCATAAGTTCCTACATACGTCGGCGAAGATACGCGCGTATAGAAAGAACCCGATTCTTTTGATGCATCCGTATCTTTGAGTCTTCTATACAATAAGTCCACGTTCTCATTATAGCCTTTGCTGCTACTCGTAGCTTCTACATAGATTGTATCACCCTTACGGATATCGGCCTGGGTATTGATCCACCAACCACCTTTACTCAAATCAAAATCAGCTCTTAATGGGCCGCCTGTCAAATTCGGCGCAGCATTTGATACCATATCTACCCCCAAAGAGCGTCTCCATCCATTTTTGAATTTTATATTTGCAGGTGAAGCGGCTGATTGTTGCGACCAAGCCCATGGTATGACTTTATCTGCACGCGGATCTTCTACACCTAATCCGGCAAAGTTCGTCAGGTTATCATAAAGCATCTTTGTCACCATGTAGCCGCCATTCATTCCGCATACAGAGAAAAGAGGAGAGTAATCAACCGGTTCATCCCAACCCAGTACATCATGAGTAGGGCCATTATCATCTGTGTGATTGATAATCGTATTATCGGCATTGCTCTGCTGGGCTTTGGCCAAGCAAGCCAAAATCTCTTCCACATCATATTTGCCTTCCTTATAACTTCCTGTTGCCTTTTTAGAGAGTTTATTGCAATAACGGGCTTTCAACAAATAGGCCAACTTCAGCCATTTGTTAACATTCCCGCTATTCCAAAAGTCCCCTTCGGCCAAAGTGGGAAGCGCAACATCCTGTTGTTTCTGCAAATGTTCAATACCTTCATCCAGTTCGTTCAGACATCCTAAATAAATAGTCTTTCCATTATCGTACGCTGGAGTGGCACTTTGACCCAATGCTTCGGTATAAGGCATTTCTCCATATAAATCAGTCATCAGCATAAAGCCATAGGCTCGAATCACCTTCGCAACTCCCGCATAGTGCCAGGCACCGGCCGACACGGCTTTTTTATACATATCTTCGATGTTTGAACCCGCACCGACAAACCACCACTGATAAGGAGTGGTAGAAGGCCCATACTTGGTAGCCCAAATGGGGTTCCAACAAGACATTTGCCAATAAGTACCTCCATTGAAGTTTCTCGTCCAATCGCCCATAGACATACTGGAACGCCAAGCGGCAAACTGATTGGCACTGTTCGTATAAAATTCGATATGGGCCAAACGTGTTTGATAGTTAGTGCTCTCTGAAGACGGATGTTCGGGGTCGATATTGACATTCAACCAGTCACTACAAGAGCTCAGAGAAAACGTCAGCAAACTCACGCTACATAATAATGTCTTTATAGATTTCATATATTTTCTTCTTTTTATTGTTCTACAATCAGAATGTCAAGTTCAAGCCAAAGGACATGCCCGAAGTGGCAGGAACTCCACAATAGTCAAAACCTACTGAAGATGAGCCACCCACACCGGCACCGGCAGCAGCCACTTCGGGGTCGCCATCATAGTTGGTAAACAGCAACAAGTTTGTAGCCGACGCAGATACGGAAGCACGCTTGACAAACCCTATTTTCTGAAGCCACTTTTTAGGCATCTCATAAGAAAGAGAGACCAAACGAAGTCTCAACAAGTTAACTTTCGTAATATAATTCCTCGTTTCCTTGGTATAAAAGTTCTGGTAGTAATCTTTAATAATATTATACCCGCTTTTTTCTACTCCATTAAATACATAGGACTTATCTGCTTCCCATGTATTGCTAACAGCATTGCCGTCAGCATCTACACCGGTCACCGTTAATGGTTTATTACGAATGTCTGCCGAGAACTGGCTCACACCCGATAAATCCATCGAATATTTTGTACCATTGATAACATCACCACCTACGCGATACTCCCACAGCATATTGAAAGACAAACCTTTCCATGTAAGCGTATTGTTCAAGCCACCGGTAAACTTAGATTCACGATTGCCCACCTCGGTAAGCCCGGAAGTATAGGTCGGCATGCCGTTGGCATCCAATATCACATTACCCGCTTCGTCTCTTTGCCACTTCGTTCCGGCAATCGCCATGAAGTTACCGCCGTTGAATGAAGCAGCCTGTGCACCGGCATATTGAACATCCGTGACATACATCACATCCATGCCTTCGGGCAGTCCATCCAACGTACCGCGGTTACCGGCCATATTGAAGCCTATGTCCCATGTGAAATCTTTGGTCTGAATAGGAGTACCTGAAATAGACAACTCCATACCTTTATTATATACATTACCGGCATTGATAGAACAGAAAATATAACCGGTAGACTGAGGACCGCGGGGAGAGAGAATCTGATTATAAGAATCGTTGGTATAGTATGCATAGTCGATGTGCAAACGGTTTTTGAAGAAGCTCAGTTCAACACCTATTTCCGTAGATTTGGTCATCTCCGGTTTCAAATAAGGATTGCCACGTGTCCAACTGTTACCTACACTGACAAGATTATTCAAAAAAGTGCCTACCGGCCAAAGGGATGTCGCAGTTTCATACACACCTGTATCTTTACCTACCTTTGCCCATGATGCTCGAATCTTACCAAAGTTCAGTATATCATCCGACATCCACCCTAACTTCTGAAGCATTTCCGTGAATACGAACGAACCGCTTACCGAAGGATAAAAATAGGAACGGTGCTCAATAGGCAGTGTAGAAGTCCAGTCGTTACGTCCGGAAACCGTCAAGTAAAGCATGTTCTTCCAAGAGGCACGGAATTCACCGAACAAGCCTACTAATCTTTTTTTAGTAGGTTCATTCATGAAGCTTTTATTTGAATTAGTGGCATTGGCATACGAGAAGAAATCAGGCACAGAAAAATTATAGCCTAACTTGAAAGTGCTATGAGTCTTTACCTCGTCAATAGTAGAACCTAATAACAGATTAAAATCGAAATCACCGAAGGTCTTCGACATATTAGACATGAAATCATGCGACATATAGCGGAATTCCTTACTATTGTCACTCAACATTCCTTTTTGCCATACCTGCTTGAGCACGCCATTGGCTGCCAATCTGTTGGAAGCCGTTTGGGTATATTGGTCCAAACCTACTTTATAAGATAAAAACCACCACTTGGCAATATCCGCTTTGACACTGATTGCCCCGGTAAAACGATGCGTATTATCATAGATGTGATTTTTGTTAACAATCCAATATGGATTATCTTCCTCGTCCCAGGGGTCAAGGCGATCGCCAAACATACGATAACGTGAACCATCCTCATTCAGATAATGTCTCATATCATCAAACGAAGACCAATTGTAGACACGATATAAAGCTCCGTTACCGGACGAACCATACAGGCCTGCTCCCGTCAAAGTCCTGTCTGTATGAGCATCAGAATATGCCGCATTCGCATTGAAGGTAAAGATGCCGACGTTCTGTTCGCCATTAAAGCGGAAAGCATATTTGCGATAGCCTGTTTCAGGAACGACACCTGCCTGGTCATACAATGAACCGGACAGATAGTACTTGCTCTTTTGTGTACCACCCGACACACTGGCACTCTCATCGAAAATATTACCGGCTTGGAAGAAGTTTCCTATATTATCATACGTTTGAGCTTTTGACTTTTCACCCCAGGAACTATAAGAGAAGTCGTTAAATACTGTACCTATGTATTTCTTGTCTTTATCATACTGATCTTCCATATAGCCTCTGGCATACTCTGTCTGGTATTTAGGCAAATTTTTCACCCAAGAACTCGTAAACTTCGAGCTGACACTCACCTCTACAAGCCCCTCTTTTCCTTTCTTGGTCGTAATCAGAATCACGCCGTTGGCAGCACGCGAACCGTAAAGCGCTGCAGCTGCAGGCCCTTTCAGCACAGACATATTTTCAATATCTTCCGGGTTAATATCCATCACGCGGTTAGAGGAAGTAGAAGCAGAACGCATAGAACCATCAAAGGCAGAGTTGCCAATCACGGAAGAGGAGTTGTCATAAATCACTCCGTCAACCACAAACAAGGGTTGGTTATCCTTACCCTCCGAACCGGATGTTCCACCGCGAAGAATAATCTGCGCACCGGCACCGGCAGCACCTGAAGACTGGGTGATGTTGACACCGGCTACTTTACCAGAAAGTGAAGAAATGGGGTTCGCCGTCTTAATCTTCATCAATTCTTCAGACTTCACTTCTTGCATAGCATATCCCAATGCTTTCTTTTCTTTCTTGATACCCATAGCCGTCACCACCACCTCGTCCAACGCCTGCGAGTCATCCTGCAAAGTTACTGCATAAGAAGAAGCGCTCGTGACTTTCACCGTTGCGGCTTTGTAACCGATAAAAGAAATCTCCAATATACTACCCACCGACGCATTCACCGTGAAATTTCCGTCGATATCCGTCACGGTTCCCGTACCGGAACCTTTCACCAACACACTGGCGCCAATGATTGGTTCGCCTGACACATCTACAACTTTACCCGTGATTTTCCTTGCCTGCTGAGTAGTGTAAGAACTTGGCACACTTTCGGCAAACACATCGGCCGCAAAAGGTGTAGCCAACCCAAACAATGCAAGCATCATTAATGATAAGCAATAATCTCTTTTCATAAGCATTATTCATTTTAGATTTGTTTGTAAATATATAAATTATTTCAATAATCAGATAATCAAAAATATTAAAAAACATAAAACAAAAACTAAACACCCTCTTCTATACCCCAATGAATCTTAAAAGTATCATTAACAGACGGCATACTTGAGTTCGGGATAAAACTTTTAATAGCGAATATTTCACTAAACTCCGGAAATTATCTTTTTTTGAAAAATATAACCAAATATTCTTCTTAAAGAGTCGAGAAAAAAAGACGAAACATATTCTGTCCTATATCGAGGGTATCTAAGTCGTATACTTAGGGGGGCTAAGTAGTATACTTAGGGTACCTCAGTCGTATACTTAGATACCCCCTCGCCAGAAGGTGTTCTGAAGGGGGCAATACCAACCTTCGGATTCTTTGCCAAGAGTAGATTTTAAAAGGTAAACCATTATTACATCTACAAATTATTTCCGATTGTTTCATGATATTTGTTTTAAGGACAGAGACAAAGCATTCTACCATTTTATTGCGAATACACCGGATTGTTTATCTCAAACCGGCGTCATCATGTTTTTAAGAGCATTCTCATTGGACAAATAAATTAATTATCCTAAAAATATAGCTAAAATTCCATTTCCTTTATTTGGCTATTTATATGAAGTATGTTCTAGGAAAAAACATAGTTTAAAGGAGTCTATCAGCCATATATGAGAGAATTCATAAAACAAATCACATATTATATATAATTAAAAAACAGAAGATTACCAGTATAAGCGATGAACAGATAAATCATATAACTCTTCAAAATCTATCTAAACGTGCAAATCCGATTTTAATATTTATTTTCTATTTTTCAACATATTTGATTAGCTTTTTTCTAAAATAAGTCATAATTTCGCAAATAAACCAAAATGAATAATGCTTATGAAAAGAAATTATTGCTTATCATTAATGATGCTTGCATTGTTTGGAACAACTACGCCCATTTCTGCTATCGCAGTCACAGAAGGTGTAGAGAGTTCCTATAGCACTCAGCAAGCAAAGAAAATCACAGGTAAGGTTGTGGACAATACCGGAGAACCGGTGGTCGGTGCCAATGTTGTAGTGAAAGGAACAAGTAATGGTACAATTACGGATGTAAACGGTAACTTCACTTTATCTGTTCCACCTAAAAGCAGTTTGAACATATCTTTCATAGGATATAAAACAAGAACAGTGACAGTAGGGAATCAAAGCCAACTAACCATTGTATTGGAAGAAGATGCCAATATGCTGGGAGAAGTGGAAATTACTGCCGAATTCGGAATGAAGCGTGTAGCACGCGCAGTGGGTTCGTCTGTACAGAACGTCAAAGCAGCGGATATTATCGAATCCGGGCGCGATAACTTTATTTCAGCCTTACAAGGACGTGTATCAGGCATGAATGTATCGTCCAGTGGAGGTGCGCCGGGTTCTTCCACAACAGTAATATTGCGAAGCATAACTTCTATTTCGGGTAATAACCAACCACTATATGTAGTGGACGGCATACCGATGAACAACTCCACTTTCGACCCTACGACCTTTGCTGATGCCGGAGCAAACTTTTCGAGCCGTAACTTGGATTTTGCATCAAGAGGTAATGACTTCAATCCCGAAGACATTGAATCCATGACCATACTGAAAGGCGCAGCGGCAGCAGCCCTTTATGGATCGGACGCATCAAATGGAGCCATCATTATCACTACTAAAAAAGGTAATTCAGGAAAAGGACGTGTAAGCTACAGTAACAGTTTCCGCTGGGACAAAGCTTATGGGTATCCCGAAATGCAAACCAAATATGCACAAGGGGCTTACGGAACAACCAACTATTACTATACAAGCCGTTACGGCGGACTGTATCCGGAAGGAACAACCTTATATGATAATATCGACGCTGTGATGCAAACCGGATTCACCAGCAGACACAACGTTTCCGTCGAAGCCGGAAGCGACAAAACAACTATTCGCGCCGCAGCCTCTTTCCTCAACCAGACCGGCGTCGTAAAAACAACGGACTATGGACGCACCAACCTGACTCTTTCAGGAAAAGCCGATATCACTAAATGGATGAAGTTTGAGGCGTCCATGCAATACACCTCGACCACCAATTCAAAGGCACTGCGCGGCACAGCAGGTCCGCTGTATCTCGCCATGCGCTGGCCGATGGTGGACAATATGGCAAACTATCTCGACAAGGATGGTTCACACATGCGCATGCCCGACTATTATACAGATACAGACCGGCTGAATCCACTGTTCGGGTTGTACAGAAACAAATATTATGATGAATCGGATCGCTTTCTCTCCAATGCGGCAATCACCATCAAGCCGATAAAGGAAATCTTCCTACGTGCCCAAATAGGATGGGATGTCGGCACACAGGCTTTCGAGACCTCAAACCATCCTTACTACGCGAACAACAATGCCGGATCGGGATACTACAACTTGGCAAAGTCCAACTTCTCCGACCCCACTCTGAATATTCTGGCCGGATATAACAATGAGTTTTTCAACAAGAAGCTGACATTTAACGCACAAGTGGGCTATCACCAGATAGAAAACGGTGTAACACGCCTATCTACTTATGGTGCTAAGTTCGCCGTCCCCGATTTCCAGTCAATCAATAACTGCGACCCCACCACCATTGCAAGTAAAAAACGCACCACCAAACGACGTGTGCAAGCTATTTCGGCACAAGCCGAATTCGGCTACGACAACATGGCATTCCTCACCCTGCGTGCCCGTAACGACTGGTCGTCTACATTGCCGAAAAAGAACAACTCATATTTCTATCCGGCAGCCGAATTAGCATTCATCGCCACAGAACTACCTTTCTTGTGGAAAAATAAGTATATAAGCTACCTGAAACTGCGCAGCTCCGTGGCTCAAGTAGGAAAAGACGCCGGTCCGCTGGAGATTGATCCGGAATTGGAACCCACCGGACTTTGGGGAGGAGGCTACGGTTATGGTTACACAGGTCCGAACAAGAACTTACGACCGGAAATGACCACTTC
Source organism: Prevotella heparinolytica (assembly GCF_004342845.1). Lineage (GTDB taxonomy): Bacteria > Bacteroidota > Bacteroidia > Bacteroidales > Bacteroidaceae > Bacteroides > Bacteroides heparinolyticus. Next base: position 68,371 of record NZ_SLXB01000019.1, on the reverse strand, counting down.
GTGGGAAGCCGGATTTGAAGGACGCTTCTTCAACGACCGTATCGTTGCAGACTTTACTTACTTCCGCACCCATTGTTCCGACCAAATCGTGAAGGGTTTCCGACTAAGCTATGCTACCGGCTTCGTTCTGAATAACATGAACGTTGGTACATTCGACACATGGGGATGGGAGATGCATATCGACGGAGATATCATCAATCAAAACGGACTGCGCTGGAATGTAGGCGTGAACTTATCACAAACCGGCTCGGAGGTAGTGTATCTGCCAGACAACGTGAGCGAATACTACAATGCTGCCACATGGAACTCCGGAAATATCCGTAACGGTATCATGAAAGGACATCCCGTCACCACCCTGACGGGACGTGCATACAGCCGCAACGAAAAAGGAGATATTTTGATCAGTCCTACTACGGGACTTCCCCTCGTCGACGAAAAATGGAGTATTATCGGAGATCGTGAACCCAAATTACGTTATGGCCTCACAACTGCTTTGACGTGGAAAGGCCTTCGTTTTTCCGCTATGTTTGCCGGTCGTCATAAGGCAACCGTCGTAAACGGTACTAAACGTACGATGATGACCACTGGTACAAGTTGGGAATCGGTGACGTTGCGTGAAAGCGGTCCGGTAATTTTTAAAGGCGTATTGAAAGACGGAAACGAGAATTCCGCTAATCCGACCCCAAATACAATCGCAGTGGATTACAAAACATACGGTGCTTCCATTTATGGTGGAGGAGACGAAGATTGGCTTGAAAAAGGCGTCAACTACCTGCGTCTGCAAGAGTTGAGGCTATCATATACAGTTGCAAGCAAATTCTTAAAGAAAACGTTCGGCGGATTAATCAGCAACGCCAACATCTACTTATGCGGCAACGACCTTTGCACTTGGACCAACTACTCGGGTATCGACGCTGTCGGGAATACCGTATCGGCGGCAGCCGGCGGCACCGGCGGTGAAGGCTATGACGTATGGTCGCTTCCCAATCCGCGCAGTATCTCATTTGGTATCAGCTTGACCTTCAATTAGAATTGAAATAACAAAAAGACATGATTATGAAAAGAATATCAATTATAACAATCTTAGCGGCTATGTTGTCATTCAATAGTAGCTGCGACGACTATCTGGATGTAAACAACAACATCGATGCGCCCGATTATGTGGAAGGATACCTGTATCTGTCGGGAATCATCCAGAACTACCAGAACGTCTATTATGACATGCGCGCCGTAGGACCGCTCACACAAATGATGGGAACCAGTTCTTACACCAACTTTGCAACTCATTACTATAGTACAGGTTCGGATGCCGGAGGTGATGTATGGAGAATGGTGTATTGGTTGCAAGGCATGAATCTGGAAAACCTTATCAACCAATCTATTGCCAACGAAGAGTGGACAATGGCAGGTATCGGATTGGCTATCAAAGCTTTCGGATGGGACAAGCTGACCAAATATCACGGTGAGCTCCCTATGAAAGAAGCATTTGTCCCGAATTTACTGTCACACAAGTACGACAGTCAGGAAGAAATCTACGCACAGGTAAGAGAATGGGCATATAAAGCCATCGAATACTTGAACATGGAAGACGCCCATAAATATGGAAGCAAAATCAGTAGTAACGACTGGATTTATAAAGGCGACAAGGATAAATGGATAAAGTTTGCCTATTCTGTTATAGTGCGCAACCTGGCTTCGCTCTCCAATAAGAACGATTTTACCAGTAAATATGCACCCGAACTGATAGAATGTGCAGGGAAAGCTTTCCAAAGTAGCGATGATGACGCAACCGTAACCTTGGAAGGGAAAGGCGAAAGCTCGGCAGAAAAAGCTTATAATAATTATTGGGGAACTTACAGAGGTAGTCTTTCACGTTTTTACTTCCAACACGAATATGCAGTTCAGGTGCTGACCGGAAGCGTTCCTAAATATGATGAACAGACAGGAGAAAAGTATCGTGTGGAAAATAATGACTATCATCCATACGAACTGATGGAGAAGCAGATTATTTGTGATACAATAATAGATATAGCCGGGCATTATGATCCCCGTATGGCCGTGAAACTGGCTACGACAGATGACCCTACTTACAAAAACATCAACAACGCAGACAGTGTCAAGACTCATCGATATTATGGCGGCTCCTTCACCGGATACAGTGGTCCGATAGGGACAGCACCCTCTTTCTACGGACGCAACGCCAGCTCGCAATATAAAGGAGGCATTCATGATGGAAAGGGTCGCTGGTTGTATCGCGACGATGCTCCATACATATTGATGACGTGTGCCGAAATTAAATTCTGCACTGCCGAAGCATATTACAAAATGGGTAATAAAGATGCGGCATTGCAAGCTTTTAAAGAAGGAGTTAAAGCCGATTTGGACTTCTGCGCCAAGTATATATATCCCGGAACTCCCGGACAAGCGGCAGGAGGTGACAAAATCACGAAAGAAGTATTCAATACGCTGGCCACTGAATATGCCCAAGGGCCTTATGTGGAAGGTATAACAAGCAATGATTTAACCCTATCGCACATCATGATGCAAAAATGGGTGGCACTCTATCCTTGGGGAGCGCACGAAGCATGGGTAGATATGCGTAAGTATCACTACGACATAATGTATAGTGGTGAATATCCCAAATTGGGAAATGGTTGGTCCGAAACCATGATAGACCAAAAATGGGATACAGATGAAACAAAAGTATATAAAGGATTCTATCTTGCTCCGGCACAAGTACAGAGTCGCAAAGGACATTATAATACCCGAAACCAAGGTTCACCTTGCTACAGAGTACGTCCGCGCTACAACTCGGAGTACATGTGGAATGCACCTTCGCTCGATGCCCTGCGTCCCATTAGTGGAAGAGCGGACAACTACCACTGTTCCATTCCTTGGTTTGCATATCCGGGCGAGATGCCGGCAAGTCTATAAATACAGCATTATTAATCATAAAACAAGAACATCAGTATGAAAAGCTTTAAATATATATTTCTATTTTTAGCCATAGCACTGGGGATGGCTTCATGTGAAAAACATGAAATAGAATACAAGAGTACCCCGATAGGAGAAGGGATGGCTGAAGTACAGTTGCACTATTTTGTCCCTGTCACCGCTGTAGCCGGCAATAACATTTATAAAGTGGAACTCGGAGGACAAGAATATGTGAATAACGGTGCAGCAGTAATCAGTGCTTACAACGCAACCCCTTCGGGAAGCGTAGGCCGCTTCTACTCCGTGAAAGCAGGAGAAACCAACATCAAATTGTACAAAGGTTCCAAGTTAGATCTTGTGTATGACAAGGCCACAACACTGGGCGTCGGCAAACAGAACGTCTTTGTTTATGACTTCGACAAAGAGCCGATTGTTTTCGACAATGGATATCCTTATGAAACTAATACGACAATGGATACAGACAGCACCTGCTGGGTGAAGTTCTATCATTTCATGTATGAGAAAGAAGGAGAATACTGCCCGTTGAAGCTGCAATACCAATATCAGTACACCATATCCAAAGAGGTTAAAAGCGAATGGATAAACATTGGCGAGCCGATAGGTTTTGGAGAAACAACGGGATGGCAACCTATCAAAATAAAGAAAAGCATTTTCAATTCTGAAGGCTATGCCCGAATTGATTACAAAATCAAAGTACAAGATGCCAACGGTAAGTACACTGAAGATTTACAATTATGGAACTCGAACAGTAAATACGTATCTTATGCCGACTATTGGAACGGCTATATAGGAAGACGTTACCATCATATCCTAAAAGGTATGCGCTCGGCGAAACCTCTTGCTTCAGTAAGTCAATTCATAGCTTTATAACATAATGAAGTTTAAAAAAAACAGCCGCTTCTCACGAACCGGCTGTTTTTTTATCATCAGAAATCCTCTCCTACTTCCCTATCGGCTGTATTTTCCTCCTCACCTCTTTTGATATCTCAAGAAACATGTAGTTCAGCTTGCCGGAATGAATTCCCTCTTTATGCTGCGCATATTTCTTGTTGGCATATTCCTTGGACTTATCGAATGTAATGCGCGACATCTGGTTTTGTGACTTGCCCAACATCGTTGAGTCCAATTGCTCGTCAGGGAAGAAATCATCCAAATCGACATCGCCAATCATGGTTGTCTCAAGAAAGTTCATATCTTTATGACCCGAATCCGTGTAGTAACCCACAAACATGTGCCCGGGAATGCGCACCAATATTGGTTCGATATTGATGGCACGAAGCAAAGAAGCGAACAAGACGCTGCCGTCCACACAATTGATTTGTGAAGACTGAAGCGCATCATCGAATGTGCGGACGCGCTGCGAGAAAACCACGTTACTGGAAAGGCTGGTATTGGACACCGAGCTATAACGGAAGCTACGCTTCTGCAACACATTCCATAAGGCATATACCTGTTTGTCCACAGCCTCGGGCTTACCGGCCTGATAGCCTAAAAAACGATTCACAATACGGGTATTCAACGCCTCACGCAACAGTTGGTCTATCATTGGGTTTTCCTCGTTGACATAAGCAGCGAAGAAGATACCGGTATCGTGAAACCTGGTACCGCCGGTGACGTAGCCCAGCAAGCACTCGTTCAGGCTACGAACGGAAAAGGTACGCACGCTCTGCCCCAAATCCTTGCCGTTTATCTCAACCGTTACAGCCACACTGATAGGTTCGGCCTGATTATTTCTTTTCAAGGCTTCGTAATTCCAGATAAGATCGGGATAAATAGTGTATTCGGTCCTCGACTTTTCCAATACAAATTCAGATACAGAACGAGAGAAGAACGGTGTCTCGGCCACTTCTATCCGGACACGGCTGTAAGCCTTGCCCGAACGCATGCGAATAGCGATGCACGACTTGGGATTACCCACATACATGGAATCGGCAGGGATAATAACTTGTGCATCAGTAGTTGCCACCGAAAGAATGCCGGAAGGGAATATGTTACCTCCCAAATCATCGACAATCTCAAAACCGGAACGGAAAGGAGATGCATTCAGCCAAATAGTTCCAGCCACGGCAAATAGTGCCACGATCAACAGCAAGTAGTGCTTTTTACAATAATCTCTACATATATGTATAAGTCTTTTCATTTCATCTTGTTTGGTGATGCAAACTTAGATAAAAATCTGCGATTTTTATGCCTGTAGAATAAAAAAGAAGAACGTCTCCCTCACTTGAGAGGAAGTTGTTTTGTTTTCTAAGAAAAAATCTTTATCTTTGCAATGCATTGGTTTGCCACTCCTATCCAAGGATGGCAATTAAAAGGGAATCAGGTGCAAATCCTGAACAGTCCCGCTGCTGTAAGTTTCATAAAATGCCGCAGACAATTTACCCTATGCCACTGGAAGTTTCTGCTTCCGGGAAGGCGTCTGAAGCAGAAACAAGTCAGAAGACCTGCCATGCACACCTTTATCATAGCTTTCGAGGAAAAAGCGTTGAGTTTAATGAGCCGGACAAATCGTCCTATCATTTCATTCACCAAACTTGATTCAAAGAAAGTAAATAAACTCTGCCAAGTTTATTTGATGGTGTCCGGTCGAAGTGATTTCGCCCGGACATTTACATTATAAAAAAGTGGAACAAATGCGAAAACACGATGAAGGAGTTCCTCCATGTTTGTAATTCAAGGCAATTCGATATTTTATGCCTACACAATCCTAAGCCCACACTTGAAGAAGCATATGCCCACACTTGAAGAGGTGTAAGCCCACACTTTAGCAGGCGTAAGCCCACACTTCAAGAGGCGTAAGCCCGCACTTTAGGAGAGCCAAGCCCACACCTTAGGAGAGCTAAGCCCACATCTTAAGGTAAAGTAGCTTTTGAGATATGATGAACTGTCAACGGATTTGTCGGGGAGTGAGCCGAGTTAACATTCTCACATGCACCTCGGATTAATCCCCAAAAGTCACTATTAGTTGCTCTTTACATATTTTTCCGCTATATTTGACAAGTCAAAAACCTAAATAAAGGCCCATATACTAACTTATTGTCAAACCCTAAATAAACAATCTATGGAATTACCATTTGCCGAAGCATGGAAAATTAAGATGGTGGAGCCAATACAGAAAAGTACCCGCCAAGAACGTGAACAATGGTTGAAAGAAGCCCATTACAACGTTTTTCAACTTAAATCGGAGCAAGTGTACATCGACCTCATCACCGACTCGGGCACCGGAGCCATGAGCGACCGCCAATGGGCAGGTATGATGCTGGGAGACGAGAGTTACGCCGGAGCAAGTTCGTTCTTTAATTTAAAAAATGTCATTACTCGCCTGACAGGATTCGAGTATGTCATCCCTACCCATCAAGGACGTGCAGCCGAAAACGTACTATTCTCCTATTTAGTGCATGAAGGCGATATCATTCCGGGAAACTCACATTTTGATACCACCAAAGGGCATATCGAAGGACGAAAAGCCATCGCATTGGACTGCACCGTAGACGAAGCAAAACAAACACAACTGGAAATTCCCTTTAAAGGGAATGTAGATCCCGACAAACTGGAAAAGGCATTACAAGAACATTGCGAGCGCATACCTTTCATCATTGTCACCATTACCAACAACACAGCAGGCGGGCAACCCGTATCCATGCAAAACCTACGCACAATACGAGCCATTGCCAACAAATACGGGAAAAATGTTCTTTTTGACTCCGCCCGTTTTGCCGAAAACGCATACTTCATCAAAATGAGAGAAGAGGGTTATCGTGACAAAAGCATCAAGGAAATTTCGCGAGAGATGTTTGCCCTTGCCGATGGTATGACCATGAGTGCGAAAAAGGATGGCATAGTAAATATGGGAGGATTCATAGCTACTCGCTTGAAGGATTGGTATGAAGGGGCAAAAGGATTCTGTGTGCAATTCGAAGGGTATCTTACCTACGGAGGTATGAATGGACGAGATATGAATGCACTCGCCATCGGACTGGATGAGAATACGGAATTCGACAATCTGGAGACACGCATCCGCCAAGTCATGTATTTAGCTCAAAAATTAGATGAATACGGCATTCCATACCAACGCCCGGCCGGTGGGCATGCCATCTTTATAGATGCCCCCAAAGTATTGACGCATATTCCCAAAGAAGAGTTTCCGGCACAGACATTGACCATTGAATTATATCTGGAAGCCGGCATACGCGGTTGTGAAATAGGCTATTTGCTGGCCGACAGAGATCCTATAACCCATGAAAACCGTTTCAATGGTTTGGATTTACTCCGTCTTGCCATCCCCCGGCGTGTATATACCGACAACCACATGAATGTGGTGGTGGCAGCCTTGAAGAATGTATATGACAGACGGGAAAGTATCACCCGCGGAGTGTCCATCACTTGGGAGGCCCCACTGATGCGCCATTTCACGGTACAATTAAGCAGACTATAGTCAACGAGCTACAAACTTAACGTTAACACAAAATCTGCGAATATGAAATAACGGATGGTAAAGCGGCGCTTCTCCGGCGTACGATATTCTTCGGCGGAGAATGCGCCCTCTTTATCGATAGCGAAAGGCATTATACGCATGTGATTGCGAAAATCCACCTCCGAAGCATTCAGGCACTTAAATATGGTCTCTTTTGCCGACCAATGAAGCAACAACGACCAGGTGTCGGTTCCCAGAAAAACAGCCGTTTCTTCATCTTCACGCATATACTTATGAACCACCTTCCTGACTCGCTCTGAATATTGTTCCACATCCACTCCAACCTCTTTTCCCCATGGCCCCAGAACCACCGCAACATAACCCTTGGTATGAGAAATGCTGAGAGAAGCAGAAGCATCTGCCAAATAGGGCTTCCCACCGGAGTAATAGGCTATTGTTTTATCTTCACCCAATAACGTGTACAGCAACACACGCACTGCCATCCACTCCACACGACGATGTTCCGACTTAAAGCTTTGCACAGCCTCCTGATACCTCTCTGCATGAGGTAGCATGGCCAATAGCTCTTCCGGGGTTTCATCTGTTTTCCAAACTCCCCATTGACAAGCAGAAGTTTTATCTTTCAAAAAAAGAGGCACTTGATATCAGATATTAAAAGTAAAAAACGAATGGATTGCTTATCAGGAATGCTCTGTTTGTTCTGTTGCAGGGGAGTTTATCGTAAACTTCACCTTCAAGATACGACGGTTGTTCATTTCCAATACTTCGAACTCATAGCAGTCGTAAGTGACTTTCTCATGCAGTGTCGGAAATTCACCTTTCAGTTCAAGTAAAAGTCCGGCAAGCGTATCTGCATCTCCCGCCACTTCGTCGAAAGCCTCTTCGTTCAGTTTGGTTATCTTATAGAAATCCGTCAATAGCGTTTTGGCTTCAAATACCCATGTATGATCGTTCAAAACAGAGAATGTATGCTCCTCGTCATCATATTCATCATGTATTTCGCCTACTATTTCTTCTATAATGTCCTCCATGGTCACAATGCCCGATGTACCGCCAAACTCATCAACAACAATGGCTATATGAATCTTATTAGCTTGAAAATCACGCAACAGATCATCGATCATCTTGGTTTCGGGAACAAAATAAGCCGGACGGATAAGCGACTGCCAACGGAAATTATCGCCTTTATTCAAATGCGGAAGCAAATCCTTGATATATAATATTCCCTTGATATTATCACGGGTATTCGCATAAATAGGAATGCGGGAGTAAGCATTTTCCACAATACACTTCAGCACTTCTTTGAAAGGGGTACGAATATCCAAATCAACTACATCCAAACGAGATGTCATAACCTCCTTGGCCGTTTCCCCCCCAAAACGGATAATGCCCTCCAAAATATTGTTCTCTTCGGACAGCTCAGCCTTATCCGTCAATTCCAAGGCATGAGAAAGCTCATCGACCGATATGTTATGATTTCTACGAACAACATGTTTATTCAAGAAAGAAGTGGAACGCACCAGCATAGATGCCAACGGATAAAAGAAAGAACGACACAACATGATTCCGGGAGCAGCAATACGACAAAAAGCCAATGTTTTCTGTGCCGAATATATTTTAGGCATGATTTCACCAAAAAGCAATAGCAGAAACGTAAGAACAACCGTCAAGATGATAAACTCTGCAATAGGAGAATGGAATAGAAACACATCCATAAAAAAGAAATTGCAAAGCATGATTATCGTTACATTCACAAAATTGTTCGTAATCAAAATCGTAGCCAACAAACGCTCACTACCCTCCAACAGATTGCTGATTTTCTCATCCGATGGATGTTTTTTCTCTGCTATAGCACTTAAATCTGATGGAGAAAGGGAGAAAAAAGCTATTTCGGAAGCTGATGCAAAACCGGAAACAAGCAAAAGCAAGCCAGCCAACACTATGGCTATAATGGCCGAAACAGAAGGAACTTGTACGGATATACCATTAAATACATCTGCCAACTGGTATAAATAAGCATCTGGGTCCAAAGATTCTGGTTTTAGTTAAACAAATTAGAAAGGCAAGTCGTCCGTCGGATCTTGCACAGGAGTGACTTGTGCCTGCACCGGTTGTTGCGGTTCGGAAGCTCCTCCACCCTGAGAAACATTAGAAGCAGAACCCGCACTTGAAGCTTTTGCGGTCAGCATTTCCATGTTATCAACAAAGATCTCTGTCACATAGCGCTTTACACCTGCCTGATCATCGTATGACCGAGTACGTATTTTACCTTCCACATAAAGTTTATCGCCTTTATGCACATATTTCTCCACAGTTTCTGCCAGTCCGCGCCAAAAAACAAGATTGTGCCACTCAGTGCGTTCGGGAACTTGTGTTCCATTAGCCAAAGTATATGCCCGATCTGAAGTGGCTAAAGGCAAAGTAGCCACAGCAATGCCACTATCAAGATATCTGACCTCCGGTTCTTTACCTACATTACCTATTAATATCACTTTATTTACCGACATAAGCTTCCCTATATTTAATTATCTGCTGCCAAAATTAACGAGAATATTCACATCATGCAAGAATAAGACAAACTTTTATATATATTTCTCCAAGAAGGCATGAATCAATCGCGACACCGCATAATCACCCAGTTCTTCTGTTTTAATCCGAAGATAACCGGAAAAAGATTGAGAACCCGCAGGCAGAATCACTTCATAGAAGTTTGCATATATCACCCGATGCGACAATATATGCTTTACATTCCGCAAGATCGGACGAATCACAGGATTCTCTCCTTCTACAAAAAAAGCGTGTAATTGCGAACATGCCAGCAACTCTTCTTCCGACAAATCTTTATCCACCTCAACCAACGGTAGCTCAAATAAATTTTTCCAGATATCATTTTCCGTACGCTTACGTATCAAAGTGTATTCCCCCATGCGTACATATATATAATTAAAATAACGGTTAACGGTCTTCGTCTTATGCCGTTTCACCGGCAAACGCATCACTTGCCTTTCTGCCAATGCCCGACAACTGACAGCCAACGGACATTCCCTGCAATTTGGGGATTGCGGTATGCACTGCAACGCCCCAAAGTCCATAATAGCCTGATTGTAATCAGCCGGCCGCGTTTTATCCAGTAATTCTTCTGCCAAGGTTTTAAAAGCCTTTTTTCCTTCAGTAGAATCAATGGGCGTATCTATACCCCAATAACGAGCAAGTACCCGATATACATTCCCGTCAACCACCGCATAAGGCATTCCATAAGCAAATGAGCAGATTGCCGCTGCCGTATACTCACCCACCCCTTTCAAAGAAAGTACATGTTCGTATGTTTTTGGAAATACCCCATTCATACTTTTGGCTGCCGCATGCAAATTTCTCGCACGGGAATAGTAGCCCAGCCCCTGCCAATACTTCATCACCTCATCCTCCGAAGCCGAGGCTAACGCCACTACATCGGGAAAACGATTCACAAAACGAAGAAAATAGTCATACCCTTGCCCCACCCTTGTCTGTTGCAATATGATTTCAGAGATCCATATCACATAAGGATCTGACGTACTCCTCCATGGGAGATGCCGCTTGTTCTCCGCATACCAATTCAATAATATCTCACTAAAAAAAATCATGCAGCAAAATTACTTCATTTTCAACCTAACAAAGCTTAACCCCAAGACTTTTTTAGAAAAATGTCCGAAATATATTTTTTAGAGCCGCTAAAAAGCTATATATTTGCAGTCCAAAAAATTAGGAAAACTATAGTAATAATATTTTTTTTAAAGAAAAATGACTAAAGCTGATATTGTAAACGAAATTACAAAGAACACCGGAATTGATAAGGCCACTGTACTTACAACCGTTGAAGCATTCATGGACGCAGTAAAAGCATCCCTATCTAAAGACGAGAATGTTTATCTCCGCGGGTTTGGTAGTTTTGTAGTGAAGAAGAGAGCGCAGAAAACAGCTCGTAACATCTCTAAAAACACTACCATTATTATTCCGGAACATAATATTCCGGCATTTAAACCTGCAAAAACATTCACTTTATCAGTGAAAAAATAACAAACAATAGTATTAACCCATAAAAATTGAAGCTATGCCAAGCGGAAAGAAGAAAAAAAGACATAAAATGTCTACGCATAAGCGTAAAAAAAGACTAAGAAAGAACAGACATAAAAGCAAAAAGTAATTTTTAGTCTGAAAGACAAAATAAAGAACAAACTTGTGAAGCAAAATGTCTCGCGGGTTTGTTCTTTGTTTAAGTAGTAAATTGAATAATTATAAAAAACAACTATTGTGATAAGCGAACTCGTTGTAGACGTACAGCCCAAAGAAGTATCCATCGCTCTGCTTGAAGACAAACAGTTAGTGGAACTGCAAAGCGAAGGCAGAAGTCTCTCCTTTGCTGTGGGCAACATGTATTTAGGCCGCGTCAAGAAGTTGATGCCCGGACTGAATGCTTGCTTTGTGGATGTAGGCTACGAGAAAGACGCTTTTCTTCATTACCAGGACTTAGGTCCTCAATTTAACTCCATTGCAAAGTACGTAAAGCAAACTTTAAGCAACAAAAAGAAACTAAACCCGATTGCGAAAGCATCCATACTTCCCGATCTTGAAAAGGATGGAACAGTATCCAACACCCTCAACGTAGGACAGGAAGTTGTGGTGCAAATCGTCAAAGAACCTATCTCGACCAAAGGCCCACGTCTAACTTCCGAATTGTCTTTTGCCGGAAGATATCTTGTGCTGATTCCTTTCAACGATAAGGTTTCCGTATCACAAAAAATTAAATCGAGCGAAGAACGTGCCCGCCTCAAGCAACTGCTGATGAGCATCAAACCGAAGAATTTCGGAGTCATCGTCCGCACTGTAGCTGAAGGAAAACGCGTTGCCGAACTTGATGGAGAGCTTAAAGTATTACTTAGACATTGGGAGGAAGCCATCGGCAAGGTACAAAAAGCAACTAAGTACCCTACCCTGATTTACGAAGAAACCAGCCGTGCCGTAGGACTGCTGCGCGACTTGTTTAATCCTTCATTCGAAAACATCTACATCAATGATGAAGCCGTGTTCCATGAAATAAAGGACTACGTAGTTCTCATCGCCCCTGAACGGGCCGGAATCGTAAAACAATATAAAGGGCAACTCCCTATTTACGACAATTTCGGTATCACCAAACAAATCAAGGCATCATTCGGCAAGACTGTTTCGTACAAGAGTGGCGCTTACCTGATTATTGAACATACCGAGGCACTCCATGTAGTAGATGTTAACAGCGGAAACCGCACCAAGAACGCCAACGGACAAGAAGGGAATGCATTAGAGGTAAATCTGGGTGCAGCCGATGAATTGGCCCGCCAGTTAAGGCTGAGAGATATGGGGGGAATCATTGTAGTAGATTTCATTGACATGAATGAAGCCGAAAACCGCCAGAAGCTCTATGAGCGCATGTGTGCCAATATGCAAAAAGACAGAGCACGCCATAACATCTTGCCACTAAGCAAATTCGGGCTGATGCAGATTACACGCCAGCGCGTACGCCCGGCTATGGATGTAAATACGATGGAAACATGCCCTACCTGCTTTGGAAAAGGTTCTATCAAATCATCCATCCTCTTTACAGACACTCTGGAGAATAAAATTGATTATCTGGTCAACAAACTGAAGATTAAGAAGTTCTCGTTACACATCCATCCGTACATTGCCGCCTACGTCAATCAGGGAATCGTTTCCTTGAAGCGAAAATGGCAAATGAAGTACGGATTCGGCATCAAGATTATTCCAAACCAAAAACTTGCGTTTCTGCAATATGTCTTCTATGACCCGCAAGGGGAAGAAATTGACATGAAGGAAGAAATTGAAATCAAATAAAAAAGAACGGCGGAAAGCATTAAAATCTCCGCTGTTCTTTTTTATTTGATATCAATTCAAAATATATGGAGAAACCAGCGCTCCTCCATATATCAGAGTGTTACTCTACGGAAACTGCTCCCTCACCGCTTACTTTTGGCCATCCCGGATTTTGATAAACCACCGATGTGTTCAAATCGGTTTTATCTCCGCCGGCCGTTTGACGGAATGTACTTTGCGGCAATGGGCTGAGGTAGTGTGCGGGTGTAAAGTTATAACCATTGAATACTGAATTGTTCACCTTACTGTTTTGATACGGGCGCATATAAACACCGCTTATGCTCTCAGAGGAAATGTTACCTTTGCCTCCTTCCACATCAACCAAAACCAAGTCTCTTCCTTCCTTATCAGTCAGTTTTCCCTGGTAAATACTTCCCCAGTAGCGCATACCCTCAATGTGGTAGTTTTTCACTTGATCGCATGCTCTCCAACGTTTCAAGTCGGCCCAGCGCATTCCTTCACCGATAAACTCGTTACGGCGTTCGCGGCGGATGTTATAGAGCGTGGCATCTATCAGTTGTCCGTGCGAATAAGCCCCAAAGTCACCTTTGGCTTCTTCGTTCATATCGGTAGCCGCAATGGTGGCTTGATAGTCTTCACTCACCTTTGCACGACGGCGAAGAGCTTTCCAATATTTGTCGGCAGTGGCATCCACGTTCTTGTTCTTTTCATAGCAAGCCTCCATATAGTTCAGCAGAGCTTCCGTACCACGGAAGATGATGCTTCCGGTAGTACCTTTGTGGTGCAATGTCTGCATGTAGTCATTGTAATGCTTGCCTTTCTTGAGGGCGAAACCTGTCACCATACGGGTCTCGTTGTTGCCTTTCACAATCCATGTGAAATCAACCTTGTTCTCTGTTCCATCGGCATTGTAATTGTCGATGTCGCCGTCTTTCTTTGTGAAGAGGCGAATGCGCGAATCACGGTTTTGCAGCGTTTTGGCTATGCCTTGTTTTTCCCATTCCACATCGTAACCCGATGCGGCTGCATATATGGGCAATCCGTTTTTCATAAGGAACGAATTGACCAGTCCGCGTGTCCATCCCGAACCACCTCCGTTGTTTTGCAACTGCATCTGAATGTTATGAGTCACCTGTTGGGATTCATTATAAGCGCGCCACATCAACACTTCGCTATACCCGTTCATATCTACGTCGCAGAACATGGTATAGTAAGGATTCAGACTGTTGAATTTTCCATCCATTCCTTCGGGGGTGTCGGTATTTTCAACCAGATTATCTACCAGTTTGTCACCGATAATCTTAGCCGAAGTCATCGCCTCCGTCAAGAAATAGTTTATTTCACTATCGATGTCGAATCCTTGCAAATCGGCACTATTGCCCGGCCAGCCTTTACCTCCCGGAACAAAAGCCGTTCCTTTGTGATGCTTCAACCATGTGCCTTCGTAGAGTGCCACACGCGAACGGAACAATTGGGCAGCGGCTTTAGTGATTCGGTTCTTACCACCGGGCCCCGTTTCAGACAGGAATTCAATTGCTTTGTCCAAATCAGACAGAATGAAACGCGCCACTTTGTGACGAGGTTGACGCGCAGACGCCTTTACCAGCGTCTCCTCCACGTCTTCCAAAGCAGTTTCTATGATCGGACAGTCGCCAATGGCCTGTAACTTATCGAAGTAGGCGTATGCACGCAACATGTACATTTCACCAATATAATGACGAATATTCGCTTCGGAACCGGATATTTTTTTGGCCTCGTATCTGGGCAGTACCTGATCGAAGAAATAGTTACAATCGCGTATCTGGAAGAAGTTCCAAGGTTGTTCCTTTTTCTTGGGGTCGGTAGTAGAAGGCACTTTCCACTCGCCCGGTACCCAGCGGGTAGAGTAATCTACGGATGCTTGGTTGTCCGTAGCATTGTCATTGCCGAAGACACTGATGCCGTAACTTCCGGGTTCGATACTCGTGAAATTATACAGATTGATGGCATAAGCCGCAAGATCAGCCTCTGCGGTGAAATAAGCATTGGGCGTGACCGAACTTTCGGGCATTTTGTCCAGAAAATCATTGCATGCGGTGAGTGAAGCACCCAGCAAAAGTATAGATAGATATTTTATTTTCATAATTTTATGATTTTGCTAATTAATAACGGGTTAATAAGTGAGTTCCTGTTTTTCCGTTTAGAAAGTGACGCTCAAACCTAACGACACGGTCTTAGCCAACGGATAAGTCTTACCGAACCCCCAGCCGGAGGCATCAATCAATTCCGGATCAGCCAGTTTCGTAAAATCGGTAATGGTCAGCAGGTTCTCACCCGATACAAACACGCGGAGATTTTCCACATAGAACTTCTTGGTAACCTCTTTAGGCAGTGTATATCCCAAAGTAACGTTCTTCAGACGTCCGTATGCGGCATTCTGCAGATACCTGGTCTGTACATGCTGGTTTTTGCTACTGCCCCATGCCACACGAGGATAATAGCTGTCGATATTCTGTCCCAACGGGTCGTTGGCATCCGGACGGAAATAATCCAAATGTTCTTTGAATCCCAAAGCCTGCCATTTGTTTACGCTTCCTCCCCAGAATACAGCATCGTTTTGTCCGATTGCGTAATCGCGCTTCAATGTGCCTTGGAAGAAAAGTTTCAAGTCAAATCCTTTGTAAGCTGCATCTATATTCAAACCGAAATTATATCGCGGATTGGAGTTACCGATGATACGATAGTCACCGGACTTATCTGCTCTATCTTCTCCTTTGTTCACTTTGCCATCTCCATCCAGGTCGGCATACATGATGTCGTCGGCTCCCCAATTACTGCCCAAAGAGCTTTGGTCTACCTTGGCCAAATGAGCATTCATCTCTTCGTCTGTTTTAGCAATACCTACAGTGGTATATCCCCAAATATCGCCTAAGTGTGCACCTTTGTAATATTTCAAGTTCAGGGCTTTCGAATCATTGGGATATTTATCTATCACTACTTCATTGTCGCTTAATGACAGAGTGACACCATAGCTCAAATCGTTAATCCGATCTCTCCAGCTTATCTGCAAGTCCCATCCTTTGGATGTCATATCCAAATTGTTCACCTTAGGGGCGTTAGCTCCAAGTACATCGGGCAATTCGGGTGCAGGACCTACCATGTCGTAAGTTTTACGCTGGAAGTAGCCGAACGAACCGGTCAGGCGGTTATTGAAAGCTCCCCAGTCCAGACCGATTTCCCATGTACGGCTCTTCTCCCATGTAAGCAGAGTAGATACAAGGGCAGGTTGCCAAGATTTATTAGGCTTAACACCGTTCACTAACCAGTTGCTATCTTTTGCCTTGTAACCGATGGTGGGATAGAACGGATACCAGTTTTCCGTATTTTGATTGCCCAATTGTCCCCACGAAGCACGTAACTTCAGCATATTTACAGTTCCTGACAGGTTTTCCCAGAATTTTTCTTGTGCAATGTTCCATCCGAGAGAGAAAGAGGGGAACCAATTCCAGCGATTGGCGCGTAGGAAACGTGACGAACCATCGTAGCGCAAATTGGCTTCAAACAAATAGCGTCCTTTGTAGTCGTAATTCAAGCGTCCGAAAAATCCGGCTGTAGCCCAGCTTTGGTATTCTCCTTTCACGCGGGCATTATCGCTGGTAGTATCCAGTGTGGGCAATCCGGAAAGGATACCGTCTTGTTGAGCCGTCACAGAGCGTTGGCGCAACCATTCGCTTTGGAAGCCGACCATGATTTTAGCATTGTGGTCGCCAAAAGAACGACTGTATTCGGTGAAGATGTTCGGGTTGAAATAATTGCTCTTATAAGTATACTCTTTCACACTCGACACGCCATTAAAGGCCACGTAAGGATTCTTATCCACATCATAAGCATTAACGGTGAGCCAGTCTGTATGCTGATTCTCGTTAATGATACGGTAATTCAGTTCGGCATTGACAATCCAACCTTTCATGGGAGTAAGTTGCAAACTGAGCTGTTGTGCCAAGACATCGTACTGCCTGTTGTATTTACCTCCGTCTTTCAGCAGCCCGACGAATGACTCGGGAACATAGTATCCATTAGGATCGGTCACCGGAACGATGGGCCAATAGCGACAGACATTATGATAAAACAAACCTCCATCGGTGCCGATGTTCGAAGGATTTTCAAAGTCCGTGCGGGTAAAGCGGATGCTGTATCCCATCTTCAGCCAATCGGCAAGGCCGGCATTGATTTTGCCCGTCACGCCATAGCGTTGTTTATTTTCGTCTCCATGACGCAGGATGCCCTCTTGAGCCAGATAATTGGCAGAGAAATAGTATTGCATGTTCTCGCTGCCACCGTTGACACTCAAGGTGTGTTCTTGTGAAAAGCTGTTGCCGAAATGTTCTTTCAACCAGTCGGTATTGGCCACCGGAAGCAAATCCATCGCGTCCCACACTTCCCAACGGTTGTTTTTATTGGCATACATCTTAGGAATGCTTGGATCGCTTTGCGCTTTCTTCATGAGTGCAAGTTTATTATCCGAGAACCAGATACCGTTTCCGGAATTTACGCTCGCCGCATTCATATAATTGGCCCAAGTATAGGAATCCATCATCTCAGGCATATTCAACGGAGAGTTGAAGCGGAAACTGTTGTTGTAATTGATGGAAGTTTTACCGGCACGTCCACTCTTGGTTGTCACCAGAATTACGCCTCCCGCTGCACGCGAACCGTAGATAGACGAGGCTGAAGCGTCTTTCAAGACGGAAATGTTTTCGATATCTTGTGGATTCAACATGTTCAAGTCTCCCTCCATACCGTCAATCAAAACCAAAGGAGAAACTGAAGAACCTTCGCCGATAGTACCTGTACCACGAATATTGAATTGTTTGTCCGAGTTCAAGGCACCGCCTTGTTTCCCTACGGAAAAATTCATACCCGGAACCGCACCCTGCAAAGCGTCGACAACCGAATTGACCGGACGTGAAGCAAGCGTTTTGGAATCCACCGTAGATACGGATCCTGTAAGGTTCACCTTTTTCTGTGTACCGAAGCCCACTACCACCACTTCTTCCAGCATTTTGCTGTCATCTTTCAAGATAATGTTCAATGGTGTTCCCGTCCATCTGACTTCCTGTGTCTGATAACCGACGAATGAGATTTGAATAATACTTCCTTGAGGAACATTTCTGAGTGAAAAATCGCCGTCGATACCGGTAATCGTTCCGTTGGAAGTTCCTTTGACTAAGACAGAAGCACCAATAATGGTTTCGCCTGTGCTGTCTTTTACAATACCGGTACATGTGCCGTTTTGTTGAACGACTTCATAACCTGCCGCATTTGCAGCAAACGAGGGTTGAACTCCCCCACACCAAAGAGAGAGAATCACCCCCCCCAATTTTAGATTTCTTAACACAACTGATTGGTTTTTGATTATCTTATCAAGGTTAACTCGACTTAAAGCAATCCGCAAAGAGTCTGAAACAAGAAACATGGCCTTTACAAAACCTCAATAAAAAATAAAATTAACGACACAAAGATAGAGTTTTTTTAAGCAAGCACAAACAGCAGGGGGTATTATTAATCATTTTGTCATAAATAAAGCCATTTCCCACAATTTTCCAGGAAAATCTTCCATTACATCCGGATTGAAATAATAAGAACTTTTAATATAATTATTCATTCAAGCCCGACAATCATCCGACATTGGAAAATCCTGCCAAAACCATCGTTTAAAAAGACTTCGATAAGCCGAAAAAAAAGACAAAGTCAGGTCGCTCTCATATCGAGGATGTCTCAGTCCTATACTTAGGGAGTCTCAGTAGTATACTATCTGAATTCGGGGCAGGTAGTTCCTTTTGCTAAAAATGAGGGGCTGCATTCTGTTATCGGACGGATATTTCCTGAATGCACCGGTTTACGGCGATTAGGCAGAAGAGGGCCTTTTACGCCGACCATCCTCCCCCTGTCTGACAGCTGCAATCCTTTGTCGTGACAGAGGCAAGTGTCCAAGCCGACAGACACTTGTGTTTGACGTGACAGACACAAGTGTTTGAGCCGTCAGAGGCAAGTGTCTGATAGGTCAAGGATAAACGATTGATAATCAAAGGTAATTTACTTTAAAACACAGGCCGCCGGGTGAGGTTATCGACCTGCTTCTTATCCCGAACCCGGGTAGTATACTTAAGTACCCCCTCGTCAGAAGGTCTTCTGAAGGGGGGGGAGGACTCTACTTCCGTCCTCTTCACCGAAGATTGCCTTGCGATAATAAATCATTATTACATTATCAGCATCCACCGCCAAGTCACGGATTCAAGTTTATAAAGGTTGCTCAAGCGAACGAGCGGAGTTATGAAAAGAAAATCTTTTGGAAATCGACACGTAAACTATCTGCCGATATAACGGGCATATCTCTCAAAGAAGCGTCTGAAAACCTCCCATCTCATCAACCCTTTTTCAAAGAGCAGAATGCCCAACATGGCACAGAGAATGCCCAGCAACACATCAATCAGGTAATGATGGCCTGAATAGACTGCCGTCCACCAGATACCGACCATGATGACGGCAAATAAAGCTATCAACCATTTTCTGCAATGATTGATAATAGAATAGACCAGAGTCACCACCATATAGGCTGCATGAAGCGAAGGCACTGCCGCAAAAACATTCGCATTCCGTCCATAGATGGAATCGAAGACAGCACACCCCAATAATTCGTCAAAGCGTCTCAAGCCGGCTACATTGCCCGGAGTGTCGAGCACAGGCTCAAAGCCATAATTCATAACATACCAAGGAGGAGCTGCCGGATGGATGTAGTACCCTGCAAAACCAATCAGATTGACCAACAGGAATGCCAATGCAAAACGCAGATACACGCTGCGGTATCCCTTTAAATACAACCATAGTCCGAAAGCTATGGGAACAGGTACCCAGCACAGATAGAATATTCCGGCAAAAAAGTCTGCCGCCGGACAATGGTTCAAAGCAAAATATTCGCAAGGAATAAGAGTAACACCGCCAAAGGATAAACCGAATAGGGATTTTTCGGCTTCATACAAACCTTTTATATCAATCGGACTGACCATATAGTTGGGATACACGCGCATCCAATCATACGAAATGCCGAATATAAAGAAAGGCAATAAGGCCACAACCAACTTACGAGAAGCCTTTCCTGCAAGGAACAGGACAAAAAACACGACTGTCATCAGGAGATGCTCCGGACGGAGTCCGATACAGAGCGCCGTCAGTATCAAGAAAAGCATTGTTACGACAACAGCCGGAACACTCTCTCTCATCAAAGAGAGGCATTTATTACCCATCACTTTCCTTGCAGCAGTTTGTAACAATGTGCCAAACGGGCAAATGCCGTAACATTTGCCAACAATGCAATCACCGCCATCGGCACAATCAATATCAGCATCGGGTCGAACGATGTACAATCGTCAAAAATGCCGCAGAAGATGGCTCCGAATGCAGTCAATACTACACGCTCAGGACGTTGCATAAAGCCGACCTTGCATTCCAGTCCCAGTCCTTCGGCACGGGCACGCACATAACTCACCATCAGCGAGCCGACCAAAGCAACAAACGTAATGATGGAGCCCCACAAATAGCCTTGCAGTACCAAATAGTAGAAGATACCGAATAGCGTCACAAGTTCGCTGTATCGGTCGAGCACCGAATCATATAATGCCCCAAAAGTAGAACTCATATTGCCTACGCGCGCCACACGCCCGTCCATCATATCAAACAACCCGGCAAAAAGCACAATGCCTCCTCCCCAGCCCACATAGGCAAGTTCACCGCCCTCATACACCCCTGCATATACAAACAAGGCCGCCGCCATGATGTTCAGCACCAATCCGGCAGTTGTAATGAAATTAGGCGTAATCCCTACCCTAATCATGCCACGCACTATCGGATTAATGATTTTGTAAATCAACTGTTGTAAATAGTCTCTATAATTCATATTCGTCTTTTTTATTCTCCAATCGATGTTTCAAGAAATCCCTAAGGCTATAATTCCGGTAAACAAAAACTCGTTGCAAATGATAATTCCAGAAGAAAGACACCAGTACTGCAACTATTATCTTTGACAAGATAAACACATTATCAACATAATAGCCAAGCAATCCGTTTACCCATGTCATGCCGGTGAGCCATTCTGTCAGAGCAAATGTTCCCCACGTATTGAGTACGATGCTACCTCCCCAAACAAAGAGGTATTTCAGGGCGACATGCGATTTCTTCACATTTCTCGCATGGAACACCCAGCTATAATTGACAGCACAATTCACAACGCCTCCTACCACCGAGCCTGTAAAAGTGGCATAAAGATAAAAAAGGCCAAATGCTTTTACTAAAAGAATGGTTATCAGAAAATCCAAGAAACTTGCAAGCTGCGCCGACAACTGAGCCTTAAAGAAAACCCAGACAACACGACGCCATACAACTCTTTTGTTTCTTTCTTTCATCCTATTACCCATCTCGCTGCAATCAGAACGATAAACCCATAAACGCCGGCCAAAATATCATCCATCATTACCCCCACTCCACCGGAAAGCTTTTCCATACGTCTGATTCCTAACGGCTTAAAAATATCGAATAAACGAAACAGTATAAACGCTCCCAATGCATACCACACATGTCCGGCAGGTGCGGCAAGCAGGGTAATCCACACGCCTACCATCTCATCGACCACCACACGCGAAGGATCTTCTCCCCAATATGCCTCCAAAGAGTCGGCAGCCCATATACCGGCAAGTGTAAACACTAAAATTAGAATTACTGTCAGCCATAACAAGCAAGCACTCGAAACCAAATATGACAAACCGAACCAGACAAGAGTAGCCAACAAAGCCCCCATAGTGCCCGGCGCTACAGGAGAAAAGCCGAAACCGAATCCCGAACCTACGATAACAGAAAGAAAGGAAGGTTTTTTCATACCATCATAATATATCAGAGCAACAAAAAATAAGATGGCAGAATGGTAAGATAAATCCGAAAGTCCTACCATTCCACCACTCTTATCATCCGTTCTTAATCCAAATAACTCGGCGCGGTTTCACCCACCATGTTTCGGAGTGTTTCTTTCACCATACGCCATTGCCGGAATAAATCATGTACAGGCTGATGTTCGAAGTCGTGCATCGGACTCTTACAGAAGAATGACAGCCAAGTCTGAATGCCGTACATACCTGCACGCATGGCCAAATCACTGAAGATAACCAAATCCAGTGCAATAGGAGCTGCCAGAATGGAATCCCGACACAGGAAGTTTACTTTGATTTCCATCGGATACCCCATCCAGCCGAAAATGTCGATATTATCCCAAGCCTCTTTGTTATCCTTGCGGGGAGGATAATAGTTGATACGCACCTTATGATATATATCGCCGTACAAATCAGGAAACTTCTCCGGTTCAAAGATGTTGTCGATAACCGACAGTTTGCTGACTTCTTTTGTCTTGAAGTTTTCCGGTTGGTCAAGTACCTCGCCGTCGCGATTACCCAATATATTGGTAGAAAACCAACCGCTCACGCCCAACATACGCGTTTTGAACATCGGAGCAAGCACCGTCTTCATCAAAGTCTGCCCGCTTTTGAAGTCCTTACCGGCAATAGGCACATTCATCTTCTTGGCGAACTCCCACATAGCCGGAATATCCACACACAGGTTAGGAGCTCCCATAATGAATGGGGTACCTTCGGCAATAGCGGCATAGGCATAGCACATGCTGGGAGCAATAACTTCAACATGATTCTCTTTCATAGCTTTCTCCAAAGCCGCCAAAGAGTTATGCTCGTCTGTCATAGGAACATAAATCTCCGTACTTGCAGCCCATAACACAACTATGCGTTCACAATTATTGGCCACTTTGAAGTTGCGGATGTCTTCACGCAACTGCTCCACCATGTCCCAGCGAGTATCAGCCTTTTTAATATATGTACCGTTCAGGCGTTTCGCGAAATTATGGTCGAAAGCGGCAGGCATCGGCTTGATGTTTTGCAACTCGTCTCTCACCAAATTCAAGTCTTTCTCCTTCAGAACCTCTGCATACATGGCAGCTTTGTAAACGTTGTCAGGAAAAATATCCCAACCGCCGAAAACGATGTCATTTAAATCAGCCAAAGGCACTATGTCTTTAATCAGTTTCTCACTACCGTCTTGCATGCGCATAGTAGCCATTTGTGTAATTGCACCTATGGGCTTAGCCAATCCCTTCCGAGCAGCTAAAGTTCCGGTAATCATGGTGGTTGAAACCGCACCGCCTACCCCGACCACCAACACGCCAAGACGTCCGGTTGCCGGTTTAATGTTCTCTTTCATTGCCATTGTATTATTTAGAGTTAAAAAAACGTTCAAAAATAGAGCTTTTCACCCAATTAATATTGTTTACTTTATCCGATTTTATGTCCCATTAGTAATATTCAATCAGGATATAATACGACAATTTGAATTTTAATCCGGTTTTATCAATATTCGGTGACTTCCGACAATTCAAATACCATACATAAGTTTAACGCGCCTTCTCCCGAAAATGTTCTCAATAGGGACTTCTGTTTTTTCCTATTTAACGTGAATTCTAAAACAAGGTTTATCCGGAATATGAATCGCCGATAGTTTTTTAGGGATCAGCCATAATAATGACAACAGGGATTGACAATAAAAGGAAAAGGAACGGTAATTTTAGTCAATTGCCGTTCCTTTTTTATAGAAAGCCGCACCGATGATGTGATGAAACTCCGTATGACATGATTTGAGCGTTCGTCCTCTTTGTAATCCACCGACTCAAAGGTTACCCCGAAGGGCGTGGCCCGCCATCAAGAAACGAAACTTGTCTCGGTATTTCATAAAACTTGATGAGTTTCCCGATCCAATCAATGCGGCTATTTTTTTTCATAACAAAGGTAGGAAGTTTCTATTAAAGAAACAAGCAAAAATAAAACTTTGTTTCAAAGCCTTGTCTCTTTCGCCTTTTCAAAATCTGCCGAGAAAGAAAAAGTGCCAACTACCGGATGGTAGTCAGCACCTTGAGTTTATCAGCATAACCGGCTTATGCAGCTTTTACTTTGGCTACAATAGCCTTGAAAGCTTCCGGATGGTTCATCGCTAAATCAGCCAACACCTTGCGGTTGATTTCGATTCCTGCTTTGTGCAAAGCACCCATCAACTTAGAATAAGACATACCTTCCAAACGAGCGGCTGCGTTGATACGTTGAATCCACAAAGCGCGGAAGTTTCTTTTCTTGTTTTTACGGTCACGGAACGCATAAGTCAAACCTTTTTCCCAAGTATTCTTGGCTACGGTCCAAACGTTCTTTCTTGCACCAAAGTAACCTCTGGTTAATTTCAAAATTTTCTTTCTTCTTGCTCTAGAAGCAACATGATTTACTGATCTTGGCATAGTTTTACTTGTTTTTGAATGTCAGCGCCGTTACTTCACGTAACAGTCTTAAAGCTAAAGCATTCGGTTAATAACTTTAATTTCTTTAGTACGCTTTAGTTACTTCATCGCTAAGAGCTCTTTCACTTGATTTACATCTGTCGGACTGACAAGTGTAGAATAGCACAAGTTTCTTTTTTGCTTCTTAGTTTTCTTAGTCAGGATATGACTATGAAAAGCGTGCTTTCTTTTGATTTTACCTGTTCCGGTAAGAGTGAATCTTTTTTTAGCACCGGAGTTAGTCTTGATCTTTGGCATCTTCTTTTAAAACTTTTAAATTATTAAATTATGGCAACGCACTATACCTATGGCGTTACTCATTTCTTCATTACTCTTCTGTTTCTACCGGAGCGGCTGTATCCTCCAGCTTCGAAACCGTCTTCTTCGGTGCAGCAGCCTTTTTCGGTGAAAGCTGAATGGTCATTCGTTTTCCCTCTAAAATAGGCATCTGATCCACCTTTGCATATTCCTCCAAGTCATTAGCAAATCGCAGAAGCAATACTTCTCCTTGCTCTTTAAACAAAATAGAACGTCCTTTAAAGAATACATATGCTTTTACTTTGTCTCCGTCTTCCAGAAAACCCTTGGCATGCTTCAACTTAAAGTTATAATCATGATCATCTGTCTGAGGACCAAATCGGATTTCCTTTACATTGACCTTAACCTGCTTGGCCTTTTGCTCCTTTTGACGTTTTTTTAATTGATACAGAAATTTGGAATAATCGATAATACGACAGACAGGAGGAATTGCATTCGGAGATATTTCCACGAGGTCTGCTTCATGTTCTTCGGCAAGTTTTAAAGCTTGTGCTATCGGGTAGACCTTTGGTTCTATTTCATCGCCCACGATGCGTACTTCTTTGGCGCGGATCTGTTCGTTAATCCGATGTTGCCCTTTTAAGCTGTCATTTTTCATTAAATAACGTTTACTTCCAGTTTGTTTCTTGTTTATTATTCCCAAATTTATGTTTTGTTATTAAGCAAAAGCCACCTTTAAAACATCTATTACATGCTATGCTTTTACAATTGGCGACAAAGTTACCACTTATTTATCATATTTTGAACCTCTTCATTCACTTTTTTTGCAAAATCCTCTATTTTTAGGGTTCCTTTATCCCCTTCTCCTTGCTTACGCACTGCAACTACTCTATTTTCAGCTTCTTTTTCGCCCACAACCAGCATATAAGGAATACGCTTCATCTCATTGTCGCGAATCTTACGACCGATTTTCTCATTACGTTCGTCTACAATAGCACGAATATCATATTTTTTCAGATATTGCTTTATCTCATAAGCGTAATCATTGAATTTCTCACTGATGGGCAAGATAGCCACTTGATCAGGAGTCAACCACAGCGGAAACTTGCCTGCCGTATGTTCAATCAGAACAGCAACAAAACGCTCCATCGAACCAAACGGAGCACGATGCACCATGACGGGACGATGCTTTTGATTGTCTGCACCGGTATATTCCAACTGAAATCGTTCCGGCAAATTGTAGTCCACCTGAATAGTGCCCAATTGCCAGTGACGCCCGATAGCATCCTTCACCATGAAGTCCAGCTTAGGCCCATAGAAAGCCGCTTCACCATATTCAACTCTCGCCTTCAGCCCTTTCTCTTCGCATGCTTCGATGATGGCCTGCTCCGCTTTCTCCCAATTCTCGTCGCTACCGATATACTTTTCGCGATTCACCTTGTCGCGCAAGGAAATCTGCGCTTCAAAATTCTCAAAGTTCATTGACTGGAATACAATGGAAATGATATCCATCACACGAAGGAACTCATCCTTCACCTGATCGGGACGGCAAAAGATATGTGCATCATCCTGCGTAAAACTGCGAACACGTGTCAACCCGTGCAGTTCACCGCTCTGTTCATAACGGCAAACCGTACCAAACTCTGCCAGACGCAAAGGAAGATCCTTATAGGAACGAGGTGTATTCTTATAAATCATACAGTGGTGAGGACAGTTCATCGGCTTCAGGAAATACTCTTCTCCCTCCTCCGGCGTATGGATAGGTTGAAATGAATCCTTGCCATATTTTGCATAATGTCCGGAGGTGATATAAAGTAACTTGTTACCGATGGGTGGACACATAACTTCCTGATAATCATATCGAGCTTGGATACGCCGCAGGAAATCTTGCAAACGGATACGCAGAGCAGTACCTTTCGGCAACCACATCGGCAACCCCTTACCCACCGTATCAGAGAACATGAATAAGTCCATCTCCTTGCCGATTTTACGGTGGTCGCGTTTCTTAGCTTCCTCCAACATAACCAAATATTCATCCAGCATCTTCTTCTTCGGGAATGTGATGCCATAGATGCGAGTCATCATTTTGCGGTCTTCACGACCACGCCAATAAGCACCAGCCACGGAAGTCAATTTTATGGCTTTGATAGGCGCGGTAGTCATCAAGTGAGGGCCACGGCACAAATCGGTAAATGCACCTTGTGTATAAGTCGTGATATGCCCGTCTTCCAGTTCCGAAATCAGCTCGCATTTATAAGTCTCTCCACGGTCACCAAACATCTTCAAAGCATCGTTCTTCGCAATACTCTTTCTGACAACCGCCTCTTTCTTCGCAACCAATTCCGCCATTTTCTTCTCAATAGCCGGAAGGTCGGCCTCCTTAATGGCTGTTTCTCCCGGATCCACATCATAATAGAAACCATTCTCAATGGCAGGGCCTATGCCGAACTGAATTCCGGGATACAATTCCTGCAAAGCTTCGGCCAACAAGTGAGCACTGGTATGCCAAAAAGCATGTTTTCCTTGCTCATCCTCCCATTTATAAAGTACAACTTCAGCGTCTTGCATGACAGGACGCCCCAAATCATAAGTTTCCCCGTTCACACCACATGCCAGTACATCCTGAGCCAACCGTGAACTGATGCTTTCTGCAATTTGCAGCCCCGTTACACCTTCGTTATATTCACGAACAGAGCCGTCTGGAAATGTTATCTTTATCATAATTCTTATGTATATTTCTTTTTTTAGAACGCAAAAATAGCTAATTCTTTTTGATATTCTGTTTTTTTAGCAAAAAAATGTTATTCTCTCACATCCGTAAACCTTTTTATGATATTATAGGCCGATACAATACCCAACTCTCCGGCTTTACTCAAATCGGAAATACCTTGTTTGTTATTGCCTAAGAAGATATGTGTCAATCCACGGTTAAAATACGCTTCGGCAAAATCCGGATTTAGTTCAATCACTTTATCATAATCCACCAAAGCTGCGCGATAATCTTTCAATAAAGAGGAAACATTACCCCTATTATAATAGGCATAAGCAAAGTCGGGAGCCAAACGGATGACATTATCTAAATCGCTCTTCACAATTTCATAATCTACTGCTGTAACTTCTGCCTTCTTCACGTCGGATGTACCGGAAGTGGCCCCTTCGCTCATTGCTGCTTCCGCTTTTCTATATTCCAGTTGCTTGCAACGCACCAAAGCACGCATGAAGTATGCAGGGAAAAAAGTATCGTCCAGCAAAATACTTTTTGTAAAGTCATCAATAGAACTTGTGAAGTCCTGAACAAGATAAAAGTCCAGACCGCGCATAAACCGTTTTTGGGCATTTGTATCATCAGCCACCACATCAGACGTATGGGTATCTATCAAAGCAAAATGATAATTCACCTGTTCTTGCGTCAACGGAGCCTCCATATTAGTGATGCGCAACGGTTTCGGGAAAAGCTTTTCATGATTCAAACCCTCTATGTATTTATGATAATGCACGATGCGTTTTACGTCACTCAGCTTCTCATAATAAGTCAGAGCATACATCGATTCAAGCTTGATTGTTACATTCCTATCTTGCACGCGCCCGCGGTAAT
This sequence comes from Prevotella heparinolytica, assembly GCF_004342845.1. Classification (GTDB taxonomy): domain Bacteria; phylum Bacteroidota; class Bacteroidia; order Bacteroidales; family Bacteroidaceae; genus Bacteroides; species Bacteroides heparinolyticus. The sequence continues at coordinate 39,853 of NZ_SLXB01000019.1, read as the reverse complement.
CGCTCTTGTAGCGTTGCTCAGCTTCCGAATCATCCGCAATCACTATCTTACGATAGTTCTCCATGTTCCTGTCCGATTTCTTTCGGGTTTTCCCTTTATCCTCATCCGAATCATCAGAAGTATTGTCTGCCGTATCTTTGGCGTCATTGCCCCCCTTCTTGGAAATGATGTTGTTGCGCCTGTCTATCTGCATCTTCATAATCTTGAACTCATCCTGTTCAGCCCCTTTCATATCACCAATCTTTTTGCGGGCTTCCGCACGCTGATAGTAACCTGCCACAAAATTAGGATGTTCCTTTATCACTCTGGAATAGTCACTGACAGCTCCCCGATAATCACCGACCTGCGCACGCAGCACACCTCGGTTGAAAGTTGCCATCATATTATCCGGTTCAATCTTCAACACAAAGTCAAAGTCTTCTATTGCCCGGTTGTCATCGCCCACCTTGGCACGCAGCAAACCACGGTTATAGTGACCGAGGAAATTGTTCGGATCGATGTCCAACGCCAAATCATAATCACTCATGGCTCCCCGCAGGTTATTCTGATGAAAACGCGTCAAAGCACGATTGATGTAATTACCGGCATTTTTTGCACTCAAGCGTATTGCCTGATCCAAATCGGCCTCCGCATCTTTATACTTGGCCTGCTGAATGCGCACGATGGCCCTTGCACCCCATCCATCCGGGTCGTAACGATCCATCTCAATGGCTCTGTCAAAATCACGCAAGGCTTGTATCGTGTCATTCTGCTTCAAAAAGGCTTCCCCTCTCATCAGATAGGCACGGGTATATTTCGGAGCAATTGACAAAAGTTTGTCCAGCTCCTCTTTAGCCGCCTCGTACTCCTTCTTCTGAATGCGGCAAAGAGAAAGGTTATGCCAAAGCACCACATTCTCCGGGTCATACTTGATAGCCGTCTTATAATCTTCGATTGCCTCGTCAAACTTATTCTGCCTGATGCGCGCCAATCCCCTGATTTGGTAAGCGCCTACCACAAAGGGATTTCTCTGAATCGCAGCATCACAATCAGCTTCTGCACCCTGATAATCATCCAGATTTATTTTAGCCAGCCCTCGAAAGAAGTAGGGTTCATACAAATAAGGCTTGGCGTTGATTACCTGATTGAAATATTGAATGGAAAGCACATAATCCTCAAAATACAAAGCATTCCGAGCGATAGTCATTACCCTTTCCGTATTGATCTGCGCATACATCAATGTGGGTAGCAGCAAAATAACCGACAGTATTTTTTTTATCATCTTATTTCATAAACGCTTGTAACGAAGCAAAAATAATATTTTCCGCTTATTTGGCTATATACATCCCTCTATTTCTTTACAGTTTTCACCTTGTAGGTGCAATGTGCCTTACCTTTCAATATGGCATTCAGCTTTCCTTTAATCATCTGTTTGCGAAGCGGAGACAGGTGATCGATAAACATTTTTCCATCCAAATGATCGAACTCATGCTGCATGACCCGAGCCAAATATCCTTCTATCACTTCATCATGTTCTACCAGATTCTCATCCAGATACTTCACACGTATCCGATTAGCGCGCTTCACTGGTTCGTGGACTCCCGGAAGACTTAAACAGCCCTCATCCATAGAAACCTCTTCGCCTGAAACTTCCAAAATATGAGCATTGATATATGCCTTACGAAATCCCTTGTATTCAGGAAAATCATCCGACAACACATCCAAATCAATGGTAACTACCCGGACAGGAAGACCGATTTGCGGTGCAGCAAGCCCCACGCCTTCGGCATTATCCATTGTTTCAAACATATTATCTATCAACTCCTTCAAATTCGGATAGTCCGGAGTTATATCTTCAGCCACCTTTCTTAAAACAGGCTGACCATACACATAAACAGGTAAAATCATTCTCTTAAATCAGTTACAATTTTTTATTAGAAATTCTTTTTCATCATGACAGAGAGAAGCGTCTGTTCTCCAAGTAAGTCTGCAAGATAATGGTTGCACTGATCTCGTCAACCAGGGCCTTATTCTGACGATCTTTCTTTTTCAGCCCTCCTTCGAGCATCGTTCGATGTGCCAATACAGACGTAAAACGTTCGTCTGCATATTCTATTGGTATATCCGGCAGCTTCTTCCTTAAGGAACGCACAAAAGGTTCAATATGTTTCATATTTTCCGAAACCTCATTATTCATTTGTTTGGGAAGGCCTACTAAAATACGCTCCACCGGTTCTTTGGCCACATAATCAAGCAAAAAGGAGAGCAACTGATGCGTAGGCACCGTTGTCAATCCGTTGGCAATCATCTGTAGTGTATCACTCACGGCAATACCTGTACGTTTTCGACCGTAATCTATCGCTATTATTCTACTCATAATGGACTACAAAATTACGATTAAATTTGGATTATGCCTTCAATATTATATTTATATAGGCAAAATGGGAAATCTTTAGGAATTAAAAAACATGCGGATTATGCCACCCTGCATAACCCGCACGTTATTAAAAAGATAATCTTCCCGATTATTTCAAATGAATCTTATAAGCTAATCCACCGCTAAAATAGCGCATTTTCTGCATCTCCACTTGTATATGCAGATGGTTAAATAACAGATAAGAGGCTCCCAAAGCAAAATCTTTGGAATCATATTCTGCTACCAATCGCAACTGAGGATGGAAAGAGGGATTATAAGTGACTCCTAATGCCAGCCCGTTCAGTTTATACTCTTTGCGTTCATTATAAAGATAGGAAAGATGCACACCAATTTCTTCTTTACCAACTACCGGAATATGTGTGGAGGCGGCAATATAGAACCTGCTATAGTAGCCATTCCCTTGGGGAGAAGCTACTTCTCCTCCCCCAGAAGAAGTAAAAGGGTCTGACGTACCCAGTACTACCGAGGGCATATACTTCCAGAACTGCCCCTCCTTCAAAGCTTGCAACCGGATGGAGAAATAACGATCCTGGTTAGTAAATCCACTATATCCATAAGGTGCAAGTCCTAAAGCCTCTGCTTTGACAAGTGTACAAGTATAAGCCACTTCCAAAAAAGGCAATATGGTTACATTCAAGAAATAATTATAAGTATGATAATACCAAGTGGGAGGAGTCAATTCTTTGTTCAAGAAGTTTCCACCGAACATAAAAGTCTTATCTCGCTGCATTTCAGCAGAAGGAGCATGCAAGAGTCCGGTCACCCCATACGTCAATTGTGCAGAAGCAGAACTTACCAGAGAGCAGAAAAGAATAAAAAAGAACAGTTTAAACTTCATCATCACATAAAGATTCAGTCACTATAACAATAAATAATGCACGTGCCGGATTATTCATCAAAAAAAGGCGTCTGACTTCCAGACGCCTTCTATTTTTAGAGTCTCCTAAATCACAAGTATATTATTCCAGAATAACTACACGATTCAAGAAGTTCTTACCGAACATATTTTCAGTACCGCCGAAGCCTACGAGTTCGAGCTGATCTTTATCAACACCTTGAGCAATCAAAGCATCATAAACAGCCTGAGCACGTTTCTCGGACAACTTCTGGTTGAAAGGTGCACTACCGGTAGCCTTATCACAATAACCGGCAACTTTATACTTCTTATCAGGGTTAGCTTTCAGCGTCTTGGCAGCCAACTCAATGTTAACCTTACCATAGTCATCAATCTTAGCGCTACCGATTCTGAAGAAGATTGCACGCGGACCTGCCACTTCAATTTCCTTGGAAACTTCTCTCACTTCCGGTCTCACGTTAGCCAATGCGTTCTTGCAATTAGCCAAGTCGGCCTGTGCTTCTGCCAATTCTCTTCTATATCTGTTGATTTCAGCATTGATGGCATCCTCATCGACGTTAGAAGCAGGAACAAACTTCTTGCCACCGAAAGTATAAGCAAAGCCTAAGTTTACGCGAGCAGTTGCTTCCGCCTTGCGGCAGTCGCTTGCATCACCGAAGATAGAAGGAGTCACCCCAAAACGACCTTCAAGATTGATTGCCCACTTTTTATTGATGTTATATGCCAGTCCCAAACCTGCTGTTGCACCAAAACGAGCCTTCAGTCCGTCTTCGCTATATGCATAAGTTTGTTTGCCTGTACCTTGTTGAATTGAGATTTGCGTATCTACAGCCCTGCCCAAATTCATTGTAGGACCACCAAACAAGTAGAGGTCGAACACACGGTTGGGGTTATAGCCGCCGAAGAGATTGATCAAGTTGAGCATAGCGTCCAGATTCACTTCACCGAACTTTTTCTTGTCTTTTTGGTAGCCACTATCCTGCTTGTCAAGTGTCTGCCAAAAACCACCCACTTGTCCGCGCACACCCCACACCGGAGTGATATACTTGCCAAGTGAAACATTAAAGTTCATCGTCGGAGAATTAAAACCGTCATTGATAACGCTCATTCCCCCAACACCAACTCCTAAGAAAATATTATCCGAAGCCTTCTCGGTATAATATTTTGTTTTTTCTTGTGCACTCACCGTAGCACAAGCGCCTGCTAACAATAAAGAGGCTATTATTAATTTACTTTTCATCTTTCTCTTTAGTTTTAAGATAAATAACTACAACTAAAATTAGTCAGCGATTACAATACCACCACCTGCGTTAGGATCTGTGCCATGACCGTGACCATGACCTGCAGGTGCATGATTGTGACCCGGAATTTGCAAATCAGGGGTAACTGTAGCTGTAGAAGTTGCATAACTTGCCACCTTTGCTGTAGCAAGAACAGTTTCGCCATCTGCTTTTGTTACCGTAGTGGTTTTCTTAACAATCTTATACTCCGTAGTCACAACAGTATAAGTCACACTTACTTTTGTAAGCGAATGAGAGTGAACCGGCACATCTTTCTTCTCAACAAGCGTTTCTTTGTAAGTATCTTGAAGAGCGTTAAAGAAAGTACCAATAGCTGCCACTTCGTTCACATCCGTTGTATTAATATTCTTCTCCAAAATCTTGTTACCGGATTTTTCAAGATACTTCACAGTTGTTGAATACCAATAATCTGTTGTATTGGTTAATTCAGCCGACTTATTAGAAGGCTCTGGTACAGATGTATCTACAACCTGAGAAATCTCAATCTTAGTTTCAGGAGTCTTCTTCTGCAGAATAATAGTCGGAGTCAGAGTGGCAAACTGACCGGCCTGCAATGCAGGAACAGCAACTTTTACATCAGCACTTATTCCGTCATAAGAAACAGAAACAGTTGCAGTAGTAGCGGCCAAAGCCGGATTACCGGTAAAAGTAGAATTCGGATTGTACGAGATTTTAGCAGTCGATGTCACATCCGTAGTAACACCATCCGCAACATAAAGCACTATCGGGCTGATAGTTGCCTGTGCATTGATAGGATCAACTTTTACGTTGAATTCTTCTTTCTCACAAGAAGTAAAAGTTGTAGCCAAAGCTACTACGGCTAACGCAAACATTGCATTTATACCGTTTAAGAATTTAATCTTCTTCATCTCAACAAATAAATTAAAAATTTAACAATTCTGATTTAATAAAATATGGATTAAAACTATTCTGTTCCATTATATTGTCACTTGCCTCCGCTTTATACTGTTTATAATACAAACGTTCATTGCCCGAATTATAAACAAGCCCCATATTAGCAGAAACATTCATACGTGGTATATATCCTCTTCTTCTATACTTGTAGGGAGGTAAAGCCACCTGAAATCGAAAGCCTCCGTTTGCTCTTGCATTCCGGGCTTTCATTACATAAAAGCCAATTGAACAATAACGGAAATGTCTGATCATTTCAAATCTGACGCCTTTTTCTTTCATTAAATACTGTTCGGCTTTCAATGTAAACCGGGTATTAAACTGCTGCCAATAAAACCCACCTCCCAAAGACCATGTAGAAGTCCATGTAGAAGGGTCGTAATGCAATTTAAATCCATCCCAATAACCGATTCCCGTATAGCCTATCCTACCCAGCAAAAAAAAGCGTTCATCACTCAAAGGATGAAAGAATTCGGCATCCATTCCGTATTGATCAGCATTGAAAAAGCCTACCGCCACCTTACCAAACACATTGTACGGTAATCTGAAACTCTGTGAAACGGTGATATGCCCGAAATGAATTTTATCTTCATATTTTCCATACCCATCATTATATATAGGCAATTTTACTTGTGCAGTAAGCTTCATACCTTTCCACATCGAAACTTCAATGGCAGGGCTCAAATTGAACAAGACGTGATAAATCTGCGTAATCACCAAATTCTTGAAAGCCAACTGAGGATATACCAATACATCAATTTTAAACAAAGAACGATTTCTCAACTTCACATTCTTAGCTTCCTTCCATGTGTTACCTAATTCATAGCTGACATTCCAGTCATTACGTTCTACCCGCGACAAAGTATCACCTATAAGAGGATGATAGCTAAGAGATATTTGAGGTATATTATTATTCAGAACAACAATCCTACATTTTTTATTTTCCGGCAAGCCCATATCTTGAATAACATCCACAGCCTTACTTATGCCGACTCCCTGCAAACGATAAGTCGTATTTTGCAGGATATATACACGTTCATCATCATCTTCCGCCCATCCCACATTTTCAAAACCCATTCTAACCAAAGCATTCACAGTTTCCTGTCCCGTCTGGCCATACCCTATCATTGGAAACAAACAGAATAAAAAGAACGTTACATATTGTGCTACTACTTCCGCTTCTAAGCACTTTGCCATACCAGAGTTTATATACCTCATTACTTCAACCTTTTTACATCTGTCACGATGTAAAATACGGTACAAAAATAGGTACATTTTTAATAATACCAAAGCTTTTTATATGAAAAAACAACATTAATGTTGTTTTTTTTGGAAAAGACAAGATGAAAAAGGGGTAATAATCCACTTTTCTAATAGAAAGAAAAAAGGCGGTAGCTTCCCAGCTACCGCCTATCAGGAAAGAGCATTCTCTCTTTCTTTATAAATTACCAAAAAGAATTCTACTTAATTAGTCGAGGCGATACAGCAACCAAGATGCTTGAAAATCCTGACGGTTGGAGTATCTGGCCTTAAACGCATCACGAGCATCAGCCGCAGAAGCTCTGTCCGCAAAAGTTGAAACAATGACACGATACATAGCAGCTTCAGCATTGAATACTATAATCGCATTATATCCTTCTTTATCCAAGAAAGATTTCAGGCTTTCAGCATTTGCCTTTACTCCAAAGCTACCGCACACCACGCTATAATTTTTCAAACCATTGGTTCCGGATACTACGGTGACCTTTTCCTGACGAACACCAACCGGAGCACTTTCCACTACTTTTCTGGATACAGGAGCTTCTACTACCGGAGCTACATCCTCTGCAGCAACAGCAGTCTGCGGTTCAGCCAATTCTTGTTGTTTGGCTTTTTCATATGCTTTTTTGTAAGCACTTTCGCTCGATTTACAAGAAGAGAATGCCAGAGCAATGCATGCCCCCATTCCTAATAAGGCTAATTTTTTCATCTTTTCTTATCGTTTTTTTGTTAATAATATTTTCGTCTATTCTTATCCGAATGTCAGTCAAAATTTTCAAGTAATAAAGCAAGAAGGACCTCGATTTCTATCAAGAAACAGTTTGTTTTTCCGACTATAGCTTATTTTGGGAAACAAAGGTACGCCATAACGCGCAATTATTCTTCCGCTTCGTTAGTTAAATATAATTAAACCACGCAATAAAGAGGGATTTACCTAAAGAGTTAACGTATCTTTGTCGTAAATAAACAGAGCGCGAGGCTCATTTAATCAATTACATGACATTTGAAAATTTAAATTTGATACAGCCTATACTGAAGGCTCTTCAAGAAGAGGGGTACTCCGCCCCTACTCCCATCCAGGAGAAATCAATCCCCATATTATTACAAGGAAAAGACCTATTAGGATGTGCTCAAACCGGAACAGGAAAAACTGCTGCTTTTTCTATTCCAATTCTGCAAAAGCTATATAAAACGGATAACCGTAAAAGAATCAAAGCTTTGATTCTGACGCCTACCCGCGAATTGGCCATACAAATCGGCGAAAGTTTCAGCGCATACGGCAAGTACACCGGTTTAAGACATGCCGTCATTTTTGGTGGCGTGGGACAAAAGCCACAGACTGACGAATTGAAACGCGGAGTACAAATACTGATCGCAACCCCCGGACGCCTGCAAGACCTCGTGAATCAAGGATTCATCAACCTCAAGACACTTGATTTTTTTGTTTTGGATGAGGCAGACCGCATGCTTGACATGGGATTCATACATGATATTCGGCGCATCCTGAAACTTCTACCTGCCCAACGGCAAACTCTTTTTTTCTCGGCAACGATGCCACCTGAAATTGAGGCTTTGGCAAATTCCATGCTGACACAACCGGAAAAGGTAGAAGTCACTCCTGTATCATCTACCGCAGATAAGATATCACAATCAGTCTATTTTGTTGAGAAGAAAGAGAAAAAAGACCTATTGCTCCATTTGTTGAGAAGCACAGAGATAGAATCTGTACTCATTTTTACCAGAACCAAATATGGAGCGGACAAACTCGCACGTATCCTCAACAAATCTGGAATAAAGGCAGAAGCTATTCATGGCAACAAATCCCAGAATGCCCGTCAACGTGCCTTGACGGGTTTCAAGAGCCATAGCCTGCGTGTATTGATCGCCACTGACATCGCGTCGCGCGGAATTGACGTAGAGCAATTGTCACACGTCATCAATTACGAACTACCCAACATTCCGGAAACGTACGTACATCGCATTGGGCGAACCGGAAGAGCCGGACGTAACGGCGTTGCCGTCTCATTCTGTGAATCGGAAGAACTCCCCTATCTGAGAGACATCCAGAAACTGATCGGAAAGAAAATCCATGTAATAGAAGATCATCCTTTCATCACGACCCATGAAGTGAAAACACAAGATGTGCCAACACAAAAAGCCGAAATCAAAGAGAAGAAGGGTAAGGTACAATTAGAAAGGCACTCCAATAACATTTCCCGAAGAAGACAAAGGAAGCCGCAAAACCCGTAGCAAACCAAAGCCGTATCTGTTCCGTACCATCTCCGTATTATCTCTGTAGGTATTATATACGGACTTGATACGGAAATGGTACAGAAGAATCGATTAAACAAGTCCCTCACTCTCAAAGTAAAATAACCTGAGTCGGGATAAGAAGCTGGTCGATAACCTCACCCGGCGGCTTGTGTTTTAAAGTCAAAGTATATTGGTTATCAGACGTTTGCCCCTGACCTGTCAGACACTTGTGTCCGACGGCTCAAACACTTGTGTCTGTCACGTCAAACACAAGTGCCTGTCGGCTTGAACACTTGCCTCTGCCACGACAAAGGATTGCAGCTGTCAAACAGGGAGAGGAAAGGTCGGCGTAAAAGGCTCTCTTCTGCCTGACCGCTGTAAACCAATACATTCAAGAAATATCTGCCCGATAGGATGCAGCCCCTAATCTTTAGCAAAAGGAACCGCCTGTTCCAAACTCAGGCTAAAATAAAAAAGAGAATCAGCTCTTTTTCAAAAAATAATACTAACTTTGTAACTGAGAACCTCTTAAAAAGAAAGGATAGAATCATGAAAGGACTGAATGTTTTAGCAGCTTTCTTGGGTGGTGCCGCAGTAGGCGCGGCCCTTGGAATTTTATTTGCTCCTGAAAAAGGAGAGGACACGCGTAATAAAATAGCAGAAATTCTCCGCAAAAAAGGTATCCGGCTTAGTCGGAATGACATGGAGAATCTGGTAGATGAAATTGCAGCAGAAATCAAAGGTGAATCTGCTGAATAAAACGAACAAAACAGAGCCACTATGTTTGCCGACGATCAAAGTTTTGAGAAAATTCAGCAATTATTCGTTGAGTTCAGAAAGTATCTTGAGCTACAAAAAGAATATACCCTACTGGAAATCACGGAAAAACTATCAAAGTTGCTCTCTATGCTTTTATTGGTCATACTTGTCATTATCCTCTGCGTAGTGGTTCTGTTCTATCTGTCATTCACCTTGGTCTATGCAATAGCCCCCTTAGTTGGTGGACTTACAATAAGCTATGCTATTGTTGCCGGATTTCATATCCTGCTCATCCTCTTAGTTGTTCTCTTTCGTAGAAAACTAATTATCAACCCCACGGTAAAGTTCATCGCCGGATTGTTTTTAGAAAAATCCAATAAATAAGAGACAGCATGAACCACGATTCGAATTCCTTCCCTCATACATTGGAAAGCATAGCTCAGCGAAAAACGGCTGTATTACAGCAAATTCGTACGCAAAAAGGAGTCATGACCGATCTTACAAGAGACATATTGGCTCCTATCGCCCCTGCCACCAATAAAGCCAATGCAATCATGAGAGCTTTCAATACCGGCATGGCTGTTTTCGACGGTGTAAGATTGGGGCTTAAGGTTATGAGAAAATTCAGGAATTACTTTGGAAGGACACACTAATTATTGTAATCCTAAGAAAGATAAACACAGAAGAAGGCCGTAGCGAAAGTCATCTTTTCATCAATCCGATCTTCACATTCAGCTTGAAGTACCAGACTCCGTTTTCACGCTCAAGAAAACCATATTTGTCCTTATCCACGGAACCTTTCTCCAGGCGGGTATTCCGATAGAGGAAATTTGCAAAGACGGCACGCTCCGACTTATGATAGCATAATACTTCGCCATCGACTGTGACCAGAAGCATGCCTTCCACCGCAGAATCTGTGCCGTTATATATTTTAGCCGGACGCATTCCAAGAGCAAGTGCCAGCAAAAACTGCTTCATCTTAAACTCATAGAAGCCATGTTTATTTATCAGTTCATCTTTTATTTTCAGCGGATTCATAGCCTTGATGTGTTCTGTCAGTTCACTGACACGGACAATGCCATCCAGATGCATTGCGCGAACCATCTCTGCCAACATACGGGGAAAGTGGAGGTCAATCATCTGTAGATTGCAACGGAACACACGGTCGGCCACATCAGCGTACTTCAAGATACCTCCCAGACGTTCAATAAGCAACATCCGTTCGGCAACTTCAGTAGGAGACTCAGGTAAGGCGTTCACCTTGTTTACTGTGGGAACGGCAAACTTCACACCACTTTGTTCCAGCTTCAAGTTGGCAGTGCGCCCTCCGTCAAGCAACGGATTCATCGGGGCAAGACGGCAACGCACCGTAAACCCCGTCAATGGTGCATCGGGATGATGGAAAGCCACGTAAAAGTCTGTGCGATCGTCTGTTTTCGCCTCCAAATCGTAGATGCCGACAGCATCCAGAAAAGCTTCCAGTCCCTCGGTCACCTCTATTTCATCCCCGGAAGCCGTCTTCAGCAAATGGAGAATAAACTCTGCCGCATCCTTGAAATCTTCGCGAGGAAAGCATTGTTCTTCTTTGCCACCGGGAGTGAAAGCGCCATCCTTACCTACTGTTCCACCAACCAGCCGTACCTTTTCTTCCTCTATGTAATAACGACGCGTACCATCGTGCTCTTCTCTCTGCACCAAGGCAACAGGCCAAGACTTTGCCATATTCTTCCGCACATCCGGTGTGCCTAATGCCACGGTCCCGTCGGCCAGCAGACGAAAAAAAGCGTACAGTTCGCCCAGCTCTCTTTTGGTTGCACTAAATCCCATCTTTTCTTATTTTCTTGTTAACGTGATTATTTCGGATAAATGTTTAAAGACGTTGCTTTAAACTCCCCGACTCTTTACTCAAACCTCAGAGTCTCTACTTTTTCGAGCCGTACTCGCAGCTTCTGCATCATGGACTGACGGATACGAAGGGTCATGCGGCAGTCCATGTCATACGATTGTTCCAATATCTCCGGTTCTTCTTCTTTCACAATGCGCATCACGTCATTCATGAAAGGATATTCAAACAAGAAGGTCACTGTTTCGTCCACGGTTTTCTCTATAATGGTTGCGGCAGCAATAGCTTCGGCGGCAGCGGCTTTATATGCCACGATCAACCCGCTTGTCCCCAACTTGATACCTCCGAAATAACGAACCACAACAACAAGAATATCCGTCAGCTCATTAGAGTTGATTTGTCCTAAGATAGGCTTACCTGCCGTACCGGAAGGCTCACCGTTATCATTGGAACGAAAATCCTTGCGCTCATGTCCCAGCATATAGGCATAGCACACGTGACGGGCATCATAGTATTTTTTCTGATAAATATCCAGATACGACTTCACTTCTTCCAATGTACGCACCGGCAAGGCAATAGCGATAAATTTGCTACGCTTCTCTGTGTAAATGCCCTCGGAAGGGGCTGAAATCGTTTTATACCTATCTTCGCTCATGTTGCAAAGATACAATTCTTTTAATTTTCATCATCAACAATATTACCAACAATTAACAAAATCAGTCAAAATACACTATCTTTGGCTCAGGCAACGAGACCGATATCCTAACCTCTAACCAGTCATTATTCATCTCTATGTCAGAATTATAGATTATAGTTTTATTAATTGACAGACAAATACACAACCGCCAATGAAAATAATCATCGCCCTCGATTCATTCAAAGAATGCCTTACCTCCAAAGAAGCAGGAGAAGCCGCCGCTAAAGGAGTACGCAAGATCTTTCCATCATGCGATGTCGTTCAGTTCCCTGTTGCCGATGGAGGAGAAGGAATGCTGGATGCCCTAATCGTCGCCACCGGAGGAAAGCGCATCTTTCTGCGAGCCCACAACCCGATGATGGAAATACACGATACCTGCTACGGCATCTCGGGCGACCGACAAACGGCCTTTATCGAAATGGCTGCCATCAGCGGTTTGCCACTCATACCTAAAGAGAAGCGCAATCCAATGCTGACCACCTCTTACGGAACCGGTGAACTGATATGTCACGCTTTGGACTTGGGATGTAGGAACTTTATAATCGGATTAGGTGGCAGTGCAACAAACGATGCCGGTTTGGGAATGTTGCAGGCATTGGGCTTCCGTTTTCTCGATAAAACGGGAGCAGACATCATCCATACAATCGCTCCAAATGTTCCGAAGCGTGGTATGTGTGGGGAACTGTTGGCCGAAGTAGCTTCAATCGACTCCTCTGCTGCCCATCCGGCACTCAAAGACACACATTTTGTCGCTGCATGCGACGTTAAGAACCCTTTCATCGGTCCGAAAGGCGCATCATTCGTCTTTGCTCCGCAAAAAGGAGCTGACTGGGAAATGGCAACAAAATTAGATGCCAATATGAAGAAACTGGCCGGCGTCATCTGCCAATACACCGGAAAAGACATATCTAATATCTCCGGTTCCGGTGCTGCCGGTGGCATGGGTGGTGGCCTACAGGCTTTCCTGAATGCAGAACTGAAATCCGGCATACAACTACTACTTGACTTACTTCACTTTGCAGAAAGAATCAAAGGTGCTGATCTCATCATCACCGGAGAAGGGAAGGCCGACCGACAGACCATTATGGGAAAAGTGCCTTCGGGCATCCTGCAAGAAGCCCAAAAACAACAAATCCCCGTCATTCTGTTGGCAGGAAAGATAGAAGATAAAGAGATTCTGGACAAAGCTGGTTTCAAAGAAGTACTTTCCATCAATTCCCCTTCCATTTCGCCGAAAAAAGCCATGGAACCTGCATATGCAAAAGCCAATATCCAGCGAATAGTGGAAGAGATTTGCCGGAGGAATATATAACAATCGCTTCAGAAAACCCGATTGCCCATTTGACGGTAATGATCATCCACACTCCTTCCGAGTGGTCAGCTTACACATTTCAACTTACGACATTCTCTTCACTTTTTTATTCTCGAAGGTTTGTCCACAATGTGCGAATGTCTGTTCGCACGGTGCGAACGTATATCCGCGCCTTGCGAATTTGTGTTCGCAAGGCGCGAACAGAGATTTATTCAGGCAGAGAACAAGTTTACTCTTTGCTGCATACAATTTTATTCTATGAATTCAATCTGAAAAATTAATTTGCTGTTTACACTCATACGTACTAATCTTAAACTTGGACAAGTATAAAACACTAAAGTTCTTCAGATTATTAAAACGAGATTTCTCCATGTCTTTTCAGATTGCTCCCTTTTTCAGATGCAGACGATGCAAAAAAAGATGCAGACAATACAGTTCTTGAATAAAGAAACCTGCATTGCCTGCGTCAAAAGATTAAAAGCATGAAACTCTCGGACTCTGTTTTTATCCTCCGAAGAAAAGATGCTTTTTTGATGTCAAATCTGTTTCTGTTTTTTTAGTCCAGTTTATGGATGATCAAGCCCGAACGCAACTTAGGTTCAAACCAAGTTGTTTTGGGCGGCATAATGTTACCTGTATCGGCAATGTCCATCAACTGCTTCATGCTGACAGGATAAAGAGCCAATGCTACTTTCATCTCTCCGTTGTCCACCCGTTTCTTCAGTTCGCCCAAGCCACGGATGCCACCTACAAAGTCAATACGTTTGTCGGAACGCAGATCCTTAATGCCCAACACTTCATCTAATATCAGATTGGAAGAGATGGTGACATCCAACACACCGATGGGGTCGTTGTCGTTGTAAGTACCCGGCTTGGCTGTCAGACTATACCATTTACCGGCCAGATAAAGAGAGAAGTTATGCAAACCGGAAGGTTTGTAGATTTCCGTACCTCGCTCTTCCACCGTGAAATTCTTGCCCACAGCGGCCAAGAACTCTTCCACTGTCAGACCGTTCAGGTCTTTTACCACACGGTTGTAGTCGATAATGGTCAGTTGGTTGGCAGGAAAACAAACAGCCATGAAGTAGTTATACTCCTCATCTCCACGATGATTGGGATTTTGCTTGGCTTTCTCTGCACCTACCAAAGCTGCGGCGGCACTGCGGTGATGACCGTCGGCAATATAGAGGGCAGGCATCTTGGCAAATGCACCGGTGATGGCATCTATGTCCTGCTGCTTATCGATAATCCAGAAAGTATGACCGAAACCATCATCCGGAGCAACAAAGTCATATACCGGTTTTTCAGCCGTATAGCGTGCAATGATACTATCCAGCAAGGCATTGTCGGGATAAGCAAAAAATACCGGTTCGATGTTGGCATTGTTCACGCGAACATGCTTCATGCGGTCTTCTTCTTTATCGCGGCGAGTCAACTCATGTTTCTTAATGACACCGTTCATATAATCAGGCACGTAAGCACCCACCACAAGACCGTATTGAGTCTTGCCATTCATGGTCTGAGCATACACGTAATAATTCTCCTTGTCGTCCTGCACCAACCATCCCTTGTCTTGAAACATCCGGAAATTCTCGGCTGCTTTCTGATAAACACGTTCGTCATGTTCATCGGTACCTACCGGGAAGTCTATTTCGGGCTTAATGATATGGTATAAGGATTTCTCATTCCCAGCCGCTTCTTCGCGTGCTTCGGCGGAGTTCAACACATCGTAAGGACGGGAAGCCACTTGTTCTACCAATCCTTGTGGAGGACGAATACCTTTAAAAGGTTTAATGATTGCCATAGGATATTATTTTTTTTTGAATGCCATTATTTGTTTACACGGAATTTCTCGCAACCGTCTTTCAGGAAACCGACAATCTGGCAGGCGGCCGCAATGCCGGCATTGATGTTGGCCTCTGCAGTCTGTGCACCCATCTTCTTCGGTGTGGAGAAATAACGTCCTGCGAATCGAGAAGCAAAGGTTTCGTTTGCAGCAGGCATAATATCGGTCACATACTTCAAATCTCCACGCTCTTCCAACAGTTGAATCAGTTCGGCTTCGTTGATCACTTCCTTACGGGCAGTATTTACCAACAGACCGCCTTTAGGCATCCGGTTCACCAAAGCATGATTAATGGAGTTTTTTGTTTCAGCGGTTGCCGGAATGTGCAGTGAAATGACATCGCAAATGGAGTACAATTCTTCGGCGGAAGCCACAGCTTTCACACCATCCTTCTCAATCACTTCTTTAGGGCAGAAGGCATCGAATGCATAGATGTCCATACCGAAACCTTTGGCTATGCGGGCCACGTTGCGCCCCACGTTGCCATAAGCATGGATACCCAACTTCTTGCCCATCAATTCGGTTCCTGAAGTTCCATTGTACATATTGCGAACAGCCATGACCATGAGACCGAATGCCAGTTCGGCTACAGCGTTGGAGTTCTGCCCCGGAGTATTCATCACGCAAACGTTATGAGCGGTAGCGGCTTCCAAATCCACGTTGTCATAACCGGCACCTGCACGCACTACGATTTTCAGTTTTTGAGCAGCATCCAGCACTTCGGCATCTATGATGTCACTACGAATGATAATGGCTTCGACATCCTTCACAGCTTCCAGCAGTTTGGTTTTCTCACCATATTTTTCCAGCAGTACGAGTTCATAACCGGCTGCTTCAATCTCTTTGCGAATGCCGTCTACAGCTACTTTAGCAAACGGCTTGTCTGTTGCGACTAATACTTTCATGATTCTACTATGATTAGAAAAGAAATCGCCACAGATTGCATAGGGCACACTCTTTTTTTTCAGAAAAACGACTTGTGCAAACCCGTGCAGTCTGTGGCGAAGATATTATTAATGAAGTTTTTCAAACTCTTGCATGCAATCAATCAAAGCCTGCACGCTTTCTTTCGGCATAGCATTGTAGCAGGATGCACGGAATCCACCTACCGAGCGGTGTCCCTTGATGCCCACCATACCTCTTTCGGTAGCGAACTTCTGGAAATCGGCCTCCAATTCTTTATATTCGGGACTCATTACGAAACAGATATTCATGCGAGAACGATCTTCCTTAGCTGCCGTACCCACGAACATCTTGTTGCGGTCTATTTCAGCATACAGCATATCAGCCTTCTCAATGGCACGACGCTCCATTTCTTTTACACCGCCTTGTGCTTTGATCCAACGCAGAGTGAGCATTGCGGAATAGATAGGAAGAACAGGAGGTGTATTGAACATGGAACCTCCATCGATATGTGTCTGATAATTCAACATGGTAGGGATGTAGCGAGAAACTTTACCCAGTGCGTCGTTCTTCACAATAACAAACGTTACACCGGCAGGAGCCAGATTTTTCTGTGCACCACCGTAAATGCAGATGTATTTGGATACATCAATGGAGCGTGAGAATATATCGGAAGACATATCGGCAATCATCGGAACGTTTACATTCAAATCTTCTTTCAGTTCCGTACCGTAAATCGTATTGTTGGTCGTTATGTGGAAATAATCCGCATCGGCCGGTATGGTATAATCTTTGGGAATGTACGTATAAGTAGACTCAGCAGAAGAAGCCACTTCAACCACTTCGCCGAATCCTTTAGCCTCTTTCATGGCTTTCTTTGCCCATACACCCGTGTTCAAGTAAGCAGCTTTCTTTTCCAGGAAGTTGAAAGGAATCATACAGAATTCCAGGCTGGCACCACCTCCCAAGAACAGAACCGAATATCCTTCGGGGATATTAAGTAATTCTTTGAATAATGCCACAGCTTCGTCCACAACAGGTTGGAAGTCTTTAGCACGGTGGCTGATTTCCATCAGTGAGAGGCCTGAACCATTGAAATCAAGAACAGCTTTTGCTGTATCTTCAATCACCTCACGAGGAAGAATAGAAGGTCCTGCATTGAAATTATGCTTTTTCATTTGAAGTTTGTTTTGGTTATACAATTCGTTAATTGATGTCTTTCGACATGGCGAAATTACGGATTTATTTCTGCATTGCAAATCTTTCTTTATGAAATTCCGGTTTTTCTCCGCATTTACCTTACTTTTTATTGGTATATACAAGAATTATACGCCAATTTGTTATATAAAAATATCAATCCCTGCAGCCAACAACGAATCTGAAAGAACAATTCAACAAGAAACGTTTGTTTGTTATAAAAAGTGAAATAAAAGCTATAAACTATCAAAACGTCAGAATATAGTTCCTATTTTGCTTCTTCAACGATGGTTTTCATACCTTTTATCTTTTCCCCTTTAATTAAAGTAAGCAACTGCTGCAGCTTGGAACGGCGCACGGCCACAAAAGCATAATGTTCTTTCACGTCCACTTGTCCCACATCCTCGCGCGTCAGTCCACCTTTCTTATATAAAAAGCCCACAATATCTATCTTATTGAGCTTATCTTTCTTGCCTTTACCTATATAGAGCGTAGCCCAACGAGGCTTTATGGGCTTTGTTGCCTGCGATGAAAGTTCAAAAACAGGAATTTCCGTGAATATGTAATCGGGCAGCCGCTCTTCGGCATGAAGTATTAAAAAAGAAGAGCCGCTTGCCTGCCAGCGCGCGGTGCGTCCGTTGCGATGGGTAAAAGCCTCTTCGTTGACCGGCAAATGATAATGCACCACATTGTCCATGCCCGGAATATCCAGCCCACGGGCGGCCAAGTCAGTAGATATAAGGACGGGGCACGTTCCGTTTCGGAATTTATAAAGTGCCCGTTCACGGTCTTGTTGCTCCATACCACCGTGGAAGATGTCGCAAGGAAACTTCTTTGCCGATAGATAGCCTGCCACTCGCTCCACGCTCTCCCGATAGTTGACAAAAACCAGCGTAGAGGCGTCACCCAAAGTACAAAGCAACCGATAAAGCGTTTCCAGTTTGTCTTTCTCAGGCGAAACCACCTGCAACAAGTTCAGGCGTCCCGACAAAGAATCATCTTCGGAAAGGAAATTCAGTTTGATATAGGCTATCCCCTCTCTCACCCCCACAAATTGCGGAATCTCTTCGGCATCCGTGGCCGAAAGAAGGACACGTTTCTTCACCCGGGGCAGTTGCCCGATGACTTCTGCCATTTCGTCCTGAAAACCAAATTCCAAGGATTTGTCAAACTCATCGATTACCAGCGTATGAACGGTATCGACATCGAAGTTTCCTTTTCTCAAATGGTCATTCATCCGTCCTGGCGTACCAATGATAATAGCAGGGCTTACTCCTTTCATGGTGCGATGTTCCTCCATTGCCGGACGACCGCCGTAACAACTGATGGCTTTAAATGGAGTGTTCATCTGCTTAAAAACGTTTTCCGTCTGCAATGCCAACTCGCGCGAAGGCACCAGTACCACAGCCTGTACACCTTTTATTTCATTCTTTAACTTTTGCACCAACGGCAAGAGAAAAGCCAATGTCTTTCCACTCCCGGTGGGCGAAAGCAGTACCATGTCTTTGGGTTCTTCATAAGCTCGGCAGGCTGCCTGCTGCATCGGGTTGAGTTTCTCTATTTTCAGGTTACGGAGTATCTCCTCTCTATTCACCATATTTTTGTTTATTAAAGAAGTGTGAGTATTCAAAAGTGATTTTAAATTTATAAGACGGACGATTCCGCCTGAACTTTCGGTAATAATATTAAACAACAAAACAACCACAAATCAGTCTGAAAATCAACGCTATCCGGTTTTACTAAAAACACACCGAATTTTTAGTAAAAATCCCGGGAAAATTTAGTAAAAATCCGGTGAACTTTTAGTAAAAATCCAGCCGACGTTTTTCTGAAGAATTTTTCTGCATAAAAAAATCATACAAAGGCGTGAGTAGAATCACCGGTGATTCCAGAAGAGCAGTTCCTCTTTTTTGTAGCTTTGTTACTTCCTTTTTTAATATATACCTTATTCCGAATTCACGTATCACTCTGCAAATATAAGAAAAAGGTTTATCCCGACAATGCACCGTCTGTTTTTGAAAAAGCAGGCGAAGGGGCAGCATTATGCCGGTAGGACAAATGGAAGGCTATGATGCCATGAAGCAAGGTTTGTTGGAATCACCCCACATGCCTCATTGCGAGACCTTGTGCATGATGCGTATCATGGATGAATTAAGAAAGAAATGGAATGTAGTCTATCCTAACGACTGAAAACTTACACACAGACAAGTGTACAATAATAAAAAGAGGCGCGGACTACATGGAATCAGCACGGTTTCGATATGTTAAATCCGTGAATTCCGCGTAATCCGCGTCTTTTAAAGATTATATCTTCTTTCTCTATTGGGATTAACCTCCAAAGTTATCGAACAAGATGGATTGTTCTTCTACTCCGAGGTCGGTAAGCATGGCAACCACAGCTTTCGACATCGGGCCAGGACCACACATGTAGTATTCGATGTCTTCGGGAGCCTCGTGGTCTTTCAGGTAAGTATTCAGCATCACCTGATGAACAAAACCGGCGGTGTACTTCACGCCCGCTGCATCGGCTGCAGGATCCGGACGGTCGAGTGCCAGATGGAAGTGGAAATTGGGGAACTCTTTCTCGATACCGAGGAAGTCGTCCAGATAGAACACTTCGTTCAATGCACGAGCACCATAGAAATAGTGCATCTCGCGGTCGGTAGTGTGCAGTGTCTTGGTCATGTGCATAATCTGGGCACGGAGCGGAGCCATACCGGCACCACCGCCTACCCAAATCATTTCACGCTTGGAGTCGAAGTGCGGATGGAAATCACCGTAAGGACCACTCATCATTACCTTGTCGCCCGGTTTCAACGTAAAGATATAAGAAGAAGCGATGCCCGGATTGACATCCATAAAACCACTACGGTCTGCCTTGAAAGGCGGAGTGGCAATACGCACAGTCAGCATGAACACGTCTCCCTCGGCGGGATAGTTGGCCATGGAGTAAGCGCGAACTGTAGGCTCGTCATTGACACACTTCAGCGAGAAGAGGCCGTTTTTCTCCCACGCCGGCAGGTATTCTTCGCCAATCAGGCTCTTATCAATATCCTTGCCATAATCCATGGAGAATGCGGGAATCTTGATCTGGGCATAAGAACCCGGAATAAAATCCATATGGGCACCGGCAGGCAACTGAACCTTGAACTCCTTGATAAAGGTAGCCACGTTCTTGTTGCTGATAACCGTACATTCGTATTCCTTGACGCCCATCACCGATTCGGGAACCTTGATACCCAAATCGCCTTTTACTTTACATTGGCAAGCCAGACGCCAATTGTCTTTTATCTGTTTGCGGGTGAAATGTCCCTTTTCGGAGTCAAGAATTTCACCTCCGCCTTCGGGCACTTGACATTTGCACTGTCCGCAAGAACCCTTACCACCGCAAGCCGAAGAAAGATAAATGCCTTGTTCCGACAGTGTCCCCAGCAGGGTTCCGCCCTGCGGCACCGTAAGCACATCCTTGTCATTGATGGTGATGTTCACATTTCCCGAAGGTATCAAGAATTTCTTGGCAACCAACAGGATGACTACAAGCAGCAAAATAACCACGAGGAATACTCCAATGCTTGCTAATATCATATTCGTATCCATTGTCTTATTCCTTTCTTTTTAGATTTTCAAACCGGAGAAACACATAAATGCCATAGCCATCAGGCCTACGGTAATGAACGTAATGCCCAACCCCCGCAACGGTGCAGGCACGTCGGAGTAAGCCATCTTCTCGCGAATGGCAGCCAGACCGACAATGGCCAGCAACCAGCCGATGCCCGAACCCAATGCATAGGAAACGGCGTCGGCAATATCGCCGATGTACTTGGGATCGCTCTCGCCCACCGTGATGCGTTGCTGCATAAAGAGCGAAGCTCCCATGATGGCACAGTTTACAGCAATCAGCGGCAAAAAGATACCCAGCGAAGCGTAGAGCGAAGGACTGAAACGTTCAACCACCATTTCCACCAACTGCACAATACCGGCAATAACGGCTATGAAAAGGATAAAACTCAGGAAACTGAGATCGACACCTTCGATAATGGCATCGGGTCCCAGCACTTTGGTCTGCAACAGATAATTGACCGGAAGCGTCACCACCAGCACAAAAGTAACGGCGACACCCAATCCCAAGGCTGTCTTCACGTTCTTCGATACGGCCAAATAGGAGCACATACCGAGGAAAAACGCGAATATCATGTTGTCCACAAAGATAGAGCGGACAAATAAACTTAATAAATGTTCCATGTTTTTTAATTAAAAATGAAAATGAAAAATTCTTTATTTTTAATTATTCATTTAATTACTGTTTTTCTTGCAATTCCTTATTACGGGCACGCTGATACCAGATGATACAAGCCACGATGATGAGCGCCATGGAAGGCATCAACATCAAACCGTTGTTCACATAACCGAGGTTTGTCAGGCAATCGTGGTTCAGGATATTGAAACCGAGCAGAGTTCCCGATCCCAGCAACTCACGGAAGAAAGCCACGATGACCAGAATCTTGGCATAGCCCAAACCGTTTCCGATGCCGTCGAGACAAGATTCCCAGGGACCGTTCTGCATGGCAAATGCTTCCAGACGTCCCATCAGGATACAGTTGGTAATAATTAACCCCACATAAACGGAAAGCTGCACGCTCACGTCGTAAGCAAACGCTTTCAGTACCTCGCTCACGATAGTCACCAAAGCAGCAACAACCACCAGCTGCACGATGATGCGGATGCGGTTAGGGATGGTCTTGCGCAGTAACGAAATCACTACATTGGAGAAGGCCGTGATTATCGTCACCGAAAGTCCCATCACGATGGCAGGCTCCAGCTTGGCAGTAACAGCCAAAGCCGAACAGATACCCAGCACCTGCACGGTGACAGGATTATTCATTCCCAGCGGAGTAGTGAATACTTCTTTATTCTTCTTTGAAAACAATGATGCCATATTCTTATTCCTCCTCCTTATTATTACTGGTTAAAAAAATCTTGTAGTTGCTCAAGCAATTTTTCAGCATGTCATTCACACCTACCGAGGTGATAGTACCGCCCGAAATGCCGTCCACCTGATATTCAGGTTTCTCCACCTTACCGTTCTTCACAACGCCGAGAGCAATTTCACCGTTCTCCAGCGTTTTCTTGCCGGTAAACTCGCCTTGGAAGTGAGGCGTGGCAATTTCGGCACCCAGCCCCGGTGTTTCGCTGGCGTGAGAGAAATAGACACCAAACACCGTGTCCTTGTCACCATTCAATGCAACATACCCCCAAATAGCGCCCCAAAGACCTGCACCGTAAACGGGGAACACATACTTGGTCTCACCGTTCACTTCGGCCACAAACACATGCAGACGATTTTTCTCTTTCGCCTCTTTCTCGTAAGCGGTGGCGAATGCACCGGTATTCTCTGTCAGCGTACCATTGGCATTCATCAACATGTCACTCTTTATATATTTATTATATTCCGCATCGGCATCTTTCACGTCTTTCACACCCAAAGCGGCCAGAATCTGCTTCTTCGTGTCCAGCTCCACGTTCTTGTTCTGCGTCTCGCGCAAAGACGAACTTACGAATGCCAGCAGGAATGCTACGATAACAACCATTACCGAAGCATAAACGATAGTATAACTGTTACTATTGGTATTCATTTCTTTTCCGGTATTTAATTGTTAGACTTCATTGCACGTTTTTCGCGACGATTGATATTGCTTTGTACCACGAAATAGTCAATCAGCGGAGCGAAGATGTTCATCAACAGGATGGCGAGCATCATGCCTTCGGGATAACCAGGGTTCAGCACACGGATAACGATGGCCATGACACCAATCAGAAAACCGAAGATGTACTTACCAGTCTCCGTACGGGCCGAAGTCACAGGGTCGGTAGCCATGAACACGGCACCGAAACAGAAACCACCCAGCACAAGGTGTTCATACCAAGGCATCTGAGCCATCGCCGTATCAGGGCCGATTGCGTTGAATACACAAGCCATAAAAGCACCGCCCACAAATACCGAGAACATCGTCTTCCAACTGGCAATACCTGTCCAAAGCAGCAAAGCAGCACCCAATGCAATGGCAATGACGCTCGTCTCGCCGATGGAACCCGGAATAAGGCCGTAAATCATATCCATGGAGAAGTCAGGCGCAGCACCCGTAGTGGCTGCCACCCCCAACGGAGTAGCCACCGTCAGGCCGTCTACCTGCTGTCCCAAGCCGAAGATGGAATTTCCGGACACCCAAACGGCATCGCCCGACATCTTCGTAGGATAGGCAAAGAACAAGAATACACGCGTAACCAAAGCAACATTGAATACATTCATGCCTGTACCTCCGAAGACTTCCTTCGCGAAAATCACGGAAAAAGCAATGGCAACCGCCAACATCCACAACGGGCAGTCTACGGGGACAATCATCGGAATCAGGATACCGGAAACCAAGAAACCTTCCTGAATTTCCTCCTTTTTCCATTGAGCCACCACGAACTCAATGCCGAGACCCACTACATAAGATACAATGATTTTAGGCAATACTGCCAGAAAACCGTAAGCAAACATTTCGATGAAGCTTCCGGAAGCACCGGTAGCATGGAAATGCTGGTAACCTACGTTGTACATACCGAACAGCAAGGCCGGTATCAACGCAATGACCACCATCGACATGATGCGTTTGCTATCGATGGTGTCGTGAATATGCGTTCCCGATTTCGCTGTGGTGTTCGGCACGAACAAGAATGTTCCGAATCCATCGAACACCGAACGGAATGCGTGGAGTTTGCCGCCCTCTTCAAAGTTCGGCTTTATCTTATCGAGATAATTTTTTAACGCTTTCATTAATTATATTTGATTTTTAAATATTAAACCATAACCCAAATTACGCCATTTCAGCACGAAGCATGTCCAATCCGGCACGCACAATGCGTTGAACCTCCACTTTACTGGAGTCTACAAACTCGCAAAGTGCGAAATCTTCGGGAGCCACCTCGTAGATGCCTAAAGCCTCCATGCGGTCGATGTCGCCGGCAATGATTGCCTTCACCAGATATTCGGGAAAAATGTCCATAGGGAACACTTTGTCGTATTCGCCGGACATAATCATATGGCGTTCGCCCCCCTTGATTCGGGCATCGAACACGTATGCTTTCTTGCCCATCAGCCAACTGAAATATGAGCGATTGACACTGAACTGATTGAAGCGAGGTGCAATCCAGCCAAGCATTTCATGGGTTTCGTCTCCTTCGGGAATTACGGTCAGCTGCGTGTCGAAAGCACCCAGAAAACCGTTCGAAGAGACTTTTTTTCCGGTCAGCACATTGCCGCTGATGTAGCGAAGCGTCTTGCCTGTCGTCACATTGTCTTCGAACACATTTGTCAGCAACGCACCCACACGCAATTTGCAGTAAGCCGGCTTCAATACTTCACTGCCTGTCACGGTCACCGTACGGGTCATGTCTACACGTCCCGTATTCATCAACCGCCCGATGAAGAGAACGGTTTCGGGAGCAATGGTCCACACCGTTTCACCCTTCACTATGGGAGCTATGTGATTGATTTGCACACCCACGTTACCTGCCGGATGGGGACCGTCGAAAGCCGTAACGATAACATTCTTGGCTTGTAGCAAAGCGGCAGCTTTTTGTTTTACACTCACACTCAGATAGGTCTTTGCCATCTTTGACAAAGCGTCGAGTCCTGTCTGGAAATTCGTTTCCTCTCCTTTCAAAGCAACTTCAAAATCGGGAGCCAACGGATTGCTGTCGAAAGCGGAAATGAAGATGGCTCTCGGAGTCACCGTAGGGTCAGCGATTACGTCATACGGACGTTGGCGGATGAAAGCGAACATACCGGCTTGCAGAAGCGCTTCCTTCACCTGCTGCCCGCTCATCTCAGAGGGATCCATCTTGCCGAATTCTTCATAATCTTGTTCGGCAGCAGCTTCTACAACAATGTTCATCACCTTCCGGCGTGCACCGCGCTCCACGCTTGTCACTACACCACTGACGGGCGAAACAAATTTCAATTCGGGATGATTCTTGTCGATAAACAAGGTTCCCCCAGCCATCACATATTCCTGTTCTTTGACCACCACTTTCGGAATAACGCCCGTAAAATCATCAGGAACCAACGAATAAAATCCCGGTTCTTTGACGGACATAATCTCTGCGGAAGCCTTGCCCTTCAGGTTGATATCGAGGCCTTTACGTAACTTTATTACATTTGCCATGCGTTTATTAAAATAATGGTTTCATTAATTTGCCGCAAAAGTAGCAAAAAAGAATGTGAATAAAGCGCAAAAGAGAAAAGAATTAAGGATAAATTTCCGTAATTCATCACGTTAACAAACGAGCTATTATCAAAATCCGATAAACTGCAGTAAACAAGCACTCTTTTGCAAACCTAAACAAAAGCCCGAGAAATATAAAGGAACGCTGCAATCATTGCTTTTACCTGTTTTTATCTTTTTTTCTTGTATCAATAAAAGTTTATTTCTATTTTTGGCAAGTAAACTTCTTTCACAGAAGAAAGAAACAAAATAAACAGAGAAGACAATCTGATACAATGAAATTCTTGGAGATATTTTTTTGGATAAGTTTAGGTCTGGTATTCTATACCTATATAGGTTATGGGATAGTGCTGTATTTCCTTGTCAGAATAAAAGAACTTTTCAAACGAAAAGCCGACTACGTTGCCACCGACGATGGCACTTTACCGGAATTGACTTTATTCATTGCCGCTTATAATGAAGAAGAAGTGGTGGATGAAAAGATGCGTAACTGCCTTGAGCTGGACTACCCTACCGACAAACTACATATTCTTTGGGTAACCGACGGCAGTAACGACCGCACCAACGAACGGCTTTCGCACTGGCCGCAAGCCACCGTGCTTCATCGTCCTGAGCGTTTGGGGAAAACCTCTGCTCTGAACCGAGGTATACACTTTGTAGAAACTCCTCTTGTAATATTCACAGATGCCAATACCAATCTCAACCGCGAAGCACTACGCAAAATAGCATACGCTTTCAACAACCCCAAAGTGGGTTGTGTGGCAGGCGAAAAACGTATAACTACTCAAGACAAGAATAATGCTGCTTCCGGTGGAGAAGGCTTGTATTGGAGGTATGAATCGACTCTCAAAGCTCTTGATTCGCGACTCTATTCGGCAGTAGGTGCTGCGGGCGAGTTATTTGCCATTCGCCGCGAACTTTTCGAAGAAATGGAACCCGACACTTTACTCGATGACTTTATCCTATCTCTGCGCATCGTCATGCGAGGTCACATCATAGCCTATTGCGCCGATGCCTATGCTGTTGAAAATGGGTCAGCCGACATGAACGAAGAACAAAAACGCAAAATACGCATTGCAGCCGGTGGGTTACAATCTATCTGGCGGATGCGTCCGTTACTGAATCCTTTTCGTTACGGAGTTTTCAGCTTTCAGTATGTCTCTCACCGCGTACTGCGATGGTCGCTCACTCCTATTTTATTGTTTCTGCTGTTACCCCTCAATGCCATTTTGCTCTTTACAGACAATCAACCTGTTCTATATAGTTTCATCGGGGTGCTGCAAATATTGTTCTACCTCATGGGAGGATGGGGCTATTATCTATCGACCAAGCATATAAAAAACAAACTACTCTTCATCCCTTACTATTTTCTCTTCATGAACATCAATGTCATAAGAGGGTTCAGATATTTGCTGAAGCGCAAGAACAGAACAAACGGCACATGGGAAAAGGCACGAAGAGCATGACCTAAATACTACAAAAATGAAAGACATTCTACGAAGACCAGACAATGCCGAAAGGTTGCTGAAGATGACATCGGACACCATGCTTATCCTGGATAAAAAGGGCACTTGCGTTGACATGGCTGTATACAACATCGATCTCTGGTTTATAAAAGAGGATGTGTTGTTGGGGAAAAACTTATTCAAACTGATCCCGGCATCCACCCGTGACCAAATCTATCCGGATTTTAAGAAAGTACTGAGGTATAAGGTGTGTTCCAATAGCAATTATGCAATCACATTGAAAGGCCTTACCTACTATTTTAAGTGCATCATGTATCCGTTTGATGGCATGGTGCTCTGTCAATACCGGGATATCACCGAGCGCAGCCAACGAAAACTGGAACTTGAAAAAAGAAATCATGAACTGAATGAAATCCAAAAAGCCGCCCTCATCGGAAGCTGGCAATACGATTCGGACACCTCCTTGTTTTATTATAACGGACATACCGGTGTCATGTGCTCGGAAGAATTGCAATATATCCACCAAGAACATTATCTGGAACTGATTATACCCGAAGATCGAGAAAGCTTCAAGCATTGGCTGAGGGACAACCTGAAAGGCAAGATGGAGAATAGTGTGGACTATCGCATCCTCTTTAAAAAGAGCATCTACTATATACGCCTCAAGGCTTTTGCACGCGAACGCCATAAAGATGGGAACATCACATTAGAAGGTTATATACAAAACATTACCGACATACAGAAACGACGCAACGACATCAATCTATTGACGCATGCCATCAATAATTCTACAGAGGATATTTATTCTGCTCATGAAGATGGGACACTGATATTCTGTAACCGTTGTTTTAAAGAACGGCATCACATCGATGAAAGCCAAGATATATCGACCCTGAAAATATACGATTTACCCACATACAAAAGGGATGAAAAATCATGGAAAGCATTTGCTGCCAGCGTGAAACGTGGAGAAGTGGCACATGGATATATCGTACATAATCCGATACCTCAACATCCAGAAATACTTGCTATGGAGGGAAATGCTTATTGGGTGACCAGTGACAAGGGAGAAGGAACAGTATGGACTTTCGGAAGAGACGTGAGTACACGCATCCGTCAGGAGCAACAAATCAAGCAGTTTAACTTGATTCTGGATAAAATCATTGAGAACCTGCCGGCAGGAATCGTTGTAAAGGATATCAATAACGATTTCAAGTACATCTATCGTAACAGAGAGTCGTATAACCGCGTCATCACGGCACAAGATGCATCAGGAAAAGACGATTTTGACTTCTATCCGCAGGTAGTGGCGCAAAAAAAGAGAGAAGAAGACATCGAAATAGCTCAAACCGGTAAAGAAAAACATTGGATTACCGAGATACAAGATGCAAAAGGCTCTGCCATTTATCTGGATAAACGGAAAATAAAAGTCGAAAGCAAAGACTTCTCTCCGCTTTTGTTGGACATCGAATGGGATATCACTGAAATGGAACAGATGAAACGGGAACTGATGGTGGCTAAGGAAAAAGCCGAAACCTCCGATCAGCTTAAATCAGCTTTCCTTGCCAACATGAGCCACGAAATACGTACACCGCTCAATGCTATCATAGGTTTCTCGCGCATCATTGCCGAAAGTTCCAACGCCGAAGAGCGACACGATTATTACAAAATAGTAGAAGCGAACAATGAGCGTCTGCTCCAACTCATCAACGAAATCCTTGACTTGTCAAAGGTAGAATCGGGCTTTGTTGAGTTTACCATTGCCCCCATACACCTTCATAATCTTTGTAAGGAGTTACACGAAGCACTCACATTCCGCTGCCCACCGGAGGTACAACTCATTTTCGAGGAATCGGATGCAAGCATTGTGATAGATGGAGATAAGAATCGACTTTTCCAAGTGATATCCAACCTCATAAGCAATGCTTTTAAGTTCACGACCAATGGAAGTATTACTTACGGCTACCGCAGAGAAGGCGATGAGGTCAGATTCTACGTCACCGACACAGGCCTGGGCATTGCACCGGACAAGGTGGATCAGGTATTCGATCGTTTTGTGAAAGCAAATAATTTTGCCCAAGGCACAGGGTTGGGACTCTCTATATGCAAAACTATTATTGAGCGGTTAGGTGGACGTATTTCCGTATCTTCCGTACTTGGCAAGGGAACAACTTTCACGTTCTTCCTCCCCATAGAATCGGCCGACAAAACAAGAACGGGAGAAGAAGCAGTTTCCGATTGCAGAATAGTTGAGCACATAATTCCTACGGAAGAGGTCACTGCACAAGCACCTCTCCCCCTTTCCCAAAAGGATATGCCCACAACAAAAGTGCAAAACAACAAATACCCCTCTTCCATTATTCTAGTGGCCGAAGATACAGAAAGCAACTACATCTTAATTAAAGCCATATTAGAGCATACCTATCAACTGGAACATGCCAAAGATGGAATGGAAGCTGTCACCATGTTCGAGAATGTACATCCCGATCTCATTCTGATGGATATCAAAATGCCCAACCTCGATGGATTGGATGCCACCCGCATCATTCGTGAAATATCACCGGATATACCCATCATTGCACTTACATCGTATGCCTACGAAAACGAACGCCAAGCCGCTTTTGATGCAGGTTGTAGCGATTTTCTCGCAAAACCTTTCAAGATAGAAGCGCTAAAGGAACTTATCAAGAAATGGCTGAAGTAAGTGCCGGGAAAAGAGAGCAATATCCCCTACCGGAGTCTGGAATAGGAGTCTGAAAGCAGGCTATTCCAGAGTTCTGGCAGTCTTTTTTCTATTTTGAAAAATATCACCATTTCTGTCTCTTAAAGAGTCGAAAAAGAAGAAGTGGAATATTCAGTTCCGTACGGAGGGTACATCAGTCCTATACTGATCCTGCATCAGTCGTATACTGAAGGTACATCAGTCGTATACTGATCCCACCCCCTCTCAGAAGTACTTCCTGAGGGGATATATTAATCTCTGAACTTGTTACAAAAGACGGACGGCAAAGAGTAACTTATTATTACACATACAATATTCTGGCTATCAATTTATATAAATGCTCCTTCAAAGACAGATGAGGAAAGGAGTGATTGGCCCGAATCCGTGTGTTCTTCCCTAATTCATTTTACTCAAAGCGTAAGCTACAATTCTTGAAATAGGAGTGCAGCCCCCCCTGTGGTCAAGCAAGGTAATCTAAAAAAGAAGTATAACTGTTTTATTTCCTTTCGATTATGCGCATATATAAAAATTACGCTTGCACAAGCATAAATTCCTACTTGTACAAGCGTAATTATTTACTGTCGCACATGCAAACTGGCTCAAACGCAGGTTTACATTTACACAATTGCAAAAGGGGACACGTTGAATGATCCGAAAGACCGACTTCTTAAGAACCCTATGTCCTCCAACTCATCAACACAAAAACAATACAGCATCTAATAAACTCAGACATACGTCTCAAGCATCTTCACTGTACCTTCAGGAATAATTGTTACTTCTTGCGTAGTAGCCGGAAGCAAAACCGTTTCACCGGCCTGCATGAAAAGTTCATTCTTTTCATCGTCCACAATGCGGCAAGCACCTTCCACGCATATGAATATGACAAATGAGTCTAATTCAGAATAATCACAAGTAATTTCTTCTGTCATATCATATACAGAGGTCGTGAAGTATGGGCTTGCCACTATTTCTACCGGTTCATTCTGCCCCAATTCGTATTCCGTACGAAAATCGTCTTGCACATCTGCAAAATTGATGGCATCCATAGCCTGTCCGGTGTGCAACTCCCTTAAATTACCGTCTTTATCCTTGCGATTATAATCAAAAATACGATAAGTTATATCAGACGTCTGCTGAATTTCAGCCACAAAAGCTCCCGCTCCTATTCCATGCACACGGCCAGCCGGAACATAAAAAACATCGCCGGGTTTAATAGCACAAGTCTGCAGCACCTCGGCAAATGTACCGTTATACACTCTCTCCTTATATTCTTTCGGGGTGATTTGTTCGGAGAAACCTGAAATCAATTTCGCATCCTTGTCCGCGGAAATGACATACCACATTTCATTTTTACCAAAGCTATTGTGACGTTTCTTTGCCAATTCATCACCCGGATGTACCTGAATTGACAAGTCCAGCTTAGCATCAATAAACTTTATCAACAAAGGAAATTTAGAACCAAAACGAGCATAGTTGGCTTCACCAACCAATTCTTCCTTATACTTTCTGACCATTTCAGATAGTGTCAGCCCCTTGTCGGCGCCATTAGCCACTATTGACTCACTACCTTCTACCGCCGAAACTTCCCAACTCTCACCTACATTAGCGAGGTTATCATTCAAATGTTTGAATGGAATAATCTTGTCGCCCCCCCAAAGTGTTTGCTTCAGAATAGGCTCAAATTTAAGAGGATACATTTGTTGTTATAATTAAAACATTCTGTTAATGATGTGTTTTTTAGATTACGGGGACAAATTTACAAAAAAATACCGAATTGCATTCTATTAACAAAACGCTAAACTTTCCTAAAATGCTTTCTATATTTCCTCTCAATTACTTGGGAGAACAAAAGAATTTCTTTTTATTTGCAAGAAATTTAAATCAGCCATGAATATGATGAACACTCCAACAGAAAACAATCTGTCCGGTCTGGACAGAAATAAATTTCAAAAAAATATCAATAGCAAAAAAACCGATTTGTTCATCCTGAAAAATGCGCAGGGCATGGAAGTAGCAGTGACCAATTACGGCTGTGCAATACTTTCCATTATGGTTCCCGACAAAGCAGGGAAATATGCCAACGTAGTTTTAGGACACGATAGCATCGAGCACGTAGTCAATAGTCCGGAACCTTTTTTGAACACTACCATCGGCCGCTACGGCAATCGCATAGCTAAAGGTAAGTTTACATTGTATGGTGAGGAACACCAATTGACAATCAACAACGGTCCCAACTCATTGCATGGTGGACCAACCGGTTTCCATACTCGTGTATGGGATGCCGTACAACCCGATCAGTCTACTGTTATCTTTAATTACACCTCTGTGGACGGAGAAGAAGATTTTCCCGGCAATTTGAAAGTAGAAATGACATATCGTCTCGAAGACGAAACCAATGCTTTGGTAATAGAATACCGAGCCACTACGGACAAAGCCACCATCGTGAATCTGACCAATCATGCTTTCTTCAATCTTGCCGGCATAGCCACCCCCTCTCCTACCGTTCTGAATCATATCATCACCATCAACGCCGATTTTTATGTTCCTATCGACGAAGTATCTATTCCTACGGGAGAGATATTAAAGGTCGAAGATACGCCTATGGATTTCCGCACTCCTCATGCCATTGGAGAAAGGATTGATGGAAAATTCGGGCAATTGGTAAATGGCAGCGGCTACGACCATTGCTATGTTCTGAATAAAACAGAAAGCGGAGAATTGAGTTTGGCAGCCACCTGTACCGACCCCGATAGCGGACGAACGATGGAAGTATATACAACGGAAAACGGTGTCCAACTCTATACCGGCAACTGGCTTAATGGGTTCGAAGGCGCCCACAGAGCTACATTCCCTGCCAGAAGTGCCGTTTGCTTTGAAGCTCAATGCTTCCCCGACACACCCAACAAGGCCCATTTCCCATCAGCCATCTTGCTGCCGGGCGATGAATACCAACAGGTAACCATCTACAAATTCGGCGTACAAGAATGAAATAACTAACCTAATTTATAAACTTATAATTTTAAAGAAACCATGACACAACAAAAACAGAATGGTAAACTCATCGCAATTATCACGATGATCTTCCTTTTTGGTATGATCTCATTTGTTACCAACCTTGCCGCCCCTATGGGAATTGTACTGAAAAATCAGTTTTCAGTATCCAACGCATTAGGAATGTTGGGTAACTTCGGTAACTTCATCGCATATGCAGTGATGGGAATACCAAGCGGCATTTTATTACAACGAGTAGGATATAAGAAAACAGCATTGATAGCAGTAGCTGTCGGCTTTATCGGTGTAGGTGTTCAATATTTGTCCGGCCATGCCAGCCCTGAGGCAGCGTTCGCAGTATATCTGATCGGTGCATTCATTGCCGGTTTCTCCATGTGCTTGCTCAATACGGTGGTCAACCCAATGTTGAACAAACTCGGCGGTGAAGGCAAAAAAGGAAACCAGCTTATCCAAGTTGGTGGATCTTTCAACTCTGTAATGGCCACTATCACTCCTATGTTTGTAGGTATCCTGATCGCCGGTTCCATCGAAAAAGCCACAATCTCTCAGATATTCCCTGTAATGTATACTGCAATGGCTGTATTTGCTTTTGCATTCTTTGTTCTCTTGTTCGTACCCATACCGGAACCCAATGCTGCAACAACCACTGAACCTATCGGCAAACTAATGGCCGGAGCGTTGAAGTTCCGCCATTTCGTATTGGGCGCTATCGCAATCTTTGTATATGTAGGTGTTGAGGTAGGCGTACCGGGTACGTTGAACCTGTTCCTGACCGACCCTATTGAAAAAGGAGGAGCCGGCATTCCTTCCACTATCTCCGGTTTTGTTGTAGGAACATATTGGTTTCTTATGTTGATCGGTCGCTTGGCAGGTGTTTCATTGGGTGCAAAAGTATCCAGTAGAGCCATGCTCATTTTCACATCTGCATTAGGTCTGATTTTAGTATTTCTTGCCATCTTCTCATCAATAGGTTCGTTTGTCAATCTGCCGGTACTTCAACAAAGTGAAACCGGAGGTTTGTCTTTCGGACTTGCAGAAGTACCCATCAACGCCATGTATTTAGTACTAGTGGGTCTTTGCACTTCTATCATGTGGGGCGGAATCTTCAATCTTGCAGTAGAAGGGTTAGGTAAATATCTGGCCGCTGCTTCCGGTCTGTTCATGGTATTGGTATGTGGTGGAGGTATCTTGCCTGTCATTCAGAATTGGGTGGCCGATATAGCAGGTTTCATGCCTAGCTATTGGGTTATCATTGCCGCTCTGGCATATCTACTGTTCTACGGTTTGATAGGTTGCAAGAATGTCAATAAAGACATTCCGGTGGAATAAGTGAAAAGAAAAAATATTCACCTTATAAAATATAAATATCATGGATATAGAATACGTAAGAAGTCGTTTCATCAAGCATTTTGACGGAACAACAGGAGCTGTCTATGCATCTCCGGGTCGCATCAACCTTATCGGTGAGCACACAGATTATAACGGTGGGTTTGTATTCCCCGGAGCTATTGACAAGGGAATGATTGCAGAATTAAAGCCCAATGGCACCAATACGGTGAAGGCTTACTCCATCGACTTGAAAGATTATGTAGAGTTTGGTCTGAACGAAGAGGATATACCTCGTGCAAGTTGGGCAAGATATATTTTCGGTGTATGTCGGGAAATGATAAAGAGAGGTGTAGACGTTAAAGGTTTCAATACAGCCTTTGCCGGTGATGTACCTTTGGGTGCAGGAATGTCCTCTTCTGCTGCTTTGGAAAGCACATACGCTTTTGCATTGAACGATTTATTCGGTGAAAACAAAATCGATAAATTCGAATTGGCAAAAGTGGGACAAGCCACCGAGCACAACTACTGTGGCGTGAATTGCGGCATCATGGATCAATTTGCTTCTGTATTCGGAAAAAAAGGCAGCCTCATCCGTTTAGATTGCCGTTCATTGGAATATCAATATTTCCCATTTGACCCACAAGGCTACCGTCTGGTACTTGTCGATTCTGTGGTGAAACACGAATTGGCATCTTCTGCCTACAATAAACGTCGCCAAAGTTGCGAAGCAGCCGTTGCCGTAGTCCAAAAAAAACATCCGCACGTAGAGTTCCTGCGTGACGTAACGATGGAAATGCTCCAAGAGTCGAAAGAAGACATCAGTGCAGAAGATTACATGCGCGCAGAATATGTCATAGAAGAGATTCAACGTGTACTTGATGTATGCGATGCTTTGGAAAAAGGTGATTACGAAACCGTAGGCCAGAAGATGTATGAAACCCACCAAGGCATGAGTAAATTGTATGAAGTGAGCTGCGAAGAACTCGATTTCTTGAACAACCTTGCCTTTGACTGCGGTGTCACCGGTTCACGCGTAATGGGTGGCGGATTCGGCGGTTGCACCATCAACTTGGTGAAAAATGAATTGTACACCACATTCATCGAGAAAGCCAAAGAAGAATTCAAGAAGAAATTCGGCAGAAGTCCGAAGATCTATGATGTGGTCATCAGCGATGGTGCTCGCAGATTGGAATAAAAGATTTATTTAATCTTCGATAATAAAGGTGCGTCAAAAACACCTTATCACTTCTTTTCAGGTGCAGATTACGCCGGATTCACGGAGCTTATTTAGAGAAAGCGTGATAATCGGTGGAATCTGCACCTGAATATTATAATCTCCTCTCCCTTTCACTTTCGACATATCCTGTTATTTTCAATATTCTATCTGCTCCGGAGGAAAGAAGTTACGAAAAACAGAACAACCTTTCCAATACTTTCTCTACCTTTGCATCATCAAACAACAAAGACAAATGATATGAAGAAACAAATCTCTTTAATAATCGTTTCTCTGCTCATGTTGGCAGGATGCGGTTCTGTCCCTGTGACCGGGCGGAAGCAGGTACTTTTGGTATCGGATCAGGAAGTGTTGACTTCCAGCCTGACCCAATATAAGGATTATATGAAAACCGCCCCGAAGTCGGCATCGGTCCAACAAGCGGCAATGGTGACACGCGTGGGAAAAAGGATTGCAGCAGCTACCGAGCAATACTTGAGACAGAACGGATTGGCTGAAGAAGTGAAAAATTTTGCATGGGAATTTAATCTGGTAAGGGACGGACAGATAAACGCTTTCTGCATGCCAGGCGGAAAGATTGTGGTATATGAGGGATTGATGAAAATAGTTTCCTCCGATGACGAACTGGCCGTGGTTATCGGCCATGAGGTGGCCCACGCCGTGGCAAAACACAGCAATGAACGCATGAGCCAACAGATATTGGCACAATATGGCTCACAAATACTTAGCCTGTCACTCTCGCAAAAGAGTGCCGCCATACAAACAATTGCCAATCAGGTGTACGGTGTAGGTGCACAATATGGAGTCATGTTGCCTTTCTCCCGTAAACACGAATTGGAAGCAGACTATATGGGACTGATTTTTATGCGAATGGCCGGCTACAATCCGGATGTTGCCGTCAAGTTTTGGCAGAAAATGTCCTCAGGCAGCACTGCCAAAGTGCCAGAACTGATGAGTACCCACCCCAGTGACGCCCGCCGAATCAGCGATATACAGAAAGCATTGCCAGAAATCAAGGCAAAATACAAATAAGCGTCTATCTTCATGGAAGAATGCGGCTTTGAAACACGTTCTTCTTAATTATAACAAAACAGGAAGAGATATCTATATGAACAAGTTTTTTATAGGAGTACTGGCATTAATCGTGATATGTAGCGGATGCGAAACAAGCCGGACGGCAACCGGCAACCCTAATGCCGTATTGACCGGAGCTGCCATTGGAGGAAATGTAGGTGGTGCCATCGGCGGACTAATAGGTGAAAGCAGTGGAGGATGGAGGGGCAGTTATCGAGGTTCGGCCATTGGAACCATTATCGGAACCATTGCCGGAGCTGCCATTGCCAATGCCGCCACTGCTCCCCAAAGACAAGAGGAATATGCATATAGGATAGAAAGGACGCAACCGGACTCTCCACAATCTGAAATATACCGGAAACCCATAGCCGACAAGTATCTGAAGATACGAAACATACGCTTCATTGATGACAGCCGTGACCACATCATCCATTCGGGCGAGAGCAGTAAAGTGATTTTTGAAATCATGAACGAAGGTACTGAAACCGCCTACAATGTGGTTCCGCTGGTGACTGAAGTATCCGGAATGAAACGCATCTACATTTCCCCTTCCGTCATGATAGAGCAAATTACACCTCGTAACGGAGTGAAGTACACGGCGACCATCCGTGCCGGAGAGCGTATAAAGACAGGAAATATTACCCTGCACATTGCCGTGGCCAATGAATATGGAGAAGAGTATGACTGGCAGGAATTTTCATTACCCACGCAACGATAAGGGTGTGACAAAAAAAAGTATCCTGTGTTATGATATAATATCAGACACGGCTCCTTGGATTAATGCGGTTTCCACTGACAAAACCCGCAAGAGACAGATAATTCGTGTCTAAAAGAATATCATGAAGAATGTTGACACCCCCTTTGCTGTTTCAACTGTAAACTTTTAAAAAATCAAGAAGTCTTATGGCAGACAATTACCTCGAAAAGCAGATGGAGCAATATCAGGCCCGAAAATCCGCATGGGAAAAGGAACGCAAATACGGAAAAAAGAAAGCACGTATCCTATCTGCCCTAAAACCACGGCAACAAGAGATTTCCTCTACTAAAAAGAAACAAGAATAGAAAAATCATTCCCTGCACAGAGGCAGTCTTTTTATATATCGTTATGCTCCATTCTTTCTCTACCCCCATCGCCAACATTCCGCTTCCGGAAAGGTTTACCTATCCTTTCTGCTACACACCGCACCCTTTATGCATACTGGCCGCGCAAGAAGTACAGAGTTATCTCAACGGACAGTCTGAATGGCAGGAAGAGTTGAGCAAAGGTAAAATGTTCGGTGTGCTTGTCGTGCAAACCAAGGAAAACGAGATCGGCTTTTTAGCAGCCTTTTCGGGCATATTGGCCGGACGGAACCAACACTCCTACTTCGTGCCGCCTATATATGATTTTCTGCAACCGCAAGGATTCTTCAGAATAGAAGAAGAAAACATCTCTGCCATTAATCGAAACATCAAGTTGCTGGAAGAGGATGAAAGCTACACCCGGTTGCTGGCTGAGCTGAACCAGAACATTCAAGCCGGGCAAAAGGCATTGACTCAGGCAAAGGCAGAACTAAAAGAAGCCAAAGCAAAAAGAGAGCATCGCAGGAAATCAGGCATGACGGACGCACAGGAAGAAGCCTCACTGATACGTGAAAGTCAATTCCAAAAAGCTGAATACAAACGGTTGGAACGTGCTTGGAAAGAAAGAACAGCCATTTTGCAAACACAGGCCGAAAGTCAATTAAAACAGATACGGAATTTAAAAGCGGAACGCAAAAGGCGTTCCGCCATATTGCAGCAAGAGCTATTCGCACAATTCAAGATATTGAACCGGCGTGGAGAGTATAAGAACCTCTGCGAGATATTCGAAGAAACCGTACATAAGACTCCTCCGGCCGGTGCGGGCGAATGCGCTGCCCCCAAATTATTGCAGCAAGCCTATCTGCATGGATGGAAGCCGCTCGCTATGGCTGAATTCTGGTGGGGAGATTCCCCGAAGACAGAAATACGCCATCATGGTCAATACTACCCTGCATGCAAAGGGAAATGCGAACCCATTCTGAACCACATGTTGCAAGGATTACAGGTTGAGGAGAACCCCATGTTGAAAGAGATGCAGGCACAAGATAAAAATCCGGAGATTGTTTACGAGGACCAGTGGCTACTGGTAGTAGACAAACCGGCAGGCATGTTGTCCGTACCGGGTAAGGAAGACGTTTCCTCCATATTCAGCCTGATACGCAAACAATATCCGGATGCCGACGGTCCCTTGCTGGTTCACCGACTCGACATGGCTACCTCAGGCTTGTTGTTAATTGCCAAAACCAAACATATACATCGGGATTTGCAGGCTCAATTCAAGAACCGCCTCATCAACAAGCGTTATATCGCTTTGCTTGACGGGACAGTGCGAACAGACCGCGGAACCATTGAGCTTCCTCTTTGTTTGAACCCTTTTGACCGCCCCCGGCAAATGGTACATGCACAACACGGCAAGCCTGCCATTACAGACTTCGAGGTCTTGGAGCGCACCGACAAACAAACCCGTATTGCCTTCTATCCACGTACCGGCCGTACTCACCAACTCCGTGTACATGCCGCTCATCCGCTTGGCCTGAATTGTCCCATCATCGGAGACGAACTGTATGGGAAAAAGGCCGAACGATTGTATCTGCACGCCGAAACCTTAGAGTTTACACATCCCGCAACCGGGGAAACAATGAAAATAAGCCAAAAAGCGACATTTTAAAGAATAGACTCGTGAAGCGGACAAAAGAATTCTCGGACGAAAGCACAAAAATTCTCTCAAAGAATATATCACGGAAGAAGTACAGGCCATAAGTGAGTAACCTTGCCGGCGTCTTGCTCCTTATCAAAAAATCATTGAAAATCAAACGACTGCATCTATTCTGTCAGACACTTGTGTTTGACGCGACAGACACTTGTGTCTGACAGCTTGAACACTTGTGTCTGGTACAACAAAGGATTATACCTGTCAAACGAAGGATTGGGCGGTTGGTGTGAAAGGCGGCAAAGTGGAAATTTAAATCAAGTGGAAGTGGAACAATAAACAATGTTCAGATTAATATCTACCCCTAATCTGCGAGAAAAGTATTATGAGACCTCTGCAAAACCTTACCCCATTCTCTATCATTCTTGTTTTTGAGCAATATTGGCTCACCTGCAGTCTATATTTTTGATTTTTAGGCTGT
>NZ_SLXB01000018.1 GCF_004342845.1 Prevotella heparinolytica | reverse complement strand
GCAAAATCAAGTCCGTTTCATTTCAAAAAACGTGTAATTGACTATATTTCAATAATTTCAAAGAACTATTTATCCACTTTTACGGGACAGTAGTGATTCAGTAATTTTAATGATTGATACTGAATATGTAACGTGATTGAAAGAAAATGGAATACAAGTCAAAATATGGCACGGTTTTTGTTGATATATAAATAACGGAAGTTTCTGAACTTTTGTTTCAAATTTGGCTCATCTACTACGCCAACAAGTCCGTGAGGATATGTAGACAGGCTTTTATAGACTTCTTCCCCTTTAACCTGAAGATAAGAGATATTTTTCTTTATAGTAAACCAAAAGAGCAATTATGACATCTTTAGATTTAAGAAACATTGCTTCTGCTGGCGGAAACCTTGTTGTTAATGCGGATAAGTTCACTGCGTTGGATTTAAAAAACATTGCTTCAAGTGGAGTTGGCACTAAGTGCAAACTCACCATTAAAAAAGCAGGAAAACTTACTGGATTAGACTGTAGAAATATTGCATCTGCTAATCCGGGAAATGTGACATTTGATTTTAGTGAATAAATCCCAAACCTATTGGGAATGGGATGTATTCAAGTGTATAACGGCAACTTGAAACATGTTGCCACTAAAGACAGAAAGGAGGATATTATGGCGAAAAAAGTCACTTCAGCTAAAGTTGCCAGTCAAGCATCAAAAGCCTTGCAAGATGGACGTTCAAGTACCAGAACAAAAAGCCTTGCAGGTAGTGCTTTGTCTCAGCGTGAAAAGAAGAAATAATAATGTTTCTTTGTAGAGCAAGCCCTGACAGAGTTGCCGCTTTGTCAGGGTTAAATTTATGCCATAATGTCATTCCTTTCTGTAAAACAGCGCAAATATAATAACTTCTATTATACAAACAAAGCATATCATGGTTGGTTCGGGGATTTCCCGACTCCAGCCTTTCTAAGATTTTCCAGTGTAGATATGTATATCAGTACCTTTAAAATATATCTTTAAATTCTCCGAAGGACCCTCCGGAGGATATTATTAAATATTATCAATATATATTAATATACCATCATGTAAATTGCCTGGCAAATTGCATGGTGTTTTTTTTGACAAATCGTCCGGTTCATCCGCCGGAGTCGTTTGGGGATTGTTCGTTTGCATCCATTTTCCGCTTGTACAAGCAGAAGGCAACACTTGTACAAGTGAAGGTCGACGCTTGTACAACTGAGAGGCAACGCTTGTACAAGTGTAAATCACTCATACTCAATAGGAGATACAATGAAACAGAGAAGCGATGAAGAGTTTGCATAAATTTAGAGGGTTAAGGCATCGTTCAACTCCGTGCCCCGTTTCCATTAGCGGGCACGAAGTCTGGCAAACCGGAGCACCATTGTCGGGCCACCGAAAAAGAGCAATCCGAACCACCGGGAAATGAAAACAATTCACTACCTTTGTGCGAGTAAATGGCATCGCCTTATGACAAGGTGACAGACGTAGGATAAACGCATAATTTGCCGGTAAAAACGAAGCCATGAACAGAAGAGATTATACACGTATGATGAAGAAAAACGGAAATATCCTGATTGTCGATGACAACCGGGGCGTGCTTGCCGCCTTGCAACTTTTGCTGAAACCCTGTTTCGAAGAGATTACCGCTCTTGCTTCGCCCGTCACCCTGCCGGGCGCGCTGCGCGAAAAGAAGTGGCAGGTCGTGCTGCTCGACATGAACTTTGCTTCGGGCATCAATAGCGGCAATGAAGGTCTGTACTGGCTGCACGAGATAAAAAAGCAGTACCCTTCCCTGCCGGTGGTTCTCTTCACGGCCTATGCCGACATCGATCTTGCCGTGAGAGGCATCAAGGAAGGTGCGGCCGACTTCATCGTGAAACCTTGGGACAACCGGAAGCTGATAGAGACCTTGTTAAAAGCCGCCTCTGCTGCGGAACAGAAATCTTCCTCTTCATCAAACGGGAAACGCACGAAGGAAAGCAACGGATTTCCGCCGGCAGACGACCGCAGCATGTATTGGGGCAACAGCAGCGCCATGCGGCATCTGCGCCTTTTGGTGGAAAAAGTGGCTTCTACCGACGCCAACATCCTAATCACGGGCGAAAACGGCACGGGCAAGGAAATGCTGGCCCGCGAAATACATTCTCTTTCCGCACGCAACCGGCAAGAGATGGTAAGCGTGGACATGGGTGCAATCACCGAAAGCCTTTTTGAAAGTGAATTGTTCGGCCACGTGAAAGGTTCTTTCACCGATGCGCATGCCGACCGCCCCGGCAAGTTCGAGGCAGCCGGGCATAGTACTCTTTTCCTCGATGAGATAGGCAACCTGCCCTACCATCTGCAAGCCAAACTGCTTACTGCCATCCAGCGCCGCAGCATCGTCCGAGTGGGCAGCAACACCCCCATTCCCATAGATATCCGCCTTATATGCGCCACCAACCGCAATCTGCCCGACATGGTGGCAAAAGGAGAGTTTCGTGAAGATTTGCTATACCGCATCAATACGATACACCTCGAAATACCGTCGTTGCGCGAACGTCCCGAAGACATCATTCCGCTTGCCGAGCGCTTTATCCTCCGTTTTTGCAAGCAATATGACAAGCCACCCGTCGAACTGACGGACAGCGCTTGCGAAAAGCTGAAGCTCCACCCTTGGTATGGCAACATCCGCGAGTTGGAACACGTCATCGAGAAAGCCGTTATCATCTGCGACAATGCGTATCTTCCGGCCGAACTGTTCCAATTGACCCGACGGGTCGAGAAACCGGATGCCGCAGCGTCCACTCTCGAAGAAATGGAAATGCAGATGATACGAAAGACCCTCGACAAATGCAACGGAAACCTCTCGGCCGTGGCAACGCAACTGGGCATTACACGCCAGACGCTTTACAACAAAATGAAAAAGCACGGACTTTGAGTTAGAAATGATTTGCCACGCATGTATGAAATATAGAGATCCAAGACAATATTATTCGTTCCGCGTTGCCGTCAGCATATCAACGGCGCTCCTTGCAGGCATAATGTGGGCGTTTGTCTTCATTGACGCTCCGCCTCCGAAAGGATTGCACACCGCCTTGTTGTGGGCTGTGCTGTTCAGCGCGCTTCTTCCCGTAGCCATCTATTGGCAACGTAAGCTATATCGTCGTCATGTGCAGAAAGTGCTTTTCATGCTTGATGCCATCGAAAACAACGATAATGCCATTCATTTCTCCGAAAAAGAGGCATTGGCAGACACGCAGCTCATAAACCACGCCTTGAACCGGGTGGCACGCATGCTCTATAACGTAAAAAGCGAAACTGTTCAACAGGAAAAATACTACGAGCTGATTCTTGACTGTGTAAATACCGGTATTCTGGTTTTAAACGACAATGGCGCCGTATACCAAAAGAACAATGAAGCCCTGCGCTTGTTGGGTCTCAGCATATTTACCCATATCAGCCAACTGAACCGCATAGACCCGCGACTGTGCTCCATCCTGACGAACAGCCGTCCGGGAGAAAAATTACAGGTGGCTTTTACTAATGAACGGGGCACTGTGAACATATCCATCCGCGTCAGCGATATCACCGTGCGCAACGAACACCTGCGCATCCTTGCCCTCAACGACATCAACAACGAGCTGGACGAAAAGGAAATAGACTCATGGAGCAGACTCACCCGTGTGTTGACGCACGAAATAATGAATGCCGTCACCCCGATAACCTCATTGAGCGACACCCTGCTGGAACTGGCCGAAGAGCAAGCCTCGCACGAAGAAATCAGGAACGGACTGCAAACCATCAGCAGTACGGGAAAAGGGCTGTTGTCCTTCGTGGAGTCATACCGGAAACTCACGCGCATTCCT
This sequence comes from Prevotella heparinolytica, assembly GCF_004342845.1. Lineage (GTDB taxonomy): Bacteria > Bacteroidota > Bacteroidia > Bacteroidales > Bacteroidaceae > Bacteroides > Bacteroides heparinolyticus. Next base: position 84,078 of record NZ_SLXB01000018.1, on the reverse strand, counting down.
ACTCCCGAACCTTCTTTGTTCTACCTCAAGAGCTTCATCGAGCGCATGGTTGGGCTTTCCCGCCACCAGCACCCTGACGCCCGGGTGAGTTTTCGTACGCACATTGCGCCGGACGACCTCATTCTGTATGCCGACGAAAATCTTATATCGCAAGTGGTCATCAACTTGCTGAAAAACGCCATACAAGCCATCGGGTCGGACACCGATACCGACAAAGAGGGACGCATCGATATCCGTGCCTACTGTAACGAGGCGGAGGAGATACTGATAGAAATATCCAACAATGGCCCTACCATTCCCGAAGCCATTGCCGAACATGTTTTCATTCCGTTTTTCACGACCAAAGAGGGAGGAAACGGCATAGGCTTGAGCATTTCCCGGCAAATCATGCGGCTATCGGGAGGCAACCTGTCATTGCTGCCCGGCAAAGAGACCACTTTTGTGCTAAAGTTCAACTGAACCATTTTCAGAAGATATGTGTTTGGCACATTGCACGTTCCTTTGTTTTATGTATTGAATTTATCATAACTTTAAACCATGTAATAGCTCAATTATGTTGTTCACAGCAGGAAACATTCTACTTGTAGGCTCTATTTTACTTTTTGTCAGCATCATCGTCGGCAAAACCGGCTATCGTTTCGGCGTTCCCGCATTATTGCTTTTTCTCATTGTGGGCATGCTGTTTGGCAGTGACGGATTAGGTTTGCAATTTCACAATGTCGAAGAAGCACAATTCATAGGCATGGTTGCTCTCAGCATCATCCTGTTTTCCGGCGGCATGGATACTAAATTCTCCGATATAAAACCGATACTCACTTCCGGCATCGCCTTGTCCACCGTGGGAGTATTGCTTACGGCCTTATTCACCGGACTTTTCATCTGGTGGCTGTCGGGCATGGACTGGAGCAACATTCAATTTCCGCTTATCACCTCTCTTTTGCTCGCATCCACGATGTCATCCACCGATTCGGCTTCCGTATTTGCCATTCTGCGTTCGCAGAAGATGAATCTGAAACATAATCTGCGTCCGATGCTGGAGTTGGAAAGCGGCAGCAACGACCCGATGGCTTATATGCTTACCATTGTCCTGATTCAGCTTACCACCTCCTCCGAAATCGGTGTTTCCCAGGTTTTAGGCTCGTTTGCCATACAATTCATTGTCGGTGCTGCCACCGGCTACTTCCTCGGAAAACTGGCCATCTTAATGCTGAACCGGCTGAACATCGACAATCAGGCACTCTATCCTATCTTGTTGCTTTCTTTCGTATTCTTTATATTCTCCATTACCGACCTGTTGAAAGGAAACGGCTATTTGGCTGTTTACATAGCCGGAATGATGGTAGGTAACAACAAAATCATGTACCGGAAAGAAATCTATACGGTAATGGATGGGTTGACATGGCTTGTACAAATCATCATGTTCCTTTGCCTCGGTTTGCTTGTCAATCCCCATGAGATGTTGGAGGTTGCTGCCGTTGCATTGCTCATCGGCATATTCATGATTTTTATCGGACGCCCGTTGAGCGTTTTCTTGTGTCTGCTGCCTTTCGGCAGGAAGATAACTTTCAAATCACACCTGTTTGTTTCGTGGGTAGGACTGCGCGGTGCGGTTCCCATCATCTTTGCCACCTACCCCGTGGTGGCCGAAGTGCCCGGCGCAGATATCATCTTTAACATCGTATTCTTCATAACAATAGTTTCTTTGGTCATTCAAGGCACCACAGTTTCCCGCGCGGCCCGCATATTGGGACTCTCTACTCCATTGGAAAAAACCGGAAATGAGTTCGGAATAGAATTGCCAGAGGAGATAGGCTCCAGCTTGCACGACATGACGATTACACAAGAAATTCTTGACAAAGCCGACACGCTGAAAGACATGAATTTGCCTAAAGGAACATTGGTGATGATTGTAAAACGCGATAATGAGTACCTCATCCCTAACGGCACCCTGAAACTGCACCTCGGCGACAAGCTGCTGCTGATTTCGGAAAATGCGGAGAGAGAGGCTCTCATTTGATTTATCCGGCTAAAATGCCCACTAAAAAAAGCTTATAGAGCTTGCGTGGCATTACTATAAGTTCTATCTTTGCGCAGTTTTAACTAAAGTGTGCAGATTACGAATGAAACAAGAATACGGGTTCGTTGATTATATAGAACAAAGTATCATTAAAAACTGGGATAATAATGCCCTGACAGACTATAAAGGAATCACGCTGCAATACAAAGACGTAGCAAGAAAAATAGCAAAATTTCATATCGTACTGGAAAGTGCCGGCATACGGCCGGGAGACAAGATCGCCGTTTGCGGGCGTAATAGCGCACATTGGGCGGTGACTTTTCTGGCCACAGTTACCTACGGGGCCATCATTGTTCCCATCTTGCACGAATTCAAAGCCGACAACATTCATAATATCGTCAACCACTCCGAAGCCAAATTACTGTTTGTCGGCGATCAGGTATGGGAGAATCTCAATGAAGATGCAATGCCCCTGCTTATCGGCATCGCATTATTGACGGATTTCAATCTCGTGGTCTGCCGCAATAAACAGTTACTGGATGCTTTTGAACACCGAAACGCCATATACGGCACATACTATCCCAGGAATTTCAGACCCGAACATGTGAACTACCGCAAAGAGCAATCACCCGAAGAATTGGCTGTAATCAACTACACTTCGGGCACTACGGGATATTCCAAAGGAGTGATGCTTCCTTGCCGCAGCCTTTGGTCCAATCTGGCCTATTGCCATGAAATGCTTCCGGTACGCCCCGGCGATCGCATCGTGTCCATGTTACCTTTAGGACATGTGTTCGGTATGGTGTACGACTTTCTATACGGTTTCTCGGCCGGCGCGCATCTGTTTTTTCTTACGCGCATGCCGTCACCCAAGATCATAGCCCAGTCGTTTTCGGAAATCAAACCACGTGTCATATCGTGTGTGCCGCTCATCGTAGAAAAAATTATCAAAAAGAACATTCTGCCGCGTGTGGACAACAAGATAGGCAAACTACTGTTGCGTGTGCCCATCATCAATGATAAAATAAAAGCAGCCGCCCGTAAAGAGGCTATGGAAATATTCGGAGGTAATTTTGACGAGATCATTGTAGGCGGCGCTCCATTCAATGCCGATGTAGAACGCTTCCTAAAACAAATAGAATTCCCCTACACCGTTGCATACGGCATGACGGAATGCGGCCCCATCATCAGTTCAAGCCGCTGGGAAACGCTGAAGCTTGCCTCGTGCGGAAAAGCCGCCAGCCGCATGGAAGTCAGGATAGACTCCCCTGACCCTGAAAACATTGCCGGTGAAATTATTTGCAAAGGCACCAACCTGATGCTGGGTTACTACAAAAACGACGAAGCAACTTCCCAAATCATCGACAGCAACGGCTGGTTGCACACAGGCGACCTTGCAACAATGGATGCCGAAGGATACATCACCGTGCGAGGCCGCAGTAAAAACATGCTCCTCACCTCCAGCGGGCAGAATATCTACCCCGAAGAGATTGAAAGCAAGCTGAACAACATGCCCTATGTCTCCGAATCGCTCATCGTGCTTCAGAAAGAGAAACTGGTGGCGCTTATCTATCCGGACTTTGACGACGCATTTGCCCACAACATGAAACAGGAGGACATTGAAAAAGTGATGGAGGACAACCGCAAGGAACTGAACCTCCAATTACCGGCTTACAGCCAGATTGCCAAAGTCAAGATACACTTTGAGGAGTTTGAAAAGACAGCCAAGAAAAGCATCAAGCGCTTCATGTATCAGGAAGCGGCGAAACCGGTCCAACAACAGTAACAGGAATATCTTCCCTCGGTACGCATGGAGAGGGAAAGATTTTTATCTACATAGGCTTTTGCTCCTCCGCTCAATTTTCTACCTTTGTAATCTAAATCAAAATAAGGCAGTCATGAAGCATAAACCAGCGGTACGTACCACCGAAATCTCACTTGAACAATGGAACGAGCAGGCAAGCCACGCATTAATGGGCAATCTGGGCATTCAATATACCTATGCCGATGAAACCCGCATAGAGGCCACAATGCCCGTAGACCACCGCACACGTCAGCCATTCGGGATGCTTCATGGGGGCGCTACCCTTGCGTTAGCCGAGACGATCGCCGGTCTGGGTTCCACAATCCTTTGCCAGCCTGATGAGGTTGCCGTAGGGATGCAGGTCAGTGGAAATCATATCTCATCTGCACAAGAAGGAGACACGGTACGTGCCGTAGGAACGATCATGCATAAGGGACGTTCGTCTCACGTATGGAATGTGGACGTCTTTACCTCAACCGGCAAGTTGGTATCTTCCGTACGGGTGGTGAACAGTGTTATGAAAAAGAGATGACAGACAAAGATACAAGTAAATTGAAAACGATTGATGCACTTATTGAGCGTGAAGAGCCGTTCGCTGTTTTCCGCCTCCCGGAAGAGAAGGTTCCCCGTCTGTTGACGCTGGAGAGAGGCACAGTGCGTCTGATATACGATTTGAAAGACCTGAATGGAGAGAAAGGGTTTGTCATCGCTCCGTTCCGGGTCAGTGAGACATGTCCGGTTGTGTTGATCCAACCCGGCCGGCAAGAGCCGTTACCTGACGAAAAAACGAGAGAAGACAAAGATAGGGCGCTGCAAATGCAAGAAAGGTTTCAGTCTTCGCCCACAGAAGAATATACCACCTGCTTTCAGTCCTTCATCCATGCTTTGTGCAATAGAACGTTTGACAAGTTAGTGCTTTCAAGGCGCTTCACCATCGACAGGACGCCGGAATTCTCTCCTTCATCGGCCTTTCAGGCTGCATGCAGACAATATATCCATTCGTATATCTACTTGTGCTATACTCCGCAGACCGGTATGTGGTTGGGAAGCACCCCTGAGATTATTTTATCGGGCAAGAGCGACCAATGGAGCACGGTTGCCCTGGCCGGAACGCAACCTTTGCGAAATGGCAAACTGCCACAGACATGGGACGAAAAAAACAAGAAGGAGCAGGAGTATGTCACCTCTTACATTCGTCAGCAGCTCCGTTCATTGGATATCCGGTCTACGGAAAACGGTCCTTATCCGGCCTATGCCGGCGCTTTGTCGCACCTGAAAACGGATTTCGGATTTTCTTTAAAAGACAACAAGGAGTTGGGCAACCTGCTGAAAGTGTTGCACCCTACCCCTGCCGTATGCGGATTGCCGAAAGAAGAGGCCTACCGGTTCATTTTGGAAAACGAAGGGTATGACCGGCGCTATTATTCTGGTTTCATCGGTTGGCTGGATCCTGACGGCAAGACCGATCTATACGTGAATCTACGCTGCATGCATATCGAGGACAAGCAACTGACCCTGTATGCAGGCGGCGGACTGCTGGCTTCTTCGGAGTTGAACGACGAATGGATGGAGACGGAAAAGAAGATGCAAACCATAAAACGGCTCACGGCAATGCCTCTTAATTCATAAACGACTAATCATTATCATCATGTACACAGACAAGAAGAACATACTTCAACTGGCGGCGTTGCTCAAAGCGCACGGAATAACAAAGGTTGTGCTGTGTCCGGGCAGTCGCAATGCTCCCATCGTGCATACGTTGTCCAATCATCCGCATTTCACCTGCTATGCAATGACGGATGAGCGCAGCGCGGGTTATTTTGCCATCGGCCTTGCCTTAAATGGAGGCAATCCCGTTGCTGTTTGCTGTACTTCGGGAACCGCATTGTTGAATCTTCATCCGGCTGTGGCCGAAGCCTTTTATCAGCATGTTCCCTTAGTGGTTATCTCCGCCGACCGCCCGGCGGCCCGGATCGGACAGATGGACGGACAGACCGTTCCGCAACCGGAGGCGTTCCGGACATTGGTCAAGAAATCGGTCAACCTTCCGGAGATTCATACGGACGAGGATGAATGGTACTGCAACCGCCTGATAAATGAGGCGTTGTTGGAGACGAACCATCATGGGAAAGGCCCCGTGCATATCAACATCCCGATATCCGAACCGCTGTTCCGGTTCACGACCGATGCCCTGCCTGAGGTACGCGTCATCACCCGTTATCACGGCTTGAACATCTACGACCGCGATTATAACGACCTGATTGACCGGATGAACAAGTATAGGAAACGGATGGTCATCGTGGGGCAAATGAACCTGATTTATCTGTTTGAAAAGAGATATACCAAGTTACTATACAAGCATTTTGTCTGGCTTACGGAGCATATCGGCAACCGGACAACGCCGGGGATTCCGGTAAAGAACTTCGACACGGCACTCCATGCCATGCCTGAAGAAAAGGCAGGCCAAATGGCGCCTGAATTGCTGATTACCTATGGCGGGCACATCGTTTCCAAACGGTTGAAACAGTTTCTCCGCCGGAATCCGCCCAAGGAGCATTGGCACATATCGCCCGACGGTGAGGTTGTCGACCTCTACGGCTCATTAACTACCGTGATTGAAATGGATCCGTTTGAATTCTTGGAAAAGATAGCCGGGCTGCTGGACAATCTGACTCCCGAGTATCCCCGTGTATGGGAGAATTATTGCAAAATGATTCCCGAACCGGTATTTGCCTATTCGGAAATGGCGGCTGTCGGTGCATTGATAAAGGCTTTGCCGGAATCTTGCTCATTGCATTTGGCAAACAGTTCGGTGATTCGTTATGCCCAACTCTATTCCATTCCTTCCACGATTGAGGTTTGTTGCAACCGTGGTACAAGCGGCATAGACGGTTCGCTTTCCACGGCTGTGGGCTATGCGGCGGCTTCGGACAAACTGAACTTCGTGGCCATCGGAGACTTGAGCTTTTTCTATGACATGAATGCATTGTGGAATGTCAATGTCCGTCCAAACCTGCGCATCCTATTGCTGAATAACGGCGGAGGGGAGATTTTCCGGACATTGCCGGGATTGGAACTGTCGGACACCTCACATGGGTATATTACGGGCGTTCATAAAACATCTGCCAAAGGTTGGGCGGAAGAGCGCGGTTTTCTTTATCTGCGTGTGGACAACGAAGCACAGCTACCGGAAGCGGTGAAGACCCTTGCACAGCCGGAATCTGTGGAGCAGCCCATCTTGCTGGAAGTATTTACCGACAAGGACGAAGATGTGCGAATATTGAAGGATTATTATCACCAATTAAAATAAAAACTATGTCAACAAAAAGAGAATGGACAACCATCAGAGAATATGAGGATATCCTGTTCGATTACTATAACGGGATTGCCCGCATCACAATTAACCGCGAACGGTATCGGAATGCCTTTACCCCGACCACTACCGCCGAAATGAGCGATGCCTTGCGCATTTGCCGTGAAGAAGCGGACATCGACGTGATTGTCATCACCGGAGCCGGAGATAAGGCTTTCTGTTCGGGTGGCGACCAGAATGTGAAAGGGCGTGGCGGTTATATCGGCAAAGACGGTGTGCCCCGCTTGAGCGTACTGGATGTGCAAAAGCAGATTCGCAGCATCCCGAAACCGGTGATTGCTGCCGTAAACGGTTATGCCATCGGTGGAGGACACGTACTCCATGTGGTATGCGACTTGTCTATTGCTTCCACCAATGCCATTTTCGGTCAGACCGGACCTCGGGTAGGTAGTTTCGATGCCGGATTCGGCGCATCTTATCTGGCACGCGTGGTAGGCCAGAAGAAAGCACGCGAAATCTGGTTCCTTTGCCGCAAATACAATGCACAGGAGGCATTGAAGATGGGACTGGTGAACAAAGTAGTGGCACCGGAACAATTGGAGGATGAGTATGTGCAATGGGCGGAAGAAATGATGCAACTCAGTCCCTTGGCCCTGCGTATGATTAAGGCCGGACTGAACGCCGAACTGGATGGACAGGCCGGCATTCAGGAGCTGGCAGGAGACGCTACACTGCTCTATTATCTGACAGACGAGGCGCAAGAAGGCAAGAATGCCTTTCTGGAGAAACGTAAACCGGACTTCAAGCAGTATCCGAAGTTTCCTTAGAGGCTGTTCTGAATTTGTTTCAGTTGCTTAGAGGCTGTCGATATTTTGTCCGACAGTATTCAGGTGTTTCTTTTCAAGGCTGTTGTTCTGTTTCATCATTTACAAGTCATGGATTGCAGGATTAAAATAATCCCCCGGTTGCTTCATTTCAAAGAACCGGCCGGGACTTCGCGAGGTATCTATTCTACCCGGAAAGTCTGGTATCTTCATTTCACCTCTCCGGAGTTTCCGGGCCGGGTGGGAATGGGAGAATGCGCCCCTCTGCCCCAACTCAGTTACGACGATGTGCCGAACTACGAGGATGTGCTGCAAGCCGCCTGCCGCCAAGTGGAAGCACAAGGCGGCATCCTTGATGTTGATGCTTTGCGCAATTATCCATCCATTCTTTTCGGATTGGAGACGGCCATCCGCCACTATCATACAGACGATTGGGCTTTGTGGGACACCGCTTTCTCCCGTGGAGAAGCTGGAATACCGATTAACGGGCTTATCTGGATGGGAGATTATAATGAGATGCTCGTCCGGATAGAAGCAAAAATGAAGGCGGGCTTCCGATGTATCAAACTGAAAATAGGCGCTATAAACTTTGAAGAAGAGCTGGCTTTGCTTCGCCATATCCGCACTCATTTCTCATCCAAAGAAATGGAGCTGCGTGTAGATGCCAATGGGGCTTTCTCTCCTGCCGATGCCATGGAGAAATTGAAACGCCTTTCGGAGTTGGATTTACATTCCATCGAACAGCCTATCCGGGCAGGACAATGGGAAGAGATGGCCCGCCTGACTTCCGAATCTCCTTTGCCGATAGCACTGGATGAAGAGTTGATTGGCTGCAACACCCCGGAAGAAAAACGGAAACTTCTTGCTGCCATTCAACCTCAATACATCATTCTCAAACCTTCCCTTCATGGTGGAATGAGCGGTGGAAACGAATGGATTGAGGAGGCCGGAAGACAACAAATCGGTTGGTGGATTACGTCGGCTTTAGAATCTAATATCGGACTGAATGCCATTGCCCAATGGTGCGCGACTCACGATAATCCACTACCGCAGGGATTAGGAACGGGATTACTTTTCACCGATAATGTGGAGATGCCTCTTGAGATAAAAAAAGATAGTCTGTGGTTCTGCAAATAACGGGAAACTTTAAAACAATTCGATGATATACGACCGGAACAAACAGCATCTACTGCTCGAAGGAAAAGCATATACTCCTGAAGACATAAGCAAGTGTGTGGCAGAAGGGGCTGAGAAGTACCCTCCCGCTATATGGGACTTATTTCTTTTCCTGAGTGAATGGTTCAACGATTCTCCCGTCATCGCCGTTCACACCTCCGGCTCTACGGGTATTCCCAAAGAATTGACCGTGCGCAAAGACCGGATGATGCAAAGCGCACGCCTGACTTGCGAATGCCTGAACCTGCAACACGGCGACACGGCATTGCTGTGCATGAACCTCCGCTACATAGGAGCCATGATGGTGGTGGTGCGCTCGTTGGTGGCCGGCTTGAATCTGATTGTGCGCCCGGCTTCCGGACACCCGTTGGCCACAGACGTAAAAGGTTCTTTGAGGTTTGCCGCCATGGTTCCCATGCAAGTCTACAATACGCTTCAGGTTGCCGAAGAAAAAGCACGATTGGAAAAGACCGATATTTTGATTATAGGAGGCGGTGCAGTCGACGAGGCGTTGGAAGCAGAACTCAAATTGCTCCCTACCGCAGTCTATTCCACTTATGGCATGACTGAAACATTATCACACATTGCCCTGCGCCGCCTGAACGGAGATACCGCTTCCGAACATTACCATCCTTTCCCATCGGTGAAACTCTCTCTCTCCACCGAAGGCACATTGGTGATTGAAGCTCCCTTGATTTGTGATGACATCTTGCAAACCAATGATATTGCCCATATCTATCCCGACGGAAGTTTCAGCATTCTGGGACGGAAAGACAATGTGATTAATAGCGGCGGAATCAAGATTCAGGCAGAGGAAATAGAAAAGAAGCTTCGCCCCATAATTTCCGCTCCATTTGCAGTTACTTCAATTCCCGACCGGCGTTTAGGACAAGCTTTGGTTTTATTGATTGCCGGCCGGACGGACGTACAAGATATAAAGAATAAATTGCCGGCCATACTCGAACCTTATTACCGTCCTAAACACATCTTTGCAACAACCTCCATTCCGCAAACCGAAAATGGGAAAACGAACCGAACCGAATGTCGCGCTTTGGCACTACAATTGTTCAAGGTGACGGAAAATAAATAATACCTATGTGGAAATGAGGCGCATTATCCGGATTACAGACATAAGAACAAAGGATTAAAGGATTGATTAAAGTGACCATGTGATGTCTAAAAATAATAAAAACTTGTCTATTATGGAAATGAACCAAGCCGCCCCCAAATTTCAGGATGCATCAATCGCCCCCATGCACACAACCGAACATATCATCAATCAAACCATGATAAGACAATTCGGTTGCGGACGTTCCGTATCGGCACATATAGAACGAAGAAAAAGCAAACTGGATTATCACCTTGCCTCCTGCCCCACCGAAGAAGAAGTAAAGAAGCTGGAAAAGGCAGTTAACGAGGTAATAGCCCGACATTTGCCTGTGACGACGGAATTTATTGCACAAGAAGAAGCAGAAGGACGTTTCGACATGCAACGGTTGCCCGACGATGCCTCGGAAACAGTACGCGTTGTAAAGGTGGGTGATTACGACGAATGCCTTTGCATAGGTGTGCATGTGGCAAATACATCAGAAATCGGTACTTTTAAAATCATCAGCCACGATTGGGACGAAGAAGCCAAACGTTGGCGAATGCGTTTCAAATTAGTATAAACGGCATTGCGCCATCAGAAAGCAGCCTGAAGGCCTGTTGGATATTTTCATTTTCATCCCTGCGGTCGGCCTTCGTCAAGGTGTGGGATTGCCTTTCTTGAAGTGCGGGCATATCTCCTCTCAAGTGCGGGCAGAGCGAGTGTAAAGTGTGGGCTTACAGGCGGTGAAGTGCGGGCGGAGAAGAGCTTAGGTGTGGGTGTAAGCCTCCTAAAGTGTGGAGGCAGACTTGGTAAAGCCTCAACGAGATAAGAAGCACAAAGAGTATGCCCTCAAAAAGAACATTTTGTTGTCAAAAACATTCTTTTATCAACATTTTGTCTTGAAGAGAACTTCTTCCCACATTTTTAGCAAACAAATAAGGAGAAAAACCTCTTTGTGTCAACATGTTTTTATATCTTTGCAGCATAACAGACTTTTGCCACCTGCCGCATTGCTTTCGGCAGAGACATGGACGTGGAGCAACCAAGTAATCTTGCAACTTCGGCTACAATGGAATCATATAGTAAATAGAAAAAATAGTAGATAAACAAATGGAACAACTGAAGCACGAATGCGGCGTTGCCATGATACGCCTGCTGAAACCGTTGGAATATTATGAAAAGAAGTACGGTACATGGATGTACGGACTGAACAAGCTCTATCTTCTGATGGAAAAGCAGCACAACCGAGGGCAAGAAGGCGCAGGGCTGGCCTGCGTCAAGCTGGAAGCCAATCCGGGCGAGGAATACATGTTTCGTGAGCGTGCTCTCGGTTCGAGTGCCATCACCGAAATATTCGGTACGGTGCAGAACAATTTCAAAGACTTGACAAAGGAACAGCTGCACGATGCGGAATATGCCAAGCGTATACTGCCTTTTGCCGGAGAGGTTTATATGGGGCACTTACGCTATTCCACTACCGGCAAGTCGGGCATCTCGTACGTGCATCCGTTCCTCAGAAGGAACAATTGGCGTGCCAAAAATCTGGCCTTATGCGGCAACTTCAACCTGACGAACGTCGACGAGATTTTTGCACGCATCACAGCCATCGGGCAACATCCGCGCAAGTATGCCGACACTTACATCATGCTGGAGCAAGTGGGACATCGGCTCGACCGCGAAGTGGAACGCCTTTTCAATCTTGCCGAAGCCGAAGGGCTGACGGGTATGGACGTGACCCACTATATTGAGAATCATATAGACCTTGCCAATGTGTTGCGCACTTCGAGCAAGGAATGGGACGGAGGATACGTCATGTGCGGACTGACCGGAAGCGGAGAAACATTTGCCGTGCGCGACCCTTGGGGCATCCGTCCCGCATTCTGGTATCAGGATGAGGAGATAGCCGTACTTGCCAGCGAACGCCCGGTGATACAAACCGCACTCAATGTTTCCGTCGAATCCATCAAGGAGTTGCAACCCGGACAAGCCTTGCTCATCAACAAGGCCGGCACAATCCGCACGGTGCAAATCAACAAGCCGCGCGAAATGCGCCCCTGTTCTTTCGAGCGTATCTACTTCAGCCGAGGCAGTGATGTCGATATTTATAAAGAACGCAAACTGCTGGGCGAGAAGCTCGTTCCCAACATCCTGAAAGCCGTGGACAACGACATAGACCATACGGTATTCTCCTTCATCCCCAACACGGCGGAAGTAGCTTTCTATGGCATGTTGCAGGGATTGGACAAATATCTCAATGAAGAAAAAGTGCAGCAGATTGCCGCCCTCGGCCACAATCCCGGCTTGGAAGAACTGGAACACATCCTGTCTCGCCGAATCCGCAGTGAGAAAGTCGCCATCAAGGATATCAAGCTGCGCACTTTCATTGCCGAAGGCAACAGCCGCAACGACCTCGCCGCCCATGTGTACGACATCACCTATGGCAGTTTGGTTCCAAACGTCGACAACCTCGTCATCATCGACGACAGCATCGTGCGCGGCACAACCCTGAAGCAAAGCATCATCGGCATTCTCGACCGCCTCCATCCGAAAAAGATAGTGATTGTGAGCTCTTCCCCGCAGGTGCGCTATCCCGACTATTACGGCATCGATATGACCAAAATGAGCGAATTCATCGCTTTCAAGGCAGCCATTGAACTGCTGAAAGAGCGGAACATGGAGGATGTGATTGCTTCCGCATACCGCAAGTCGAAAAAACAGACGAACCTGCCCAAGGAGGAGATGGTGAACTATGTAAAAGAGATTTACGCTCCTTTCAGCGACGAAGAAATCTCTGCCAAGATGGTAGAGCTGCTCACTCCGAAAGGAACGAAAGCCGAGGTACAGATTGTCTACCAGCCCCTCGAAGGATTGCACGAAGCCTGTCCCAACCATCCGGGCGACTGGTATTTCAGTGGCGACTATCCCACGCCGGGCGGGGTGAAGCAACTGAACAAGGCTTTTGTGGAGTATATCGAGGAGAAAGAAGAAAAGAATAACTGAATCATAAGAAGAATACTATTTTATACATGAGCAACGAAAAGAATATCTCAAAAGAAGCTCCTTCCTCCCCTCTCTTTGAGCAAGTGAGCACAAGCAAGAGCGGAATGACCGGAGGCGTTTCGCTTCTTCTCGACGATGGAACATGCTTTCGCGGCAAGTCGTTCGGTTATGAAAAGCCGGTGGCGGGAGAAGTGGTCTTCAACACAGCCATGTCGGGCTATCCCGAAAGTCTGACCGACCCTTCGTATGCCGGACAACTGATGACGCTCACCTATCCGTTGGTGGGCAACTATGGCGTACCGCCGTTCACCATCGAGCCTGACGGCCTGCCCACTTTCATGGAGAGCGAACGCATCCACGCCGAAGCCATCATCGTAAGCGACTATTCCGAAAACTACAGCCACTGGAATGCCACCGAGAGCCTTGCCGACTGGCTGAAGCGCGAACAAGTGCCGGGCATTACGGGCATCGACACCCGCGAACTGACCAAAGTGCTGCGCGAACATGGCGTAATGATGGGTCGGATTATTTTCGACAACGAACCGGACAACGTGCCCGAAGCCGCCTATGCCGGTGTGAACTATGTGGACAAGGTGAGTTGCAAAGAGATAATCCGATATAATCAAGGAGCAGGCAAGAAGAGGGTTGTTCTCGTGGATTGCGGCGTAAAGGCCAATATCATCCGCTGCCTGTTGAAGCGTGACGTAGAAGTGATTCGTGTGCCGTGGAACTACGATTACAACGGACTGGAATTTGACGGCCTGTTCATATCCAACGGGCCGGGCGACCCGGACACCTGCGATGCCGCCGTACAAAACATCCGTAAGGCCATGCAGAATGAAAAGTTGCCTATCTTCGGCATCTGCATGGGCAACCAGTTGCTTTCAAAAGCCGGAGGAGCCCGGATTTACAAATTGAAGTACGGACACCGCAGCCATAACCAACCGGTGCGCATGGTGGGTACGGAACGTTGCTTCATCACTTCTCAGAATCACGGTTATGCAGTCGACAGCCATACGCTGGGCGACGATTGGGAACCGCTCTTCATCAATATGAACGACGGCTCCAACGAGGGTATCAGACACAAGCGCAACCCTTGGTTCTCGGCACAGTTTCATCCGGAAGCGGCCAGCGGCCCCACAGACACGGAATTTCTGTTCGACGAGTTCGTGAAACTGCTATAAGACCGATATCCGGCAAAGATTCATCATCGTAACCATTAACCCCAAAGACCCAATGAAAGAAAACAACATAAAGAAAGTGCTGCTGCTCGGCTCCGGCGCATTGAAAATCGGTGAAGCGGGAGAATTCGACTACTCCGGTTCGCAGGCACTGAAAGCGCTGAAGGAAGAAGGCATCCATACCGTCCTCATCAACCCCAATATCGCTACGGTGCAAACCTCCGAGGGAGTTGCCGACCAAATTTATTTCCTGCCCGTGACGCCCTATTTTGTAGAAAAGGTCATTCAGAAAGAGCGTCCTGACGGCATCATGCTTGCTTTTGGCGGACAAACGGCCTTGAACTGCGGAGTGTCTCTCTACAAAGAAGGTATTTTCGAGAAATACGGCGTAAAGGTGCTGGGTACCCCCGTACAGGCCATCATCGACACCGAAGACCGCGAAATTTTTGTGCGCAAGCTGAACGAGATCGACGTAAAGACCATCAAGAGCGAAGCTGTGGAGAATGCGGCCGATGCCCGCCGGGCCGCTGCCGAACTGGGCTATCCGGTAATCATACGTGCGGCCTATGCGCTGGGCGGTTTAGGCTCCGGCTTCTGCGACAATGAAGAAGAACTGAATGTATTGGTTGAAAAAGCTTTTGCCTTCTCTCCGCAAGTGCTGGTGGAAAAATCGTTGAGAGGCTGGAAAGAAGTGGAGTATGAAGTGGTGCGCGACCGCTTCGACAACTGCATCACGGTGTGCAACATGGAGAACTTCGACCCGTTGGGCATCCATACGGGCGAGTCGATCGTTATTGCTCCTTCGCAAACACTGAGCAACACGGATTATCATAAGCTGCGCGAACTGGCTATCCGCATCATCCGCCACATCGGCATTGTAGGAGAGTGTAACGTGCAGTATGCCTACGACCCCAATAGCGAGGATTATCGCGTAATCGAGGTAAACGCACGCTTGAGCCGTTCGTCTGCATTGGCCTCTAAAGCAACCGGTTATCCGCTTGCATTTGTGGCTGCGAAACTTGGTTTGGGTTATGGTTTGTTCGACCTGAAGAACTCCGTCACCAAAACCACCAGCGCATTCTTCGAACCGGCTCTGGATTATGTGGTGTGCAAGATTCCACGGTGGGATTTGGGCAAATTCCACGGTGTGGACAAGGAGCTTGGTTCTTCCATGAAGTCGGTAGGTGAGGTAATGGCCATCGGACGCACTTTCGAGGAAGCCATTCAGAAAGGCCTGAGAATGATAGGTCAAGGCATGCACGGGTTCGTGGAAAACAAAGAACTTGTCATCCCCGACATCGACAAGGCATTGCGCGAACCGACCGACAAGCGCATCTTCGTCATCTCGAAGGCTTTCCGTGCCGGATATACCGTAGACCAAGTGCACGAACTGACCAAAATAGATAAATGGTTTCTGGAGAAGTTAATGAATATCATGAACACTTCGAAGGAGTTGCAGCAACTTGGAAATAAGCATGCCCAAGCTTTTTCGTCCGACAAAAGCCTTCGCTCCGTCGAGAGCGACGCATCGGGACGGGAACTTCTGCGCAAAGCGAAAATACAAGGCTTCTCTGATTTCCAGATATCCCGCGCTCTTGGCTTGGAGCAGTATATGGAAAGTGAAAAAGGCAGTCTTGCCGTGCGCGCTTTCCGCAAGAATACAGGCCTTTTACCCGTTGTGAAGCAAATAGACACCCTTGCCGCCGAATATCCTGCGCAAACCAATTACTTGTATCTGACGTACAACGGCACGGCCAACGATGTCCACTATCTGGGCGACCGCAAGTCCATCGTCGTTCTCGGTTCCGGCGCTTACCGCATCGGCTCCTCGGTAGAGTTCGACTGGTGCGGCGTACAAGCGCTGAACACCATCCGCAAGGAGGGCTACCGCAGTGTGATGATTAACTATAACCCCGAAACCGTCTCCACGGACTATGACATGTGCGACCGTCTTTACTTTGACGAGCTGACCTTTGAACGGGTAATGGATATCATCGAACTGGAGAATCCGCACGGTGTGATAGTCTCTACCGGCGGACAAATACCGAATAACCTTGCCATACGCCTCGACGAACAACGAGTACCTATCCTCGGCACAAGCGCCAAAAGCATCGACAATGCCGAAGACCGCGACAAGTTCTCTGCCATGTTGGACCGCATCGGTGTGGATCAGCCCGAATGGAGTGCGCTGACCTCGATGGAGGATATCAACGCTTTCGTCGCCAAAGTGGGTTTTCCGGTGCTTGTGCGCCCCTCGTACGTGCTTAGCGGAGCAGCAATGAACGTCTGTTCCAACAAGGAAGAGCTGGAACGTTTCCTGCAACTGGCTGCCAATGTGTCGAAGAAACATCCGGTGGTGGTGAGCCAATTCATCGAACACGCCAAGGAAGTGGAAATGGATGCCGTGGCACGAAACGGCGAAATCATTGCGTATGCCATCAGTGAGCATATCGAGTTTGCCGGAGTACATTCGGGCGATGCCACTATCCAGTTCCCGCCGCAAAAGCTGTATGTGGAAACGGTACGCCGCATCAAGCGCATCAGCCGCGAGATAGCCCGTGAACTGAATATCTCCGGGCCGTTCAACATCCAATATCTGGCACGTGAGAACGACATCAAGGTAATCGAGTGCAACCTGCGTGCATCGCGTTCGTTCCCGTTCGTCAGCAAGGTGCTGAAAATAAACTTTATCGAACTGGCCACGAAGGTAATGCTCGGCATTCCCGTAGAGAAGCCCGACAAAAATCTGTTCGATTTGGATTATGTGGGAATCAAAGCCAGCCAATTCTCCTTCAACCGCCTGCAAAAAGCAGATCCGGTGCTGGGTGTGGACATGGCTTCTACCGGCGAAGTGGGTTGCATAGGCAGCGACACTTCCTGTGCCATCCTGAAAGCCATGCTCTCCGTGGGCTATCGCATTCCGCAGAAGAACATCCTTCTCTCCACCGGTACGCCGAAACAGAAGGTGGAAATGCTTTCCGCCGCCCGCCTCTTGCAGCAGAAGGGCTACAAACTATTCGCTACGGGCGGCAGCAGCAACTTCCTTACGGAAAACGGCGTGGAGAACACACGCGTCTATTGGCCCAGCGAAGAAAACCAACAGCCGCAAGCTCTTGACATGCTCCGCAACAAGGATATAGACATGGTGGTGAACATCCCGAAAAACCTCACGGCAGGCGAGTTGAGCAATGGCTATAAGATACGTCGCGCAGCCATCGACCTCAACATTCCGCTGATAACGAATGCTCGTCTGGCAAGTGCGTTTATCAATGCCTTCTGCACGATGAGCGTAGACGACATTGCCATCAAGTCATGGGAAGAGTATAAGTAAGGCTATCGGGAAAAGATATTTATAATTCAAAGGCAATCAGCGTTTTACACTTGTACAAGTATCGTCCTGCGCTTGTACAAGTGTAAACGTTCGGTTGTACAAGCGCAGGCTTACGCACTTAGAAGTGTGAATCGGGGAAATCAGTCGATAATCTCGGCGTCCTCGATATCGGCCAGTTTCTTTACAGGACTCTCCGGTTCTTTGGGACGGCGGCGCATGAATTTGAACCAGTTCAGGAGTTCCGAGGCGGCATACACCAAACAGCCGATACCAATGATGACAAATGCCGTGGAACGCACTCCCGTGGGATTGAACAGCGCAATCAGTCCGGCAAGCAAAATCAATACGGGCACCACATAGAACCCTCCCGGCACCGGCATCCAGCGACGGGCGGCAGAAAGCGAGGCTATTTGCTGCACCCCGCCCATCACGAGGATGAATCCCAGCACAAAGGTCAGCAGATCTGCAAAGAAATCGGGCATGATGATGAGCCATGCACCAAACAACAGGCTGCCCACTCCCTCAATCGGAAAACGAAGACGCGCCTCGGCAGGCTGCACAAAATAACCTATGATACTGATTAGCGAAGGCACCAAAAAAACAACACCTATCGTAATCACAAGATAATCGCCGGCCTTATCGGGAAACATCACCAATATCAGGCCTATCACCAACGCGCATATAGCACGCAAAAAAGAATAACTTAATCCTCTCATGAGCCTCTGTTTTTTTGCGAAGATACATTTTATCCGAATAACCCGGAACGAAAACCGTGAAAATATATCGCCGTTTCTTCCGGATACCCTCTTATCATAGAACAGTGAATCAAGAAAAATGTTCTCCCGAAGAAAAAAAGTAAGTTTTATTTTGGAGGTAAAAACAAAGTGCTTATATTTGCCCCCGTAAAAACAAAAAAAGACAATGAGAACAATATCGGTAAATACATATTGGTGGTGGCGTCCGTTACAACTCCGACAGTCGTAAGGGAGCAGCGCTCGTATGTATATATCCGATGTATATATAAGGAACAACAGAAAACAGAAAGAGCCCTGTCGCACCAAGCGACGGGGCTTTTTTCGTTTTACCGCCAAGATGATTTTAAACACAGCGAATATGAGTTTTTTAGTTGACAAAGATGGTTATTACGGAGATTTCGGCGGGGCATACATCCCCGAAATCCTCCACAAGTGTGTGGAAGAGTTGCAAAACACCTACCTCGACGTGCTTCAAAGCGAAGACTTCAAACGCGAATACGACCGGTTGCTGCGCGACTACGTAGGCCGCCCCTCCCCACTCTATCGGGCACACCGCCTATCGCGGAAGTACGGCTGCAAGATTTACCTCAAACGCGAGGACCTGAACCACACCGGCGCCCACAAAATAAACAACACCATCGGGCAGATTTTGCTGGCCCGCCGCATGAGCAAACGGCGCATCATTGCCGAAACCGGCGCCGGACAACACGGTGTGGCCACTGCCACCGTCTGCGCCCTGATGGATATGGAATGCGTCATCTATATGGGCAAGACCGATGTGGAACGCCAACACATCAACGTGGAGAAGATAAAGATGCTGGGGGCAACCGTGGTTCCCGTCACCGGAGAAAACATGACGCTGAAGGACGCCACCAACGAGGCCATCCGTGACTGGTGTTGCCATCCGTCGGACACTTTCTACATCATCGGCTCCACCGTAGGACCGCATCCATATCCCGATATGGTGTCGCGGCTGCAGTCAGTCATCAGCGAAGAGATAAAGAAACAACTTGCCGAACAGGAGGGACGCCACTGTCCCGACTACCTTATCGCCTGCGTAGGCGGAGGAAGCAACGCCGCCGGAACCATCTATCACTACATCGACGACAACCGCGTGAAGATTGTGCTGGCCGAGGCGGGCGGCAAAGGAACGGACACGGGCATGACGGCCGCCACCATCGCTTTGGGCAAACAGGGCATCATACACGGGGCACGCACCTACGTCATCCAGAACGAAGACGGACAGATTGAAGAACCCTACTCCATCTCGGCCGGGCTGGATTATCCGGGCATCGGCCCCATGCACGCCAACCTTGCCGCGCAGAAGCGGGCCATCGTCCTCTCCGTCAACGACGACGAGGCCGTCCGCGCCGCCTACGAACTGACGCGTCTCGAAGGCATCATCCCCGCCCTTGAAAGCGCCCATGCACTCGGCGCGCTGGGAAAAATAAGCTTCAAGCCCGACGATGTGGTGGTGCTCACCGTTTCGGGGCGGGGAGACAAAGACATAGAAACGTATCTCGATTTTGAAAAATAACTTTCCGAAGAAAAACGAATGACAACAATGAAACAATATCGCTACACCACCCTCAGCCGCACACTGCTCGGCGACCTCCACACACCGGTGAGCACTTATCTGAAAGTGCGCGACATTTTTCCGCAGAGCGCGCTCATGGAGAGCTCGGACTATCACGGAAGCGAAAACAACCGCTCCTTCATCGGCCTGTGTCCGGTGGCAAGTTTCAGCATCGACCACGGCACGGCTGTGTTCCGCCTGCCCGATGCCGACCGCGAAGAGCATCCCGTAGACGACGGCTACCGCGCGGAGGATGCGCTAAAAGATTTTCTGAGCCGATTTCACGTAGAAGGCGAATATGGCAACTACTGCGGCCTGTATGGCTACACCTCGTTCAATGCCGTGCGCTATTTTGAGAACATCCCCGTGAAAGACAGCCGCGAAGCCACGAACGACGCACCCGATATGCTATACATATTATATAAGTATCTCATCGTCTTCAACGATTTCAAAAACGAGATGATGCTGCTCGAAATGCTGGCGCCCGGCGAAGAATCAAGGCTGGACGAGGTGCAGAAGGCCATCCGCAACCGCAACTATACGACGTATGATTTCCGGGCTGTGGGCGAAACCACCTCGCCGCTCACCGACGACGAGCACAAAGCCAACATCCGGCGGGGCATTGCCCACTGCATGCGCGGCGACGTGTTTCAGATTGTGCTTTCGCGCCGCTTCGAGCAACGGTTCACGGGCGACGACTTCAAACTCTACCGTGCCCTGCGCAGCATCAACCCCTCGCCCTACCTCTTCTATTTCGACTTCGGAGGTTTCCGTATCTTCGGCTCATCGCCCGAAACCCATTGCCGCATCGAGGGAAAACTGGTTTACATTGACTTCATTGCCGGAACCACGAAGCGCACCGGCAACGCCGAACAGGATGCCGCCGGTGCACGCTATCTGCGCGATGACCCGAAGGAGAACGCCGAACACGTCATGTTGGTGGACCTTGCCCGCAACGACCTCTCCCGCAACTGCCGCGACGTAAAGGTGGACTTCTACAAAGAGACGCAGTATTACAGCCACGTCATCCACCTCGTGAGCCGTGTCAGCGGAAGGCTGAACGACGACTCCAACCCCATCAAGACGTTTGTAGATACTTTTCCGGCCGGCACGCTGAGCGGTGCGCCGAAAGTACGGGCCATGCAGCTCATCAGCGAACTGGAACCGCATAATCGCGGCGCATACGGCGGTTGCATCGGTTTCATCGGGCTGAACGGCTCGCTGAATCAGGCCATCACCATACGCACCTTCGTCAGCCGCAACGGAACGCTCTGGTTTCAGGCGGGTGGCGGCATCGTGGCCCGGAGCAACGAGGAGTACGAGCTGCAAGAGGTGAACAACAAGCTCGGCGCACTGAAGAAAGCCATCGTCATGGCAGAGAAAATGTAAACAGAAAAAAAACGATAAACAACGAACAACATGAAAATAGCAATCATTGACAATTATGACTCTTTCACCTACAATCTGGCTCATTTGGTGAAAGAGCTCGGCGCAGAAACGGATGTGCTGCGCAACGACCGGTTCCGCCTCGAAGAATTGCAACCGTATGACAAAATCATACTCTCGCCCGGCCCCGGCATTCCCCGTGAAGCCAGACTGCTGCTTGACGTCATCCGCACATACGCCGGACAAAAACCGATACTCGGCGTCTGCTTGGGCGAGCAAGCCATCGGAGAAGCGTTCGGCGCAAAACTCATCAATCTGAGCGACGTCTTTCACGGCATACAGACCGAAATAACGGTCAGAGGAGAAGATGCCCCCGAAAAAGAAACAGCATTCGTCGCCCATCGTTCACCGCTGACTCCTCACCTCCCGCCGCTCTCTCCCGATTACCTCTTCAACGGCCTGCCCGCCACCATCTCCGTGGGACGCTACCATTCTTGGGTGGTCGACACCGAAGACTTTCCGGAAGAACTGGCCGTCACCGCCATCAGTCCCGAAGGGCAAATCATGGCGTTGAAGCACCGGAAACACGACGTCCGAGGCATCCAGTTCCATCCGGAATCCGTGCTGACCCCCGACGGGAAAAAAATCATGGAAAACTGGTTGAAAGCCTAAACGAAATGAGAGGTATAAGCACAATGTAAGTAAATAAAAGAAATATGAAAGCCATATTATCCCGCCTCTTCAATCACGAAGAGCTCAGCTCGGAAGAGACCAAACAAATCCTCCTCAACATCACCAAGGAGATGTATCCCGAAGCACAGATAGCTGCGCTGCTGACAGCCTTCCAAATGCGCGGCATCACGGTAGACGAACTTATCGGCTTCCGCGAAGCACTGATGCAGACGCGCATTCCGATAGACTTCGCACCCTATCGCCCCATCGACATCGTAGGTACGGGCGGCGACGGGAAGAATACGTTCAACATCTCCACCTGTGCTTGCTTCGTCGTTGCCGGAGCCGGCTACAAAGTGGCCAAGCACGGCAACTACGGAGCCACCTCCGTGAGCGGAGCCAGCAATGTCATCGAGCAGCACGGAGTGCGCTTCAGCAACGACCCCGACAGACTGAAACGCAGCATGGAGGAGTGCAACATCGCCTACCTGCATGCACAGCTTTTCAACCCCGCCATGAAGTCGGTAGGCCCCGTGCGCAAGGCATTGGGCGTACGCACGCTGTTCAACCTGCTCGGACCGTTGGTGAATCCCTGCCGGCCGGCCTACCAGTTGCTCGGTGTTGCCGACCTTGCGCAAATGCGCCTCTACACCAACGTGTTCTATAAACTGGGCATCGACTTTGCCGTGGTCAACAGCCTCGACAGCTACGACGAGATTTCCCTGACCGACGAGTTCAAAGTGATGACCCGCAACTACGAGCGCATCTATCGTCCGCAAGCCCTCGGATTCAATGCCGCCCGTCCCGAAGAACTGTTCGGAGGCGCATGCAAGGAAGATGCCGCCCGCATCTTCGACAATATCCTCAAAGGAGAGGCCACCGCCGCCCAAACGCAATGCGTCGTCGTCAACGCCGCCTTTGCCATCCAGGTTATGGAACCGCAGAAGGAGATAGAAGAGTGCATCGACATCGCGCGCCGCTCGTTGGAAAGCGGAAGTGCGTTGAGGACGCTGAAGAAGTTCATAGAAATTAATTGAAGTATGGCTTTAATCTTCAGGCGCAATAAAATCTTCTACAAACAACATTCAAAACCAATACTCCGTAACAAATAAAATGACAAACAAGAAAGAGTATGACATCCTATCGGCCATCATCGCCCACAAGAAGATGGAGATAGAGCAGCAAAAGCAGGCCATCTCGCCGGAACATATGCGCGCGCAGGTAGAGTTTCTGATGCAAGAAGAGCCGACTCCCCGCCGCAGCATGAAGCACGCGTTGTCGGCATCGCCCACAGGCCTCATCTCCGAGTTCAAACGGCGTTCTCCCTCCAAAGGCTGGATAAACGAAACTGCCCGGGCAGAGGTCGTCCCTGCGGCCTACGAAGCCGCCGGAGCCGCCGCACTCTCCATTCTGACGGATGAGAAATTCTTCGGCGGCTCCCTGCGCGACATCCGCACAGCCCGTCCACTCGTAGACATCCCCATCCTGCGCAAGGACTTCATCATCGACGAGTACCAGCTTTTGCAAGCCCGCATCGTCGGAGCCGATGCCGTGCTGCTCATTGCAGCCTGCCTCACTCCGGAGCAAAGCAGCACACTCACCGCCCAAGCGCACGCACTCGGTTTGGAGGTGCTGTTCGAGATTCACAGCCCCGCAGAAACAGCCCTCATAAACAAGGATGTGGACATGATCGGGATAAACAACCGCCACCTCGGCACTTTCGTCACCGACGTGCAAAACTCTTTCCGGATAGCAGAACAGCTCCGGCAAGCCGCAGAAGGTACGGGCACGCCCCTGCTTGTTTCCGAAAGCGGCATTTCGCATCCCGAAACCATCGCCCGCCTGCGTGCAACCGGTTTCCGGGGCTTTCTCATCGGCGAGACCTTCATGAAGACCGATGCTCCGGGCGACACACTGAAAGATATGATTGAAACCCTCTCCGCCCTATGAAGAAAATCGTGAAAGTATGCGGAATGACGGAAGCCCGCAACATCCGCAAAGTAGAACAACTGGGCGTGGACATGATGGGCTTTATCTTCTATCCCAAGTCTCCCCGTTGCTTGTGCCAGATGCCCGAATACCTGCCCGTAGCCGCCCGACGCATGGGGATATTCGTGGATGAAAGCAAAGAGAACATCCTCATGTATGCCGACCGTTTCGGGTTGAACTACATTCAGCTGCACGGCAAGGAATCGCCCGCATACTGCCGTTCGCTGCGTCGCTGCGGACTGCACCTTATCAAGGCCTTCCCCGTTGCCCAACCTAAAGACCTGCGGGACGTTTCAGCCTACGACGGCCTGTGCGACTACTATCTGTTCGACACCAAGAGTCCGCAACACGGCGGTTCGGGCAACCTGTTCGACTGGAATCTCCTGCTGTGCTACAACGGTTCTACCGATTTCCTGCTCGGCGGGGGCATCAATCCATACAGTGCGGAGGCCATCAGGAAGTTCCGCCATCCGCGCTTTGCAGGCATCGACATCAACAGCCGTTTCGAGACCTCACCCGGCATCAAGGACACGGAGCGCATCGAGCGGTTTCTGAAGAAGCTGTTTTAGAAACCGGCTTCGCATGCTTCCGACGAAACGGCAAAGGCAAATCCCGGAACCGGAAGCCGAAAGTGAAAGGATAAATAGATCTATTGTAGAACGTCAAATATCAAGGCATTATGTTGAATCGAATCAATCAAACCTTTAAGGAAAATCCCAAGAACCTGCTCTCCATCTATTTCTGTGCCGGCTGCCCCACGCTCGACGGCACTGCCGACGTCATCCGCACCCTCGAGAAAAACAGAGTGGACATGATTGAAATCGGCATCCCTTTCAGCGACCCCATGGCCGACGGCATTGTCATTCAAGACGCAGCCGCCCGTGCCTTGCGCAACGGCATGTCTCTGCGCCTCCTCTTCGAGCAATTGCAAGGCATCCGCCGTGACGTGCGCATCCCCCTCATCCTCATGGGCTACCTCAACCCCATCATGCAATTCGGCTTCGAGGCTTTCTGCCGGAAATGCGCGGAATGCGGCATCGATGGCGTCATCATCCCCGACCTCCCTTTCCGCGATTACGAAAAAGACTACAAAGCCACCGCCCTGAAACACGGCATCCGCATCATCATGCTCATCACCCCCGAAACCGACGAAAACCGCATCAGGGAAATCGACAATCACACCGACGGCTTCATCTACATGGTGTCCGGCGCCTCCGTCACCGGCGCACAGCGAGATTTCGACGCCCGAAAGCAGGCCTATTTCAAGAAGATAGAAGACATGCATCTGCGCAATCCGCGTATGGTGGGCTTCGGCATCAGCAACAGGCAGACCTTCGACTCTGCTTGCACCAACGCTTCGGGCGCCATCATAGGCAGCCGTTTCGTCAGCCTGCTCAACGAAGCCGAAGGCGACGCGGAAAAGGCGATAACGCAACTGAAAGAAGATTTGAAAAGATGATGCGGGCCAGGCCTGCAACTCCCTCAGACATGAAAAATCGCCAAGCAATAACCCCGGAAAGAGAGAACGCCGCAGACATATTTTACAACTTTCACATCATAGCGTGCATGCTTTTCACGCTCTACAAGGCCGAGGCACGCAAGGCTGCGCGAAAAGTCCGTGGAAAACCTATGCCCGCACTTTAAGAAGCACATGCCCACACTTCAAGCCAGATATGCCCACACCTTACAGGGTATATGCTTGCATTTCAGGACAGATGCGCCCACACTTTAGGAAAGATATCCCCACACTTCGGAAAGAACAAAACGGCAAAGAAAACGCAAACTCCCCGAAAGAGTTTTCTGAAAGAATCTTTCATAGAAATAGCATAAAAAAACAAAATATACAACTACTAATTGAATATTTTATCCTACCTTTGCCTCGCAAAAAGTAAAATAGCTCCTAAACCGAAGAAGATTATAGATTAAAATAAACAACTTTTTAAATAAGAAGAGACATGAAAGAAATCCGGTATAATTGTCCATACCTGCAACAAACTTGATTTATCCACTCAAACAGAACGATTAAAAAAGGTTAACAAGAAAGCATTTGTGACCTATTGATAAGAATATTAACTTTATTAAATGTATTTTTGTTCGTAACAAGAAATAGCACAGCAACCCATGGAAAAGAAAAAGAAATACACATATACATTTTCAATCTTACTCGCTGTGGTAGGATTCCTTTTTCAAGGCTGTAAAGAAGATGTTTTCAATCCGGAAAAAGTAAAAGCTACTTATCAAGACCGGTTTCCGGTAAAAGACATCGACCCTGAAATGGATTGGAAAATGACACGCTCCATCCAAATCAATGTAACCGTCAATATGGATGCCGGAACAGATTACTCCCTCCGCATTTACGATGACAATCCTTTGACGGAAAACTCCAAAGCCCAACTGCTTGCCGAAGGAACAGCCAACAATAAGATGGCCTTCCTTTCAACGATGGACTGCCCCATCGACGTGACGGCGGTATATGTCTGCCTCACCGATGCTGCCAACCGCAGTGTAGTGAAATTCTGCTCCATCGAGAACGGAAGCTTGCAGGCATCATTCGGCGTATCTCCGTCCACCCGTGCCGCAACCCGCGCCGCCAACAACGGCATTGCCACTTACTCCCCCGACCGCACGGAAGCCGAAATCAATACACTTCTTACAACGGCCAAAGAGCTGAAAGAAAATACCGTCATCGTAAAAAACGACGTTTATAAGATTCCTAAAGGCACCACTTATCAAGGAAAGATAACCACTTACGGAATCAACGACGGAACGGCCACCGTGATTGTCGACGGCACTTGGAACCCCGGGAACAATATCGCCAAAATAGAATCCGGCATAGATTTGATTGTGACCGGTAGCGGCAAGATTATTCTTCCGAAGGACGGAAACCAAGATAAATCCTTATTTCTTGTCGGCAGCAGCCGATTCATCGTCTTTCCGGGAGGCTCTATCGCGGGTGAAACCGGCGGAACGGGCTACATCTACCTATCCAATGCTTCCGGCGGTCGGTTAAATTATAATGCGGGCTCCATTCAAGTCCATACCATTGAGATAGACGGAGTCGGCCTCTTCTATAATAGTGGAAAAACAGAACTAAACACGCTGCTACTTTCCAATGCCGGCTGCAAGCTGGTGAACCAAGGTGAAGTCAATCTGGTGACGGTTTCCCACTCCAACAGCCTCATCGAGAATGGTTGCCGCCTCACCGTTTCCCAAGACTTTTACGGGAGTCTGACCATGGGCAGCAACTGCTCTGCAACCATAGGCAACTACGCCCCGAACGGGAGCTGGGGAAAAACAATCAGCATGGGCAGCAACTCCATGCTCACCATCAACGGCACGGTCAATTGGGGCGGTATCACCGCGAACGGCCCGCAAAACGGCAGCGCCCTGATAAAGATAGGCACACTGACCGACGTGAATGGTTTCGCACACAAGAGCGGGCATATTTACTATGAAGTCCAAAAAGACGAAATAACCGATGTATGGAAGCGTAACACTTTTCTGCGCTACCTTCTCAACACAAACGGCACACTGTCCAAATGGGGAGAAGCCCCCATCCATATTCCCGCCGGCGAATGCACCGGCAATGGAAACACTCCGGCTTCGGGCAGCGGGACTTCCGCAACAGACGAAGCCATCACCTACACCTATGCCTTTGAAGATAACTTCCCCATGGTGGGCGACTACGACTTCAACGACATCGTGCTCGACGTGAAGACCTCTTATAAACGCGAAAAGCAAACCAATGCGATAAAAGCCATACAAATCGACGTGACTCTGGCAGCCGCAGGCGCCAGCCATACCGTAGGTGCGGGGTTGCGTATTGTCAACATCCCCAAATCCGCCATCCGAAGCATCCGGACCGGTGGAGACGACCGCCGTTTCCAAGAAACACTGACCTCTCCACGCACGGGCAAACGTTTTTTCTCTTATAATTCCTCCACCCAAATGGAAGACGGAGACAACGACATCGTCATTCCCCTGTTCAACGACGAGCATCAAGTGTTCGGGGTAGAACAAGGCACCCATGTCAATACAGCCAGCACAGCCGGCCTGCATGCCGAAGGGAGAAAGAGCTATACTTACGAAATCATCATCGAGTTGGCCGACCAAACCAAGCAGACTCCGCTCTTCTCCAAAGACAACTTGGACTTCTTCATCTGCTATCAATACCAGTATATGCAGAAACGCGTGGAAGTGCATCTCTATGAATTCTGGAAGTACAAAGCCACCGCCGCCGGCATGACCATGGAAACCAACCTCGATTTGGCAGGGAACAACACTTGGGCTATCTGCGTACCCAATTTCCGTTATCCGAAAGAATTAGTCAATATTTCCATTACTTCCAACCCGTCGGCCGGGGACTATCCGTTGTTCCTCGATTGGGCAAGAAACCGTAATGTCAATACAAACTGGTATCTGTCCCCCAACGAAAACAATGTATATAGATAAGAAAGAAAATGTAATCAATGTTTAACCTATCGCACGATTAAGAAAGAGTATGAAAAAGATATTGTTAGTAGACGATAAAGCCACCATCGGAAAGATACTTTCGACATATTTAGAGAAAGAGTACGACTTTACTTATGTTGAAGACCCTTTGAAAGCCATCGAGTGGCTGCACGAAGGCAACGAACCTGCTTTGATCATTTCGGACATCCGCATGCCCCACATGACCGGGGACGAATTTCTACACTACCTCAAAAGCAACGAATTGTTCAAACAGATACCTGTCATCATGCTTTCCAGTGAAGACAGCAGCAGCAACCGCATCAAACTGCTCGAAGACGGAGCGGCCGATTATATCCTGAAACCTTTCAACCCGATGGAGCTGAAAGTAAGAATCAAGAAGTTCATTTAAGATAGTCATTACATAAAGGAATGTTCTATTACATCTATATAGGTAAGAATCGCACTACCATCGATCATTTGCAACAAATGACCAATGGCATGTTCATCGTTGTATCCGAGGCTGCCAAAGCTCCAAAAATTCTCGATGGCATCCGCGAACGATACAGCACGACTATCCTTTATGAGAAAACTTCGGCAGAAGCAGACGCTCCCGCCATCACCCGTCTTCACCAACGCTTTCCAAGAGTATACATCACATTGGTTACCGACAAGATAACCCCCGAAGAACGCCCGCTTTACATCAAAGCCGGGGTGCAAAACACTCTTCCACCTGAAACGTCCGAAGAAAGTATCCGGCAGATGTGCGACTACCTCAAGAAACGCGAGGCCAATAAACTGCAAGAATTCAAAGAGAGCCGAAGCCGGGACGACATCTTTCACCTTCCGTTATGGAAGCGACTTTTCGACCTGTTTTTTGCAAGTTTAGCCCTTATTGTGCTCTCCCCCCTACTGATTATCACAGCCCTTGCCATCCGTCTGGAGAGTAAAGGCAACGTCATCTACAAGTCAAAGCGCGTAGGCACCAACTACAACATCTTCGGCTTTCTGAAGTTCCGCTCCATGTACACCGATGCCGACAAACGCCTGAGAGAGTTGAGCAGCCTCAACCAATACCAATCCGAAGAACCGGAACAACCGTCGGCCGGAGAGGCGAAAGACCTCATCGGCGACGATACCGACATTCCCATTTCCGATGACTTAATCATCTCCGACGACTTCGTCCTGGCAGAACAGGACTTCCTCAAACAGAAAGAGAAGAAAAAAAAGAACGCCTTTGTCAAGATAGAAAACGATCCGCGCGTCACACGTGTAGGTCGCATCATCCGTAAATACAGCATCGACGAACTTCCACAGCTCATCAATGTGCTGAAGGGAGACATGAGCATCATAGGCAACCGCCCCCTCCCCCTCTACGAAGCCGAACTGCTGACCAGTGACGACGCCATCGACCGCTTCATGGGTCCCGCCGGGCTGACAGGACTTTGGCAGGTAGAAAAACGCGGTGATTCCGGTCGCATGTCTGCCGACGAGCGCAAACAACTGGACATCAAATATGCAAAAGAATTCTCCTTTGCATTGGATATGAAGATACTTTTAAAAACTTTTACGGCATTTATTCAAAAAGAAAACGTATGAAACGAAACAGATATATTCCGTTTGCCCTTTGCAGCATAACTCTTTTTGCATTGCTCCTCTTTCCCTCCGAAAGTGCCGCGCAAGAGATGTCGCGCGAAGACCGCATCAAAATTCTGCAAGCATTGAAAGAAGGTGATGCCGCTTTGGAAGCAAACACCCTCGGACGCATTGACCAAGACGTGCCGGAAGAAATCAACTCGATGGAACTTCCTCCTCTTTCCGTATTTCTGGATGCGGTATTGGAAAACGCGATGGTGAAGAGCGCGCAGTCGCAAGTGGCACAGCAAGAAAATGCACTTCGCTTGGAAAAAAGAAACTGGTGGAACTATATCCGCCTGAACGGAAACTACTCATACGGGCGATTCAACACCTTGAATCAAAACAGCGACACGTATGTGGATTGGTATCAAGCCACCTCGACGGGGACGCGCAGCACTTTCAATGTGGGTGCCAGCATCAGCGTCGGCTTGGGCGACCTCATCAACCGTCCCCTCAAACTGAAAAATTACCGATACAACATCGAACAATTGAAATATGCACAGGAGCAAGTGATGGAAGAACGGAGGCTGAAGGTAATGGATGCCTACAACAGCGTCACCGCACAGTTGGCCACCATCAAGGCCAAGGCCGAGAACGCCGCTTTGTACAATGCGCAGATGAAGATTTCGGAAAACAACTTCGTGCAAGGAAAGATAGACATCATCACGCTTTCTTTGGAACGTGCCCGCCGATCGGGAGCCGTAACCACATACGCCGAAGCGCGCGTGTCTCTACACAACGCCATCACCCTGCTCGAAATGCTTACCAATGTGAAAATAGTAAAAGAAAAATAAGGTTCAAACAGTTATGGATATCGTACAGTTCATTTCACAGTTCTTCTACCGCATACGCTACTGGCTGGTATGGGGCAGTCTTCTCGTAACCATCGTCGTGATTTACTTCACACAGTTTCTGCCTTTCACCTACACAGTGAACAGTCAGATCTATGCAGGCGTAACCAACGAAACCAATCTTGACGGCAGCAGAGTGGTGAACGTGGGAAGCACTTTCGACAACCTTATCAACATAGCCAAGTCCAAAAGCACCTTGGAGAAAGTATCGTTGCGACTGCTTGCCACCAACTTAGTGCACGGCGAGGAGTGGAACGACAACCAGTACATCAAGGCCAAACACTACCGTCAGTTGCTGCGCTCTACCCCGAAAGAGGTATTGGCACTGGTAGACCGCAACTCGGTGGAAAAAACCACGGAAAATCTGCAAAAATACCGTAAAGAAAATGGCAGGAATTTTGTCTATGCCATGTTCAGCCGTCCCGTACCCTTCTACGGGCACAACGCACTTAAATCCATCGACATAAAGAGGTTGGACAACAGCGACCTGCTGAACATATCTTATACCTGCGGAGACCCGGGAATTGCCCAGAATACGGTGAAACTTGTAGAAGACGAGCTGTTGAAAGCTTACGAGATTCTTCGCTTCAGCGCCACCAACAACGTGATAGCCTATTTTGAGGAACAGGTGAGGCTTGCCAAAGAAAAGCTGACGCAGGAAGAGGACGACCTGATGAACTACAACGTAGCCAAGCAAGTGATAAACTACGATGAACAAACCAAGGCCCTAGCCATAACCAAATATGAGGTAGACGACCGTGAGGAACAAGCTACACGCACCTATGAGAGCGCCATGGCTTTGAGGAAAATGTTAGAGGATAAAATGGATATACGAGCCAAAATAATCCGTGACAACACAAACCTGTTACAGCAATTGGAGAAGATTACCAACCTGAATCAAAACATCTTGGAAGAAGAAATATTCACCTCCGACAAGAATTATGCCAACAACGAGAAGTTAACGAAAAATAAAACCGAGTTAAAGAAAACGGAACAAGCCATCAGCCACCTGTCCGACAACCTGAACGAGTACAATTTCACCAAAGAGGGGGTAGGCATAGAAAACATGGTGAACGAATGGCTTCTGGCTTGCATCAACGAAGCCAAGGCCAAATCCGAACTGAAGGTATTGAAAGACAGACGAGACGATATTTTCAGCCAATTTCAGACTTTTTCTCCCATAGGCACCCAAGTGAAGCGCAAAGAGCGCGCCGTAGGCATAGCTGAAGATACCTACCGTCAGCAACTTCACGGTCTGTCAGAGGCTCACCTTCGCCTGCAGAACATCAAGATGACCACCGCCAACCTTCAAGTCATCGCCCCACCCGATTTCCCGCTTGAGGACAACGGGCGCAAACGTATGTTCTACATCATCGTGGCCTTTGTGAGCAGCCTTGTGTTCATCAGTGCCTATTTCCTTATCATAGAGTTGCTGGATCGTACGTTGCGCGACGCCGAACGCAGTCATCGGCTCACGGGGCTTCCGGTCATCGCAGCCTTCAACGGCATCAGCAACCTCAAGTTCCGTGGCTTCCTCAAGGCTTGCAACCGACGTGCGGCGGCCTATTCGTGTCGTCAGCTCAATAAATATCTGGCGGTCGGTCGTCCCACGGTCATCAACCTGCTCAGTATGGAAGAGAGAGAAGGAAAATCTTTCCTCGCCAAATACTTCATCGATTATTGGCGGACAGAAAACCTTAACGTGCGGTTGGTGAAAGCCGGAATAGACTTCGAGACCGACACACAGACCTACGTACAGGCTCGCCAGTTATCCGATTTCTGGCAACTCAACAGTGCGGAGCAGATGCCCGACATTATCCTTGTGGAATATCCCGCACCCAGTGTCGCCACTCTTCCACTGGCAGTGATAAAGCAGGCCGACTTCAATCTGCTGATAGCCAATGCCGCCCGACTATGGGGTAAGGATGATGACGTCCGCCTCAAGTCCATGCGCGAAGTATTGGGCGATACCCCCATGGCACTGTATCTGAACAATGCCGACCGCGATGTGGTTGAGAGCTTCACGGGCGAACTTCCGCCAAGAACCCTGCTTCACAGTTTCTTCACCCGTCTGGCTCAATTGGGTCTGACTTCGAAACGTGCCGCCGTAAAATAAACAAAGCATGTTGACGTCGAACCGAGACATACCCATAGGAACAATCAGTTCCGCCGTCGTGGCGGCCGGATTGTTTGCCATAGCCTACTATTGCATGCGCGGTCAGGCCATCGGCGCTTTTGCCGTAGCAGGCATTCCTCTTGCCGCGCTATGGTTCAGCGTGTCGGTTCGTTATCCCATCATCAGCCTTTTCACCTATGGGGCCACGGCATGTTTCTGGGGAGCCATAGCCCGCCGGTTAGAACGCTTCACCAACATCAGCGCGCTGCTTGAGGTGACGTTGATCTATTTTTTCGCCTGCATGTTGTTTCATGCCCTCACTACACGCGATTTTCAGTGGAAGCGGGCGTTCAATCCGCTCACGGTGGGCTTTTTCGTATGGTTCGTATATTGTTTCATCGAACTCATCAATCCCAGTGCATTGACCGAGGCTTGGATAAACTCGCGCAGTTTCTATCCCAACATGGTGCTTCTGGCCATATTCTGCTCTGTGTTGTTCACCAAATACAACTACCTGAAATATCTGATAAACGGACTGGCCATATTCGTGATACTCACCTTCATCAAGATGATGATACAGAAAGAGCTCGGTTTCGACGAATACGAAATCAGGTGGCTGATGGCCGGCAGCTACCGCACCCATCTGCTCTCATCGGGCACGCGCTATTTCTCTACTTTTTCCGATGCGGGCAACTTCGGGTCGAACATGGGGGGCTTCGGGCTGATGTACGCCATTCTGGCGATCTACACCGGCAGCAAGAAGTTCAAGCTGTTTTATTCATTTGTGTCCGTTCTTGCCATCGTGGGCATGTTCATGTCGGGCACCCGCGGAGCCATGATTGTACCGTTGGGAGGGATGATACTCTTCACCATCATTGCCAAAAACATAAAGATGACGGCCATTGTCGGCGCATGCGCCATCGTCATCTACCTCTTTTTTGCCCATACCTACATAGGTGAGGGCAACCAGTATGTGCGCCGCATGCGCACAGCTTTTAAGCCTTCGGAAGACGCTTCGCTCAACGTGCGACTCGAAAACCAGAAGCTCATAGCCGAATACCTCAAGGACAAGCCTTTCGGCGAGGGCATGGGACTGGCCGGCGTAGAATCGCGGAAATACGGCGAACGCTACATCACTGAAATCCCTGTGGACTCTTACTACGTGAAAATATGGGTGCAGACCGGCATCGTGGGCATACTGCTACACGTAGGCATATTCGTATTGCTCATTCTGTGGGGCTGTTATGTCATCATGTTCAGAGTGAAAACCGCAAAGATACGATACATCCTTTCGGCCATGATCTGCTCTCTGTTCGGACTGATGCTGAGCGCCTACGGCAACCAGTTTTTCGGTCAGCCCAACACGCAGTTCCTCTTGTTCACTTTCATGGCCTGCATCCTTAACGGCTCCTACATAGAGTGCGATTTCTTGGAAAGCAGGCAAAAAAAACAATCAGTTAAAACCCTAAAAACAATATCCGTATGATGGACATTTTTTCCATATTCAATCCCGACTGGTGGATGGACGAGAACAACAATGCACTGCAAATTGCCGACGCTGTGCTGTTTCTATTTTTATCTATTCCGGTAATTTATTTGTTTATATGTTCTCTTTTTTCCTTGGGCAAGTATAAGAATCCCTATCCTAAAGCCGCAGTAGAACAACGTTTTCTGGTATTGTTCAGTGTATTGCGCAACGGTAAGGAAGTGATTGAATCCATCAACCATTTTCTGGATACGCAAAACTATCCGCGCGAGAAATACGACATTGCCGTGGCTGCCACACAGTTGCCCGAAGAGGATTTCATCACCATACTGCAAATGCCGGTCAACATCGTTGTGCCCGATCGCGAGCAATGCAGTAAGGTCTATGCCATCCAGCAAGTGATGGAACGCTATTCTCCGAATGAATATGACATGGTGGTGATATTCAATTCCGATAACCGTATCGTGCCCAATGCACTCAATTTGTTCAACAACGCATATTATTCCGGTTGCGACGCTATTCAGGCACACCGCATGACGGAAAACCTCACCACCAGCATTGCCATTCTCAGTGCCGCCAGTGAAGAAATCAACAACAATCTTTTCCGTAAGGCACATACCCGTATGGGGTTCTCTTCCGCTTTGATCGGTTCGGCCATGGCATTCGATTTCCAGATGTTTCATGGAATTGCGCCCACCCTATCCGGTTCGGACTTGACAAAATCCATAGAAACAGCCCTGCTGAAGCAGAACATCTATACCGAATACATGGAAGACGTGGTGTGTTACAGCAAGAAAGAAGATAATGCCGACAGTTATGAGGCACGCAGGCAGGAATGGATCGAGACTCAATACAGCACAACTTTCCATGCCATAAAGCAACTTCCTTTGGCTTTACTGAAAGGAGAGTGGGATTATGTGAACAAACTGTTCCAGTGGTTGCTTCCTTCCCGCTTCCTGCTCATAGCCCTTATTACTTTCTGTACTTTCATCGTGACCATACTCGATTGGACCATGAGCCCCAAGTGGTATATGCTATTAGCCGGCATCACATTAACATTTATCATGGCCTTGCCCGAAGGTGAAATAGCCCGACGCTTCAAAAAAGCTCTTTGGGCATTACCTGTCCTTATTTTTGCTTCTCTATCCAGTCACATCAAACAGTTTAAGAAGAAGAAAAAAAAGAATAATGTTTCAACAGAGACAAAAACAGAAAAACAATGAGAATAGCCATTGAAGCACAACGCATCTTCCGATGCGACAAACACGGGATGGACTTTGTTATTTTAGAGGTTCTAAGACAGCTTCAGAGCCGAAAAGACGACAACGAATATTTTGTGTTTGTCGCACCCGGAGAAGATCGTTGCCTGCACGAATCGGCCAATCTCCATATCATCGATCTGAAATGCCCCACCTATCCGCTATGGGAACAGATAGCTCTGCCCTTAGCCGTCAGCCGTTTAAAGGT
This sequence comes from Prevotella heparinolytica, assembly GCF_004342845.1. Classification (GTDB taxonomy): domain Bacteria; phylum Bacteroidota; class Bacteroidia; order Bacteroidales; family Bacteroidaceae; genus Bacteroides; species Bacteroides heparinolyticus. Next base: position 47,957 of record NZ_SLXB01000018.1, on the reverse strand, counting down.
CGACATGTTGCATTGCACCTCCAACACGGCACCATTGTATTCGGGTATACCCACTGTGCTGACACTTCATGATATTATCTTTTTGGGCGAAGAGAAGTCCGATGGGATGTCGCGCTATCAACAATTAGGCTGGTACTACCGCCGTTGGAATGTTCCAAGAATTATAGGCCACTGCCATCATGTCATTACAGTGTCCGAGACAGAGCGCACCAATATTCTAAAGAGATTCCCCACGTTGGAAAACCGGCTCAGTGTAGTCTATAATGGATACGGCAATCAATATCACTTGTTGCCAGAAGACGAGACGATTTCCGTCACCCGCAAATACATAGCGGAAAACGAGTACCTTCTGTTTTTGGGAAACACCGACCCGCGCAAGAACACAAGAGGCGTATTACGCTCCTACCATGAGTACCTGAACCGGTCGAAAAGAAAACTGAGACTTATCGTAACCGGGCTGGAACAAACTTACGTAGAAAGCCTGTTGGCCGATATGGGCATCGATAGCTGTGCAGCCCATATCGTTTATACAGGCTATGTGCCCGGTGAAGATTTACCGGCCCTGTACAACAGAGCCTACGCCTTTCTTTTCCCTTCGATAAAGGAAGGATTCGGCATTCCCATACTCGAAGCTATGGCATGCGGCACGCCGGTCATCACCGGCAACACTTCCGCCATGCCCGAAGTGGCAGGAACAGGCGCCCTCCTTGTCAATCCGCAAAAACCGCAGGAGATAGCAGACGCGCTGCTGCGCTTAGAGACCGACAACCTTTTCTACGAGCAGCAAGTGCACTACGGCCTGAAACGCGTGGAACAATTTTCTTGGAAAAACACAGCCGAGGAGTATGTGAAGATTTACAGCGAGATATCATCAAAATAGCAAACCCGTATGCAACCAAGCATGCATACTTTAACTTCAAAGGACCATGAAAGACTTCATCATCACCAGCCTGCAATCATGGGACATCGAGATAGGCAGTACCATCAAAAATACCGCTCTGGAGATTTCAAAGCAGAACCGGGTACTCTACGTCAGCACGCCACTCGACATTACCTCCCGCCTGAAAGGCGACAAGCAATCGGCCGCTTACCGCCACCGGATAAAGGTGCTTAAAGGAGAAACGTCCGCCTTGCGAAGAATCAATGAAAACATGTGGGTTTTGGATTGCCCCTTTACGCTGCTTCCCGTGGGACAGCTCCCTACCCCGTTGTTCAACCTCTTCAACCGGGTGAACAACAAAAAGCTGGGCCGCTGGATAGTGAAAATGGCCGGCGAACTGGGCTTTAAAAACTATATCCACCTGATTGACACAGACCTTTTCCGCAGCCGCTATCTGAAGGAGTACATCCGGCCCGCCATCAGCATCTACTATCGGCGAGACTACGTCATCGGCGAGCGCTATTGGCACAAGCACGGTGCACGCTCGGAATATGCGCTGGCGGCATCTGCCGATATCGTATTGGCCAATTCCACCAATTTTGCGGCCGAACTGCAAGTTTACAATCCCAAGACCTACCCGATTGAAACCGGAGTAAACCTGTCACTCTACGACGCCTCAAAAAAATATGAGACGCCGGAAGACATACAAAACATCCCCCATCCCATCATCGGATACTTGGGAACAGTGAACAGTACGCGTCTGGACGGAGACCTGCTGCTGACCTTGGCTAAGCAGCGTCCCCGGTACAGCTTTGTGTTCACCGGACCCGAAGACGCAGGCTTTCAAGCACACCCCATCCACAGTGTGCCCAACGTGTATTTTCTCGGAAAGAAGACGGTGAACGAACTGCCGGCTTATCTACGTGCCTACGATGTGTGCATCAATCCGCAAATGGTCAACCCGATGACCGACGGTAACTATCCTTTGAAGATCGACGAGTATCTGGCTATGGGGAAGCCCACGGTAGCCACCAGCACCCACACCATGCGCGACGTCTTCTCGGCCCACACACATCTTGCCGCCAATCAGGAAGAGTGGCTGTCTGCCATAGATGCCGCCGTGAAAGAAATCGGCGACAAACAACTGGAACAGGAACGCGTGGCCTTTGCCGAGACGCACAGTTGGGGGCACAGCGTACAGAAAATTTATGGAATCATCAAAGACTATCAGGAGGAGAAAAAATGAACTATCGCAACATAAACGACCTGAACGAAATCATTCTGAAGCGGCTCTACATCCTGCCGCGCGATTTCGACCTCATTGTGGGCATCCCGCGCAGCGGCATGTTTCCGGCCAATTTGCTGGCACTTTACCTGAACCGTCCGGTGACGGATCTGGATTCTTTCCGAAACGGGCATATCTACAAATCGGGCGAACGCGGCCAATTTTTCGACATGCACCGGTTCAAGAAGATTCTGGTGGTAGACGACAGTGTGGCAACCGGCTCGGCCCTGAACAAGTGCAAAGAGTTGCTGAAAGAACTGCAAGGCGACTTTGATATCAGCTACTGTGTGGTGTATGCCGCTCCGGAGAAGACGAATCTGGTGGATTACTATTTCGAGGCAGTGCCCCTTCCGCGCTATTTTCAGTGGAACATCATGAACCATACCGGCATCCGGAAAGCTTGTTTCGACATCGATGGTGTGTTGTGCGTAGACCCTACTCCCGAAGAGAATGACGACGGCGAGCGCTACCGTCAATTCCTGCTCAATGCCAAGCCCTTGTTCATTCCCGGCGCTCCCATCGGCACACTGGTGACTTCACGGTTAGAGAAGTACCGTCCTGAAACGGAAGCATGGCTGGCCAAGCACCACGTGAAGTACAATAAACTTGTGATGCTCGATTTGCCCGACATGGATGCCCGCCGGCGTGCCAACTGCCACGCCTCGTTCAAGGCGAAAGAGTTTGCCTCGTCCATGAACTATATGCTGTTTGTGGAAAGCAACCTTTCGCAGGCCATCGAGATAAACCGTCTCACCAAGAAACCGGTGCTCTGCACCGAGAATTTCCGGATGATTTACGACTCCAAGTCTTTGCTCTACAACCTGAAGTCGGGACAAAGCCTGCCACGGGTGCGCAACTTCCTTTTAGATATCCGCAATTACATCCGGCGCATGACGGGAAAGGAATAGGATAACAAACACGCTCTTATTCTAATGTTTAAAATGCACCCACCTGCTTATCCGCTTTTTCACTTGCAATGTCCTGCCTAAACCGACCATGCCGCACTTCAGTGTCATGGGCAGGGAGAAGAAAACGCGGAGAAGCAGGTATTTGGCCGTTCGCTTTCCTCCGTGGCCGCGGGCGGGGGCGGTAAAACATACCGACAGGATCTGCCGCATCAGCTCTTTCCTCAAGGCGGCAGGCAGCAGGCGTGAGTCGGCGATGCGGTAGGCATGGTAGAGGCTCATCTGCATGATGTCCGCCAACAGGTTGCGATAGAATGTCTCGGCAGTGAGGGGGCGAATGTAGTTGCTCTTCAACTGCTGTATCTCAACGTATTGGCGTGCTATTTTCTCCGTATATCCTCGCGAGGCGGAGAGGCCCGACACGGATTCGGGGTTGCAGGTGTAGTACAGCGTACAGTGGGGAATGAGGTGACAGGAACGGGCGTTCAGGATGACTTGATAGGTGAACCACGGGTCTTCGTTGTAGTGTCCGGGCCGGCAGCGTATGTCGTGTTTTTTCAGGAAGTCGAGCCGGTACAGCTTATTCCACGAGGCCACAAACAGTTCTTTGCCTTCGCCGTAGCGGTAGCGCGCCACGGGATAGGTGCCGCCTTCCACGATGGTGTCGTCGTAGCGGCAGCCTTTGTAGGTATTTCCGTTCATGTCCATGCGCACAAACGAGGCGGCCACGAAGTCCACGGGATGGCTCCGCATTTGGTTGTAAAGAATTTCTATGCAGTCGGGCACAATCACGTCGTCGCAGTCCATCGTAAAGAGATACTCACCTTGCGCATGGTCCAGAATGGCGTTGCGGGCCACGGCTATCCCTTGATTGCGCTGCTGGTCGATGATGCGCACGGCATGGCCGCGCGGATGCCCGTTCACCACACGGCGCACGATGTCCATGCTGTTGCCCTTGTCGTCCACAAAAAGGTATTCGATGTTCGGGTAGGTTTGGTCCAAGGCAGACAGCAGGGTGCGCTCTATCAGGCCGGCGGCATTGTACACGGGTATTCCGAACGATATCAAAGGGTGGTTGTTCTGCTCCATTTTAGGGTGGTTACGTTTCCTGCTTATCGTAATGATGGCGTTTTGTTTTGAGGGAATGTTTCTTTTCACGTTTCCGCAAGAATCTTGCATGCCGTAAAGGTACGGCATTTCATGCCCGTATCCAAATTTCATGGCCGTTTTTTTGTGGTAAAACCGGCGTGTCCGGCGAAGAAAAACGCTTTTCCTCCTTTTGCGCTCTTGCGCATCTGCAATCGGCTGTTTTCTTTTATACAAGGAAAGGGAATTTTGCTATCTTTGCGCCATTTTACTTAAAATTATGAATAAAAAGTAGACATCCGAATCGCATTCGACGAAAGAGAGATTCTTAATTATTCGTTCGAAACAGTTCACAGAGCGGAAACGCTCGTCGTGTTGGAAACCTTGAAGGAGGTGCTGAGCACCTACATGGAGCAGCAGCCCGAAATCACCAAAGGCATGGAGCGCGCAATGGCGTCCATGAGGAAAGTGACCCGGAAGTACAAGCACACCCGCAAGCACTGAAAGGACGATGAGTGACAACAACGCACGCACGGCACATCCGCGCATCAGGCTGCCCTGCCCCCGCTTTATCCTTTCCGTTTTCTTGATAATTTATAGAGAGATTATTTTCTTTTTTCTTGACGGTTCGGGAGGAGGATGGGTGTTCTTGATTATAAATTCATTATACTCTTCGCCAACAAATAAACCCTTGTTCCGACACTTTGAGGCCATCTGTCTTTTGGTGATACATCCAATTTTTCCGCTCTTTCCATTGCAGTAACAATATGCTGTAAAAGAGCAGCTGCATCATAATCCGATTCATGATAATGTCCGGTCAAATCTTTCATGCGTTTCTTCAGCCACGTATCCTGACAGTTCACTTTCCGGTTCAAGGAAAGAGCTTCCATCTGCTCCTTATCATATGAAGCAATATCTTCCACATGAAGCAGCAACCATAATTCAAAGCACGGGTTACTTACACAGAAGTGTAAATTGCCATTCTGTGCACAATGCTGCGCCACCGAGGAAAGCATTTTGTTTTTCCATTTATCCCTATCTACCACAACCCACAGTTGGTCGTCATCTTCAATGTTATATTCGGCTATAAATCCACGAATTTGCTTGTAAACACTCTCAGGGCTTGAATCATTTGAGTCGCGATGCAGAATTTCCACATGAACATCCGAAGCACACCGTTCGGTTTTCATCGCCTCAAAGTAGATGTTTTCAGAATTTCTGCCTTCAGCTGCAATGACAACCAATCTTGCGGATTTTATCCCTTCCGGTCGTTCAAAGTCTTTTCTTTTTCTCATGGCTGCTTACCATTTTAAACTTTTGATAGGAGCAAAGAAAGGAATCGCACCATATCTTCCCTGCAGATAACCCTTGCGTATATCTTCCCTTGGCTTATATTCTGCCAAAGAAGTAAGATGCGATGCTCCTTGTTGACATTTTTCCACAAACCAAACTTCATCAGCCCGAATTAACTCCAAATTCAACAAGTTGGATTCGTGCGTAGAGAATATCAATTGCGTATCACGCTCGTTAGAAAGATGATTGAAATAATATTCTAATAACTTTTGTGACAACATAGGGTGCATACTGCGATCTATTTCATCAACCAAATAAACCGATTCATTCAGCCGAAGGTCAATCAGCATAGGAATGAAGTCCAACAGGCGGATGGAACCATCGGATTCTTCACTCATCTCAAATGGAACTTCATTGTTGCCGGCAGCCTTATGGATTGCGTTTTGCTTATATATAATCGTTATTCCCTCTGAATCTGTTTCAAAGAAATAAATAGTAGAGTCCGACGGTGATGCAATTACATAAATGTTATCGGGTTTTGCATCTGCCAAAAGTTCATTTATTAAGTTTTTAGGTAAATCGACATCTTCTTTATTCACCTTAGTACGGCGTATATCTACAATGCCTGTATTGAAATACTCTAATAAAGACTTAGTTGCTGCTGCAAAATCCTCATCTTTCTCTGCACGAATGAATATACCGTCATAACGTGAATCCGGGAAAATTATCTTCAAATTTTCTTTCATCCAACGATATACGTCATTGATTAGAGGCAATCCCTTACCATTTCGCTTAATGTACTCTGCGAGAAAACTATCTGTCACAGGAGTACTCTGGCTTATAAATTTCAATAATTGTAGCGTTTCCGCATCACCATTAACTGCACCAAATGTAAATTCATTTCCATCTGCTGTAATTTTGCGTGCATAAATCTTCTTGTCCGTACGACTGTTAATTTCATAAAGCCATTCTTCCACTATACCTTTAAAGGAAAATTCAACTCCATATGCAAAGAACTTTTTCCCTACTTTAAATTCCATTTCCACCTTTGAGGGCTTGCTGTTCGGGGTAGTTAATTTGAACGGTTCCACATATTTCTTGGGCACACCAGACAAAGCAATCTTTTGTATCACGGAAACGGCTTTGATAATATTGCTTTTGCCGGAAGCATTAGCACCATAGATAACACCGGCTTTCAAGACAGAAATATCATCACGCTTTTCTGCCCTGCTTACCTGTTCTCCATGCATTGTACTCTTTCCTGCAACAAAACTGATTGCAGTTTCTTCCATAAAAGAATACAGATTACCTATTGTTACTCTTAATATCATACAATCGACAAATTATAGCAAATTCAATGTGCGAATTTACAAATAAAACCCATAATAACAATACGCAAAGTCAAATTATAGCAAAAAATAGAAAAAAGACGAAATACATCGGTTTAAAAATTTCATTACTTATAAACAACTGATAAGAACATACTAATCAACGTGTGTTCATGCTAATACGAGAAGCCGCGGATGAAGCAGAACCTCCTCCCCTCCCCGGCGAAGCGCTTCCATAACCCACTGACTAACAAGACATTTATAAAAACCATCAAAAAAAATATCAATTTATCGATAATTTTATGAAAAGCCGGGTTTGCGGCATTTTATAGCCCTCACAGCATGTTCTGAGGCCGATAAAATGCCGCGAACCCGGCTTTTGGTGCATTTGCATTTTGTCTTCGCAGGCCTTAACTTTGCAGCCAATGACAGCATAACTCAGAAACAAAACAAAAAAGAAAATGGAAAACTATAGTTGGTTTAAACACCGCTTCAACATGAGCGAAGACAGCAGGCTCTTCAAGCTCATCGACGAAGAAGGAGCACGCGGATATGGCAGCTACCTCTTCATCATCGAACACCTTTACGGCCAGAGTTCCAACCGCCTTTTCCTCGGGCAACTGAAACTCATACAGCAGAAAGGCTTCCCACAAGCCTATCTCGAAAAAATAGTCAGGAACTACGGCCTGTTCGTCATCGAAGGAGACATGTTCTCGTCGGCCATCGACTTCTGCGAGCCGTGGCGGAAGGAACAATCTGTGTCAAAGAAAAATACCACCGAAAAACGGAAAAAGAACGGGAACCACGCCGCGGAAACAAAACCGGAAACGGCACAAACCATGCCCCGCGACGGGAAAGCAACCTCCAACGCCCCGGTGACAAAACCGGCAGACCAAGAAGCCGCCGCCCCGGTGACAAACCGTGAAATCACAAAAACGATGTCCCAAAAGGCAACGAAACCCACAAGCGGAGGCACCCCGGAAAACGGGCAAACGGTCATCGTTTCTTCTTCGCGCGGACTACCCGCCAACCCCGTGCCGACCCGGAGCCAACTCCGAGCCGGCTCCGAACCGGCAAGCAACAGGACGACACCCCAAAGTACCTATAAACCACTATGCAACAGCAACTTAACGCACCGCAAAAGCCTCGCGCGCGTAAGAGAAGAAAAGAACAGAGAAGAGAAGAACAGAAAATACCTCCCCCATATATCCCCCTCACCGGTGGAGGTGGAGGTGGAGGAAAACAAAGCCATCCTACACTGGAAGCATTACCTCGACGAAATGCAAAACGACTGCTCGTGGCTCGAAGTGGTCTTCATGAAAAGCGGCTACGGCGACCTGCTGAGCCGCCACCTGAAGGAGGCCGTAAAGCTGTTCGAACAGCACATCATCTACCTTGGGAAAGGCGGTGAACTGCTGAAACTCAGCGACGTGAAGCGCTACTTCGCCTACTTCACCATGGCAGGACGAAACACCTCGCAGGCCTTGCGGCAAACCCTGCTCAAGCTGGAAGCCGCACCCGGAAGAGCGGCCGTCGCCCCTCCCGACCCCTACCGCTACGAGCAGCGCATCGACGGGAAACGCACCTATCTGGGCTGCCCCATACCGGCGAACGCACCACCGCGCCCCTCGGCCACGTCCTACTGGGACGAGACCACGGCGGCATGGAACAGCTGACCGCACCCCCCATGTGCCCCGCAGGCCGAGGGCGCAACAACCATGAAGTGCCGCCTTGCAGGCCTCAAAGTGCCACTCAGCAAGCAGTGAAGTGCCGCCTTGCAGGAGACGAAGTGCGGGCTTGCGGACAACCGGGTGCGGGCATGCAGGCCGCCAAATGCGGGCTTGCAGACGACGCTCCTCCCCCGGAGTCCGCCCCGCACACCTACGAACCAAATCTTTTTTTTTGTAAAAATAAAACGAAATTATTATGAGAAACTATCACAAGTATGGAATCGACACCCGCGGCCGCAACAGCGGCAAAGTGAAAACCGTCTGCCCGCAATGCAACGACACGCGCAGACACAAAGGAGACAAATCGCTCTCCGTGAACTTAGACCTCGGACTGTGCAAATGCCACCACTGCGGCTGGAGCTTCTACGTGCCCGACGAAGCCGAAGAGCGCGCCCGCCGCGAGCACAGCCTCCGGTTGCAGCAGCGCACGCAGGCCGCCCGCCCGCCGCAGCACTTCCGCCGCCCCGTCTTCGACCCCTCGAAGATGCAGCTCAGCGAACGGCTGGAACGCTACTGGACCGAGACCCGCTGCCTGCCCCAGGGCTTGCTGGCCCGGCTGCGCATCACCGAAGAGCGCCGGCGCATGCCGGCCGACAACCGCGAGGAAAACTGCATCTGCTTCAACTACTTCGAGAACGGCACGCTGGTCAACACCAAGTACCGCAGCGCGCAGAAGCACTTCATGATGGTGAGCGGAGCCGAACTCATCCCCTACAACATCGACGGCATACTGGGCACCCCGCAGTGCATCATCACCGAGGGCGAGTTCGACGCCGCCGCGTGCATGGCCGCCGGGCGCAACGACGTCATCTCCGTGCCATCGGGCGCAAACACCAACCTGACGTGGCTCGACCGCTTCATCGACACCCACTTCGAGGACAAGCAGAGCATCTGCATCGCCGTGGACGAAGACGCCGCCGGAATGCTGCTGCGCCAAGAACTCATCCGCCGGCTCGGCGCCGAACGCTGCCGCACGGTGCACTTCGGCCCCGGCTGCAAGGACGCCAACGAACACCTCGTGAAGTACGGCGCCGAGAGCCTGCGCATCTGCCTCGAACAAGCCGAAGAAGTGCCTCTGGAGGGCATATTCACCGCGCAAGAGTGCCACGACGACCTCCGCACCCTCTACGAAAACGGCCTGCAACAAGGCGCCGGCACGGGCTGGGACAACCTCGACCGCAACTGCACCTTCGAGCCGGGACGCCTCATGATCGTCACCGGACGCCCCGGCGACGGCAAGTCGGAGTTCATCGACGAACTGGCCCTGCGCCTCTGCCTGCGCCACGAGTGGAAAGTGGCCTACTTCAGCCCCGAAAACATGCCCATCGTCTACCACCAGTCCAAACTGATAGAAAAGCTCACGGGCAAGCGCTTCCACATCGACGGAGGTCTCACCGAAGCCCTCTTCGACCACGCCGAACGCTGGCTGACGGACAACATCGTGCACATACTGCCCGGCGACGAAAGCTACACCATCGACCACGTGCTTGAAAAAGCCCGCCAGGTGGTGCGCCGCAGGGGCGTGCGCATCGTCGTCATCGACCCCATGAACCGCCTCGAAACGCCTCCCGCCTCCGCGGGCGAATCCGAGCTGCTCAACATCCGCTCCACGCTGCGCAAGATAGGGCGGTTTGCCACGCAAAACAAATGCCTCGTCATCCTCGTGGTGCACCCCCGCAAGGTGAACCGCACCGACACCGGCCAGCTGCGCCGCGTGGAGATGAACGACATCAACGGCTCGGCCGACTTCGGCAACATGGCCGACTACTGCCTGGCCGTAGACCGCAACGACGACAAGCAGATGGTCACCGTCTACATCGACAAGGTGCGCTTCAAGCACCTGGGCAGGGCACACACCTCGGCCTCCTTCGTCTACAACCTGCTGAACGGCCGCTACTGGCCCTGCGAGGAAGACATCGTCCACACCCCCGACGGCGACCGTCCGGGCCCCGTGAACACACGTTTCGACAACGAAAATTGGCTGAAAAATAGTGCCGAAAACGGTAGGTTATTCAACGAATAATCACTACATTTGTATCAGTAATAAATACAAAATAAAACAACAGACATGCAAACCGGAAAAACCGCAGAACTACTGCCCGAGTCCCCCTTCCCGATACACAGCTACGGGAAGGGCGAACTCGCCTCGCTCTACCTCCCCAACGTGTGCCAGCAGACGGCCGTCAACCGCTTCAACAAATGGATACGCACCTCCCCCGGACTGGAACAACGCCTTATGGCCACCGGCTTGCGCCCCACAAGCAGGCACTACACCCCGGCACAAGTGAAGCTCATCGTCGACGCGCTGGGCGAACCGTGAAGAGGGGCAAGGAGCCGCCTGAAGTTTGGCACAGAACTCCCGATGCCGATAGGAACAGCGATATTCCGGACACTAAAAGGACTTATTCTTCCTTTTTCTGTTCAACTATTAACCGCCACATGATGTGTGTAGTGGTTAGGATGCAACCGTATCCTCCTTTTTATCCTCCCATATCCTCTCCTAACCTCCGCCAACCTCCCAGAACCTCCGTCCCTCCCCCGGCGGCTTCCTATCTTTGCATCAACGAAACGAAGCGGACAGATTCGCTGCAGAGACATCTCCCCCGCCCCGCCGTTTCGCACAGAGAAACTTTTTATAACAAAACATTAAAAAAAACACTCAATCATCATGTCAACAGCATTAGTAGTACGCAGCATGCGCCGCAAGAAAATCGGAAATACCCAGTCGCCCATGGTCTATATCCTGAAACGCAAGCCCAAAGATGCGAAAATCTTCAACCTCAGCCGCCTGGCACAAGACATCGAAGCCCTCGGCGGCATGTCGGCCGAAGACGTGGAGCACGTGGGCAAGGCCATCATCCGCCAGATGCGTCAGACCCTGACCGACGGCAACAGTGTCCAGCTGGACGGCTTCGGCATCTTCCACACCACCTTCAGATGCCGCGCCAGCGAAGCGGCCAAAGATTGCACGGTGAAAAACATCGAACGCGTCAACATCCGCTTCCGCGTGGCCAACGCTTTCCGCCTGGTAAACGACAGCAACGCCACCACCAAAGGCGCGCCCAACAACATCGTCTTCGAACTCGTGTCCGAAGAGCCCTCCAAACCTGCCGGGAATAAACCGTCCGCCGGTAGCGGCACCCCCGGCGAACATTCCGGCACCCCCGGCTCGGAAGGCGGACAGAGCGAAAATCCGCTGGGATGATGAGGAGCGGCGAACGATTGGCGGTTAGTGCTCAACAAGCCGCCAACCGCTAATCAACCACCACTAACCAACTAATTACTAACCGATTATCTAAAAGAAACATGAAACAGAAATCATCGACTTGGGACAAAGTACTGAAACTGATCATCGCTGTGGCATCGGCCTTGCTGGGTGCTTTCAGCGCACATGCCATGACCGGCGGCAATCTGTGACGGCAATGAGACGCATTGACCTGATCGTGATACATTGCAGCGCCACGTGCGAGGACCGTCCCTTTACCGAGCAGGCTCTGGAGGCGGCACATCGTCGACGCGGATTTGACGGCACAGGCTATCACTTCTACATCCGTCGCGACGGCCGCATCCTTACCACACGCCCGGTCGAGAGGGTCGGCATCCACGCCCGTGGGCACAATGCCCACTCCATCGGCGTGTGCTATGAAGGCGGTCTGGACCACTACGGCAACCCCAAAGACACGCGAACCGAATGGCAACGCCACTCGCTACGCGTCCTCGTCAGGGTGCTGCTGGCCGACCATCCGGGTGCAAAAGTCGTAGGACACCGCGACCTCAGCCCCGACCTGAACCACAACGGCGAAATCGAACCGATGGAATGGACCAAGCAGTGCCCTTGCTTCGAGGTGAAGAAAGAAAGATGGTGAAACACAAACAAAACGTCTTCATGGGCCTCCCTCAGACGCGGAATTTCGCATATTTCACGGCTCTCGTCAAAACAAACCGTGTCAAATGCCGCAAAATCCGCGCCTGCCATTATGGCATCGCACGACCGACTTTTGTTTCCGCCTCTCTCCTGCGTATAATTTAAAAGGCAGAATTTCTTTCCCCTCACAACAATATAGATAAAATATCAGTAAAAATTTCTATCTTTGCGGGAACTCAGATAATCCCAATCCTATTATGCCTGAAGCCTCGCGACTAAAAAAATCATTGCTCAATGCCCGGGTCAACCTCATCTTCTACTTCCTGAATCTGGCCCTGTCCTTCTTCTCAAGAAAGATTTTTCTGGATGCGCTGGGCGCCGATTTCATGGGACTGATAGGCACCATGAACAACCTGCTGGGCTTCCTTAATCTTGCCGAACTGGGCATCAGCACAGCGATAGGCTATGTGCTGTACAAACCTCTTTTTGAACACAACGAGCCGAAAATCAACGAGATAATCTCCGTTTTCGGATTCTTATACCGCCGCATCGGATTCATTATTCTAAGTGCCGGCTGCGTGCTTGCATGTTTCCTGCCTCTTATCTTCCCCAACAATGTCTTCGAGTTGGGAGTTGTCTGCTTTGCTTTCTTTTCTTACCTCACCACCTCGTTGATAGGCTATTTTGCCAACTACAAACAAACGCTCTTGGGAGCAGACCAAAGAAACTATGTGGTGACAGCCTATTACCAAAGCGCCATAATCATAAAAACACTCCTACAAATGACACTGGTGTATTATACAGGCAATTATTACCTGTGGATAAGCATGGAACTGCTATTGGGAATCACCTACTCCGTCATTCTAAATTGGAAGGTGAATCAGGTATATCCTTGGCTGCGGAGTGAAATAAAGCAAGGAAAGCTCCTCTTCAAGAAATATCCGGAAGTCATAAAATATACCAAGCAACTGTTTGTACACCGGATAGGCGGTTTCGTACAGTTTCAAACCACCCCTTTTTTAGTGTACGCTTTCGTCTCGTTGAAGACAGTGGCCTACTACGGGAACTATACGCTCATCATTGATAAAATCAGTATCTTCATAAGCAACCTGCTGGGAAGCACCAACGCCGGTGTGGGCAACCTTATTGCAGAAGGCAACACCAAACGCATCTTGCAGGTTTTCTGGGAACTGATGGGAATACGTTTTTTGATAGCCGGGACGATTTCGTTTGCCCTGCTCCAACTGACCGACGCCTTTATCTCACTCTGGTTAGGAGACGAATATATCATATCAAGGCATATACTGTACCTGATAATCCTGAACTCCTTCATCGGCTATACGCGCGGCGCCACCGACCAGTTTATCTACGGATATGGATTGTTTCAAGATACATGGGCACCTGTTGCAGAAATCTGCATCAATCTGATTGTTGCCATAACGGGAGGATATTTTTTGGGGTTACCCGGAATCCTTTTGGGAAACATTACCAGCCAGTTACTACTCATCGTTATCTGGAAACCCTGCTTCCTCTATGCAAAAGGGTTCAAAATGCCAGTGACGCATTATTGGGTGGACTACACCAAGTACCTGCTCATAGCCTTACTGCCGCTCATTGCTTATCACAACTTGCTTCCAGAACGTATATTCGCCCCACAACGTTCGTTTGGCAATTGGATGGCATACGGTGCCACCATCACCTCTATTTATGCTACAACTGTCTATATATTACTCTATTTACTAACTCCCGGCATGCGCTCGTTAACTCATCGCATTATAAAACGGAAATGCTAACAATGGCTTCCGTCCTTCAGGTTACGAAAAACAGATTCCCATCGATCGGCCACCCGTTGTATGTCAAAACGCCGCACATATGCCTTGCCGCTCGCAGCCATTTTGGTACGCAAAGCGTCGTCACGCATCAACATGGCCAACTTGCCAGCAAACCTACTGTAAGAAAACGGCTTTACTAATATCCCAGTACAACCATTTTCTATGATCTCCGTCACGGCAGCATACGTATTAAAAGCCACAGGAACCGTGCCAAAAGTCATCGCCTCCGTCAGTACCATCCCCCAACCTTCAAAGTCGCTGGTCAAACATAAAATAGCCGCATCTCTATAATAAGACTCCGGGTCTTTCCACCCTACAAAAGCAATGCGTTCCAGTCCCACAGCCTTCTGCTCGAGCTCCTGCTTGAAAGATCCGTCACCCACAATCACCAACTCCCAATCAGGAAACTGTTTGTAAAGTTTCTTCCAAATGACCACCATCCTATCTACACGTTTCTGATACCACTCTATCCGGCCTACATACAAAATCTGTTTCTTTTTCCGATTGATGGAAATATCTTGCAGAGGATACGTATTGGGATTACCTATGGCAATTGTCTTGTTTATATCGAAATGCTTAATGCGAATGCTCCTCAACTCCGGAATAAACTTTTCTGACAGCAAACACACCAAATCCGTATTGGCAAAAGCACCGTCATAACATCCTCTAAGCCACTCCAGATATGTGCGTTTGCGCTTCGGCATTTTGATGACACGCGCCACTCTTTTGATTTTCTCGATAAACGTGTCATTCCTCAACCGCCACATGAGCAGATGCATATGGTGATACATATACAAAGGGTTGCAATGTATCACGGAAACAACCTTTACATGTCTCAAATCTTTAGAAAAGGCACACAGTTTATGGTAATCCATGGGATTTTGAACAATAACAATATCGATCTTATTTTGAATCAAGAAATTCCGATAAAAAGCACCGTTTTCTTTTAACTCCGTAACCGAAGAATTGGGAAAGAAAGACATGGATGCAGGATAGGAATAGCCTGACATCTTTTCATCGTATGTATGATGCAAGTAAAATACGCAATGCCCCCTCCGGACAAACTCGCGACAAAGCAAATCGGACACCCGTTCCAAGCCTCCGCGAAGAGGATGGAACATTCCGTTATACATAAATAAAATGTTCATAAGCCCACTGTTATTATCTCTGTTATTCAAGGAAAAAGTCTTATAGTTTACCATATGCACTCCATATTTATGCACATGGATGCTTTCCACGTTTTCTCAATAAATGTTTCCACCCAAATACGGACACTTGTCTGTTACCTGGCTTTTCCCTCTTTATGCGGTTTTATGGACAAACAAAGCTCCGTACAAGCCACCACCGAGAATGAGATAATCAGACTTTCTCATTTAATAAACGTTTTTAGTAAAGATCCATAATATCTGAGCTTGATAAACCAATAATATAGTAGCGGATGGACAAGGAAAATCCTATATATAATTCTTTCACTACTGGACATAGAAGGAAGCATTCGCATCACAATCTGTCTTATCCGGCACCCTATTTCCATATCCCTCATCTCTTTTCTGTATTTCAGATAGAGATTCACTACATCCAACGTATAATTTGAAGCTACGGCACGCTGTATTTCGGACGGGTAATTGACACAACTGTATTGAAACATCTCTTCGAAAGCAGGAATAAAGCTGGAAAATTTATCCTCGTATACTTTCCCGGCATTAGAAGATGTCATGGCACTGTTTGCTCTAATCAAATAATGATATTTGGGTTGTGTGGAAAATACGGCGGAAACAACATGCTTTAAATAATCGAAATTAAACAGGCGGTCTTCGCTATAAGCAATCTCTTCGTGAAAACGAATATGATACTTATTCACCAATTCCTTTAAATATAACTTATTATACACCCACCCCTGATACTTATAATACTTATCTTGATTGAACAAAGTAAGGATGGCATAATGCTGATTTTCAAGATAGGTCACATCGTTGTCTATGCGAAACAACACATTTCCCTCCTCATCGTCTTTTTGCATCCCACAAACGGAAAGTTCCGCATTGTAGCGCAACTGCTGCGTGTACAGTGTCTCCAGCATATCAGGCTCTATCCAATCGTCCGAATCGATAAATGCCAAGTATTTGCCCAAAGCCCGCTCTATGCCATAATTACGTGCGCTACCCACACCTCCGTTTTCTTTATGGAACACCTTGACGCGAGAGTCTATCAAAGAAAAATGATCGCACAACACACCACTACTGTCCGGACTCCCATCGTCTATTAACAAGACCTCAATGTCCTCGAATGACTGGTCCAAGATACTTTCCAAGCATTTTCCGAGATATTTCTCTACCTTGTAAACCGGAACAATGACCGAAATGATAGGGGCTGTGTTTTCCATGGTTACTTTATATCTTAAACAATTTAAAAATAAGATAGTTTTTTACATATCGCAAGCGGTATCGGAGTCCTGTGATTCTTTCGCCCATCTCGCTTTCGGTAACAGCCGTCACCACGGGCACATGAAGTGCTTTCAATCCATTTTTCATCACATAAACATTCAACAGCCGTTCCGACATGTAACCGAAAACACGCGCCTGATCCACGTAAGAAGAGAGCTTGACGCGCTTTTCCACTTCAAACAGAAGTTCGAACAACCACTTGGAATACGCGTCGAACACTTCCCACTTGGTGATAAACATATTGAATTGAGAATAGGCATTCTGATGGTATAGCAAACTATCAAAAGCCGATAAATAATCGGGATGCACATCGCGCATCACATCTCGTAGGATATTCATATCATTGATGATATGAAAGATGGCATATTGGGTCACAATCTTGTACGGCCAGTTGCGCTTTGGAGGAAGGATGATGTCATATTTATCCAACAAAGAAGTCAAATTGTCAGGGAAACGATAGGGCTGGTTCAAGAACTCATTGATTTCCATAAACTTCCTTTCAGGCAGGAACAAAGCATTCATATACCCAAAATCAAAGAATCTCCTATAATGATTTAATCCGACAATATCGGACTTGCTATTTTTCCAGAACCAATAATGCGCCGTCAACTCGCAATAGTTCTTATTCTTGTCTGATATATTATCACCCGTATCATCGCGAATATACGGCAAATCCACTGATGACAATGCCGCCCCCCCATGAATGGGGAAAAAATACGGATGTGGCGGCAAATCCACTTCTTTATGGGCACAAACCAAAATTTTTACTTTCTTATCCATAGGCTCACTTTATAAAAAACAGTTGTTTAATTTTGACCGGAAGAACCAATAAATAATATGAAAACTTCACAAAAGCGGCATAATACCAATAGCCGGCCTTCACGGGAAAAAGATAATGCAAATTGCGCAAAGCCATTTTCAAAGAGACATGCATCGTGAACAAGGCCTTGAAAGCAGAAATATATTTTTTTTGCCGAATCACTTGATAAGCATGACGCCAAAAAGCATAATCACTTGAATTATACATAATCACGTCAAAATAACGAGCTTTCATCGTCTCATAAAAGAAATAAATATAGGGAGCGTTTCTCAATCGCTCGGAAGAGGTGATGTAATCGTAAACCATTTCTATGATACGCACCCGGCTCTGCAATTTTTTGGGGGAGGTTTTTCCCATGAAAGAGTTTGCGTGAAGCACATAATAATAGGTCTTTTCAGGCAGTCCGTAGGCACTTTGGGCACAACAAGCCAATTTGAAGGACCACAAATCGTCTTCATGCACAATCGTTTCCTCAAAAAACAACAGCTCTTTCTTTATCAGCTCATGCCGCACCAATTTATTCCAAGGCATCACCGCCCATTGGTCTTTGGCATACGAACGAATAACTTTCTCATTATTTTCCAAAAATCCTGAGAATCTCAGTTCGGAAGTAACAACGTGTGCATTACCCACCAACTCATACTCAGCTGCAACTACATCCACATTATATTGCAAGGCAACAGAGGCCATCTGCTCTATGCCTTGTGGAGTAAGGTAATCATCACTATCCAAGAAATATAAATAATCTCCCGTCGCATACCGGATACCGGAATTACGCGCACCGGCTATCCCTCTATTCTTTTCGTGAACAACGATTTTAACTACCCAACTCCGAATATGCTCCGACAATACGTTCGCAATAACCTCCATCGAGTCATCGGGCGTGCAATCATTCACCAGAATCACCTCCAAATCCTGCCAGGTTTGGTTCAAGACGGAGAGCAAACAACGTTCTATGTATTTGGAAACATTGTAAACGGGAATGATGACAGATACTTTCATAATTTCACCTCTTTCTTTTCTATAAACTCTTCCCACCACGTGACAAGCGTCAGCAGATTGAAATATTGCAATGCCTTGTTTTGACGATGCCAGAACCAACTGTTTTCCTGTCCGGCCTCGCGGTCGTAGCCTGTAAGGAACTTCTCCACGGTGTCTTGACGAAGGTATTCGCAGTATATGCCGGAAGATAGGATGAACTCCTTGAAACGGGCACGCAGCGCATCGTTGCGGAAGAACAAAGGCATGGGAGCAAAACCACCTTGCTTCTTGCGCGAAGTGATGGCTTCGGGCAACAAGGGTTTGTAGTGATGCTTCAGCAGAAACTTAGACGTGCAACGCCCTCGCGCAATATCCAACACACTGTCGCCCTTACACTTCAACCCTACCGGCAACTCTTGCAAGAAACGGTAAAGTTCCAAGTCCATAAAAGGAAACGTCAGGTTATTATTGAACATACGGGCCATGCGGGAAGCCTTGAAGAGGATGATGCGGTTGATGTCAATCTCCAAATCGGAGATTCTGGCATGTTGCGTGTACAGATGCCTGAAACTGTGGATGTCCGATCGGGGAGGTACTGCCGGATGAAAATCTGCGGGACATTGCATAAAAGCACGCAATGCCGAATTGGAAAAGCCGAAACGCTCGCCCTCCAACACATGCACTATCTTGTCCAAGTGGAAACGGATGCGCGAAAGCTTGCCTCCCGTATCGAATAATTCACGGTCGAGCAAACGCGCTATTCCTTTCATCAATGGAAGCATGCCTGCACGTGCGGCAAGATAGTGCAGCGCCACTTCGCGACCCGAAGTGCCGAAATATTGGTCGTTGCCATCGCCACCCAGAACGACGTCGGGCTTGTCATCGCCTATCATGCGCATGGCGCAATAGTTCACCATCAGCCCGCCTTCAACAAAAGGCTCGCCCAAGAAACGGACAATATCGGGCAAGGCGGTGATTTCCGTGCCGTCAATCTCGTACTCGTGATGGCGGGTGCCAAAGGTTTCGGACATCAGGCGGGCCATGGGCAACTCCGTCAACGTGTCGCCTTTGAAGCCTACCGAATAGGAGTCTATCTGCCCGTCGTAAATACTGCGCAGGGCGGCAAGGTTGGCTCCCGAATCGTAACCCCCGCTTAAAAGGACGCCCACCCGGCGACTGTCTCCGATGCGGCGCTTGATGGCCTTTGCATGCAATTCGCCATAGCGTCTGGAGAAGGATTCCAAATCCGAATCCATATCCGGAATGACGTAAGTATCGGGAGAGACAGGCTTCGCCATCAGCCGGCCGATCTTTTCTTTCGTGTCTTTATACAGATTAGGGAAGCTTTTCTTCAGCTTCTCCAAAGTGGGAAGAGGAGAGCTTTTGACCCCTTCGATTTTAACCGGTATTATAATAGACCTTATAAGTCCGACCTCTGTCATCACGCAGACTTTCTGGCCGGCAGGCAAAGAGAACATTCTATGCCAACAGCTTTCTCCATATCTCAAAATGCCCCGCTGAAGAAAACCAATCAAGGCCGATTCATCATAGCATAAGTATTCTTTGGTTTTCTCCCTCCAACGCTTTTTCAAATCCTGCCAGGAAGAGGAAAAGTCTCCATTACCCATACAATATATAGGATAATGTGTGCCATGACGGTCGCGCACCACTCCGCATTCGTTTTCGGAGTAGTAGACGATGGTAAACGAACCGTCTAAAAGAGAAAAACCCGATATTGGATCGCGCAAAAAGACATCGGCGGCAAGCTTGGCATTGGTATCGTCGGGGGTTGCCTGAAGCATATCCCGGTTAAGCAGCGTGCCATAGAAGTAAACTTTCAGATTATAACTCTCAAAGGAAGATTCCGGCTCTTCGCCCTCTACGAGGGCTGTACGCCAATTTTCTAAAGTAATTTTTCCGTATATCATGATTCTCAATATACAAATTCGGTCTCTATTTCCCCGTCATGCCATGCTTGGTATGGATAAAATTTTTGTTGGCCCCACGTAGTTTGAAGAGATTGCCCGCCATCAACCAAAAGGTGTGGGGTAGTTTCTGAAGAGCCATGGCCAAACGACTGGTACACAGCCTGCGGGGAACGGCCAGCATCAATGCCACAAACAGCAACGTCAACAGCAGCCACCACTTCATCCCCCATTGCCAGCAGAAAAAAGTGACAAGTAGGGACAAAAGAAATGTGAAGCCCAACAACAATAAGCGGGGGATGGAAAGCTGTTGGAAGAATTTATCGCAAAAGTCCCAGTTACGGTCGATGATGGCCCTGCCCAGATGACCGGAAAATTTCCGACAATAATACCATTGGGCCGAAAGCCAACGGCGACGCTGGCGAGAAAAGTCGTCAACGTTCTGAATCTTTTCGTCGAACACAAACGTATCGGGCAAATAGTGAAAACGCTTGCCACCATAGAGCAAAGTCAGCTCCAGTTCACGGTCAAAGCCACCCACCGCCTTAATTCGGGTCATGGTGTCGCAAAATAAGTCGTAACGGAAAGCCATGCCCGACCCTATCAGAGCAGCAGAGAGCCCCAAATTGACGTGTCCGAGACGGAAGATGGAGTTATTTATCTCTTCACTGATAGCATCCAAAAAAGCCATGTCGCTATTCAAGTTCTTGGCGACACGGTGGGTCTGCACCACTTCCACACCCGGTTGGGCGAAAAAATCGTTGATGTCGCTCAAATAGTTGTAAGGGATTACATTGTCGGCATCGAGCACAAGGGCAATGTCATATTCATTGCCAATGGCAGCCATACCGGCATTCAAGGCCTTGGACTTGGTGCTATGCTCGAAATCGACTTCAACCAAACGAATGGGCATCGAAGCGAGAGAGGCATTGGTTTCGGGCTGCATGCGGTCGGAAATAACCACGATATCGTAACTCTCAAGGGGATAGTCTTGCTCCAGGCAGGAATGAACACAATCGTGTATCACAGCGTCTTCGCGATAAGCGGGAATGAGGATGGCAAAACGTTTCCGTAGCGATGCTTTGGAAGATAAAGGAAGGGGGCGACGGCAAGAAGCCACGCTGTAGACTAATAAATACAATATGTTTATTCCAAAAACTATGTATAGAAGCCAATCTATTGTATGCAGAATGTAAGTCAATTTATATACCAGTTAAACTTTTTAGAGGAGATTAAGGCTCCTTGCCCATATATCAAGAAACAAATATAGGGAAAAGAACGTAAATACTACTCAAACAATCAAAAAAAACTTCATCTATATAATAAAAAAAACGAGAAAATTCTCACGAATCCCTCGCCACTGTAAGAAAAGCCTTAAAGGCTTTTCTTTTTTAATTGCATCAAAAAAATTGTTACCTAAAATCAATCTTTCTTTCTACCTAAAAAACAAACTAATCAACCTATTAAAAAAACAAAAGTCACTATCTTTTTACCTTAACTAATCAACCTATTACAAAACCAAAACTCGTTTGTCACAAACTTAAAAACATTCCTTATGAAAGGAAAATATCTACAAATCTTTTTACCTATTACAAAAACTTATCTTATTCTAAAAAGCCTATCCATTTTTTCTTATCAGCACCCCTCTTTGGAGCATTGAATGCCGAATGAAACCTCAACAGGCTTTTTCTTCAAATCCAAATACAGTTTCTCAACCGCATTGCAAAAGTAAGATTATTTTTCGTGTGCAAAAACAACAAGTGTATTTTCCGCCCTTTTTATAACATTGTTTTACGCATGAGGAGTACGGTTTACACTTATAAACATTTCCGGCTTGAATAATACTTCCTCTCACCCCCCAAAAAAAAGACGAACCACCGCAATGCCGAAGCACCTCGATGGTTGTCTCCTTTAAACACCTTTAAACAAAATGATTTCTCATCTAATCCCGAAGATTTCGCATCTCCGGATTATTTTCTTGCTTCCGCAATATATCCCAACGCTTCCTTGCATTTGTCTGTGACGTAGGCCCAGTCTTCGGCAGCCACCTTATCGTTCGGGAAGAGTTTAGAGCCCATACCTACACAGAACACGCCGGCCTTCACCCATGAAGTGAGGTTTTCCTGTGTGGGCTCTACACCGCCGGTCACCATCAGTTTGCTCCACGGCATCGGGGCCAGCAGACCTTTCACCAGTTTGGCGCCGAGCACATCGCCGGGAAAGACCTTGCAAAGGTCGCAGCCCGCTTCTTGAGCAAAACCCACTTCGGATACGCTGCCACATCCCGGAGTGTAGGCCACCAGACGACGGTTGCAAACCTTGGCTATCTCCGGATTGAACAACGGGCCTACAACGAAGCATGCTCCTAACTGCAAATACAAGGCTGCCGTTGCCGGATCGACAATGGAACCTACCCCCATGGCCATTTCGGGACACTCTTTTGCCGCGAACTTCACAACTTCTGCAAAGACTTCGTGAGCAAAATCGCCGCGATTGGTGAACTCGAAAGCACGAACGCCGCCATCGTAGCAAGCCTTCACCACTTTCTTTGCAACTTCCGCGTCTTTATGATAGAAAACGGGTACCATTCCGGTAGAGTCGATTTTATTCAACACTGCTATTTTATCAAATTTTGCCATCTTACTTTATTTACTATTTGACGAATTTACAACTTTCTATATTTTAAATGTTCGGGGTATGCGTTCTTCAAACTTTTTACTGTGTGCTTGATTTCCGAGTGACGATTTTCCCGGCAATCAAACAGCAAACTGTCTGACTGCCGGCATTTTATCTCTGTACGCGCCCGCTTGCATCGCCACCGGCCAACGCCTCTACCTCCTCTACGGAAACAAGGTTGAAGTCTCCGTTGATGGTATGCTTCAAGGCCGAAGCGGCCACAGCAAATTCGAGGGCCTCACCCTGATTGGACTTCGTCAGCAGCCCGTGGATGATTCCGCCGGAGAAAGAGTCGCCGCCGCCCACACGGTCGATAATGGGGTCGATATCATACCGTTTCGATTCATAAAATTCTTCGCCATTATATATCATTGCTTTCCAACCGTTGTGTGTGGCCGAGAACGACTCACGCAAGGTGGAGATGACATACTTGAAACCAAACTCCTTGGCCATCGCCTTGAAGATGCCTTTATAGCCTTCGGCGTCCGTCTTTCCACCCTCTACATCGGCATCGGGCTTGAAACCGAGGCAGAGTTCGGCATCTTCTTCATTACCGATGCAAACGTCTACATATCGCATCAGGGGTCTCATGATGGATTGAGCCTTTTCTTTCGTCCAGAGTTTTTTGCGGAAATTGAGGTCGACAGAAACCGTGACACCGTGGCGCTTGGCGGCTTCGCAAGCCAAACGGGTCAGTTCGGCTGCTTTGTCGGAAATGGCGGGTGTGATGCCCGACCAGTGAAACCAGTCGGCGCCTTCCATGATGGCGTCGAAATCAAAATCCGTCGCCTCGGCTTCGGCAATGGCAGAGTGGGCACGGTCGTATATCACCTTGCTGGGACGCATGGAAGCTCCGGTTTCAAGATAATAGATGCCCACACGGTCGCCGCCGCGTGCAATGAAGTCCGTCTTCACGCCATACTTGCGCAACGCATTCACGGCCGACTGACCGATTTCATGTTTCGGCAACTTGGTTACAAAATAAGCGTCATGTCCGTAGTTGGCACAACTGACAGCCACGTTGGCCTCACCTCCGCCATATACCACATCAAAAGAATCGGACTGCACGAAACGGGTGTTGCCCGGAGTAGACAGTCTCAACATGATTTCACCCAATGTAACTACTTTCTTTCCCATAATCTTTTTATGTTTTTATTTTAATATGAATTTATTTCATTTCCTTTCAAATTATCATTCCAAAGCCATATAATGCCTTAAACTACTGTAAACATGAAGAATAAACCAAGAGTAAGACTTGCCGCACACGCCTTTCGTGTGCGAGCACAAAGATACAACAATTTTTGAAATACAAAAAATTATCATATATTTGTCTCCAAAATATCAAAATTATTATTGTGCGCGGACACAAATACCAAACCATCAAACAGAAAACGAGGAAACAGATGGAAAGAATCAGAATAAAAGATATAGCCAAACTGGCGGACGTATCGGTGGGAACCGTAGACCGTGTGATTCACGGGCGTAGCGGCGTTTCCGAAGCCAGCCGCAAACGGGTGGAGGAAATATTGAAGCAGCAGGATTATCAGCCCAACATGTATGCCAGCGCATTGGCCTCGAACAAGAAGTATGCCTTCGCCTGCCTGCTGCCACAGCACGAAAAAGGAGAGTACTGGACGGATGTGGAAACCGGAATATACAATGCGGTGGAGACTTATTCGGACTTCAACGTTGCCGTGCAGATATCCTACTACGACCCGTATGACTATCATTCGTTTGCAGAAGCATCGGGACGAATCATGGAACAGAAACCGGACGGTGTGATGTTTGCCCCCACCATTCCGCAATATACAAAGCCCTTCACCGAGGATTTGAACCTGCAAGGTATACCTTATATATATATAGACTCCAATATCAAGGAAGAGCCAGCCCTCTCTTTCTTCGGGCAAGACTCGCACCAAAGCGGCTATTTCGCAGCCCGCATGCTGATGCTATTGGCCGGCGAAGATGCGGGGGAGGTGGTCATTTTCCGCAAGATCAACGAAGGTATCGTGGGGTCTAACCAACAGGAACGCCGCGAGATAGGATTCAGAGAGTACATGCAGAAACATCATCCCGCCTGCCGCATCCGGGAGCTGGACCTGCACGCCAAACGCGACAGCGAGGATACGCAGATGCTGGACGAGTTTTTCGTGAAGCATCCCACCGTGAAGAACGGAATCACTTTCAACTCCAAAGCCTACATCATCGGCGAATATCTGCTGAAGAAACACAAGCAGGACTTCAACCTCATGGGTTATGACTTGCTGCAACGCAATGTAGACTGCCTGAAGCAGGGAAGCATCTTCTTCCTCATTGCACAGCAGCCCACGCTGCAAGGGTTCGACGGCATCAGGGCGCTGTGCGAGCATCTCATCCTGAAAAAAGAAATTGCAAGAGAGCACTTCATGCCCATCGACCTGCTGACCAAAGAGAATATCGAATTTTACTATAACAAATAAACCGAATTTACAAACCGACAACGTACGATTCGGCCGCACGAATAAAAAACGGATGCACAGCACACAGACAAACGGCACGTTGTAAGTGGTGAAACGCAAAAAAAGAAAATGACTGACATGTTGGAAACAAAGTACTTGAAAATCAACCCGGCCGACAATGTGGCGGTAGCCATCTCTGCCCTGTCGTCAGGCGAAGCAATCACCGTGGACGGTATGACAATCGCACTGAACGAAGACATTCCTGCCGGACACAAATTTGCATTGAAAGATTTTGCAGCAGGCGAAGACATCATCAAATACGGTTATCCCATAGGACATGCGACGAAAGCGCAAAGAAAGGGCGACTGGATGAACGAGCACAACATCAAGACCAATCTCGCCGGACTGCTGGAATATACCTACCGACCCGTAAATGCGGATTTGGACATCCCGAAGAAGCACCTGACTTTCAAAGGCTACCGACGCAAGAACGGCGATGTGGGCGTGCGAAACGAGCTATGGATTATCCCCACGGTGGGTTGCGTAAACGGCATCATCAACCGACTTGCCGAAGGCTTGCGCCGCGAAACGGGTGGCAAAGGAGTGGACGCAATCATGGTCTATCCGCACAACTACGGCTGTTCGCAGTTGGGCGAAGACCACGAAAACACCAAGAAAATCCTGCGCGACATGGTGTTGCACCCCAATGCGGGAGCCGTGCTCGTGGTGGGGTTAGGATGCGAGAACAACCAGCCGGACGTGTTCCGCGAGTTTTTGGGAGATTTTGACCCGGAGCGCGTAAAATTCATGGTGACCCAAAAAGTGGGCGACGAGTACGAGGAAGGTATGAAGCTGCTGCGCGAACTCTATGCCAAAGCCTGTCGGGACCAACGCGAAGACATCTCGTTGAGCGAGCTGCGGGTGGGTTTGAAGTGCGGCGGGTCGGACGGGTTCTCCGGCATCACGGCCAATCCGCTACTGGGCATGTTCTCCGATTTTCTGGTGGCTCAAGGCGGTACAAGCGTGCTGACGGAAGTACCCGAAATGTTCGGCGCGGAAACCATACTGATGAATCGCTGCCGCACCAAAGAATTATTTGAAGAGACCGTGAAGCTTATCAACGACTTCAAGGAATATTTTCTATCGCACGGCGAACCGGTAGGCGAAAACCCTTCGCCGGGCAATAAGGCGGGAGGCATCTCCACGCTGGAGGACAAAGCGCTGGGATGCACGCAGAAATGCGGAAAAAGTTACGTGGAAGGAGTGCTTCCGTACGGCGAACGCTTAAAGGTCAGAGGGTTGAACCTGCTGTCCGCTCCGGGCAACGATTTGGTGGCCGCCACCGCCCTCGCCTCGTGCGGTTGCCACATGGTGCTGTTCACCACCGGACGAGGCACACCGTTCGGAACCTACGTGCCCACCATGAAGATTTCCACCAACTCCACACTGGCAAAGAACAAGCCGGGATGGATTGATTTCAACGCCGGAGTAATCGTCGAAAACGAGCCGATGGAGAAAACCTGCGAACACTTCATCGACTACATCATCCGGGTGGCAAGCGGCGAATTCGTGAACAACGAAAAAAACGGGTACAAGGAAATAGCCATTTTCAAGACGGGTGTGACGTTGTAAAAATACTCCGGAAAACAGTCCGAAGAAAAAAACGGAGGCATACCTTTGCAAATCAAAAGAAAAAGCGTACCTTTGCGCCGCTATTACGAGATAGTAGCATAATTCAAATCATTAACCAAA
This sequence comes from Prevotella heparinolytica, assembly GCF_004342845.1. Classification (GTDB taxonomy): domain Bacteria; phylum Bacteroidota; class Bacteroidia; order Bacteroidales; family Bacteroidaceae; genus Bacteroides; species Bacteroides heparinolyticus. Next base: position 20,717 of record NZ_SLXB01000018.1, on the reverse strand, counting down.
ACATTATTAATTAAATGGCAACAAAAATCAGATTGCAAAGACATGGACGCAAAAGCTACGCTTTCTACTCCATCGTGATTGCAGATGTAAGAGCACCACGTGATGGTAAATTTATTGAAAAGATTGGTACTTATAATCCTAACACCAATCCTGCCACAGTAGATTTGAAATTCGACCGCGCACTCGACTGGGTGCTGAAAGGTGCACAACCCACCGACACCGTTCGCAACATCCTGTCCCGTGAAGGCGTCTACATGAAGAAACACCTCCTTGGCGGTGTGGCTAAAGGCGCATTCGGCGAAGCCGAAGCCGAAGCTAAATTCGAAGCTTGGAAGAACAACAAACAAAGCGGTCTGGCTGCCCTGAAAGCAAAAGAAGACGAAGCCAAGAAAGCTGATGCAAAAGCCCGTCTGGCAGCCGAGAAGAAAATAAACGAAGAAAAAGCCAAAGCATTGGCCGAAAAGAAAGCTGCCGAAGAAGCTGCCAAAGCCGCAGCCGAAGCACCCGCAGAAGAGGCTCCCGCAGCCGAAGAAGCCCCTGCTGAAGAAACTGCTGCTGAAGAAACTGCTGCTGAATAATAAGCAAAAGTTTATTCTAAAATAGGATTAAAACGATAAAATCCTCTCCGGTTCATGTCGGAGAGGATTTTTATTTATTATCTTTGTCGCTATATTATTTTTCAAAAAAAGAATAGCATGAAAAAGTTTACTTATCTACTGGCTGCTGCCGCTGTGTTTGCAGCTTGTAACGGCGAAAACAAAGGTTACACCGTAACCGGAACCGTAGATGGTGCAGCCGACGGCGACACCGTGTATCTGGGAAGTGTGGAAGGACGCCAATTCGTGAAACTGGACTCTACCACCATCAAAGGCGGAACGTTTACCTTCAAAGGTAAGCAAGACACTGCCGTAAACCGCTACATCTCTTATAAGGCAGAAGGCAAAGAAGGAGCAACCATCGACTTCTTCCTCGAAAACGGCAAAATCAACATCAAGCTGTCCGAAGGAAACAACTCGGCCACGGGTACGGTAAACAATGACACCTATCAGGAAATCAGGACGCAAGTCAACGGGCTGAGCAAACAGATGATGACCATCTACGAATCCATGTCGGACACCACCCTGACCGATGAACAGCGCGAAGCCAACAACAAGGAGATGGAAAGCTTGGAGGAGAAGATGATAGAAGCCATCAAAGCCGGAATCAACAAGAATATCGCCAACCCCGTAGGCGTGCAGATGCTCAAGCAGAACTATTACTACATGAGCGTGGAAGAGCTTGACCCGCTTATGCCGCAGATTCCCGCCGCTTTCGACAACGACGAAACCATCGTCAAAATCAAGAATAACGTAAAGAAAATGAAAGCCACGGCCGTAGGCCAGAAGTTTACGGACTTCGAAATGCAGACTCCGGAAGGCAAAACCGTGAAGCTGTCCGACTACGTGGGCAAAGGCAAAGTAGTGCTCGTTGATTTCTGGGCAAGCTGGTGCGGACCATGCCGCCGCGAAATGCCCAACCTGGTAGACGCTTATGCCAAATACAAGAAGAAGAACTTCGAAATCGTGGGCGTGTCTTTGGACCAAAGCGCCGATGCATGGAAAGACGCTATCAAGAAGCTGAACATCACTTGGCCGCAAATGTCCGACCTGAAATACTGGAACTGCGAAGGCGCTCAACTCTATGCCGTAAGCAGCATCCCCCACACCGTACTGATTGACGGTGAAGGAACCATCCTTGCACGCGGACTGCATGGCGACGAAATTCAGAAAAAACTGGCCGAGGTATTGAAATAAAAGCCCCTCCCACTCCGCTGTCCGAGAATAAGGACTGCGGTTTGGACAGATATTTTCAGGCGCGGATTGCGCGGATTTCACGGATTTTTCAATTCATAAAAACCGTGTCGATTCGCGAAATCTGCGCCTGTTGTACATCATGACGCAACGCGACGGATGAAATGTGCGGGATTGCAAGCCGTAAAGTGCTGGGTTACAGCCAACAAAGTGCGGGATTGAAGTCCGTAAAGTGTGGGATTACGACCGACAAAGTGAGGTATTACGACCGATGAAGTGAGGTATTGCGACCGATGAAGTGAGGTATTGCGACCGATGAAGTGAGGTATTGCGACCGATGAAGTGCGGAGGAAGGAGTTCACCATGCCCCACCCTCCGTCTTGCCTCCGGTTTCAAGAAAAAATACGTTCTACCATTATCATCCCAAGCCGCACGGTTTCCCACTGCTTCTCTTCATCGGCAAGCGACGGGGAAAGAAGCGCATTGGCGTCCGGCAGACACAATGTGAAACGTTTCAGGGGAATATAATTCAACACGCTTTCCGTCTTGGCCTGCAATTCGTCCAATTCGTCTTCATGCGGATAATGAGAGAGGACAAAACCGAAGACGGCCTCTTTCTCGTGTATGAACCAAAGCAGGCGGTTGCGGTCGCAGGCTCCGCAGTCGTAGTTCAAAAAATAAGCATCGGCGCCATGCAACTGCACCAGCATGTCGGTGGGTGCATGAAAAGCAACATACATTCCGGCAGGCCGTTCGCGCAACACACGGTTGTTCAGCCGGACGGTCTCCTCCATGATGACGGAATGCACGCCGTCGAACTGAATATAGCGGCAACCGGCATCATAAAGCAAGGTGAGCAGACTTTTGTAGCAAGAAGCAATGTCGTCCGTCAGCAGCCGGATGTCGGGATATACCATTTCCAATTGAGACCGCTCCACCCGTTGAAGAATCTGTGTCATGACTTCGGCCGGCGAAGGAACGTGCTGCTTCTTCATCACATCCTCTCCCGCTACGGACACCAAAAAGGCAAATTCCTCCAGAACGGGATGCCGAAGCAGGCCGAGCCTTCCTGTAATCTCCAAAAGAGAGCCTTCGGAGAAAAGACGATTGTCCTTTGAGCGGATGCCTTCCCAACTTTCCAAAAAATCGCGGGTGCGAAAACCGCCATCAGACACCACTTTCATGCCTCCCTGCTTCAGACGCTCCACGAGACGACGCACTTCCGCGTCCTCAACCGCCTGCAAAGTTTGCCGGCCCATTTTTCCTTCGTAATACTGTTTGCGGGCATCCTTCAGCACAGAGGGCACACAGAACGCCCCGGCTATATCAATCTTGAGTGGAAGAGACACATTGGCCATATTCATCCTTTTTTTGATTATTGTAAAAAACGAACGGCGCTTTGCCCGGATTTCACAGGAAGCAAAGCCACACATCCGTGAAAGAGAACTCTCAAAAAAAACCGATTAGCCGCAAATATAACCAAAGAATTTGAAAATACACCATCTCATCAAAATATTTATCTTCATTTGACATTTCGAAATTCATCAGCCGTCAAAAAAGAGTTCGGCGCACAACAACAAACATTTTAGAAAACTTTATTTCGCCAGAAGTTTCCACATTTCTAAACGAAAACAATTAACAATCAACCGATTAACACTTTTTAAAGTGATAAAAGTTTCCCAAAAACATAAACTTACAAATAAGAATGATAACTTTGTTTCCACAATTACTCTAAATAACCAATCCCGTTTTAAGCATAAAAAGTTATGATACAAACAGTACTAAAGCGTGATGGACGCATCGTCGGCTTCAACGAAGAAAAGATAGCCACGGCCATCCGTAAGGCCATGCTGCACACCGATAAGGGTGAAGATTTACAGCTGATACACCAGATTACAGACCACATCTCCTTCAAAGGAGACTCTCAGATGACAGTGGAAGCCATTCAGGACATGGTGGAACTGGAACTGATGAAGAGCAGCCGCAAAGACGTGGCCCAAAAGTACATAGCATACCGCAACCAGCGAAGCATCGCCCGCAAAGCAAAGACGCGCGACATGTTTCTGGAAATCATCAATATCAAATCCAACGACATCACGCGCGAGAACGCCAACATGAATGCCGACACCCCGGCCGGCATGATGATGAAGTTTGCCAGCGAAACCACCAAACCGTTTGTCGACGACTATTTGCTGAGCGAAGAAGCGCTGGAAGCCGTCAGCCACAACTACCTGCACATCCACGACAAGGATTACTACCCCACCAAGAGCCTGACCTGCGTGCAGCATCCGCTGGACCATATTCTGAAATACGGTTTCTCTGCCGGACACGGAGAATCGCGCCCGGCCAAACGCATCGAAACCGCCAGCATCCTTGGCTGCATTTCGCTGGAAACGGCCCAAAACGAGATGCACGGCGGACAAGCCATTCCTGCATTCGACTTCTATCTGGCGCCCTACGTCCGAAACAGCTACATCGAGGAAATCAAGAATCTGGAAGAGCTTAACTGCAAGGATTATTCACACCTCTACCAAAAGGAACTGACCGATTATTTGCAGCAGCCTCTGGACGGGCTGACTGACGAGAAACGCATCGTGCAGCATGCCGTCAACAACACGGTGGCACGCGTGCATCAGGCCATGGAAGCATTTATACACAACATGAACACCATCCACTCGCGCGGCGGTAATCAGGTGGTGTTCAGCTCCATCAACTACGGCACGGACACTTCGGCAGAGGGGCGCTGCATCATCCGCGAACTGCTGAAAAGCACCTATCAGGGCGTGGGAAACGGCGAAACCGCCATCTTCCCCATACAGATATGGAAGAAAAAACGGGGCATCAGCTACCTGCCGGAAGACCGCAACCACGACCTCTACCAGTTGGCCTGCAAAGTCACGGCACGCCGTTTCTTCCCCAACTTCCTGAATCTGGACGCCACCTTCAACCAAAGCGAAGAGTGGAAAGCCAACGACCCGAAGCGCTATCAGCACGAGGTTGCCACAATGGGATGCCGCACCCGTGTCTTCGAGAACCGTTTCGGCCCGAAGACGTCCATCGGACGAGGAAACCTCTCCTTCTCCACCATCAACATTGTCCGTCTGGGCATCGAGTGCATAGAGATAGAAAATAAAGAACAACGCATCGCCCGTTTCTTTTCCCGGCTGGACTACATGCTCGAAGTCACCGCACGCCAACTGCACGAGCGCATGGAATTTCAAAAGACAGCTTTCGCCAAGCAATTCCCGTTGCTGATGTCCGCCTTGTGGATAGGCAGCGACAAACTGAAGCCCAATGACACCATTGCCCCCGTCATCAATCAGGGAACGCTGGGCATCGGCTTCATCGGATTGGCCGAGTGTCTCGTGGCTCTCCTCGGAAAGCACCACGGCGAATCGGAGGAAGCACAGGAACTTGGACTGAAAATCGTGACCTACATGCGCGACCGGGCCAATCAGTTCTCCGACCAATATCAGCACAATTACAGCATTCTGGCCACCCCGGCCGAAGGATTGTCGGGCAAGTTCACCCGCATAGACCGCAAGAAGTTCGGAATGTTGCCGGGCATCACCGACCGCGAATATTACACCAACTCCAATCACGTGCCCGTGTATTACAAATGCAGCGCCCGCCACAAGGCCGAAGTCGAAGCCCCCTATCACGACCTCACCCGGGGCGGCCACATCTTCTATGTGGAGATTGACGGCGACGCCACCCACAATCCGGAAGTTATCATGCGCGTGGTGGACATGATGGACTGCTACAACATCGGGTACGGCTCGGTGAACCACAACCGCAACCGTTGTCTGGATTGCGGTTACGAAAACTCCGTTCCGAATCTGGAAGTATGTCCCAAATGCGGAAGCAAGCACATAGACAAGCTGCAGCGCATCACCGGCTATCTGGTAGGCACCACCGACAGGTGGAACAATGCCAAACTGGCCGAACTGAACGATAGAACGATACACGAGTAAATACAGCCATGCTTTCCATTCTTGATATATTAGAAGATACCACAGTGGACGGTCCGGGATTCCGGACCGCCATTTATGCCGCCGGATGCCCCAACCGATGTCCCGGATGCCACAATCCCGGTTCGTGGGACATCAACCGAGGACGCCGGATGAGCGTCGACGAGATTCTGGAAAAAGTGCTTGCCGACAATTTTGCAGACGTCACCTTCAGTGGCGGCGACCCCATGTTTCAGCCCGAAGGCTTCGCCCAACTGGCATACGCCATCAAAAAACAGAGCCGGAAAAACATCTGGTGCTATACGGGATATACTTTTGAAAAGCTGCTGAACAATCCGCGCCAAGCCAAGCTGCTGGAATACATCGACGTGCTGGTGGACGGAAAATTCAAAGAAGAGCTGCGGGATGAAGAGCTCTACTTCCGGGGAAGCCGCAACCAGCGTCTGATAGACGTGCAGGCTTCGCTGAAAAGGAACGAAACCGTGACCTACAACTATAATCCCAAGATTTAGAAGCTGTCTTGAAATAACCTTAGTTCCTGTTTAAATTCTCACAGAAAAGTTTTTTACCCGGCTTGCTTTAAGTTTATTTTCGGTCTATTTTCTGCTTTCAGGAAGGGCAAAGCGGAACAATCCATACCTCTTCAACACTTGCACCTACCGACAACGCACACTTGTACAAGTGATAGCTTACACTCCTACAAGTGAAAGGCTGCACTTGTACAAATAAAAAGCGATGCTTGTACAAGTGTGGCCTCTCACTTGTACAAGCGTAAGTCGCTTGTTATCAGCAATAATTATTTCCATCAGCCCGCGTCCTCCTCATTGCGCTCCGTCACCCGAAAATGTGTAAAGGGCATACAGCATCCCCATTAATAGGTAGGCCGAGAAACATCTCTACACAAAACAAGCTAACCAAAAATAGGGAGCTGCACACCGTGAAAAGCCCCACAAGTAGGTATTTCACATTCTCCGGCAAAGGCTTTACTTTGCAGCAGACAAATTAATTATTTTATTCACGATGAAGAAAACAGGTGTTTTTTATGGTTCCAGCACCGGAACCTGCGAAGAGTTGGCTACTCAGATAGCCGGGAAATTAGGCGTTTCCTCCGCTGACGTACACAGTGTGGACAAGATGACCGCCGAACTGGTTCAGGAATACGAGGTATTGGTATTGGGAACTTCGACGTGGGGTGACGGCGAATTGCAAGACGACTGGTACGACGGTATGAAAGTGCTGAAAAGCGCAGATCTTTCCATGAAGTTTGTCGCTCTGTTCGGATGTGGAGATTCAGAATCCTACTGCGACACATTCTGCGACGGTATCGGAATACTTTATGAAGACCTGAAAGACTCCGGATGCACGTTCTTGGGCAATAAAGTCAGTCCGGACGATTATTCTTTCTCTTCATCCATCGCTGTGGTGAACGGCGCTTTCGTAGGGCTTGCCCTCGACGAAGTGAACGAAAGCCACAAAACCGCCGGGCGTATCGATGCTTGGACGGCCGAACTGAAGAGCAAGCTTTAAGGCTTGTTCAAAATATCCTTTTGATTTTTTCTTTGCATGTGTTTATTATATGACGATATCATCCGCCGACATTCTGCCCGCAGACCTGAAAGTCTTTCTGAACCACGTCTATGAGTTCAAGAAAGGAGTTCGCCAGATGGTGCTCTATACTGTCAACCGCAAATACGAAGAATTTGCCACAGCCCGTCTGAGAAATCAGAAGATAGAGTACCTTATACAGCCGGTAGACAAAAATAAAATTAACCTATTCTTCGGAAGACCGGAGTGCATACACGCTATCCGTTGCATGGTGACCCGCCCGCTGAATCAACTGACACCCGAAGAAGACTTCATTCTCGGAGCCATGTTGGGTTATGATATCTGTGCCCAGTGCGAACGTTATTGTGCACGCAAAAACAAGAGTATGACAAGTGCATAATTTCCCCGAACGTTTCGGCACAAAAAATGAAGCCGCAAGGATGTCGTAAAGACATTTTTGTGGCTTTGTTTGAGGGCATCGCATCAAAACCGTGTAATCAGCACTTTTGTCATACCGTCCGAAGAGTACGTTCAGAAAAACGGTTTCTCTTTTGAATCACACAGGTGAATGATGTTTTTCGGGTTAACTTTACAGAAGCGAAAGAAGGCTGTCCCGTTTCTATCCGAGGACAGCCTTCTTCTTTCAGCATCGCGTGCTCAAGCTCAAATGAACCAGCGAACGTAGCAGAAATCCTGACGGTGAGGCAGGTCGGCATTCTTCGGGAACATACGGTAGGATACCTTGAAGCTGCCGGCATTCTCCAGCTTGTGCTTCACCCTGAAGGTATATAAGTCGCCCTCCTTCTTCACCACCTCGAACGGCTCTACGGAGTAAACGTGCTGCCGGCCGTCGTGAGCCATATAAGTAGTTACCAGTTCCAGGCCGATGGCATCGTTCAATCCCTTCTCGTCGATGACGTAAGTAATGGTATATTCCTTACCGCTCTCGATGGAACCCTTCATCAAATCTTCCGTCATTTCGGAAGACACCACTTCGATGCTGTCCCACTTCCCGGCCACTTCTTCCTTCCAAGCCGCAATCTCTTTGGCTTTGGCATAACCATCGGCGGCCAGTGTCCTGAAACGCTCGGCCTGCTTGTTGTAGAACTTGCTGAAGTAATCGTCCAACTGGCGCTTCATGGTGTAATGAGGAGCAATCCGGGCGATGGAGTTCTTGATGGTTTTCACCCATCCTTCGGAATAACCTTTCTTGTTGCGCGCATAATACAGAGGCAGGATTTCCTGTTCGAGGATGCTGTAAATGGTGGCGGCATCCAGTTGGTCCTGATGCTCCTGATTTTGATAAGTGCGCTTCTCGGTCAATGCCCAGCCTGCACCTTCGCGGTAGCCTTCCAGCCACCAGCCATCGAGTACGGAGAAGTTCAGCACGCCGTTCATCAGCGCTTTCTCGCCGGAAGTTCCGGATGCTTCGAGCGGACGGGTCGGCGTGTTCAGCCAGATATCCACACCGGAAACCAGGCGGCGTGCCAGCTGCATATCGTAGTTCTCCAAGAAGATAATCTTGCCGAGGAATTCGGGACGACGGGAGATTTCAATGATGCGCTTAATCAATCCCTGGCCTGCGCCATCGTGCGGATGAGCCTTGCCGGTGAACAGGAATTGTACCGGATAATCGGGGTTGTTCACAATCTTGGACAGACGCTCCAAGTCGGTAAACAGCAGGTGTGCACGCTTATAGGTGGCGAAACGACGGCCGAAACCTATCATCAACGCGTTCGGATTAATCTTGTCCAGCAAAGAAACGATGCGCGAAGGATCGCCCTGATTCTTCAGCCAGCTTTCACGGTATTGCTTGCGCACGTAGTCAATCAGTTTATTCTTCATCACCATGCGCGTCTTCCAGATTTCTTCGTCGGAAACATTGTATATAGCTTCCCAGATCTTGGGATTGGACTGGTCGTACCGGAAGTTCTCATCGAAATGCGAGGCGTAGAGATGCTTCCACTCCGTTGCGCTCCATGTGGGGAAGTGAACGCCGTTGGTGACATAGCCCACGTGACTCTCTTCGGGGAAATAGCCCTTCCAGATGGAGGCGAACATCTCCTGCGAAACCTTTCCGTGCAGCCAGCTCACGCCGTTCACCTCCTGCGAAGTGTTGCATGCAAACACCGACATGCAGAAACGTTCGTTCTTGTCGCCCGGATTATTACGTCCGAGGTCCATCAAGTCGTCCCAACTGATGCCCATCTTAGAAGGATAGCCTCCCATGTACTTCCCGAACAGGCCTTCGTCAAAGTAGTCGTGACCTGCCGGCACCGGTGTGTGTACCGTGTAAAGCGAGGAGGCGCGCACCAGCTCGATGGCCTGATCGTAGGTCAATCCTTCGGCCACGTAGTCGCAAATGCGCTGCACGTTTATCAAGGCGGCATGCCCTTCGTTGCAATGATAAATATCTTTCTTGATGCCCAGTTTCTTCAAGGTCAGCATACCTCCGATGCCAAGCAGAATCTCTTGCTTCAAGCGGTTTTCCCAGTCGCCGCCATAAAGCTGATGCGTGATGGGGCGGTCGAACTCGCTGTTCATTTCGTTATCCGTGTCGAGCAGATAGAGGGCGATGCGTCCTACGTTCACTCTCCACACATAGGCATGCACGTAGTAGTCCATATAAGGCACATCCACCACCACTTGCCGGCCGTTCTCGTCCAACACACGGTCGATGGGCAACTGGCCGAAGTTCTGCGCTTCGTAGTTGGCCACCTGCTGCCCGTCCATAGACAATGTTTGAGTGAAATAGCCGTAACGATACAGAAAACCTACCGCACACATATCGACGTTGCTGTCGGATGCTTCTTTCAGGTAGTCGCCGGCAAGCACACCCAAGCCGCCGGAGTATGTTTTGAGTACATGGTTCAACCCATATTCCATACTGAAATATGCCACGGAAGGGCGTTTGCTGTCGGGAGCCACATCCATGTATGTGCGGAATTTGGAATAAACATCTTCCATTCTGCGCAGAATGACTTTATCTTTGGCAAGTGCTTCGAGTTTGGCAAAACTCATACGTTCCAACAGAAGTACCGGATTCTGTCCCACTTCTTTCCAAAGAGCAGGGTCAAGGTCACTGAACAGTTCGGTGGCCTCATAATTCCATGCCCACCAAATGTTGCGTGCAAGTTCCGACAGTTTTTCCAATTCGGCAGGAATGTGCGACTTGACATTCACGTCTTTCCAGTTCGGAGTGTTTACATTACTAACTTTAATCTTCATTGTATGATTTACTAATTGATTAATATATCTTTCAAATTAACCGGCGCTTCATTGCATTGCGCAATGCAATGTCATACGCTTCATAATAATATTGTATGAAATGTTTCCACAAAGCCTGCTCGGCCACTCGGGCTGCACGCTTGCGTATTTCTTTGACTTCTGTTTCTGTTTTGGCAGAGAACAGGGAAATGGTGTCCTTGATGCCGTCGGCCACTTCAGAATCGTTGTAGTCCGAGCGATGCAACACCTCTACGCCATCGTCTATGCCGTGCCGGTTTTTCAGGCTGTTCACCCAAAGCCCGAAGCCGGCAAGGTCGGTGGTGATGGTAGGCACACGAAAGGCCACGCTTTCCAGCGGAGTATATCCCCACGGCTCATAATAGGATGGATAAACGCTGAGGTCTTGACCTAAAATGATGTCGTAGTAGTGTTTGTTGAAGATGCCGTCCTTGCCATCGAGGTAGCAGGGCACGAAAACCACCTTCACCTTGTCTTCGCGCGTGTTGCCCATGCCCAGATACTTCAGCATGTCGAGCACTTGGTCGTGCGTCATGTTGTGCAACCAATGGGTGATGAAAGGACATTCCAAGGCAGTGGAAAATTTGTCTTTGCTCTTGAGGCGCTGCCGCAAATCTTCGCGGGGCTCCCCTACCCAGCCGGGCACATTGACGAAAGCCAGCACTTTTTTCTTCAGGTTTCTGTCGCGGTTCAGCCGGTTCAATGCTTCGAGGAAAAGATTGATGCCTTTGTTCTTGAACTCATATCGCCCGCTGGTGCCTACAATCAGCGTGTCATCATCCAAATCCTCGCCCAGCAGACAGTTTGCCACCCGCAACATGGCTGAACGAGCACGCTTGCGCTTGCCTGTAAAAGTAGCGCCCTTCGGCACGAAATCGTCCTCAAATCCGTTCATCAGCACCACGTCGGCCGACTTGTCGAGCAGCTCCTTGCACTCGTTGTTCGTAATTTCGCTCACGGTGGTGAAGCAATCCGCATAATGGGCGGTCTGTTTCTCGATAGAGTGCTTCGACTCCATGTTCAGTTCCCGAGCCATCTGGTCGCCGTTGTATGCAAAAAGATAGTCGTACAAAGGTTTGCCGTTACCTGCAATGGAACGGCCTATGGAGGTGGCGTGGGTAGTAAAGATGGTTGCTATTTCCGGCACTGCGGCCTGAAGATAGAGCGCGGCCATACCGGTCATCCACTCATGCGCCTGAAACACAACGCTGTCCGTCTCCAGCAGATTATAACGGTAGAAGCTTTCAGTCACCCTTCCGGCGGCATAAGCAAACATGGACGCTTCGTCATAATCGCCGTAGGCATGCAACGAATCCACTTGATAGCGGTTCCACATATCGGTATAGATTTCGTTTTTCTGCGCAAAAAACGAATTGAAATCAACCAAGATAACGATAGGCTCGCCCGGAATATTCCATCGCCCGACACGGACAGAAAGGTTTTCTTTCTCGGCTGCATGCTTTCTCCATGCTGCCCAAAGAGTGTCGGACTCGATAAACAAAGGGTTTTCTTTTCCTTGCCAAACATCCGGCCCGATATAAAACAGCTTGTCGCGAAACTTTGTCTGCAAAGTACTTGCTTTGGTGGACAAAACTGTATAGATACCGCCTACTTTATTACATACTTCCCAACTTGCTTCGAAGATATAGTCGGGGGTAAGTAGTTCTTTAATCATATTTACGTTACAATCTCTTTTCTAAAAATAATATAGGGCAAAATTACGCATTATTCTTTGAAAAAAAGCCTTTTAATCGATAAAACTAATATAAAAAACGTTTGCATGGGACGAAAGAAGGAGAGGACGCATGGATACTGTCCACACCTTTATGCCCGCCCAAGCAAGCAGCGACGGTTATCTCCCGCCCCGTTTGTTTGAATTCGATGCCACACTTCAGCACTCCCGATGCCGCACTTCAGCACTCCCAATGCCGCACTTGAAGCCTGACGAAATGAGGGAAGAAAGAGGGCGAAGTGGCTGTATAAGGAGGACGAAGTGTGGGGAAACAAGAAAGGCAGCAGATCATGAAAACAGCATCAGGCGCAGATTTCACTGACAAGCACGGTTTCGGAGAATCGAGACCCGTGAGGGTAAGCGTAATCTGCGCCTGAAAAAAATGTGATAAAGGCAGCATGCGTTTCTTGACGCCCTTATGCCCTACTTAAAATCAAGGTTTATACCATCAATGCGGCAACCAATGCCAAGATGGCGTAAAACTCAGGAAGAGCAGCATAAATCATGGTGTTGGTCTGCACATCATGTCCTTGAGACATACCCACGATACCGTTTGCACAAACTTGCGCCTGACGGATGGACGAAATAAGACACACGAAGCCTACGGCAGCACCTACACCTAGCATAAGAGGACCTTCCGTAGCAAAATCCTTGCCCAACCACATGAGGAAAGCAACAAATCCGTACAATCCCTGTGTAGCGGGAAGAGCCGCCAAAATCATGTAGCCCGACGACTTAGAGGGGTCTTTCTTCAGAGCCCCTTCGGCTGCATTTCCTGCGATAGTCGTTCCGTAGCAACTTCCAATTCCGGCAAGAGCCAACATCAAGCCCAAACCGATGTAACCTAATAATTCATTCATAGTGTTCTTGTTTTTTATTTGTTATTTAATAATTGATTATTTATTGTTTACTTTTTTACAAAACCAAACGGTTTATAGGCCTCGCCACGCCCCTCATAGCCGGAGTTCTTGAAATACTCGACGAAAGTCAGACGCAGCGGATGCACGAATGCACTCAAGCAAGACATGCCTATGTTCAAGGTATGACCGAAGACGAGAATCAACAGGCAGAAAAACCAGCCCAGAACCGGCCCGGCCGCGTCGTTCACCATAAAGGCAAGCTGGTTGAAGACGCCTCCCAGCATGCCACCTGCCAGACCAAGGGCATAGAGACGGATGTAGGAAAGAATGTCGCCCATAAGTCCCGTAGCCATGTTATACGTGTCCCACAATCCTGCACCAATGTTGACAAAAACATTGCGCCGCAAGTTGTTGAGCAAGTATATGCCCACGGCAGAAACGCCGCCGATGAGCAGGAATGCCCACGTAGACACGTGCTGTGGAATGAGCTGCAACGAAGTCAGCGCACCGGTGGCAATGAAGCCCACTACCAACAGCAGCCATGCCCATGCACTGAGCGAATCCTTGAAGCCGAAACGTATGGTTGACACGATAGCTTTCACCGTCATACCCACGATGACGTGCACCACGCCGATAATCAATGCCAGCAGCATGGTTTTGTCGTAGTTCGTGGCTCCTACCTTACCTGTAATCATGAATTGTTTCAGTTCTTCGGGCAGATTCATGTCGAATAGATTCGCGCCGAAGAATGTTCCGAACACCGCTCCGAGCAACATGGTGGCCACACCGAGGGTAATGACAAGGTTCATCATTCCCCGCATCGAGGCAGACAGTTTGCGTTTCAGGTAGAAGCCCAGCAGAATGAGGATGATGCCGTAACCCGCATCGCCCATGCAGTAAGCAAAGAACAGGGTGAAAAACGGGGCAATCATCGGCGTGGGGTCGAATTCGGCATATTCGGGCATGCCATACATGCGCGTCAGCACTTCGTACATACGGGTGAACGCATTGTTCTTCAACTTGATGGGAGCCGGATCGGCTTTCGAAGCCGACTTCAGCTCGTAGTACACACCCGAAGCATCCAACTCGTTGCGCACTTCGGCTTCGCTATCGACAGGAATCCACCCCTCAAGCAGCACGGCAGCACCTTCGAGAATGCGCTCACCGTTGAGCTTCACGGTCATCAAGTCGATGTCGTCCTGCAAAGCGTCGCAATGTGCTTCCATCGCTTCGCAATGGGTACGACAGAATGCCGACAATTCATACTTGGCTTGTGCCAGCCGGCTTTCGGCCTCGACTTTCCGAGCCTTCAACTCCGACAAGCGAACGGAAGGCAGGCGAACAGCCTCGGCAAAAAGTTCGACAGCACCTTGCGCCACTACCACGAAATAAACATAACCGCCTCGCTCTGCTACTTTGACTATGTCGTACTGTTCTTCCCATTCGGGAACATAATCCTTGTTCTGGCAAGTGTAGAACAGCATATTCCAACCGGCTTCCTGCAAACGATGCACCGCCTGCCAATCGAAATCGCCCCACACTTCCAGCTGGGCGGCATCGCGCTCGAGCGACTGCACACGCTGCGCACTCTTCTGTATGTTATCCTGCAACCGTTCGTAGCAGGAACGCAGCGTTTCCGCATCGGCTGCCGGCTGCATGGCCCCGAACATGTGTTGCACTGCCGATGAAGCTTGCACCGCTTGCTCCTTGCCGGCAGACACACCACTCTCGGGAGAGGGGTACATATCGGCAAGTTTACGCATATCGGCAAGCAGGTTGCGATAAACAGTGCGCTTTGCCAAAGAGGCATGCAACGCCTCGTCAGGTTCGCCCCGTTGCTTCTCCACGATGTGTACCACACCGAGTTCGCGCAAGCGATCCAAGAACGGTTCGTACTCCTTATGGTAAACCAAGAAAGTGAGTTTTTTCATCTTCGTAATCATAACTCTTCCTCCTTTCTGTTGTCTTGATGGGACTTCATGATTTTCTGCGACGACTTGGAGAGGTTTTCTTCGTCCTCCATGAATCGTTTGATTTTGCGCAGCGCATCCTGATAGCCCGGAATCTGTACTTTTTCAAAAAGATTCACCTTCTGGGTGGTCTTTTTACGCGCATGTTCCAGCAAGTTCAGCTTGGCAACGGTAAATTCGCGCTCGATGGCCGTATGCGCCAGCAACTTGAGCAAGTGCAACCCGTCTGCATACCATTTGGGAGCACTGAACAAGCTGTACGGGCGTATCTCGAAATCCACATTTTCGAGCAACGGCACTCTCACGCCGGCAATCTTCTTCACGCCAAGATGAACATCGCTGACCTTTATCAATGAAGTATCGAACTCATTCCAAAGGGCGAACATGGCTTCGTAAGCTTGGATTTCCTTTTCCAACCTCGCATCCAGCGCGGCAGCATCGGTTTTGCAGCGCTTCACTTCCATGCGCAGGGCACTCTCCTTGTTCTTAATGATGGGGAGTGTACGCACGCGCACCTTCAGTTGCTTTTCCAACTGCTGGAGGGAGGTCTTGTTATATTGAAACTTGATAGCCACTTCTTTTAGTGATTAGTTAATTAGCGATTAGTTATTTGTTTCCGGCCAGAATTCGTCTACCAGTTCTTTCTTGATATTCACCTCTTCCGGACGGAAATACTTGCCGAATAAACTCCATGCCACATCGAGCATCTCTGTGGTATCGAGGTTGACGTCGATGGCCAACAGTTGGTTGGAGTAGTCTTTCGCAAAAGCAAGCGTACGTTCGTCGTAGTTCGTCAGGTCGAAACCGTTTTCAAGCTTGGTTTTGGCGTTGGCGGCATCGGCATACAGACGCACGGCGGCATTCATCACCTGCGGATGGTCTTTACGCGTCTTCTTGCCCGTAACCAACTGCTTCAGACGCGACAAGGAACGGAACGGGTCTACAATCACCTTACCGATGTCGCTGTCGCGGCGGAGGAACAACTGCCCTTCCGTGATATACCCCGTATTGTCGGGCACGGCGTGCGTGATATCGCCACCCGACAGGGTAGTCACCGCAATAATCGTTATGGAACCGCCGCTTGGGAACTGCACCGCCTTCTCGTATATCTTTGCCAAATCCGAATAGAGGGAGCCGGGCATGGAATCCTTGGAAGGAATCTGATCCATACGGTTAGACACGATGGCCAAGGCATCGGCATAAGAGGTCATGTCAGTCAGCAGCACCAGCACCTTCTCGTTGTTGTTCACAGCGAAATATTCGGCAGCCGTCAGAGCCATGTCCGGAATCAGCAGACGTTCCACCGGAGGATTCTCGGTGGTGTTCATGAAACTGACGATACGGTCGAGCGCACCCGCATTGGAGAACACGTTCTTGAAGTAGAGGTAGTCGTCATTCGTCATACCCATTCCGCCCAGAATAATCTTGTCTGTCTCGGCACGCAGCGCCACATTGGCCATCACCTGATTGAAAGGTTGGTCGGGGTCGGCAAAAAACGGAATCTTCTGTCCGGACACCAGCGTGTTGTTCAAGTCGATGCCGGCAATACCGGTTGCAATCAGCTCCGAAGGCTGTTTACGGCGCACCGGATTCACGGACGGACCGCCGATTTCCACCTCTTCGCCTTCAATGGCGGGACCGCCGTCGATGGGGTCGCCAAATGCGTTGAAGAAGCGTCCGGCAAGTTGTTCGCTCACTTTGATTGTAGGAGCCTTGCCCAAGAATACTACCTCTGCATTGGTAGGAATGCCTTCCGTACCCTCAAACACCTGCAAAGTCACTTCGTCGCCGGCAATCTTTACCACTTGGGCCAATTTGCCGTTCACAGTCGCCAACTCGTCATACCCCACCCCGGTTGCCTTGAGCGAACACGTGGCTTTCGTAATCTGAGTTATCTTGGTATATATTTTCTGAAATGCTTTTGTTGCCATCTATTTATTTTCTATTTGACAATTTACTATTTACCATTTTAAATCTCTCGTTGTTCTTCTCGCTATTTCCCCGTCCGCCTCTTCTGCCGCAAACCTGCATCGGCAAAGCCCGGACAGAAAGTCATGAACATCAAAACAGCAAACTCTTTCAGGCTCTACGCTCCTCTATCAGTTCCGACAACTGTTTGTAAAAGCCATCGTACGCTTCGGACCTGAACTTCGAGTAGTTCATCTGCTTGCAGATGTTAATCATCCTCTTGAAATATTCCATCACCTCATTGAAGTTATCAAACTTAAATTCTGTATGACAGATGTTTATCACCATGTTCAGAATTTCTTCCTGGCGGTCCATCGGAGTCACGGCATCAATCTCGTCGAAAGCATCTTGCTGCAAGATAACGAAGTCTATCAGCTCTGATTTTCAGAACGTCACGTGATACTCTACGGGCACACCGTCATCACCCAGAATGTTGATTTGCTCTGCAATCTCCTTACCGCGCTGCAAACGGGTTTTGACTTCATTTACCTTTCCAATCCACTCGCCGTTGATGCGCTTGCCTATGTAGTCGGCAAATTCGGGATATTCGATGTATTTGGAATAAGAATCAATCGGATTAACGGCCGGATAGCGTTTTTTGTCGGCACGATCTTGCTCAAGGGCATAGAAACAACGGGCCACTTTCTTCGTGTTTTCGGTTACCGGCTCTTTCAAGTTACCACCGGCGGGAGATACCGTACCGATGAATGTAATGGAGCCCGTCTCACCGTTATTCAGCTTCACATAGCCGGCACGACCGTAGAAGTTGGATATGATGGATGACAAATCCATCGGGAAGGCATCCGGTCCGGGAAGCTCTTCCATACGGTTGGACATCTCGCGCAATGCCTGTGCCCAACGCGAAGTGGAGTCGGCCATCAGCAACACCTTCAAACCCATGCTGCGATAATATTCGGCAATCGTCATAGCCGTGTAGACCGACGCTTCACGCGCGGCAACCGGCATGTTCGAAGTATTGGCAATGATAATGGTACGTTCCATCAGCTTACGTCCGGTATGCGGGTCTACCAGTTCGGGAAACTCCGTAAAGATTTCCACCACCTCGTTGGCACGCTCACCGCAAGCTGCAATGATTACGATATCTGCCTCCGCCTGCTTGGAAATGGCATGCTGAAGCACCGTCTTGCCTGTACCGAACGGACCGGGAATAAATCCCGTGCCCCCTTCTACAATCGGATTGACCGTATCGATGACACGTACTCCGGTTTCCAGCAATTTGAAAGGACGGGGCTTTTCCTTATAGTTCGTCATGGCACGCTTCACGGGCCATTTCTGTATCATGTTCACATGGATGTCGTTGCCTTCTTCATCGGTCAGCACTGCAATAGTATCTTCGATGGTGTAGTCGCCTTCTGCTGCAATGGACTTCACGGTACATACGCCTTTTTGTACAAAAGGCACCATGATTTTCAACGACTGGAAATTCTCATCCACTTGTCCCAGCCAAGCAGCGGCTTCTACCTTGTCGCCCACCTTCACCAAAGGAGCAAAATGCCATTTGCTTCCCTTATCCAACGGATAGGTGTATTGTCCGCGTTTCAAGAAAACGCCATCCATCTTGTCGAGGTCGTTTTGCAGACCATCGTAGTTTTTTGAAAGCATACCCGGTCCCAGCGTCACTTCGAGCATGTGTCCGGTAAACTCGGCTTCGGCTCCCACCTTCAGTCCGCGGGTGCTCTCAAACACCTGTACATAGACCCGGGTGCCTACCACCTTAATCACCTCCGCCATCAACTTGTCTCCACCGGTCGAGATATAACAAATCTCGTTTTGCGCCACCGGGCCGTCAACGACGAGGGTCACCATGTTGGCTATTACGCCACTTACAGTTCCTTTTGTTGCCATATAATTATGTTATTTGTTTTATCTGAATTCTGCGGGTATCTGCACCTCGTCTTTCAAAGCAGCGATCATGCTGCGAAACATTTGGCTCCCCTTTTCTTTATCCAATGAAATCCATCGCTCAATCATCTCCAATTGTTGCAGGAATACAAACAGACGTTCTACCGTGAAATAGTCGAAAAAAGTAGCTTCTTCCATCCACTCCCAACGAAGTTGGTCAATTTTCTTCTCCCGATCCAGCAACTCACTCGTTTCACTGATTTTCACCAGCTGCTCCAAGTATTCCACCTCACTGCCCAAGCCAAAATCACGCGCATTAGATGTTCTCAATATCTCGCACACCTCCGTATCACCCACAATAAGCGGGGCAACCTCCATCTTGAACTTTCGCGCCGTAAGCGCTGCCAATATATTGTTCGCGGTAAGATTGAAAGCAAACCATGAAGACACAAAACGATTCTTGCACTTCATTGCATAAGCATAATAAAGTGCTGTCAAACGGTTCTCATATAAGACATCATCGCCGGCAGACATACTGAAATATTCAGAGATAAAAGCAGACAAATAAGAAGGGAATACGCTTTCGGACACCTCATCTCCCTCTTTCATCCGGGAAATATAGCCCATCAATTCCTCTGCCGAAAAATTTCCACGCAAATCAATGGAGGCATCCTTATCCTTCAACAGCTTCAAGACATTGGCATTGTCGAATTTCAGATAAAACAAATCCATCAGTTTTTTATCCTCACCCGACAAATAGGGATAGAATTCCGTCCTGAAATCTGCTACTGTATAGCTCAGCTTGCTATCTTCCAAAGAAAGTTCGGGCAAACCGGCTACCAAGTAATAGTATTTACTCATAATTCAGGGGTTAAAAGAGCATTTCCACTAACTGCGGACGCAGGAATTCCTTGAAGTAGTTCATAAATTCTTCTTCGCCGAAGTTCACTTTGTACGAACCGTCGGCAGGCGATACGGAGAACAAAGACTTGATACCGTTCACTTGTTCAATCTTCACTCCATTACCCAGCAAGGTTTTGGCTTTCGCCACAAAATACTTCGTCAAACCTTCTGCATCAGCAGTAGAGATGACAATCGCCTCATTTGCAGACCATTTAGAGGCCAATGCAACGATGAAAGAATGAAGGAATTCTTTATTCTCGGCAAATGCTTTTACATCGGCATTCACAATCTTATCCGTCACTAAAGTAGCAATTTCGGATTTCAGTGCATTAACAGCCTGACCGGCGAACAATTTTAATTCTGATTTTGTATTCTCTGCCAATTCGTCGGCAGACTTATGGGCGGCAGTCACAATAGAGTCGGCTTCCTTACGAGCATCCTCTACTATTTTTTTTGCTTCTTCCTGAGCCTTCGCGATAAGCCTCTGAGCTTCTTCGTTTCCTTTTTCTACCCCTTCACGGTAGATTTTATCGGTCAGCTCTTGAATCTTGTTTTCCATATTTACAGGAGTATTATTTGATTTATATTACAATATTAAATACGTATATTTTCCTTTTTATTAGATTGCTGCCAAAAATACGAAAATCAATTCAATATTAGATGGTAAGAAAGGATGAAAAGTTTGTCGTTTTTTAAAAAAACAGCAAAAAGTCCAGAAACCCAAAGGCACAAAAGCGGAAAGCCCCCGTCCGTTTCCGGACGGGGGGCCTCTTCAAAAAAGACGGCGGCTACCTACTCTCCCACTGTTACGCAGTACCATCGGCGTGACCGGGCTTAACTTCTCTGTTCGGAATGGAAAGAGGTGGAAC